>JBKAGE010000051.1:0-76635 GCA_046290225.1 Bradymonadia bacterium | reverse complement strand
TCGTCCACAGCCTGGCGGTCTACATGTCGAACGAGCAATTCACATGGTCAGCACCTTTCATCTGACATGTTCAAACAGGCTTGGCCTGACGTACCGGAGCGTCGGAGCACTCTATTTCTGGGTGCTGCCGGGGACCACCACCTCGTCTTGGAGCTCTTGATCCGTGATCACGAACTCCACGCGGCGGTTGTTGGCTCGGCCCGACTTCGTGCGGTTGCTGTCGATGGGCTGAGTCTCACCGAAGCCCTTCGCCTCCAGACGGTCAGCCTCTACGCCCTGAGCGATGAGGTAGTTGCGCACCGCCTCCGCGCGCTCTTGAGACAGCCGCATGTTGTAGCTGTCCTTACCGCGGGAGTCCGTGTGACCCTCGACCCGGATCTTCTTGATGAAGGGTGCCGACTTCAGGGTCAGGGCCACCTGGTTGAGCAGGTTGTAGCTGCGGGACTGGATGTCAGCCTTCGCCGTCTTGAAGTACACCTTCTCCAAGATCAGGATGCGGTCACGGGTGATCTTCACCTTCGAGGGACCCTTGTCCGGGCAGCCGTCCTCGTCCTTGAAGCCGTTGATCGTCTCCTTCTTGTTCGGGCACTCGTCATCCGGGTCGAGCACACCATCCTGATCATTGTCGGGATCAGGGCAGCCGTCCTCGTCCTGGAAGCCGTCCTTGTCTTCAGGATCCTTCGGGCACTTGTCCACAGAATCCACCAGGCCATCGCCATCAGTGTCGGGCACGCCATCGGGGCAGCCGTCGGCGTCTTCCCAGTTGTTGAAGGTCTCCTTCTCGTTCGGGCACTGGTCCGACGTATCAAGGATGCCGTCACCGTCGTTGTCGGGATCAGGACAACCGTCCTCATCCTGCCAGCCGTCCTTATCTTCCGGATCGTCGGGGCACTGATCGTTCACGTCGAGCAGGCCGTCCTCGTCGTTGTCGGGATCAGGACAGCCGTCAGCATCCTGCCAGCCGTCCTTGTCCTCCGGGTTGTCCGGGCACTTGTCGTCGGCGTCGAGGATGCCATCACCGTCACGATCATCCGTGCGCTGGTGCCAGGTCAGACCACCGATCACGCGCACCGTCGGGGAGCCGTAGTCAGGCACGATGCCCGAGCCCACACCGAGGGTGAACACCGCACCAGCGTTCGTGAAGACGCGCAGGCCGAGCAAGCCCTCCAGGGGGTTGCTCCGGGCATCCTCGTTGAGATCTTCAACGGGCGCGGAGCCGTAGATTTCACCGAGCAGCTCCACGTCGGGGCTGCCGAGGGGCACGCCCACACCGGCGCCGTAGGTCACAGCGTTGCCGATCTCGAGGTTGCCTTCAGCCTGGTTCTTGGGCTGGAACCGGATACCACCGTTCACAGCGAAGCGGATCGCCGAGGTGTGGCCTTCCAAGATCAACTTGGGGTTCGCCACGACGCCATCGGCGCTCACGAACTTGTCGGTGTCACCCGTGGGCAGCGTCACAGGCAGGGCGATGGCCACCGCCAGCCCCTTCCCCTTTTGAGGCCCGGCGAGGCGAATCTTGGGCAAGATGCGGAGATCACCGATCCCCACGCCGTCATTGCCATTGTCCTTGAGCACATCACCCGTGACGTAGTTCACAGGCAGACCGACACCGATGTCGACTCGATCCCAGAGGGACAAGCTCAACATGGCATCAGCAGTGACCATGTGCTCGATGATGGTGCGCTGAATCTCGTCGTCAGCATCACGGATGACCAGGGGCTGGTACCCGTAGTTGACGATCAAGCTGGGCACGAAATCGAGGTGGTTCCCCACTCGACCACCCTCGACACTCAGATAGTTCCAAGTGCCCAGTGCCGGCTTGAAGTTCTGCACATCTTGAGCAAAGGCAGGCATCGTGGCTGCACAGAGCGCAAAGGCGCTGAGGCAAACCCTCAAAGTGCGACGGAGCATCAGTTCCTCCCCAAAAATCGGTCGCGCAACATAAACAACATCGCCCCACTGGACAATGAAGTTCGTCACTCTTGTCGGCTCCGACAGACGAATGCCTTAGCCAATTAAGCGACACGGTACTACATGTAGGACAGAACCACCAAAAACATGACATGCAGATATGTTCCGGTGTGGAACGGCTCAGCTACTCCAAACCTGGGGGTGGGCCATTGTCCTGCTGCTCGATCAAGTCAGCGGGGCCCTCTTTGATCACGAACTCCACACGGCGGTTCTTGGCCCATGCTTCTCGGTTTTCTGCAGTGTCGATGGGCTGGGTCTCGCCGTACCCCTGGCTGGTCAGACGGCTGGCGTCGATGCCCTCGCGGCTCACCAGGAAGTCGAGGACGGCTGCAGCGCGCTCCTTGGACAGGCGCATGTTGTAGCTGTCGCGACCGCGCGAGTCGGTGTGGCCCTGGATCTCGATGAGGGTGATCTCGGGGTTCTGCCGTAACGACTCGGCCACCTGGCTCAAGATGTCGTACGACTCGGGTCGGATGACCGCCTTGTTGGTCTCGAAGTAGACCTTCTCGAGAATGTTCAGCTTCCCGCCGGTGATGACCACCTTCTTGGGCGGCTCGGGGCAGCCATCTTCGTCATCGATACCGTTGAAGTTCTCGGGCTTGTTCGGGCAACGATCGACGTTGTCGAGGATGCCGTCACCGTCGTTGTCGGGATCAGGACAACCATCTTCATCCTGCCAGCCGTCGAGATCTTCAGCCTCCATCGGGCACTGGTCGACAGTGTCGAGGATGCCGTCGCCGTCATTGTCGGGATCAGGGCAGCCGTCTTCGTCCTGGAAGCCGTCTTTGTCTTCGGGCTGGTCCGGACACTTGTCCACACTGTCTTCGATGCCGTCGCCGTCTCGATCTCGGCGGCCGTCGGGGCAGCCGTCTTTGTCTTCAAAGCCGTTGAAGTCTTCTTTCTCGTTCGGACACAGATCGACCACATCGAGGATGCCGTCGCCGTCATTGTCGGGATCAGGGCAGCCGTCTTCGTCCTGCCAGCCATCCTTGTCTTCAGGCTGATCAGGGCACTGGTCGACGTCGTCGGGCAAACCGTCGCCGTCTCGATCACCGATCCCGGGCTCGAAGACGATGCCAGCGAAGACACGCACCGGATTCGGATCACCATAGCTGTCGAGCAGCCCTCGGGTGGCACCGATGGACAGGTAGGAGTTGTTCACCAGGAACAGCTTGAAGGCGGCGAGGGCTTCGAGGGGCATGGCCCGCTCGGCGTCGCTCTCCAAGGGCACACCGCCATACCCCTCGATGATGAAGTCGAGGCGGTTGGGCAGAAGCGAAAAGCCGATGCCGGCGCTGTAGGTGGCCTCGTTGCCCACGATGAAGGGGTCGTCTCGAGCGACCGTACGCGCGGCCCCTGTGTCGTCGGTGATGGTCACCGGCTGATCGATGGCCCGTCGCTCCCGCAAGCGGGCACCGAGGTTCACCGCCATCGACACGCGCTGCCCCAACATCCAGTCGAATGCGAGGCGCGGCGCGATCTGCGTGCCGGCGTGAGAGGCGAAGATGTCGGCCTCACCGGTGGGCAAGTAGATCACGGGGATCAACGCCACCCCGATGCCTGCGGTGTCTCGATCGAGGATCTTCAGCTTGAGGGCCACCTGGGCCTCACCGAGGCCATCGCCAGACAGCTGCCCTTCATCGCCGGGGCCGTCGGCGTCACCACGCACGATGACCACGGGCAGGCTGGCGCCGATCTCGACGTAGTTCCGAAACAAGCCCAGGGCGAGCACGAACCGACCGGTGCCGAAAGACTCGACGAGCTCGTAGGTGTCGCCGCCGATCTGCTGCTGCAACGGGCCAAAGGCGTAGTCGAGGAACAAGCCGATGCTGGGCTCGAAGGTGCCCAGGGCTTTTGAGCGCTCCACGGTGATGAGACCCTTGGAGTCCATCGCCGGGCGAAAATTACTGATGTCGAGATCGTAAGGCTCTTGCCCACGAGCATCGGGGGCGAGGGAGAACACGGCGGCCATCACCAGGGACAGGACCCCCAGGTGAGTGGGGCCCCGGCGCGGATCAACGGCCAAGTTCAGCCTCCAGCTTGTCGATTTGCTTCTGGATGTGGGGCTTGTACCGATCGTTGGGCTCGACGTTGAGCCAACGCTTGCAGTACCTCAGGGCTTTCGAAGGCTTGCCCAGCTTCTGGTAGCCCACGCACAACTGTCGCAGAGGGGTCGGGGCCTTGGGCCGCAGGCGCGTGGCCTTGAGGAGCAACGGCACCGCCGGGCTCCAGTCTTCATTGCGGATCAAGATGGTGGAGACCTTCTGCATCAGCTGGTTGTAAGAGAGCTGCGGCTCACGGGGCGGATCAGGCTCGGCCCCTTTGTCGGGCTCGGAGCCGGTGTCGCTGCCCTGCTGCGCCACGGCCTTCTGCCCAGTGCCGGACCCACTCCCACCCACGGGCTTCTCGGTGGTGTTCTTCGGCCCGGTGTTCTTCGGGGCTGTGTTTTTTGGCGCCTCGGCGGCCTTCTTCGCGGCGCGGATCGCTCGGCGCAGTTGCTCGGCCTGTGCCTGGGCGAAGCCGATGCGCTCGAGCTCGCGCTGCACGGCTTCGGAGCCTGCGACATCGCCCTCTTCGAGCAACTGCAGGCCTCGGGTCAGCTCTGCCCCGGCGTAACCGGCTTCGATGGACTTGCGCTTGGTCTGCAGCCGGCTGTTGTAGACGCTCTCTTCAGGGAAGACCCGCAGCCCGTCGAGGGCCTCGAACCATTGCTGATCGGCCATCTGCTTGAGAATGGTCTCGTAACGGCGGCGGTTCCGATCTTCAGTCTGGGCCATGTTTCGCTGGGCTTCTGCCTCAGCGTGGCCAGGGTTGTCCTGGAGCACACGGTTAAAAACCCCGATGGCCAGGGCCCACTGCTCCTCTTTCATGTGGTCACGGCCTTCGGAGAGCAGCTCTTCGAGGCTGACGGTGCCCTGTGAGGGATCAGCGGTCTTCAGGGGATCAGGCACCTCGGCGCCGGCTTTCTTCTCACCCTCGCCCTCAGTGGTCTGCCCTGTCTCCACCTCGCCCTCACCACCGGTGAGATGACGTACGAGGAAGAAGGCGCCCAGAGCCACCACCACCAGCAAGATGGCGAAGGCCAGGGTGCGGCCCATGCCACCGCCCTCGCTGATCTCCACGTCTTCGACGTCTTCAGGGGAGAAGACGTAATCATGACCTGGGGCGACGAAGCGCAGCTTCACGTGGCCCAGCTCGATGATGTCGCCGTTGACGAGGGTCTCGGTGCCGAACTCTTCGCCGTTGACCTTCACCCCATTGGCAGATCGCAGGTCGATGATGGTGAAGGCACCGTCACGGACCACCACCTTGGCGTGGTTGCGCGAGATCGAGCGGTGGTTGATGACCACGTCGTTCTCGTCGCTGCGGCCGATGATGACCTCACGGCGCGTGAGCGGGTAGGTCTGCCCTGCGAGGTTGCTCGACACCACGACCAGCTTGCCGCGCTCGTCGTCGGGCAGCTCGGCGATGGCATCGACGGCCTGGATGCGGGTGGCTTCCGACTCGACGCTGGGCGTGCTGCCGGTGGGCCGGTCCATCTGCAGGGCGAGGGCGTAGTCGCCGATCTGAATGAGATCGCCGGGGCGCATGGAGCACTTGCCCGAGACCCGATCACCATTGAGACGGATGCCGTTGTAGCTCTCGAGATCTTCGACGATGACGCTGTGATCGTCGGGACCTGCTCTGAGGATACGGGCGTGACGACGCGAGACGTTCCGCTCGGTCAGCCGGATGGTGTTGCCCTCTTTGCGACCGATGGTGATCTCGTCACGAATGAGGGGGACGACTGTGGTCTTGCCTTCATCGTCCTCGATGACGAGGCGCAACATGGAGGGATCTCCGCTCTCCGGGTAGCAGGTTCACTACAACGCACTTGCTGTAACATAGCGCCCATCCATCTGCCAAGGCGTAGCTGCGTGAGATCGCACGTTGATCGCCCTGGTCAGCGCACCATTTCGGACAGACGGAACAGGCGGGTGCCCGCCCGAGTGAGGCCTGAGAGCCACTGAGAGACGGTGGTCCAGGCCTGTGCATCGTCGGGTACGACCACGACAACCTCGCCGTCGAGGACCATGGAGGCCTCGATGGCCTTGAGCTGACCTTCGAGGTCAGCGTCGGGATCGAGCAAGTGGGTGAACCGCCTGCCTCGGATGGACAAGGTGCGCAAATCGAAGCCCGCGCCGCCCGGCTCTTCGAGAAACGGCGCCCCCTCGCGTTTGAGGGCCCGGGCGAAACGGATCCAGGGTGCAGCGTCCATGTCGATGTCGACATCAGCGGACAGCATCACCCCGGCGGCCCCCTGTGACAGCCACGTACTGAGCCCTTCGGTCAGGTGGGCCTCGGGCGGCACGGGGGGCAACGCCACCCAGACCTCCCGCTCGCGGGCCATGAGGTCGAGGGCCTGCTCGGGGCCCTCCGGGCGATCCGGACGAAGGGCGAAGGTCACGTGAGGGTGCCGTTCGTGCCCGCCGGCTGTGCCGAGACGCACCACGGCGAGGCGAGGCCCTGGTGGATACGCTCTGAGGGCGAGGGTGGGCCGCTCGCCGTCGAAGAATGCTCGATACCGGGGTCGATCAGGTCGATCGCCACCGAGAGGCGCGGTGACGGTGAGCCCCGCAGCAGGGGCGCGTCGGCTCAACTCGTCGAGGATCACGCCACACCGGGGACTCTGAGGGCACGTGAAGCTCACGAGGGGCAGTGTGGCGCTCTGTGGCCGATCAGGGCCATGAAGCGGGTAGAGTCCCCTGCTGATCGACCCGCTGGGGACATGGGCCCCCTCAAGCACCCCCTCCACCAGCCGCACGGCGGCGCTGGGATCCCCCGGATCGGGCGGGGGTGGGGTCACGGGCACAGCAGGGGCGCTGGCGCCGGCCTGGCCCGTGCTGGCGTCTTCAGAAAACGGGCCCAGCCATGCCTGGAGACCCATCACCAGAGCACCACCGCACACCGCTGCGATGACGATCGGCCAGCGTGCGCTCACCCCTTGCCTCCTCGGCGCTGTCGCAGGTGCTCCACAGCCACTTTGATCGCGTCTCCAGATGCAGGGACCTCGACGTCAGGGGTGACACCCACACCATCGATCGGCCGCCCGTTGGGGGTCAGGTACCGGGCCACGGTGATCTTCGCCGCCGAGGCCTCGCCTACAGGATAGATCGACTGAACCGTGCCTTTGCCAAAGGTCTTCTTGCCCATGACGACGGCGCGGCGGTGATCTTGCAGCGCGCCGGCGACGATCTCGCTGGCGCTGGCGCTGGCCTCGTCGACGATCACCACCAGGGGCATGGCGCTCAACACCCCCCCAGATTTTGCCGAGCGCTGGGTGGGCTGAGCCCCTCGCCGCCGGGTGATGACCACGGCCCCCTCGTCGAGGCACACATCAGCCACGGCGACGGCCTCCTCGAGCAAGCCACCGGGGTTGCCGCGCAAATCGAGGATCACCGCTTTGGGGGGCTGCTCGCTCTCGAGGGCCTCTTCCACGGCGTCGGTGACGGCCTCTGCGGTGCCGCGCTGAAACGCCCGGAGTCGCAGGGTGAGGATGTCTTCGTCGGGCCAGTGCACCTCTACGGCGGGCAACTCAATCTCCGCCCGGGTGAGCTCGAGCTGACGCGCTTTCTCTCCTCGACGCACGGTGAGGGTGACTGCGCTGCCCACAGGACCTCTGATCTCTTCGATGAGCGTGTCGATGCTCCAGCCCTCGACAGAGATCTCTCCGAGGTGGGTGATGACGTCGCCCTGTTGCAGGCCCGAGTCTGCGGCAGGCCCTCCAGGCAGAACAGAGACGATGTGGTGGCGACCCCCCCGCAGCCTGACCTCAAGGCCGATGCCCGCGTATCGCCCTTCGGCCTCTGCCTTGAAGGCGGTGTAACGCGCGGGATCGAGAAACTCGCTGTACGGATCGAGGGTCTGCATCATGCCCTCGGCGGCGCCCATCCACAGCGCCTGCTCTTCGGGCAGCGAGAGATGGTGGCTGTGAATGTGTCCTCGTACGTCGAGGAGCAGATCCATGCCCACGTACGCCGCCTCGGAGCGATCGTCTCGACTGTCTCCAGCGATGGCGCCTACGGCGAGGCCGCCGCACAGCAGACCACACACGAAGCCCGTGGCGATCCCCGAACGGCTCATGGCTCACCTGCGATCGGCCGCAACCACGCAGCAGGGTCGAGGGCCTCGCCATGGCCTCTGATTTCAAAGTAGAGCATCGGCCCTCTCAGTGAGGCTGTGTCACCCACATGCCCGATGATGTCACCTTGTTCCACCCGAGCCCCTTTCGCCTGGTTCACCACGGCGAGGTGGGCATAGAGCGTGTGGTGACGATCTCCATGATCGAGCATGACCAGGTTTCCGAAACCTTTGTACCACCCAGCATAGACCACAGTCCCGGCATAAACAGCACGGACGGGGGCACGTGCGGCGGCGACGATCTCCCAGCCTTTGGAGACGGTGCGCGTGCCCAGGGTGGCATCCACCTGGGGTCCAAATCCACGGGACACCTCGCCGACCACCGGCCAGAGCAGTCGCCCGGCCTCGGCGGCCATGCCGTCACCCACCACCTGGCCGGGGGTGTTCATGAGACCACGGGGCAGCTGAGCGCGGGCCCTCTGCTGTTGACGCACCAACTGTCGCATGAGCCGCCGCTCTCGGCGAATACGGTCCACAGCACGACTCTTGAGTCGGCGGGCGGCCTCGAGGCTTTGCGAATGTTGCTGGCGGGCCTCGCCCACAGCGGCAAGCTCGTCGAGGCGCCCTTGCCGCTCCCGCTGAGCCTCGGCGAGGGCGCGCTCATCAGCAGAGAGGCTGCTCATCAGAGCCAGATCATGGGCCACGACACGCTCCAAGTGACTCTGGCGACGCACGATCTCCGTGGGACCTTCGGCGCTGAGCAACACCTTGAGCAAGCCTGCCTGCCCCACCTGATGACGGGCCCTCAGACGCCTCTTGAGCCGCGCCCGCTTCACAGTGACCCGGGCGCTGAGCGCAGTGAGCCGATCGGAGACGTCGACGAGGGCCGCCTCTGCGGTGCTCGCTTTCTTCTCCAGCGCTTCTCCCGCCTGCAACGCGTCGATGATCTCTCGATCGAGGGCCTCCATGGCATCGGCGAGCTGATCTTCGCGGGCCATCATGGCCTTGAGACGCATGTCGACGAGGGGTTGCTGCGGGCTCTGCGCCTCGGCGATGCCCCTCGACGACCACCCCATGGGGCACGACACCACGATGGTCAGGATCACCCACGCCTCTATGAGAGACGAGCGCCTCAATCGAGGGGCTCCCGAGCACGAAGGAAGCGGTTTACGGAGACGTGACTGGCCAGGGCGCCGAGCGCTGCGCCGCCGGCGAAGAGGGCGGCGATGAGCCAGCGGTCGAGAAAGTAGACCTTGATCCGCCCGAGCTGCAGATCCACGACGGCCTGCTCTCCAGGGGCGAGCATCATGAACACAGCCCAGAGAAGCACGATCCCCGTGGCTGCGCCCAGCAACCCTTGGAGCACCCCTTCGAGGTAGTAGGGTGCCCGGATGAAGCCTTCTGTGGCGCCGACGAGCTGCATGATCTCAAGCTCGTCCCTGCGGGCGTACAGGCCCAGACGAATGGTGTTCGAAATGATGAAGGCCACGGCGAACAGCACAAAGACGGCCACCACGATGCCACCCATCCGCAGCAGCTCCCTGAGGGCCTTGATCCGCTCGAGCAGCGTGCGGCCGTACACCACCTGCTCGACCTCACCGAGGCTGTCGATGCCGCTCAGGCGGGCGGCCATCTCGGCCAGCCCAGCCTCATCTCTGTGCTCAGGCTCGAGAGACAGCTCCACCGATGCAGGCATCACCGAGGGATCAACACCATCCAAAACGCCTTTGTCTGCCCCGAGACTCTCTTTGAAGTCAGCGAGGGCGGCGTGGCGCGTCTTCACCTGTACGGCAGCAACCTCCGGCCACTGCTCCACCTGCGCTCTGATCTCCTCGAGTCGTTGCTCGGAGGCATCCTCGGCGAGGAAGGCGATCACCTTGATCTCCTGGCCCCAGTCCCGCGACAGGCGCTCGACATTGACGAGCAGCAGCAAGAACCCACCGAGGACCAGCAACGCCACGGCGATGGTGCTCACAGCCACCGCCTGCATCACCGGCGTGGCCTTGATCGACCGTAGAGCTGTCTGTACGTGATAGCCCCACTGGTAAGGCGCCCAGGCCATCAGGGGCTCACCCCCTCGACGGGTCGCCTCAGGCTCGCGAAGAAGGCGTCGGTGTCCGGCATGTGCTCGGTGAGATCCGCCGAGGCCGCAGCGAGCCGCTCGTCCTCCACCAGGCGCCCGGCGTCGAGGGCAATCCGGCGCTTGCCAAAGTGATTGAGCAACAACGGATCGTGGGTGGCCACCACCACAGTGGTGCCTCGGGCGTTGATCTCGGTGAGC
Organism: Bradymonadia bacterium; assembly: GCA_046290225.1. Lineage (GTDB taxonomy): Bacteria > Myxococcota_A > Bradymonadia > UBA7976 > UBA1532 > JBKAGE01. The sequence goes on along the minus strand of JBKAGE010000051.1, from coordinate 66,263 downwards.
AGCCGCATGATGTCGAGGGTGAGGCGTGGATCGAGGTTCCCTGTGGGTTCGTCGGCGAGCAGGATCGGAGGCTCGTTCACCAGGGCTCGGGCGATGGCCACCCGCTGCTGCTCTCCCCCAGAGAGGTGGGTGGGCTTGGCGCTGAGTTTGTCGCCGAGGCCCACCTGCCGAAGGATGCTCACCGTCTTGCGCTCGATCACTTTGGGCGGTGTGCCGATCACCCGCGCCGCGAAGGCGACGTTTTCGTAGATCGACCGTCGGGTGAGCAACTTGAAGTCCTGGAAGACCACACCGATGTTCCGTCGCAGATACGGCACCGAGCCGCGCCGTATGCGGTGCACGTTGCGACCGGCGATGACGATGTGACCCTCGGTGGGCAGCTCTGCGCAAAACAGGAGCTTGAGCAGGGTGGTCTTCCCGGCGCCAGAGGGCCCGGTCAAGCACACGAAGTCGCCGGCATCGATGTGCAGCGACACCTCCGAGAGGGCCACGTGATCTGCGCCATAGCTCATGGAGATGTTGAACATCTGGATGATGGGGGGCGACTCGTCGAGCGCCGAACCGTCAGCGTGATCCGAGGTGCTCACAGATCTTCGAGGTCCTCGGCGAGGTACACCAGAATCATGGGGGCAATGGGCTCGCCGATTTGCATCGGGATGATGAACTCTGGGGGACTCTGATGCTCTGAGGCTGCGTCGAGGGCCTTTGGCAACGGCCCTTGGTTCATGGCGCGAGCTGGCCCTGAGGGTGTCACGGGAGGCGCGTCGACGAGCACAGAGGAGAGCACCTCTTCGAATCGCTGATGCAACCCGGCACGGGCCTTGGCGGCGATGTCGTCGAGATTGAGCGCCGGCATCAGCGTCGTACGCGCAGCCTCTTCGGGGATGGGCACGTTGATGACGGTCTTGTCGGCCTGGGGCGCCGGGCTCTGCTTGGGCCCAGAGGACGATGGCTCTGGAGTCGATGCCCCAGCGGTCGACGGCTCAGCGGTCGACGGCTCTGGGGTTGCAGGCGCTGGGGTCGCCACAGGTGATTTTTGAGGTGCAGGGGTCTTGGGTGCAGGTGTGCTCCCGCCCCGATTACGGGCCAGCGGGATGTCTGCCCTGATCTTGGGCCCCTTGCTGCGGAGCACGTCGTCGAGCTCGCCGGCGATCAGGGCGTCGTGCACCTCTCGATGCTGGGCCCGCATCATCGACCGGACCTGCTCGTCCATGTCGGGATGCCCCACCACCTCGCCGTATTCCATCCGACGGCTGGTGACGATGGATCCGCCCACGAAGATGTGGGTGTGAATCACCGGCGGCTCCGGCCCCGAGTCTTCGGTCTGGATGTGATAGGTCTTGCCTTTGTAGCGCACATCCTGATTGACCCCGAGGATCATCGTTGCCTCCCCTGGTCTTCCACGTCGACATGTTCGAAGTCGATGGCAGCTCGGGCCTCGACATTCGACAACGCCCAGAAGCGCGCCCCCAGCTCTGCAGTCCTGCTCGGCTCGTCGGTCACGAAGAAACGCCGCTCACCCAGCGCCACGTCGCCGGGCCGTACGAGCTCACTCACCACCTCGGCCACAGCGGTGGCAGAGTCGACCAGCGCCACCTCTGAGCCGAGCACGTCGTCCACAACAGCGCGGAGCACCCCCTTGAGCAGAGGATAGTGGGTACACCCAAGGATGATGGTGTCGACAGCGGTGCCCTTTAGAGGTGCCAGATATGTGTCGACCACAGCGCGGGTCACCTCGTGATCTGCCCAGCCTTCTTCCACGAGGGGCACGAAGAGCGGGCACGGCAGCTGAATCACCTCACGGCCCGGATCGAGCTCGTGGATGGCGTGCAGATAGGCATCAGAGCGAATCGTACCTCGAGTGCCGAGGACAGCGATGGCGCCGCCACGGGAAGCTCGCAGCGCCGCCCGAGCGCCAGGACGAATGACCCCCACCACCGGTGTCGGATCACCATCGACCAGGCCACCGAGCCCTTGGGCGGAGACGGTGTTACAGGCCACCACCACCAGGCCCACCTTGTGACCTTTCAAGAAGGCGACATTGTTTCGGGCATACCGCACCACCGTCGCGGGAGAGCGATTGCCATACGGCACACGGGCCGTGTCTCCGAGGTAGATCAGGCTCTGCCCGGGGCGTACCTCGGCAATGGCCGAGGCCACCGTCAGGCCGCCGAGACCAGAGTCGAAAATGCCGATGGGCCCGTCGAGGGGTGGTGACTTTGTGGTGCTCACGGGGAGGAAACTACTCTCCCCAGGGCCTACGGGGCAATAAGTCAGGGGAGGCAGACGCTGTAGATGTAGTTCTCGGTCACCTGCTCACCCGTGGAGCGGCGGTAGGTCAGAGTGATGTTGACTTCGCCGACCTCGATCTCGTCTCCCGGCTCTCTCTGTGAGCCGTCGATGAGAGAGAAGTTGAAGGCGCTCCCGCCGGGCTGGCCATTCTGGAAGCAATCATCGGGGGTGATGTCGAAGGACTCCATGATGCCCGGTGCGATCCGCAAGTCATTGAGATCGCTCTCTACATCGACGCTGCCGAGCACACAGTTGCTGTTGTCGTCCAGGGGGTACATCGTGAAGTCGAGGCGACCCAGATCGTTGAGGTAGTAGTCGAGCCCGGGTGGGCAGCTGGCGTCGAACTCGGCGCGGTTGCTGCACAGGCCGTTGGCGCAATCAATGTCGACCCGACTGGTCACAGGGGAGAGATCGCCCGTGAGCAGAATCTTGGTGGAGCGCCAGATCTCGATGTTGTTGTCCCACTGCATGTTGGCGGGGTTCCACATGCCGTCACCGTTGGTGTCCCGGTAGAGCTCACCGAAGTCGTGCACGCCGTTGTCGTTGGAGTCGACGAAGGGCTCCGGGAGATCCACGAGGGGCTCGCCGGGATCGTACACGCCATTGGCGTTGTTGTCGGTGAACTCCTCTTCACCTCGGGTGATGGCCACGAGCGTGGCCAGGCCGTCTTGTGGATCGAAGATGCCCGGGTTCAGGAAGTCGTCCGGCGGCGGCTCGCTGGCCCCGAACTTGGTTACGCTGAGCCCCTGATTGTCGGTGGGCACCGCCTGCTCCACGTTGCCCGCCTCAGAAAGGTAGAACACCTGGGTGGGCTCGTCGATGACGCCGCCGAGGCGGTCCGAGAGCAGCACGGTGCACTCGGCAGCCTCGGGAATGAGGCTCATGGGCCAGGTGGCAGGCGCCCGGCGCAAGAACGAGGGGATCACCGACTGGTTGCACACGAAGGTGAACCCACGATGGCTGGGGATGCCCCCGCGGATGGAGATGGTGGGGCTGGTCCGGGTCTCGCTCTGGGCGCCCTGAGTGGCCGTGGCCACCACCGCAGTGACGCCAGGGGTCACCCCTGCGGTCACCCGCACCCGAGCAAACCCGTCAGCGTCGGCCACTACGGTTGCCGGCTGCAGCTGAATGTCACTGGGGGAGTCAGGCGCCAGGGTGAAGTCCACCGTGACCGGGCTCGTAGGCACTGCGCCGCCCTCAGCCACCTTGAAGGTGAGGATCACGTTGTCGCCCCGACCTTCGCGGAACGAGCCTCGAATGCCGATCTCGAGCTCGTCGGCGGCAGGCGAGTCATAGTTGAGGGTGAGGGTGGGCAGCTCGGCATCGGGCATCATGTCGCCCGCATCCGAATCGATGACGCCCATGTCGAGGGCGGCGTCGGGTCCGGCGTCTACGTCGACCTCTGAGCAGTCATCCTCACACTGACAACGCCACTCCGCCCGGCTCACACACCGCACGGGAAAACCACGGCGGCTGCGCAGAGGCTCCGTGAGCCCTGCGTACTCGTCCGTGCTGGCGAAGAGCCAGAAGACCCCCTCTTGGATGCAGTAGAACTCGTCGGTCGTACGACCCGTCACCAGGGTCAGCCCGTCACTCACCGCCTCGATGGGCGATGGCGACGATACGAAGGAGCCCGCCGCAGTGACCTGCTCGCCGTTGGCATCAGCCACGAAGAGATCGATGGGCGTGCCATCGGTCATCAACGTATTCGGCTGTGCCGGATCCCGGCCCTCTACCGTCACGAAGGTGGTGATCAATTCGGCCGTCTGGATCTCTTCCCGGGTGGTCACCGGCAAGTAGTTGGCCCCGAGCGTGCACTGAAAATCAGCAGTGACGACGATGTCGGGGGCCGGATCGACGGCGGGCTCAGAGTCATCATCGTCACACCCGACGAAGCCCACCGCCGTGGCGGCGATCATCACGGCACACAGGCCGAGGAGCTTGTAAGGCGGGGCTGCCTTGGGCAGCCCTGAACGGTGAGGCGACTTACGATTGGGGGAGGTCTGCCCAGTGTTCATCTTTGCTGGCCGTCCTTAGAGGCAATTCGAGATGTTGCTCGAAGCCTATCGGGGCCTCGAAGAGAGTGTCAACATCCCCGATCGATGGGCCGTTCTGATGAGAACCATTCAAAATCAAAGGGGATCCAGGGCGAAATTCGGGTCCTCGGCGGCATCTATGACCAGATCGGTCACCCCAGTGGGGGTCAAGCTGAGGGCCCGAAGGGTCTCTGGAGACCCAGGCTCGAAGACGTCGAGCCCCGTCGATCCATCAGGTCGGCGCACCAGCACATGGGCTTGCCCATCACCGGTGAAGATGTCGATGGGGGTCCCCGAAAGCATCACCGAAGGCAGCGCTCCGGGGAACCGCTCGGGATCATCTTCCGGAAGGTCGAAACGCTCGATGGGGATCAAACTGAGGCGATCGCCATTGTTGTGGCGGACCACCACCACGTCGTCGACGAGGACCATCTGCTCTGCCCGCTGACCGAGGTTGCCCGCGGTGATGGCGCTGGACCACTCCAGGGCGCCTTCGAAATCCCGAGGCACACGTGCCACGGCCCCCTGATTGCGACAGGCCAGGTAGAGCCAGGTGTCGTCTACGGCCAGATCTCGAGGGTTGCATCGGTTCGCCGTATCGACGGCGACGGTCTCGAAGCTGCGGGTGATGGCGTCGAGGCGGAGCACTGCGGCATCGGAGAAGGTGGATGACATCCAGGCGCCGTTGCCTTCAGCAGCGAAGCCGCCACCGTTGGGGTAGTTCTCCGGCACGGCCACGGGCTGCAAGCTCAAGCTGCCCAGTGGATCGGTGAACCACATGAGGGGGCTGTTCGACAGCACGATCCACACCCCGGTCACCGTGGGGTACAGCCCGGTGACGATGGCGTTGCGGGGCAATGCCCGGCGCACCTCGGGCCGCCCGGGTGCGAGGACCAGGAGCGTGCCGGGGCTCACCTCGGTGGGCGCAGTGATGACGTAGAGCACACCCGCTCGGGCTGCGAGCATAAGAGGCTCACCACCACCGCCCCACTGCACAGGGGGGTTAGTCGTCAAGCCGGTGCTGGCGTCTACAGGCCACACAGAGCGGGTCTCGGGGACCAGCGCGTAGGCCGAAGCGCCGGTGACGTAGAACGAAACGGTGGTTCGATCTTCGAAGTCTGCGTCGGCCACCTGCACTTCGAAGGTGTACCGGCCAGGGGCCAGAGGCGAGAAGGAGGTCTCGGCCACATCACCGGGATCATCGAACTGGGCCTGTACGCCGAAGGGCGCGGAGATCAAACGCCAGCGGTGGCTCAGCTCACCGCCAAGGCCATCATCGGTCGACCCGAGGGCGGAGAGGGCCACGGTCTGACCCACAGCAAGCCGCTGGGGCTCGGCTTCTGCCACAGCCTGTGGCGCCTGGTTCGTCGGCGCTGCGTCGGGGCCCATGTCATCGGGCAACCCCATGTCCTCGGGCTCCATGTCGGGCACCTCGACATCGGGCACCTCGACATCGGGCACCTCGGCATCGGGCACCTCAGCATCAGGCGGGCCAGCATCGAGAGAGGGTGACACCTGCACGTTCACCAGATCGCTCGCCATCACCCCTGAAGCGTCTTCTACCTGAAGCTCGAAGACGTAGAGCCCTGGTCGGCGCAAGACCACTTCGAAGTAGTCGAGCCCTCGATCCTCGAAAGACCAGTCTGGCTGGGTCGGGCCCTCGATGAGGGACCAGTTGAAGAGGATGTCGTCTCCATCTGGATCGTAGCTCTGGGCCCCGTCGAGCATCACCGAAGCGCCGTCCTCGGAGAGGGCGGTGGTGATGTCTGCACCGGCGTTGGCCACCGGCGGTGTGTTGCCCGAAGAGTCAGGGCTGCTACAACCCGCACAGAGTGTGATCGAACACAGTGCAACCGCCACGGCCCAACCGTGCAGCGCGCTGTTGCCTCTCGCCATGGCTGTAGATTTCTTTGGTGGTTCTTCGATCATCGTGTGCCACATCTTCGTCATACCCAGCGCCCCGGACAGCATAAGGTCAGCCCTGAGTGCTTCAATCGACCAAAGGCGGGATCAGCTTGATGCGAAACGGCGGCCCGAATATCGTCCGCTCGGCTCCGCCCACCCCACCTCACAGGCCGGCCGCTCGATCTGCCCGTTTTTTCTGGAGGCATTGATGCGATACCCCGCTTCACTCCGTGTGCTCACCCCTCGACCCTCGTGGGTCACCGTGGCCATGACTCTCACGATGGCCAGCCCGGTTTGGGCCAATGGCTTCAACACCGAGTACCCCGACAATGGCGCTCGGGCACTCGGACGGGCCGGTGCCTTCACCGCCAAGGCAGATGACCCCACGGCCATCTACTACAACCCTGCGGGCCTCGCGCTGCAGGGCCCCGGGCTCCGGCTCACAGTCTCAGCGAACATCGTCGACCTGACCCACCGGTTCACGCCGGCGGCCACGGAAGACGTGGTGCCTCGAACCCGCATCGAGTTCGAGACCGCAGAGCAGAACGCCCCGGCCTTCATCGCCCCCTTCATCGCCGGCCAGTTCGGCTTCGAAGAGCTCCCAGACTGGGGCTTCGGCTTCGGCATCTACGGCCCCGCGGCCCACGGCAACCACCGGTTCCCGAACCAGTGGACGGTGAAGGGCGCCACCAACACCCGCACCGGCGCCGACGTCAGCGACGATCTCGCAGGGAACCGCGACGCCACGCTGTTCCCCAATGGGCTGGTCATGGAGACCGAGCTGCTGCAGATGTTCCCCACCCTCTCGGCGGCCTGGCGGCCCATCAAAGAGCTCTCCGTGGGCGTGAGCCTGCAGAACTCCATGGTCTTCGCCACGATCCGCAAGGGCGCTGGGGGCGTGGCGCCCTCTGAGGTGGAGCTCGAGTTCGAAGACTGGTTCGCCCCCACGGCCACCATCGGCGTGCACTACGCCCCGACGCCGAGCATGCAGTTCGGCCTGAGCGTGCGGCCCGGGTTCCGTCACGAAGCCTCTGGCGAGGCCCGCCTGCGCCTCTTCGCCGAGTGCCCCAACCCCGACGCCAACGGTGCCTGCACCGGGGAGCCCACCATCGGTAGCTACCCGTACGCTGGGGAGCTCACGCCGGAGAACGCCGACGGCACGCCGAACAACGACATCACCTTCAGCTTCGACAACCCCACGGTGGTCCGGGCAGGTGTGCGCTACGTGCACCGCGACGATCGCACTCAAGAAGAGATCTTCGACATCGAGTTCGACTACGTCTTCGAGGCCAACTCGGTGCACCAGGGGTACGAGGTGGAGTTCGAGGCCCAGCAGGTGGACCTGATCCTGGCCAACGGCGGCAGCATCCCCGACGTGCCCCTGCCCTCCCTCACCGACAGGCGGAACTACCAGGACTCTCACAGCTTCCGCCTCGGCGGCGACTGGCAGGTGATGCCCGGCGAGCTCACGGTGCGTCTCGGCGCCAGCTACGAGACCGGGGCCAGCCCGGAGGAGTTCTCCCACCTCGACTTCCCCGGCCTCGATCTGGCCTCGGGCCACATCGGCGCCGGCTACGTCATCGGCCCGGTCACTGTGGACGTGGGCTACGCCTATGTGCACATGTTCAGCCGGAGCGTCGACAACAGCGAGGCCGGTATCATCGACATTCAGCAGCCCGACGAGTCCCAGTGGGTCCCTGCAGGGAACGGCGACTTCGACGGCCACTATCACGTCTTCGGTCTCTCGGCGACCACCGATCTCTGAGCGTTCGCGCGCTGAGCGCGCGCCAGATGATCAGCGGGCCCACCTTGATTTCTTCTGACCTACGGTAAAGCGACATGGCGGCAACGGAACGCTTCCCCCTCGACGATCTGCTCGAGGCGCTCGGCAGCGGGCGACGACTCATCGACCTCACCGGCGTGGACACCGAGCTGGCGGCCTATGTGGCCGTACGGCTCAAGGCCGCCCTCGATCGCCCCTTTGTGCTGATCACCCCCGACGGCGCCGACGCGCGACGGGTGGCGGGCGATCTGGCCTTCTTCTCGGGGCAGGGTGACGATCCCGAGGCCAGCAGCCACGTGATCAACCTGCCGGTCATCGAGGCGAGCCCCTACAGCGATCTCAGCCCTGATCGCGGCGCGGTGATGGAGCTGCTCAGCCAGCTCGCCCAGATGGCCTGGGGCACCGGCAATGGCTTCACCATCGTGCCGGCCCACACCCTGGCCCGGCGCACGGTGCCCAAGGATCTGCTCCTCGATCTCAGCTACATCATCGTGCGGGGAGAAGATCTCGACCGCGACGCCTGCCTGCGGGCCCTCGCCGACGGCGGCTATCACGCCGTGAGCACCGTGGAGGACCCGGGCACCTTCGCGATTCGCGGTGGGATCCTGGACATCTACCCGCCCCACCTGCCTCAGCCCGTACGGGTGGAGCTGTGGGGGGACGAGGTGGACAGCCTGCGCCCCTTCAGCCCCTCCACTCAGCGCACCCGCCTCGTCGACGGTGTGCCCGAGGCGGACTACGACACCCTCATCGTGCCGCCGGTCCGCGAGGAGCTGCTCATCGAGCCCTACCGCAGCAGGGCCCGCAAAGGCATCTTGCAGGCCGCCGAGGTGGCGGAGCTGCCCACCCGCAAGCTCAAATCGGTCCTCGACGATCTCGCCAACGGGATCCCCTTCATGGGCATCGAGGGTTTCCGGCCGGCTTTCTACGAAAAGCTGGGCACCCTCTTCGATTATCTGCCCGAAGATCCGGTGTTCCTGCTCCTCGACCCCATGGCCATCGGCGAGAAGCTGCGCTGGCTGCGAGAGAGCCACACCGCGGAGTACGAAGCCTCCATCGAGGAGCCCCGGGCAGTGATGCCACCGGAGTCCCACGCCCTCTCGCCGGCAGAGGTCCTCGCCGAGCTGAGCAAGCGAGCCACAGTGCGGGCCCACACGGTGCAGGTCGTCGATGAGCTCGGTGCCGTAGAAGGCCCTGACGACGCTCTGCGCTTCGAGGTGCCGGGGAACACCGACATCAGCCACGCCCTGTCACAGGCCACGGGTGATCGCGAGCCCCTGCGCCCCCTCGCCGAGGCGGTGCGTCTCTGGACCGAGGGCGACGACGAAGGCCTCGGCGGTGGCGCCCGGGTGGTCATCGCCTGTCGTCAGCAGACCCAGCTCGACCGCCTCGAGCGCCTGCTCAAGGGCTACGGCGTACAGGTGAGCCGGGGCGAAGAGGCCCCTCGCGCCTACCTGCGGCCGCCGACGAGTGGCAAAGAGCGTGGCGCGGTGTTGGTGCAGGGTGACGTGGGCGGCGGGTTCCGGCTGCTCACCCACGGCTTCGCCCTGATCACCGACGAGGAGATCTTCGGCCGCAAGGCCCCGAAACGCCGCGCCGCCCGGGTGGAGACCGATAACCCCTTCGTGCAGAGCTTCAGAGAGCTCGAAGAGGGCGAGCACGTGGTGCACGCCGATCACGGCGTAGGCCGCTACCTCGGCCTCACCAAGCTGCAGGTGGGGGCCCACGAGGCCGACTTCCTCGTGCTGCAGTTCGCCGGCAAGGACAAGCTGTACCTGCCCGTGCACAAGCTCGGCCGAGTACAGAAATACGTAGGCCCGTCGGGTGGCAACCCCCGCATCGACAAGCTCGGAGGCACGGCCTGGCAGAAGGTCAGGGCCAAGGCCCAGAAGACCGCCGAAGAAGACGCCTACGCCCTGCTCGATCTCTACGCCCGCCGGGAGATGGCCAGGGGCTTCGCCCACAGCGCCCCCGACGACTACTACCGCAGCTTCGAGGCCACCTTCCCATTCCAGGAGACTGTCGATCAGGCCCGGGCCATCGATGAAGTGCTCGCCGACATGCAGTCAGAGCGCCCCATGGATCGCCTGCTCTGCGGCGACGTGGGCTTCGGCAAGACCGAGGTGGCCATTCGGGCAGCGATGAAGGCGGTCCTCGACGCCCGTCAGGTGGCGCTGCTGGTGCCCACCACGGTGCTGGCCCTGCAGCACTACAAGACCCTCAAGGCCCGCTTCGCCCAGTATCCGATCCGCGTGGAGCTGCTCAGCCGTCTGGTCACCGCGAAGACCCAGCGGGAGATCATCGCCGACATCAAGCTGGGCAAGGTCGACGTCGTCGTGGGCACCCACCGTGTGCTCAGCAAAGACGTGAAGTTCAAGTCGATCGGGCTGCTGATTCTCGACGAGGAGCACCGCTTCGGGGTGAAAGACAAGGAGCGCCTCAAAGAGCTGCGGGCCAACCTCGACGTGCTCAGCATGACCGCCACCCCGATCCCCCGGACGCTGCAACTGTCGATGAGCGGCATCCGGGACATGAGCGTGATCACCACGCCCCCGGCAGATCGCCTCTCGGTGCGCACCTTCGTGTGTCGGGCCACCGATCAGGTGGTCCGCGACGCGGTCCTGCGAGAGCTCGGCCGCGGCGGGCAAGTGTTCTTCGTGCACAACCGGGTGCATTCCATCGAGGCCCGCAAGGCGTGGCTGCAGTCACTGGTGCCCGAGGCCCGCATCGTCGTGGGCCATGGCCAGATGGATCCCGGCCGCCTCGAAGAGGTGATGCTCGACTTCACCGAAGGTCGATACAACGTGCTGCTGAGCACGACGATCATCGAGAGCGGCATCGACATCAGCAACGCCAACACCATGCTCGTCGATCATGCGGATCACTTCGGTCTGGCCCAGCTCTACCAGCTGCGGGGTCGCGTGGGCCGTGGCCGGGAGCGCGGTTACTGCTACCTGCTGGTGCCCAGCGAGGCCGCCCTCGCCGGGGACGCCCGCAAGCGCCTGGCGGTCATTCAGAAGTTCACCGAGCTGGGCTCGGGGTTCCAGGTGGCGAGCCACGATCTCGAGCTGCGAGGTGCCGGCGAGCTGCTGGGCACGAAGCAGAAGGGTCAAATCGCCGCCGTGGGCCTCGATCTCTACGCCCAGCTGCTCGACGAGGCGGTGCGCAAGCTGAGAGGCGAGCCGCCGAAGCTCGAGATCGAGCCCGATCTTAACCTCGACGTAAATGCCCGCCTCACCGAGGACTACATCCCCGACACGCACCTGCGGCTGGTGTTCTACAAGCGCCTCTCGAACTGCAATGACGAAGAGGATGTGCTCTCGGCAGCAGACGAGATGACCGATCGCTTCGGCCCGCTGCCAGGCCCCGCAGAGAACCTCGTCGAGCTGATGCGCATCAGCACGCTGGCGAAGTACCTCGCCATCACCAGCGTCGACCGCCAAGGCAAGGGCGCCGTGGTGTTCACGTTCCACGCCCAGACCCCGCTGCCAGTGGCAGAGATTCTGGCGCTCGTGTCCGATCCACGCAGCGGCTTTACTGCGCCGGCGGACTTCAAGCTGCACTATCAATACACAGAGGAAGAGCTGCGAGACACGCTCGGGGCAGTGCGCAATGTGCTGCAGCGACTGGCGGAGAAGGTGCCGCTCCCCGAGGAAGAGGAGCCAGAAGAGACCCGCGCATTGGTCACATGAGTTATGGCAAAGACCCTCACAACCGCAGCCTGAGCGTCAGTGGGGTACACATTGATGTCGCCCAATGTTTCTCAGGCAGTGGAAGGTGGCTCACCTGACAGATCGATGTAACCTCGATCCATGATCTTCAGCACCCTCCTGTTTCTCTGTGCGCTCCTCACCCCACTGCTCATTGCGGATCTCCGCGCCAGGAAACGTGGTCACCGTGCTCTGTGGCTCATACCCCCTACCCTCGCCGGGCTCTCCCTCGTCAGCTCGCCGAGCGGCTTCGTCGCCAGCAAATGGCTCGGCCAGCTCGCCATGCCCAGCGGGCTGCTCTGGATGGCCCTGCTTGCCCTCGCCGTGCAAACCCTCCGCAAGGGCGCCCGACGACACGGTCAATGGCTCGTGGCTCTTTGGGTGGCCTACAGCCTCACCGGAAACAACTACGTGGGCGCGGCGTTGATGAACTGGCTCGAAGTCGACTACTACGACATCAGCATGCTCAGCGACGAAGATCCCCTCGATGCAGTGCTGGTGCTCGGCGGAGGCACCAACCGCACCCCTTGGGGCGAGCCTCAGCTCGGCCCAACCGGTGATCGGCTGCTCAGAGGCGCTCGGGTCTACCTGAGGGGTCAAACCCGAAAGCTGATCACCTCCGGTGTCTCTGTCGCCGGCCTCGAAACAGGTGGCGAGCGCAGCTTGATGAAGGAGACACGCACGATCTGGCGAGACATCGGGATACCCGACGCGGACATCCTCGATCTCGCCCGGGCACGGAACACCAAAGAAGAAATCGCCGAATTGGCCAAACGCATGCGAGCCGAGGGCTGGACCCGAGTGGGGCTGATCACCAGCGCATGGCATCTACGCCGGGCGATGAAGCAAGCCCAGCGCAATCAGATCACCCTCGTGCCCATCCCTGCGGACATCCGAGGCAGCCTGCCGCCGATTCAACCTGCGACGCTCATCCCCAACGGCTTCGGCTTCCGCACCACGACGAGAGCCTGCTGGGAACTACTCGGTGCCGCGGTGGGGCGCTGAAGACGCCCCCTGACTTCACCCTTCAAGTCATTACAAATGGATTGAGCACACGGACGCCTGCACGAGCGATGTCCTTGGTGTTCCGCGTCACCACAATCAAGTGATGTGTATGGGCTGTCGCGGCAATCAGCCCATCAATCACAGGCAGCCGGTCAGGCACGTTGAGTTGGCCCCAAACATCCACGACAGATGGTGTGATGTGAAGGATCCGGCTCTCGTATTGTGTAGAGATCAAGTTCAACCAATTGTCTAAAACAACCGCAGTGCGAGGGTCTCGTCGACGTATGCTTTCGATGCCTCGTCGCAACTCCCCGAGCACCATCACACTCAGATAGATCTCATCATCAAGGACAGTGGCATACCAACGCACAACGTTCTGATCAGCACGCTCACCTTTCCTCAGCTCTGAGATCACGTTCGTGTCGATCAAGTAACTCACAGATCGACGTCACGGCCCAGATCGTCCTGCCGCTCGAAATCGGCATCCTCACCCACATCGGGCATGAGCAGCAGCGCCTCTTTGAACGACAACGCAGGTTTGGGCGCGAGGACCATCCGCAAAATTTCGCGGTGCTCTTCTTCAGCAGATCGTCCATTCGCCGCAGCCCGCATTTTGAGCTCACGTACCAGTGTATCTTCCAAATTACGCACGATCAGTTGGGCCACCTTGGCCTCCTTCCCGTCAAGCGATATCATTGATATCAAACCTCACCTTCCTTCCACAAATGAGCCTCTTCAACATCAACTTTGAGTCCACCACACCATCTGTGCCGGAAAAGCGTTGTAAGGCGCCTTTCCATCCCCCTTTCCCGCACCACAACACACATCAAAAAGCCCAGGGATATTCGACTCGTGCCCGTGCCCGTGCCCGTGCCCGTGCCCGAAAACTCTCTCTAAAAGGTCCTCACCAAATCCCGCCCATTTGAGGTACAACCCCCCAAACAGGAGCATCACCCATGGGCATCCTCACCGCCGACGAGCGCCGCTTCGCCGAGGCCGTATCCACCCTGGCCTACTGCAACCCCTTCACCCCCGAGCGGCTCGCCGCCGAGCGCAAAGCCCTCGGATCAGCCTTCGTCGATCGCGGCCCGGTCTGGTCCGGGCTCACCCCAGGCGCCCCCAACCCCAACGTCATCAACTTGAACCCGCCCCTTGAAGCGTGGATCGAGCGGGTGCGGCAGCGGCTCGTCGATCAGCCCGAGGCCGCCAGCGCCGGGGAGCGGCGGCTGTATGGCGATCTCGCCCTCTACATGCTCTACAACCGGTTCGACGACGATCTCGTGCGGCTCATCGACAGCAACAAGCTCAACCAGAAGGTCAGCTTCTACAGCGCCTACGCTCGGGACCATCGGCGGCTCACCGATCTGCCCGGGCCTCCGGTGCTCGTGGCCGCCCAGGCCGATCCGGCCCACTGCTTCGCCGCCATGTTCCAGATTCGACGGGCCTTCAACCACATCTACACTGCCATCATCGGCACCTCGGCCCCGGCGGGGCGGCTACGGGCCTCAGTGTGGCAGTCAGTCTTTACCCATGACATGCGGCGGTACCAGCGGGCGCTATATCAGCGGATGTCGGACTTTACCACCTTGATCCTCGGCCCCTCGGGCACCGGCAAGGAGCTCGTGGCCCGGGCCATCGGGCTTTCGAGGTACATCCCCTTCGATGGTGAGAGCGCGCGCTTCAACGATGATCCATCAGGGGCGTTTCACCCGCTCAACCTCTCGGCCATGTCACCCACGCTCATCGAGTCGGAGCTGTTCGGTCACAAGCGCGGCGCGTTCACCGGTGCCCTGGGCGATCGAGCGGGCTGGCTCGAGGTCTGCAAACCCTACGGCACCGTGTTCCTCGACGAGATCGGCGAGCTCGACCCGGCGATTCAGGTGAAGCTCCTGCGGGTGCTGCAAAGCCGCACCTTCCAGCGCATCGGTGACACCGATCACAAGCCGTTTCACGGCAAGATCGTCTCTGCCACCCACCGCGATCTCATGGCCGGCATTGCCGAAGGCCACTTCAGGCAGGACCTCTACTATCGACTGTGCGCCGATCTCGTCACCACGCCGAGCCTGCGCACACAGCTCGACGACGCACCGGGTGACGTCGAGACCCTGGTCTGGCACCTCGCCGGCAAGGTGGCGGGGCCCCGACAGGGCGCAGCCTTCGAGCGTGACGGTGGCTTCGGCCAGGGCGACACCGAGGTGGTGGACGGCCTCGCAGAAGAGGTACTGCGGTGGATCAACACCCAGATGCCCGCGGACTACCCCTGGCCCGGCAACGTGCGCGAGCTCGAGCAGTGTGTGCGCAATGTTGCGATCCGCGGGTCTTATACGCCTCAGGCAGAAGGTGTGCGTCCGGACACGGGCCCGCTGGGGCCGCTGCACCGGGAGATGCAGAGAGGCAGCCTCACCGCAGAAGAAGTCGTAGGGCGCTATGTGGCCCATGTGTATGACCAAACAGGCAATTATGTCGAAGCGGCTCGGCGAGTGGGCCTCGATCGACGCACGGTGAAACGCCACGTCGACCAGGTCAGGGGCTGAAGAGACAGGCCACGCTTCACTTGCCTTTTCAGACCAGGGCACCTACCTTCCGACGCCGGACCACCCACCTCGGGAGCACCCGACATGCCTGCGTCCGCGAACACCCCCCCGATCATCATCCTGCACGCCAACGGCACCAACCGTGATCGCGACGTCGCCTGGGCCTGTGAGCTCGCCGGCGGCGCCCCGGAGATCGTGCACGTGAACCAGTTAAGGGCGGGTGAACGGCGCCTCGATGACTACCGCATGCTGGTGCTGCCTGGGGGCTTCTCCTACGGCGATGACCTCGGCGCCGGTGCTTTGTGGGCCACCATGCTCCGCCACGGCCTCGCTGAGGCGCTGCAGGGCTTCGTCGCCAGCGGGCGCCCCATCATCGGCATCTGCAACGGGTTCCAGACCCTGGTGAAGGCCGGACTTCTGCCCGGCGTATCCGGCGCCACTCCGGGCATCGGTCCACGGACCACCACCCTCACCCGCAACCTTGGTGGTCACTTCGAGTGCCGGTGGGTGCACCTGGCCCCCGAGGTCAACAGCCCATGCGTGTTCACCGAGGGGCTCACCGAGCCCATCTTCTGCCCGGTCGCCCATGGCGAGGGGCGGTTCCTCACCGAGAGCGAGGACACCTTCGCCGCCCTCGAAGCCGGGGGCCAGGTGGCCTTGCGCTACGTCGACGTGAACAACGCGGGCCCTGCGGGCTATCCCGCGAACCCCAACGGATCGGTGGGCGATGTCGCTGGCATCTGCAACCCCCAGGGCACAGTGCTGGGTTTGATGCCCCACCCTGAAGATCATATCCGCCCCGAGCAAGCCCCCCACGGGGCCCTCGGGGGCCTGGGATTGACCCTGTTCGAACGCGGTGTGCGCTACAGCGCGAGCTGCTGACAAGCGCTCAACTCGAAGGCACGCCACGATCTAACCAAAGGAGAGCGTGATGGCGGTCTGTGCGGTGGTCGGCGCCCAGTGGGGCGACGAAGGCAAAGGGCGGGTGGTGGATTACCTCGCCCAGCGAGCTGATCTGGTCATTCGGTTTCAGGGGGGCGACAACGCGGGCCACACAGTGGTCAATGATTACGGAAAGTTCTTCTTGCACATGGTGCCCTCGGGCATCTTCAACCCCAACACGCAGTGCATCGTGGGCGCGGGCACTGTGGTCAACCCCGAGAACCTGCTCGAAGAGCTCCGGATCATCGAAGAGGCGGGGGTCGACACAGGCAACCTGCTCCTCGAAGCCCGGGCGCACATCGTGTTCCCATTTCACCGTCAGCTCGATGGCCTTCAAGAGGCCGCCCGAAGCGGCAAGGCCATCGGCACCACCAAGCGGGGCATCGGGCCCGCCTACGCCGACAAAGCCGCCCGCCACGGTGTGCGCCTCGGCGATCTCAAGCACCCTGAGCACTTCCGCCCGCGGCTCAGCGCCCTCGTAGAGCTGAAGAACCGGCACATGGCCTTCTTCGGCGAGCCGCCCCTCGACTTCGACGCGCTCTATACCCAGGCCATGGGCTGGGCCGAGCAGATCGGGCACCGCATCGTCGATACCCTGCCTCTCGTACAGCAGGCGGTCCGCGGAGGTCAGCAGGTGTTGCTCGAAGGCCAGCTCGGGGTGATGCGGGATCTCGATTGGGGCACCTACCCCTACGTCACCAGCTCCAACCCCATGGTGGGCGCTGCCTGCGCCGGCGCCGGCATGCCGCCCACGGCCATCGACGAGGTCGTCGGGGTGGTGAAGGCCTACAGCACGTCAGTGGGCGCTGGCCCGTTCCCTTGCGAGCTGTTCGACGCCGATGGCGAGCAGCTGCGCACGGTGGGCGACGAGTTCGGCGCCACCACCGGACGCCCCAGGCGCTGTGGCTGGTTCGATGCCGTGTCGGTGCAGCATTCTGCCTGGCTCAATGGCTTCACGGCGCTGGCTCTGACCAAGCTCGACGTGCTCGACGGCTTCGATGAGATCAAGGTGTGTGTGGGCTATATGCACAATGGTGTCACCCTCGACTACGTGCCCGACACCCCAGTGTATGAAGAGGTCACCCCCGTCTACGAGACGCTCCCCGGTTGGAAGACCCCCACCCGCGATGCCCGCACCTGGGCCGAGCTGCCCGAGGCGGCTCAGAACTATCTGCGGCGCCTCGAGGCCCTCGCCGGGGTGCCCATCAAGTACATCTCGGTGGGCCCCGCTCGAGATGAGCTGATCACTTTGGCCGTGGCAGGCACCGAGAACGCCTGAGCCGCGCTCATCCCTTCCGGAACTCCCGATACACATCGAGGATGAACTGCCCTGCTGGCCGAGCGCGGCTGCGCTCTACCCAGGCCATATAGGCTTCCGGAATCTCCGACGGAGGTGGGAGCGGTACGCCATATTGCTCTGGGAGCACCGCCGGCGCGCCGAGGGCCGCAAAGGTCAGATCAGCGGCGGTGAAGTGATCACCCACCAGAAAATCGCCGAGCTCCAAGCGCTCTTCTACCCGATCGAAGATCTCGTCGACCCGTTGGTACGACAATTCTACCGTGGCCTCGGTGATGTCGTAGTAGCGACGCACGTAGCGCATGCCCACGCCCGCCGTCCACGGGAACACAGCGCGCTCGAAGGCGGGCACGCCCCGGGTGGCGAGGCCAACCAGAGTCTTGCGATGCGCCTTGCCCCCCATGTGGGCATAGACGATGCGTCGGGTGTCCACGCCGAAAGGCTCATCGAGGGTGGCCATCCAGCGGTCGATCTCTTCATCGAACTCGGGCTCTCCGGTGTAGAGGCGGCGATCTTCCGGCGCCTGCTGGTCGGCATAGCGCACGATGTCTGCGGATTCACCAAAGGCCTCGCCTGCGGTGATCAGAGCGGGCACCGTGCCCTTGCCACCTGCCTTTCGAGCCGCTCGGCGCTGCATCAACGGGCAGTGGGGCTCCTCGGTGAAGGGCACCCCCGCCCACTCCAGAGCCCAGCGGGCCTTCTCGCAGTAGTGGCTGAATCCAATGGTGACGAGTCGGTTGCTCATGTGCATCCAGTGGCCGATCCATCGGCCATCGACGTGTGGTCTGAGGTCTCCAGGAGACCATCAATCAGACACCTAGAGTGTGGTGAATTCGGGTTTCGTCAAGAGTACGAAGCTGGCATCACTGTTGCTAATTCAATCAGGCGACCCCGTATCAGAGGATCTCACATGAAGCGCACACCACTGCTCTTGCTCTCTCTGACCCTCGCCGCCTGTGGCGGAGAAGACGTTGCCGATCCTGTCGAGCAACCTGGCGGTGAAGCCGCAGTGCCTGGCGCGTCGAACGAGATCGGCGGCAAGGGCGACGGGGTGAACGACTGGCGTGATCCGGCAGAGTATATCGGCAAATCATGGGGCAACGGCGTCACCGGGCTGCTGCAGTTCCGGGGCAACCCCACCCACACGTACTACGGCGAGGGCCCGGTGCCTTCGGCCCCCGAGGTGGAGTGGCGCTATCCCAGCGAGGCCATGTGCGGCACCTCGCGCGTCGGTGGTCGCGACAAAACGTGGTGTGGCACCGGTTGGACCGGCCAGCCCGTGGTCTGGGAGCGCCCCGATGGCGTCACCGAGATCATCTTCGGGGCCTACGACAAGTCGGTGCACTTCGTCGACGCCGACACCGGCCTCGCCACTCGGCCCAAGTTCAAGACCGGCGACATCATCAAGGGCTCGGTGAGCCTCGACCCCGACGGGTTCCCCCTGCTCTACTTCGGATCCAGGGACAACAAGCTCCGCGTGGTGGCCCTCGATCGCGACGAGCCCACAGAGCTGTGGCACCTCGACGCCTACAGCGTCAGTCCCATCATGTGGAACAACGACTGGGACGGGAACCCGTCCATCGTCGGCGACGTGCTCTTCGAGGGCGGCGAGAACAGCTGGTTCTTCGCCTACAAGCTCAACCGGGCCATCGGTGAAGACGGCAAGGTCACCGTGAACCCCGAGCCACTCATCGCCCAGAAGGGCTGGACCAGCCAGCTCATCGACGACATCGGCGACAACACCGTGAGCATCGAGAGCTCGGCGGCCATCTTCAACAACCGCGTCTACTTCGCCAACAGCGGTGGCCGCGTGATGGGCCTCGACATCTCGGCCCTCAAAGAAGGCGAGGCCTTGCCCGATCTCAAGGCCCCCATCGCCTTCGACTTCTGGGCCGGTGACGACGTCGACGCCAGCATCGTCATCGACGAAGAGGGCATGCTCTATGTCTCTGTGGAGAAAGAGCGGTTCCTCGATCGCGCCGACGAGGTGGGCCAAATCATCAAACTGAACCCCTACGCCGAGGGGGATCCCATCGTGTGGTCGGTGCACCTGCCCACCTCGAGCGATGGCACGGGCGGCGTCTGGGCCACCCCGGCCCTCGGCGAGGGCGTGCTCTACGTGCCCACCCACGATGGTCAGTTGCTGGCCCTCGATCAGATGACCGGCGACACCCTCTGGAAGGACACCGTGGGCTGGCACGCCTGGTCGTCACCGGCGGTGGTGGACGGTCGCCTCGTGGTGGGGACCTGCAACGGCAAGCTGCGCATCTACGACGTCTTCGATCCCACGACGCCGAGCCTCATCGGCGAGGGCAAGGTGCCTTCGGGTGCTTGTGTGGAGAGCACCCCCGCCATCTGGAAGGGCCGCATCGTCGTGGGCACCCGCGACGGCTACTTCTACAGCTTCAGCGACACCCCTGAAGAAGAGTGAGCCGAGGCGCTCATCGTGCTCTGCGATCAGTCGTCTGACCGACTCCGGCGAGGGCTGAGCAGACCGAAGGATCGACGCCGTGGAGCGGGGGCCTCGTCTTCTGGTGGCGCCTCGGACATCGGCGTAGTGGTCTGGCCCTTCTCCGCGCTCTGACTCACAGTTTTCTTCTTCGTCGGCGCAGGCTTCCTGGGCTTCACCGGGCCCTTTCGCGCAGGCTTGAGCGCTTTCAACGCCTTCCCTGCCGCTTTGCGTACAGAATCTAGAGTGTCCGAGGCGAGGGCGGTGAGCACCGGCTCGTCTGCCTGTGCATGCGCCACCACCTGCAGGCGGATCGACTCCAACGGGTGATGTGCGAGCACCTCGAGCACCGACGAGGGCGTCTCGGACCACGCGAGCACGCGGCGAATGCCCAACGGACCCCACGCGATCAACGCTTTGAGGTCGTCAGCGGTCGGCGCGGGCTCGGTCTCCTTCACCAGACGCCAGAGCCAGCTCAGAGCAACAGGGACCAAGCCAGAGAGATGGATCTCGCCGAGGGTGTCACCTTGCTCATCAGACAAATGACACGCAGCTCGGGCCCGCTGCTCGCCATCGAGGTGCGGGTTGAGCACCAAGCGCCAGAGCACGACATCGTCGCCTCTGCGACAGGCCCACCGTACGAAGGTGGCCGGGCAACGATGCCAGTTGGCGATCTTCACCAGATCTTCGGCTTTGAGCTGATCATAGAGGCTCGGATCAGCGATGAGGTGCAGCATCCAGGCGGGGTTTTGTAGCACCTCGTCCGGTGCGGCGTTGAACACCGCCACCAACGCCTCCGCAGAGGCATTGGGGTGACTCGCCACGCGGCGTTTGACGGCGAGAAACTGCTCTGAGGCGAGCTCGTCGAGGCGGGCGGTGGATGTCTCCATGTCGCTCGCTTCGGCGATGAGCTGGGGCTGTCGGAGGGTGGTCATCTGATCGGCCTGTTCATCATCGCGGACATGCGATGATTGAGTCTGATCGACAGGCCGTTGGCAAGGGGGGCACTGTGGCTCAGGGACACTGTAGCTCAGGGACACTGTGGCTCAGTGGACCTGAGGCTCAGTGTGTTCGAGCATCAGGGGCAGATGTTGTTGACGTTGGCGTGTGCAGGCACGTTCATGTTGAGCGTGTTGCAGCCACCAACAGCCGCTCGGCTCCCGATCTCCACATCGTTTGTGAGGCGTACCTCGTCGCCGACGAAGGCCTCGCGCATCACCTCGACGCGGTTGCCGAAGCGCACACCGTCACCGATGGTGGCCCGCCGGTGGAACATGCCAGCCTCACCGATCGTGGCGTCATCACCGACCTCGACCTGCTTGGCGAAGGTGTTGTCGTTACCGATGTCGGCGTTCTCACCGATGGTGGCGAGGTAGCCCACCTCGGTCCGCACACCCACCTCGCTGTCGGCACCGAGGGCGCTGCGCTCCCCGAAGGTGCTGCCAGAGCCCACAGTGCTGCCGGCACCGATCGTGGCGCGATGGCCCAGGTCGATGTTGCGGCCCAGGGTGCTGCCGTCACCGATGACGGTGCGGCTGGCGATGTTGGCGGACTCGCCGATGGTGACGTCATGGCCAATGGTGCCCTTGACGAGGCTGTCGGCGCCGATGCTGACGTTGTTGCCGGCGGAGGCGCCATAACGCAGCTCAGCCCGATCGCCGAGGAAGAAGTCGTCACCGACCCGGTTGTAATCGCCCAGCCGTGCGCCTGCGCCAAAGTAGGCACGATCGCCAGCCCAGGCGTTGCGGGCGAGCATGGCGTCGAACTCGACCCAGGTCTCAGCGCCGTATCGGCCGTTGCTGCCCACGACCGCACGGGGCAGCACCTTGGAGTCGTCTCCGAAGACGACGTTGCCGCCGATGTCGACGTCGTCGCCGATGCGGGTGCGGGCGCCGATGAGGCTGCCACACTCGATGCTGGTGTTGAGGCCCACGAAGACATCGTCGCCGAGGCGCACCCCGTCGCCGAGGTAGGCATCAGCGAGGATCTCCACGTTCTCGCCGATCTCGGAGCGGATGCCGATGGACACCCGGGGGCCGATCTCGGTGCCGGCGCCGATGCGCACGTGGGGGCCGATGTTGACCATGGGACCGATGATGGCCCCAGGGGCGATGACAGCGGTGGATGCGATGGTGGCCGAAGGGCTGATGCAAGCGTCGCCGTAGCCGTCACCGTTGGCGTCGAGCTGATCGGCGTTGGCCACGGTCAAGCAGTTGTCGACGCCGTCACACACACCATCGCCGTCGACATCGGGACCACCGGTGCACACAGCGAAGGCAGCAGAGCTCGCCAGGACAGTGCCCATGAAGACGCCAGAGGCCAGCCAGGTTTTGAAAGTCGGGATCATCGTTCTACTCCTGTGTGGCCCTCAGACCGGTTGCCCACAGATGAAGTCACATGCAACACACCAGATTGACCAGATTGACACACCAAGTGTGAGCAATGTGTGCAAAAAGGGTGCAGTTTCTTACATACGACCTACGTTCATTGCAAGTAAGAATGACTTCGACCCCGATATATCTGACGCAGTGCTCAGCGTGTGTTCACGCTTTGTTCACACTGCGATGAGCTATCTGAACAGAATGTACCCCTTCGTCCAGACGAAGAGATCGGTGTGGGATCCTGCCGGGGCATGGGCCTTGATGGCGAAGCTCTGGCTCTCGGCGTCGAGTTCAAAGATGTGCGCATTGCCAGGAAAAGCCGCCGTGCATCCAGGGCACAGCGCGTCACCGGGGAAGCCTGCGGCACCGAAACTGGTGGTGGGTGTGTCCTGGTCGATGGTGCCGAAGGCGATGTCACCGTAGCCCTGGCCGCTGGGGGTAGGGCCCCAGGAGATGTCGTTGATGTGACTCACCGACCCCATCGTCCAGCTGCCGTCATTGTCCCCATCGGCCACCATGAACCCGTCCAGGTAGAACTGTCGATAGGTGAAAGGCAGTACGAAGTTGTAGACGACATCTGTGCCGTCTTCGCAGTTGCCCACCTCACCAAAGTGCAGGTGATCCCCAGCCCACTGCGCCACGCTGCAGGAGGTGTTGTTGTGGATGGCGCCCTGCAAGAAGACATCTCGAGCGATGCGCGGCGTGACTCGGGTCCAGCCACCGCCATGGGTGTGCATGTCGCACCAGGCAGAGAACGGCTCCACGGGGCCTGTACCGTCAGGATCCAGCCAGTACATGCCATCTTCGGTTTCCCCCTCGTCGAGCAGGATCTTGCAGGTGCGCCCAGGACGCTCCGGGCTGCTGCCGTCGGTGCACTCGTCGGCAGTGGCCGACCGCCGCGGCATGCTCTCGTCGATCTCGCTGCACGCCCCCACCCTCACCTGGCCACAGGTGTGGGTCCGACAATTGGCTGCACCGAGGATGATCCCGCTGGCGAGGGTCGCGGCATCACCGATGGTGGAGTCGGGGTAGACGTCGACGTCGTTGCCGATGATCACCCCGGCACCCAGACGTGTGCGCTCCCGGATCATCACCCTGTCCCCGATGAGGGCACCATCATCGATGCGACTCCGAGACTTGAAGGTACACTCTGCGCCCACCTGGCTGCCTGGTGCGATCCGCACCGAGTTGCCGATCTCACAGAGTTCGCCCAGGCGGGTGCCCGCGCCGATCTGAGCGCTGCTGCCGAGCGTGCAATCGTCACCGATCTCGCTGTTCGGCCCTACGGTGACGCTCTCGGCGAGCGTCACCCTCGACCCGAGCGCGGCGCCAGGCTCGATGGTGACGAAGATGCCTGTGCGCACGTCCGAGCCGAGGATCGCGCCTCGGCCCACTTTGGTCTGGTTGCCGATCCTCGCCCATGGGCCCACGTACACAGAGTCGGCGAGGGCCCCTTTGATGATGCTCTCGGCGCCCACAGTGACGCTGTGACCTGCCGTGGCCCCATAGCGCATCTGTGCCTGAGGCCCGAGGGTGAACCGATCACCCACGTGATTGTAGGTCTCGATGAAAGCGCCATTTTGGAGGAGCGCCCACGCCCCCATTCTCACGTTGGGGCCGATGTAGACGCCTTCCCCCAACCAGGCCCCATCGCCGAGGGCGGTGTTGCTGCCAATGACAACGCCATGACTCACCATGCTGTAGGCACCGACACGCACGCCCGAGCCCAGGGTCACCCCATCATCGAAGATCACGCCTTCTTCCAAGACCGAGCCACTGCCCACTTGAGCGGCGTACCCCACCATCGCACTGCTCTGAACATGCACATTGTCGGCGAGCATGCTGTGCTCGCCGATGACGACGCCTGACTCGATCCGAGCGCGGACACCCACTGACGCACCGGGACGAATCACAGCGCCTGCGGCGATATAGGCGTGGGCCCCGATGTCGGCATCTGGAGCCACGACGGCCCCCTCCTCGATGATGGCGGTCTCGTGGATGTCGGCGCTGGCCAGGGCAGGTACACCCAACATCGCGCTGGTGAGCAGCCCAAGACGAACCTGTGCGTTTGAAGTAAACCTCATGACAGACCTCTCCCTTCTCTGTGACGTAAGTCGAACAACAACGTGTATGCAGTGGCATCTCGGGGCGCCGACCCGTTGGACGACGGGTTCAGGCCTCGAGAACGGGGAGAAACCTATTGCGGTAAACCCATGTCTCGCAAAAGGTATTTCTTTACCTACAGGTCAGAGAGTGAGGGTGTGCGGCCCTGAGCGAACGACGCACGGCCACATGTATCTCGACATCTATTCGGGACACATCATCGAGGGGTAGGGCTGAGGGCGATGAGGCAGGTTGGCGATGCACCTCAGAGGTGCACCACAGGGGGCAGGCAGGAGGATCAGTGGAGGATGATCAGAGCTGTGAGGGCTCGGGTGAGACCCGCCCATGTGCGCGTCGCACAACAGGTGGGCACAAGAGGGTGAATATTTTTTGTGTTTTGCGGCGAAAAACCCTCCTCAGCGCTCGATCATGTCGGAAGGCGCGCACCCTTGAGCGGCGACATTGAGGATGGCGAGCTCTTCACCGAGCTTGTCGAAGTCGATGCCGAGCGCATCGAGCACATCGTCGTCGCCGGTGATGGCCTGGCTGGCCGTCTCGGCGATGGCGCTGTACGTCCACCCTTCGAAGGGACCATGGGTCCGCCTCACGGACTGCAGCGGCGTACGGCCGGCGATGCCCTGAGCGCTCATCTCCAAGTTGACGTAGACCATGGCCAGCTGCATGGCGAGGGGGTTCGCCGACTTGGCATCGGGATCCGAAACGTGACCGTCAGCAGGGCCAAAACTGCCCTCAGGGGGCAAGGCAGCCATCATCGCCCCAGCGCTGGTCAACTCGAAACTCCCGTCAGCGCCCTCGAACTTGAGGCCGTCGGGGAACATCGCGTCGAACTTGTCGCCTACGACGCAGGCCACCTCGCGCCCTGTCTCGCATCCATGGGCGAGGGCGTTGAGATCGAAGGTGCACACATCTCCATGGGCCAGGCTCGGCGCATCCCCAGGGGCCGCAGGCTTGTCGCCGAGCTCGGTGACCTCCCAGTCGTATCCTGCATACTCCACGGGCGTCAGCGCCGCGGGGTCGATGCGATCATCACTGCCCTGCACGAAGGGACTGCCTTGTGCTTGAGGCGTCACCGGCACCCAGTCGCCAGAGATCAACCCGCCGGCGTTTTGTGGTGCCGCCCCGCCGGAAGGGCTGCCATCGGTCTGCCCAGAGCTGTAGGCACCGGGTGCCGCAGGGATGGGGGGCGCATCCTGGCTCATCGGGCCACCCCAGATGCCGGGGGTGCCTTCACCGCAGCCTGCAAGGCACAGCGAGGTCATCAACGCGCCGGAACAGATCAGAGTCTTGGATGCTTTCATGGCTCACCTCTCTTCAACACACATCGCCGCCGACACACACAGGAAGACACTCTGATCTCTCGAAGATCACAGGCGGCACAGATGGACACAGTGGAAACAGTCGAGCGACGAGTGACGAATTCATCGCTGCGGACACCTACTGTTACGGCAGAAGAAGCAGAAGCATTAGGAGGGGTGGGTCATGACCCGGATGCGTCACCCGGCACATTGATATGTTCTACCCGCCCTATTCGAGAGGGCCTCGTCGTAGACACGCCGCAGTGCTGCGGTGGCGGTCGGTGTACATGTTCACGGCGTCGACCGCGTCGCGCGTGCTCGACGATTGCTGATCCACAGCCACGAGGGCGAGGCCCAGGCCGATCAGCAGACCACCCCCCATGACCGCCAGAGCGCTGAGATCGTTGTCGGTGTCGTCATCGAGTACGCCGTACACCCCATAGGCGCTGCTCCCCACCAGGGTGGCGATGCTCGCCATGCCCATCACCTCTCCAAATGAACCGCTCGACTCTGCAGAGGCTGCGAGGACGCCCGCCTCGGGCACACACCCCACAGCGGCATCGAGATCGGACCAGTCGCCCACGCGGCCCACTCGACGATCGCCCTGAAACACCTCGAGGCGCTGATCGGCGTATGACCACCTCAGCTCTCCTGGGGCATTGTGCTGTGGTGTGTAACTCGATCGGGCCCCACCACACCCCACCATGGTCAACGCGGCACACACCATCATGATCCCAAATCGCATGCCCAAGCGTCTCATCGCCGACCCTCCACCTGGCTGACAGCATCATGTGCGCTGAAACACGACTCAGCGTCGTTGTGCATGTTGACGGCGTCCACGAGGGCGGCCTGGCCGGCGTCCAGCGCGTTGCTGCCCTTGATGATGAAGTAGGGTGACACTGCGAGCAGGGGCGGCAACAGAATGCCCAGCACGTTGATCATGCTGGCGGTCTGCAGAGTCTTCTCTCCATCGCTGATGGAGGTCTGAGCGGTGAACCCGCGGCTCGCCGTGGCCCCGTCACAGCTGAAGGCCTGTGTGAGGTTGTCGCTGCCGTAGCTGACATTGTCTTTGAAGACCGCCAGCCGGCTCTGCTCTACATAGAGGTAGGCCCGGCCTTTCTGAGCAGGCCGGTACTGGCTGGTCTTCATACAGCCCGTATTGAAGGCCCAGAGCACATACAGCACGGAAGCATATCTGAACGTCGGCATTTGGAGTCCCTATCCTGTGTTTCCACTCCTTCTTCAACGCCTTTTTCAGCAACCTCGATGCCACACGCTCATGGTCCATTTTCAGCGGTTCCGAGCCCCTGTGTCGGGCACGTGTCTCATGGGTCACGCTGTGACATTTGTCACAGTTCTGTGCCTTGCGTTTCGCCTTTTCAGGGCGTAGGGTCTCACGCCTTGCGACCGGCCAGCGCACGCGCTGAGGAGCCGCCAAGTGGCACTCCCCGACCTTCCGGAACGCGACCCGCTTCCTACTCACACTCGCCCCAGGCCTGAAATCAGCGACGTCTGCTCAGCGGTGACGTGCGTCCTGATCTCTGCCCAGTGTCTGGGGGCCCGATCTCGACGAGCATCCCCATGACCGGACCGTCCTTCGATCACGAGCGGTACCTCTCCCCATTCACCTGGCGATATGGCAGCGACGAGATGCGTGCGCTGTGGAGCCAGGCCCACAAACACCGTCTCTGGCGTCGTGTCTGGGTGGCTCTGGCTCAGGCGCAACAGCAGGCGGGCCTCGTCACCGAAGCCCAGGTGGCCGATCTCGCCGCCCACGTGAACGACATCGATCTCGCTCGGGCGGAAGAGCACGAGCGTGAGCTGCGACACGATCTGATGGCCGAGGTGCACACCTACGCCGAGCAGTGCCCCGTGGGCGGCGGCATCATCCATCTTGGGGCCACCAGCATGGATGTAGAGGACAACGCTGACGCGGTGCGCTTACGAGATGCCCTCGACCTGCTGCTCGGCAAGCTCGAGACCCTCATGATCCGGCTTGCGGCACAGATTGAAACCTACGCCGACACCACCACCATGGCCTTCACCCACCTGCAGCCTGCAGAGCCCACCACACTGGGCTATCGCCTCGCACAGTACGGGTACGATCTGCTCGTCGACTACGACGACTTGAAGCGGGTGCGCGATCAGATCAGGGGCAAGGGGTTCAAAGGGGCCGTGGGCACGGCGGCGTCGTATCATCAGCTGCTCGAGGGCAAGGCCATCACCCCGGCGCAGCTCGAAGACATCGTCATGGGGCAGTTGGGCATCGAGGCCATGCCTGTGGCGACCCAAACGTATGCCCGAAAGCAGGATCACCGCGTGATCAGCACGCTGGCGAGCCTCGGCCAGAGCCTCTACAAATTCGCCTTCGATCTGCGGCTGCTCCAGAGCCCGCCCATCGGTGAGTGGGCCGAGCCCTTCGGCAAGCGGCAGATCGGGTCGAGCGCCATGCCTTTCAAGCGCAACCCCATCAACGCTGAGAACATGGACTCCCTGGCCCGCCTGCTCGCCGCTCTGCCCCGGGTCACCTGGGACAACGCCGCCCACAGCCTCTTGGAGCGTACGCTCGACGACAGCGCCAACCGCCGCACGGTGTTGCCGGAGGCCTGCCTCATCACCGACGAGCTGCTCAAGCGGGCCTTCCGGCTCATCGACGGCCTCCGGGTCGACGCCGGCGCCACGGCCCGTCTCATGGATCACTACGGGGTCTTCGCCGCCACGGAGCGCCTGCTCATGGAGGCGGTGAAGCGCGGCGGCGATCGCCAGGTGCTGCACGAGGTGATCCGGGAGCACGCCCTCGCCGCCTGGGCTGAGGTCCGACAGACTGGCACCCACAACCTCGCCGATACGCTGTGCACCGACGCGCGAGTGACCTCGCTCTTGAGCGAGGCTGAAGCCCGAGGCTGCCTCAACGCTGATGACTATGTCGGCGACGCGCCAGAGCGCGCTCGTCACATCGCCGCTTTGCTCGTGACCTCTGCATCGGCCGAGGGGCCTTCCGATGGCTGACGGCATCAACCTGCAGGCCCTCGCAGCCGGTGACACTCTGAGCCCTGAAATCGAGGCCGCCATCGAGCTCGCCCTCGAGGCCCCCCTCACCGGGGTCGATTTGCCAGCAGGCTTCGGCCCTCGACAACGCGGCAAGGTCCGCGACGCCTGGGCCCCCACCGAGGGACCCTTCGCTGGTCGCCGAGTGCTGGTGACCACAGACCGGATCTCCGCCTTTGATCGAGTACTCGGGCACATCCCCCTCAAAGGGCAAGTGCTCAATCAGCTGAGCGCGTGGTGGTTCGGGGCCGTCGCCGATGTGGTCGATCACCACATGTTGGGCCTGCCTGATCCCAACACCACCCTGGCGACGAACGCTGCCCCCCTCCCGGTGGAGGTGGTGGTCCGCGGGTTCATCACCGGGGTGACCTCGACCTCGCTCTGGACCCTCTACGATCAGGGCGTCGATCGACCTTATGGCCTCGACCTGCCCCAGGGCTTGAAGAAGAACGATGCCCTGCCGACGCCGGTCATCACCCCCACCACCAAGGGGGTGGAGGGCGCCCATGATGAACGCCTCACCTGCGACGAGGTGGTGAGCCGAGGGCTGCTCGATGCTGATCTCTGGGCCGAAGTGCAACGCGTGGCGCTGGAGATCTTCACCCGTGGGCAACAGGTGGCCCTCGAAGCGGGGCTGTTGCTCGTGGACACGAAGTACGAGTTCGGGCTCGTCGACGGCCGACTCGTGCTGATCGACGAGATCCACACGCCCGACTCGAGCCGCTACTGGCTCGCGGCGGACTACGAGGCCGCTCAGTCCGAAGGGCGAGGGCCAGAACACTTCGACAAAGAGTACCTGCGCCAGTGGCTCGCAGCGCAAGGATACACAGGCGATGGGCCCTCCCCAGCACTGCCCACCAACCTCCGCCGCGCCGTGGCTCGGCGATACATCGGGGCCTTCCTCGGCCTCACGGGACAACCCTTCGAGCCCGGTGCTCAACCTGCCGCCCCCCGCATCACCGACGCCCTCACCTCGGCCCTCCAGGGCCATCACGGGAGCCTCTGAGATGAGCCCGCACGATCGACTGCGCGAGACCTGGCTGCGCGACCAGCCCACACCAGACCTTCTGGACGACACGTTGGATCGCCCTCGGGAGGCCTGCGGGGTCTTTGGCATCTACGCCCGGGATCGCGACGTGGCCCGGACCACCTTCTTTGCGCTCTATGCCCTGCAGCACCGCGGCCAGGAGAGCGCTGGCATCGCCACGAGTGACGGGCAACGGGCATATATTCAGCGGGGGCTGGGCCTGGTGACGCAGGTGTTCAACGAGCAGAACCTGTCCCCCCTCGAAGGACACCTGGGCATCGGACACACCCGATACTCCACCACGGGCAGCCCCAAGCTGCGCAACACTCAGCCCTACGTCTTCGAGACGCTGCACGGCCCCCTCGGTGTGGCCCACAACGGCAACGTCACCGATGCCCCTCAGCTGCGACGAGAGCTGCTGGAGCGCGGGGTCGGCCTCACCTCGTCCTCCGACAGCGAGGTCATCACTCAGATGCTCGCGGTGCCGCCCGCAGGCGGTGAGCCCCACGGCCCCGACTGGGTGGCCCGCATCAAGGCCTTCATGGCCCGGACCGCTGGGGCTTACTCTCTGGTGGTCCTCACCCGAGACGGGGTCTACGGGGTGCGAGATCCGCTGGGGTTGAGGCCTCTGTGTGTGGGTGCCCTCCCTGGCGGAGGCCACGTAATCGCCTCGGAGTCCTGCGCGCTGGGCACCATCGGCGCCACATACATCCGAGAGGTGCACCCCGGCGAGATCGTGCGCATCAGCGACGGGGGCCTCGAGAGCTTCGAGGGGCGCGCCCCCAAGGGCCGGGCCCTGTGCGTCTTCGAATATGTCTACTTCGCTCGCCCCGACAGCGCCCTTGAGGAGCAGAGCATCCACGGCGTGCGGCAGCGCCTCGGCGCTCAGCTCTGGGCCGAAGCCCCCGTCGAAGCCGACGTCGTGGTGGGTGTACCCGACTCCGCGACGCCAGCGGCCATCGGCTATGCCCAGGCCTCGGGGATCCCCTACACCGAGGGGCTCACGAAGAATCGATACATCGGGCGCACCTTCATCCAACCCGATGACCGCCTGCGGCGCACCGGGGTGAAGCTCAAGTACAACCCCCTCCGGGCCAATCTCGAGGGCAAACGGGTGGTCCTGGTAGACGACTCCATCGTGCGCGGGAACACCGTAGGCCCCCTGGTGAACTTGATCCGCGAGGGTGGCGCTTCGGAAGTGCACGTGCGGGTCTCGTCACCGCCAGTGAAGCACCCGTGCTTCATGGGGGTGGACATGGCCACCCACGCCGAGCTCATCGGACACCGGCACACCGTCGAAGAGATCAGGGCCCACATCGGCGCCGACAGCCTGGCCTACTTGAGCCACGAGGGCCTCATGTCGGCCACCCTGCCTCTCGATCCGGCTCAGCCCTCCGGGCGTTGCAGCGCCTGCTTCTCCGGACACTATCCCATCGAGATCCCCGAGGCGCTGACCTCGGACGATCAGAGCAAACTGGCCTTCGAACAGATTCAGGGCGAATGACAGTGCAGACGATCTCAAACGCGCAGACAAAGAAGATCCTCGTGGTGGGCGGCGGCGGACGAGAGCACGCCCTGGCCTGGACCCTTTCGCACTCGCCACAGGCCGCGGAGATCCACGTGGCCCCGGGCAACGGCGGCACCGCACACCCTGGCAGCGCCGAGCAGGCCCCCATCGTCAACGTCGACCTCAAGGCCACCGATCTCGACGGCCTGCTGGCCTACGCTCAGCGAGAGGCCATCGATCTCACGGTGGTGGGCCCGGAAGCCCCTCTGGTGGCTGGCATCGTCGATCGCTTCGCCGAGGCGGGGCTGCGCTGCTTCGGTCCCACGGCGTCGGCGGCTCAGCTTGAGGGCTCGAAGGCCTACGCCAAACGCTTCATGCAGTCTCAAGGCATCCCCACAGGTCGGGCGTGGTCTTTCAGTGACTTCAACGAGGCCATGGCGTTCCTGCACGACACCGCCTCTCCTCTGGTGGTGAAGGCTTCGGGCCTCGCTGCAGGCAAGGGCGTCATCATCCCCAAAGACCGCCATGAAGCAGAGGCTGCTCTCGATCTGATCCTCAACCAGCGGGCCTTTGGAGACGCGGGTGACACCGTGCTGCTCGAAGAGCGCCTCTACGGCCCCGAGATCTCGGTGCTGGCGTTTTGTGACGGCACCCGGGCAAAGGTGATGCCCCTCGCCCGAGACCACAAGCGCCTCAAAGATCGCGACGAGGGCCCCAACACTGGCGGGATGGGGGCCTTCGCCCCTGCAGACGTACTCAGCAGCAGCCAGCTCGCCCAGATCGAGCAGGCCGTCCTCACACCCACCCTGCAGGGCATGGCCGATGCGGGCTGCCCCTATGTGGGGATCTTGTACGTCGGCCTGATGCTCACCGTCGATGGCCCGAAGGTCCTGGAGTACAACTGCCGCTTCGGAGATCCGGAGACCCAGGTGATCTTGCCGCTCCTGGCCTCTGATTTGGTGGAGGTCTTCGAAGCGTGCCTCGACGGGCGCCTCGACGAGATCGACCTGCAGTGGCGTAATGCCTTCGCGGCGACGGTGGTGGCGGCGAGTCCGGGCTACCCGGCAAAATCTCACACAGGACACCCGATTCACGGACTTTCCGATCTGGAGAGTCTGCCTGATGTACAGGCGTTCCACGCAGGCACTCGCGTGGTGTCGGATCAGGTGCTCACCAGCGGTGGTCGGGTGCTGGCCATCACAGGCATCGGCACCCACCTGACAGAGGCCCTCGACCGCGCCTACGCAGGCCTCGGGGCGATCTTCTTCGACGGCGTGCAGTGGCGCAGCGACATCGGTGGTGGCCCTTCGAGACCCCCCCAGCTCAGCAAGGGGCCACGTCGACCGGTGACCTACCGCGACGCGGGGGTGAACATCGACGCCGGGCACCAGGCGGTGGCCCTCATGAAGTCAGCAGTGAGCGCCACCCATGGTCCCGAGGTGCTCGCCGGCGTCGGCGCCTTTGGTGGCCTCTACGACGGCGCCTCGCTCAAGGCCATGCGTCACCCGGTGCTGGTGGCTTCCACCGACGGCGTGGGCACGAAGACCCGAGTGGCTACGCAGATGGGCCAGCTCAAAGGACTGGGCTACGACCTGGTGAACCACTGCATCAACGACATCCTCGTGCAGGGGGCCGAGCCTCTCTTCTTCTTGGACTACGTCGCTGCGAGCAAGCTGGTGCCCGAGCAGGTGGCCGAGGTGGTGCAGGGCATCGCCGAGGCGTGCGGTGCTGTGGGCTGCGCAGTGCTCGGCGGCGAGACGGCGGAGATGCCTGGGGTGTACTGCGACGGAGAGCTCGACATCGCGGGTACGATCGTGGGCCAGGTGGAGCGCGAGGCCATCATCGACGGGGCGACCATCGAAGTGGGCGATGTGGTGGTGGCCCTCGGCTCTTCGGGGCTGCACACCAATGGCTACTCGCTCGCCCGAGCCCTCGTAGCCGATCGCGATCTACGCCGCATGGAGCCCACCCTGGGCTCCGCCCTCGGCCAGGCCCTGCTGGCCCCCCACCGCTGCTATCTGAACGAGATCAAAGCCCTCATCGCGGCAGGTGTCACCCCCAAGGGCCTAGTGCACATCACCGGCGGTGGCCTGCTCGATAATCCGCCCCGCATTCTGCCAGAGGGTGTGACCATGAAGTTCAAGCCCGACGGGTGGCAGGTGCCCCCCCTCTTCGAGCTGCTCCAGAGCCTGGGCCAGATCTCGGAGGCCGAGATGGCCCGAACCTTCAACATGGGTCTGGGTATGCTGGTCATCGTCGATGCAGCTGATCGGCAACAGACTGTGAGCACTCTGATGGCCGCAGGCCGAGGGGCTCCCGGGGCCCGCCTCGACGGCGCCGTCGTGGCCGAGATCATCCCCCGGGGGGATCATCCCCCTGTGCTTCTGAAATGACCGTGCTTCTGAAATGACTGTGCTGCTCAAGTGAACGGAGAACACGCATGACCCCCCGCAGACGACTTGCGGTGTTGATCTCGGGCAACGGCTCCAACCTGCAGGCGATCATCGACGCCATCGAGACCGGCACCCTCGACGCCGAGATCGCAGTGGTGGTGAGCAATCGCCGAGGCGCCTATGGCCTGAAACGGGCCGAGGCAGCGGGACTCCCCACAGAGTACATGCCCATGAAGCCGTACACACAGGACGGCAGAGGCCGCAGCACGTACGACGCAGATCTGGCGCGACTGGTGAGCAGTCACCAGCCAGATCTGGTGGTGCTCGCTGGCTGGATGCACATCCTGAGCGTGGCCTTTCTGGATCGCTTCCCTCAGCGCGTGATCAACCTGCACCCGGCCTTGCCCGGAGCGTTCCCGGGCACCCACGCCATCGAGCGCGCGTGGGCCGCCGCCCAACGCAAGCAAATCGATCACACGGGTGTGATGGTGCATTACGTGGTGCCCGAGGTCGACGCCGGGCCCACCCTCTGCACCGAGACGGTGCCGGTCTTTCGCGGCATCACCCTCAAAGGCCTCGAGGGACAGATCCGCACTGTCGAGCACCGTCTCCTGGTCGAGGCCGTCGCCAAGGCTCTGGCGACGACCCACCATGTTCAAGAGAACCTGTTCGAGGAGTCGACCTCATGACCGCTCGCCGCGCTCTACTGAGCCTCTACGACAAAACCGACATCGAGACCCTGGGTGCCGGCCTGCACGCGCTGGGCTTCGAGCTGATCGCCTCAGGGGGCACGGCGAAGGCCCTCGCCGCCGCCGGCTTCGACGTGATCTCGGTGGATGATCTCACAGGCTTTCCCCCAATGCTCGGTGGCCGGGTAAAGACACTGCACCCAGCGGTCCACGGAGGCCTGCTGGCCCGCCGCACGCCAGAGCACCTCGGTGAGCTCGAGCGCTACGGGCTCGCCCCCATCGATCTCGTGGTCTGCAACCTCTATCCCTTCACGGACACCATCGCTCGAGAAGGTGTGACGGAGGCAGAGGCCATCGAGCAGATCGACATCGGTGGGGTGACCCTGCTGCGCGCCGCGGCGAAGAACCTCGAGTCAGTGACGGTGTTGTGTGATCCAGCAGATTACGACGCAGCGCTGTCGACTCTGCGCCTCGAGGCCAACGATGACCGCTCGGTGGCCTTCCGCCGCAAGATGGCCCTGAAGGCGTTCCGCCACACGGCGGCCTACGATGCGGCGATCTCTACCTGGATGGCTTCGACGGTGGCCGAGGACACAACTGAACGCCTGCCCCCAGTGATCAATGTAGCCCTCGAGCAGGTGCAGACCCTGCGCTACGGCGAGAACCCCCACCAACACGGCGCGGTGTACCGACCGGCGGGGAGCACGCCGTACTTCGAGATGGTGCAGGGCGAGAAAGCCCTAAGCTACAACAACGCCCTCGATCTGGCCGCGACCTGGCCGATCCCCTTCGGCTTCGAGGGCCCGGCGGTGGCCATCGTGAAGCACAACAGCCCTTGTGGCGTGGCGACGGGCCCGGACACGGTCTCAGCCTTCAAGGGCGCTCTGGCAAGTGATCCAGTGTCGGCCTTCGGCTCCATCGTGGCCGTGAACCGTCCGGTGGACGAGTCTTTCATCGAGGCGGTGGGCAAGCTCTTCGTCGAGGTGATCGCAGCGCCTTCGTTCACAGAAGGCGCCCTGGCGATGCTGGCCCGCAAGAAGAAGAACTGCCGCGTAATGCGCCCTCTGGAAGGCCGTCGCCCAAGCCCCCTCGACGGCTTCGACCTCCGCGCGATCCCCGGCGGTATGCTTGTACAAGAGGCGGATCACCGCCCGAGCGATCGCGCCGCCTGGAAGGTGGTCACCGAGCGCGCCCCAGAAGCATCTGAGTACGCGACACTGGCCTTCGCCTGGCAATCGGTCCGCCATGTGAAATCGAACGCGATCCTGATCGCCCGCCCCCTCGGCGGCGGAGTGATGGCCTCGGTGGGCATCGGCGGCGGCCAGACAAACCGGGTGGACGCAGTCCGCCACGCGGCAGAGCGCGCTGGCGAGCAGGCGCAAGGTGCAGCCCTGGCCTCTGACGCATTCTTCCCCTTCCCTGATGGGGTAGAGGCCGCAGCGGCGGCAGGTGTGACGAGCATCATCCAGCCCGGTGGCTCGATCCGCGACGAGGCGGTGATCGAGGCCGCAAACCGCCTGGGCCTGGCCATGGTGTTCACGGGAGCACGCCACTTCCGGCATTGATGGGCTCCGAGGCTCCGGCCCCGTTCGCGGTCGCCTGCGGCGCGGTGCGCGGCGTCTGGCCGGCGCTTCCCTCCTCGACGATGCTTCCAGCATCGCCTGCGGGTGAATCACCACCCAGCCACCACGCCTCACGCCGCAGTCAACCACGACCGGGGCCTCCGCCTCTCCGCGGGCTCGGCCTGATGTGGGTTTCTGTTTTCTGGATGGCGACTTTGGGTGTTTGAGTGATAGCCCATTGGAGCGATACACAACATTCAGTAGAGCCGGCTGCGCCGCCCTCCACTCGCTCCAAGACATGCAGCCTCAGGCTGCACTGTCAGGCCAAACAGTGGACAGCCCTCCGGGTGTCTTTCCGCTCCCTCCGGCCGGCTACGCCAACCTCCACTCGCTCCAAGACATGCAGCCTCAGGCTGCACTGTCAGGCCAAACAGTGGACAGCCCTCCGGGTGTCTTTCCGCTCCCTCCGGCCGGCTACGCCAACCTCCACTCGCTCCAAGACATGCAGCCTCAGGCTGCACTGCCCACATCCGTAAAACTCGTGCCCGTGCCCGTGCCCGTGCCCGTGCCCGAAACTCTCTTAAAAAATCCCATCTTCTCCCCCCACTCAAAATAAGCTACCTTCACACACATCAGACCTAATGGAGGCAAACGTAGCGATGGGTAATCCGATGAAGCGATGGATGAGCCGAAGTGTGTTCATGGCCACGATGTGTGTAAGCACCAGCGTTTGGGCACAGGGCCAGTGTGCAGACGAAGACGGCGACACCATCTGTGATGATGTCGACAACTGCCCCACCGTGTCCAACGTCGACCAGGTGGACAACAACGGCGACGGCTTCGGCGATGACTGTGTGAGCCCTGATGCCACCATCGATGCCAGCGCTCAGGTCGAGCTCGGCGCCATCATCGGTGCCACCGGCGTCGTGGGATCAAACGCCCGTATCGGCATGGGCAGCGTGGTCAATGGCAACGTGGGCAGCTCCGCCGCCATCGGCGCCGGCAGCACCGTGAGCCTCGGTGCCTCTGTGGGCAACGCCGCCGTCATCGGCGACAACGTCGGCATCGGCGCAGGCACCTCCGTGGGCATCCGCGTACAGCTCGGCAGTGGCGTCACCATCGGCGCCAACAGCACCGTGGGCAACAACGTCGTCATCGGCGACGACACCGCCATCGGCAACAACGTCGATCTCGGCGCCCTGGCGCGCATCGGGGCTGACGGCACCGTACCCGACAACACCAACATCGGCTCGAACACCATCATCGGGGATCGCGCCGCCCTCGGCACCGGCACTCAGATCGCCAGCAACACCACCGCCGGTGACGACTTCATCGCCGGCGAGCGGGTGATCATCGGACCCAACAGCCTCATTGGCCACCGCGCCACCCTCGGCAACGACAGCACGCTGCACAACTACAACACCATCGGCGACGACTTCATGATGGGCGCCGGCTCTCAGCTGGCCTCCGGAGCCAACGCCGGCAACATGGTCACCCTCGGCGCCAACGTCGAGGTCCGCGGTACTCTGGGCAACAACGTCACCCTCGACGACAACACCTTCGCCGGCAACCAGAGCATCGTCGGTGATGGCGCGCGCATGCACACCGGATCCACCATCAGCCTCTTCTCGAACATCGGTGCCAACACCCAGCTGATGGGCAACGTGACCGTGTACGACGGGGCCTCCGTGGGGGCGAACAGCACCATTGGCGCCAACAGCGTGGTCCTGTTCCGCAGCAACGTTGGTGACGGCGCCACTGTGGGGCTCGACTGCATCATCGACGAGCAGGTCACCATCGGCACCGGCTTCAACATGGGTGACAACAGCCGCCTGTGGCCTCGCAGCACCTATGGCAATGACGTCACTGTGGGCGCCGGCGTGCTCATCCGTGACGGCGCCGACGTGGGCAACGACGTGACCTTCGAGGACAACGTCATCGTGTTCCCCGACAGCACCATCGGCGAGGGCAGCACCATCGGCGCCGGCGTCGAGCTCGGTGTGGAGACCTGCGAGACCCGCGTCTGCGGCAACGTCACTGTCGGTGAGTGTGTCAACGTTGCTGCTGATCTCGCGCCTCAAGCCAACGTGCCTGGGGACTGCGAGACCGGGCTCATCATCGACATCGACACGGGCGCTCGGGAGTGGGCGGACAACACCTACGCCGCCAGCTGCGCCGACTACCGCAACCCCCCTGAAGAGCCTTACGCCTACGTGGACAATATCGGCGACGGCCTCTACACCATCGACCCTGATGGCCTCGGCGGCGTCGATCCCTTCATCGTCGACTGCGACATGACCACCGACGGCGGCGGCTGGGTGCGCCTCTCCACAACGGAGAGTCAGGACATCATCGTCGCCGAGTATCACAGCAGCAACCCGTGGCGGAAATGCGCCGACGACTCGGCAACCCACTACGACTGGATCAGCGAAGGCTCTGTCTCTGCAGACAGCTCCCCCAACGGCAGCCACGATCTCTACCGGACCCTGACGTACGAAAACCCCGCCAACGGGTCCACGTACAGCGCCGCCGAGATCAGCGCTCTGCGCACCCAGCTCACCGAGCTGAGCGTGGACACCCGCATGGTGACCACCACCTCGGACGACGACAACGGCAACTTCCAGAACGGCAGCGGCGGCGGCCACGAGGTCTACATCCAGAACGAGGCCGGCACGTGGTTCCTGCTGACGCCCGGTGAGGACGGGCAGTGCGGCGGCAGCAGCGGCTCGTGGCCTCAGGGCGGCTCCGCATCGGCGCACTACCTCTGGCACACGACGGCGGCGAACTCCATCGTCACCGGTCAGAGCAGCATCAACAGCAACAGCCTCAACGGCATCGCCGCGTCGTACATCCTCCCCGTACAGGTCCGCCTCGCCATCTTCACCGGTGGTGGCGCCTCCTTCGGCTGGGAAAGCCAGGTCTTCCGGGCGCGTTGATCAGTCAGCTCCGGCGCTGCGGCGGCGCCAGCCGCCGTGACGCCGGCGATTTCCCGCCCAGCTACGACCTTTCCGTCCTCGGGGTAGCGCTGCTACCCCTGCGGGTGAAAGCCCGCATCTGAACGAGAACTCACCGACCTCACGACGACTGCCACCACCTCCGCGCCTCCGCGGGGCATGTGCATACGTGGATTACGGCTTTGAAGGGGTTGGGTAAGGAGAGGTGTTGGGTAGGGAGAGGTGTTTTGTATAAGGTCTCTCTCTTTTTGAGTGATTGGCCATATCAGATGCCTGCAGACGTCAAGACCATGACACGGGCGCAGCTCCTCAGGAGCGCTCGCATCAACCTCACCATCACCGCAGTCAGCGCGTTACCCGTCGCCGTGCTCGTGATCTTCGAGTTCAAAATGAGCATGTGGATGAAGACGGTCTTCTCAGTCGCGGCCATACTGGCCTTGATCACAGGCATCGCAGGGCTCTACCTCGGCATGCGGGGACTGTTTCGGTCGAAGAATTGGAGACCCAAACGCGAAGACTGGCTTGCTCAACCCTTTGATGTGGAGCCACACATTCTCTGGCTCTCGAAACGGATCGCCAAAGAACTGCCAGAGGCAAGCTCGCCTTCGATCAGCGTCGAAGATCTCGACGTAGAGCACCCCGAAGACACCCGATCAGCAATGGACGACTTCTTGTCCAACCATGCACCGTTCATCGAGTTGTTTTGTGTGGTGGCTCACACCACGATTCATGGGCGCGCGCTGACGATCAGACAGTATCTTGGGCGCCCGATGGACGAGCCAATGGCACTCAGGGGTCGGGTGGTGCTGCAGACGCCCTGTAGCGCACAGTTGAATGGGTTCCCCGTCCCGAACTTCACCGAGGCATCAGATGCCTGGGCTCTGCTCAGCCCGCTCATTCGTAAAACCGCCTTTACACAATCACTCCCACAGGCTCACTTCGGGCTCGCTGGCGGGCACGCAGTCCTCGAGACCCTGGCCACCACCAGGAGACTGAGCGGCTACATCGGTTTGCGGCCGTTCATCGACGGCATTGCGCTGCTCGAGAAGGCACACCCCTGAGGGGTGACGAGAGGCCTCTCAGCACCTCGTTGAGATTTTTTTACGTCATCGAAAAAAGACAGCGCGGGCTCTCGCGTAGGGAGAAGTGAACGCCGGGTGAGACCGGCGACCCCTTCACCTTCGATGAAAGAGAGGCCCCTATGTGGAGCACCCGTACCCGTCTGTCCGCCCGCCGCTGGCTCAAGCACGTCACCCTCGCCGTCGCCCTGTCTTCGAGCTTCACCGCCACCCTCACAGGCTGTGGTGAGATCGAAGGTGAGGGTGAGCTCGCCGAGGTGCACGCCGTGCGCAATGTGCTGCGGGCCGACGAGACGGTCATCGCAGCAGAGTCGGTGCCTTATGGGCTGAGGGCGCGGGCAGCCACCCTCGTGGAGCAGCGCCGGCAACTCGGCGAGTTTGAGGGGGCGCGCCTCGGTGAAAAGGCCTTCGTCTACTTCCGCCCCGATGTCGAAGGGCCGGCCTACTACGAGTTCGAGGTGCTCCGTGAGGGTGAGCCCTCAGGCTTCGTGCTCGTCTCCACCGGGCGCCACGATCATCCCGTGGCCCACTGGAGCGCCGAGGGCGAAGCCATGGGCCGCCAGCTGACAGCGCGCGCCGAGGGTGCCATCACCCGACTCTACAAGCTCGACGTACTCTCCTATGCCGCCGAGGGCGTAGAGGGTGAGGTCGTGGCTCAGCTGGGCAACCTGCCCCAGCGCCAGTACGGCCTCGACCATGACTCTGAAGCCAACCTTGTCCATCACCGCGCCGAGCCGGTGGCCTCTGATCCTGACGCCGAGGATGGTGTGCGCTTCGAGTTGACCTCAGAGGGCGAAGATCCTCAGAGCCTGGTCATCGAGCCCTTCGAGCGGTTCGAGGATCTCAAGGCGGAGTACGCCGAGATGTTCGCTGCACCTCTTGAGGCTCTGCGGGACAACGCCGCCCACGAGTGGGAGGTAGAAGATCTGGTGGCAGACTACGGCGAGGGTGTGAAGGCGGGTGAGGTCTTCGTGGTGCCCCTGGTCGACGGCGCGGAGTATGAGATCGACGGCCCGGGCCTCGATGTGGTGCAGGTCGAAGAGGTCGAGGGCCCTGGTGGTCGTCGCCTCGACATCACCCTGGTGGAGCTCACCGAGGAAGAGCTCGACATCGAGATCATGATCCACCACAACCAGGGCTCGACGCGCCAGCTGCTCTTCACCCGGCCCGTGACCGAAGAGGATCTCGCCGAGATGGGCATCAATCAGTGGCGCACGACTGCAGAGTGGGCCGCGGGCCGATCTGACGATCAGCGCCACTATAATCAACACATGGCGGCCAACTGTTACATCGGCTGTGGCTCAGTGGCCTGGGGCATGCTCTTTGGTTGGGGTGACAAGAAGGCCGCTGACGGACACTACAAATGGTCCGGCCGCTGGGGGCTCTACCGTAAGAACGGTGGTCGCGGTGCAGACGCCGTGGCGCCTGAAAACAACGAGTACGGCGTGCGCCAGATGCACTCGGAGCTCGCCCGTCATATGGGCACGTACTGTGTGATCAACAACCAGGCGGCGACGAACCCCTGGGACATGCACAAGGCCTGGCGCTACTTGACCGGCCGTACGGGGACCACGCTGAGCACTGATTACAACGCGCTCACCATCTCTGAGGATCGCATCCGCCGCATCGCCGCCGGTCACATCATCCACAACAAGACCCCGAGCATCATCGGCACGGGCTTCGTCGCCTCGGCCCACTACCCGATGGCGTGGAAGTACCGGATTCAGACCCGCACGGTCCGCCGCTGCTTCTTCTGGTGCTGGAACGATGTGGAGACCCGCTACGAGTTCCACATCAACAAGGGCTGGGGTGGCAACGGTGACGGCTGGATCCCCGCCGACACCTGGTTCGCCGGCACCATCTACCACAACCGCTGAGACGCCGCCGTAGCGGCGGAGCTAGAACAGGCCGTCTTCCCAGCCATCATAGGGTTCCGCGAGATATGGGAACTCAGCCTTCGCCGGCGCATAAGGCTCGGTGACCGTATCTCCCCGATGCGGATAGGGATCATCCCCCCGATCCTCGGTCTCTCTCTCCCAGATGCCATTGATGAGCACCGTCGCGAAGACATCGATCACGTCTTCGTTCGGGTGCCGGCCGCCGCAGGTTTCGTAGGGCTGACCCACCAGGGTGGCCAGCTCTGGCTCCAGATAGCCACCATCTGCAGGACAAGGCTTCGACACGTCTACGAACAACGCGTCGGTCATGTAGACCTCGGTCAGGGGGTGAGGCTGCTCGAGATCGTCGAACCAGTCGAGCACCTCCGGATCGGGGATCTCCTGATCGCGCTGCTCGCCGAGCACCTTCAGCAAATCGAGGCGCAGATCGAAGACGCTCAATGGGTACGAGTCGTAGTGGTCGTACCGGATCAGGCCCCAGCGCAGGGCCTCCTCGAACTCTTTTGCGTCGGTCTCCGAAAGATCGAGGGCGAAGGGCTCTGCCTGATTCCAACGATCGGCGATGTCGGGCTCTTTCAGAATCAGCGGGCCCACCTCTACGTGGCCCATGCGATCGATCTGCGTCGAGGGCAACGGCGCGAAGTCGTCCGGTGTCTCGTCTGGCACCCCGTCAGCCTTGCCATCAGGAGGTGTCTCCGACTCGGGGCTCTGAGGCACAAGACCCTGAGCGCCGTCTGTAGAGGAGGACTCACCGCAGCCCCAGAGGGCCAGGGCACACACCATGAAACGCACAGCTTTCACTGAACTCCCCTTTCACGACGGCGGGTCTCGGCCACGACGGCGAAGGTGGGGCCGGCGTCACCGAGCAGGGCCTTGACGTCGAGATCCACCACGATGCTGAGCACGTTGGGCACCTCGCGACGGGTGGAGCGGGGCCCACCAGCATTCACGCCCACGGCGGAGTACGCCGGACGCATGCTGTTCCCCGTAGAGATGAGACGGCTCAGGCTGTCATGGCGGGGTCGGGGCAAACGGATGCGGATGGCATCAGTGAAGAACGGATCGGCACGTAGACCGGCGAAGACCTTGAACGAGGGCGCCTCGCCACCGCCGAGCGCATCAACAGGCACGGTGCTCACTGCGACCAGCCGATCACCTTCGCTCAGCGTGCACGTGGCGAGCATCGCCAGCTTCTCGGTGTCCGCGGTGTCGATGTCGAAGTTGCATGCGAGCCGGAACTCCCGGTCGCTCACCTTCGTGGCCACCCCGATGTCGGTCTTCTCGAGCCAGCTGGGCCTCAGCCGAAATCCATAGGTGATGGCATCGGAGAACCACGCCTCTTTGCCTGCCCGAGGGAAGGTGTTGAGCATGAGGACCAGCCGCGTGCCCCCTTTGCCGTCTTCGACAGGGAACACATAGAAGTCGGCGATGTCACCGACCGGATCATCACTGGTCTGTGGGCCGTCGAAATGGTCTGCAGCGAGCGCGCTCGTGGTCATGCAGACCACGAGAGCCAAGAGGCTCAGTATGTGCCTCACATCACACCTCCACACATCGTAATGCGTTGTGGGATAGCGTTTTTATAGAGGTCTGACAATCAAAACATGGGCTCGGGGGCGTCCGAGCGCCAGCCACTCGGGCCCACCCTGAGCCTCACCCCGAAGAACGGGCCGTTGTCGAGACTGCCGTCGCCGCGCCGCTCGTCGCCGATGAAGACCTCGTATCGGCGCAGGATCGTAGCGCCTGCCTGTGCCCTGAAGTGCAGCATCGGATGGATGTGCCACACGACAGTCGGGCCCACCCGCGCCATGGAGTAAGCAAGCTCGGCGTCTTCTACCCCCACGCGCTCTTCGCTTATGTGGTAACGGTTCCCTGTGAGGCTGCCGGCGAGGGCCATGGTGAGCGAGGGCGCCGCCCTCCACGCGAACATCACCCGAGCAGGGACCACGCCGCTCAGGCGCAGTGTCTCCGAGAAGTGCCAGTCGAGCGCCACGAGGGGCAGAGGTCTCAACTCGCCGGTGCGACGGTCATAGTCCACCCCGGCGCCGAGGCGGAAGTCGGGATTGAACTGATAACTCGCCAAAGCGCTGACACGGTACATCCAGTCGTCAGCGGTCACTTTGCCACCGAGATCAGAGGCCAGCCCGCCGCCAGCGATGAGCATGCCCTGCCACGACGCCGAGAGTTCATGCACCACGAGCACCTGCAACATGGGGTTGTGCAGAGCGTCCAACTCCCGTGTGTTCCCAGTGTCTTCTGGCAAGAGCACAGAGTATTGCAGCGCCGGGAAGATCAGAGTCTTCGAGCTCTTGTGCACCACCGGCAAGCCCACAGCCGCGAAGATCTCTTGCAGGTGCCTGT
This sequence comes from Bradymonadia bacterium, assembly GCA_046290225.1. Taxonomy (GTDB): domain Bacteria; phylum Myxococcota_A; class Bradymonadia; order UBA7976; family UBA1532; genus JBKAGE01. The sequence continues at coordinate 21,992 of JBKAGE010000051.1, read as the reverse complement.
GGCTTCGAGGCTGGTCATCGCCAGGTTGCTCAGAAACCACCGCTGGGTAGTAGCTGTAATCCAGTATGGCGGGACCCTCGACCATCCGTTGCGCGGAGGATGGCCCGCCGAAGACCACCAGCAGCATCAGCACGAGTGTGCACTTCATCGTCTCTGTCTGCGCAGGTAAAGGGCACAGCACGACAACACGAGGATCCACATCGACATCGGCAACGGCGTCGCTGCTCGGGCGCTGCAGAACCAGAGACGGATCGGCTCGGTGAAGCCCTCTCGCGCAGGGCCGAGCCAGGTGGTGTCACAGTAGGCGTTGCTGGCTTCGCACCCCGGGCGGTACCGATAGATACGCCCCAAGGCCGGATCGAGCGCCGCGCCATCTACAGGGCCGCCCTGACTGTGGGCAGCCTCCAAGGCCAAGAACGCTTCGTTGAGCAGGTCGACGGTGGCGAGGCGAGCCGCGGTGACGCGCACCACATCGAAGTCATCACCAGGGACATCACACTCGTCGAGTCGATCGGAGTGAGGCAGCCCGTCGCGGCCCTCTTTGTCCCGGGCGAGCACGGGATCGACGAAGTTGAGCACGGTGACGATCTGCAGATCTGCATCTCGCAGTGTGTGCGTGAAGGCGTCCTGTGTGGTGTGGGCCATCTCTCCGAGGCGCATGGCGGGGCCATACACCCAGACCTCTGCCTCTCCGTAGAACGGGAAGGTCCACCGCGCCTTGATGAACGGATCATCGGCACGCCACAACGCCGACATCTCTTCAAACCTGGTCTTGAGCTCTTCCTGGGTGTTGACGATGGCCTCGAGGTTCCCCTCAGGGCCGTCATCGAACGACCGCCTCAAAGAGTGCACACCCTGTTTGTCGTCATCGATGTGCGTGGTGCGCACCTCGTTGAGCTGGACGACCGCAAAGCCATCGGTATCAGGTGCCCGCACGCCGATGATGAACGAGGCCACCACATAGCGCCGAGCCCCAGTGAGATGTTCGAAGCCGTAGAGCTCCGCCACATCCCGGACGAACCCCCGTGTGGCTTTGTCGTTGGGGAACCCGTGACGCTCCACTTCGGCCACCATCGTGTCGAGCAGAGGCGCCAGCGAGGTGTCGTCTTCTGCAGAGAACGGCGCCGAGGCGAGATCGAGGGCGCCGAGCATCAGCCGCTCGTGGCATGGCTCGCTCGCCGGCGTGAGAATCTGAAAACCCCACGCCGCTCCCGCGCTCGCCCACACAGCCAGCGCGCACACAGCCGCCATCCACCTTCCAGTCCGTACGCTCATAGATTGAACTCCACGGTGAGCACGGTGGTGTACGAGAGCACGATGAGGGGCAACCCCTCGATGACCGGCACGATGACATCGAAAGCGATGGGCGTCAGCTCGAGCAGGGTCTGCTCACCGAGGGCCCACCGCAAACCCCCTGGGCGCATATCGATGAACCAGCCCACCTCACCGGCCTCGTCGATGGCGGTGTCGGAGAGCAGCACGCTGGCCCCGACGGCGAAGCTGCTGCGCACGTGACCCAAGAACCCCAGAGTCTCGATGCCCACCCCGATGTTGGCCACATCGAGGCGCTCGGTCTCCAGGGTGAAGTCGAAGGTCTGGTCGAGCTCGAGCATGCCGAAGACCCCCACATGGGTCCATCGGTAGCCGCCGAGCACGCCGGGGCTCCAGCGCACCAGGGCCACCTCGCGGCGCGCATCGTAGATAGCCACGGCAGCCCCGCCCTGCAGCCACCACCGATCAGGGCGCACCACCGACTCGGTGAGGATCACCTCGGCGCGATCTTCCCCGAACATGCGGGGCACGACCTCGTCGAAGGGCTCCGGCTCGGTGGTGGGTGCCACGGCGTTCGTGTCGATCGGCCGCGGCTCAATGGCAGGCGCCGAAGGCGTGATCTCATCAGGCTCGGACGCCGAAGAGTTTTCACCTGTGGCGGCCTCTTGAGCAAAAGCAGACGACGACACCAGCATCAACGCGCACAACAACTTCCGCATCATGCAGGTCCGTATACCTTGGCCACGGTGAGCAGCACCTCGCCGCTCAGGCGCACGGTGTAGTCCACGTTGACATACTGGTGCAGCACCAGCCCTTTGGGGTGCACGGCAAAGACTGCTGGCACGGGCAGCACCGGGTCGACCTCGGGGCCCACTTTGTAGAGCTGCCGCCAATATTCGATGCCTGGTGGTCCGCCGATGTCCTGGGGCTTGACCTTGTAGGTGAGCCCGAAGGCTGTGGAGACCTTGAACTGATCGTCGGCGAGGAGCCGGTATGGCAAGTCGAGCTTGCTCGCTTGCGTCTGGAAACGCTCCAGGGGCTCCGCGGTGATGCCCACGATCTGCCACCCCGCCTGCTTGAGTGGCGCCTCGATGGACTTGAGCTGACTCATCTGCCGTGTGCAGTACGGGCACCACCCTCCTCGGAAGAACACGAAAATGGTGTGCCGCTCTGCGGCGAGGGCCCGCAGGCTCACAGCCTTGCCGTCGAGGTCGAGGGCCATCACATCGGGAATTTTCTGCCCCACAAGGAGCGGGTGCACATCGCTCGGTCGCTCGCCGGAGACAGCAGGGGTGGTGGTGAGGGGCTTCGCTGAGGCCAGCGCCGGGGCCAGCGCTGGGGTGCCCACGGCGAGGGTGGCGAGGCCGGCAAGGGCGTCGCGGCGCCGCAATCCCTTGGAGGTTTCGTCTCGATGCATGGCGGTGCTCCTGTGTAAGGGGGATGCCTGCGCGTCGATGATGTGTACGATGCTCGCCGAAAACTATCACTCATTTCTGCCAAGGCCAGCCCATGTACGAGATTCGATGGCCCCTGATTCGATGCTCGATGTGCGCCCTGCTCTGTGTGGCCTGTGAGGACAACGTCGGCCGGAGGGCAGTGTCGCCCATCGACATGTCCACGGGAGGCATCCCCACAGAGATGGATGCACAGACACCAGGCCAAGGCGGAGGTGATGCTGATGGTGGTGTGGTGGTCGATGCCGACACCCCGAGCGCTGATGCACGCTCAGCTGACGCCGAGTTGCCCGATCTGATGGCTGACTCGGATGTAGCCACCGACGCCACGCTCTCAGCCGACATGGACCTGCCTGACGCCGACGCCCCCGATGCAGACTCGCCTGACGCAGAGCAGCCCGACGCCGAGGTGCCTGATGCCGAGCCGTTGGTCGAGTGTGGTGACGGCGTCGTCGAAGGCGATGAAATGTGTGATGACGGCGTCACCGCCGACTGCCTCGGCACTCACGATGGCGGAGACGGCCGCTGCGTACCACAAGGCACGTGTGTCGAAGACTTCATCCTCACTGATGTAGGCGTTTGTGTGCCCAGTGTCGCCGAAGGTCAGGTGGACATCTTCGTCGACAACTTCTGCAACATGCGCGTGGTGCCGGAGAGCTTCGATGTGCCCCGTGGCCAGCGCCTGAGTCTCACCTACAACAACCACAGCGTGGACTATCCCGTCGATGTCTGGTTGTCGTACGGCGGCGGGTTCCTCGATCTGCCCACGGGCGACGCGTGGGATGATCGCTTCGAGCACTGCGGTACGCCGCGACCCTATCAAGCCGCCGCGGACATCAGCACCGCGTGCTCGAGCTTCAGGCTCATCATCAACTGCAACGGGCGGTAGCCCCGCTCGCTCACCCGGCACAGGTGGACGCGCTGATGCACATCCACCGCGAGTCGCCGTTTGAGTAGCCACAGAATGAACCCTCCGGGCTCTCCGTGTCTTCGCAGTCGTTCTGAGTAGAGCATGTGTCCTGGGGGGTATGACACACCCAGCCCACCAGCTCACATCCGTATACGTTCGGTGAGCAGTAGCGGCCCGCTCCGCAGTCGGAGTCGAGCCTGCACCATGCTTGTAGGCAGACGTTGTTGCCGTGGGGTAGCCCAGGTGTACCGCCGCACGTACACACCTCGTCGTCGGCGCAATCACTGTCGGTGAAGCAATCATCATAGGTACACTCAGTGCCGAAGCGCGTGTGCACGCAGCGACCATTCACCCCTGCATCACAGTCTGCATGGCTCAGGCACATGACTCCAGGCTGGTCGCCCTCGAGCCCAGAAGCGTCGAAGGGATCTTCAGGGCGCTCTCGATCACACGCGGCCGCTTCGGGGCGATGCACTTCGGGCGCCGAGAGGCGAGATCCCGGCTCGGTGAGCACGTCACCGTCTGGCGGCCCTTCGGTGGCGTCACCTGCTCCACCTGTGGCGGGTGTACCGCCCATAGGGCTGGCGTCGGCTGCCTCGTCAGCAGGCATGACGTCGGGGTCGCTCTCACAGGCAGTCAGGCACCCCGAGTAGATGAGAGAGATGAGTATGATCAGGCTGAGCTTCATCGTGTCTCCTCGTCGATGTACGATCTGCCTGACCCATGGGCGGCATGGTTCTTACAGGCCTGAACATCAAACCAGGCTTGAACGCGATGTGACCGACTCATCGTGCCCTGGCCGCACTCACTCCGCGACGAAGCGCTCGGCAATGACCTCCTCGTCGTAGTCACACTCGAGCATCTCGAAAGGCGGATCTTCAGCGAGGGCTTCACACTCGGCCTCGCTCACCTGATCAAGCTCGGCCGACAGGACCCGCTTGGTCAGGCGAAGCCCGGACTCCGTCGGCGTCAAAACCGACGTGACCATCAATATGGAGCACGCTTCTCCATAGTTTTCAGAGAACGTGCCAACGGACTCGGTCACCCACGCCTCCCCTTGCGGATCGAAGAAACGCACCACCGCGGGGGGCAGCCCTGCTTCGTCCGGCAGCGGGCACGACTCAGCCGATGCGCACGACTCCACCTCCTTGAACGACTCACCCGGTATCGTCCTGCTCGACGCGAAGAGGAACGGCCCCTTCACGGCATAGAGGAGCGAGGAGTATTCAGTGACAGGCTGAGGTGCCTCACAGTCACCTTCCGCCACCGTGTGCGACGTCACTCGATATAGACCTTCGAGACTCGCCGCTTCACCACCCCCATCCTCGTCAGAGCTGCCGGCGAGGCCACCGACGGCTCCGCCGGCGCCATCAGATGCAGCAGCGCCCCCTTGACCCTCCACCTCACTGGAGTCGTTCGAGCTGTCTCCACATGCAGTCACCGCACAGGTCATGGTGAGTGATGCGATCAGAGTGCGGAGCAATTGCGTATGCTTCATGTACTGGGCCTTTCGTGACTGAACGTACTTTGCGCTCTTCAATGGCGCGTCACTGGGGCCTTACAGCGTGGTCGACAGAATCTTTTCGATGATGTGAAACCGCACCGGACATGATGGTCGTCGAACCTGCTACGCCCTCCACCATGAGGTGGGCTTCGTTGGCATCTCGACTCGACCGCCGCTACACTCCCGCCTCAGCATTCACCGCAGCTGCTCCCCCTCTGATTCGAGGGGCAACCCGGCGCGGTCACCCTTCGGCATCTCAACAACGACCCACTCGGCCCGAACACGTGGTCAGAGCGTTCACCGTGTCGTGATGTTGGATCCCGAACACGCATCAGCATTACGCATACGGACTTAGAGGTCCTAACATAACCGCTCCCGTCGCCAGGAACGCGATGCACTTCGCGAGGCAGCCGAAACCGTCCTCGACGATGCTCTGGCATCGCCTGCGGTTCTTTCAACTGCCTCACTCGCGCCTCACGTCCCTGACTCGGTCCGCTGTTTTGTTAGGACCTCTTGCTCAGGGGGGTAGGCCACCATGTCTCTCAAATATTCGACCGATCGCGTGAGCGATCAGCATCACGTGCTCCCGAAGCGGGGCAATATGTGCTGTGACGTACACGCCTTCCTCAGCGACGATCTCTTCGATCGCACCGACGAGGGTCTGTGGCAGCAGGCCGCCCAGGCGGCGAGCTACCCTGGGGCCAAGGGGCTGTACCTCATGCCCGACTGCCATATCGGCTACGGCATCCCCGTGGGTGGGGTGCTGGTCACCGACGGCACCCTGGTCCAGGCAGGGAGTGGCTACGACATCTCCTGTGGTGTGGTCTACATGCGGGCCCCCACCCTGCACGCCAGCGACCTCGTCGAGTGGAGCACGCGGTCCCGTTGGGTCGACGCCGTCGAGCAGCGCGTGGCCACCGGGGTCGGCAACCACCGGCCTCCGCTGGCCCGGGGGGCGAGCAAGCGCAAGGTGAACGACATCTTGCGCTATGGCGCTCGGGCTCTGGGTGTGTCCTCGTCGTTGTGCGAGCGGCACTACATCGAAGTGCCCGAGCACATGGATCTGCACCGGATCCCCAAGGCCTATCAGAAAGCCCGGCCTCAGCTGGGCTCGGTGGGCGGGGGCAACCACTTCATCGAGCTGCAGATCGACGAGGCCGACGGCTCGGTCTGGGTGATGGTGCACTGCGGATCACGTGGGTACGGCTGGCAGACTGCCAACCACTTCTTCTACGAGGGGGCCCGCCTTCGGGGGTTGCCGGCACACCGTCGAGAAGAGTCGTGGCTCTACATCGACGAGCCCATGGGTCAACGATACTGGGCGTATCACAACAGCGCCGCCAACTACGCCATCGCCAACCGCCACACCATCGTGCAGCGGGTCCGCGAGGCCACCCGAGAAGCCCTCGGCGCTGATCTCGAGGTGTATTACGAGATCAGCCACAACCTCGTACAAGAAGAGACCCTGTTGCTGCCCGGCGGCGGCACCACCCAGGGCTTCGTACACCGCAAGGGCGCCACCCGGGCCTTCCCCGCGGGGCACCCGGCGCTGAAGAAGACCAAATGGGAGAAGACGGGCCACCCGATCTTGATTCCGGGCTCGATGCTCGCCGGGGCGGCGATCTTGTTCCCGAAGCACGGGGCCACCCGCTCGGGCAACTCGGTGAATCACGGCTCCGGGCGCCATCTGAGCCGAAGCGCCGCAAAGAAGGAGCTGAAACACCGCCACGACGAGATCGACCACGAGATGCGCACGCTGACCCGCACGCTCGGCGGGGTGCGTATCACTGGCATCGTGGGCAACACCGATCGCACCCCCCTCGACGAGTGTGGTCACGTCTACAAGGATCTCGACGCGGTTCTGCAGGTGCTGGTAGACGAAGGCATAGCCGAGGTCTCCCGACGGTTGTATCCCGTGGCCAACATCAAGGGCGTGAATTGATCAGGCATCTGTGAGAAGGCGGCGCTGCTCTATCACGGCAGCCTGCTCAGACGGCCCAACGCCACCGTAAAGGCCCGCTTGGAGGCGCTCTGAACATGCACGGATCTTTGCGACACGTCATCGCCCTGTTGTTGCTCACTGGTGCAGCCCACGGTCAAACCCATGCCCCTGCAGAGCACATCGAGCGCATGCTGACGCAGCTGTCATTCAAGGGGCCAGGACACATCTACCTCTCGCCAGCGTTGGACGATCGCTGGGCGAAATACAGCGAGCGGTTGCTGCGCAAAGCCCCCTGCAATCCGCCGCCCGCAGATGTGCACTGGGTCCTCAGCCCGCACCACCCCATGGGGCTCGCGCTCTCTCGCGGCTTGTCGACACCGGCAAAGGCCCATCTCTGGCGATGGCATCCGAAGAAACGATGTGTGCAATCCGCTCCCCTTCAGCTCACCGCTCAGCCCGAATCGAAGCCACTCTTCGATCGTACACACGCCTCGGAGGGCAACTCAGAGCCAACATGGTCCACTACGGCGGGCAAACTGGCGGTGAAGTGGAGCCCGGCGAGCGTCGAAGTCCGCGGCGCAGGCAAGCAGCCCATGAAACTGCGGCACGCAGCCCTCGAAGGGATGGGCGTGACCGAGCTGCACGATATCGTCTCCTGGGACGTGGGCCTTCAGCTCAGCCGTGATGCGCAACAGCACCTCTGGCTCACCCACACCACCGACTCCGAATACACACAGTATGGCGGCGGAGAGACAGTGCGGCAGGAGATGGTCTGGCAGCTCACCCCGAGCCCCAGGCTGCTGCGAGGCCAGAGCGAACAGAGCTACGAGCGCTTCACCATGGGCAGCGGCCATGCACATCACGACGTCACCACGGCGAAGGCTCTGGGCGATCTCACCCTGGGCTTCGTTGTCGAGGAAAGCACCATCGGCCAGTACGAGCAGAGTCACGAGACGATCGAGGCAGATGGCGCAGAGGCCGCCGACGAGGATGGCCTCGACGAGGATTACGAGGTCTCGTGCGCACACGACTCCCAGGCGCTGCGCCGATGGCACCTCGGCGGTGGCCCCACGCTGGTCACAGAGTGGCTGGGCGCCAGGCACGCAGAATGTGACGTGACCTTCATGGGCCTTGATCGGCTCAAAGCGGTCCCCGGCGAGTCGACCCCCTCACCCAAGCTGAAGGCCGCTCTACGAGCCGCCCGTGCTCAGGCAAAGAAAGACCCCAAGGCGGCGGCGACGTCTCTGGTCATCGCGTTGACCCGTGTGGAATCCCCTGATTCAGGTCGCGCAGGGGCATACGGCGAGCTGACGGTCTTCAACCACGCAGCTGGCGCGCTCGAGGCGGCGATCTCGGCAGGGGCAGAGTGCCTGCGTTTGTCAGCTCGGCAGCGCACCACGGGAGCCTGCCTCTACAACCTCGGCCGGGTGGCCGAAGATCAGAAACGCCCGCTCGTCGCCGCGTTGATGTACCACGCCAGCCTGGCCCGTCGCCCCAACAAGACGGTGACTCGGAGGCTCGCCTCACTCACCCGGACATCTTCTCCGTGAGAACCCACCTCTGAGCCTGTATAGACCCAATGAACCATGCTCTGGGGTGTCACGATGAAGGCTCTCAAGATCCTGCTCCCGCTCTATGCAGCAGTTGGGCTCGCACCGTTCGCTCAAGCGACTCCCCCGCTCCCCGAGAACCTGCCGAAGCTCCGGCAAGCGCTCGAACAAGGCGAGTGGATGTCTCTGCCTGGGCGCTTCCTGATACACCCTGCCCTCGACGCAGCCTGGCTCAAGGCCGCGACACCTCTGCTGGAGAAGGGCGCGTGCGGCACATCAGGCGGCGACGATCTCCATTGGCTCATGAGCGCGAAGGCGCCCATCGGGCTGGCCCTGCCCTTCTCTCCACAAGACATCTCAGCACCCCGGCTCTGGGGGTGGGATCCGCATCGTCAGTGCATGCTCTCTTTCGAGCTGCCCGCTGCCGAGGGCGCCCGTACCGCCACTGAGATCGACGAGCCATATGTCACCGAGCGTCAGGTGCACAGGCGCTATGGCGTGGGGCAACTCCAGGTTCGAGTCTCCCTCATCGAAAGTCGCGAGCGCCCTGCTGACGCACACTCATGTGAGACAGCACACGTGCTCGATCGCACATGGCACGTCGACGACACCGGGCCGATTTTCACAGATAAAGAGCGGGCGAACTCTGACGCGTGCAACCACGAAGCCAGCATCTTCGATCAATTCCCTCATGGCCGGCTCGCCACGAAGGCGCTTGAGCCATCGATCAAGAGCGCGCTCAGCGCCGCTCGAACGGCGAGGAAAACAGGCGACGCCAAACAGGAAAGCCAGAGGTTGTCCGAAGCCTTCGAGGCCAGCAAGTTACCCGGGCCTCGACACGCTGGGCCGTATGGTGAGCTGATCATCTTTCATCACGTCGCTCAGCAGCCAGAGCAGGCTTGGGGCGCTGCCAGTCAATGCCTGTCCCTCTCAGGATCCCGGCTCACCAGCGCAGCCTGCCTCTACAATCTCGCGCGCGTCGCAGAGGATCAGATCAGCCGCGCCCAGGCGACCATCCTGTATCACGCCAGCCTCCAGAGGCGCACACACCCTGCTGTAAGGCGCCGCTTGAATCAGCTCTCGGTTGTACCCCCTGCCAAGAAGACACCCCTCGCCCTCGTGGCCTTCCTCGATCAGCTCGAGCGGTTTCATTTCGACCATCCCCACGCCAGGGTGAAGCAGCTCATCCCCTCGAAGCTGCCCACCTGGCGCGCAGCAGCCATCCAACGATACGGCCCACAGGCAAAGTGTCTCCGCGGCCGTCTTGAGCTGCCTGAAGGCGACCTGATGAGCTGGCCTCATCGGCACATGCCCACAGCGATTCATCTGCCATCAGCCTTAGAAGCGACAGCCACACCCACGCTCTATTGGTGGGACACATCTGCAGCCTGTGTGAAGTCAGTTGTGTTGTCGGGTCGTCCGGCTGTCGGCACATTGGCGTCGGCCGCGCATGTGGACGACATCGAGCGTCGTCACTGTGCAGAAGACCAGATGGAAGATGCCGAAACGTACGAGCTGGAGTTCCACCACGCCACGGCGCCCAGGACCATGGAGATGAGCGGCCTCGAGATCGCCTATGGCCTCGACGGGATCACCTGGCAGCCCAAGGGTGGCGAGGCAGACGACGGTCAGGCGATGATTTGGGATGCGCCCACAGCCCACGATCAGCACGACAACGGCTGTGGTGGTGAAGAGATGTCTATTACGTTGACACCTCTTGCCGAGGGCAGCGTACTCGTCGAGGCGGTTCACACATCGACGGGCGATCCGTACAACGGCAGCGCCGAGGGCAGCTCGAAGACCATGGCGATTCTGAGATCTGAGGGGCACACACCGCTCGAGCTCTCTTCGGCCTCCAAGTCTTCTTCGGGCGACTCGCTCAGCTCAGAAGAAGAAGCCTCTACAGAGGCTGAGTGGACGTATCTCCTCGGCGACGACGCCCTCGTCTACACCTTCTCCAACACGCTCTCCACGACCTCCACCATGGCGCCCCCTGAAGACACAGACGATGCACCGAAGGGCGTTGACGAAGATGACCTCGAGCAGATCTGCGCTGGCACCTTCGAGGCCGAAACGAGCTGGGTCCTTGGCGACGTCTCAATCAATCGCTCGCACACCCACGAACACAAAAACTGCGATTTTTGAACGTATTGTGCGCTCGACGACAGGGCTCTGTTCATTGCCCGAGAATATTCTTCGCCCTTCGCGGTAAAGCAGGGTGTCAGCACAACCCGGAGTCCTTCGATGCCGATCCGTAAACACCTCATCGCAGCCCTCGCGCTGCCCCTCGCTGCGTGTGGCGGGCAGCCTGCCCAGACTCCAAAGGTCGCCAGCGGAGCCGACGAGGGGCCACAGGTGGCCGAGGCGAAGCTCGCCCCCCCAAAGCCCAGCTACACCCTCAAGACCCCAGATCGCTGGCAGCGCGTGGTGAAGGGGGCCCTCACCCAAGGGGGGCTCGAGACCTTCACCAGCCCCGAGGGCACCGTGCACCTGCACATCTTCGAGGGCAAAGCCGCCGAGGGCGCCGAGGCGCTGAGCGGGCTCATCGACACCAGCAGAGCCACGGTGACGACCCAGCGTGCCAAGACCCCAGTGGTGCCTGAGCTGAAAGAGCGTCAGCGGGTGGACGGCGGCAGCAACAACCAGTTCTCCGAGCAACTCGTGGTGACCTGGACCGACGACGCCAGCACCTATGTGTCTCAGGGCATCGCCATGCGCCACAAAGAGCGGCCCGAGACGGCCTACGTGGTGGTCATCGAGGGTGACATCAAGACGGTGCAGAAGCGTCAGGCTGAGCTGCTGCAGATTCTGACCAGCATGAAGATCGAGGGCATCACCGAGGTGAAGCTCACTGCAGCCGATCTGAAGCCCTTCACCGAAGAGAAACAGGCGAAGTTCTTCAAGTACGTCGACACCGCGCGACAGATGACCGGCGTACAGGGCGTCTCGGTGGCGGTGATCACCCCCGAGGGGGTCTTCACGCGGGGCTTTGGCACTACGGTGGAGGGTGGCGAGGCCGTTACCCCGAAGACGCGCTTCATGATCGGCTCAATCACCAAGTCGTTCTCCACATTGTTGCTGGCCACGCTGGTGGACGAGGGCAAGCTCCGCTGGGAGATGCCCGTGACCGAGGCCAAGTCAGACTTCACCCTCGCCGACGCTCGGGGGGCGGCGCTGCAGATCCAGCACCTCTTCTGCGCCTGCGTGGGGGCACCTCGGCAAGACATGGAGATGCTGTTTCAGTTCGGGGACAAGCAGCCAGCCGACATCTTCGGCGAGGTGGCCCAGCTCAAGCTGACCACCGATCTCGGGGAGACCTTTCAGTACAACAACCAGCTCACCGCCGCCGGCGGCTACATCGCCGGTCAGGTGACGTTCCCCGAGATGAAGGATCCAGGAGCGGCCTATGCCAGGGCCCTGCGTACGCGGGTGCTCGATCCTCTGGGTATGGGTGACACGGTCATCGATCAAGAGGGCCTGGGGTCCAAGGCCCACGCCATGCCCCACCGGATGGACTGGAGCGGGCGATCCGACGTGCTCCCGATGTCGATGGAGACCTTCGTCGATCCGTACGCCCCTGCAGGAGCGCTGTGGTCCACTGCAGACGACATGGTGAAGTACCTTCAGCTACAGCTCGCCAGGGGCGTGGCCCCTTCGGGCAAGCGCGTGGTCTCCGAGGCGAACTTGCGGCGCACCCAGACCAGCCAGGTGAAGGTCCACGACACCGCGGGCTATGGCATGGGCTGGATCGAAGGCACCTACAAGGGCCTGAGGGTCGTGGGCCACGGCGGCGCCACGATGGGCTTCAACTCCGACCTGCTATTCTTCCCCGATCTGGGCGTGGGCTTCTTCGTGGTGGCGAACCGCTCACCGGCGATGCTGCACGGCGCGGTGAAGACTCGCTTGCTGGAGCTGCTCTTCGATCAGCCCGAGGAGATCGAAGGCAAGCTGACGCAGGAGCTGTTCCAAACCCAACGCCTGCTCAATGAGCAGTCGTCGAAGGTGTCGAAGGCGCCGTTCCCCGATGCTCTTCTGGGCACGTACCACAGCCCTCGCCTGGGCCCGCTGAAGGTAAGCCGGGTGAAAGACGCGGTGATGATGGACGCTGGGGAATGGTCCGGCACATTGGCGGTGTACAGCCCCGAAGACCGAGCTGACACAGTGATCATCACCAGCGGGGTAATGCAGGGGATGCTGCTGTATCACGGTCAGGTTGACGGGGTGCCCACGCTGACGCTGAAGCACTCTCAGTCGGACTATGTGTTCACCCAGAAGGCATCTCACCGAGACTGACCTCAATCTCGGGCAGCCTCGATGCCGATGGTGCAGATCTGTACCTCTGCGCCGTGAGGCTGCCGTGCACCTCCACCTTTTCCGCTCAGATCCTCGATATGGGGCCCCTCGATATTGGGCCGCTCTGTGTTGTGCTGGCCTGCTCACCCTCACTGCGTGCTCCGATGGCGCCCAGAGTGGCAATCCAGCCGCTGACCAGGGCCCTGCTGATCCCATCACACCTGCCGGTGATGCTGGCGTGCCTGGCGCAGGCTCCACGGAGGATGACGCCAGTGTCGAAACAACCCTGGATCAGGGCACAACTGTAGAGTGCGAGCGTGACTGCCCGCCCATCGACGCACCTCAGCTCCCCGATCCCCCCGAGGCCCCCCAGCTCCCTGCGATCACCGTGGCCTGTGAGGGTCCGTGGGGCGCCGAGATCGCGCTCGACATCTGCGCGGCCATCGATGCCGAGGCGGTGATCGAGACCATCGAGTGGTCAGGCCCGGTGGAGATGCCTCAGCGATGTGATCCCATGGTCCGGCTGCCTGTGGGGCAACACGACCTCAGCGTCACCCTCACGGATCCCCACGGCAGATCGGCGGTGGGGCGCACCACGATCGCCATCGTCGACGAAGAGCCTCCAGACGTGCGCCTCACCACTGAAGCGCGCTTCGTGGAGCCCGAGACCTGTGGCGGGCGCGTTGATATTTCGCTCTGGGACGTGGGGGAAGGTGATCGCTGCGCTGAGCTGCTCAGCTACCGATGGTGGCTCGACGACGAGCCCCTCGACATGGAAACAGGCGCTGCGCAGATCGATCTGCGGGCTGGCGGGCTCAGGCAGGTGACCGTAGAAGCCTGTGATCCTTCGGGGCAATGCACGACAGATCGCCAGTGGGTCGGCCGGGCCTTCGCTGCCCCAGAGCCCCTCGACGCCCGGCCCTGGCGACCCGCCCTCGAAGATGAGGCGCTGCAGGTGAGCGGCCGACTCGAAGGCCCATGCGGTGGCAATCTGGACGAGATCGTGTCGCTCGGCGGCTTCGTCGCCATCAACGGCATCACCTTCGACATCCCACCCGAGGGTGCTCAGATGCGCGGCGCACACCGCGCATCCTTCCAACCCGAGCAGGCCCGTCGACAGGCCTTCATCGGCGAGGGCGCCCTCACCCATCTATCGACAGTCGACGGTGAGCTGGTCATCAACGGGCATCGACTCCCAGTGGACGCCGAGGCCTCGGTTGCGGCCCAGGCAGAGGCCATCAACGCCGTCACCCTGCTCACGGGCGTCTCCGCCTGGACCACCCCCGCCGTGGTGCCGCTCGCAGGGCCACCACAAGGCGGCGAGGTCACCGCGGAGATGCAGGCCATGGTGGATGACGAGGCCCTCACCGGGCTGGCCGTCGAGCCACAAGACGCCGATGGCACCCTGTGGTCCGCTCTACACACCCTCGACGGCGTGACCCTGCTCACAGATGGCCCAGGGCCGTGGCGACTGGTCAGGTTCGATGGAGGCGCCCTCACGCTGAATGTCGACGAGGCAGCAGGGCGCATCACCGGGCTCCCAGTCGGAGAGCGCGTGGCTCGAGGTGAGCTCGTACTCTGGTCACCCCAGAGCTTCACCCTCGGCGAGGGCGCCGAGCGGCGACACATCACCCCCTCGAACTGGGATGCGCCCAGCGCCCGCGCTGGGACCACCATCAACGCGAGCCGGCCGCTGGAGAGCGAGGCCCTGATGCTCAACGGCGTGGCCATCCCCGCGGCGGCGCCTGCCGCGAGCGCGCGCCAGATGAGCCGCCTCGTCGAAGGCGCTTCGGCCCTCACCAGTGTGCACAGTTCTGCCACCGCCGCTCGCCTCGACGCACCTGGCCCCATCGCCGGCGACGTTGAGCCCGTGGAAGGACTGATCATCAACGGGGTGCAGCTGCCCGCGGTCCGCATCCTGCCCGGAGACTTCGACGGCGCCCTGCTACAGACCATCGACGCCCACAGCGACGAGACGGGGGTGACCAGCACGCTCAACGCCCAAGGGCATCTCAGCTTGATCGCCCCTGAAGGTGACAACATCCAGCTCGAAGGCCCGGTACAGGCGTTGGGATTCGACGCCCTCCCCGAGATCGCCTCCGGCGCGGTGATGTTGTGGAGCGCCTCCACCTTCGAGATCGCAGGTGACGCCGAGGCCATCGGATGGAGCGCGTCGACCGTGTTCGCAACTCAACCAGTCATCCGAGCGCCGTGGTCTGTGGAGATCGCCGATGGCGGCCATGTGACCTTCACCCACCATCCACCTCTGCCCGAGGCTCTCCAAGGGCCCTTGGAGATCGAGCTGTACCTCGGGGGTGTACGGGCCACCCTCCACAGCGAGGAGGCTCACGATGCGCCTTGAGTTCAGCGCCCTTCTCCTCTGCGCTCTGTTGGCTTGGGGCTGTGAAGATGGTGTGAGCGGAGGGGGGCCCGGCCCCAGCGACGCCACTCCGGGCACCATCCCCACTGACACCGATCTCGGCCCGAACTCCGGGGGTGGAGGTGCCGACGCAGGCGACGACGATCCACAACGCCCTGACCATGATGCGGGTGTGTCGGCGGACGCTGAACCTGCCGATGTCGACGTCCCAGACGCCGCGCCCCCCGACATGGAGATCCCTGACGCAGAGTTCCCTGATTTCGATCATACCCAGCTCGGCGACTGCGCCGTGGCACCCCTGAGGCCACCTGCCCTCGAGACGATGCATGTCGAGTGCACAGGCGCCAACGGCGCGCGGGTGCAGCTCGACGCCTGTGAGACCGAAGAGCCCATCGCCCGCTTCGAGTGGCGGGGCCCGGTGGCCATAGAGGCCCGCTGTGATCCCACAGCGCAGCTGCCTGTGGGCCGCCACGTGCTCACCCTGGAGATCGAGGCCTACGATGGCCGCCGAGCTGCGGTGAGCACGGTGGTGCACGTCGAAGACACTACGCCGCCCGAGGCCCGTATTGGCGGTGAGCTGTTCCCGGTGGCGCAAGGGTGCGAAGCAGGCGCAATCACTCTCCGTGACATGGGCGAGGGGGACCTGTGCAGCGATCGCCTGGTGCACACGTGGTCGGTCGATGGCGTCATCGCAGGCCTGGGGCCCACCCTCGAAGCCGAGCTGCCTGTGGGGGCGCCCCATCTCGTCTCGTTGGAGGTCTGCGACGGTCATGGGCAGTGCGCCCTCGCCGAGCGATGGGCGGCGCCTGCTCTGCCCACCGAAGGCGGCACCTTCGAGATCACACAGAGCGCCCATCTCTGGACCGACACCCAGCTCAGCGTGGCGCTCTCTCCGGGTGAGTCGCCGTGCCCCGACCTCTCGAGCGAGCAGATCGGGGCCCTGGTGCAGCTCGGCGACTTGACCCATGTGGTGCCCCCAGGCGGCTTCGTCGACGGGCTCTACATCGCTGACGGGGCGACCCCCTCCGGCCCACCGCAGAGTGGCGCCCTGGCCACATTGCCAGCGCCAGAGAGCGGCCGCTGGCATGATGTGGCGCTGACCATCAACGGTGTAGACATCGAAGGCGCGAGCTCAGCTCTGGAGCAAGCGCAGCTGATCAACGCCCACGCTGAGGCCACTGGTGTTCGCGCATGGCCTGGGCCCACAGTGGTGCCACAAGGCCCAGTGCTCGGCGGCACCCTCGACGCAGCAGACGCCCTGGCCATCAACGGCGCTCGGCTGGATCCACTCGATGTCACTACTGGTGATGCCGATCTCACCCTGACGGACACCCTCGTGCGTCGCTTTGCAGAGACGGGTGTCTGGGCCCCAGGAGACGCTCGAGGGCTGATCCCGCTGGTGGCGCCAGACGGTACTGACGTCGTCATCGAAGCGGCCGGGCAAGCCGCAGGCATCACGGGGTTGAGTCGTGGTGCACACACCGGCAGTTTGTGGCTCTGGTCACCTGAGCCTTTCGAGCTACGTCAGCACGCCCCAGGGCTCGACACCCACCAGTGGTACGACGTCGCCGAGTGGTCTGCGCCCGTGGCGGCCACCGGAGACGAGGTGCCCCCGAGACCCCTCACCGAGGGCCTCGTGATCAACGGGGTGCCCATCGGCGCAGGCGCTGCGCGCAGCGCCGCCGACAAAGCGATCCTCATCAACGCCCGAGCGCCTATGACGGGTGTGTGGGCCTCGGCCACTCTCAGCCATCTGCGAGGCGCACAGGCCATCACCGAGGGCCTCCTCGAAGGCCTGATGATCAACGCTGTGATGGTGCCCGCCACCGAGGTGCTGGCCGACGACGCAGATGGCGCCCTCATCGCTGCCATCAATACCCTCGAGAGAGAGACAGGTGTCTCGGCCAGCCTCGTCGCAGGGCATCTGGTGCTTCAGAGCGAAGGGCTCATCGCAGTGGAGGGTCCTCTCGCCCAGCTGGGCCTGCCACCCGCCCCAGCAGGTGTGCCGCTGCTGGCCAACGGCCGTGTGTTGTTGTGGAGCGAGTCCGGCTTCTCGGTGGCCGGCGCCACCACGTCGATCGGCTGGCAACCTCGTTACGTCGCCGGCCCCTACCCTGCCTTCGAGGGCGCCCCGTGGGCCATGTCCGTCACCGGTGGCCTCCGGCGCTGGCTCCCCGCCTCTGCAGATGCCCTCGAAGGCCCGGTGACGGTCTTCGTCGGGGGGGTGTTGTACGCACCCCGGTGAGTGGGCCATAGTGCCCCCCGCTCCGCCTGTGCAGGCATATGTCGGAGCGACCCCATCACCCCCCAGAGAAGCCGTGCTCGCCGAGATCCGCCGCATCTACCGCAACAGCCTCAAGCCCGCGGATTCGCTGTTCAACCTCTACATCGCCCGACCTCTGGCGGCCCCTTGGGTCTGGTTGTTCGCCCGGACCCCCATCACCCCGAACCAGGTGACGCTGATCTCCATGGCGGTGATGGTGATCTCGGCGCTGCCGCTCCTGCTCTGGCCTGGCCCCTGGGGCCTGGCCCTCGGTGTGCTGCTCATCGAGTTCAGCTACATCCTCGACTGCGCCGACGGTCAGCTGGCGCGCTTGACCGGCCGCACCTCGGAGGCGGGGGGCCTGCTCGACTTCTTGATGGACGAGCTGAAGGCCCTGCTGCTGGTGGGCACACTCTGCGCCCGGTGGCGTCTGCACGAAGGCGGCGGAGAGTACGCCCTCTGGGTGGGCCTGATTACGCTGGTCATCGTGCCCGGAGCCCTGTTCATCACCCACTTCCTCCGCAGCCCGGAATACGCCCGGGCCACGGGCACCACCCCGCTCAAACACGGTGAGGCCGCCGGTGAGGCAAGCCAGCGCTCGGGACCTCTGTGGCCCGTCAAGGCCCTCGCCCGGCTGGTGAGTCAGTATCCGGCGACGCTGCCGATCTTCGCGGCCCTTGGGCAGATGGCGATTTTTGTGTATGCCTACGCCGCCGTACATGCTCTCTATGTGGCGCAATCGGTGGTGACCATCATCTGGAAACTCGGTCGCCCCAACGCCGCGCAGTCCCCCGGCGAGGAGCCGTTATGAAAGCCATCCTCATCGACGAGGCCCACGCCTCGGATCACGACTTGACCCCCCTGCTCGAGGCGCTGTCGAGCCACAACATCGACACGGTGATCCGTGTGGGCGCTGCCGGCCCGACACCTAAGGGGGTGCACAACGTGATCCGGTCGGGGCACCGGGGGCCGAACGACATCCACAGCCTCTTCGCTCTGGGCTCTGCCCTCATGGGGCCCTTCATCGTCTGCCTGGGTCGCCCCTCGGTGACGTCGGGGCAGCTGGCCCGAGTACTGGCGACGCCTTCTCCGGGCGCCCTGGCGGTGAGCCACCGCTGGCGCAACGCCGGCGAGACGCCCCCTGCTGGCACCTTTCTCACTCAAGAGGAGCAGGGCTACCTGATGCGGCTCTCGACGCAGCTCGACCCGATGACGGCCACTGGGGTGAGCCGAGGGATCCTCCGCTTCGACGCCCCGCTCACGGCGCGCCTCTGGGGGCTGTATCTCTACGCATGCTCTCAGCGAAAGCTGCCGGGCACAGCAGCCGTGGGGACCTGGGACTCTGTGGGGCTCTCAGATCTCATCAATGTATCGATCGAAGACGAAGAGCGGTTCCTGGCAGTGGCATTGGACTGACACCGCGAGTGTGCCTTGAGCGGACGGCCGTCCGCTACAGATCGCGCCGAAGGCGGGATCGTCCGCTATTGAGCTCAGCCCCACCCTGATCCATCATGGCGCCCAAACCTCCACAGGACCCCACATGAAGCTCACCAGCTACCTCAACGGCGCCTGGCAGGCCGGCAACGGCCAGGGCGTGACCCTCATCAACCCCACCACCGGCGCCGAGCTCGCCACCGCGAGCGCCGAAGGCCTCGATCTCGCCGGCGCCCTCGCCCACGCCCGTGACGTGGGCGGTCCCGCCCTGCGGGCCATGTCGTTCACCGAGCGTGGGGAGATGCTCAAGGGGTTGAGCAAGGCCATCCACGAGCACCGCGACGCCCTCATCGAGCTCGCCACCGCCAACGGGGGCAACACCCGGGGTGACGCCAAGTTCGACATCGACGGCTGCACCGGCACCCTCATGGCCTACGCCGGCCTCGGGGCCGAGCTCGGCGACAAGGGGCACCTCGCCGATGGCGATCCGGTGAACCTGACCCGCAGCGCCCGTGTACAGGGTCAGCACATTCGCGTGCCCCGTCGTGGCGCCGCCGTGCACATCAACGCCTTCAACTTCCCCGCCTGGGGTATGGGCGAGAAGATGGCCTGCGCTCTGCTCGCGGGCATGCCCGTGGTGAGCAAGCCCGCCCCGGGTACGGCGCTGCTGGCCCACCGCGTGGCGGAGATCATCGTCGAGTCGGGGCTGGTGCCCGAGGGGGGCTTCACCTTCATCGCCGGCGATGCCCACGACCTGCTCGATCACGTGAACTGGCAAGATGTGGTGTCGTTCACCGGGGGCAGCGCCACGGCGGCGAAGCTCCGGGGTCACGCGTCGCTGATCGCAGCAGGCTGCCCGCTGAACGTGGAGGCCGACAGCCTGAACGCGGCGGTCCTGGGCCCCGAGGCCGACGAAGAGACCTACGACGCCTTCATCCGCGACGTGCACAAGGAGATGACCCAGAAGGCGGGTCAGAAGTGCACCGCAGTGCGGCGTATTCTGGTGCCTGCAGATCGCATCGACGAGGTCATCGAGGATCTGGGCGATCGCTTGTCCCGCACAGTGGTGGGTGATCCATCGCAGGAGGGGGTGCACATGGGCCCCCTCAGCTCTCCGCTTCAGAAGCTGCGCGCCCAGGAGGGCATCGCCGCCCTGAAGGGGGCCTGCTCGGTGGCCTGGACCTCTGAGGCAGCCCTCGAAGGTGTGGCCGACGAGTCGAAGGGGGCCTTCGTTCGCCCTCACCTGATGCGCTGTGACGCCCCGGAGACTGCTCCTGTGGTGCACGAGCTGGAGGTCTTCGGCCCGGTGGCCACGGTGATGCCCTACGACGGCACGGCGGACGCCGCGGTGGCCCTGGTACGCAAGGGCGCCGGTGGCCTGGTGAACTCGCTCTACGCAGACAACCGCAAGTTCCTAGCGGCGGCGATGGTGGGCCTGGCGGATACCTGTGGTCGTCTCTACGTGGTGGACGCGAAGACTGCAGCGAAGGGCTTCGGCTCTGGCGCAGTGCTGCCAACGCTGATCCACGGCGGCCCGGGCCGCGCGGGCGCTGGCTGCGAGCTGGGCGGGGTGCGTGGGCTGGAGTTCTACACGCAGCGCTGCGTGGTGCAAGGGAACGGGCCCCTGATTGCCCGTCTATTGGGCTGACTCATCGACTGACGACGCATCAGCCCCGTCGATACACAGCCCGCTCAATACACATCTACGTCACCGCCTCATCTCCGCACGCTTCAGCAAGACAACGCGACTGTCCACATTGAGCGTCTGAGAGCCATTCTCGTACTCCGCCAATGGCTCGTCCCAGTAGCAGTGCCCACAAATCACCAGAGGTGGATGTGGGCAACGCTCCAGTATCTCCCGATACGCCTCGTGACCTCCGCCCGACGGACCATCAGGCCCGGCGTGCATCACCACGATGTCGGGGCGCATCTCCAGCAACGCTTCGAAGGCTGACTCACACCATGCCTCCGGGCGACGCCAGGGCTTCTGATTCGATCCGGGGATGCCGCTCAGCCCACCGATCTGCATGCCATCCAACTCCACCACATCATCATCGATGAGCGAGCAGCCTGCCAAACGGAGCAGGGGCATCGGGTGATCGGGCATCTGCAGCACGCGACCATTGAAGCTGTCGTGGTTCCCCGCGACACCAGCCACCCACTTGAAGCCTCGTGAAAACGCTGCCCATATAGGCGTCACGTCACCGAGCCCACCGCGCTTACGCAGACCGGGCACCGCGTACATGTCGCCGGCGATGATGACGCCCGTGGCGTCGGGCTCGGTCAGCACACCTGCAGCAGCCATCAGGCCCAGCTCGTCGGCGATGACCTGGCCCATCAGGCGATTCAGATCGACATCGCGGAACTGCAAATCAGCGGTGATGATAAGTGCTTCGAGCGGGCAATCCTCGGGCCAGTCTTCGGCGTATGCCTGAAACATCGGGATGTGGATGGGTCTCGGTGGTCGACCTGAGCGCGGCGCTGCAGTGAGCGCAGGGAAATAGGCGACGGGCACCTCGTCAATGTGGGTGATTCTCATCTCTCACGTCTCTTTATGGGGGTGATGTGCTGGGGAGTATGATGGGAGGTGCGTGTTGGATCAAACCTGAGTGTGGGCTCGCGGACTCGCTTCGCTCGCAGATCAGTTTTCGGGCACGGGCACGGGCACGGGCACGGGCACGAGTTGATACCGATGTGGACCCGTGGCCCAGCATGACTCCGCTCGTGGGTCTGTGATGGTGGAGGCTTCACTCGGCCCCATATGTCTCTCATCGGAGGTTTTGGCCTTCATACACCCCAAGACCTACATTCTCAGGCTGGTCTGAAGCGCACCATCTCAGCCTCAATGACAACCTTCGTCCTGAACCCAGGCAGGGCCACGGGTCCACACCCGAATCAACTCGTGCCCGTGCCCGTGCCCTGTACCAATTGGATTGTCGCTTTGGATCTTGATGCGAGGCATCTGAGAACACCACCCGTACCCAGTACAG
>JBKAGE010000050.1:0-80382 GCA_046290225.1 Bradymonadia bacterium | reverse complement strand
TCCACCAGTTGAGTTCGAAGAGGCTTACTACAACCGTCAAGCTGCCCAATCCCGGGCCGCCTGACTCATACAAAACCGTCTCCGACGAACCCGGGGCAGTTCATCTCGTTGCGAGGCTCGAACTCGCGATCGAGCAGGAACAATCCATCTGAGCCACCGCGACTGCGTGAGCGGTCTGCATCGAACCCGTATGCACCATTCTTGAGCGCGGTGAGGAAGGCCTTCGACTGCCAGACACGACCGCGCTTGCAGCTCTTGCGCAGGCGCTCAGTGAGCATGACCACCAGGCCTCGCCCGTCTCGCTCGAATCTGTGGAACTCCACACACGGTTGAGCAGGCAGTTCGGCCTCAATGGCCGCTACTCGCATTTTGACTTCGCTCAGCTCCATTTTGCCCCTCCAGCATCGACGCCCACCATGACACACGACGGCAAGTGTGCTCCACTCGTGTGCACCACATCACCTTCAGGGCTGTCCATGGACCCGCTCACCGAGGAAGAACTGCAGAAGCTTCACCTCGCGCTGCTCGCGCTGAGAGAAGAGTTGAAGGCTCTGCTGGGCATGTCCGAAGAGGGCTCCAAGCCTGTGGAGCTCGACACCGCCATCGGCCGGGTTTCTCGCATCGACGCCATCCAACAGGCAGGTATGGTGGCCGCTCGACGGCGGAGTCACAAACTGCGGCTACAGCAGGTTGCTCAAGCGCTTCAGGCTGTCGCCGACGAAGAGTATGGTGAGTGCAGGAGCTGTGGTGACGACATCGGATATCGACGACTCTCCGCCCGGCCGGAGACCCCCTTCTGCCTCAAGTGCCAGGGCAAGCTGGAGCGGCGCTGATCCATGAAGCTCATCACCATCCCCATCAGCCACTATTGCGAGCGCATCCGCTGGACCTTCGAGTACATTGGGCTGCCCTATGAAGAGGTGCAGCACCTTCAGGCGTTTCACTATCGCCACGTGAAACCCTATGGCGGTCGCACCGTGCCCGTGCTCGTACACGACGACGGCCAGGCCCTCATCGACTCCTCACCCATCATGCAGTGGGCCGACGAGCAAGCCCCCGAGGACCGCAAGCTCTACCCTGCCGACACAGAAGCCCGAGCAGCCATGCAGGCCCGCGAGCAGCAACTGTGCGATGTCTTCGGGGTGGAGACGCGGCGGGTGATGTATCACCACTTCTTCAAGTGGGGTCGCAGGGCCCTCGGCTTCAACGCCGGGCAGGCGCCAGGGTAGGAGAAGGCCATGCTTTATATGGGCTTCCCCTTTGCGCGCCGATTCGTCCGAAAGCTGCTCGAAGTCACGCCGGAGAACGTCGCCCGCGGTGAAGCCATCGCCGAGCAGGTGTTTGACGAAGTGGCCGAGCGTTTGAGCGACGGGCGGCGTTTTCTCAACGGTGATGACTTCACCGCCGAGGACATCACCTTTGCGTGTATGGCTGCGGCGGTTTTGTCACCGCCGAACTACGGCACCCCGCTGCCCACCCTCGACGAGTTTCCCGACGATGCAGGTCAACTCATCACACGTTTTCGGGCACACCCTGGTGGTCAGTACGCCATGAAGTTGTTCACGGAACATCGGCCGATTGCACCCTCGCGGTAATCAGTCTCAAGCCTGCATCGTACGTTTCCTGCCCTCGCAGATGACCATAGCGCTCATCCCATCGACCTGACTCCAGATCCGCCTTCACCGCAGAGACGACTCGCTCCACCACCTGCTCGGGCTGACGGGCAAAGCCCGAAGTGGCCTGTCGAGCGTCGGCATCGAGCACCCGCTCCGGGTGGGCCCAGAACGACATCAAGCTGTGATCGGGCGTGTCGCGATGAATGGGCACCACCTCCACTTGGGCCGGGCGGTCGAGGGCGGCCACCACCTCGTCGATGCTCGGGAAGATCTCCATGTCGAGATCTCGCACTTCGTGCAGGTAGTCGGCCATGAGCCACATCGCTCCGCAGACCACAGGGTCGATGGTGACAATGATCACGCGATCTCGCGCCACACGACACAGCTCCGCGAGGCCTTTTTGAGTTTTTGGGTGCCAGTGGTGCAACGAGAGCACGGTCATCGCCGCATCGACCGATTGATCATGGAGGGGCAAGTCATCGGCGAAGGCTCTGATGGCCGGGCGACTCTGTGGGCGCTGAGCTGCCATGATCCCGCTGGGCTCTACGGGGATCATGTGCACGCCCTCAGGCTCGTAGTTCCCAGAGCCCGCGCCCACGTTGACAATGGTCGATGCCCCATCGAGGGCGGCGCAGATGCGCGCCTTCAAATGGGGATCTTCTCGTCGCCGACGGGCGTAGCCGTGGCCGATGTGGTCATACCGTGGTGTGGTCATGGCGCTCCTCCGATCTCACCAGAGCCTCTATCGCATACTCCACTCGGCTCAGTGCCCGCCACAGCTCATCTTCGTCACCACAGCCATCAAAGAGCGACTCTGGCGGCATCATGGGCCCGATGCGCATCCGGATCGTCCACGGCACCCAGGGCAGCAGTGTGAAGGGCGACACCAGCCAGGCCCAAATGGCGAGGATCCGCACAGGCCACGACCAGGGGGCAAAGGCCAGGGCCACAGCCCCCATCAACCCCAGGGCGGAGAGACCCCATCGCTTGAGCCCTGCCAGGCGAGGCAAGACCAGGAGCCACGCCCAGAACTCGGAGCGAAACAAGAGCGGGGCGGTGTAGTGGCTGCCGTGAATCCCCATGGGCACGATGGGTACGCCCGCCTCTCGGGCAATGCGCAAGAACCCTCGGCGGCCGTTGAAGCTGACCTTTCTGGCCTGCCACACCGGCCGAAACGAGTCGAAGTCGCCTCCAGGAAACACGAGCACCGATACGCCAGCGTCGAGGGCGGTGTAGGCGGCGTTGTAGCCTGATGGGATCGAGCCCAGATGACGCATGGTCACGGTGGCAGGCCATATCTTGAACGCGAGCGGATGAGCGAAGCCAGCGAGGGGCCGACTCTGGCCGAACCGCGTCACCCAGCACGTGACGATGCTGAAGATCTCGGCCAGGGCGATGCCCGCGTTGTGATTACTCACGAGTAAGAATGGCCCCTCAGCAGGCAGATGCTCCACACCATCGAGTCGTGGGCGAAACAGTATGTTCACCACACGGGCCAGCCACCCGGAGGCCATCTTCATCATGCGCTTGGACGGCACCCCGAGGCTTCCGGACACCGGTTCGAGCTCTATTTTTTCCGTATCCCATTTCGCCATGAGGGCATTTAACCATTGCCGGAGCCGCCGCGCATCTGCACACTCCCCCGCCGACCAGAAGGGAGCCCCCATGAGCAACACCATCAGCAACGATCACGTCGCCTTCATTCACTACACTCTCCGCAACGACGCCGGAGAGCTCCTCGACTCCAGCGCTGGCGGTGATCCGCTGCTCTACCTGCATGGGCACCTGAACATCGTGCCTGGCCTCGAGAAGCAGCTCACTGGCAAGCAGGTGGGTGACACCTTCAAGGCCGTCGTGTCTCCGGAAGAGGGGTACGGCGTGAGGCACCCTGGGTCTGCTCAGCGCATCGAGCGCTCGGAGTTCCCCGCAGAGATGGAGATCATCCCTGGCATGCAGCTGGTGCTCGAAGACAATGCCGGCCAGCAGGTGCCGGTATGGATCAGCAAGGTGGAGGGCGATGGGGTCTGGCTCGACAGCGCTCACCCGCTCGCCGGAGTCACTCTGAACTTCGACATCGAGGTGGTCCGGGTGCGGCCTGCCACTGCTGCGGAGCTCGAGCAGGGTCACCCTCTGGGTACTGAGGGCGACCCTGAGCCCTCATGCGGCTGCTGCTGAGTACGCAGGCTCGCCTTCAGATCACGGTGTTGTTGTTGGGATCACACACCTTGCCGAACAGCGCCCCCATACACCCCATGGGCACCTCGCCGATCTGCTCCATCATCGAGAGAAAATCCCACTGATTCCAGCCCTCGGCGAGCTTGTGGTCATCGTTGAACCGCACAAATCCGGTGCCGCCGAAGGTTGCGCTCTTGCCGCCGTGCGTCACCGCCCGGAAAGTGGCCTGAAGCCCGTAAAACCCCGGTTTGACGGTGTGGATGGCGTCGAGTTCGATACGCGTCTCGGCGAACAACGCGGTGAGCGGTGCGAAGACCTCGTCGTGGAACCCTTGCAGACCCACCTGCTGTTGGCCGTCGATGCCGTGGGTGATCATGTCCTCGGCGGCAAACTCGCTGGCCCGGGACCAGTCTCGCTGGCCCCAAATCACGTCGAGCCACCCCTTCATCGCTGTCACGTTCGGATCTTCTGACATCACTCAGCCCTATTCTTGATGTGTCACTCGAGCACAATGCCCAGAGCGACCCTGAGCGAGGGCGGGCCTTGTGTCAATCGCTGAGTCCGCGGCCCTCGACCACCATCATAGTGGCGGTCATTGTGGTGACATTCTTGCGGGTGTCGCCCTCCACGGCCCACACATCGCCGGTGCACACCATCAGCGTGCGCCCGGCCTTCTTCACCCGACCCTCGGCGATCATGAACTCGCCCTTCGCTGGCGCCAGCAAGTTCACCTTGAACTCCACCGAGAGCACGGCGGCGCCAGCAGGCATCAGGGTCAACGCAGCATACCCACACGCGGAGTCCACCACGGAGGTCACGGCCCCAGCATGCAAGAACCCGTGCTGCTGGGTCAGGGCCTCTTGGAACGGCAGGGTGATTTCAACATACCCTGGCTTCACGACCCCAAGCTCGGCGCCGAGGGTCTGCATGAAGATCTGGCGCTCGAAGCTCTGTTGCACACGGGTGGCGTAGTCAGGATCAGCGGGGGTCCAATCAGCGGCCATGGGGCTCTCCAGTGTGCATCGGCACTGCATGTAGACGAAGTAGGATGGCGCACAGCGTTGTGCTGATCTACACCTGCGTGCACACTCACGAGCTCGGAGGTCTTCGATGCTACGCGACGACACCACCTATACCCCGCTGCTCCTTGTAGAGTCGGACTCGACCCCAGGCCACTACAGCCTGCTGCTCACGGACAGCCAAGTGGGCCCAGTGGAAGAGGTGTTCAGGTCCAACGGCCGTGAGCCCGGAGGCTACGGCTGGGCTGATGTGGCTCTGGGCGCGCTGCGCGAGCACCAGCCCGATCTCGAAAGCCGGCTGTCAATGGATCCAGAGGCGGGGATGTTCTGCGCTTACGGCACTGATCTCGACGCGCTCAAAGCCCTCGGCGCCCTGCTACATGGCCTGTTTCACGATCACACCGCCCTCGCCGAGGCGGTGAAGTCGGCGCCCTACGAGTACGACTGAGCGTTCACTTGATCCATGCGGCTCGCTCTTCCCATTTCGCAGCGAGGTGACAACCCTTGGCGAAGAAGCTGTAGAGGGGCTCGCGCTTCTCTCCATCGACGAGTACTTCGGCAGGGCCAGCAGCAAGACCATGGGCCTTCACCCACGCCTGGATGGTCTGCCAATGTCGAGTGGCGTTGTTGTACTCAGCCTCGATGGCGTGCATGGGGATGGAGACGTCGCTGGACCACGCGATCATGTAGAGGTACTCGTGCCGCGCTCTGCCGAAGGCTTCGAGAGCCGGTTCAAGCTCGTCAGCTTCGTTGGCGGCCAAGTGTTTCATTTATCATCTCCAAACTCGGCTGAATGGAGGGCTTTGAGCTGCTGAGAGTTACACTCTCCGACTCATACATGAACATGAGTTCATCACTGCTCCTAACCCAATTTCGACGCACCATCCACCCTCATCCAAAAACCCAGGCAACTTCGACTCGTGCCCGTGCCCGTGCCCGTGCCCGTGCCCGAAACTCTCTCTGCGAGCGAAGCGAGACCCCACCACGATCATTGAAACCCCACCCCCATAAGAGGTATCCAACCCCGCATATTCTGATCAGAAAAGGCACCATTCCGGTGCCCCCCAAAGAGGTGCCCCCATGCTCGTGCACATCCTCTACGAGAACCCCGACTGGCTGCCCCCTCTCGAGGCCGGCCTCAAGGCCCACAACCTCGACTACCGGCTCGTGGAAGTCTGGCAGGGCGATCTCCCCATCGATCAGCCGCCCCCCGAGGGCATCTGGATCAACCGGATGAGCCCCAGCAGCCACACCCGAGGCCACAGCGAGAGCGTCGCGCTCATGCGGGAGACCCTCGCGTGGCTCGAAGCCCATGATCGGCGGGTCATCAACGGCAGCGCCGCCTTCCGGCTCGAAATCAGCAAAGTACAGCAGGATCTCGCCCTGCGGCGTCACGGCATCCAGACCCCACGCACCGTCGCAGGCGTGGGGGCCGAAGCCCTCATCAAGCTCGCCGGCACCTTCGACGGGCCCTTCATCACCAAGCACAACCAGGGGGGCAAAGGCCTCGGCATCAGCTTGTTCAACAACGCTGACGAGTTCTCCGCCTACGTGAAGTCCGACGAATTCGATCGGGGCCCCGACGGTGTCGTGGTGTTGCAGCAGTACATCAAGCCCGCTGGGGGCTTCATCACCCGAGTCGAGCTCGTGGGCGATCGATTCCTGTACGCCATGCGCAGCTCCACCTCAGACGGTTTCGAGCTGTGTCCCTCCGACGCGTGCCAGATCCCCAAACAGCCTGTGGCCGACGTGTGCCCCATCGATGGCGCGGCGAAGTTCTCGCTGTCGCCCATCACCGCAGATGATCCGTTGGTTGCGCAGTACATCGCGTTGTGCAAGGCCGAGGGGCTCGAGGTGGCGGGCATCGAGTTCGTAGAAGACGCCGAGGGCAACCGCTACACCTACGACATCAACGGCACCACCAACTACAACTCTGCAGTCGGTCGAGAAGCGGGCATCGACGGCATGCACGAGCTCGCGGGGTACATCGCCGGGCTTTCTTGAGGCCTCATCTCATGTCTTGAGTCAGTGACAGATGTTGTGGCTGGGCCTGTGTAGGTGGTCGTCGCTTCGCTCTGCCTGCCTACAAGGGCTCAACGCTGACCCATCTCACAATCCCCCAATGTGATGTCATTGTCTGAGCACCTGCTCCACAGGATTGGGCTGATCGCACTCTGTATTCGGATTGAGTGTGAGTGCTTGTCTTGAGGTCAGATTTCGAGGTTGAAGGTACTCGACGATACATTGGCATCGCCTGCGCTCTTCGCCCCCGAACTCTGTCCTCAATCCTACGCCCTCCCGACTCAATCCGATTGCAGAGCACGATGAACCTCAGCGTGCTTGTGGGTCGACATTCAATATCCCGCATGTTACCCACCCCACACACAAACGTTCAGTGACCAGAGGCGTTCAGCGTGAGCGCGTTTGGTGCTCAGCCCATCGAGGTCGCCCCCATGAAGCCTCTCGTCCCACTCCTCGCCGTAGCCGGCATCGGTGCCGGCGCGTGGTTTCTCTTCAGCGGCTCTGGCGTAGATCCCATCATGTTCACCAACGGTTTCGACTTCCCCGTGAAGGCCAAGATCGTCGATGAAGGTGGCAGCGAAAGCACCGTGGAGATCCCCGCCCATGGCCGGATCGGCGCTGACCTCGAAGGCAAGCACACCATCACCTTCAGCAGCCCTGAGGGCAAAATGAAGGCCGTGAAGTACAACTTCAAAGACAAGAGTGAGCTCAAAGACGAGTGCTTCTACGTCATCAACATCCTCGGCAGTGCCTCACTGCTCGCGGATGAGATCGCCTATGGCTCCAGTGGGCTGGGCGGCAACTACTTCTACAGTGGCAGGGACTACTTCAAGGTGTGCCCCACCTGGGGCTTCGAGACCGAGAAGCCCCCAGAGGCCGTCTCTGTCAGCGAGGACACCCATGGCGTCGCGCTCACGTGGTTCCACTACGACGGCGAGGGTGATTGGTATGCCACCATCAAGAAGCTCCTCGCCCAGCCCCCCAACATCAGCGATCAGGATCGGATCCGGGCGTGGAACCTCGCCGTCGCTGTGTCCAAGCACGATCCGAAGAATGAGCGACTGCCCACCCTCGGGCCAGACTTCAAGGCTGCGTGCGAGAAGATGATCGACATGTTCAAGGGTGGCCCCATGGAAGGGCAGATGCCCGATAAGTGCCGGCGCAACGCCAACGCCCTCTTCCCAGGCGGCTGATCGCTCGCTTAAATTCCCGCCGACCCCTCCATCAAACTCAAGTCATCGGTAACATCCCCGAAACCGATTTCGTATGCACGCATCTGGACGATGCACCCTTGTACGAGGACCACACACATGCAGAAGACCAAATCTCTCATCTTGCTGGCCGCTCTGGCCCCCTGGCTGATGACCGGCTGTGACGACAGCGGTGGCGACAGCGATGGTGCTGGTGGTGGCGAGGCCGGCGCTGGTGGTGAAGGCACCGGCGGCAAGCCAGATGGCGGCAGCGGCGGTGAAGCCGGCGCCGGTGGCGAGGCCGGTGGCGGCGGTGAAGCAGGTGGTGAGGCCGGCGCAGGCGGAGAGGCCGGCGCCGGTGGCGAGGTCCCCATGGGCTGCACCACCAACGCCGACTGCGCCGAAGATCCCGCTGGCCCCGTGTGTGACGTCGACAGCGGTGAGTGCGGTGCGCCCCCTGCAGGTGGGCTCATCGGGTGGGGTGACGGCAGCGCCGAGTCCGTCGACCTGACCACCATCTACACCCCCCGGGCTGAGACCGAGTCTCCTGATCTCGAGTTCCACCCCGAGCGGGACGAGCTGTGGGTGCTCAACCGTCGCCCCGACGTCTTCGGCACCTGCACCCAGCGGAACACCTTCAGTGAGCGCTGCCAGAACATGGGCAGCTTCACCACCATCATCTCCAACCCTGGCCTCGACGATCAGTCCTTCGTGATCCTCGAGGACGGCAACTCGTGGCACTTCATGCGCCAGGCCCCGGCCCTGGCCATGGGCGACGCCGAGACCTTCGCCACCTGTGGCGAGGCCGCCACGGGTAACTTCGAGAACGACTCCGCCATGTTCATCGGCCCCAGCCTGTGGTCGAGCGATCTCGACATCTACGCGCAGGATCCCGGGCCCGGCCTGAACGGCTCCCACCTCGACATGTTGCACGCCACCCCGTGGTGCATGGGCATCGCCCACGAGCGGGACAACGTGTACTGGCTCTTCAATGGCCACGTGGGCAGCATCGATCGCTACGACTTCGCCGACGATCACGGCCCCGGCTACGACGATCACTCCGACGGCATCGTCCACCGCTATGTCGAGGGTGAGCTCTCCCGGGTGCCCCGGGTGCCGAGCCACATGGTCTTCAACCCCGAGGACGGCTTCCTCTACATCGCCGACACCGGCAACGCCCGCATCGTGCGCCTCGACACCATGAGCGGTGAGGCCGGTGGGCCTTTCCAGCCGGTGTACGAGCCCCTCGCTGATTATGGCTACATGGACAACGCCATGCTCGAAGAGGTGGTGCCCGCCGGTACCCTTGAGTACCCCAGCGGCCTCGCCCTGCACGAGGGAGTGCTCTACGTGTCGGACAACCGCACCAACACCATGCACGCCTTTGATCTCGAGGGGAACCTGCTGCGTAGCCTGGAGATCAACCTGCCCCCGCAGAGCCTCGCGGGCATCGAGGTGGGCCGCGACAACAAGATCTGGTTCACTGATGCCTACGCCGGCACCGTGTACCGCATCGACCCCAAGTAATCCCTCCACTTGAGCTGGGGTGCCCTGCCCCGCTGACTCCCCCTACAATACGCTGACGACTGAGCGGCACATTCTGGTGTCGTGATGTCTCATTTGACGCTGAACCTTGTTGGTAGGGGTGCAGGTGGGCTCGCTGCGCTCGCAGAGAGAGTTTTTCGGGCACGGGCACGGGCACGGGCACGGGCACGAGTTGATTCGGTCCTGGACCCGTGGCCCTGCATGAATTCAGGGCGATGGTTGTCATTGAGGCTGAGTTGATGCGCTTCAGAATGGCCTGAGGATTCAGGTCTTGGGCGGTATGGAGGCCGAATCCTCCACTTGGAGCAGCGCAGGGCCGAGAAGAGCCTCCGTCACCACAAGCCTAAGAGCGGAGTCATGCAGGGCCACGAGTCAGGTTGACCAGTGGACAGCCCTCCGGGTGTCTTTCCGCTCCCTCCGGCCGGCTACGCAGGCCTACACTCGCTCCAAGACATGCAGCCTGAGGCTGCACTGTCCACAGCCGAATCAACTCGTGCCCGTGCCCGTGCCCGTGCCCGTGCCCGAAAAACTCTCTCTGCGAGCGCAGCGAGCCCACCAGGTACGTACAAACGAACCCAAGTCAGCCAAAGCCAACCGCAAAAATACTCAGACAGGCATGAAATCTACTCGTCGACACAGACCTCTCGGGGCACATCACAGGTCTGCCCGTCGGGGCAGTCCGCATTCATCGTACAGAAGGTAAAGCCGTCGACCCGCACCGCCCGCGCTCTGCTGGAAGCCACGATGAAATCGACGCACCCATCCTCCGTCATGGTCGAGTCAGCAGTGTGGCGACTCAGTTGCCCCGAGGGGGCACCGGTGACCCCGCCGTCGATGAGGCGATCGATGAGGGCCGCAGGCACTTGAGTCATGCCCGTGTCGGCCACATCGCAGTGCAGGCTCAGGGGTGAGGCGCCGTGCTGATCGATGGAGATGGTGATGGCCACCTTGGCATCATCGACATTGCCTGCGCTCCAGCGGACCTCCAGGGGCTCCCCTCGACGCAACAGCCAGACCTCGTCGCTCTCTTCGAGGGGGGCGACGCCGCGACCGTGCAGGGTCAGGCCTTCAGCGACCAGGTTGACCCAGTCACCGGGCTCGAACCCAGGACGACCCAGGCGGTTGAAGAAGTAGTTGTTGCCAGGTGGGGTGGCCTGCATCTGCACGCAGTCTTGCAGACCGTCGATCCGCACACCGCCGAGATCCTGCGGTGCGGGATATGGAATGCACTGATTGCCGTCACAGGTCTCCCCTGAGGCACAGGGCGGATCACAAAACAGATTGGGCCGCTCGAGCAGGCGGCAGTCCCCCTCTCGGGCCTTCTCTGGGCGTACGGACTGCGGCAGCACTGAGTCGGCGACATCACCCGTCACGATGGTGAACTGGCGCTGGTTCTCTACCAGGAACCCACCCACTCTATCCTCCAGAGCACAGGCACCGTTCAGGGGGCCTTCTTCTGGCTCGAGACACATCACCTCGTCGGGCGGTGGGTCCACCCCCTCATCAGCCATGGGCTCGACCGCGGCATCGGCCATGGCACCGCCCATACCCGCGTCGCTCTCCGGGTTCATCGCTGCATCGGGTACAGGCGTCTCCGGCGACGCCGAGGTATCACCTTGATCGTCACAGCTGCACAGCGCCAAGCCCATCACCAACATGTAGAATTGCGTACGCATCACTCACCTCGTCCGGGATGGGGTCGGGCCTGCTTGACGAAGAGCTGCGGCGCGCCGCCCTCTTCGACCACGTCGAACTTGAACTCGACGTCCATGGCATAGAAAGCGCCTAGCTGTTGGCCATAGGCAGCGGCGAAGTGTGTGTGGATCGCCCTGAGGGCGCTGCCCACCTCGAAGAGCTCGCTGGTGCTCAGCACCCGCTCGTCTTCCATGAGCAGGTTCGAGTTGGAACGGCCCAGATAGACCGCTGGCTGACCAGGGCGGTCGTATTGATAGAGGATCTGATCAGTGGTGGTCCCCGGCTCGGGCTTCACCACGCTGGCCTCACCACGCTGCACATTGATGTAGAACGCTGGCTCGGCCCCTGTGGGGTCGAATGGGTTCGCCGTGAGGGCCACGCCATTGGCGTACTCGTCGGGGAACGAACGGTGCACCAACAACGCCATGCCCACCTCGAGGTGGGAGATGCCCCGGAATCGACGCTCGTCCACAGCCCGAAGGAACCAGACGCTCGCCCAGACCTTGCCGATGGCCTCGGCGACGGACTTGTCGGGATCATCGAGAACACCGCTCTTGGAGGTGTACAGGCCAGCGCCCGTGAACCCCTCGAGATCTTCAGCGTTAGTACTCGACCGAAAGCGAGCCCGGTTGAGACCGAGACGCTGCATCTGGGCAGTGATCGACTCGATGAGCGCCTCGTCCACGGGGGCGTCTTTGATCTTGTTGCGGAGCGCCTTGAGGCCATCGGCGCGAAACTCCGGATCAGACTCGAAGCGATCATCCTCGACGAGCGCCTCGGCTTCTGCATACAGGCCATGTGTACGCATGTGCTGGTCGTAGAAATAGACGGGCACCACGAAACCATCAGGCACCGGGACGCCTTCGATGGACCACAGCTCGGCGTAGTGAGCGGCCTTGCCTCCGACGGCAGGGATCCGATCTTTGATGCGATCGCGCATGTCATCGATGTTGTCATCCAGCACAGAGTCGATCGGCACCACCATTTGCAGGCTGGTGTCCAGGGTCGGCACCGCCACCCGATCTGGGCGGTTGGCCTCGAACCAGGCATCTGCTTCGGCCTGAGTCACCTCGCGAATGGTGTATTCGAATGCCCCCACGTCCAGCTCGACGTATTTGCCATCCAGGGCTCGAAGCTCTGAGTTCGACAGCGCATTGCGCAGAGCCATGTTGGGCGTACCCCGGTTCTGACTCAGTACGTTGACGTGAGACAGCGGGGTCTGGAACTCCTCCGTGATGAGGCCCAGCACCACTGAGATGTCATTGGGCACCTTGTCGAGCACGACGATGTCGCGGAAGTCCAGATAGGTGGACTCAAGCTCTTCGGCGAGCACGAACCGCAGGCGCCCCATGGAGCGCGCGAGGTTGAGCGGTTGATAGTCTATCCCGGCGAAGAGCTCCTCGTTGGTGATGACCGGCAGATCAGCGTCGGCGGTGTTGCGGGCCACCTGCTCAGAAGTTGGATGGAACCGCAGCTCGGCGAATGGCGTCTCCACCTGCAAGGCGTTGAACAACGTCGCGGCCATGGCGCTGTCCGCAGTGTCGTACGGCGAGAACTCCAGCGCATACACATCAGGGCCGGCATAGTGCGTCAGCGCAGCCAGGATGAAGCGTCGATCTGGTGAGGTGTATTCGGTGGCGTTGAACGCCGCCAGCGCCGGTACGAAGGGCCGATCACCGCCGGAGAGGTGGGCTGACGCAAAGGCGTGGTGAATGGGATAGATGCGGCTGTTCTGTGCATAGAGCTGCTGGTCGAACCTGTCCCAGACCACCTTGAGCGAGCGGGCCCCAGGAATGGCAGTGCTCAGGGGCTCCGAGGCCAGGGCCGTGAAGTCGCTGGCACAGGAGAGCCTCTGCAAGAACAGCGGCGCTTCGTCGCCTTCGTTCAGCTGGCACGCCTCGGGCTCGGGCATGGCACCGCCCATGCCCCCGGCGCCTCCCATACCTCCGGGGTTACCGGTGCCGCCCATGCCTCCAACGGCGCCCATGCCCCCAGAGCCCCCCATGCCTCCAGCACCGGCGCTCTGCTCACCGTTGTCGTCGTCACATGCAGCCACGCAGAGCAGCAGGCTGGCCAAAAACGCACGTATCAATGAATGAGTGAACCTCATTGCCGCGCCCCCCCGACCCCGGGGATCACGGTGAACAGACGGCCCGACTCGCGATCCATGATGTACATGGTGTCTGTTTCAAAGCCCCCCATGCCATTGCCCCATCGCATGTTGGGGATCCATGGCGACGGCAACTTGACGAAGGTCTCCACCTGCTCGCCGTCGGGGCTGACTCGATAGATTTTACCTGTGGTGTATTCGGTGATGTACACGTTGCCGCAGGCATCGACCATGACACCATCGAGGCCTCCTGGGCCCTCTCCGAAGCCTCCGTTGCTACACACGAGTCCTTCTATGCCGTAGAGGGTACCGTCTTCACACCGGCCGGCATTCTCTTCACCATCGATGGCGCACCGATCACCCTCTTCGAGGCCCATACAGCTGCGCTCGTCGAAGCCGCCTTCGTTCGGCAGGCACACCGTGCCCTCGAAGCCGTAGAGCTCACCATCCATGCACACCCCACCGGTGGGATCTCCATCCAGCGCGCATCGTTCACCCAGTTCGAGTCCCTCACAGCTCTCCTCGTCGAAACCACCGCCACCGAAGCCATCTTCGGCACAGTACAGCCCTTCGAAGCCGAACTCGCTCTGGTCAATGCAGCTGCCCCTGGTGCCCCACAGGGTTGTGCATGCGTCACCAGCACCCTGCTCAGCACAGCTCGGATCGACCTCATCGTTGGGGTAGCACACAGTGAAGCCATCTGATGGGCCAAAGGTGGTGCAGGTCCCTTCAACGCCGAGGACGGTGCACTCGGTGCCATCTGACGCCCCCTCACATGGAATCACATAGTCTGCGCTGTATGCCGGGCAGATCAGCGTGTCGTTGGCCGAGATACAGATGCGGTTGCCGTCATCGCCGCAGGGGGCACCTTGCATCTCACAGCGCTCATGTTCGAAGTCGCCCAAGTCGCCACCCTCGGGCTCGCAGTACAGCGCGCCGCCCCCATCTTCCACGCACAGTCCGGGCTGACCGAAGATCTCACATGCGTCGTCGACATTTTCACACGGGGTACCGCCCGGCTCGCTCACCTGGGCGAGCAGTACTGGCGCCTCCCACCCCTCTGCAGAGCGGTGAATCGCGTGCACGGTGCCGCCGCCAAAGGAGCCGACATAGAGCACCTGCTCGTCGGGGCTCAGGGCCACCCCGTTGGGGTTGAAGAGATCTTCGGCGATGATTGTGCTCTCGCCGTTCTCGACATCGACCTCTCGCACATTGCCTGCATTCTGATCGGCCACATAGACCGTGCCGCCATCACTGACTTCGACGCCGTTGGGATACTGCATGCCGGTGATCACCACCGACTTGCCCCCTTCGGGGGTCACTCGGACCAGGGCCCCGTCAGCGACATTGGCCACGATGAAGTCACCGTTGGGCAGCATGCGGGTACCGGCGGTTTCCTCGAAGCCTGGCGTGATGAGCTGGGCGTCACCTTCCTTAGGCTGACGCGTCAGGTTGCCGTCCCCGTCGACGGAGACCAGGTACCCTTCTGCATCAAAGACAAAATCCTCGCCTCCAGAGAAACCTTGCAGGGTCTCGAAGGGCAGTGGACCACCGGACAGTTCTGCAGGATCACCACAATGGGGTGGCTCTGCATCTGGGGGCATCGGCTCTGGTTCAGCGTCGGGTTGCTCTTCTACACCACTGTCTGACTGCTCATCGATACTGACGTCCGGGTCATTGTCCATGACCTCGGCATCTATGACCGACTCTGTACCTGACGGCGATTCGTTGTCACAGCCAAAGGCGCTGAACGCAACAAGGCAATAGACAAGTTTCTTCATGACTCATCTCCTGGGTGAATGGACGCAACTGTTCTGTGAGAGGCCCCAATGACAGCTCGACATCGCCAATGGCGAAGTGTGCTGTATTGTGAGGACCTCTTGGATCTATCCTCCGTGCCCGTGGGGGCGTGGCCTGAGCCAGGCCGCGCTCACCACATCAGGCGACGTGGTCATCAGGCTATTGCTCCCAGGTTGACGCTTCCGTCACAGAACCGAACGGTTTAAGTCACCTTCTTCTGTGCAGAGGGTTCCACATGTCCGCTGAAACACACGTGAGCGTTCAGGCCGTCACGGAGCAGCTGCGCCTGCTCGGGGTCGAGCCCGGAGGCGTGCTGTTGGTGCACACCGCCTTCTCGAAGGTGGCGCCTGTAGAGGGTGGGCCCTTGGGCCTCATTGAAGCACTTCGGGGCGCTCTCGGGCCACGGGGCACCCTGGTGATGCCCACCATGACCGATGGCGTCTCAGTCTTCGATCCGGCATCGACGCCCACCCTGGACATGGGGGTGGTGGCAGAAACCTTCTGGCGTCAACCTGGGGTTCTGCGCAGCGGACACCCAGGCGGATCTTTCGCAGCCGTGGGCCCCCATTCCGGGGCCATCTGTGCCCCTCAGCCTCTGACGCCACCCCATGGCCACGACAGCCCAGTGGGGCGGGTCTACGATCTCGACGGGCAGGTGCTTCTGCTCGGCGTACACCACGATGCCAGCACCACATTGCACCTTGCCGAAGCCCTCGCCGAGGTGCCCTACAGGATCAGCTATCCCTGCGTGGTGCAGATCGAGGGTGAGGTGAAGACGATGATGATCCCCGAGACAGATCATTGCTGCATGGGCTTTCGGATGCTCGACACCTGGCTCGGCAGCACGCTCACCACGGGCCTCGTGGGCCATGGCGAGGCCAGACTCTATCGCGCTCGAGACGCCGTAGAGCGTGCATTGACGCACCTGCGCCGAGATCTGCTGGTCTTCCTGTGCGATCCCGAGGCAGGCTGCGTCGAGTGTGATGCAGCGCGGAGGAGCACTCAATGAGCTGGGCTGTGGTAGAGCGCAAGATCGGTCGCGCAGGCGGTGTGAAGCGTCGGCAGGCGAAGCAGCGCGAGTGGGATCGAAAGTACGGCGACGGCAACTGGCAGGTGGGCTATGTGGTCGATGGCGCCTTCGTCTCTCAAGACGACGCCTTCGATCAAATCTACAAGGCGAGCTATGTGGCTCACTTCGATGCCCACCCAGAGGATTTGCAGGCCCTCGTCGACACCGCCAAGGTGTTGCGCAACCCACACGCTGAGGCCACCACAGGGGTGGATCTTCAGGTACCGGCCATCATGGAGATCCTGAGCGAGCGGGGGCTGAGCCTGCAGGGGGACGTCGTCATGGACATCGGCACCTGGCAAAACGAGCGCTCTCACCCGCTGAGCGTGAAGCTGAGTCCTCTGCAGGTGGCCTGTGTACTGAAGCCGCAGTGGACTCTGGAGAAGTTCTGGCAGGAGAAGAAGGTGCTGGCCACATGGCGCGACTGATCTGTGTCGCTCTGGCCGTGCTCTCGGGATGTGTGCCCGTGGGCACACCCACGCCCGCTGAGCCAGTCGCCCCCAAGGTGGACTGCAACACAGCGCCGCTCTCCGCAGACCGGGTTCAGAGCGCGATGGCCGAGGATGTGTGGCTCAAGCCCCTCGTCGCCGTCACAGGTCGAGTGAAGGGGTGCGAGGGTGCCCGGCTCGATCTGTACGACCCGGTGGCTCGCCGATGGTTGAGCCGTACGCCGTTGCCATTCCCAGGCACGCTCTCACCCATTACCGGGCGCTACATCGGCATCCCGGGATACATCGACACATCCAATCAGCAGGTCTTCATCGACACCACCACGGGCCAGCTCGTCTTGGACACCCGCACCCTCCGGAGCCAGCTCGGCGCATATGGCGAGAAGCTCTTCACCCGCCCCAGCGGGCACTATCGCGTCTCCGAAGAGACCATCGTGATGGATCTCAACGATGGCCGGAAGCTGTGGTGGACCGAAGACGGGTACGAAGCCAACGAGATCTCAGCACCCAGCATCGAGGACACCGCCCGCCGACATGGCTGTTCGGGGCTCTACAACTCGGGGCGTGATGCGTTCAAAGGGCCAACGAGGAAGCAACCCTATGTTCGGGGGATGGACACGGTCTCTCCGGGGTTTCATCGCATCGACTTCACCCCCGAAGGGCCCCGTACGCGTATATCGGCGACAGATGCCTCCGGGCAGCGGCTGCTTCGCAGCGTCGACACCTACTTTTTTCCTCAGGTGTTGAAGATCGCCCCCTGCACCACCTCGGTTCGCAGGCCCCAACCAGCACCTCTGCTGATTCAACATCGGGGCCATCTCGATCGCGACGTTGCCCCCGTTCTGCTCTCACGCCTCGACCGGCAGGGGGCTCCCGTGTGGACCGTCACTTTGCCCTTCGAGGCGTCTGTGCACACAGGCGCGCGATACTTCGACCAGACATTGTTCATGTTCAACGCTCAGAAACACACAGGTGTCTGGGTGGACCTCGAAGCCGGCAAGCTGCTGGGCACCGAGCAGTTCGACCAGGGCTGGACGCCCTGAGCAACTTCAGCGATGGGCGCTCAAGTGGTGGTACACAGCGTCGATGAACACACGCACCTTCGCCGGAACCAGCACCCGAGTGGGATAGAGCGCCCAGATGCTCAAGTCTGATCGTGGAGGCAGGTCGAGATCGAGCTGCACCAGCCGGCCCGCTTCGAGATCGTCCACAGCATCCCAGAGCGAATAGAGCGCGATGCCCGCACCGGCGACACAGGCGGCTCGAAGAGGCAGATGACTGTTGCTGGTGAGGCGCCCGGCGACGCGCACCTGACGCACCACCCCGTCATCGTCGAAGAGCCAGTGATCCGTGCGGGTGCACACGAGGCAGTCGTGGTGGACGAGATCAGAGACGCGCTCCGGGCGCCCGCGCCGCTCCAGATACTCAGGGGCGGCACACAGCACACGAGGACTGGGGGCCAGTCGTCTGGCGATGAGGCTTGAGTCTTCGAGGTGCGCCACCCGGAGCACCACGTCGAGGCCCGCCTCCACGATGTCGACGAAGGTGTCGGTGACCTGCAGGTTGATGCGCAGCTCGGGGTGGGCCATGAGCAACTCGCCCATCAAGGGCGAGATCACACGCCGGGCGAGAGGGAACG
Source organism: Bradymonadia bacterium (assembly GCA_046290225.1). Lineage (GTDB taxonomy): Bacteria > Myxococcota_A > Bradymonadia > UBA7976 > UBA1532 > JBKAGE01. Next base: position 62,053 of record JBKAGE010000050.1, on the reverse strand, counting down.
GGGCCCCTACCCTCAACAGCCCCGTTGCCTGTAGCTGCTGACCCTGCACGGATGCCCTGGCCATGGCTTCTGCTTCGAGGATCGACTCGGCGTGGGGCAAGAACGAAGCGCCCTCGTCGGTGAGGGCAAAACTGCGCGTGGTGCGATGGGCAAGGCGAGCCCCGAGCTCTCGCTCCAGGGCAGCGAGCCGACGACTCGCCAATGCTGGGGTCAAGCCCATACGCCGCGCTGCCTCCGAGAGGCTCCCCCCTCGAGCGGCGTGCACGAAGACTTCGAGATGCTCAGTATCCACAGCAATTTGATCACTTCTGTATCAACAGGATATCAATTCTAAGCCATTCACGCAGATTCTGCACATCTCTAGGGTGAAGTCATCGGCAAGGCGCCCCGCCGCAACCTTCGACTCGACATGCAGGAGCCATGATATGCACGCCCCCATCCGCCTTCATCGTCACGCCCTCTCCGGACACGCTCATCGCGTGCAACTCGCCCTTTCTCTCATGGGCATCGACTACACACTTGTCGACGTGGATCTCGCTGCTGGAGCCCACAAGCAGCCAGCCTTCCTGACTCTCAACCCCATGGGTCAGGTGCCAGTCATCGAAGATGGCGACCAGGTCATCGCCGACAGCAACGCCATCCTGGTCTATCTCGCAGAGCGCTACGACACCGAGGGCCTGTGGTACCCCACAGCGCCCACGGCTCGGGCCCAGGTGCAGCGCTGGCTCTCCATCGCCGCAGGAGAGCTGAAGCGTGGCCCCGCCGATGCCCGCCTCGTGACGGTCTTCGGTGCCGGGCTCGATCATAAAGGGGCCATCGCAACAGCCCATCGGCTGTTCACCATGCTCGAAGCCCACCTTGGCGATCGCACATACCTCGTCGGCGAGCGGGCCTCTCTCGCCGACATCGCTCTCTACAGCTATACCGCCCACGCACCTGAGGGGGCCGTCGACCTCTCACCGTATCCTGGGATCCGACGCTGGCTCGCCACAGTGGAAACTCTCGAAGGGTTCGTGCCCATGAAAAAGACCGCAGTGGCCCTCGCAGCCTGAAAGGAGCTGCAGATGAACGCCCCCAGCCCTTTTCATGCTGGCGAGCAGTCCGTCCAGAGCCGTGTCGGCGTTCGTGAGCAATCCGAGCGGCTCGGTCGCCGGATGATTCGAGATCACATGCCGGAGCAGCACCGTGAGCTCTACGAGAAACTGCCCTTCGTGGTGGTGGGCCACCTGGACGACGATGGCTGGCCTTGGGCCTCCATCCTTGCAGGGGCTCCGGGCTTCGTGGGCACTCCCGACGCCCGCTCGATGCGGATCCAGACTCGACCCGTCGTGGGGGATCCGTTGTCGGCGAGCCTGCGTCAGGGCCTCAAGGTGGGGCTCTTGGGGCTCGAGCTCGCCACCCGACGGCGCAATCGGCTCAACCTCGAGATCACAGCCGTCGAAGACGATGCCATCAACCTCTCGGTGGATCAGTCGTTCGGCAACTGCCCTCAGTACATCCAGACCCGGGCGTTGCGCTTCCTCGATGATCGACCTGCGCCCACAGTCGAACACCTGACGTCCCTCGACGACGATGGGAAAGCCCTCGTCTCCGGCTCGGACACCTTCTTCGTCGCCAGCAGCACCGGACCAGGGGGAAGCGGCCCCACGATGGGGGCTGACGCCTCTCATCGGGGCGGTCGCCCTGGCTTTGTGCAAGTGAGCGAAGATGGCGTACTCACGGTGCCCGACTTCAGCGGAAACAATGCCTTCAACACGCTGGGGAACTTCGAGATCTACCCGCGGGCGGGTCTACTCTTCATCGATTTCGACACGGGTGATCTGCTCAGCCTCACTGGGGCAGTGCAGATGATCTGGGACGGCCCCGAGGTGCAGGCATTTCAGGGGGCTGATCGGCTCTGGCGCTTCACCCCTCACCACGGGGTCCGGATTCGGGGCGCCCTACCCTTCACCTTCAGCTTTGGCCAGTCTTCGCCCTACAACGAGTTGACCGGCACCTGGAGTCAGGCTGAAGACCGGCGACGTGCGGAGGCGCTTCGGTCAACGTGGCGCTCCTTTCGCGTGGTTCGCGCTGTGGACGAGTCATCGGTCATTCGCTCGTTCTTCCTCGAGCCTGCCGACAAGCTAGACGCGAGCCCCTTTGCAGCGGGTCAGCACATCACCTTGGAAGTGCCCGTGGGCGCTGACGGCCCCATTTTGCGCAATTACACTGTGTCGAGCGCTCCTGCGGATGGTCTCTATCGCATCAGCGTCAAACGCGAGGGTGTCGCTTCAAGCTGGCTGCACGATCGGGTGCAGCCGGGACAGACGCTGCGACTCAAGGGCCCCGCTGGGGGCATGACCCTCGACGCATCGGTAAAACGCCCTGTGGTGCTGCTCTCCGCCGGGGTGGGTGTGACGCCCATGATGAGCATGCTCCGTCACGTCATCTCCGAGGGGCAGCGCACCCGACACTTCAGACGAACCTTCTTCATCCACAGCGCCCGCAACAGCACTGAGCGTGCTTTCTTTGAAGAGGCAAGAAGCCTGGCCACCCGGAGTCAGGGCGCGGTCCAGGTCTACAGCTTCCTGACGGCCCCTGAAGACACAGACACACCAGGCATCACCCACAACGGCGAAGGACGCATCACGGCAGAGGCGATCAGCGCGATGTTGCCCCTCGACGACTATGACTTCTATCTGTGCGGCCCCGAGGGCTTCATGCAAGCCATGTACGACGCCTTGCTCGGCCTCGGGGTCCGCGACGGACGCATCTTCTCGGAGTCGTTCGGACCATCGTCTCTGGTACGCCGCCCAGAGGAGGTGGTCGCGATGCCAGCTTCCGAGACGCCTGTGGCCGAGGCAGTGGTCAGCTTCACTCGAGCAGGCTTCGAGATGCCCTGGCTCCCCGATGACGGCACTCTGCTCGAGCTCGCCGAAGCCCACGGCCTGAAGCCCGAGTTCAGCTGTCGAAGTGGCAGCTGTGGCAGCTGCACGGTGAAACTCTTGAAGGGCCGTGTGACCTACCCCGACGGCTACACGGCAACGCTCAGTGAGGATGAGGCGCTGATGTGTTGTGGTGTACCTGCGACAGAAGAGGTGGCCCTCGACCTTTGACACCATGGACGATAGCCTGCGGCCATCAACTCAACTGCAGGAGCATTCATGACCATCTGGGTCGACGCCGACGGCTGCCCCCGCGTCGTCAAAGAGCTGGCTTTCAGAGCCGCCCAACGCCGTAAATGCACGGTGGTGCTCGTGGCCAACCGGCCAATTCACACCCCACAGAACGTGCACATCACCAGCATCGTGGTCTCTTCAGGGGCCGATGTCGCCGACGACTGGATCGCTGAGCGGGTAGAGACCTCGGATCTTGTCATCACCGCCGACATTCCCCTCGCTGCCCGCGTCGTCGAGAAAGGCGCCACAGGACTCAACCCCAGAGGTTGGGAGTACACCGAAGACAACGTGCGAGAGCGGCTCAGCGTACGAGACTTCATGACCGACCTGCGCGACTCGGGCGTACAGACTGGGGGGTCGGCTCCCTTTGGCCCCAAAGACAAACAGCGGTTCGCCAACGCCCTCGACCGCTACATCAGCCGAGCCCGCTGAATGACTCAGCCTCTGACCACCCCGAACACCTCGGCGCCGCCCATGGCCCCCGTGCTGTTGGTGAACTTCATCGGCACACTCGGGTACACCATCGCGATCCCGTTCCTGGTCTTTTTGGTGACCCGCCTCGGTGGCGACGCCGTGATCTATGGGGTGGTGGCCGCTTGCTACTCGACGTTTCAGTTCTTCGGCGCCCCCATCCTCGGGCGCTGGTCCGATCGCTACGGTCGCCGCAAGATCTTGCTGCTGAGCCAGCTGGGCACGCTGATCTCGTGGCTCATCTTCGGCGCTGCGCTCTATCTGCCCACCACCGAGCTTGCCTCCATCGGTGCCGGCACGCTCACCTTGCCTCTCGTGGTCATCATGTTCGCCCGGGCGCTCGACGGCCTCACTGGGGGGAACATTTCCGTGGCCAATGCCTATGTGGCCGACATCAGCACCGACGCCACCCGCAGCCGCAACTTCGGCCGCATGGGGGTGGCCTCGAACCTGGGCATGGTCCTGGGCCCCGCCCTGGCGGGGGTGCTCGGCTCGACGGCCATGGGCGAGGCTCTGCCCATCTTCGGCGCGGCCCTCATCGCGCTGGTGGGCGCAGGTTTCATCTTGTTCTGGCTACCAGAGTCTCGAAAGCCTGTAGATGACGAGTGCAAGCAACAGCGTCTCGACGCGGTGCAGGCCCTTGGTCAGGAGACCCTCGACTGTCTGCAGGCCCGAAAGCGCCAGAGCACGTTGAGCCTGCTCAAGCGCGGCCCCATCGCTTTCGTCATCGCCCTGAACTTCATCGTGATGGCGGGCTTCAGCTTCTTCTACACGGCCTTCCCCATGAACGCCTCCACCCGCCTGGGCTGGTCCGCCGGCGAGATGGGGGCCTTCTTCGCGGTACTCAGCTTCATGTTGGTGGTGGTGCAGGGTCCTGTGCTGGCCTGGCTCTCGACGCGCACCTCGGAGCGCACGCTCATCACCTCGGGCCTGATGTTGCTGGCGGTGAATTTCGGCCTGATGCAGTCCCCGGAGACCTGGGTGCTCTACATCGCGGCGGCGTTGTTCGCTCTCGGCAACGGCATCATGTGGCCCTCACTGGTGTCTACGGTGGCGGCTGCGGCGGGTGATGAGTTGCAAGGCGCGGTGCAAGGCCTTGCGGGCAGCGCAGGCAGCCTGGCGAGCATCTTCGGGTTGTTGCTCGGTGGAGTGGCATACACATCGATGGGCCCGATGACGTTCAACATCAGCGCGGGGCTGATGTTGTTGGCTTTTTATATCAATCTGGTGTTGCCGAAGATGCTTCTGCGACGGGGATAGGTGTCGTCGTGGGGCTCGCTTCGCTCGCAAAGAGAGTTTTTCGGGCACGGGCACGGGCACGGGCACGGGCACGAGTTGATACATATGCGGACCCGTGGCCCAGCATGACTCCGCTCGTGGATTTGTGATGGTGGAGGCTCTACTGGGCCCCATATATCTCTCATTGGAGGTTTTGGCCTCCATACACCCCAAGACCTGAACTCTCAGGTCGCTCAGAAACACATCATCTCAGCTTCAATTGCAGCCTGTGTCCTGAAACGTCCCCTCATTTTCAGCACACTGTGAACAGATGTAAACCATCTGCTCCCTTGAAAGAGGGCTCTCTGGCGTGAACATTGGGGGCATGAGCACCCGAAAAAGCATCAGAGTTGCAGACGTTCGCGGCCCGCTTGATCGCCTGTTCGGCGAGGACTTTCACGCAAAGCGTGTGGAGTCGATGGCGAGCGGAGTAGTTGGGATAATCGAGAGCCGGTCGTTGGGGATTCACCTGATTGGTCGGGGACTTGCGGCGGTGGAGGGGCTTTGCGACAAGCACGCAGTGAAGCAAATCGACCGGCTTGTGGGCAACGAGGGCATCGACGTGGAGTTGGTGCAGGAGATGTGGTGCCGACACAGCCTCGAGGGCCTTGAGGCGGCGGTCATCAACCTGGACTGGACCGACTTTGACGCTGACGACCACACGATGCTGATGGCCAGCGTACAGACTTCTCACGGGCGCTCCAGGCCGTTGATGTGGAAAACCGTAAAGAAATCAAAGCTCAGAGGCAGGCGGAACGGATACGAAGACGAGCTGCTCACGCGCCTGAGAGCTACGGTGCCCAGCTCGATGAAGGTGACCATCGTCGCGGATAGAGGATTCATGGACTCCAGCTTCATGGAGTACATCGACGAGATGTTGGGCTTCAGCTACATCCTGCGCATCAGGTCCAATGTGTATGTGACCAACTCTAAAGGGGAATGTAGGACTGCTCAAGAGTGGCTCAACCCCAATGGACGCATGAGGACCATCGTTGGGGGCTCCATCACCGCTGAAGAGTATGAGGTGGCCAAAGTCGTCATCGTGAAAGACAAGGGCATGAAGGCTGGCTGGTTCCTTGTCAGCAACGATGACACCCTCTCCGGCTCTGAAATCAAAAAGCTTTATGGCAAACGCTTCAGCTGCGAAGAGACTTTCAGGGACCTCAAGAATGGCCATCGTGGATGGGGCATGTCTCAGAGCCGAATCAAGAAGGAGGGTCGCAGAGACAGGCTCGTACTGCTCGCCGTACTCGCCATGCGCTTTCTCGAGTCTCTCGGAGAAGCCGGTGAGCGATGTGGCCTTGATCGGATTCTCTACGCAAGCACGGCCAAGCGGCGCCAACTCTCGCTCCTTCGTCAGGGTCTTCGATGGTACGACCTCATCCCCAACATGCCCGCCCCGCGCTTTCGCAAGCTCATGAAAGCCTGGAGTGAAGTGCTTGAAGAGCAGGCCGATTTGTCCATGTTCATAGGTGTTTACGCCAAATGAGGGGATGCTTCAGGCCTGTGTCCTGAATCCAGGAAGGGCCACGGGTCCGCGTATGTATCAACTCGTGCCCGTGCCCGTGCCCGTGCCCGTGCCCGAAAACTCTCTTGCGAGCGCCAGCGAGCCCCACGTTCGACCTCAACCCCCAAAACAAAAATCCACCCCCCTTGCCCTCAGAGTCCACCCCACCCGTTCTCCAGAAGAAACACCGAGGAGAATACAATGCACCATTTGATGAGATGGTCTATCGCACTGGCATGTGTCACAGGCGCCGGTTGCGATCACTACAGCTCGAGCCCGGGAGGGCCACCACCTGACCCCGGTGAAGCCTCCGGAGGCGCCGACGGCTCCGGGGGCGAGGGCGTGAGCAGCGCCCAGACCGAGCTGAGACGGCTCACTCAGAACGAGTTCGAGCACAGCTTGCGCCATGTGCTCGGTGCTGTGTCTCTCGATGGCCTCGAGCCCGATCTTGTGCAAGCAGGCCTCGCCAGGGTCGGCGCTCGGCAGGTCACCACCAGCACCAGCGGCGTCGATCGCTTCGATCTCGCCATCGAGACCGCCATCGATACCGCCTTCAGTGACCAGGCTCGTCTGTCACAACTGATTCAGTGTGATGTGAGTGACGACACATGTCCCGATGCCTTCATCGCCCATGTCGGCCAGCGTGCATGGCGCCGACCACTCAACGCCAACGAGAAGACACGCTATCGACAGCTCTATGATCAGTGCCTGAGCGACACTGGCGAGACCACTCAGGCCTTTCGGTGCGTCACCTCGGGGCTGCTGCATTCACCGTACTTTTTGTATCGAGTCGAGCTCGCCACCAACGGGGTGTATCTGGGCTATGACATGGCCAGCAGACTGGCGTACTTCCTGTGGAGCAGCCCGCCTGACGTGGCCTTGCTCAAGGCTGCGTACGAAGGGCGGCTCGACAATGCCGACGGTGTGAGGGCCGAAGCCCGCCGTATGCTCGATGATCCCAAGGCACGTCGTGGCGTCGCCACCTTCGTCGACGAGTGGTTCAGGCTCGACCAACTCGATCGGCTCGAGCGCGATCTGCTCGCTCAGACCAGCGAGGAGCTGCAGTTCGAGCTGGGTCGTCGGGGCCGACTACAGCCTTGGATGGCCGAGCTCGCCTGGGCCATGAAGGAAGAGATCCGTCGGATGGTGGTGGGCCACGTGCTCGATGACGATCTCGACTACCTCGACTTGATGATCACGGATCGTACCTACGTCACCCAGCGGCTCAAAAACATGTATGAGCTGGCTGTGTACGAGGACGAAGAGAGCACTCAGATCGGGTCCGGTGACTACAGCGAAGAGGAGCAGTTGCGCTATGACGGCCCTGCAGATGCCCATGGGGTCCGCCGAGCAGTGCACGCAGCGAACAGCCCACGCCGTGGACTCCTGGGCACCGCCGCGGTCCTCTCTCAGCTCGGTAAGCAGCACGAAACCTCGCCTACACGCCGCGGGCTCTATGTCATGGAGCACTTTCTCTGTCAGAAGGTGGGCGATCCGCCCGATGACATCGATCGCTGTGAGCGTCCTGACGGGGTGAGCCGGCGGGATTCCATTGAGGCTCATCATCTGTGCGCCGAGTCGTGCAGCGGCTGCCACACACAGATGGATCCACTCGGCTTTGCCCTCGACCGCTTCGACACCATCGGCCGCTTCAGAGGCACCGACGACTGGGGGTATGCACTCGACACTCAGGTGGAGTGGTCCATGCTCCGGCGCGACGGATCCGTCGAGCGCATGCAATTCGACAGCCTGCGCACCATGGCCGACACCTTCTACAATCTCCCTGAGGCCACGGACTGCGTCACGCGGCAGATCTATCGCTTCGGCACCGGTCGCGAGGAGACTGACGAGACAGAGATCGCCGCCCTCACCGAAGCGTTCAAGGCCGACGGCCGCAAGATGAAGGCTTTCATGATCCACTTTGTGGGCACCGACGCTTTTCGCAAGGTGCCCCAGGCTGGCGGTGATGAGGAAACGCCCAGTGGGCCGCCCACGCTCGACCAGGTCTTCCAGCAAGTGTTCCTGGCCTCGTGCGCCCCGTGCCACACCGGCACGGCCCTCGGGGGCCTGAGCCTCACCAACGATGGGCAGCTCGCCGAGCGACTCAAGGCCCCCAGCGCCGGGGTGCCTGCCATGCCACTGGTGACCCCCGGCAGCGTGGACCAGAGCTACCTCTGGCACAAGGTACAGGGCAGCCACACCGACGTCGGCGGCGGCGGTGAGATCATGCCCCCAAACCAGCCGCTCTCTGATGCCGACAAAGCCCTGCTCAAGGCCTGGATCGAAGGAGGTGCCCGATGAAAGGCTCGAAGAAAGACCCACAGCGCAACACCCTCGGCCGTCGGAGGTTCCTCAAAGGCATGCTCGCCGGCGGGGCCATGGTCACCCTGCCCTTGCCCCGACTGGGCCTTGATCTCGACAACCACGGTACCGCCTGGGCCGATGGCTCGACGTTGCCGAGCCGATTCGGCATGTGGTTCTTTGGCAACGGCATCGATCCCGCACGTTGGCACCCCGAGGGCCGTGGTGGTGAAGGCAACGCTTGGCAGCTGACCGAGCAGCTGGCGCCCCTGTCGGCCTACAAGCGCTACCTCACCGTGCTCAGCGGCTACGAGAACAAGATGGGTGAGGCCCATGTGGGCGGCTCTGCTGGGGCCACCACCGGAGCACCACCCGACGAGCTGGGATCCGCCCGGCTGCCGTCGATCGATCAGGTCATCGCTGACCTCATCGGGCGGCAGACGCCTTTTCGTTCCATCGAAGTGGGGCTGTCGAAGGCGACCCCTGCCGGGCCCCAGCCCACACTCCATGCCATCTCTCATCGGGGCAAAGCGGCGCCGAACTATCCCGAGTACGATCCACATCGTCTCTTCGGACGTCTGTTTGGTGTGGCCTCGGCGTCACCAGCGCTGCGGGGTGCTCGCCGGAGCGTACTCGACACCGTAATGTCCGACCTCAAGGCCCTGGAGGGCAAGGTGGGCGCAGATGACAAAGCCCGCCTGCAGGCCCACGCCGAAGGGATCAGGGCCCTGGAGCTGCGACTGAGCAGCGCCCCCATGAGCTGTGGTGAGCTCACCGCACCAGGACCCGAGATCCAGGCCGACACCAAAGAAGAAGCGCCCTGGGTGCTCAACGAGGCCATGAGCCAGATGATGGCTCTGGCCCTCGCCTGCGATCTCACCCACGTGTTCAGCTACGTGTTCACCCTCCCCGCAGGCCACGTGTACTACCGGCACCTCGGCGAAGAGTTCAACCGGTCGTACCACGAGGACATCGTGCACCTCGTCGATGCCCTGCCCAACGGTTACGGCATGGTCCGGCAAGGCGTGGTCTACACAATGGAGTGCTTCGCCCGCACGCTGCAGGCCATGGCGGAGACCCCCACGGCCACAGGGGGATCTTTGCTCGATGAGATGTGCATTCTGGCCACCTCGGAGGTCTCGTATGGCTGGACCCACGAGATGCACGACGCACCGGTCCTGTTGGCAGGCAAGGCCAGCGGTCGTCTGAAGGGTGACGTACATCTGGTGGGCTCTGATGATGGCCGGCGAAATTACAGCGAAGTGTTGATGGCGTTGGCGAACATGTATGGCGCCAATGTGCAGAGCTTTGGCGCTGGGCCAGGCCAAGTGAGCCGGGAGGCGACGCTGACCTGAGCTCCTGGGGGTGTCAGAGCGAGGCCAGCCACTCAGGATCAGGCGGGCACTCGCTCGACACGTCCACCAACATGCCCCCTGGATCTCTCACCAACATGCGACGCTGCCCATAGAACAGGTTTCGGGGCGCTTCGACGATCGTCTCCCCCCTCTCGACAGCCCGCTGGTGTACCGCGTCCACGTCGTCCACCACCACAGTGAGCATCCCACCACGGGCAGCGTCGTGCTGATCCGCCTCTGGGATCAGCGCATGCCCTCGAGCGAGCAGGCCCAGCTCTACCAGCTCGCTCCCCGGCGCACGCAGTTGCACGAACCAGTCACTGTCGAAGGCCACCTCATACCCGAGCAGCTCGATGTACCAAGCTCGATCCCGGGCGAGGTCTTCGGAGAACCGGGTGAGGAAATTACGTTGTGGCATCAGCTCACCCCTGCCTGTGCTCTGCTCGATGGTGCCCCTTCGGGCAAGGTGAGTGTGTGTTGCATGGCATCCGCCACCAGGCCCTTGAACCACACCATGGCTGGCTCCTCGGCAAAGACAGGGCTTTGATGCAGCCCGAGGGTCATCTCGGGCAGCTCGATGGGGCATGGCATGCTCACGAGCCCAAAACGCCCAGCCATCTCGGCCAGGACACCGCGGGGCACAGTGAGCAGCAGCTCGGAAGCCGAGAGCAGCGACGGTGCCAGCAGGAAATGCGAGAGCAATGGGCCATTGAGTCGGGCCAGTCCGCGCGCCTCCAGTGCAGCCTCTACGGCACTGTTCCCTTTGCCTCGCGTTCGGATTTGCACATGGGGGTAGTTCAACCAGCTGTCCACGCCCCATCCCTCAAAGGCCGGGTGGCCCGCTCGACCGTACACCCGCCACGGCATGTCGCTGATGGGCTCGCTGCTGAGCCCTTCGTGGCTGACGGCGGTCATCGGCGCCAACGCGAGATCGCACCCGCCATCGAGCACCGAGGGCTGCCACCCTTCGAAGGGCGGCAACATCTCGAGCCTGGTCTGTGGGGCCTCCGCGGTCATGCGGGCCAACAGGTGAGGCAGGCTCGCGGCGATGAAGTCCGGGGCCATGAGGGTAAACACACGCGTCGAGGTGTGGGCCGTCCATTCTATCTCGTAAGAGAGCACACGCTCGATCGACTTCAGCAAACGCCTGACCTCCGGGGCGAGGCGCAGCGCTCGGGGCGTGGGGCGCATCTCGCCACCGACACGGACCAGGATCGGATCCCCGAGCTGATCGCGCAGACGACTCAAGGCATGACTGACCGCAGACTGTGTACGACCCAACCGCTTCGCGGTGCGGGTCACGTGGCACTCTTCGAGTAAGACATCGAAGACGAGCAACAGGTTGAGGTCGAGCTGGTGTAAATCGATCTGCTGCATGGGCGATGTGGGATATGCGTTGGACGACTGTTCGTCCAAGGCTCACCCTTCTCCTCACTGGCCATCTCAACACGGTGTCTACCATGCGCGCCTATCGCCTTCAAAAGTCGAATTTACTGCCGGTGCTCGAAGATCTCCCGACCCCCGCGGAAGGGCCTGGGGCGGTGCGTATCCGTACGACAGCGGTCTCGATACACCCCGTCGATCTGGAGACGTGCTCCGGCAAGAACAAGGTCATGCTGCCCATGAAGCGACCTTTTGTCCCTGGAGTCGACTTCACAGGGGTCATCACCTCTGTGGGTGAAGACGTCAAAGGACTCAAAATGGGTGAGGTGGTGTACGGCTACCAGGGCATCGCCACCATGGGGGCCTTCGCAGAAGAGATCGTGGTCCCCGCATCGACCATCGCCAGAGCACCCACGGGGTTCGATGCTGCTCAGCTCGCCACCTTGCCCCTTCCGAGCCTCTGTGCACTTCAGGCAGCCGACAGCGCGGGGATCGGCGCCGGCAGTCTGGTGCTGGTACACGGAGGCGCTGGTGGTGTCGGCAGCGTGGCTGTGCAGATCTTCGCCGCCCTCGGCGCCCGGGTGACCGCCACGGCGAGCAGCAAAGACGCCGAGTGGGTGACTGCCCTCGGCGCCCACCGTGTGGTGGACTACCGCACCGAGCGCTTCGAGGATGTGGTGCGCAATCAGGATCTGATCTTCGATACGGTGGGGGGCGAGACGCTCCTGCGCTCCTTCGTCGCCGTGAAGCCAGAGGGCATGGTGGCGTCGATCTCGGCGATGCCCGAGGCCCAAGTACTCCTGCAGGCCGGGTTGAAGGTGCCTGGCCCCCTCAAGCTGCTGCTGCCACTGATGGGGCGCAAACCCCGAAAGCATGCCCAGAAAGCCAAAGCTCGCTTCTCCGCTCAGGTGACGGTGCCCAGCGGTGCGCGCCTCACCCGGGCCACCGTCATCGCCGAGGCCTCTGGCCTGCAGACCCGCATGGACGAGATCTTCGCTTTCGATGATCTCCCCAAAGCCATCGAGCACGCAGCCAGTGGCAAAGCCCGTGGGCGTGTTGTCGTCATGGTCAACTGAGGCGGCGATACATCACGTCAGTGCGCAGCACGTACTTGATCCCCTCACGGACTGGGGCCCCGCGGTGGATCAGCTGGTGGGCGAAACGCAGGACTCGCCCACATCGAGGCTCCACCGAAACGACTTCCCGACGCTGGTAGCGTGGCCCTGTGCGGATCTCCGTGGCGCCGCCTTCGCATCCCTCGTTGAGATAGATCAGCACCGTCTGCCGGCTGCGTTCGAGCCTGTTTCGGCGAAACGCCCCATCGGCGTGCCAGTCGAACTTCTGCCCACGCGTGTATCGATACAGACGAAACCGCTCGTTGAGGCCCACAGGCCGCCAGCCCACTTCCAATGGCTCCAAGGGGTCCGACCACTGTGGGAGCAGCGGCCAGAGCTGAGCCGCCAGCTCGGGATCATCGAAGATGACCCGGTCGTTGTTCCGCAGCTCGGGCATCATGGCGAAGCCCATGGCGGTGGTCACCGAAGCCGGCTCGAAGCCGCGGCTCTCCCCTTCGGCGATGAGGGCTTCGCACATCTCGGCGTCGAGGATGCTCTCGTGGGTGGTCCACATGTCTCTGCCTCCTGTCTGTGTTGTGTCCTCCACGGTGATGCCGGTGATGTGAAGGCGACAGGATCGATCCGGATCGATGCGGGCCATTGTGTGGCACTCTGTGGTCATGAAGCGCTTCGACCACCAACGCCTGCAACGCCTGAGAGTCGATCTGGGGCTGACCCAGGAGGCTGCCGCCGAGGCCACGGGAGTGGACGTCAGGACCTGGCGTCGGTTCGAACAAGGCAAGGTGAACACGACGAAGGGCTTCTCCGTTCGCCATCAGAGCCGCCGGCAGTTCCTCGCTCGTCTGTGCGCCGAGTTCGGCGTGGACGACGTCGAAGACTGGCTTGTGGAGATGCCCTCGGCAGGTGAGCGCTCGCATCGTGTGGTGCACCCGCTCCAGCGCGCACGGCATTTTGTGGGCCGCTCTGAGCTCATGGACAGGCTGCGTCAGTGGTCCAGGGGCGACGGGCCGCGGGTGCTCGCCCTCGTCGCTCTCGGTGGCGCAGGTAAAACAGCTGTGGTGGAGCGTCATCTCTCAGCCTGCCTCGCAGATCCGGAGGCACCCCCCTGTTTCGTGTGGAGCTTCTATGAGGATCCCCAGGTGGAGCGCCTCGTCGACGCCGCCTTGTCGTGGCTGGGGCAGCCCCGGGATGCCGGCCTGGAGGGTGTACTCACAGCCCCTGGGCGGCGCCATTGGATCTTCGACGGTTTGGAGATGGTGCAAGCTGGCGGCAACGACAGCCAGAGCACTGGGGAGTGCCTCGATCCGACCTTGAGGCGCTGGTTGAGGGCCCTCGCCCGGCCACGGAGCGCCTCCGAGCCTGATCAGCGGGCCTTGATCACCAGTCGTCTACGCCCTGTGGATCTCGATCCCTGGTGCCCGGAGGGCTTCGAGGCGGTCTCGGTGAGCCCTCTCTCGAGCGATGACGCTGTCGCGCTGGCCAAGTGCTACTGGCCAGGGCTCTCAGATGCCGAGAGAGCCACACTGGACACGCTCGAAGGGCACCCGCTCGCGGTGGCCATGGCCGGCGCCTGCGGTGAAGCCCTCGGCAGCCTGCAATCGGTGATGGACCAGCTCGATCACGATCTGAGCACCCTCAGCGCCGAGGACGCCCTCGCCGCCCGCCTCACCCGTGTGATCGATCGCTATGGGGCTCAGCTCGCTCCCGTGGAGCGCGATGCTCTCGCCCGCATCGCGCTCATGCCTCGGGGGACCAGCCTCGAGCAGTTGATGGCCCTCACCGAGAGCGAGGTTGTGGGGGGCAGCTTGTGCGGGTGCTCACTGAGTCGTGTGCGGTCGGCGCTGAGGAAGCTGCACCACGCAGATCTCATCTATCCGCTGGGCAACGGCGGATACTCGGCCCACCCGCACGTGCGAGCGGTGGCCCGCCGATGGTGTCAGGCCCCCACAGTGGTCCACCGGCAGCTGAGCGATACGCTGATTCGACAACTCGCCGATCGGCCCTTCACCGAGCCCGATGCCGAGATGCTCGATCAAATCGAGGCCCTCGTGGTGCACACTCGCCTCAGCGGCGCACCTCAGCGTGCTTGGCAGATCTATCAGCGCAACCTCGGTGGCTTCTCTGTTCTGGGCTTGCAGATGGGCGAGATGCTCCGAGGGCGCAGAATGCTCAGCGACTTTCTCGTCGAGGGGTGGCCTCACCCCTACCCCGAGGGGCTCGAAGCCATCGACGGCGCATTGCTGCTGTACAACCTGGCCCTCTACTGCGCCGCCAGCGGAGATCTGAACCAGGCGATGTCGTTGTACACCGCTCAACGCCAACATCTGTCCGCAGCGCAACTGTCGGACACACCCCACAACCTGCTCGCCGTCACCAGCAGGGCCCAGGCCTACACCGCCCGGCTCATGGATGATCCCCGACGGGCCCTGGGCTGGCTCGAAGAGTCCGTGGAGCGCGCCGCCCGCCTCGACGCGCCCTGGCATCACGCCATGGCCCTGGCGCTCTCCGGTGCGGTACATCACGATCTCGGCGATGTCGAACGCGGGGATCATTTCTTCAACGCCGCGGTGGCCCTCACAGGACGGGTGCCGGTGGCGCGCCACGGCCTCTGGGTCGCCGAGGCCCGGCTCGCAGAAGGGCGTGTGGAGGAGGCCCTCTCAATCACCCGCGTCAACCGGGAGACCTGTGCGCAACGACGCTGGCCTGGCCACGTCGCCCACTGCGACGCCCTCATCGCCCGGTGCCTGATGCAGGTCGATCGCACCGCCGCGTGGGCACACCTCGAGCAGGCCGAGGCCTGGGTGATCCACAGCAGAGAGATGGAGATGGATCTACGCTGCAAAGCAGTGCGGGCACGGCTTCATCGACTTGAGGGTGATGATGGGCTCGCCCAGTCGATCGCCAGCCTGGGGCTACAGGCTGCAGAGGATGGCGGGTTTCATCGAGCAGCCCGCAGACTTCGAGGGATCTTCAGTTGAGCACTCCACGCTCAACTCACTGTGTGCACTGCGGTCAGGTTCTGCGCCCCGAGCCCCGCCTCCGATGCCGCCTCGAAGCGTGCACAGGCCGCGGCCACCACCGGTAGAGCCCCCAAACTCTGTGCATAGCGCAGATCCTTGATGACCAGATCTGTAGTGAACTTCGGCCCATGGCTGCCGGCGTTCATCAGCCCGGCGACCCCCGCCGCAGCAGGCGAGGTCACCGGCATCTGCGCCAACAACGCGGTGATGTGCACTGGATCGAGCCCCTGGCCGGCCACGAGCTGCAGCAGCTCTGCCATCAAGGCCACCTGACTGGCGAAGAGTGAGTTCACCACCAGCTTCAGGGTGGCACCGTGGCCCAGAGCCCCCACGTGCATCACCTTGCCGCCCATGCGTTCCATGAAGGGCTTCGCCTCTTCGAAGTCTGCCTCGGCGCCGCCGGCCATGAAGATCAACTTCGCCGCCTCTGCTTGAGGGGTAGAGCCTGCCACGGGGGCGTCGAGCAAGCGGCCGCCAGCGCTGTGAACCACCTCACCGAGACGGGCGATCCATGCAGGCGTCACCGTGCTGCACTCCATGGCCAGGGCGCCAGACTGCATGCTGTGAATCGCTCCATCTTCGCCGAGCCAGACCGCCTCTGCAGCGTCATCATCAGTGAGCATGGTGATGATGACGTCGGCCCCCTCTGCTGCAGCTTTGGGGGTGGGCGCCAGATGTGCCCCCGCCGCCACGAGGGGCTCGGCTCGGGCCGAAGTGCGGTTGTAGACCGTGACCGTGTGGCCATCGAGCAGGTGACGGGCCATGCGGACGCCCATGGCGCCGAGTCCGAGAAATGCGATGCGAGACATGTGAAGTGCTCCTGTGTTGAAGGTGAAGCCAGCATATTGATGCCTGAGCAGGTCCGCATCAGCAGAGTCATGCTATCTCTTATTCCCAATTGGCATAAAAGGAGCAGCCATGGATCGCATCGCCGCCCTCGAGGCCTTCGTTCGGGTGGTGGAGCGGGGATCTTTCTCTGCCGCAGCCCGTGATCTGCGCGTCGGCCAGCCCACCATCAGCAAGTGGATCGCCCGGCTCGAAGACACCTTCGAAGTACAGTTGCTCGATCGCACCACCCGCTCGGTGTCGGTCACCGACGCAGGCCATGCCCTCTACACCCGGGGGCGTGCTGTACTCGATGCCTGGGAGAGCGCTCTGAGTGCCTCAGGTGAGCAGGCCTTGCGCGGGCGCCTGCGGGTGAGTGTGCCGGTGGTCTTCGGGCAACTGTTCTTGTCCCCCCTGCTCTCTCAGTGGATGCGCGCTCACCCCGAGGTGGAGCTGGAGATCATCTATTCTGATCGATACGTGAACCTCGTAGAAGAAGGCGTCGACGTGGCGATCCGCGTCGGGCGGCCGGTGGACTCGAGCCATCGCGCCACCCTGCTCGCCCGCTCCAGTCGACGGCTCGTGGCCGCGCCGGCCTATCTGGCATCTCACGGCACCCCGGAGTCACCAGAGGACCTCGTACAACACAGGTGCTTGCTCCACGGCGGCCTGAGCGTGCAGGAGACCTGGGTGCTCAGCTTGGGCGACGTGCGACACACTGTACCGATCTCCGGCCGACTCTCGGCGAACAGCAGCGCCACGCTGCGATATCTGGCCGTCGAGGGTCATGGCGTGGCGCTGCTCGCCGACTGGCTCGTCGAGCAGACCATCCGCGAAGGACGACTCGTACCCTTACTGTCGGACTACGCCTTGCCTTCTGCGCCCATCAGGGCGGTCTTCGCCTCATCTCGTCATGTCGCCCCTCGGGTTCGGGCCTTCGTGGCGCATCTCGAAGCCACTCTGCCCAACCGTCTGGCTCAGGGCCCTGTATCTATGGCTTGATGACCTGCCGACACTGCAGGAGTGCATCTCATGAGCAACACTGTAGACTGGTCGAAGACCTCGACAGACTATGCCCGCCACCGGGCAGGGTTCCCCGATCGCTTCTTCGTTCGGCTCACTGAGCGGGGCCTTCAGAGACCGGGGCAGCGTGTGCTCGACGTGGGCACGGGCACTGGAGCAGTGGCATTGCCACTTGCCGCCCGCGGCGCTCAGGTCACCGCGATAGATCCTGCTGAAGGACAGCTCGCTCAGGGCCGCGCCCGAGCAGAGGCGGCAGGGCTGAGCGTGGACTTTCGATGCGCCCGTGGGGAAGAGACCGGACTGCCCGACGCGCACTTCGATCTCATCGCCGCCTTCGACGCTGATCTCTCAGCGCTGCTCGCCACACTTGGCGACGGGCCCTTTCAGATCCCTCACCGGGTCTTCATCGCATACGGGAGGAAGCCATGACAGCACGCAAGCACCCTCACATCGCCTCTCTCGAGCACACCCCCAGAGAGATCTCACGTCGGGGCAAACACCACTTCAAGCAAACCCGGCTCGCCCTCGCAGCAGGGGCGTCACAGCTCGGGGTGAGTCACGTGGAATTACCACCAGGGAAGCGCTCCTGGCCCCGGCACTGGCACGCAGCCAACGAGGAAGGCATCTATGTGCTCTCCGGGCGAGGCGTAGCGCGCATCGGCGACGAGGCCATCGAGGTGGGCCCAGGCGACTATGTGGCCTGCCTCACGGGCCCCGAGCACGCCCATCAGATGATCAACACCGGCGACGAGCCTCTAAAGTACCTGTGCATCTCCACGATGCACGCCACTGACATCTGCGGCTACCCGGACTCCAAGAAGATCGGGGTCTTCGGGGGTGCGGCCCCTGGCGGTCAAGATGAAGATCGATACATCTTTGGGTTCATGAAGGCCGACGAGTACGTCGGATACTGGGAGGGCGAAGAGTAGCGCCCGCTTACTGAAGCACAACCATGGCGCCATCGACAGGCTGGCCGTCGGCGCCAACGCACTTCATCTGCGAAGGCTGCAGATCGCTGCTCGTCGCCACCTGACCCCCCTCGAGGACGATGGCGCCCACGTTGGATAGGGTGCCCCCATTGGCGCCCATGAAAGACAGCGCCACCTTGCCATCGCGCCGCAGGAACTGGCCCACAACACCGTCGTTGAAGCGCACCTCGGCCACCTTGGTGTCGCCCTCGGTGAACATCACGTCGCAGCCCCGGACGTTGTTGCCCTGGACCTGCAGTGCGTCGGCGGGGATCTCGGCCATCTGGCACACGCCCCCTTCACAGGAGAGCGCCCCCTCGCAGGTGTTGCCATCGGCACAGACACAATCGAGGGTGCCCGGGCTGCAGTTGGCGGGCACGCACACCTCGGAGACGCACTGCAGTCCGCTGGCGCACGTGTTCATGTTGCAGGCACACCCCTGAGTGCCGGGCTCACAGCCGCCAGCATCGGGAGATCCGCCAGCGCCGCCATCTGGTGTGCTGCTGCCTCCACCACCGCTGCTGCCGCTGTTGCAGGCCATCATCCCCAGGGAGATCGCTGCGCTCATCATCACCGCCGACCATCGGCTCATGGTGCTCGCTCCTTCGATTCGCTCGCTTGGGTAAACGGGCAGAGTGTCTGGTGAGTGCAAGGTGATGCGACATTTTCCGGCGATGCCCGCATTTTGAATGCGATATGACCTCGATCAGGCGTCCTCTTCACGGCTCAGAGCGCCGTCGGGTGCGCTCAGACTGAGTTTGCCCTCGCTGGCCGGCTCCACGATGGTCAGCCTGCCCTCCTGACCCGTGGCGGCCTCGCGCTGTACCCGTCTGGCCTTCACCTCCCGCCCAGCGACGCGCTTCCGGGCGAGATCGAGGGCCTGCCGCAGGTCGAGGCCTGCGGTGGGGTGCATCTCGATCATGTGCTCCAGCTTGCGCAGCGTCTCTTGATCGCCGATCGAACCCAAGGCGATGGTGGCCTCCGACCGCACAGCCCCCTGCTCGACCTCCAAGAGCTGGAAGAGCACCCGCTCTGCCTGTGACCGCGGCGCCGTAGCGATCAAATCAGGGATGCCTCGGGGTGGCCGCTCGCTGAGAGCACGGCTGGCGACCCCCTCCAGGAGAAGGGCGTCTCGGAGAAGCGCGTCATAGTGGGGTCGCAGCCCGAAGAGCTTGCGGACCACCCCCAAGCGCGTGGCGCCATATTCGAGCAGGTGCTCCACCACAGCGTGCTGCTGCGTACGCGTCTCCGCCGACTCACTCGGCGCCATGGCACCATCGAACGCTGACCAGAACAGCTTCGGCAGCGCCTCGCTCAAAGCATCTTCGGGCACGTACTCCATCACGGCGAGGATGGCCTCGAGCCTCTGCTCGATGCCGGGCAACAGGGTGGACAACGCCAGCACGCTCCAAGGCGCCTCGTGCGGTGACACCATCGGGTGCTCTGCGCCACCAGACATCGACTGCTGGCTTCGAAGCTGCAGGGCTCGGGCGACGGGGTGCCCCTCGGCCTCGAGGGTCTTGTGGAGCAACGGCGCCACCTCGAGGCGCTGGGCCCGCCGCAGCGCATTGGCGACGAGGTGCAGGGGCCCGATCCGATCGATGGGCTGCCCCTTTCTGAGCGGGCTGCCGTGCACCTCGGCGGTGAGCACGCCATTTTTGAGAGTGAAGGCGTCGGCCACCTCCAACATGATCTTGCGGATACGCTCGCTCAACAACGCCCGCAGGGTGTGCTCGTCGCCCCGAGCGGTGAAGTGCTGGTCAAAGAGCGCATCTCCGGTCTCGAAGGCCCCAGCGTGCAGGCCGGTCAGTATTTCCACCCCCCGAGGGGCCACATCCCTGGCCTCGAACAACAGAGTGATGGGCAGCTCGCCTCGTGGGCTGCACACCAGATCGACCGCCACCTCTTCCGTCTCTTTGAGCGAAATCGGTGCCCACCGCAGGATGTAATCAGCGGAGGGCGGCTGCCATCGCCCGAGCTGCAGATCTGTGTATCCACGTTCGGCGAGCTCTGCTCCGAGACGCTCTCCTGTTCGGCGACGGAGGATCCGCAACGAGACAGGCTCGGCGGCAAACCACCCGATGACGCACAAAACAAGCCCACCTCCGGCGATCTGTCTCAACAACAGGCCACCAGCCGTCAGGCCTAAAATGATCAAGAGCGCGCAGGTGCACAGGCAAATCTTGAAAACGCGATGAATCGGATTGCTGCCCATCACGGTGGACAGGCCTTGTCTATTCCAGTCGTGCATTGAAGCCCCTGTTCGACGCTCAGGGCACCATCAGGGCTGCTTCGGGTCAAGTCACTTGTGTGTCTAGCGATGTGGCGTGAGCGAGCCCTCTCATTCTGCTGGCCACCCATCATATTGCTCACGCAACCTGCGGAGCAGCCGTGTCGCCGTCCATACGAACCGAGGATGCTCAAGCAGGCGCTGAAGCACGATGCGTTGCCGAGCGCGACAGGACGGTGATGCTGCTGGCCTCATGGCATCTTCGAGCGCTCGCGCCAGGAACAAGGGTCTGTTCTGGGGTAACAGCGCTTCATCGGAGAGGTTGTCCATGATGCCCTCGATGGCGTCCAGGCGAGCGTTGAGGTCGCCGGTGCGCGCAGACAGAGCCAGTGCACACCACGGCTCATCACGGTATGCGTCCACGTCGACAACATCGGGACCCACCATCTCGAGCCAACTCAACAGCTGCAGACTTCGCGCGCCTGGGTGGGTTTCAGCATGAAAAGTGTATTCGATCAGTGTGGGAATCCATCGCCTTTGCCCCTTCAACGCATGCGCGAGTGCTCTCAGCTCCGAGATGTGCTCAAGACATTTGTCGGGTCTGTGTATCGTCCATCCGATGAGACACCCTTTGTCTATCTCGATCTGATACTTGCTTGACAGAATGAGGTGACGCACGTGTTCAGTGAGCATGGCTCTGATGGTGTGTACGTCTCCAGAAGCGCGATACTTGCTGTCGAAGCTGCGATCTCCCGTCTCGACATCTGGTGATGTGGGTCGCATGTCAACCTGCACCATCTCGAAGGTCACTTCAGGAAACTCGATCCTCAGCTTCAAGGGGAATGCTCGCGATGACAGCATATGCCTCACGGCCCTTTCGTCATCAAATTGCGACCGCCACGACCAACTCAGAACGAAGTCACCTGATGGCTCTTGCCAACGCAGTGCGTCGAGGGCGACGAGGCCTTGAGTTGACAGAAGTTGATGTAGTTGATGGCGCGTACGGCGCTCGATCTGCCACCACCTCGCCTTCTGTATGATTTGGTCGGCCACAACGCATAGACATAGGCCGATGGTGCCCCACGCCAACCACTGAGAATCTGTCATCACATCGTACGCCCCGATGAACGACAGGATGACCAGGTTTCCAATGGATACCCGAGGGACCACAAGCTGACCCTTGAGCGCATACCAAAGTCGAGCGCTGTCATGGCCATAACTCATGACACCTCCGTCGACCTGGATTTGCTCCTATGTGGCAGCACGATGCCCCTCGCTCAATCCCCCTCGTCGGCGCTCAGAGCACCATCAGGGGCACTCAAGGTCAAGCCCCCACCTGTCTCCTCTACAGGCTCGACGATCGTGAGCATGCCCCCCTGAGCAGAGGCAGCTTCGCGTTTTGCCTGCGCTGCGGAGGCTCTGATGCGCTTGCGCGCCACATCAAGGGCCTGACGCAGATCGAAGCCAGCGGTGTAGTTGCCTTCGATCTCCCGCTCCAGACGGCGCAGCGTCTTGTCGTCTCCGATGCTGCCCAGGGCAAGGACGGCCTCGGCCCGCACTGTACCCTGCTCCACCTGCAGCAACCGGAACAGCACCGGCTCCGCACGCTCACGTGGCGCCGTGGCGATCAGCTCGGGTATGCCCTTGTGAGGCGTGGCCGTGAGGCAGGTCACCGCCACACTGCCATGGAGCAGCGCTTCCCGAAGCAGGGCATCGTAGTGAGGCCGCATAGCGCACAACCGCAGCACAACCTCAACGCGTAGATCGGGGATGGTGAGCAACCGCTCCAGCAATGACGCCTGGCGCTCGGCGAGCGCATCTCTGGGGTGCATCGCCCCGTCGAAGGCCAGCCAGAACAGTCGAGGTACGTAATCGAGCGACGCAGCCTCACGGCGGGTCTGCACAAAACGCTCGAGGCCACTCAACCGCCCCTCAGTTTCGGGGTGGCTCATGGAGAGCGCCAGCTCACACCATGGCTCGGAGGTGTAGTGGCCGACTTCGAAGCCCTCTGGAGACACCGCTTTGAGCGACTTGAGCAGCAGCGCCCGAGCCACAGGCGCCTGCTCTTGCTCAAGATTGGCGGCGAGCTGTGCCGGGCCCGGCTCTTCGACGGCGCTGAGGTCTCGGGCGAGCTTCCGAAGCGGCTCGAGACGCTCGAAGGGATCTCCAGCCACGATGGGACTGCCGTCTACCCGCACGGTCAAACAACCATGATTGATGGTCAGCGGATCACGGACGGCCTCCATGGCGCGCCGAATCGAGCTGGTGAGCACGCTGCGCAGCGCGATGTCATCCCCCCGGCATGTGTAGAGCCCGTCGAACTGGGCGTCACCCGTTTCAAAGACCACCGGCCCTTTGAAGGGGCCAACCTCCATCTCCGAGGGGGCCACCTGCTCTGCTTCGAAGATCAACGAGATGGGCAGCTCTCCGGCACGGTGCACCACCAGATCCACGGCGACCTCCTCGGTGGTGTCGAGGCTGATGGGCTTCCATGTCAGCGAGGAGCGACCATCAGGATCACCCCAGCGATTGCCGCTCAGGCGAGTGTAGCCGCGTTGCTTCATCTCCTCGGCGAGCCGTCGGCGCGTGCGGCGCTTGAGCACCCGCCAGGATACAGGCTCGGCGAGCATCCAGCCCACGACGCCGGTGAACAGGCCGCCGAGGCCCACCCAGGGCAGCACGCTTGCCCCGGCCATGCCTCCGAGAAGGGTGCTCAGAATGGAGACGGTGAGCAGTGACTGAAAGGTCAGATGGATGGGGTTGCGGCCGCGGAGGGCCAGTGGACCGCTGGGGGGTGTTCGCCGGGCCAGAGGGCCCTCGTGCCAGTCACGCATGAGGTCAGCGTAGCATGGCTCACTTCTTCGACGGTCGCCTGCCCTGGCTCATGCCCCTCAGGTCAGTGATGATGTTGCCGCCGCTATCGCTGCTCTCCGAGTACGAAACACTGTATTTGCGCTGAACGACTTGAGCAGTGTTGAAGCCTGAGTTTGAGCCCTTGGCCATCCTCCTCAAGAACCCCTTGCTCCTCATGGCTTCGAGACTCTTGGTGTCTTTCGCCACATCGCCGACGCTCACCCGACGGTTCTTCTGCAGAGTCGCCCCCATCTTCGCGTGGCCAACGGCGCCGATGGAACGCCGACGCTGGGCTCCAGGCTTCTGGGCCTTGAGCGCCCCCATGACGTACCGCCTACGCGCCGCCCGCTCCGCCCGGCGCCTCCTCCACCCCTTGTAGACGATGCTCACGGCGTTGTAGACGCCCTTCAAGCCTGCGGTCACCGAGCGCACTGCGGTGGCGGAGTTCAGCAGGTTGGGGCTGGCGATGCCCACGATGGCGTTGGCCACCTCCCACTTCGTCGTCGAAGAGGTGGGGGCACCGTCTTTGTAGGTCTTGTAGCTCCGATAGCTGATGTAGGTCTGCGCAGCAGCTCTGCCCGTGTCGGCCAGGGCCCAGGGCACGCCGAGAGCGCCACCCACCATGGTGTGGATGAAGGTGCTCCACACGACTGTGCCGATGGACTTCGTCACCGCCCACACAGTTGGCTTCACCTTGCCCACCTTGTAGCGCATCACCTCCTGAGTCACGCTCGACACCAGGCCCGTCACCCCACCGATGATGGCCCCAGCGATGTTGCTCGTGCCTGCGGTGAGGAAGTTGGTGATCAGGCCCACGCCGGCGAGGGCGAAGGCGCCCACGGCGTTGTTGCCGTCGGCGTCGTAGAGGTTGACCGGGTTGCCCTGGGTGTAGCCGTAGCTGTCAGTGAACTGGATCGGGGTGGCCAGATCGCCCTCAGAGAACACGATCAGCCCGGGATCGGGCGCCGTCCAGCGGCCCACGGCGGGGTCATAGTAGCGGCTGCCCATGTAGGTCAGGCCGATGTCCCGATCTGTGTGGCGTCCGGTGTACCCGTAGCTGGTCTCCTGACCGCTGTCGGTGTGTCGGGCCATGCCATAGGGGGCGTATGACCGCTGCTCCACCACCTGACCATCAGCATCGGTGATGGCCGCGGTGCTGCGGGTGTGATCGTCGTGGTACCAGGTGATCCGCTGCTCACCGTCGAGCAGCATGCGGCGCACACTCGAAGACAGGCTGCGCTCGGCGATGGCGTCGGTGTCGCTGTCGGCGGTGAGCACAGCGTCGGCGATGTCGATGACGCCGTCGTCCATGGGGTTGGGCAACACCGAGGTCGCCAGCGTGTCTACCTCGATGGTGGCGACGCGCTTGCTGTTGTGACGCACATGGGCGAGCAGCATGCCATCTTCGATCTCGAAGGCCGGGGTCAGCTCCCAGGCGAGGTGGGCGCCGGACTCGCGGATGATCCGCTGCCCTGAGGGGGCGTAGGCATACTTCGCCAAAATCTCGCCATCGCGCTGCGCCGAGACGAGGCGGCCCATGTAATCCCAGCTGTACTCGGTGTCGCCTCGGCGGGTCATCAGCCCCGCAGCGTCGTAGGCGAAGGTGAGCTCACCGGCCTGAGTGAGGGCGTTGGGGCCAGCGCCCTCGCCGTAGGTGTACGCGCCCTGGTGCAGGCTGCTGGAGGCCCCACGAGAGGACGACTTGCTGGTGAGCTTGCTGTTGGCGCTGTAGGTGTAGCTGAGGGTCTCGGCGAAGTCGGCCCGGTCGGCGTCCAGATCGGCCTCCACGAGCCGGTAGAGATCGTCGTAGGTGAAGCGCGCCGAGCGGCCAGGACCCGCACGGGGCGGCGCCTGGTCGATGATCTCCGCCATCAAGCCGGAGCGGTTGTACTGGTAAGCCAGATCGAGGACCGGCGCCCCGTCAGGGCCCTCTACGAGGCGCCGAGTGGTCTGGCTGAGCACGTTGCGGTCGAAGGTCTCCTGCACCCCGTTGGCGTACTGAATCGAGGTCAGAGGGCCCAGCTCGCTGTACGCCATGGCGTCGACGATGCCGGCGATGCTGCTCACCCGATCCCCGACGTCGTAGGTGTAATCGAGGGTGATGTCACCGGGGTAGGTCTCCGAGATCACCCGGGAGATGTTGTCATAGGTGATCGAGGCGTCGACGGGCACACCATCGATGACCCAGCGCACCTGCTCGATGCGCCGGCGGGCGTCGCGGCCGTACCAGAGCTCCACCGTGTGGTCACCGGCGATGTAGTTGACCCCCACGAGGGCCTCTGCGGGGTGGGTACAGAAACCCTCAGGACACTGAGCGCCGAGATCGTAGAGGAAGCTGGCTTTGGTGCCTGCCTCATCCTCCGGATCCCAGATGGCGGTGCGCCGCTTGAGGCGGTCGTGGCTCTGCCGCACGCGCCGGCCCGCGCCGTCGGTCGTCTCGGCGATGAGGCCCGCCTCGTCGTAGGTGTACTGCGTACGGCCGCGATCAGCATCTTCGGACCAGAGCAGCTGACCGAGCAGGTCGAAGGCCTGCTCACGTACGTTGCCCTCGGGGTCGATGATCCGCACCACCCGGCCCAGGCTGTCGTAGCGATAGGTGTAGTCTACGTCCTCGCCGTCGGCGCGCATGTAGGTCTGTCGCACGAGGCGGCCCGCGCCATCGAAGTACCGAACGGTGGGTGACGAGGCCTCGCCTGCGTTGTCCTCGGCGTCGGTGAACACCTTGGTGAGAGGCCGATAGGTCATCGTGCGCACTGAGCTGGCGCCATCGAAGAGCTCACCGTCGGGCAAGGTCGTGCTCAGTGGGCGCCCAAGGGCGTCGAAGGTGTTCTCGAAGTAGGGCGTGCCCTCGGGAGCTTCGAGCTGGCAGCCAGCGCCGTCGGCCTCATAGTTCACGTAACGCCGCCAGACATCTCCGCTGCTGTTGAGGACCACATGATCCGACACCTGGTAGCGATCGCCGCCGAGGCGTACCCGGTCCTGGAACAGCCGCCCGGCGGCGTCGAAACACTGCACCTGATGACGCTCGGTGTCGGCGGCGTTGAGCGTGGTGCGCTGGCGCCGGCTCATGGAGGTGATGGATCCCTCGTAGGCGTAGTCGTACTCCACACTCGGCGTAGCGGCATCGTCGCCGGGCATGATGACGGCTCGCACACGGCCGAAGTCATCGTAGCGATACTCGGCGACGCTGGGGGACGCGTCGTCGCCCACCACGAACCAGTTGCTGCTGGTTTGCGGCTGCCCGAAGACGGGCTCGTAGGTCGTCTCGCGGCGCAAGGTGTAGACGTTGCCCTCGGGGTCGAAGTTCTCCCGCTCCTCGGCGACGATCAGCAAACCCAGGTCGTCGTAGACAGTGCGGGCTCGGTAGCCCGCCGCGTCACCCGGCGCATCGGCGTCGAGGGCCTCGACGACGTTCCCGTGTGCGTCATAACGCAACATGGACATCGTCACCGCGCTGTCTGCCGACACCAGCGCCTCGCTCCGTGCCATCAGACCCAAGGTGGCGCTGCCTGCGGGCAGACCTTCGAAGCCATCACCGTCGTAGTAGAAGCGCGTCTCAGCGTAGACATCGCTGTTGGCCACCCCGCGCTCTCGCTGATGGGTGGGCAACCCCACGATCCAGCGCCCGCCTTCGATGTCGGTTGGGGCGATGAAGGCGCGCTCGGCATAGCGCTCGTCACCGAGGCACTGCGCACCACAGGGCGTACCGAAGAGCCCATCGTCAGGGCATACACCGCAACCGCTGCCACCCACTGAGACCACCCCGAGGCTGGTCTCCGCGATCAGCTCACCGAAGTCGCCGTATTGCAGCTCGGTGCGCATCGTCACCGCCTCACTGGCGGGGCCGCCCTCCTGCACAGTGGTCTCTTCGGCGATCTTGCACACGAAGCGAATGGGTGGGGTGGTGTTCGCTGGCGCGTCGCCGATGGCGCAATCGGTGTACGCGTACGTCACCGTGGCCATGGGCCGCTCAAGGTCATCGCCGCTGTACGTGGCGGAGGTCAGCTGCAAACCGTTGTAGTAGCTGTCGGCCTGTCCCAGATCGTACGTGTCGATCCTCACCGTGTCGGGCTGGCTCGCGTCGCCGATCTCGCGGCTCGTCATGTAGGCGAAGCCCCGGAACTGCTTCTCGTCGGCATCGTAGTAGGCGTCACGGTAATTGTAGGTGGTGGTCTCCACCACCGGGGTCACGGTGTCAGAGACGTCGATGCGGCTCACCATGAGCATGGGGAATGGCAGCGCATAGGCCCACTCAGTGTCGTCTTCGGCGAGGGCCTCGGCGGCGGTGGTGTATTGAATGCGCTGGGTCACCCCGTGGCTGTTGGTGATGTGGGTCAGCAGGTGGGGCCGCTGGGGGAACAGCTCTACGTACTGCACCCCGCCATCCGCAGCGATGTAGACCACATCGTCGCTGCCGCTGCCGTTCATGTCTGCGAAGAGCACCGAGGTGTTGTCGAGCACCTCGGGCAGCGCCTGCCCGCCAGCGGTGTTCACCGTCTCGAAGGCGTCGAAGCGGTAGCCACCACGGTTGAGGGCGAACTGAATCTGCCCCGACCGCACGATGACGATGTCGTCCAGGCTGTCGCCGTTGATGTCTTCGAGTTCAACGTCGTCGAGCTGCTCTTGGGTGTAGGGCAGATCGATGATGGTACGCTCGGCGCTCCAGCGCCCGTGGCCGAGGTTCACCCGGTAGCTGAGGCTGCCGGCGGCCACCACCGTGGCGTCGAGCAGGCCGTCACCGGTGATGTCAGAAAGCTCTAGACGGCTGGTCTCGAAGCCGTAGCCCAGGGCCTCGATACCCTGCACCTGCTCGAAACCATCGCCGATGTTGGCGAAGATCTCGGTGCTGACATCGGTGGAGCGGATCACATCGATGCGGCGGTCATTGTCGTAATCGAAGAACCGGATGCTCGAGAGCTCGTCGCCCCCAATCTCGCCATCAGCGCCGAAGTTCGGCAGCGCATCAACAGCGTTGAGATCGAGCAGTGCGCTCCAGTCGCTGCCGGCAGCGCCGCCCTTGTTGAGCAGGACCTGCCCGGTCTGCACGTTCACCAGGTCAGCTCTGCCATCGCCGTCGATGTCGAGCATTTGCACATAGGGGCTGCTGAGCTGATGACCCGCACGGGCCCCACGGGCGCTCTCGATGGCGGCACCGAACTGATGGGTGCCGTCGCTCTGGAGCGTGTTGAGGTAGATGCGGTGGGCCCCCGGTTGAGAAGTGTCCACCATGTCAGGCAGAGCGTCGCCGTTGAGATCCACGAGGGTGGCATCACCAGTGATGGGGCTGGCCCCCACCTGACCCATATCCACGATGACGGCGTCGCCCACGGTGAGGGGAGCGCTGTACTCGAAAGACACAGTGGTCTCGAAGGGGGTGCCGTTGAGCCCCATCTGCTCCACCCCGGCGAGGCGGCTCACACCACCGGATTCGGGGTAGTCCTCATAGGTGAGGTCATAACGGCGAAACTGCGCTTCCCCGCTGTAGGCCCGCACTGAAGTGAGGCGGCTCGACATGATCTCGTTGATGCCGCTCCGGGCATCGGAGACGAGATCCGCCCGTGCTTCGTAATCGAGCTCTATGTGAGCGTTGGCATTGCCGCTCGTATCGAAGAGGTAGTCCACCCGGCTCAGATAGGGCCGGGCGTCGAGGACGGTGTATTGATAGCGAATCGGGTGGTCGAACTTGTCCTGCTGCTCCACGAGGTGCCAGCGGAACACGCCAGCTGCACCTTCAAAGCGGCTGTCGTAGTCGATCTGCCCTGCGGCATCAGCACCGTACCAGGCCACCCCGCCGTCAGGGAGCAGCACCCTCCAGTAGCCGCCCCCTTCAACATCTCGCTGATGCCAGAAGTAGCGGGTGAAGCTGCCTTCGAAGCGGGCGCGGTACTCCGCAGGCTCACCATCGCTGATGCGGACCAGCTCGGTGCCCCCGAAGATGAAGGTGTCGTCTTCGGTGTAGTCCGGCAGGCGCTTGCTGGTCATCCGCTCGATGTGAGGCAACCCCATGGACCACCCCATGCCCACCAGCCCGTTGCCGCCGGAGCTGCTGTAGCTCAGCCCCAGAGACGGCGTGGCCGTGGCGTACCCAGGCGCCACGACGAAGGGCACGCCGTAGGACATGTCACCGGTGTTGCCTACTGCGAGGGCATTGTCCCCCACCCCTTCGAAAGACCCCGGACCCTCGGGCAAACTCACCCGATCGTCGCTGATCCCCGTCTGGGCGTTGGCGGTCCCCAGAGCCAGGGCAGCCATCCCGATCGTCAGGGTCAGTGGCCGCGTCGAGCGCTTCAACCATTCACGCATGTGCAATCTTCCTCTCCGAGTCAGTCGTAGTCACAACGTGCAGCGGAGGGGCAGAAGGCAAATCGGGTGGTGTTTTTGTGATGTTCGAGCGGTGAAGCCCCCGACAGGCAGTCAGCGGTGAGGCATCTTCAGGGGCGCATTTTTGGGTGCCTTGAAAGAAGGCACTGGGGTGTTCGCCTTCAGTGCAGCGACGCTCTTTTTTGCCAATGACACCCACTCACCATCGATCTGTTTCTCCTCAGCGTGGGTGACGGCCTTTTCGAAGAACACCTTCCCTTGTTCGCGCATTGGCCTCATGGATTTGGCAAGCTGTTCAGTGAAGATTTTCTGTTGCTCCGGCTGCAAACCCTTCGGCGCCGGCACCGCCTGCACCTCGTCCGCGAGCGCCACATAGATCTGCCCCAGCCGCACCATGGCGGCGACAGACCAGTGCGGGTCCTCCAACAGCAAAACCTTCTGGTAGAGCTGAGCCAGCTCAGTGACACCCATTATCCTTTTCTGCATAGCAGGGGCGATCTGAGTGAGATCCTGCCCTTCGAGAGGAGACAGGGTGCGCAGGAGCGCCTCCGCCATGCAGAACCGGGCCTCGGTCACGGCAGCCCTGGTCTCGAGCCACAGCTTCTGCTGTTGCGCGACAGAAAGCTGGGCAAAGCGCTTGTCCACCTCAACGCAACGGCCATCTGCGGCCTTCTCCCGCCCCAGGGCCCGCTCCGCTCTGGACACGGCCACCAGGGCCTGGAGTCGATACGCCTCCTCAGCCTCACCGTTGAGCACGATGGTCATGTGATCGATGGTCTCGGCCCAGCGGCCGGCGTTCACCGCCTCAAGGCCCTTGCTGAACGCCGCGGGCGCCTTCGCCTCTGGTGCTTGCCCCTGGGCAAGGCCTGTAAGGCTCACGGTCAACAGGCAGATGGTTGCCGCTCGAGTAGGCCACATGGATGCTCTCCCTCCCTCATGACGGGTTGCTCTGGACACCAGGACGGGCGTACGTTGCGGATATGCGTACATATGCTTCACCGTTGATGCTCGTGCTCACGGCCGCCCTCACCATGGCGGGTTGTGGTGATCCCGACAACCCTGCCGATGGTCAGCCCCTCGCTGACCAGGGCGTGGCCAACCTCGATGGTGGCCTTGGCGGCGACGGCGGCATCATCGGCGGAGACGCTGGTACGCCTGACGCAGATCTGCGCCCCGATGCTGATCTACGGCTGCGCCTGCGCGGTCAGCTGCGTCCCGGCGGTGGCACCCTCGAGGGGCCCAGCTTCCGCCTGAAGGGCCAGATCCACACCGGCCCCGAGCCCGGCGCTTCTGCGGGGCCTACCTACCGACTGTCCCCTGCGAGCCCGCTGAGCCGACAAGGCGAAGCCGGCGCTGGCAACTGAAACTGTTCCGCTCCATGTCCCCACTCGCCTGAGGAGGCCGACGTGAAATTTTGCAGATGGATCGCACTCGCTTGCGTCGCCCTCCTGGGGCTGACGTCCACCGCGAGCGCTCAGGTGCCCAGCACCTTCGTCTACACCGGCGAGCTGTCCACGGGAGAAGGCCCGATCGACGGCACTGTAGATCTCACCTTCGAGATCTACGACGCCCCCACCGGTGGCACCGCGGTGTTCACCGAGTCGTTCACCGAGGTCATGGTGATCGAGGGCCACTTCTCCGTGGAGCTGGGCACCGACGCAGATCTGCCCACCCTCCTCGACGGCGCCCAGTACTGGCTGCAGGTGACCGCCAACGACGAGACCCTCGATCCTCGCTCGCTGATCACCAGCCTGCCCTACGCCTTCCGGGCGGCCACGGCAGACAACGCCACTCAGCTCGACGGTCGCAGCTTCGACGACGTGGTCACGGAGCTGGCGGTGCCTTCCACTGCAGTTGAGGTGCCCTACAACACGGGTGATGGTGGGCTTCAGGCCGATAACGTGCAGGGCGCCCTCGACGAGATCCTGGGTCGCATCACGGCCCTCGAAGGCAACCTCGCCGATGCCCAGAGCACCATCGAAACTCAAGCGGCCACGATCACCGCTCTCACGGATCGACTCGACGCCGCAGAGGCGACGGCAGAAATGCAGGCCACCACGATCACCGCCCTCACGGATCGCCTCGACGCCGCAGAGACGGCCGCGACGGCCCAGGGCGAGCAGCTGGTCCAACAAGGTGCCTCGATCACGGCCAACAACGAGGCCATCGCCGCCAACGGCGCCTCGATCACGACCAACGCAGAGGCCATCAACGCCCTCGGCGATCGGGCCACGGCCATCGAGACGACGAACACCCAGCAAGCGCAGGCGATCACGGCAAACGAGACCACCATCACAGCCAACACGGATCTCATCAACGCAGTGGTGGACCGCGTGACGGCGGTGGAGACGACGCAGAGCACTCTGTTGCAGACGGTGGACGGCTTGTCCCAGGCGCAGACGACTCAAGGTCAGGCGATCACCAACCTGCAAAACGAGGTGGCGGCGAACACGCAGACAAGCACGGCGAACTTCCAGGCCATCAACGGGGATGGGGTGAACCCGGGGCTGTCGGCTCGGCTGGCCAACACCGAGGCAGGTCTCGCAGCGCAGGTAGCAGAATACCAAACTGAGATTCAACCCCTCGCCGCGGTGACGAGCTTCACCTTCGATGGTGATACGGTCACTGATGTGCGCTTCGACGGCGTCAACCTGCACCTCCGCAATGGCGGCGGTACGACCTACAACGCCAATGCACTGGGCAACTTGATCATTGGCTACAATGCCAACACTGGTGCAGGCTTCGGTGGCTCGCGTTCTGGCTCGCACAACCTCATCATCGGTGACGACAATGGCTATGTAGGCAATGGAGGGATTATCGCTGGTAGCCGCAACGCCAATGCTGGCAATGGCGCCTCGGTCCTTGGTGGCCAGGGCAGCATCTCGGAAGGCCTCTTCAGCATCGTCGTGGGTGGCCTGGCCAACGCTGCACGCACCGATGTGGCTGTTGCCATTGGTGGTCAACTCAACGAAGCGACTGGTGTTGCCGCCATCACTGTGGGTGGCAACAACAACAACGCTGGGGGCACCTTCTCCATCGCAGTGGGTGGTGAATCCAATGTCTCCAGTGGTGTGCGCTCGGTGGTTGTCAGCGGCTACGGCAACACCGCACAGGGTGAGGGCAGTATCATTGTCGGCGGTGGCCAGAACACGACCTCGGCCGGTAACTACGCCACCTTCGACGACAACAATGATGGCACCATCGATCGTGTGACGGGTGGAGTCTTCAATGCAGATGGCACACTTGCGAGCGAGACTGTTGAAGGCGGTGCGTTGTCCACCATCGTCTCCGGAAACGGCAACCGGGCCAATGGTGTCATGAGCAGCATCGTCGCAGGCCAGGGCAACCTGACCCAGGCATTGAATTCAGTCATCGTCGCCGGCCAGGGGAATGGCACCCTTGGTGGACAGTCTGCAATTGTTTCTGGTAGCAGCAACATCACGCTCGGCAACGAGTCAACCATTGTTGCTGGAGCGTTGAACCAGACGCGGGGTGGTGCCAGCGCCGTGCTCTCCGGCCAGAGCAACATCACGGCTGAGGGCTTCTATCGACTGGTAGACACCAATAATGATGGGGCCGCGGACAGCGTAGAGACCCTTGAACTCGACAATGGGGCCCTTGTAGAGAGCGACGCGGTAGGCTCACTCTCCTCCATTGGTGGTGGTAACAACAACCGCGGCCTTGGCGCCCGTGCACATGTCGCTGGTGGCTCTAACAACACAGCTGGCGGTCTCAACGCTGCTGTGCTCGGCGGTTTGAACAACACAGCCTCCGGACCCACATCAACTGTTGCTGGCGGTTTCCTCAACCAGGCCAATGGAGAAACGAGCGGGGTACTTGGTGGAATCAACAACCGAGCCAGCGGCCAATACGCAGCCATCTGTGGTGGTGGTAATGGAGATGCTGAGGGGCTCGGCTCTGCCATCTCTGGTGGGGTCGACAATGATGCACTGGGTGAGTACTCAACGGTGGGCGGCGGCCGCGGGATCAGCGTATCTACTGATGACGCATGGGCAGCACCTGCGGCGAACCCAGACGTGAACTTCTGATCACATTCCTGGAATCCTTCTAGTCTCGACGTTGTAGAGGAGGGCAGATGTGCAACCATGATCGTGGTGCACCCCCTCGTTCGTGGAGATCGTTTGCGATGCGTATCCTTCTCTCATTCCTTGTGTTGTACACACTTGCTGGCTGTATAGATCCGCCCACACTCTACAATCTCGAAGAGTACTGCAACACATACTGCAGCGGCGAGTCTCTCCGAGATGACTGCCTCGCTCGTTGTGTGATTGATGGCTCTTTGATGTCATCACCAGACATGAGCCCCATTGTCATGGACAGCTCACGTTCAATGAATATGCCGGAAGACATGGGAGTTCCAGACTTTGGCCCAGGCCCCCTTGTAGACTCCGAAGCAATGGATGCTGATGAGAGTGTTCAGGCTCTCCCAGATCTTGCATTCCAGGAAGATGCCAATCTCCAAGATGCTGCACCAATAGATGGATTCGATGCTGACATGGGGGAAGAGGATCCCTATGACAGTGGCATGGAAGAGGCCGATGCAACGCTTTTTAGCGAAGAGTGTATAGTTTTATGCACTGACTGGGCTGATTGCTCTTTACAGTCAGCAGAATGCCCAGGCATAGGCATCATTGATTCTCGAAATGAGTTCTACTCATCTTGTTTGCCTTTATGCGAAGGAAACCCAGCACTCCGACAGCTTGTTGATGCAACAGACTGCGACTCGACAGTCAGCACAATCAGGGGCCTACAGGAAGACTACGACGAGACCTGTAATGACCTTCAGAATCTCCCAGAGGGAGTCCCTTGCAATGGGCAGGATGATGATTTCGACGGCATGATTGATGAGCATATCGCTCAACCCCCTTCACCTTGCCTGTCAGGTGAAGGTCAATGTCAGTTTCCTGGAAGTATTCAATGCATCGACGGTTTTTTGATGTGTATACCAACTGTCGGCACATTGGACGACTACGCCCCGTCTGTAGAGTTGTGCCAAAACAGCATCGATGAAGACTGTGATGGTGTTGTTGATGAATCTCCGGGGGAACAGCCATGTCGACCCACTGTTCCCGTAGAGGAGGCATGCAACCTTCTCTCAAATTGCGCTTTGCTGTCTGACACATGCGACAGCATCGATGACGAAAATTCCCGCACGATATTTGCAGAACGATGCCCACAAATTTTCGCCGTGCATCGCAGAGCCCTTCAGACAATTGACCGTGCTTGGAGCTGCGACCAGCTTGTATTGACTCTCTCTGAAACCAACCCGGAGTTTGGCCAATACTGTACTGGTGAATTGATTGAGCTGTGTGACAACCGGGACAACGACTTTGATGGTCAAATCGACGAGGGCATCGTGCTTGAGCCATGCTTCCTAGGCATTGGAGAATGCCGGCATGAGGGTATCTCACAGTGCTTTCGGGGCTTCGAGATGTGCCGTCCAAACCTCGGAATGGAACCCCACCCCATTGACGAAATCTGTGGCAACAACCTCGACGACGACTGCGATGGTCAAATCGACGAGGGCTGCTGATTACTCCTCAGGTTCGGGCTCAGGCTCTGGTTCCGGCTCAGGATCTGGTTCCGGCTCGGGATCAGGCTCCGGCTCTGGATCGGGTTCCGGCTCCGGCATCTCCTCCACGCACATCAGCGCAGCATCACACATCTCCGCCTCGGTCACGCATGTGCGCTCTTCCGGCGTCAGCCCCTCCCCTGCAGTGCACATCGACACGCAGGTGGCCACAGCCTCAGCGTCAGGCTCTTCCTCGGCGCTGCACTCCTCCAAGCGCTGACAGGCGAGTTGACAGCCGGGCCCGGCAGGCACCTCGAAACATGCGGTGATCGCCTCGCCATCACACATGTCTACCTCGGTCAGGCAGTCGAAGCGGGCCTCGAAGCCCTGCATCTCGCACTGAGACACGCACTCTTCCAGAGGCAGGCATACTTCGTTCTCGTCGGGCAGACACAGCTCACAGGCGTCCAGGGCTGCGCAGCCCTCCGCACATGATCCCTCGCCCACTGGAGGCGCTGGCGTATAGCACGCGTTGATCGCCGCCTCGTCGCACATCTCGACCTCAGTGAGACACTGGGCCCGAACCTCCAGCATCTGCTCGCGGCATTGCTCAGCGCAAGCGTCCACCGACAGGCACATACCGTCGTCGCCCGTCTCGCACAGATCGCAATCATCCAGGGCAACACAGCCCGCCGCACAGGCATCAGTGGGGGCCGGAGGATCTTCGAGGCACATGAGCACCGCGTTGAGATCACACGCCTCGAGACCCAGGATGCACTGGGCCCCTGCGAGGCCATCTTGAGCCCGACACTGATCAGTACAGATATCCACCGACACACAACCGCCGGCACCATCATCGAGACAGATGCCGCAGTCGTCGAGCACCACACACGAGGCTTCGCAGTCGTCTTCTGGCTCCGGGCGGCTCAGGCACTCTTCCACAGCCTCGGCACCGCAGGCGTTCAGGCCGGCGATGCATGCGTATTCCGTTTCGAGGCCGTTCTCGCGACACAGATCCACGCAGCTATCGGTCTCGAGGCAGCCATCTGCGCCATCATCGAGACAGCGACCGCACAGCTCGAGGTTCCAGCAGCCCGCTTCGCAGTCATCTTCCGGACCCGCTGCACGGGTGAGGCAGTTGCCGATGCCTTCGGCGTCGCACACCCCGAGCTCCACCACGCACTGTGCACCCAAGGGGCCCCATTCGGACCCACGACACTGCGAGACGCAGGCAGGGCCGCTCTGGCAATTGCCCAGGCCATCATCGAGGCAGAGATCGCACGCGGCGATCAACTCGCAGCTCTCGGCGCAGATGTCGTCGCCGAGGCCCGCGTCGGTGAAACCACCGCCGTCGCCGTTGCTCACACAGCCTGATGTCGCTGCAGCCATCAGCAAGCTCAGCGCCAGTTTGGAGATCGTCGAAGAAGTCACGATGAAGGTGCCCTTTCCGTTGCCTGTTTCATGATTCAGAGATTCCGGAGGCTACCCCGGACGCACGAGGTTGCGTCAAATGCACCGCGAATCTGACCTGGCGTCGATTTAGAGTTCTGGCCAGGAAATCGAATAGGGCAGCCCAAGGGTTGGGGCTGAGCCTTTGTAGGCAGTCATCGCTGCGCTCCGCCTGCGTAGGCAGCTGCCGACGGCTGGCCTTCGGCCCGCCTTGGAGCTGCGTACACGTCGGCACGCTCGCTGACGCGAGCAGGCCTCCGGGTAGGCAGGGTCGCTCAGGGCTTTGCCCTATTCGCTCGCTCCCCTGCGTAAAAAGTCAGTTCTGGTGCGGCTTTGAGGGCACCCCCAATGTTGTTGGGGCTTTCGCCCAGCGTTGGGACACAGGGGCTTACACGTTTGCGGTAGGTCGAATCCCAGCAGGCATCAGCAACGAGATACAGAAGAAGCTCTTTACGCAGGGGAGCGAGCAAATAAGGCAAAGCCTTGAGCGACCCTGCCTACCCGGAGGGGTTCCGCGTAAGCGGATGCCCGAACGTGTACGCGCCAGACGAGGCGCATCGAAGATGTGCCGAAGGCCCGGCGCCTACGCAGGCGGAGCGCAGCGACGACTGCCTACAAAGGCTCAGCCCAAAACTCCGCAACAACCCAATACAACTCTTGGCCAGCTCTCGAGTCACTTGCCAGTGCAGTCGCCTTGAGCTTCACTCCCCACATGCACGCCCCCCACTCCGAGCCGCCCATCGACGATCGCGCCCTCATCGGCAACGGTCACACCACAATGCTCGTGCGTCGGGACGGGACCATCGACTGGGCCTGTTTACCGCGATTCGACACCCCCGGGCCATTCTCCGGGATGCTCGACCCCGAGGGCGGCGGGCACCTGTCTGTGCGTCTCGAAGGGCCCTACA
This sequence comes from Bradymonadia bacterium, assembly GCA_046290225.1. GTDB lineage: Bacteria > Myxococcota_A > Bradymonadia > UBA7976 > UBA1532 > JBKAGE01. The sequence goes on along the minus strand of JBKAGE010000050.1, from coordinate 24,394 downwards.
CAGGCAGCCAGGCCTACCTCGATCACAGCAACACGCTGCTCACCACACTCACCGGCGAAGGTGGTGTGCTCGAAATCACCGACTTCATGCCTGATCGCGGGCGCAATCTGTCATTTGCGGGCAGCCTGACACGCCGGCTCGTCTGCCTCGAAGGCACTGTGACCGTGGAGATCGAGGCCCGGCCCGCTGCGGGCATGGGTGAGCGGCCCCTCACGGGTGAGCTCAAGAGCAACCACCTCGTGTTCAATCGTCCTGGACGGCCGCCCTCGCAGGTCCGAGTGAAATGTGCGGGCAAAGGTGAATGGGTGGCTGGCCCCGACGGCATGTGGCGACGCACGTTCACCTTGAGCGCCACCCAACGCCCTGTGTCGCTGCGCCTCGAGTGGGGTGAGCGCATGGGCGATTTGAACAGCCTCTCGGCAAAGACCTTCGAAGATCGCGGTGTTGACTCGGTTCACCCTCAGGTCTCGGTGTTGCCGTTCAGTGAAGATCATCCGTGGCACAATGAGATCTGGCGCTCTGCCAATGTGCTCAAGCTGCTGATCTACGCTCCCACCGGGGCCATGGTGGCCGCCCCGACCACCTCGCTCCCGGAGTGGATCGGCGGGGTGAGGAACTGGGACTATCGTTACACCTGGGTCCGCGACGCCTCGCTGGCCTTCACCGCCCTGGCCCGCGCTGGGGGCTTGAACGATGCCCACCGGTTCCTGCGATTCTTGATGCACCACTTCCCCACGGGAGATCTGCCTTTGATGTGCACGATCCATGGCGGACCGGTGCCAGAAGAAGAGGCCCTCGACCACCTCGCGGGCTGTCATGGGTCGAAGCCTGTGCGGGTAGGCAATGGCGCCCGAGATCAGGTGCAGCACGACATCTATGGCCCAGTGCTCGACATGGTCTGGGCCTACGTCGAAGGGGTGGGCGCTCTGAGAGGCGACGACGCCCCAGTGCTCGACGATGCCGAGTGGGCCTGGCTCTCCAGCGTGCTCGCTCAAGCTGAGGGGCGCTGGCAACAGCCCGATCACGGCATCTGGGAGCCGCGGACCGGCAAACGCCACAATGTGCACTCCAAGCTGATGTGCTGGATGGCTTTTGATCGAGGGGCCACACTGGCAGCGCGCAGAGGCCTCTCCGAAGCGCGCGCTCGCTGGCGTGCTCAGGCCGACGCGGTACACGTGGACGTGTGCACCCGAGGCCTCGATCCCACAGGGACGCACTTCGTGAACGCTTACGGCGAAGCAGAGCCCGACGGCGCGCTGTTGCTGTTGCCCATCATCGGCTTCCTGCCACCAGATGACGCGCGGGTGGTGGCTACGGTGGAGTGGCTGCAGAGCACCTTGAGCGAGGGTCACTTCATCCATCGCTACCGCAGCCGCCACGATGACGGCGTCGGAGGTGCCGAAGGGGCTTTCTTGTTGTGCGGGTTCTGGCTCGTGGAAGCCCTTGCCCTCATGGGCCGTACAGAGCAGGCCGCGCAGATCTTCGAGGCGCACCTGGGCTGTGCCAACGCCGTAGGCCTCCTCGCTGAAGAGGTCGACCCCGCGACAGGTGCAGCCTTGGGGAACTTCCCTCAGGCCTTCAGTCATCTTGGTGTGATCAACGCCGCCCTCGCCCTGAATCGGCAGCAATGACATGACGGATCTCCCCGCCTTCTTCAGCGATGATTATGTGACCGCCCGGCGCCGCTTCGTCGAGGCCGCTCGTGCTGCTGGCCTCACTCAGGCGAGTCACCCGCTCGGTGGCATTGGACCTGATGGCACCCCACTCACCCTCGACGTCGCCATCCTGCCGCCGCCAGACGGCAAGCCCCCGAAGCTCACTGTGGTGGTGAGCAGCGGTCTCCATGGGATCGAAGGGTACTTCGGCTCTGCGGTGCAGCTCGCGCTGCTGCATCAGCCCCTGGCCCCCATCCCCGGGGTCAGACAGGTGCTCATCCACGCCCTGAACCCCTACGGCTTTGCGTGGATCAGGCGGGTGAACGAGCACAACATCGATCTCAACCGGAACTTCCTGCACCCGGGGGAAGCGTACACAGGGAGCCCGGAGGCCTATGGCGCTCTCGACAGGCTGCTCAACCCCCCATCTCCCCCGAAAGCCTTCGAATTCTTCATGTTGCGCGCCGGGGCGCAGATCGCCCGCCGGGGATACAGCGCCCTCAAAGAGGCGGTGGCCAGCGGGCAATATGACTTCCCCCTCGGGCTCTTCTTTGGGGGTGACGGCCCCTCTGATCTCGTGGGCCTGCTCGACGCCGAGCTGCCTGGGTGGATCGGTGGCGCCCCCGAGGTCCTGCACGTGGACTTTCACACCGGACTGGGCTCTTCGGGCACCTATGCCCTCATCGTCGATCGCGCCGCTGATCATCCGCGGGCTCGATGGATGGCCGATCTCTTCGGCGAGCAGGTGATCCAGCCATGGGACACGGGGGGCGTGTCGTACGCGATCCGGGGGGGCATGGGCACTTGGTGTCAACAGCGGGTCCCAGAAGCCAACTACGATGTCATCACCGCTGAATTCGGCACCGTGCCCTCTCTCAAGGTCCTCAAGGCGCTGCGGGCCGAGAACAGGGCTCACCACCACTGCAGCGCCGAGGATCGTCGCCGCAAGGCCGCCAAAGGGCAGCTCAGGGAGGCCTTCATCCCTCGAGACCCTTCATGGCGACACGTGGTGGTGGAGCGGGGCCTCGCCGTGGTGGAGCAGGCCCTCTCAGCCCGAGATCACATCAGCGAGACCACTTGACCTGACCGCGCCACATCGCCTTGAGCCACGCCGCCCCCTCTCTGGCCAGCTGCCGGCTCAGCGTTTGACGACTCAGCTGAGGCGCGGTGGGCGCGGCCTCGGCCACGAGCCGGAGCCGCCGGGCCATGGCCAGGGCGCGGTGCAGATGCCATGGATCGCTGATCAGCACGATCACCCCGTCGCCGACCACCGCGAGCTCCTTCATTTGCACCACGGCCCGCAGGTTGCTCCACGTGCTGGTGGATGCCTCCTCGGTGATGATCACCGAACCGGGTACTCCGCTGGCGATCAGGCGCCGGCGCGCCCAGGGGCTCTCGCCTTTACCAGTACACACGACCTGGCTCACCTGCCCCTCACGCCACAGTGCAACAGCTCGGTCGACCCGCCGAGCGAGGGCTCGCCCTGGAGGACAGCCGAGGATGATCGCGATACGTTGTGGTTGGCCCATGGCCTCTTCTGACGGATTTGACCCTCACAGTCGAGGGGCGCAGACTCTCCAGCCATGAAACACGAAACAGTCATTGTGACCACCGTCCCCGATCCGCGCTTCGTGCGTGGGCCCGACGGCAAGGTGACCCGGCCCCCGGAGGGCTGGGTGCTGGTGAAACCCGGGGATCCTGCGCTGACGCGTCGCCTGAAGACGACGGGCCCCAGCTGGACCGTGCAGGAGAAGAAGGGCCGCAAGACGTTCTCCCGGGGCCTGTGGGCACCTCAAGAGAACGTGGCCCGCATTCAAAAGGCCCTGGAGACGGAGCGGGCCAGCCCGGCATATGCCAGAAAGCGGGCATCAGACACCGCTCGGCGCCAACGCGAGCAGGTGGCCTATGTGCAGACTTTCGAGCGCGCGGTACTGAAGTGGCTCGACTTCAATGATCACTACGCACCCCTCGCGCAACGTATGGCGAAGGCCATCGCCGAGCACGCCACCCCTGTGGGCAGCGGCACGGTGGCCCGCACCCAGCGGATCCCCCTCGAGGCGCGTGTGGAGGCTGCGGTCATCGCCTGGATGCGACACCAGACCACGGCCTACGACAACCTGATGATTCCTCGAGTGAAGGGCATGCGACGAGAGGTGCGCCAGAAGCTGGCCCGTGCCTCGCGTCGTCTGCTGGCCAAACACCGCGACGACGCCCGCTGTATCCCCTCGGAGTGCCCACTCTGCAAGGCCCTGCCCGCCGACTGAAATGCCGCTGACTGAAATGGAACACTCATGCTCACGCTGCTCCTCGCACTCCTGCCGATCCTGAACACTCAAGTGCCTGCAGAGCAGGCCATCATCTCGGTCCTCGACGACTTTCACGACGCGGCGTCCAAGGCCGACGGGCCACGCTACTTCGGCCACTTCGCCGAGGGCGGCATCTTCATCGGGACCGATCCGGAGGAACGCTGGACGGTGGCGGCGTTCAAGGCTTACGCGGAGCCCCATTTTTCGAAGGGCAAAGGCTGGACGTACACCCCGAAAGAGCGACACGTGCACCTGGGGCCCGATGGCAAGACGGCCTGGTTTTACGAGCGTCTACACAACGCAAAATATGGTGAAGCACGGGGGAGCGGGGTACTGGTCATCGAGAGCGGACACTGGCGGATCGCGCAGTACGTGCTGTCGTTCCCGATTCCGAACGAGGCGACGCCGGCGGTGATGAAGGCCATTCAGGGTCCGGGGCAGTAGCACTGCCCTGCCCCATCACTCAAAACCCGAGAACAGCCAGCGCCACACACCCAGAGAGCACCCCCACCTCGACCCGCGTGTTCTTCTGCACGCCTAACCACGCCCTGACCCGTACTCCGAGCAGGTTCCCGAGGGTGATGCACACCGCCAGCGTGATCCCCGACCACAAGACCATCGTCGGGAACATCCCACCCGAGGCGTAAGCCCCGATGCGCCCCGTGTGCATGGCCACTGATCCTACAGCGTTGGTGGCCACATAGGCGGCGCCAGAAAGCCCGGAGGCCATCAGCAACGGCCCCGAGAGCACCCCTGCCCCACCTGAGGCCCCACACAGCGTCCCCACCCCGAGGCCTGCTGGGGTGAGCGCCCAGGCGGGCGGCTGCCAGGACCACCACCCCGCCACGCGGGTGAGGGCCAGCACCGTGAGGGTCAGGATACAGGCCCGGATGAAGCCCTCGGACATGTTCACCACCAATAGCCCCCCGATGATGGCCCCAGGAAACGCGCCGAGGACCCACGCTCGAGCGACGGGCCAGCTCACCGAGCGTCGGAAGAGGAGCACGCGGTGCAGATTGCCCACCCACAGCGCCAGGGCCGTCGCGGCGAGGGCCTCGCTGGGGCCCCAGAAGACCGCGAGGGCGGTGACGAGCATCAGCCCGCCCCCCATCCCGGCCACGGTGGTGATGAGCCCGGCGAGCACCCCAAGGGCGCCGCTCAGGGCAAGGTGAATGGCGAGCTCGACGCCGCTGCTGTTGAGCGCTTCCATGGCGGTCCTCCTGGGCAATGCGTGGCTCAGAGGTACCGATCAGCATTGATTTCATATAATGAATCTTTTAGCTCTAAAAAATCACGACAACGGATATTTGAGATGCTCGACGGGCTCTATCACATGATCCTCGTGGAGACGCTGGGCACCTTCACTGCCGCGGCGGAGGCTGCGCATTTGTCCCAGCCAGCCCTCACGGCCTCGATCCAACGTCTGGAGAGCCACTTCGGCGCCCGGCTCTTCCATCGCGGCCGAGGCCTGCGCGGCGGCGCCCGACTCACCCCTGCGGGCAAGGCCTTGCTGCCCTATGCACGGCGTATCCACGCCACCCTCGCCGATGGAGAGCGCGCGGTGGCGGAGCTGCTCGGTCAGGTGGCAGGCACAGTGCGCCTCGCGGCGGGTGCCACGGCCTGCACGTACTTGTTGCCGGAGATCCTCGCTCGGTTCCGCAACGCCCACCCGGGCATCACGCTGCAAGTTCAGGAGTGCAGCACAGGCACGATCCTCAAGCTGCTCGAGGCCGGCGAGATCGATCTGGGGGTGGTCACAGGCCCAGGCGTAGAGCGCTGGCGTTCGGATGATCTCGTCCTGGTGGCGGGGCCTGGCTCACCTTATGTGGCGTTGACTGATCCCGAGGCCATGGCCCAGGCCCCCATGGTGACTTTCGCCGAAGGCTCACCGCTCCGAGAGATGGCCCTGAGCACGTTCCCCGAGGCCCAGGTGGTGATGTCGCTGAGCAACATCGCCGCGGTGAAGGGCAACGTCAGAGCAGGCATTGGCGTGGCGCTGGTGAGCGAAGCGGCGGTGGCTCACGATCTGGCCGCGAGGCGCCTAGTGCGTCTGGCGCACCCGGCGACGCCGATCCCGAGGTTACTGTCGCTGGTGCACCGCGGCGTGGAGCACCTGCCCCCAGCGGCGTCGAGCCTGCGGGAGATGTTGCTCGAAGGTATTTAAAGCTCTCACTCAAAGTCGGATTGTGCAGTTATGGAGGCAGTGGCTGGGGATTTGTAGGCAGTCATCGCTGCGCTCTGCCTGCGTATGCGGCCGGCCTTCGGCACATCTTCGATGCGCCTCGTCGGCCGCGTACACGTCGGCACGCTCGCTGAGGCGAGCAGGCCTCCGGGTAGGCAGGGTCGCTCAGGGCTTCGCCCTTCTCGCTCGCTCCCCTGCGTAAAAAGTCAGTTCTGGTGTGACTTTGTGCTACTTCCGACGCTATTGGGGCTTACGCCAAGCGTTGAGACTCAGAGGCTTGCAGGTTCGCGGCAGGTCGAATCCCGTCGGGTTCAGCAACGAGATACAGAAGAAGCTCTTTACGCAGGGGAGCGAGCGAATAAGGCGAAGCCTTGAGCGACCCTGCCTACCCGGGAAGGTGCCTGCGTCAGCAGGTGCCTGAACGTGTACGCGCCAGACGAGGCGCATCGAAGATGTGCCGAAGGCCCGGCGCCTACGCAGGCAGAGCGCAGCGATGACTGCCTACAAATCCCCAGCCACTGCCTCCATAACTGCACAATCCGACACATCCCCAGCTCTCTGAAGCAACCCCAAACGACTAAATTGTCAGGTTGAACCGACGCGTCTCGGGCGTCTCCATCTTCTCCACGACCCCACGCTCTGCCTGCCGAAGCAGCTTCAGGATGCTCTGCCCCAGGGCGTCGATCTCCGTGGAGACGAACTGCTCCCCACCGAAGGTCTGGATGTGCTTGGTCTGGGCCTTCAGCATCACGGCGTCCTGGTTGAAGATGCGCAGGGCCACGGGCTTGATGAGCGCCCCCACGAGCCAGCCCGGCAACGGCAGCTTGAAGCTGACCACGGCGTACAACCGGGTGTAGAAGTCGTCGATGGGGGTGCACGCCGACGACACCACCATGTGGCTCTTCTCGCCGAGTTGATACTCCACCTCTGAGATCGAAGGCATGAGGAACCGATCGACGTGCTTCACGGTGCCGTTGGATCCCGGAGCCACCAGCCGCCCCACGAGGCCCTTTGGCGCCGGCTCACCGAAGTACTCGGCCTCGACCCGGTCGTGCCAGCGGCGCACCTCCACCTCAAGGGTATTTGGCTCGCCAGCGCCTCTGAACAAACCACGGTGCAAGAAGGCGGTGTGGGGCACGTCGAGGGCGTTCTCGATGACCGCGTGCACTGATCCTTCGGCGTCGATGGTGTGCCTGACGGTGGTGTACCCGTCATCGTCGGCGTGAGGGAACCGATAGGGCTCTCCCTTTGGAGTCTCTTCGGGCTCAAGCGGGCGCCCATACGCCCAGATGAAGCCCTGCTGCTCGATGACGGGCCACGCAGGCACCCGACGACCTCGAGACTCGGGCGGGCCACTGAGACCCGGCACCCGGCGGCATTCGCCCCCGCCGTCGAACCGCCAGCCGTGATAGGCGCACTCAAGCTGGCCCTCGCACACCTTGCCTCGAGAGAGCGGCACGTTGCGGTGCGGGCATCGATCGAGCAACGCCCGAGGGGTGCCTTCACCGTCGCGAAACACCACGAGGGGGGTGCCCATGAGCCGCGCGGTGATGGGCTTGCGGCCCACGGCCTTCGAAGGGGCGATGACGTACCACGCGTCGGTGACACGGGCGACGGAGGTGTGGCCTTTGGTCTGAGGGGCCTGGAGTCGAGTCTGCATGGCGGGAGTCTAGCGCGACTCCCACGGAGAGGTACATGTCAGCGCGGCTTGCGAGGGACGCTGGCGCGTTATGGGTAGGCAACCCCATCAGCCCGCTGGCATACTCACCCAAGCCTCCTCCTCGTGAAAGACCGCTCATGAACGTCGCCGCAGTGCAGTCGAAAGCCGTCAAGGGCCAGAAGGCCGAGACGCTCCATCGACTCGTGCACCTCTCAGAGCGGGCGGCCCATGGTCGGGCCCTCGATTTGCTCGTGCTGCCGGAGATGGCCGCCACGGGCTACATCTTCCCCACGGCGGAGGCGGTGCGCCGGGTGGCCGAGTCCCCCACTGGAGAGACGTTCCAAGCCCTAGCCCCCGTGGCGCAGTCCTTCCGCACGTGGCTGGTGGTGGGCTTCGCAGAGGCGGCGGATGATCAGCTGTTCAACAGCGCCCTCGTCATCAACCCCGCCGGCGAGCTCGCCTTCACCTATCGCAAGACCCTGCTCTTCGAGGCCGACGAGCACTGGGCTGCCCCCGGTGACTCGGGCTACCGTACCTTCGACACCGACAACGGCGACTTCGGCGTGGGCATCTGCATGGATCTCAACGACGACGCCTTCGTGCAGTGGTGCCGCGAGGCCGCCCCTCGGGCCATCGCGTTCCCCACGAACTGGCTCGACCAGGGGGTGCCGGTGTGGCCCTACTGGGCGTGGCGTCTCGGCGGGGTACCCTCGGCCCTGGTGGCGGCGAACACCTACGGCCGCGAGCACACCACCCACTTCGCCGGCAGCTCCGCCATCCTCGATCAGGGCGTGCTGCTGGCCTATGCCCCCCCTTCTGGTGATGGGGTGCTGGCAAGCAGCCTGGACCCGTGCTAAGAGCGCCCATCCATCACGGGAGGCCAGCTCATGGGTGCAAGCTTCTACGTCACCACCCCCATCTACTACGTCAACGACAAGCCTCACATCGGCCACGCCTACACGACGCTGGCCTGTGACACTCTGGCCCGGTGGCACCGGCTCATGGGTGAGTCGGTGTACTTCCTGACCGGGACCGACGAGCACGGCATGAAGATCGAGCGAGCTGCCGAGAAGTCAGGCATTACGCCTCAGGCGCATGCCGACAAGTTCTCTCAGCGCTTCCGTGATATGTGGGCGGACTTTGGCCTCAGTCATGACGACTTCATCCGTACCACGGAGCCGCGCCATCAGACCGTCGTGCAAGAGATTTGGCGCCGAATGGCGGCAAAGGGCGACATCTACCTTGGTGGGTACGAGGGCTGGTACAGCGTGGGCGACGAGGCCTACTTCACCGAAGATGAGCTCGTCGATGGCAAGGCGCCCAGCGGTCACACCGTGGAGTGGGTCAAAGAGCCCAGCTACTTCTTCAAGTTGAGCAAGTATGGGCCGCAACTCCTCGAGTACCTCAAAGAGAACCCCAACTTCATCCGACCCAAGAGCCGCTACAACGAGATCCTGCGTTTCGTGGAGGGCGGGCTGCGCGACCTGTCGATCAGTCGCACCAGCTTCAGCTGGGGTGTCCCTGTGCCAGACGATCCGGAGCACGTCGCGTATGTGTGGATCGACGCACTGACGAACTACATCAGCGCCCTTGGCGGCCCTGGCACCGAGAAGTTCGAGCAGTTCTGGCCCTCAGCTCTGCACGTCATCGGCAAAGACATCTTGCGGTTCCACACCGTGTTCTGGCCCTGCTTCCTGATGAGCGCTGGCTTGCCGTTGCCCAAGCAGGTCTTCGCCCACGGCTGGTGGACCGCCGACGGCGTGAAGATGAGCAAGAGCTTCGGCAACGTGGTCGACCCCATCGACATGAAGGCCCGCTATGGCCTCGACGCGTTCCGGTTCTTCTTGCTGCGCGAGGTGACCTTCGGCCAGGACGGCGACTTCTCCGAGCGGGCCCTGTGCAACCGCATCAACGGTGATCTGGCCAACGATCTGGGCAACCTGCTCAACCGCAACCTCGCCATGGTGAAGCGCTACCACGGCGGCAACGTGCCCCCTCGCGGCGAGAAGGGTCCCGAGGACGACGCCCTCTTCGAGGTGTGGTCCACCGCCCGGGCCGATCTGTTCAAGGCCGTGGACGATCTGGCGTTCCACCGGGCCCTCGAGGCCATCTGGACCCTGGTGCGCCACGGGAACAAGTACGTCGACGCCTGCGCCCCCTGGGTCCTCGCCCGGGAAGGCAACACCGAGCGCCTCAACGAGGTGATGTACAACGTCTGCGAGCTGTGTCGCGTGGTGGGGCTCTGGACCCTGGCCTTCATCCCCGAGAAGGCCGACGAGATGCTCAACCGGCTCGGCGTTGCCGAGGCTGATCGCACCCTGGCCTCCACGGAGACCTGGGGTGGGCTGGCCTCTGGCGGTGAGACCCGGATCGGCGATCCGCTGTTCCCCAAGGTGGAGTCCCCGGAGCAGAAGGCCGACGCCGAGGCCAAAGCGAAGGCCAAAGCTGAGGCGAAGGCGAAGGCCAAGGCCGACAAGGCCAAGAAGAAGGCCCAGCAGCAGGCTCAACAAAAGGCGGAGAAGAAGGCCGAAGACACCGAGGGCGGCTTCGTGGAGTACGACGACTTCGCCAGGCTCGAGATCAAGGTGGCCCGCATCGTCGCCGCCGAGAAGCACCCCAACGCCGATCGACTGCTCAAGCTCACCGTCGACGCCGGGGAGCCCGAGCACCGCACCGTGTGCGCCGGCATCGCTGGGGCATACGCGCCAGAAGACCTCGTCGGGACCACGGTGACCCTGCTGGCCAACCTCAAGCCCCGCAAGATCCGGGGCGTGGTGAGCCAGGGCATGCTCCTCGCCGCCGGCGACGACGCCAACGTGAAGCTCATGACCGTGCCCGGCGACATCCCGTCGGGCACCCGGGTGTCCTGATCGCGCCCCTGCCCGAGCTGCCGGGGCGCACCGTCCTCGAGCGACTGACCTGGCTCGAGGAGACCTGCCCCGAGCGTGATCCCGAGGCCCGCTTGCCCTTGTTGCTGGCGGCGGCCCTCGATCCGGCCCAGGAGGTGCGCCGCTTCGCCGCAGCGAGCCTGCCCGCCGCTCGACCTCTGCCCCAAGCGCGACAGGCCCTCGCCCGCCTCACCCGAGACGGCGACAAGAAGGCTCGACTGCTGGCGGTCATCGGCATGCTCGAGATCTTCGAGGGCGCCGAAGGCCATGACACCACGACGCCTGTAGTGCCCGATGCTGTGCCCTCTGATGATGGGCTCCCACCCATCACGTGGCTCATCGACGGCGCGGGCAAAGCGCTCCGAGATCCGGGGCTGGCCCACGCCGCCACCCGGGCCCTCGGGCTGTGCGGTCACCCCGCAGCGAAGGCACCCCTCACCCGACTCGCCAGGAAGCTGCTCGGCGATCCCTTCGTGAAGCTCGAAGCAGCGGCGAGCCTCGTCCGCCTGGGAGACGACAGCCACGCCCCCGCGCTGATCAAGGCGGTACAAGGGCGCAAGCGCATGTTGAGGCCCATGGCTGCGGCCCTGCTCGGCGAGTTGAAGATCCTCGATGGCCGCGCCGCCTTGGAGCAGATGCTCCTCGACCCTCGAGAGCCCCACGCCTACACCGCAGCGGAGGCCCTCGCCGAGCTTGGTGAGGCTGCGGCGACCCCTGCCCTCACCCGCGCCGCCGACACCCACCCCGATCCGGAGACACGAGAGGCCGCCCGGAAGGCCCTTGAAATCCTCGAAGCCATATAGACACTGCAGCCCTCGAACCGCTGAGGAGCTTCAGAGATGATGTGGTTGAAGCAGTGGCTGGTGACCCAGCTCGGTGAAGGGCTCGGTCTGCTCATTTTCTATGCCAGCGCACTGGTGCTGGCGGTCATCGTGAGCGTGCTCGCCTATCGGCTGGCGAAGCGCTACGTGGTCACCGGGGTGAACTACCTCATCCGCCTCACCCCCACGGGCTGGGACGACATCCTCATCGACAACAAGGTGTTCAACCGGCTGGCCCTCATCGTGCCCGCCATGGTGATGTTCACCTTCGCCCCGGTCTTCGACGGGGCCGAGGCGTGGTTCGCCCGCATCAGCGAAGCCTACATGATCCTCGTGGGGGTCATGGTGGTCTCCGCAATCATCAACGGCTACCTCGAGGTGTACGAGAAGACGGAGATGTCGCGAGAGCGGCCGATGAAGAGCTATGTGCAGGTGGTGGTGATCTTCCTCTACCTGATCGCCGGGGTCTTCATCCTGTCGAGCCTCATGGGCCAGTCCCCCTGGGGCATCTTGAGCGGCATCGGCGCCCTCACCGCGGTCATCATGCTCATCTTCAAAGACTCGATCCTCGGCCTGGTGGCCTCGATCCAGCTCGTGGCCCACGACATGCTGCGCAAGGGGGACTGGATCGAGATGGCCCACTACGGCGCCGACGGCGACGTGCTCGACGTCACCTTGAACACGGTGAAGATCCAGAACTGGGACAAGACCATCACCACCATCCCCACCTACAAGCTCATCTCCGACTCGTTCCGGAACTGGCGGGGCATGACCGAGTCCGGCGGACGCCGCATCAAGCGCTCATTCAACCTCGACATGGGCAGCATCCACTTGTGCGACGACGCCCTGCTCGACCGGCTAAGCCACTTCCCCTCCATCGCCGAGCAGGTGCAGGGCGCCCGCACCGAGATCGAGGCCCACAAGTCCCAGCACGGCGCCGACGGGGCCTTCGACACCACCCGACCCACGAACCTGGGGTTGTTCCGGGCCTACCTCGAGGGCTACCTGCACGCCAATCCCAAGATCCACAAAGAGATGACCTTCATCGTGCGGCACCTCGCCCCCACAGAGCGAGGTCTGCCCCTCGAGATCTACGTCTTCAGCAATGATCAGGTGTGGGCCAACTACGAGATGCTCCAGGCGGAGATCATCGAACATGTGCTGGCGGTGTTGCCGGAGTTCGGGCTGCGCATGTTCCAGCAGCCCACGGGCTCAGACTTCAGAGAGCTGGCTGATCGAGTGAAGGGCTGAACAGCGCCCTCAGCGCCCCCGGCGGAGCAGCTGATCGCGGAGCACGTGCAGCCGAGTGGCCCGATGAGAGAGCGGGTCGCCCTCTTCAGTGGCCAGCTCGAGGAGCTCTTCGGCGATGGCGAGCAGCTCCGGGGCCGAGGCGTCCCAGCTGGGCTGAGGCTCGCTGCCTTCAGCGTCGGCGTTGTGATCGACCACGGCGAGCAGGGCCGTGGCTTCGGTGTAGGAGAGCACCCGCTGGAACCCCGACGCCACCTGCTCAGGGGTGTATCGCTCGGGGCTGCCGCCGTCCATCCGGCGCCAGTGGGCCTGGGGGCCCTCACCGCCGAACTGGAGCAAGCACCGATGAGCATATACCACTGCGGTGCTGGGTGGGCGCACGCCCCCCTTGCTCAGATGACCTGAGCCCTGACCCAACCAGCGGGCCATGGCTTTCATCTCTCGCGGGCGCGCTTTGACCCAGTCTTCATGACTCGATTTGGGACCCATATCTGGTCGATCCGCTGCCATGTCTCTGTGTGTCTCTTCGGAACGTATACCTTAAAAACTTTTGCATTTCTCCCCCTCTGGTGGATGTCGGTCAGTTCTGGTAGTAGGGTCTCTCGCTTTTCGACCGCCCCGGAGGTCCGCCACATGCACCGGCACCTGCCGCTCATCGCCTCTGCTCTGCTCTTCACGTTCAGTGGTTGTGGCAAGCCCGATCGGCCACCGCCGAAGTCCACCACCAAGGGCCTCAAGGCTCAGGGTGGCGCTGCTCAGTCCAAGGGCAACGGGCCCAAGGGTACGGGGGCGAAAGCCGGCGAAGAAGGCGAGATCCTCGCCAAAGTCGGCGACAACATCATCACGCGAAAGCAGTTCGAGAGTCGGCTCAACCAGCAGTCGCCTTTCGCCCGCAACCGCTTGAACAGCCCGGATCGCAAGCAGGAGTTCCTCGAGAACCTCATCCGCTTCGAGCTGCTCGCCCTCGACGCCTCGAAGAAGGGCTTTGATGACCACCCTGACGTGGTGCTCGCCCGCAAGCAGGCCATGGTCCGCGCCTTCATGGCAGAAGAGCTGCGGGACATGGTGAAGATCGGCGACATCACCGACGAAGAGGTGCTGAAGTACTACGAAGAGCACAAGGACGAGTACGACCGCCCACCCCAGGTGCGGGCGGGGCATCTGCTCATCGCCAATGGCGAGGGCGCCGAGGCGAAGGCCCGTGATCTGCTGGCGAAGATCAACGCCGAGGTCGAACAGGACAAGTTCAAGGCTCGAGACATCTTCAGCCGCTACGCGCGTCGCTACAGCGAAGACGAGGCCACCCGCTCCTCTGGGGGCGACCTGAAGTTCTTCGGCAAACCCGGTGAGTCTCAAGCGAAGCGCGGCCCCGCCGATCCGGTGGTGCCCCCGCCGGTGGCCTTGTCGGCCTATGGCCTCGTCGCCGTCGGTGACATCGCCTCAGAGCCGGTGAAGTCGAGTGCCGGGTGGCACCTTGTGCAGAAGACGGGCTTTCGTCGGGCCTACACCCGCACCCTCAAAGACGTGAAGACCAGCATCCGGAACAAGCTCTTTCGGGTGCGCAAGACCAAGGCCATGGACGATTACGTGGCCTCGCTCAAAAAAGAAGCGAAGATCGAGGTGAACGACGCCGTTCTGGAGAGTGTGAAGGTGAAGCGCATCGCCCCCCGCGGGCCCGGCATCACCCCTCCGGGGATGGCCCCTCCGGGGTTCGACGCCGTCAATCCGCCTCAGGCGCCGGGCCTCGCCCCCGTCCCAGGTGCGCAACCTCTCGATCCCCGCATGCGGCAGCCCGTGAAGAAGCTCGAGCTGCCCCGTGACGGCAAGGGCGCCGCGCCCAAGCCCCAGGAGCCTTGATCCCCATGGCCGCCTCTCCTCGCCTTCTGCTCGCGCTCCTCTGCGCTGCCGGCACCCTGCTCTCCGGAGCGGCCTCTGCCAAAGTGATCGATCGCGTCGTCGCCGTGGTGAACGACGACATCATCACCCTCTCCGAGCTCGAAGAGGCCATGGTCCCGATCCTGCGGCAGGTGGACTCGATCCCCGATCCGCTCACCCGGGCTCAGCAGCGCGAGAAGCAGATGCGCCGCGGCCTCAACGACATGGTGGGCATGAAGCTCGTCATGCAAGAGGCCGACAAGCGCCGCATCAACATCACCGAAGGCGAGGTCTCCGGGCACATCGAGCAGGTGAAGCGTCAGCAGGGCTGGTCCGACGAGCAGATGCAGCTCTACCTCACCGGCCAGGGCATCAACACCGCCGACTTCCGCAGCCAAGTGCGCGAGCAGCTGCTCCAACGCAAGGTGATCATGCGGGTCATCGGTGATCGCATCCGGGTGAGCGAGGGCGATCTACAGGAATTCTACAAGAGCCAGATGACCCAGGCCCAGACCGAGTTCGAGCTCGAGGCCGCCCACATCCTGCTCAAGCTGCCCGAGGGGGCCACCGCCGTGGAGAGCGCCGCGGCAAAGCAGAAGGCCGAAGAGATCCTCGCCCGCATCCGCGCCGGTGAGTCCTTCGAAGATCTCGCCCGGCAGTACAGCCAGGGCCCCAGCGCCCAGAACGGCGGCTACCTCGGCACGTTCCGCCGCGGCAGCCTCGACCCGGCCTTTGAGGCGATCGCCTTCAACCTCGAGGTGGGCGGCGTCGGCGGCCCGGTGCAGACCAAGTTCGGCTTCCATGTCATCAAGGCCCTCAAGCGTAACCAGCTGCCCGTGCCTCCCTTCGAAGAGGTTCGCAGCCAGCTGCGCATGAAGCTCACCGAGAAGCGCCGGGTGGAAGAGCTCAAGCGCTGGGTCGAGGAGCTCAAGGCGAAGTCCTATGTGCAGCTGAGGCTTTGATGACCGCCGACACCGACCCTCAGTGGTGGCAAGGCGCGGTCATCTATCAGGTCTATCCGCTCTCCTTCAAAGACTCGAACGGTGATGGCGTCGGCGACCTGCCCGGCGTGCTCCAGCAGATCGCCCACATCGCCGATCTCGGCGTCGACGCGTTGTGGCTGTCGCCCTTTTACCGCTCCCCGCTCAAAGATTACGGCTACGACGTCGCCGATCACACAGCGGTGGATCCGATCTTCGGCACCCTCGAAGATTTCGATCAACTGCTGCAGGCGGCCCACAGCCGCGGCCTGAAGGTGATGATCGATCTCGTGCTCAGCCACACCTCGGACCAGCACGGCTGGTTCGCCGAGAGCCGCTCGAGCCGGGACAACCCCAAGGCCGACTGGTATGTCTGGGCCGATCCGCGCCCCGACGGCACCCCGCCGAACAACTGGCAGTCCGAGTTCGGCGGCAGCGCCTGGCGGTGGTGCCCTGAGCGTCAGCAGTACTTCTTTCACAACTTCCTGCCCGAGCAGCCCGATCTCAACTTCCACAACCCCGAAGTGCAGCAGGCCATGTTGCAGGTGGCGCGCTTCTGGCTCGCCCGGGGGGTCGATGGGTTTCGCCTCGACGCGCTGCACTGCCTGTTTCACGATCGTCGCCTGAGGAACAACCCCCCTCGCCCCCTCGATCACCCGCCGCCCCCCGAGGCCCGCTTCAAGCCCCGGCTGTGGCAGATCGATCGCTACAACGCCTACCGGCCTCAGGTGGTGGACTACATTCGGCAGCTGCGATCTCTGTGCAACACCTATGGCGCCGTCACCCTCGCCGAGGTGGGCGAGGCAGAAGGATCGGGCACCTCGGCAGAGTACATCCGGGGCAACCGCCGGCTGCACATGGCCTACAACTTCAGCCTACTCGGCTCACAGCTCGATCCCGACCGCATCCGGAGCACCCTTGGGGCCTTCGGTCCTGGCGACTGGCCCTGCTTGAGCCTGGGCAACCACGACGTGGCCCGACCCGCCACCCGCCTCGCCGAGTCTCTCGGCAGCGATGGCGCTTCGGCGAAGGTGAGAGCCGCTCAAGCGGTCATGCTCCCAGCTCTGCTCTCCAGCGTGCGGGCCGTGAGCGCCCTCTATCAGGGGGACGAGCTGGGGCTCACCCAACCCCACGTTCCGCCGACCCAGATGCGTGATCCGTACGGCCTCACGTTCCATCCCGTGGTCACCGGCCGCGACGGTGCCCGAACCCCAATGCCCTGGGTGGGCTCGGCCCCCCATGGCGGCTTCTCCACCCATCGCCCCTGGATGCCCATGGCCGATGCCCACCTGAAGCATGCCTGGGATCAACAACAGCACCCCGAGTCGGTCCTCACTCGCATCCAGCAGTTCCTGCACTGGCGACGTCGGCAGCCGGTGCTGCAGACGGGTGATCTCACCTGGCTCGACGCGCCGGCGCCATTGCTTGCCTTCGACCGCGCGCTCAAAGATCAGCGCATGCGGGTGGTGTTCAATCTCTCGGGCAAAGCGAAGTCCTGGCCGGTGGACGATCTCACCGCTTGGTCGACCTTCGAGGCCTTGAAGGGCCATGGCCTGCCAGGATCATTCGACGCCTCGAAGGGCACCCTGACGCTGCCACCCTTTGGGGCGTGGTTTGGGGCGTGTTAACTTTCCGGCCATGAGCGCCCCTCCCCTGCAGAGCACCCCCTATCGCCGTATCCTGGTCGCCGACGACGAAGAGAACATTCGTCACATGCTCGACCTGCACTTGTCCCGTGAGGGCTTCACCGTCCTCGGCGCCGCAGATGGCGAGGCCGCCCTCAAGGCGCTGGACGAGGGGGCCTTCGACGTCATCTTGTGTGATCTGATCATGCCCAGCATGGACGGCATGACTCTGCTGAGCACCTTGGGCCGCCGAGGCGTGAGCACACCGGTGATCCTGATGAGCGCTCACGCGGACACCGACACCGCCCTCAAGGCGATCCAGGCGGGGGCCTTCGACTATGTGGCCAAGCCCTTTCGCACCGAGGAGGTCATCTTTCGGGTGCGCAAGGCCATCGAGCAACAGCAGCTGACCCGTGAGGTGAGCCGGCTGCGAGAGGCCCTCGCCGGGCAGCACGGCTTCGAGGGGATCATCGCGCGGGCCGCCCCCATGCAGAAGGTGTTTCGCACCCTGCACAAGGTGGCCGACTACAAGACAACCGTGCTGCTGCTCGGCGAGTCAGGCACCGGCAAGGAGCTGGTGGCAAGGGCCCTGCACAGTCACTCCCCACGGCGGGAGGCCCCCTTCATCGCCATCAACTGTGGCGCCATTCCCGAGAGCCTGCTCGAGAGCGAGCTCTTCGGCCACATCAAGGGTGCCTTCACCGATGCCACCCACAGCCGGCGAGGCCTCTTCGAAGAGGCCCACGGCGGCACGCTGTTCCTCGACGAGATCGGGGAGATGCCCCTCAACCTGCAGCCCAAGCTACTGCGGGCCTTGCAGGAGCAGGAGATCCGGCCCCTCGGCGCCACGGAGCACCGCCCTGTGGACGTCAGAGTCATCGCCGCCACCGTGCGAGATCTTGAGCGAGAGGTGAGCGAGGGCCGTTTCCGGGAAGACCTCTTCTATCGTCTCAACGTCTTGCCTGTACGCCTGCCACCCCTGAGGGATCGTCGCACCGACATCCCCCTGCTCGTGGAGCACTTCCTCACGGTCTTCAACGCCCGCTTCGGCACCGAGATCAACGGCCTCGCCCCCGAAGCCATGCGGCTGCTCACTGAGCACAGCTGGCCCGGCAACATCCGCGAGCTTGAGAACACCGTGGAGCGTGCCGTGGTGCTCACCGAGGGGCCCCTCATCAGCCCGGACGACCTGCCCGAGGTCATCCGCGAGGGCCGCAGCCGCATCAAGATGAGCCTCGCCAGTGGTGAGCTGTCGATCAAGAAGACCGCCCGCATCATCGAGGAAGAGCTGATCCGCAAAGCCCTCGAACGGACCGGTGGCAATCGCACCCGGGCCGCAGAGTTGCTCGAGATCAGCCACCGCGCTCTGCTCTACAAAATCAAGGACTATGGCCTGAGCTGACCACAGCCCGAAGGGCGAAGCTCTGCCGACACACCGTGAGGTCGAAGGCACCGATGAACGTCACCACTGCACCGGTGAAGAAGAAGGAGATCTTCGGGTGGGCGATGTACGACTTCGCCAACT
Organism: Bradymonadia bacterium; assembly: GCA_046290225.1. Classification (GTDB taxonomy): domain Bacteria; phylum Myxococcota_A; class Bradymonadia; order UBA7976; family UBA1532; genus JBKAGE01. Next base: position 5,629 of record JBKAGE010000050.1, on the reverse strand, counting down.
CGAGCTTCACCACGGTGGTCATCACCGCCATCTACGCCCCGTTCTTTGTGGGGCACATCGTCCCTGGAGACTCGGCGAACACCTACTGGTCCCTCGCCGTGGTCATCAGCACCGTGGTGGCCATGCTGCTCGCCCCCTTCGCTGGGGCAGTCTGCGACTACAGCGGCCGTAAGAAGCGTTATCTCGGTTACACCACCCTCGCCTGCGCCCTGGGTACCATGGGCCTGTACTTCGTGGGCCCCGGCGATCTCTGGATCGCCATCGGGCTGCTCACCCTGGCCAACGCCGCCTTCATGCTCGGCGAGAGCTTCTGCGCGAGCTTTCTCACTGATCTGGCCACCCCAAAGACCATGGGCATCATCTCCGGCCTCGGCTGGGGCCTCGGTTACTTCGGCGGGCTGCTCAGCCTCGTGCTGGTCATGCAGGTGGTCTCTGCAGATCCTGTAGAGCAATCGGGGGCCTACATCGCCGAGAACCAGCTCGCCATGGTGCTCACTGGGGTGTTCTTCCTCGTGGCCGCCGTGCCCACCTTCGCCCTGGTCAAGTCCCGGCAACGCCCTACTCCGGGCTTCGAGAACGCCAGCTTCGGCAAGCTCACTGCCGCCGGTTTCGCCGAGCTGAAGTCGTCGTGGACGCTGGTGAAGCAGTACCCCGTGCTCTTCAAGTTCTTCCTGGCCTTCACGGTCTACATGGCGGGCATGGAGGCCATCATCAAGTTCGTGGGCATCTACATGGATGCCGAGCTGCACATGGGGGTGGGCGATCGCACGATCACCTTCATCGTGTTGCAGGTGAGCGCCGCCCTTGGCGCCCTGGGCTTTGGCGTGCTCGAGTCGAAGCTCGGCGCCAAGACCACTGTGCTCATCACCATCGGCTGGTGGATGGGCGGTATCCTGGGCATCTACTTCCTGCCAGGCATCGCCTCTGCCACGGGCTTCGAGCCCCGACAGGTCTTCTTCGGCCTCGCCCTCGTCGCCGGTGCCGGCCTGGGATCGATCCAGAGTTCGAGCCGGGCCGTGGTGGGACTGCTCTCTCCCCCGGAGCGCTCAGCCCAGATGTTCGGCTTCTGGGGCATGTTCAACCGGGTGTCGGTCGTCCTGGGCATGAGCTTTGGTCCGGTGAGCGATGCCATGGGCATTCACAATGCAATGCTTCTGGTCCTTGGATTCTTTGCAGTGGGGGGGGTCATGCTGTGGCGTGTGCCCATGAGTCGAGTCTGAGGGAAGTGCGCTACAAGTTGCCTTGATTGTTGACCTTCCCGGGCCCCGTGTGCCACCTTTCAAGCTCAGGACTCCCCTCGAAAAACGGTCCATATAAAGCCGTTTTGAGGTGACGCCGAAAACAGAGCTGAGCCCGAATCGAGACCTTCACGGGCGAAGGCCTCGCTCTGGCCCCCTCGAAGAGGCTCTCGACAGCGACTCTCTAAAAAGGACGCGCATGGCCCGCAAAAACGCAATCGGCCTCGACATCGGCGCCAGCTCGATCAAGCTGGTCCAGCTGAAGGAGACCAAGCGGGGTTTTCAGCTCGAGCGCCTGGCCATGAAGCCGCTGCCCACCGAAGCCATCGTAGAGGGCTCGCTCATGGGGCAGTCCGCCGTGGTGAACACGATCAGAGACCTCATCAGCACCCACAAGGTGAAGGTCAAAGACGCTGCGCTCAGCATCAGCGGCATGTCGGTGATCATCAAAAAGATCAGCCTGCCTTCCATGGATGCTGACGAGCTCGAAGAACAAATCAACTGGGAAGCGGCGCAGTACATCCCCTACGACGTCACCGAAGTCCACATGGACTACCAGCTGCTCCAGCGGCGCCCCGACCAGGGCCAGATGGACGTACTGCTCGTCGCCGCCAAGCGCGACATGGTCGACGAGTACGTGCACGCCGTGCGCACCGCGGGGCTCTCCCCCGTCGTTGTCGAGGTGGACTGCTTCAGCGTGCAGAACGCCTTCGAGAACGCCTACGGGTTCAACCCCGGTGAGACCATCGCCCTCATCGACATCGGCGCCACCACGGTGAACATGTCCATCGTGTCGAACGGCATCACCATGTTCACCCGTGACATCAACATGGGCGGCAACCTCTACACCGAAGAGATCCGCAAACAGCTCGGGGTGTCGTACGACGAGGCGGAGAACCTCAAAGTCGACCAGGATCCCACCGACGCCAGCCGTCCGGAGCTGCGCCGCATCATGGAGCGGGTGAGCGACACCCTCGCCGGCGAGATCCAGCGCTCCCTCGACTTCTACCTCAACAACGCCGCCGAGAGTCAGTTCAGCAAGCTGTACCTCAGCGGCGGCGCCGCGAGAGAGCCCAGCCTCTCCCAGGCCATCGAGCGTCGTGCCCGGGTCAAGGTCGAACTCACGGATCCGTTTCGGAACCTGCAGATCGACCGCAAGCTCTTCGGCGAGGAACTCCTCGCCGAGATGCGGCCCATTTCCGTTGTGGCCTTCGGCCTCGCTTTGAGGAGGGCCCTCGACAAATGATCCGCATCAACCTTCTCCCGGTCAGGGAGACCCAAAAGCAGATCAAGGGTCGGCAGCAGCTGCTGCTGTTCCTCGCGTTGGTGGTCCTCGAGGCCGCCGTCTTGTTCTACTTCACCCAGGAGAAGAGCAAGAAGTACGACGTGGTGGCCAAGAAGCACAAAACGCTCAAGAAAAACAAAGACATCAAGCCACCGAAGAACATCGACGATCTGCCGAAGAAGGAAGAAAGACTCAAAGAGCAGCAGCGGGTGCTCGAGCAGCTCTCCGAAAACCAGATCGGCCCGGTGAAGATGCTCAACGCATTGTCGTTGATGACCACCCCCATCTCTGATCCGGTGGACAAGATCACCGTCAAGAGCATGGGCTGGAACCCTGACTGGGATGCCAAACGGCTCTGGATCGACACCTTCACCGAGAAGGAACGGCGCGTGGTCATCACGGGCTACGCCCGGAGCAACAGCGACGTCGCCGAGTTCTACAAGCGACTCAACAACGACAACCACTTCGTGGGCTTCCAGCTCAACATCTCCGAAGTGGTGGAGCTCGAGCAGTTGAAGAGCGTGCCCATGGTGCGGTTCAACCTCGAGGGGCTGGCCCTCTACGGCCCTGCAGACGAATACCGCATCTTCGGCCCCAAGACCGCCCCTGCCGCGAAAGGCAAGGGCGCCAAGGGTAGCAAGAAGAAGTCCAAGAAAACGTCCAAGAAGAAGGGCTGAGGGGGCTACTGATGAACACGCTCTTGGAACGCTTCCTCGCCGTACCCCTCTGGCAGCGCATCCTGCTTCAGGCCATGATCCTGCTCGGGGGCGCGGCGCTCTGGTACAACTTCGTGTACCTCAGCATCGACAAAGACATCTCACGCACCCGCAGGGACATCAAGAAGCTCACCAAGCAGATCGCGGACAACAACACCGCCCGCAAAAATGCTGAAGAGATTCAGAAGCGCATCGACAAGATCACCGAGGAGCTGACCAGCATCCAGGACCGCCTGCCGGCCAACGCGGAGCTCGGTGACCTGCTCCAGAAGATTCATGGTCAGGCCAAGATCGTGGGTCTGCAAATTGCTCGATTCGAGCGTGAAGACGCTGTAGACGAGAATCTCTACATTCGCATCCCAGTGAAGATGACGCTTCGAGGCAGCTTTCACCACATCGCCACGTTCTTCTACTATGTGGGCAACCTGACCCGCATCGTCAACGTGGAGAACATTCAACTCAGTGTTCTCGATCGAAAGAGCGACGGCCCGGAGCTGGAAGCTCAATGCACCGCCACCACCTTCGTGTATCGCACTCAGGGAGGTGCTCAGTGAAAGCCAACGCGCCTGATGTCGCTGACAGTGACACTGCCAGCAACACTGATAGGGGCACCGACAAGGCGTCGACTCGTCCGGTGATGCGTCGACTCTATACGCTTATGCTCGCTTTGTGCTTGAGCACCCCTGTGGCCCTCACCTTCACGGGCTGCGGAGACGATGGCGGCTCTGCTGGCAGCGCTCAGCCCAAGCGTGGCAAGAAGAAAAAGAAAAAGAAAAAGAAAAAAAAGCGCAAGAGAGGCAAGAAGAAGAGCGATCCCACGGCGGGCCTGAACCTGCCTTCGGGTTACGCCTATCGTGACTGGAGCCGGAAGAGCGGCCTCGAACTCCAAGAGACCCGCGATCCGTTCCGCATCTTCGTCGAAGAGCTCAAGCCCCCGGAAGATCCCGTCAAGCCTCTGCCAGAGGGCATTGTGCTCGAAGGCGCCCTCTCAAGGCACGAGCTCGAGAAGTACAGCCTCAAAGCGATCATCACAGCCACCGCGCTGCCCAAAGCCATGGTGACTGATCCCAATGGCGAGGGTCACATTGTTCGGGTGGGCGACATCATCGGCAAAGAGCGCCCCTACCGTTTGATCCGCATCAAACGCAATGAGCTGGTGTTCAAATCGCTTCAGCCCGATGCCGAAGGCAATCTCGTGATCACCAGCCGCAGCCTCTGGTCTGAAGAGGAAGCGGGGGAGTTGTTCCGGTGACCGGTGGACAAGTCAGGAAGACGATGCGTCATCGACCCAAGAAGAGCCCTTTGAAAGGGCTGGCCCTCGTTGGCCTGCTTCAACTCGCTCCGGCACCGGCCTGGTCTCAGACCGGTGCTGAGGTGGCGCAACAAGCCAACGCTCTCGCCGCCCTCGAGGTGAACGAGACCGCCACGGCGACGGAGATCATCGTCACAGGCTCTGCACCGCCGACCTTTGCGGTGTTCAAGCTCACGCAGCCCAACCGCCTCTTCGTCGACGTCTCCAACGCTGATGTCTCGGCCATCTCCGAGCCCATCGACGTGGACAACGGCGTGATCGAAGAGATCTCTGCTGTGCAGTACCAGGACGAGAAAGTCTCGGTGGGTCGGATCATCATCGGTCTCGAGATCGATGCGCTCTACGAAGTGAAGGCAGAGGGCAACCGCCTGCGCATCACCGTAGACGGCTCTCGCCGACGCTCATCTTCGCTGGTCTCCGGCAGCCCCGAGGCTGAGCAGCGTGCCCGAGACGCCGAGCGCAGGGCTGCTCAGGCGGAGGCCCGGCTGGCCCAGGCCGAAGCTGGCCGCCAGCGCGCTGAGGCAGAGCTGGCCCGTCTCGAGCAGAGCCGGCAGGCCGTCGAAGGCCGGATCCGCAGCCTCGAGGGTGAGCGCTCGGCCCTCACGGCGCAGCTCGACAAGGCCCGCGCCGAGAAAGACGCCACGCTGGCCGCTCGCCTTGAGGCAGAGCAGCGCGCTCGAGAGGCGGAGCTGAAGGCCGAGAAGGCCCTCGCAGCCCGTCTCAGCTCTGATCAGCAAGTCTCTGCGCTCTCTGCTCGTCTCACCACGGTGCAGAGCAACCTCGAGGAGGCACGACGCAACGATCAGGCCGACGAGGTGGCCCGCCTGCAGCGCACCCTCAGCGCGGTGCAAGGTGAGCTGGCTCAAAAGACTCAGGAAGCTGATCTGGCTCGCACCGAGGCCAACACCGCCCGGCAAGAGGCAGATCGCGTCGCTCAGCAAAGTCGTGCGAAGACCGCCGAGGCCGAGCAGGCTCGCCTCGCAGCAGAGCAACGTGCTCAAGCCGCAGAGGCGGCACGTCGCAAGGCTGAGACCGAGCTGGAGCGTCAACGTGAGACAGCGCTGGCCCGCATCTCTGA
>JBKAGE010000049.1:0-88429 GCA_046290225.1 Bradymonadia bacterium | reverse complement strand
GCCCCACCCGATCCCATCCCGAACTCGGTCGTTAAGCTCCTTTGCGCCGATGGTACTGCATGGTTCTCCGTGTGGGAGAGTAGGTCGCCGCCAGGTTTTCATCTAAAAACCCCAGCAGGCATATGCTTGCTGGGGTTTTTTCTTTCCGTGCATGTCATCAACACATGCTGTGCCGTGCTCACGTAGAAGTACGGCGCAACGAACCCTTGCCCCCCTTTGAGTGCTCCATTACACACGATTGCATCTGATCGTGGAGTTTTCGTGAAGCACCGTCTGCTCGTCATCAACGTCGTGGGCCTCACCCCGGGCCTGCTCAAGTACACCCCTCGCATTGCCGACGTGGCCAAGAGCGGCTTCTCGGCGCCCATGGACGCCATCTGTCCGGCGGTGACCTGCAGCGCTCAGGCCACCATGCTCACCGGCAAGATGCCCGTAGATCATGGCATCGTGGGCAATGGCTGGTACTTCCGAGATCTCGCCGAGGTGCTCTTCTGGCGCCAGCCCAACCAGTTCGTCACCGCCGACAAGGTCTGGCACACCGGCCGAAAGCGTTTTGGTGACGCGTTCACCACGGCGAAGATGTTCTGGTGGTACAACATGTACGCCGGGGTGGAGCATGCCGCGACTCCTCGGCCTGTCTATCCTGCTGATGGTCGCAAGATTCTAGGCATTCGGACTGATCCTGCTGAGTTCAAGGACACCCTCGAGGAGCGCCTCGGGCCGTTCCCGTTCTTCAACTTCTGGGGGCCCAAGGCCGGTATCGAGAGCAGCGCGTGGATCGCTGAATCGACGCGGCTGGTCATCGAGCAGGAGCAGCCTCAGCTCGCGTTGTGCTACCTGCCTCACCTCGACTATGACCTGCAACGGTTCGGGGTCAACGCCCCCACCACCGAGAAGGCATGTCGAGCCATTGATCGTGTCGCTGGAGAGCTCATCGACTTTGCCAAAGGCAAGGGCTACCAGATCATGGTGGTGAGTGAGTATGGCATCACCGATGCGGGTCGACCGGTTCACCTGAATCGGATCCTGCGAGAGGCTGGCTACCTGAAGACCCGCCTGTTCTCAACCGGGTGGGAGATCATCGACAACGGTGAGTGCGAGGCCATGTCGGTGGCGGACCACCAGATCGCCCATGTGTACGTGAAGCGGCCTGAGAACATCGCCAAGGTGAAGGCGCTGTTGGAGAAGGTCGATGGGGTAGAGCGGGTGCTCGATGAGGCAGGCAAGGCCGAGTTGGGCCTGAATCACGAGCGGGCTGGGGAGCTCGTGGTCATCGCCGAGCCCGATGCATGGTTTACCTACTACTACTGGTTCGACGAGAAGCGGCGCCCTGACTATGCCACCAGCGTCGACATCCACCGCAAGCCTGGATACGACCCCGTGGAGCTGTTCGTCGACCCCGAGATCACCGCGCCGGTGGTGAAGGTGGCCTGGACGCTCCTCAAGAAGAAGCTGGGCTTCCGCTATTACATGGATGTGATCTCCACCGATGCGAGCCTGGTGAAGGGATCCCATGGTCGCCTGCCTGATCGGGACGAGGATGGCCCGGTGTTCTTGAGCAGCAGCAAGATCGGTGAGTGTGATCGCATGCCCATGACCGGCGTGCACGATCTGATTCTGGATACGATCGGTGGGGGCCCTGCCTGATCGTGCGCTGCTGAGCGATGAGAAGGCTTCGTTCAGCAGCCCTTTGGCTCAGCGGAGTCGCTGACCCCTGACATAGGTGGCTGTGACCGGGCCGGTATCGTGTTGAAAGACCAACGCGTCGATGAGGGCGGCCTTTCGTGTATCGGGATTGCTGGTGCGAGGGCTCACGGGCACTGCGATGAGATCCGCGTCGTACCCTGGTGCGATCCGGCCCATGTGATCACCCATGTTGAGGGATTGAGCCCCACCGAGGGTGGCCAGCCACAACAGACGCTCCGGGCTCACCTCGGCGCCCACCATCAAAGCTGCATCGTATGCGCTGGCCACCACACGCCGGACTGAGAAGGTCCGACCCGCGCCGACATCGGTGCCGAGGCCCACAGGCACACCGTGACCGAGCACGGTCTCGAGGTGCATGCACCCGCTGCCTAGGAAGAAGTTGCTGTCGGGGCAGTGGGTCACCGAGGCGCCGACGCTGGCCATACGATGCCATTGCCCCTCATCGAGCCAGATGCAGTGGGCGAAGATCGAGCGCTCGTGGACGAGCCCTGCGTCTTCGTACACACCGAGGTAGTCTCTGGCGTTGGGGAAGGCTTCGGCCGTGGCGGCGATCTCGGCTTTGTTTTCTGAAAGGTGGGTCTGCACCCAGAGCCCATGATCGAGGGCGAAGCGCCCTGCTCGAGACAACAGATCTTGCGTACAGCTCAAGGCAAAGCGTGGCACGACGGAGAGCCAGAGGCGGTTGTCGTGGCCATGCCATGTCTGGCGCAGCGCCTCGAGGCCGGCGAGGGCTGCGTCGGTGTCGAGGAGGACGTCATCCGGTGCGCCACGGTTCATCAAAGCCGGGCCCGCGATGGCTTTGAGACCGCGGGTGGCGAGGGCCTGGAAGAGCGTGTCGCACGCGGCGATGTGGCTGCTGCCATAGATGGCGGCGCAGGTGGTGCCCTGAGCGATGAGAGCGTCACAGAAGACCTCGGCTACGCGGGCGGCGTACTCGATCTCGGCAAAGCGTGCTTCTTCCGGAAACACGACAGTCTCCAGCCAGTCGAGCAATGGCCCCGCGGCGCTGCCGATGATGTGCGTTTGTGGGAAATGGATGTGAGTGTCGACGAGGCCGGGCATCCACACCGTGCCGGGATGGGTGATCGGTACCTCGCAGTCATCAGGGGCTGCCACGACAGCGTCGATGTGCCCGTGGGCTGTGAGCTCGATCAGGGCGTCGTCGATCAGGGTGATGTGGCCGTCGGGCTCCGGACACAGGGCCGGGCCTCTCAGAATCTGTGTGCTGCTCATTTGATCTGCTCACCCATGTGCGTACGCATCCAACGCCAGGGGATATCGAGGTTGAAGTACACCCTGAAACTCTGTCCCTCGGCATCGGTGACCTGCATCACGCTGTAGCGACTGTCGCCGATGTTCTGAACCTGCTGACTCTGGAGCTTGAGCGCGAGCAGCTTGAGGACCACTTGAGCCTCGCTGACGTCGATGATGCGCCAAGCGTTCTGCACACTGCGACCGTCTTTGTCTTCGACGATGGCTTTGAGCAGGCCTGTGATCATCGCCTGATGGTGATCAGCCCACTTGGCGCCCATCTGTTTGTAGGCGTGGGCGCACTGCAGGTGAGCGTCGAGATCGAGGGGGTGCGCCTTGATGAGGGCCTGACATGACTCGATGACCGCCCCCCAGTCTTTCCGCGCGAGTGCCTGATCACCTGCGCGGCGCAGCGTTTCACCGTGGTGGCCATAGGGTTTGTAGTACGGCGTTTCTGGGTAGATCGATCGGAGCCGAGCGACGTCGGCCTCGCTGGGCGCCGCCGCTTTACTGACGTCGCTGTAGACCTGATCGAATCGGGTCTGGGCGGGGGATGGTGTCGCGACGCCTTCGGGGGCACCGAGAATGAGACCTGCTGTGAGCCAGAGCGCGAGCACGCGTACCTCTCGTCTTCGTGTCTTGGAGCAGAACGCTCCCGAGAGGTTATAGCTGAATTTCAGTCACACGACTTCTTGCACGCTTTGGCGCTGTAGCTGCCGCCGGTATAGGCGATCTCGGCGGCGATGCCCACGGACTGGGAGAAGCGCGGCTTTTCGCACAGCTTCTTGCAGTTGGTCCGGTGAGCATTGAGGCGGACGAGGTGTCCGATCTCGTGGGCGATGGTGCCCACGTAGTCGGACATGCCCCGGGTGAAGTGGTTGGTGCAGAGCTGTACGGTCTTCTGTTGGAAGACTGGTACCACCTGACCATAGAGCACGGTGCCGCTCTTGCTGACCCGTTGGCATTTCTTCTTGGCGTTCTTACAGACGAACTTCAGATCCTTGTCGAGCTTCGCCAGCCACTTCTTGCGGCTGTTTCCTGGCCAGCTCATGAGGGCGCCCTTGCCCATCTTGGCGTCGATCTTCGAGATGTTGTCTTTGAGCCACTGTACAGCCTGCTTGATGTTGGACTGATCAGAGGCGCTGCAACCCTTGAAGGTGATCGTGCCCGCAGAGGCTGATGTGCTGATGAGCAGGCTCAGAGTGATGAACACGAGCGCACGCATGGTGGGCCCTCCCCCCTGTGTGATGTGCTCGGGTGCTTACTTCTTGAGCTTCTCGAGACCGGGGACGAGGGTGTTGGCGGCGCACTTGCCGGCCTTCACGCCTGCCTTCTTGATGGCGGAGATGAGGGACTTGTTGGCTGCCTGGCATGCCTGGCCGTTCATGCTGGCCTTGGCGGCGTCGATGCAGGACTTCTTGCTGTCCTTGCAGGACTTCTTGCATTCCTTGCGCTCTTTGCCCTTGTAGGCCTGCTTACAGAGCTTCTTGCAGCTGCGCTTGTCCTGGCGACAGGTCTTGCGCTCGCCTCGCATGGCCTCGCAGTCCTTCCAGGCGCCCTTGATGGCCTTGGCTACATCTTTGGCGTCGCCCTTGTCGACACATTCGATGAGCAGCTCGGCGGCGTTCTGGAGCGGGTAGGCGCTGGCGGCGGGGGCCAGGAAGCCGAGGGCCAGCAGGCTGAGCATGATGTTGCGGATGGTTGCCATGATTCTTCTCCCCTGATTGGTGTAAGGTCGCCGACTCGCCGCCGGCAACTTCGTTTGTTCGGCCATTGAGCCGTGATGTTTGAGTCACTGGGGTGTTCGAAGACATGTCCGCGTTCCTGACAGAAAAAATGAAAAAACAGGCTTTTTGGTGTGTGTGTGTCTGCCTGTGTGGGGCGATGGGCTGTGACGACGAGGCTGCTGAGCCGCAGATCGTGCCTGGGGTCGACGCTCGGGTCAGTGAGCCTGATGTCTCGGTAGGGTTCGACGCTGGCGTGATGCCAGATGCCGTGCTCCCCGACATGCGGCCGATGCCTGATGTTGCCGTGCCCGATGCCGAGCTGATGGAGATGCCCGACATCGACGTTCCAGATGCCGATGTACCGCCTGATGCCCAGCCCATGCCCGACATGACCATGCTCGGACCTTTGGCGAGTCAGTGCAGGGTGGGCACGCGCTATCAGGCCCTCGACGAGGGTGGCGATCTGCGGCGCACGGTTCAGCGGCTGTCGGAGCTGGCTCAAGATCCGCTGTCGTACGGGGCCGCGCGATACTTCATGTTCGGCGAGCTCGACAACGTCGATGCCCAGGTGCAGGGGGTCTACACCGGGCAATGGATCCGGGTACCTGAAGGTGAGATCCCCGACATCGAGATCATGAACACCGAGCACACGTGGCCTCAGAGTCTGGGTGCCGGTGAGCTGCCTGCGCGCAGTGACTTGCATCATCTCTTCCCCGTCATCGCCTCGGCGAACACGCGTCGGTTCAACAGCCCGATGGGCGTCGTCGTCGACGTGGACTGGACGCAGGGTGGCTCACGCGCCGGTGACAACGCCCGCGGTGATCGAGTCTTCGAGCCCCGAGATGATCACAAAGGGGCAGCCGCTCGAGCCTTGCTCTATTTCGCCGTGCGTTATGACTTCGAGATCGACGCAGATCAGGAGGCCGCTGTCCGTCGATGGCACCGGGAACATCCGCCCAGTGAGGCAGAGCAGGAGCGGCACGATTTGATCTGGGTGCGTCAGGGCAACCGCAACCCTTTCATCGACTGTCCCCACCTTGTCGATCTGATTGAAGACTTCTGAGGCGAATCCGTCTGCGCGGCCACGAACCGTGTGCCGTACAGATCGAAAACCATCGTGTTGCGTGCACACCCGTGACCGGAAGGGGGTCATCGAGGCGGCACAGGCCCGAATCTGCAGGGCTTGTGCCGCTCCATGGCATCTTTTATCTTGCGGCCCCTTTGAGTCCGGTCAATTGTCATTCATTGGGCCCTGAGACGGGCCAGTATGAGTTCGGGAGGAACGCATGAAGCGTATTTTCAGTGGTGCCGCTGTTGCCCTGGCATTCTTGATGGTGACCCCCATGGGCGCCAGTGCCCGCGATCGCGACATCAAAGATGCTCTGCGTGATGTGCAAGACATCAGAGACGAGCTGCGCGACGAAGATCGACGCTGTGAAGAGGCCATCAAGCGTGGCATCAAGCGCGTGGAGCGCGATCTCGAAGATGTGCTCGATCGCCCCCGGCTCAAAGACGCCGAGCATGCCATGGACGATCTGCGCGATCTGATGAAAGACGCTGATCGCGACTGTGGTCGTCGTGTGCGCCGCAAGCTCGACAGCGCCCGTGATCACCTCAAGGACGCGATTCGCGATCTCGAGGACGACCGTCGCGATGACCGTCGTGATCGCCGCGACGATCGTCGTGACCGCCGTGACGACCGTCGCGACGAGGCTCCCGCCGTGAAGCAGATCAAGGTGGACTGTTGGGACAAGTCTGACCCGGGCTGCCACTTCGTGAAGAACGGCAAGCACCCCATGGGTAAAGCCGCTTGGAAGGGCTTCCTGCAGTCGGTGAAGTCCAGCAGCCCCAACGTGTTCCAGATGCTCGACCAGGTGAAGTCGGTCATGGGCAACAACTACATCACCAGCAAGCAGCTCATGGTGCTCGTGAAGCAGTTCAAGCCCAACGTGTTCCAGATGCTCGACGTGGTGAAGGCCTGTGGGCCCAAGGTGGTCGACCCCCAGAACGGTCTGGGCATCGGCCAGCCCTTCCAGCCCAACGTGTTCCAGGCCAAGGACGCGGTGAAGGTCATGTCGGGTCAGGCCCACGGTAAGAAGCTCGACAACGTCGTCCTCGAGTGAGGCTGACATAGAACATCAGGGATGCTCAGCTGTGCTTGAGCATCCTGGGCATCGGATCACCCATCCAGAACCCCTCCAAGACATCGACCACCTGATTGTAGCCTTCAAGATCGTGTGGCTTCTCGATGTAGCTCGTGGCGCCTGCCGCGAAGCAGGCGTCGATTTCTTTGTCCCAGCGTGAGCTCGAGAAGATGACGACCGTGATGTCCTGCCATCGCGTGTCGCCTTTGATGAGCTTCAAGACCTCAACCCCGCTGAGGCGGGGCATGTTCAAATCGAGCAGAATGACGTGGGGGAGTGTGTCTTCATCGCGATCGACGAGGTGTTGATGTGCTGCGTCACCATCGGTCACGTGGGACATCTCGAGGTTGAGCGCCGTGCGTGAGAAGGCACGCTTGAGCAGCATGGCGTCGACGGCTTCGTCTTCGACGATGAGCAGACGCATCATCGTCGACGCGTGAGTCGGGGCGGGCGATGCAGGCATTCAGACCTCAAGCATGCAGCGTCTCTGCACTCAATGACTCGTGTCGAGGCAAGTCGACACAGAACGTGGTGCCGCTCTGGCCGTCAGACTCGATGAGAATGTGGCCATCGTGACGTTCGACGATCTTTTTGACGATCGACAAACCGATGCCGTTTCCATCGTAGCGGTCTTTGGTGTGCAAGCGAGAGAAGATCTGAAAGACCCGCTCTTGATGATCAGGATCTATGCCGATGCCGTTGTCGATCACCTTGATACGCCAGCGTGTGGGCTGAGGCTCGACACTTACGCGAATGTGCAGTGGTCTCGCCGGGGCTCGAAACTTGATGGCGTTGGACAGCAGGTTCTGAAACACCTGCCGTAGCCGATCTCGATCACCGAAAACTATGGGAAGGTCTGCATCGACCGAAAAGTCGATTGCATCTTCTGGCTGGAGGACCGACCAGACATCTGTGAGCAGCTCGTCGAGGGCACAGGGGATCATGTTAAGGGCCCCACGGCCCGCCCTGGAGAACTCGAGCAGGCCATCGATGAGATCCCGCATCTCTGTGGTGCTGCGGTGGATGATCCCCATGGCTTCGTCGACTTCTGCCGGGTACTCACACGCCTCCAATTCTTCTGAGAGGATGGTGGTGAAGACCGAGATGTGACGCAGAGGGGCTTTGAGGTCATGAGAGGCGACGTAGGCGAACTGCTCGAGCTCCCGGTTCTTCGACTGCAGCTGCATGGTCTGACGGGTGCGCTGGGTGACGTCGCGGATCAGCACCAGCACCTTGTGCCCTTGCTGCCCGGGATTGGGCAAGGGTGACAGTGTCAGCTCCCAGAACAGCTCCTGGCCATCGATCTTCACCAGAGTGAGCTGGTCGATGGTGATGATGCCGTTGAAGGCGGCGTCGATGGGGATGGGGAGCGGCCTGGGGGTGCTCTCGTCCAGGGTGAAGCTCGCGAGACTCCTGAGCTGGTCGAGCAAGGGGCGGCTTTGAGCATTGCGCTGAAGCAGCTGCTCGAGTTGCCGGTTGACGAAGATCTCTTGCCCATTGGGGTCGAGCAGCGCCACCCCCTCCTCGAGGTGAGCCACGATGGTCTGCATCTGCGCGTGCTGCGCTGCGATCTGGGCCCTGCTCTTGTACAGCTGGGCGAAGATGCGCAGCTTGCCCCGCAGAATGATCGGGTCGATGGGCTTGGAGATGAAGTCGAAGGCGCCGAGTTCGAAGGCCTCGTAGATGATCGCGGGGTGATAGCTGTGGGCGGTGATGAAGATGATGGGAGTGTCCCGCAGCTCGGGATCGGCACGTACGATGCGGGCGAGCTCGAGGCCGTCGATGTCGGGCATCTGCACATCGCACAAGATGCAGGCGTAAGGGTGCTTGAGCAGAAAGCGCAGGGCATCCTGAGCAGAGCTGGCCAGATCGAGCGCATAGGGCTCGTCTTTGAGGATCTGCTGGAACGAGAAGAGGTTCTCTTCCCGGTCATCGACAATGAGCAACCTCAAGGCCGCTGCATTCAAGAGCACACCTCCACAAAAGATGGGCCCAATTTAAAGGCAAGATCATGTGTCGGCATCACGGCGTGATGACATGACCTTAACTTGATTCGAGGCGCAACTCTAGCTGGTGGGCGTGGAGACACGGCGGTAGAGGGCACGGTGAGAAGGCGTATCGGCGAAGTGCGCTTCATTTTTAGAAAACCTCAGTGTCTCGTGTGTGCCGAGACAGAGGTATCCTCCAGGTGCCAGGGCGTTTGCAAAGAGGCCCAGACATCTGTCCTGCAATGACTTGTCGAAGTAGATGAGCGTGTTCCGACACATGACCAGTTCGCACGTGGCGAATGCGCTGTCAGTGCTCAGGTTGTGGTGAGCGATCAAGATCGGCCGGGTGATGTCAGGGATCAGAGTGGCGTGTTGATCTTTGATGGTGAAGTAGTCCCGCAGTGCATGCTGCCCGCCAGCTGTCTGATAGCGTGCCTCAGCCTCGTCGAGTTCATCGGTGTGATAGGTGCCTGAACGGGCGATTTCCATGGCCTTGGGGTTGATGTCGGTCCCGTAGATGATGCACCGACTCAAGATACCTGCTTCGTGCAACAAGATGGCCATGGAGTAGACTTCTTCGCCCGTCGCGCAGCCGGCATGCCAGATTTTGACGCGAGGGAACGTGCGCAAGTAGGGCAGAACTTCGTCACGGACGACGCGTAGCTGTTCAGGCTCACGGAATAACTCGGAGACCGGTACGCTCAGCAGGGGCAACAATCGCTCGAAGAATCCCTGCTCGTGGAGTACGCGGTGTTGCAAGAGCGAGATGCTGTCGATCTCGAGATGTTCGAGGATGAACATCAGCCTGCGGTGCTGAGTGAGCGGCGCATAGTTACGAAAGTCGTAGCCGCGATGGGCGTAAATCGCTTCGGTGAGCAGGCGTGCCTCGAGCAGCTCGAGTTCCGAAGGTTTGCTCAACGCGTCAACCAGATTTTGAGCAGGCTGAGCAGCGCATCTCCATCGATGGGCTTGGCGAGGTAGTCGCTGGCACCTGCCTTGAGACAGCGCTCCTGATCACCCTTCATCGCCTTGGCGGTGACTGCGATGATGGGCAAGTCTTTCCACTGTGGAGCCTGGCGAATGAGCTCGGTGGCTTCGAGACCGTCCATGACGGGCATCATGACATCCATCAGAACGGCTTCTACTTCTGGATGAGCCCGAAGTTGGGACAGCGCTTCTTCTCCATGCTCGGCGACGACGATGTGTGCACCTCTGCTTCCGAGCAGATGGCGCATGGCGAAGATGTTGCGCATATCGTCGTCGACGACGAGCAATGTCCGGCCCGTCAGCCAGTCGCTCCCGTGAGCGACTATGGGGCGTTTGGGCTTTGGCGGTTTGGGAGACATCATCTGGGTCAGCTCTTCGAGCAACCGCTCTTCAGACCTGGCACCCTTGATGATGATGGTGCGTTGATGGCGGCTGAGCGCCCGGTGCTCTTCGGCGTTGAGATCGCGGCTGGTGTAAATCACCACAGGTGGTTGTGAGGCACGGGTGGACCATGCCTCGATGAACTGAAAGCCACTGCCCTCGGCGAGACCGAGGTCGAGAATGATGCCATCGAAGGCTGAGGTATCGAGGGCCACCAGGGCATCAGAGCAGCCTGCGACACCCATGCCCGTCATTTCGTGAGCGCCAAGCAGTTGCATCAACGCGCGTTGATGCACTGGGTTGTCTTCCACGACCAGGATGTGTTTGCCCCGAGGGTTCACCACCTCGCCCGTTCTGGGAAGAGGGGTGGGCATCGTCGGCTGGCTGGGGGCGTCGGCGGCGCTTTGTGGCAGCAACAGGGTGAAGGTGCTGCCGATGCCTGAGACGCTCTGTACGGTGATGCGTCCACCCATGTGGTGGGCCAGATCCCGTGAGATCGAGAGCCCCAAGCCCGTACCGCCAAAGCGGCGGTTGAGTGTGCCGTCGACTTGTTGGAACGCTTCAAAGATGGCCTGCTGTTGATCTTCGGGAATACCGACCCCCGAGTCTTTGACTTCAAATGCAATCGCAGGTGTGTCGTCGAGCGTGCCCTCGCGTACGAGCAGTTGCACCTCGCCGCTCTCGGTGAATTTGTGTGCATTGCCCAGCAGGTTGCGCAGGACCTGGGCGAGGCGCAGCCGATCGCTGAGCAGCTCCGACGGGCACGTGGCGTCTTGGATGATTTGAAAGCGCAGCCCTTTTTCGCGCATCAAAGGGGCAAAAGTACTGCGCAGATCGTCGAGCAACTCCCCAATGCTGACGGTGACCATCTCGAAAGCCATCTGACCCGCTTCGACTTTGGCGAGATCCAGGATGTCGTTGATCAGAGCCAGGAGATCCGTGCCTGAGGAGGCGATGGTCTCGGCGCATGTGCGCTGGTCGTGGGTGAGGTTGCCCGTACGATCTTCAGCGAGCAGCTTGGAGAGGATCAAGATGCTGTTGAGGGGGGTGCGCAGCTCATGGCTCATGTTGGCCAGGAACTCCGACTTGTATTTGCTGCTCTGCTCCAGAGCCAGGGCTTTCTCTTCGAGTTCGGCCTGAGCCTCGTGGAGATCAGTGTTCATCTGCTCGAGCCGGTATTTTTGCTCCTCGAGCTCAGAGTTGCTGTGCTCCAGTGCCTCTTGCTGGGCGAGAAACTCCTGAGCGCGGTGGTCCAACTCTTCATTGGCCACTTGCAGTTCGTGTGACTGTGCCTGGGTAGAGTGCAGCAGATCGCTGATACGCTTCTGATCTCGAGCAAGGGCGAGGGTAACTGCGACGGTATCGCCAATTTGCAGCAGGTAGTGGTGCGCGTCATCGCCGAGCTGTTCGAGGAAGGCCAGCTCGATGACACCCATCAACTCTCCACGATGTAGAACCGGGAGCCCGAGCAAGCATCTGGGTTCGATGTGTCCGAAACCCGTGGGTAACTTCCAGGTACCCGGTGACGGCTCGACGATCTTCAAGATGCCCTCTGTTGCCACCTGGCCGACGAAGCCCTGACCCAAAGCATACTCTGGCAGATCTGTGATGCGCGTAGGGAGCGCAACACCTGCCTGGGCACGCAGGGTGACTGGCTCCTCGTTGTGAGATGTTGCGATGTAGAACACGCCTGCAAGCGCACTCACTTGTTCCACGAGTGTGCTGATGAGGGCATCGCAGAGCATGGCCTCGTCTTGAATGCCCAGAGCTCGGCGCCCTAACTCCAACAAGTGACCAGAGACGAGGTTTTGCGCGTTGAGCCTCTGGTTTGCAGTTTCGAGGGCTTCTTCTTTGCCTTTCAGCTCGGTGATGTCACGGACAACGCCAGTGAAGAAGTCTTCTCCTTCGACTCGGAAATGACTGATTGACAGATATGCCGGGAATCGGGTGCCGTCGCGTCGCTCGGCCTCAACTTCACGCCCGATGCCGATGATGCGCCGCTCTTTGGTTTTGAGGAACCGCTGGATGTAGCCATCATGGTGAATGCGGTGTTCGTAGGGCACGAGGGTGCTGATGTTCTGGCCTTGCATATCGGCCCGAGTACAACGAAACAGGCGCTCTGCCGCAGCGTTGATGGACTGAATGATGCCCTGAGCGTTGATGGTGATGATTCCGTCAGCGGCGGTTTCCAGGACCGAGCTGATGAGCCGGCGTGAGCGGTCGAGATCGGCTTGCGCATTCTTCAAGTCGGTGATGTCACGGGCGAAGCCGATGAAGACACGCTCGCCCTCGACTTGAGCCTCACTCACTGAGAGATGAATGGGGATGCGCCGGCCGCTGGCATGCAGGGCCTCGACCTCCCGGCCGGAGCCGATGATCTTGCGCTCGCCGGTGCTGTTGTAGTGTGCCAGGTAGCCATCATGCTCAGCCTGATAGGGGGCGGGCATGAGCATGCGTACGTTCTGGCCAAGGACATCATCTGGTGTGTGACCAAAAAGCTTCACCGCAGCGGGGTTCATGCTGAGCACAGCACCAGAAACGTTGATGGTGATGATGGCATCGAGGGCGGTCTCGAAGACCCCCTGAAACAATGCGTCGTGATGCGAATGCTGGTTCATGATGGCCAATGCGTCGTGAGGATGAATCTACTGCATCACGGTTATGCGGCCACGTCGACTTGAGGTTAAGAAGCGCCTTCAGCGGGGTCGCTTGGCTTGCCACCTGAGAACACCTCATGAGCTCTCACGTAGTTGCGCCCGCCCATACGGCCAATGGCGTCGAGCAGGGCTGGATCAGCGAAGCCGCGGTTGTCGAGTACGTCATCGCGAATATGAATCATCTCGATGCGGCCGATGAGCATGCGGCTGGTGATCTCGTCGCCGTCCATGATGGGCACGCGTTGATGCAGTGTGCACTCGAACTGCGCTGGGGCTTCGAGGACCCGCGGGGGCTTCACTTTGATGCTGGGGGTGGTGCTGAGACCCACGGCGGCGAGCTCGTCGGCGCCCGGGGCGTAGCCGGCGCTGGTCTGGACCATCTGGGCGGTGAGGGCGTGGGGCACCACGTTCACCACGAAGGCGCCCGTGGCTTCGATGTTGGCGGCGGTGTCTTTGGGCGTGCCGTCACGTCGGTTGCCCACGCAGATACACAGGGTGGGGGGGCGAGAGGTGATGCCAGTGAAAAAGCTGAAGGGGGCGAGGTTGACCCGCCCTTCACCGTCGATGGTGCTGACCCAGGCGATGGGTCGGGGTACGATGGTGGAGATCATGTGAAAGTAGACGTCGCGGCTGGGGATCTCTTGAGGGTCGATCTGCATTTTGACTCCGTTGATTATCAGTGCGGGATTCTATTTTTTGCGTCCACCCCCTCAAGTTTCCCCGTTTTGTGGCGATGTGAGGAGTGATGTCTTCCGCTCTCCCATCGTTGGGGGCCCACTCTGCGGGGTCCCAGAACACAGGCGCTCAGGCCAGCGCTTTCGTGCTCAGGCGTCCAGGTGCAGCCGGTGTATTGCGCACTGCTGATGGTCGTGTGCGCCGGTTCGTGGAGGTGGAGCCAGGGGCAAAGCCTGCGGCTCCGCCAAAGGGCGAGCAGGTCAGCTTCTCGGCTCAGGGTCGCGCTGCTGCTGCAGGGCAATTGCCAAAGCAGGCAGGCGCGCAGACATACGGGCCCAACGGGCAGCTTCGAGGTGGGCGCCCCGCAGGACCACCACCAGAGGGGGCTCCACCACCTGAAGGCGCCCCGCCTCCAAGTGGGGCTGGCGGTGCCGAGGGCTCGGCACAGGCCCCTGAAGAGACAAGCACTGAAGAGACAAGTGCCGACGCCACCACGAAGAAGGGTCAGGACGGGCAACCGCTCTCCGACAGCGAGCAGAAAGAGGTCGATCGCCTCGTCGCCCGCGACCGAGAGGTGCGGACCCACGAGCAGGCCCACAAGTCCGTAGGTGGCCGGTACGCAGGCTCGATCTCGTACGACTTCGAGCGCGGTCCCGACGGGAACCAGTACGCCGTCGGGGGCTCGGTGCCCATCGACATCAGCCCGGTCTCGGGTGATCCCGAAGCCACGGTGAAGAAGATGCAGGTGGTCCGCCGGGCGGCGCTGGCCCCTGCAGAGCCTTCGGGCCAGGATCGCAAGGTCGCCGCCGAGGCCAGCAAGCAGGAGACACAGGCCCGAGCCGAGGCGGTGGCGAAGCGCAACGAGGCTGCTCGCGGCGACGAGAAGCCCGAAGGGGCCAATGTGGAGGCCGCAGCCCCCACGGAGAAGGGCGGCGCGCAGGCCCTGGGCCTCGTGGATACCGCCGGTGATGCCCAGGCGGGTGAATCGGCACAGGCGTCGCAGAGTGCCTCGGAGAAGCCTAGCCGGGGCAGCCCTCGACTGGGCCGCCGCAACCTCGCCGCCTATCGTCAGAGCAGTGCCGGGGGCTACGCCCGCCCCCAAGGCGGCCTCTTGAGCCTCACCGGCTGAACTGATCTTCCGGCGGCGTATCCCCATCAGGTGCAGATTCGACGAGGCGAGTGGTGAGCACTTCGACCTGCTCTTTGAGCAATTCGAGCTGGTTCTGCTGTTCGATCACCACCCCGTTGAGCTCTTCGAGCAGTCGATCTTGGTGTGTGAGCCTGATCTCCAGCTCGGTGATTCGGGCCTCTTGATCTGAAGACATGGGCACCCTCCTCTGTTAAAAATGCATCCGACTTTTTGCAGGCACCCGGGCGCCGCCGTCAACGGCCCTGAGGCTTGAACCTCACATCCTCTCATTCAAAGGTCATTCACCATGTCCGAGCTCTCTCTCTCCAAAGACAAGATTCACATCCTGCTCCTCGAAGGCGTGCACCAGGTCGCCGTGGAGAACTTCAAACGGGCGGGCTATACCAACATCAGATACGAACCCAAGGCGCTGCCCGGCGATGAGCTGAAGGCGGCGCTGTCCAAGGCTCACTATGTGGGCTTGCGGTCGCGGACCCAGCTCAAGGGTGACGCCCTCGACGCTGCGGAGAAACTGGTGGCCGTGGGGGCGTTCTGCATCGGCACCAACCAGATCGACCTCGACGTGACCCGTGAGCGGGGGATCCCAGTCTTCAACGCGCCCCACGCCAACACCCGCAGCGTGGCAGAGCTGATGATTGCCGAGATGGTGATGCTCTACCGCGGCCTCGGCGACAAGAACGCCGCGGCCCACGAGGGTCGCTGGCTCAAGAGCGCCGCGGGCAGCTACGAGCTGCGGGGCAAGTCGGTGGGCATCGTGGGCTATGGCCACATCGGCTCTCAGGTGTCGATCCTCGCGGA
Source organism: Bradymonadia bacterium (assembly GCA_046290225.1). Classification (GTDB taxonomy): domain Bacteria; phylum Myxococcota_A; class Bradymonadia; order UBA7976; family UBA1532; genus JBKAGE01. The sequence goes on along the minus strand of JBKAGE010000049.1, from coordinate 72,964 downwards.
AGCCTTCGGCATGACCGTGAAGTTCTACGACATCGCCCCCAAGCTCTCCATGGGCAACGCCGAGCAGATCCACGAGTTCCATACGCTGTTGGGCTCGGTGGACTTCGTCTCGCTGCACGTGCCCGACACCCCGCAGACGCGGGGCATGATGGGCCGGGCGGAGATCGAGGCCATGAAGCCCGGGGCCTGCCTGCTCAACGCCAGCCGCGGGACCGTGGTGGACATCGACGCCCTCGCCGATGCTCTGGACAGCGGCCACATCTCCGGCGCCGCCGTCGACGTGTTCCCCAAAGAGCCCAAGAGCCCCCAGGAGCGCTTCGAGTCGCCGCTGCAGGGTAAAGCCAACGTGATCCTGACGCCCCACATCGGCGGCAGCACCCAGGAGGCCCAGTTCAACATCGGCCGCGACGTGTCGAGCAAGCTGGTTCAGTACAGCGACAACGGCGACACCGTGGGTGCGGTGAACTTCCCGCAGCTCTCGCTCCCGGGCCAGGGGGGCTCTGCCCACCGCTTGCTGCACATCCACGAGAACCGCCCGGGCATCTTGAGCGCCATCAACAAGGCCATCGCCGAGCGCGAGGCCAACATCAAGGCCCAGTACCTGCAGACGCTGCCCGAGGTGGGCTACGTGGTCATGGACGTGGAGCGCGGCGAGGCTGATCCGCTGCGGGACGTGCTCCGGAACATCCCCGGGACGATCCGTTGCCGCGTGCTCTTCTGAGTCGCTGAGCCCGGGTCGCTGGGCCTGTCTCATTGGGCCTGTATCCCAGAGTCTGTATCACTGGGCCTGTACCACAGAGGTTGAGCCATCGAGCATGGACGAGCGCACCGCCGAAGAGCACGCCGAGCTGCTGCAACGGCTCGCTGATCCCGCCTTTGACCCTGCACAGCTCGTAGCGCTCTCTCACGACATCAGCGTCGAGATCTTGCGGGCGGTGGCGGCTCATCCGAACACGCCGAGAGAGGCCCTGCTCGATCTTCTGGAGCGGTGGCCTGACGATGTGCTGAGCAATCCCGCATGGGCCTTTATGCACCTCGTCGACCCGGGCATTTATCAACGCCTGAGCCGTTCAGCGTGTCGAGCGATCGCGGGCTCTCCACACTGTCCGGTGGATTTCGTGCGGTGGGCGTTCAAGCACACCGGCTCTGATCACGAGCGCTGGCTCTTCGAGGCCCTGGTGCTCAACGCCCATCTGAGCGACGAAGTGCGCCTCAAGGCGTTCTTCCACTTTCCGTGGTACGCGCTCTTGGAACACGCCCACATGCTGACGCCGAGTCACCACAGCGTGCTCGAGGCGCTGCCAGCAGCGAGGCATTACTTCCAGCAGATGTTCATCGACGGTCAGCGCTGGCGACCAGATCGGGCGGAGCTGGAGCGCATGATCTCGCTGGGGCCTCTCGGAGGCCGTTGGGTGGCGCAGTACGCCCGTACACCTGTCGATTTACTCGCGCCCCTCGGACGCCACGCCAATCGCTGGATCCGGCTCGCGATCGCTGGCCACGCAGCCACCCCAGCGCAGGTGCTCCTCGCGTTGGCGGGCGACGATGATCACGATGTGCGAGCGGCGGCTTGCAAGCACCCATCGGCACCTGCCGAGATCCTCACCGCTCACCTAGACACCGGGAAGTGTGCCCATTGGGTGTACCCTTTTTTGACGAGGCCAGATGTGTCGGTGGCTGATCTGCGTCGGGCCCTGGACTTGGGAGATCCAGCGCTCAAGCGCATGTGCCTCATGCACCCCTCGATGCCCATCGAGGAGGTGATCGCCCACGCCGCCGACACAGATCGGCAAGTGCGGATGGGCGTTGCGGCCCATCCGGCTGTACCGGCTGAGGTGCTCGAGGGGCTCGCCACCGACGACGACAAGTTCGTGCGAGAGGAGGTGGCCAAGAACCCCAACACTCCAGAGCGAGTCCTGGTCGGGTATGCCCAGTGGGCGAAGTCCACGATCAAGGGCGCCATGGCTGAGGCCCCCTCACTGCCCCACACCGTCATGGCCATGCTCGTCGTCGACGACTCGTTCCAGGTGCGCACCCGGCTCGCGGAGAATCCATCGATGCCGCCTCAGCTGCTCGATTTGCTCTCTTCCGACGACGATCAGCGCATCAGAGTGAAGGTGGCCCGCCACGCGTCGACACCTGACGAGGTGATCCTGAGGTTGACGTCGGACTCAGAGGCCAAGGTGGTCAAGCAGGCGTCTCGAACTGCAAAAAAACGAAAGCTTGCCTGAACAGATGTTTAGTTGATGTTGCGCTGACAGCGGCGACGAAATGTGCTTCTATTCGCCACGATACTCTGTGTGTTGAGGAGGCCTTTCGATGACCCCTGGAGAGCTCGACGTTTACCTTGATGGCCTGGTCCAGAGTGGCCTCGATCTCAGCGTGATGATCTGGGGCCCGCCGGGCATCGGCAAATCGAGCATCGTGGCGCAGGTGGCCAAACGGCGAGAGCACGACTTCGTCGATGTGCGACTCAGCCAGCTTGCCCCTACTGATCTGCGGGGCCTGCCAGTGCCCGAAGACGGCGAGGCCAAGTGGTTCCCCCCGGAGTTCCTACCCCGCTCGGGCAAGGGCATCTTGTTCCTCGACGAGATGAATATGGCGCCGCCGGCGGTGCAGGGCATCGCCCAGCAGCTGGTCCTCGACCGCAAGGTGGGCAACTACACCGTGCCCGAAGGCTGGTTCATCTGGGCCGCCGGCAACCGTAAGGAAGATCGCGCCTCGGTCTTCGACATGCCCGCGCCATTGGCGAACCGTTTCATCCATCTGAGCGTGGGGGCCGAGCTCAAGAGCTTCCAGAAGTACGCCGCCTCTCGCAACCTGCATCCGCAGGTGGTGGCCTTCGTGGCGTTCCGGCCCAACCTGCTGCACAACCTCGATCCGCAGTCGCCGGCGTGGCCCAGCCCTCGAAGCTGGGAGATGGCCAGCCGCCTGCACAGCCACGATCTGCCCGTGGCGCCTGCCGTAGGCGCCGGCGCCGCCGCCGAGTTCACCGCGTTCCTGAAGATCTACAGCAAGCTGCCCGATCTCTCGGAGATCCTCGAGGGTCGGGGGAAGTCGATCAAGTTCCCCGAAGAGCCCTCACAGCGCTATGCCATCACCGTGGGCCTGGGCATGCAGGCGGAGACGGCCGAGCACGGCATGCACTGTTTCAAATGGATGAACGCACAGGGGCAGGCGGAGTGGCTGCAGTTGCTGTTCATGCACATGATGCCCCGTATGCAGGCGAAGGGTCAGGTGGGCAAGCTGGCCATAGCCACCCAGAACGATCCCGAGTTCCTGGCCTTCTTCGAGAAATACATGTCTCTGATCGGGTGATCTGTCATGGCTGATCCGGAACTCGAGCGCGAGATCTCGTCGTCGATGTTGTACCTGCGGGCGAACTCACCCTTCTTCGCCACGCTGTGTCTGTTCGCGCGCCTCAGGCCCACCGAGCGCATCCCCACGGCAGCCACCGACGGCAAGGACATCTTCTACAACCCCACGTGGCTGCGTACGCTGCTGCCGATCCCTGCAAAGATGCGGGGGCTGCTGATCCACGAGGTGCTTCATGCGGCTCTGTTGCACGTTCAGCGCCGGGGCAACCGCGATCCGGTGCGCTGGAACATTGCTGCCGACGTTGTGGTGAACGGCATCATCGACGCCGAGCGAGATCGGATTCTGGCGGCGAGCAATCGTGTGGAGATCGACCTGCCCGACGGTGCGATCCGTGAGCCCAAGCTCGCCCACCTGCAGGTGGAAGAGATCTACGAGCTGCTCGACGACGACAAGCACCAGAACTGCCCCCAAGATCTGCTCGGTGACGGCGCTGATGGTGGAGATCTCGACGGGTTGAGCGTCGACGGCCTCAAGGAGGCTGAGGCCATCTGGCGGGCGGCGCTGAATCAGGCATCGACCATTGCCCGGCAGGCAGGGAAGATGCCTGGCGGCGCCTCGCGAGAGATGGCGACGGCTTCAGCCCCTCAAGTGGATTGGAAGGCGGCGCTCTGGCGCTATCTCGTGCAGACGCCCAACGATTTCTCTGGTTACGACCGGCGCTTCTTCTCCCGGGGCCTCTACATCGACGCCCTCGAAGGCCAGAGCCTGAAGGTGTTCATCGGTGTGGACACCAGCGGGAGCATCGGCGGGAAGATGCTCGGTGCATTCCTCGGCGAGGTGGAGGGGATCCTGTCGTCCTACCCCCACATCAAGGCGATGCTCTACTACGTAGATTTCGAGTGCCACGGCCCGTACGAGCTGGGCAAAGGCGACGAGCCCCCAGAGCCTAAGGGCGGCGGCGGCACCAGCTTCGTACCCTTCTTCGACGCCATCGAGAAAGAGGGCCTGGAAGACCCGTTTGGGCAGTCTGTGTCGGTGTATCTGACGGATGGATATGGTGACTTCCCGCAGGAGAAGCCGCCCATCGACACACTCTGGGTGGTCACCCCTGGCGGACTACAAGATGAGGAGTTCCCCTTTGGGGAGGTGGTGCGCCTCTACGGCGTGGAAGAGTATTGAGTGTGGAGTGCATTCAGATTGAGGGGAGAGTCGAATTGGGCATTGACGGCGGTTGTGGCTGAGGCCTTGGTAGGCAGTCATCGCTTCGCTCTGCCTGCGTAGGCGCCGGGCCTTCGGCAGTCCTGCGGACCGCCTCGTCTGGCGCGTACGCAGGCAGAGCGAAGCGATGACTGCCTACCAGGGCCCAGCCACAGCCTTCTTACAAGTTGGAGGATGTCGTGCACGTACCCGCAGAGCCGCCGTAGCGGCGGAGCTAACGCACCCAGGTGCTGCAGGTGCTGCTGGCGGGGGAGGCGTTGGTGCCGCCGAGGCCGGAGTAACCACTGGGATTGGTGTAGTTGCAGGCGCACAGTGCGTGGCTGTTGCTCCCGATCCAGACACCACCTGAGCGGTTGTTGCCCACGAAGGTCCAGGAGGTGGTGCCTGTGGCGGTGTTGCCGTTCAGCTCACCGTAGCTCCAGTGACCGCCCTCAGGGCCATCGGAGGCGTTGCCGCTGGCGTCAGTGGGGTAGCTCAGGGCCGTAGCCGACAACGCGTTGAAGGTGACCCAGTCGAGCGTGCCATTGAAGCTGTTGGAGCGACAGAGGAGCTGGGGGCTGTCCGACCAGGTGTAGTTCGGCAGCACAGCGCCGCGGGTGACGCTCGGATCATCATTGGCGCCGGCACTGCGACCCACGAAGGTGGCGGCGTTGGTGGCGTCGTTGTCCACCATGGTCCAGCCACCGCCGTCGGTGGTCATGTCGCAGTACACGTCGAAGGCGTCAGTGCCACCGACGCCATCAGGATCGATGGTGTAGCGGCCGTCACCGATGTTGTCGGCGTACACGTAGGGCGCCACCATGGGGTAGCGGTAGTCGTTGCAGCTGGTGGCGTAGGTGCCGTCGGCCCACTTGCGCGCTCCCGTGTCCACGTCGATGACCAGGCCCATCTGGCAGGATCCCTCTTCGAGGCCCTGGGGCGCCACGTTGGTGTTGATGTCGAGGCAGCCACCGATGGTGACCTGGCCACAGACCTGGGTCTCACACACGGCCACGCCGAGCTCGACGCCCTGACGGATGGTGGTCTCTTCACCGATGGTGGTCTCGGGGAAGATGATGACGTTGTCTTCGATGGTGACGTCGCTGCCGATGTCGGCGGTGTCGCGGATGAGGACATTGGCGCCGATGTTGACGTTGTTGCCGTAGGTGCTTCGGGGCCAGAGGCGGCTGTTGTTGCCCAGCACGAGGTCGGTGCCCACGGTGTTCTGCTCGTCGAGAATGACGTCGTCGCCAATGCTGGCACGGGCGCCGATGGTGCTGCGGAAGAGGATGGTGGAGCGCTCGCCCACAGTGCTGTCGGCCCCGAGAGTGACGCCATCGTAGAGGGCTGAGTCATCGTGAATGGTGCAGCCCGACTCCACGGTGACAAAGATGCCGAGAGTGGTGTCGTGGTGCATGTGGCCGTTGTCGCCGACGCTGCTCTGGTTGCCGATGAACACCCGGTCTTCCAGAGTCACGTTGTTGCCCAGTGAGCCACGGACCTCGGTGTTCTCACCAATGGTGGCGTCGTCACCTGCTGCGGCACCAGAAGCGAACTCGGCACCAGCGCCCATGGCCAGGCTGTGCCCAATCGTCACGTAGCTCCGCACCACACCATTCGCACCGATGATCGCCTCATCGCCGATCTCGGTGTTGCCCTCGATGATGGCGCCAGCCCCAAGGCTGAGGGTGTGACCCACGCGCGTGTTACTCTCGATACTTGAACCAGCGAGCAGATCAGCGCTGGCGCCGACCTGGCTGTTGTTCCCGATGGCGGCGTCATCAGCGAAGCTTGAGCCTGCACCGACGACGGCGAGAATGCCCACGCTGGTGTTGGCCCCGAAGCTGGTGTTGTCGCCCACGTCGGCCTTGCTCCCGAAGAAGCAGTTGGCACCGGCGGTGATGTTGCTGCCCAGGCGCGCGAGCACCTCGACGTTACAGCCAGTACCGAGGCCCACGTTGGCCCCCATCACCACAGCGTTGCCCACCGTGGCCCCTGCAGGCACCACCGAGCCCGCGCCGATGATCGTGCTGCTGCCCACGGCGCCGTTGACGGTGGCCCCGTCGTCGATGCGGGCGTAAGCACCGATGACCGCGCCGGCGCCGATGACAATGTCATTGCCGAGGGTGGCGGTGGCGGCGATGTCGGCGGCAGTGCTCACACAGGCGTCGCCGTAGCCATCACCATTGTCATCTGCCTGGTCGGCATTGGCGACGGTGGGGCAGTTGTCCACGTCCTGACAGACACCATCGCCATCTTCATCGTTGGTGGCATCAGCGGGGCAGGCATCACAGACATCGCCGATGCCATCAGCGTCGCCATCGGCCTGATCTGCGTTGGCGTTGTTGGGGCAGTTGTCGACGTCGTCGTTCACCCCATCACTGTCGGCGTCGAACACCAGCACCTGAGGATCTTCGCCGCGGATCATGATGTAGCTGGACTTGCCGCGATCAGCCTTGGGCTGCCAGCTGTCACCACAGCCGTGGCCATCCTGGAAGTCGTCGAGGCCGTTCATGCTGCCGGCATTCGACGCCTTCTCCGTGAAGCTCATGTGGCCAGGGTTGTCGAGGTTGTTGTCCTCGTCGAAGATGGTGACGGGGTTGTTGCCGTAGTCACCGTTGTTGGGGATCTCGTTGCCCACCAGACGCAGGCCGTTGGTGCCGTAGTAGGTGCAGAAGATCTTGCTCTGCGCCGCGTGACCATTGAGGGTTTGCGTATGGCTGTTGGGGCTGAGCGACCAGCGACCGTTGTTGTTGGGGATGGTCTGGTCGTTGTTCCAGAGCATGTACTGGTATGCGCTGATGTCGGAGAAGTCGTCGTTGTCGTAGGTGGCCCAGACGAGCTCGTCGAAGACCATGCCATATGCGGGAACGACGAAGTCCTCACCCTGAGAGATGTTGCCGCAGACGAAGGTGGAGTGACTGCCGATGCGGGCCCAACAGCCGCTGGGCTCAACGTCACCGTTGTCGTTGTTGGCGATGACCGTCCAGCCACCGCCGTCGGTGGTCATGTCACACCACACGCTGAAGGGGGCGTTGGCACCGTTCCCGTCGGGGTCGATGGTGTACACACCATCTCCGTTGCTCAAACCATTGTTCAGAATGCTCGCGCAGCTCGTCGGCGTCTGCGCCTGGGCGCTCACGGACCACATGGCACCCGTGGCCGCTACGAGTGAAATCAGCTTGAAGCCCATCGCACATACTCCCTCAGGGTGGATAAGACCCTCACACTGTACCTGGGTGTGTGATGAGGGAGAAGCGCCATTCTATGTCAGGTCTAAATATTCAGGATTGAGATGGGGGACACTGCGCAAAATATGTGTCGTAGTCGTGGGTTGTGTGTCGCCTGACACAGGTACACTTCATGGAGGGACCCATGCGTGGCCTGATCAAATACGTTTCATTGCTCTGGCTGTCTCTGGCTGGCTGTCTACTGCCCGCTGCTGCGAATGCTGGCCTGCCCGTCGGCTCCTACAGCGATTCATGTCGCCAGTGCACAGTGACTCAAAATGGTTCCGGCGAGATGCTGCGTTGTCAGTGCAGGAGCCGGAAAGGTCGATGGCAGAGCAGCCATCTCAATCTGCGCTGGTGCAACAACCAGCGAGACACCTACAACCGGGACGGAGAGCTCGGGTGTGCGGCGCCTGCGGCGCGGACCACGACACCGAGAGGCAACAGCTACCTCGTCACCTGCAATGCGTGCTGGGTGCGTTTCGATGGTCAGTTGCAGTGCCGCTGCCGCAAGCGTGGAGGCGGTCGCCGTACGACGGAGATCTCGCTGAAGAGCTGTTCGGGCAAGCCTGATCTCATGAACGACAATGGTCACCTGAGGTGCCCCTCCCCGAAAAAGCAGTCCTGGCCGTATCAGGGCTCATATCGACAGAGTTGTCGTGCGTGCGAGAAGGTGAACGGCAACGCGTTGCGTTGTGAGTGCCGTCGACGCAATGGGCAGTGGAAGCAGAGCACGTTGTTCATGAGCGCCTGCAAAGACAAGAAGGCCAACAACAACGATGGTACCCTCACGTGCAACATAGATACATATTGGAGTCAGCGCCTCGGCAGCGCTCGAATGCAGAGCGAGCGCGCCGACATGCGGCAACTCCAGCGCTGCCGCAAGTGCACGCTCAGTGGCCCCAATGGCACGTTGAAGTGCGAGTGCAGGTGGCCCACAGGATCTGCGTACTATCACAGTCAGCTCAACATGAAGTTTTGCAAGAAGGGGAGCATCAGGGTGGTGCGTGAAGGCGCTGCGGCGAAGTTGCAGTGTACGAGCACTTCCAAGGTCAGAGCAGGCACCAACCGAAAGACCCGCTCACCTGGGCGTTTTCGCCGATGATGCCCGTCATGGTGTGTCCAGCAACGTGAGCAACCGCTCGGTCTCCAAGAAACCGAACAGCCCATGACCCGTACCAGGGGCCACCACGGTGTGGGTCCTGGCGCCAGCGCCTGCCAGCCGATGTGCTGACTGCTCGGTTTCAGCCCGCCATGTGTCGTGCTCGCCGATCACGAACGTGACACGCTGAGCGCCAAAAGCCTCGACAGCTGTCGTCTGGGGCATATACCCCGGAGCAACGAGCACATGGGCGAACCTGCCAGGATGCCGGGCGGCGAGTTGCAGCGCGCTGATGCCACCATTGCTCACACCGACGAGGGTGAAGGGTCGACCGGTGCGTCCATAGTGGGTGCTCACGTGGGCCAGCCACTGGTCGAGTCCCGAGCCCGCCGCGTGATCTCCGAAGAACAGGTGCTCTCCATCGAGGGCCACCGGACTGAGTACCAGCCAACCCCGAGCCTCGAGGTCTTCGGCCCAGGGCCGCAACCCCTCGGACATCAGGTTGTCGTTCTGCGCCCCACCCGGCAATACCACCATGACGGGGCAGGACGTACCGGTCCGGCGGCACTCCGGCTTGCCTACGATGCCATAGGTCATCTTCACTGCCAGGCCGTCGACCTCAAGCGTCGCTGTGGCTCGATCCATGGGCAGTGTGCGCTCGTACCATTGTAGAGGCTCGCTGTCGTTGGGGGCCGCCACCGTGGAACAACTGAGCAGGATCGCGAGCAATGGCAACACAAGCAGCTGCATTGCTCAGCCCTGGGGCAGGATCTCACCGCCGAACTTGCCGGTGAGGTATGGCAGGATCTTGCCCTGGAGCATGCCCTTGATGTTCATGGCCACCTGAGGGGCCATCTCGGGCTTCACGTGGTTGAAGTACTGGTCCCACTGCACGAGGGTGCCGCCTTTGCCGTCGGGCTTGAGGCTCACGGTGGCCAGGTGATCGGTGAGCCCCCAGGTGTTCTCCGTGGCGGCGTAAGCGAAGACGTAGGGCGCCTTGAAGTAGACGATGGTCTCGACGAACTTGTCGGTGCCGTTGGCAGTCTCGCACACTCGCTTGGTGCCTACGCCGTTGGCCTCGCTGGCTCCGCTGCCATCGACGCTCACCTTGCCCAGAATACCGTTCGAGTATTCGAGCAGGTTCTGGTGGTTGCCGAGGTATGCGAAGGCCTCTTTGACGGGCACGTTGAGCCGCGTGACGGTGGTGACCCGCCGTGGCGCTTTGGTCAGCGTGCTGATGGGGATGCTCTCATGGGCAGCTTTGGCTGCCTGAGCGGTGGGCTTCTTGGCAGTGGCGGAGTTGCAGGCCATCAGGCCGAGGCTGAGGGTGAACAGACCCATCGTCATGTATTTCATGGCGGGCGCTCCATCAGTGATGTGTTGTGGTGAACTGTCTGGTGTGATTCAGAGCATGGCGGCGGCGGCGGTGTGCATCAACGCACAACCATGCAGATGGAAACTGCAGATGTGCAGCGCATGCGTATGAGGCACGGGCGTCGTGAGGTTCGGGTGGGTTGATGGGGGCGACTGATGGCTCGACACGGTTGATTTTGGGGCATGATGCTCTAGCCTCAGCGGCGGACGGCCATCCGGTTTCAACGCGGGGTCGAGCCGAGATAGGAGCACGAGATGCTGCACGTACGCTTCCTCAAGAGCGTGGTTTTCTGGGCGTTTTGGGTGGCGACCCCGTCATTGACGGCGGCAGAGACTGCGGAGGCACCGTTTGATTGGAAGGCTGCGTGCAAGCGCGTCGAGATCAGGGACTCGCGGATCACAATCTTTTGTGAAGACATTCAGCCCAGCTTTGCGCTGCTGATGATTCTCGCGCCTCACTCGATGGCGCCGGCAAACACACTACTCGACCGGGCTGTTCAAGACTCGAACGCCACAGTCGTCAGCCGGGAGACACTTCAGGTCAAGGGCAAGTCACACGACGTCATCGTGGTGGACATGAGCCATGGGCGTGGAGTGATGACGGTCGACCCGGCCTACACGCGAGAGTCGTCGGCCCTGATTCAATACACCGAGAACAACAAGATCGTGGACCAGAAGCAGGGCCGAAAGGTGTTGTCCGCGCTCCTCTCCGAGGGGGTCCCTCAAGTGCTCCTGGAAAAAGCGCAGTCCATACGCGAGTTCAGGTTCATCGGGCGACCCATCGACATCGCAGACAAGTGTCGGTCGTACTCAGATACGAACATCCAATGTGATCACGGGCAGATCTCCTGGGTCGTCGCGCCTTCGAAAAAAGACGCGGTCGACTACAACAAAGCTGCGCGTGAAAAGCTGAAGAAGCATGATGTAGACGTGGCAGACACGACCGCCACAGGGCACAACGTGTACCCCTGCAAGCTCGAGGAGGTAGAGACCACCTGCACTGAGACTCTGGTGGATTGGGGAAGCCCCGGACCATCGACCACACTGCACGTGATTCACGCTTCGGCCCACGTGCGCGAACGGTGGGTGGCGCTGACCTGCTCTTACTTCGCAGACAAAGCCAAGCATTTCGAGGATTCGTTTTGCGCTGAGTTACTGACGGCCCCGCCCGTGGTGCTCAAGGGCAAGCGGTGATGCCCAGACAGGGCATCGTGTTCTGGACGATCAGCCGGCGCTCACTGAGCGGATCATGAAGGCATAGACCCGAGCGGTCTGCTCGAGCCGTTTGAAGCGCCCCGAAGCCCCGCCATGGCCCGTGTCGAGATCTGCTTCCAACATGATGGCGCCGTCACCCTGCTGATGGTCCCGCAAGCAGGCCACCCACTTCGCCGGCTCCCAGTACTGCACCTGTGAGTCGTGGAGCCCCGTGGTCACGTACATCGTGGGGTAGGCCTGATCAGAGACGTTGTCATAAGGCGAGTACGACAAGATGTAGTCGTAGTACGCTTTGTCGTTGGGGTTGCCCCACTCGTCGTACTCTCCCGTGGTCAGGGGGATGCTGTCGTCCAGCATGGTGGAGACCACGTCGACGAAGGGCACCGCGGCGTAGACCGCCTTGAACAGATCGGGGCGCATGTTCATCACCGCCCCCATGAGCAGGCCCCCGGCGCTGCCGCCGCCGGCCACTGTGCGCTCAGGTGAGGAGAACCCCAGGTCCATCAAGCGCTCGGCGCAGTCGATGAAGTCGGTGAAGGTGTTGCGCTTGTTGAGCATGCGGCCCTGGTCGTACCAGCGGCGGCCCCGCTCCTGGCCCCCGCGGATGTGGGCCGTGGCCACCACGAAGCCGCGATCGAGCAGGCTCAGGCGGTTCAGATTGAAATCCGGATCCAGGGAGTATCCGTACGAGCCATAACCATAGAGATACATCGGGGCGGAGCCGTCTCGGGTCACGCCGGCGGGGTAGGTCACCGAGACCGGTACGACGGCACCGTCTCTGGCGGTGACCTGTACCCACTCGGTGTCATAGCGGCTCGCCTCGAAGCCTCCGGGGATCTCCCGGCGTTTGCGCAGTGTGAGGGCGCGGCCCACAGGGTCATAGTCATATGTGGACTGTGGCGTGACGGGGCTGCTGTAGCCGAGGCGCACTTGAGGCTCGGAGACCTCGGGGTTGAGGCTGAGGGTGGCCACGTGTACCGCGTCGTCGAAGGCCACGGCGTGCACCTCGCCCGTGGCGCGTTCGAGCAGGCGTACACCGAGGACCGCCGCCTCACGGATCTCCAGAGCGATGAAGTCGTCGAAGATCTGGGCGTCGGCGAGGAATACCCCGGGGCGATGGGGCACGACCTCCTGCCAGGCGCTGCGGTCGGCGGCCTGGTCCAGAGGGACCGAGATCAGCCGGAAGTCGAGGGCGCCTTCGTTGGTGCGCACGAAGGCCAGTCCGCCGTGCAGGTCGACGGCGTATTTGTGATCGCGCTGTCGAGGGATCACCGGCGTGAGCGGCGCAGTGGGATCATCTGCAGGCACCAGCAGCACCTCGGTGCTCAGGGTGCTGTAGGCGGTGATGGCCACATGGCTGCGATCCCGGGTGCGGCCGAGCTGGTAGAGGGCGAAGGTCTCATCGGTCTCGGTGTAGACCTTCACGTCTTCCGATGGGTCGGTGCCCAGCGTGTGGCGCCAGATCTCGCAGGGCCGAAGCGTTGTCTCGTCCCGGCGGGCGTAATACACCGTCTGATTGTCGGCGGCCCAGGCCAGGGCCCCTGAAGTACCAGGGATCGACTCTTCGAGGGTCTCCCCCGTGGTGAGATCTTTGAACCGGATCGTGTAGATGCGGCGGCTCACAGTGTCTTCGGCGTAGGCCAGCAATCGGCAGTCGTCGCTCACCGACCATTGAGAGATGGCGTAGTAGGCGTGGGGCTCGGCGAGGGTGTTGAGATCGAGCATCACCTCGCGCTCGCCCTCTGCGGTCGCCGAGCGCGTATAGAGCGGGTAGTCCTGACCCTCTCGATATTCTGTGGCGTACCACCAGGGACCGATGCGCACCGGCACGCTGCTCTCCGCTTGTGGGATCCTGCCCTTGAGCTCTTCGAGCAGGGTCTCCCGCAGCGGGGCCAGATCGGCGGTCATGGCCTCGGTGTAGGCGTTCTCGGCCTTCAGGTGGGCCAAGATTTCCTCATCTTGGCGATGATCGTCCCGCATCCAGTGGTAGGGGTCGATCCGCTCGTGACCGTGGGCCACGTGCACATGAGGGCGTTTCGGGGGTCGTGGTGGAGTATGAGCCATGAATCTGCAGATGTTGATGGAGCACCGCCGGTCGCAGCTGCTCGGTGAGAGGCGATCAGCGTGAGGCTTCAGTCTTCGGGCAGGTCGGTGCTGGTGACGATCTCGTGGATCACGATCTCCGAGGGGCCGGCGAACATGTCCTTCGGGGGTCGGTTGGCGTGGGCCTGGCGGAAGAAGTCGCTCCTGGTCCAGGCGACGAAGTCCGCCATCGACTTCCACCACGTCTTGATCTCGTAGTAGCCCTGCTTCTCGTCGTCCTTCACCCAGCCGCCGGTCTCGTGGTCGAACTTCATGGGCCGCGGTCGATGGACCTCGTTCCGAATGAAGCCCGGGGACTGGTCCACGAGGTGGATGCGGTTGCGGAACCGGTCTTCGAAGTCGATCTCGTGGCCTTCGTTGACGGGGATGCGGTTGGTCACGACGACGGTCATGTGTGCTCCTTGGCGAATCTCGGTGCGCTGATGTCAGCGGGAACCTAGCAATCGGCGGGGTGGTGGGCTACCCATGAGGTCATGTCTGACGGACCCCAGCTCAGCGTGCACCCCAACCCCCGGGTGCCCCTCGAAGTTGTCTACGAGGGGCCGCACTTTCTCGTGGTGAGCAAGCCCTCTGGTGTGGTGACCCAGCCAGGGGTGGGCCACACCCGGGACACTGTGCTCAACGGCCTCTTCGCCCGCTATGGTAAGGCGCTTCAGAACCTTGGTAAATCTCGTGACTTCGGTTTGTTGCACCGCCTCGATCGACCGACGAGCGGGCTGCTGGTCGTCGGGCTGTCCATCGAGGGCTACGATGGCCTGAGGCAACAGTTCGCCAAGCGTACTTTGCTCAAGGAATACGTGGCGTTGGTGCACGGAGGCCCTCGGCCGTCCAAGGGCGTCGAGCGTACCCCGATCCGGGAGATCAGGCGAGACGGCCGCAAGCAGGCACAGGTGGGCGAGCACCCCCGGGCAGAGCCCGCGGAGACCCGCTACGAGATCGTGTCCCGGGCTCGGGGCGTCTCGTTGGTTCAGTGCCGCATCAAGACCGGCCGCCTGCATCAGATCAGGGCACACATGGCCCACCGTGGCAGCCCGGTGGTGGGGGATCGAGAGTATGGCCGCCGTGGTGAGCTCGATCGGCGCTTTGCCCGGTCCAGCAAGCGGGCGTTTTTTCTGCACGCGGGCACTTTGGGGTTCACTGATCCGGTCACAGGCCGTGGGGTGCAGTTCAACGCCCCCTTGCCGGAGACCCACCTGAAGTTCCTCGAAGAGTTGGGCGTGGCTTGTCCCCGGCGCTGGAAACCTCGCTGATGCGTATTCGAATCAGATCTCTACTCGTGGTGCTTCTGGTGCTCTGGGCCGGGCTTGCCTGGGGGCAGTCCGGGCCTGAACAAAGCGCGAAGGCCGAGACGAGCAAAGCCCTCAACGCCGAAGATGGCTCGTGTGTGAGCGCCCTCAACGTCGGCGGTGAGACCTACCAGGGCCAGCGCCTCGCTCGGGCCCTCAAGGCTGAAGGGCTCGCCTTCGAGGCAAACCCGCTCGGCAAACGCGTCGCCTTCGTGCGGATCGCCCGCCGGGATGTCTTCGCGGAAGACGAGCTGTGGCCCACGTTTCCCAACGCGCTGCACTGGCTGACGAAGCCCCGCATCATTGAGCAGGAGCTGTTGGTGTCTCAGGGGCAGCCCTTCAAGTGCGTGCGGGTGTACGAGAGCATCCGCAACCTGCGCAGCCTGGGCATCTTTTCCCTCGTGGCCATCGCGCCGGTGAAGGCCGACTCTGAAGATGAGGTGGGGATCCTGGTGCTCACCCGCGATCTCTGGTCACTGCGTCTCGAGCAGTCGTACAGCTACACCGCGGGCCAGTTCGACCAGTTGTTGTTGCAGATCACCGAGCGGAACCTCTTTGGTCTCAATCAGCAGGGCACACTGCGTTACCAGATGTTCCCCGACCGGTACTCTGTCGGCGAGGTGTTCGTCGATCGTCGACTCGGTGGGGCTCCGCTGCGCCTCGCTCAAAGCGCGGACGTGATCTTCAACCGCGACAGCGACGAGGCAGAGGGTTTCTCGACATCGTGGCTCTTCGGCCACCCGCTCTACAACCTGCAGCAGCCCTGGGGCCTGGTGCTCGAGGTGCAGACAGACGTCAGAGTGCAGCGTCAGCTCACCGGTGGTGAGGTGCGCACGTACACGTTCCAGGCCGACGAGAACTCAGACCCCGTGTCCATCCCCCGGGTCTGGGACCAGCGGTTCTACATCGCCGAGCTCACCAGCACGCACCAGATGGGTGTGGGCACGGGGTTCCGCCATCGGGTGGGTTACGGCGTCGCTGCGGTGCACATCGATGCCGAAGCCAATGACGAGACCGGGGCACTCACTGACGAAGAGCAGTCGGCCTTCGAGACCGATGTGCTGCCCCAACGTTTGACCCGCGTGGCACCCTTCGTGGAGTGGTCGTTCTTCCAGCCACGGTTCAAGGCGCTGGCCAACCTCGCCACTTTCGGTCAGAGCGAGGACATCCGTGTAGGCCCGTCGATCGGTGCCCGCTTGAGCAGCCCCCTCACGGCCCTGGGATCCGACAAGGGGTCGCTCAGAGGCGCCCTCTCTGCGGGGTGGGTACACATCGCCGGTGGGGGCCTCATCGAAGGGGCAGTGGGCGTCGAGGGTCGCTATGAAGATGAAGAGCTGATCAACCGGGAGCTGACTGTGACCGCCCGCGGCGCCACGCCCCAGCTGGGCGTCGGGCGTCTCATCGCTCGAGGCGTCTGGGTGCAGCGCATCAAAGATCGCAACAACTCCTTGGTGACCCTCGGCGGTGACAACGGCCTGCGGGGTTACCCGAGTCAGGCTTTCTTCGGTTTCGGTGAGAACTTCCTGCGAACCAACGTAGAGCTGCGTACTCGCCCGTGGGTGCTCGCCTCGGTGCACCTCGGCGGCGTGCTGTTCTGGGATGCTGGCGATGTGTACGCCGGCGGCGAAGACTTCACGCTGCGCCAGACTGTGGGGGCTGGGGTTCGGGTGTTGATGCCCCAGTTCAACCAGGACCCCTTCCGACTGGACTTCGGGGTGCCGGTAGACGGCAGCGGGTTCATGGTGTTGTTGAGTTCGGGATCGTCACAGGCGGTGCCGCTGACGCGCCGAGAAGACTTGCAGTAGCGGGCGACGGTGCCGAAGGCACGGTCGTCCGCTCAAGGACAGGGGAACAGCATCTCAAGATCGCCCATGGCGGGCTCGATGTCGTCGGGGGCGCCGCCGGTGAAGAAGGCCACCAGGCGGTCAGCTGCGGCGTCGTCACCGCGGCGGCGGGCGCCGGTCTCCACGGTGGGGCCGAGGACCTCGAGGTAGGCCCACCACTCAGCAGCGGCATCGCCACCCTGAGCGTACTGCTCCAGGGCGTGCATCAAGACCACCGCCAGGCCACGGTCCAGAGCGGGCTCGAGCTGGTCGAGGGCCTGTTGGTGCAGATCACCGTTCTCCGCCACCTCGGCGTCGTCGAGATCACGCCAGCAGCGCACGGCGAGCAGGGCCTGCATGATGGCCTCGTGGGCGTCGGTGTCGATGCTCTGCACCACACCGCCGAAGCCGAAGGCCATGTCGCCACCGGGCTGACCGCCGCCACCGTAGTAGCCCCATGCGGAGTCGCAGTCCACAGCCTTGCCCGCGCAGGAGTTGGCCTCCTTGAAGGAGGACACGTGCAGGAACCAGAGCAGGGCCGCCTCGACGCGGCGTGCGTTCAGGCGAGGCTCCGTACCCACAGCGCCGGCGTCGAAGGCGGCGTTGAGGATCGGGAGGATCTTACCGGGGCCGACGCAGTAGTCGGGCCACAGCTCACCTGCGTTCTCGTCGCGACAGTTTGCACCCTCGGGCACATCGATGCGGGAGTCGTAACGACGGATCACACGGCTGCCGAGACCCTCGTCGAGACCATATTCGATGTTGGCGTCGATGAAGGCCTCACCGGAGGGATCACCGTCCACCCGCCAGAGCAAATCGCCGATCTCCTCATAGCTGGCCACGCGGGGAATGGTGGAGATGTTCTCGGGCCTGACGGCGTTGAACATGCCGTCGTCGCTGATGCAGGCATCCCAGGCGTCGCCGGGGTAGTAGGTCTCGCCGGGCATGCACATCATGGGCTCGTCGGCGATGCAGCCGGCGTCGAAGTCTTCGTTGAGGCCGCGCAGCGTGTTGATGGTGCCATCGCAGTCGTCGCCGTTCACGAGGGCCCGCAGGGCAGGGTTGGCCTCACAGGTGGGCAGGCAGGCATCATAGAACGCGTCCCGGGTCTCGGGGGTGATCCCAGGGCAAGCGTCGGATGCCGCAGAGCAGTCAGCGAGCGCGGTGCAGGCGTCGATACAGGCCTGACCGGGCCCATCACCGCCCATGCCGCCTTCACCGCCGGCACCGCCGGGATCTCCACCCATGCCACCTGCGCCTGCGCCGCCAGCCTCACCACCTGCGCCTGCGCCGCCAGCCTCACCACCTGCACCGCCGCCAGCCTCGCCACCTGCGCCGGCTTCGCCGCCGCCGCTGCCACCCACAGGGGTGTCTTCAGGATCATCGGACTCGCAGCCAAGAGCCAAGGCACTCAACGCCAGGGCCAGGATGAGGTGCTTGCGCATTTATGCTCTCCCCAACTCCAGGAATCACTGGAGGAATCATGGTTTACGGACACGTCACACACTGTGCGATGACACGCCAGAAGAGTACGTAATGGCCCATATCGGCTGATATGGGGATTTGTACGAGGGGTAATCTTACGGGGGCAGGATTGAGATGCTGAGGCGTGTGCTCAGTACCGAACCTCCATCTTGCCCATGATCGTCTTGCGGCGGGTGACCAGGGTGCCGTCGGCCTTGAACTCGAAGCTGTGGCCCATGCCGTTGAGCTTGCCCTCGACCTCGTAAGCCATCATGTCGCCGGTCTTCTTGGACTCGCACTCTTCGAGGTTGAAGCCAGCCACGGCCTTTGCCGCCGCCTGCACCTTCTCCGGCGTCGCGCTGCAGTCGATGGCTTTCTCGACATAGTTGATCGACTTGTCGGTGGAGAAACTGATCTCGGTCTTTACCCCGTCGATCTTCCGAGTGATCTCATAGGTCTGCTTGCCGTCGGCATAGTGCTCCACCTCGAACGACGAGGCTTCGCCCTTGCCGATCTCTTTGTCGGCCATGTCGTGGGCCCACTGCGGCACGGCCTCTGCCTTCACATAGACCGAGAACTTTTCGATCTCGCCGTTGGGGCCAGCATAGAGCTTCATCTTCTCGGCCTGGTCAGCCTTCACGGACTGCATGGGGAACTCGGGCAGCTGGTGCATGGCCTTGCCGCCACCACAGCCAGAGGTGCCGATGAGAGCGGCTACACTAAAAACAGTCGAAAATGTTTTGAGTCCAAGCATTTGAGCCTCCAACGTGTCGTGATGTGACACTGTGAGGCACATGTATCAGAGGGCAGGTGGGTGTCAACAGGAAGGGGAGCGGAACGACGAAAATAAATGACGCGTTATGGGTCAGGAGAAGACCAGGCTGTGCACGCGTACGTCATCGGTGAGCTCAGGGTGAAAGCTCGCCCCGACGACATTGCCCTGCCGCACCATGATGGGCTCGCCGTCGATGCGGGCGAGCACCTCGACATCATCGCCCACCCGCTGTAGCCGCGGGGCGCGGATGAAGACGAGGGGCAGCCCCTCGAGGCCCGCCACGGTCTCGTCGGTCGAGGCCTCGAAGCTGTGAACCTGACGGCCCCAGGCGTTTCGGGAGACGGTGACGTCGAGCCAGCCGAAGCTGCGTTGCTCCGGATCTCGCACCGACTGTGCCGACAGGATGAGCCCGGCGCAGGTGGCCAGTACAGGCTTGCCCGAGGCCACGAAGTCCACGAGGGCCTGCTCCAGGCCAAAGCGATCGATCAGCTTCAAGTGGGTGGTGCTCTCGCCGCCGGGCAAGATCAAGCCATCGAGGGTGTCGAGCTGAGCCGCTTCGCGGACCCGCACACCCTCGTGGCCGAGGCGCTCCACCACCTTCAGGTGAGCGTCGTAACCCCCCTGGAGCGCCAGGGCGCCGATGCGGGCCATTACCAGCCTCGGTAGGCCATGCGCTCGGCCTCGCTCAGCTTGTTGATCTCGACGCCGCTCATGGCGGTGCCCAGGCCCTTGCTGATCTCCTTGAGCTTCTTGGGATCCTCCCAGTAGGTGGTGGCGTCGACGATGGCCTTGGCCCGACGCACGGGATCTTCCGACATGAAGACCCCACTGCCCACGAAGACGGCCTCAGCGCCCAGAGCCATGCACAGGGCGGCGTCGGCGGGGGTGGCGATGCCACCGGCGGCGAAGTTGGGCACCGGCAGGCGACCGTGCTCGGCCACCCAGCGCACGATCTCGTAGGGGGCGCCGAGGTTCTTGGCCTCGGTCATCAACTCGTCGCTGCTGCACTGAGTCAGCTTGCGGATCTGGGTACGCAGGGTGCGCAGGTGGCGCACGCCCTCGACGACGTTGCCGGTGCCGGCCTCGCCCTTGGTACGCATCATGGCGGCGCCTTCGCCGATGCGGCGCAGGGCCTCACCGATGTCGGTGCAGCCACAGACGAAGGGCACCTTGAAGCCGTGCTTGTCGATGTGGAACTGCTCGTCAGCGGGGGTGAGCACCTCGGACTCGTCGATGAAGTCGACCTCAAGGGCCTCGATGATGCGGGCTTCCATGAAGTGCCCGATACGGCACTTGGCCATGACCGGGATGCTCACTGCTGCCTTGATCTCTTCGATCATGGCGGGATCGCTCGCCCGGGCCACGCCGCCATCCTTGCGGATCATGGCGGGCACGCGCTCGAGGGCCATGACGGCGGAGGCGCCGGCGTCTTCGGCGATGCGGGCCTGCTCGGCGTTGATCACGTCGAGGATCACCCCGCCTTTGAGCATCTCGGCGAGGCCGACCTTGGCCTTGAACGTTGCGGTCTGGAAGGAAGCGTTCTCCATGGGACACCTCGTCGCTGCGCCGCCAGACCCGTGGTCGGCGGTCTGTGGTTTTCAACTGATTTCACGAAAATACTGGTCCAGTAGAAGTAAACAAAGATCCGGTTTTCACACGCAGGATCACTGGACTGGTCTGTGAGGCATATGTGAAATCGCCCATATGAGGGCACCGGTCCAAGAGCACTTGGGCATGTCAGGACACATCCCGCTCCAAGACGACCGTAGGTGTGGGGCTATTGTAGATCGCCAACCACGACGTCAGCACCGTCGAGTGGGTGTAGTTGGTGGCAATGGGGTCAGGCCTGTTTCGGAGGGGGGTCTTCTATGGGATCGCCACTTTGGGGGTGGTTCCATTTGATCGGCCGCGTACCGCGATGACCACGCGATCAGGTGAGCTGACGCTTTTCGATGACAGCGTCGAGTTTGCCGTGAGCCTCTATCGGCCACAGCTCACGGATATGCTCGATGAGGTGAGTAAGAGAGTCACCTCAACACTACGTACTTCGTTTCCAGGCGGAAGATGTCGTCGTTGTTCTTGTCGTTCAGAGCGGCGGCGCCGTTCCACAAGTTCAGAACCAACTCGTCCATGTGATGTGTGGCGTCTTTGTACGTGAACTCGAAGCTCTGCAACATGCGCTTGCCCCTCTGACCCTTGAGCTTCATTGTGTCCTGACCCTTGCCGCCTGCGAAAGCCCGGCTGTTGAAGCGCGTCATGTTCACGCTCTTCTTCGGTGTGCCGAGCGGTATCAGCCGAGACCTGGGGACCCAGGCATATTGGATCTCTGCCGTGAAGTAAGGGTTGCCGTCGTCTTTGAAGTGAACATTGAGGCGCCGTGTATTGCGGTCATATTCGACCATGATTTTTCTCAACTCACGGTCACCTTGCTTGAACTGAAGGTCGAACCCGCGAATGACGAACTCGTAGTTGTACATCTGGTTCACTCCGAGTGAAGTCCAGCCAGTACCTCGACCGCTGACCTTGGCAGTGCCCAGCTTGACCCCAGGCACTTTGTCGAGTTTTACACCACACACTCTGAACTCATATGGGTCGTTGTTGCCCTTGTCTGCCAACGAGGTGGACAGCATATCAGTGGAGCCTCTCTTCCAAGCTTCGACTGCAATTCGCCGTATGTGGTGATCTCCATTGGTGAATTTGAAGCGGAACGACTCGAGGCCATAGGCGTTGTTGGGTGCAAACGAGGGCATGTCTCGTCCGTGAACCGCAGAGTCTTCGTAGCAGGTGCCAGCCATGGCTGAGCTGGTAAGCAAGGCGACGAGGCTGAGGCTGGCGAGCAGAGTCTTCATGACATTCTCCTATGTGGTTGAGGGTGTTCGTTTGTCGAAAACACTCTTATCCAAGGGGCGTGCCAAGTGACTCCGGACCGCGGTATCAGTCCTTTTGAGGCCTACTCGCTGTTTTTGGACCTCGCTGCTGTGACGCTGTGACGTCACGTGTTGCGCATCGCGAAGGCCCGAGCCGAGCACCTTCGATCTGCCCTGTGGTACAACCTGCGCCGACGTACACCCGTACAGCACGAGGGTGAGGCATAGATGGCCGGGACGACGATGAAGCCAGGTACGCTCGGGAAGGCTGGCGCGGGCCCTACGCGCTTGCGGGCGTTGTGGGTGGTTTACCAGAGGGGTAAGGCCCTCGATCCCCCTGAGTGTCATGTGCTGTTGCCCGAGGGGTACGTGATCGGCCGTGAACCCGGTCGCAATGGCATCACTGTGGAAGACAACCAGATCAGCCGTGTTCATTTGCGGTTGAGTTGGGTGGGCGAATACGGCCTGTTCCGGGTCTCCGACGCAGAGAGCACGAATGGGAGCAGCCTCGATGGGGTACCGCTCACGTCGGACTACCTGCGGCCAGGCGCAGTCCTCCGAATTGGAGACTCGTTGCTGGTCTACAACGAGTGCGAGCAACTCCCGGGGTTACCGACGCCCGATGTCTTTACTGGGGTGGCTCTTGGTCGGGCTCAGGCAGAGTCGCTTGCAGAGACTGTTGCCCCCAGTGAGTTACCGGTGTTGGTGCATGGGCCTACTGGTGCGGGCAAAGAGCGGCTGGTGGCGCATCTGCACGCATCCAGCGGTCGTCAGGGCCCGCTGGTTCCACTCAACTGCGCGGCGATCCCGGCGCATCTGCTCGAGAGCGAACTGTTCGGTCACGTGCGGGGCGCCTTCTCGGGCGCCAACACCCAGAGAAAAGGCCTGTTCGTCGAAGCAGATCGAGGCACGATCTTCCTCGACGAGATCGCTGAGCTGCCCATGGCCCAACAGGCGGCCCTGTTGCGCGTGCTGCAAGAGGGCAAAGTCCGCCCGGTGGGATCAGACCGGGAGATCCCTGTGCACGTGCGGGTGGTGGCGGCGACCCATCAAGACCTGGAGCAGGCGGCAGAGGATGGACGGTTCCGCTCGGATCTCTACGCCCGCCTCGCAGGCATCACCATCTCACTGCCTGGACTCGCTGAGCGTCGAGAAGAGGTGCTCAGGTTGTTTTGGGGGTTTCTCAAATCGGCTCTCCCCACATGCCCCGAGCTGACCACTGACGCCGCAGAGCGGCTGTTGACGTACAGCTGGCCCCGCAACGTCCGTGAGCTGAAGTTGCTCGCGGATCGCATCGCTGTCTTTGCCCCACGACTGAGCAGTATTGGTACCGAGCTGTTGCCGGAGAGCATGCGGCGGCCTGCTGCCCCCGATGGGGCGTCAGAAGCACAGACCTCGAGCATGCCTGAGCGGGGTGAGCTGGAGCGGCTGCTGGGCGAGCATCAGGGCAATGTCGCAGCTGTGGCTCGAGTGCTTGGGCAACATCGTCAGCAAGTCTATCGATGGTTGAAGGCACTTGGCATCGATGCTCGGGGCTTTCGTGGAGGACGATGACACCGCGAGCGCATCAAAGATGGCGTGTGTGCTGGGTCGCTGAACAGCTCGGGGTTTCAATCGCCGAAGATTGGAGTGGCGTAGATCCAGTTCGGCCTTTGCTCGAGCGGATGCGTGTCGATGGGGCTGTGATCTTGATCAAGCTGGATGGAGAGCGTCGCGGCTCCGGAGACAGCGGCCCCTACACCGTCGTCGCCAGTGGGGGGCCATTGGGGGCGTCGTATTTTCGTCGTGACACGCACACCCTCGAAGAGGGCCTCTGCGCCCTGATCCTCGAATACGCTCAGCAGGTGTGGGAGCTCGATGTGAGCGGGCCTTGAGTCAGCGACGTCGTATCGCGAAGCCCAGCAACAGAGGCAAAAGCCACAGGCCACCAGCGCCTCCGTCATAGGTGCGGCAGCTGCACCCAGACTCGCGATCTACGTAGCGCGTCGGACCACCGTCCGCCATGGACATGGGTTCGCCCGAGCCACCCGAGCCACTTGAGTCGTCGGAGTCGTCAGAGTCGTCGGAGTCATCGCTCTCTGGGCATCTCGGCGGTGGTGGAGGCACGAGCAACGCGGGATCTGGGATAGAGGATGGACACATGACTCCACGTATCTCACCTGCTCTCAAGGCTCTGGGCACCAACCAGCCATCGGCGCCACAGCCGTTGGGTCTCGGCGCACAGACTGGGATGTCGGGGAAGTCGAGGGTGTAGTTTTCCCCGCCGGGCCCATCAGCGGTCACTGTGGGATCTACGCAGGTGGGCGCAGGATTGCTGTCGATGACCTGTACCGCCACCTTGCCTGGATCACAGCGGCAAGTGGGGAAACCACCAACATCGACACAGACACCTTCCGCACAGTCCACACCCAGACATGCACTTGGCGGTGGGATACCGTCGACGGAGAGGTCGACCGTATGTGTGTCGGGCACACAAGTGACCTGGACTGCGCCGTCGAGGTTGGTGTAACGACGAGCGACTCGACCGGGGGCACAGATACAACCGACGTTGGGGCCGGCGGCGACGGCGCATGTGTCTGCTTCACTGCCGCAATACATATTTTCACAGGCTTGAATGTTACGTGCGCGCGTGACGCGTGTCCGGTCATCGGGCTCGATGATATTGGGGATGCAATGACTCAAGTTGAAGCGACGGCCTGTGAGTATGCGGGGCCCCTGAAGCTCGATTGGACCAGGGGAGAACATGGGGTCGAACGTCATCTCTTCAGGTGACAAGATCGTCGTGAGGCGGGTGACGTTGCCATGTGTTTCAGAGAGCTGGTTGTATTGCTGCACACCTTGAAGAAGGTCTGTCTGGTCAGCACAGTCTTCTGCTTCGAAGTCGAGCCCTGGGCAGGAGCAGACACCATCTCCACCCCAACCGCAGACGTCACGGCCAGGATCACAGCAGGCCTCATCGAGCACTGGGTTGGGGCGCAGAGGGCCAGAAAACTCAGCGATGAAGGCATCACCGCCGGCCATGTCGATGGCGCGATTCAGGGCTGCAGGATAATTGCCACCGCTGAACAAGTCGTCCCCAGGCAGGACAAGGGGTTGCTCTGCTGGGACGTATGACCTGTCGGCGAAGATGTAAGCGGTGATGGGCATGTGGGGCTCAGCAGCGACGGCGGTGAGCTGCAGCGGGATCATGGGATGCTCTGCAGGGAAGGTCATCTGCAATGGCTGAATCTCGGAGACGTCGGCGCCGGGGACGAGCTTGCTGGCCGCGAAGAGCATGTTGGCCTCGAGATAGGGCTGCATGTAAGGCGCCATGCTCTCGTTGACGATGAAGCCCTCTTCTGTGAGCCAGCTCACCACCGCCTCGGCGCTCTCACCGCTCAACACCACCGTGTCGTAGCTTCCGATCGTCTCCCGCTGGTGTACCTGAACCGGTGGAGGCCCGCCGACACCACCCTGGCCACCTTCACCTCCAAAAGCGTCTCCGCCGGCACCACCTGCATAGCCGCCGGCGCCCGCTTCACCGCCACCTGCGCCTGCCCCACCGTGTGAGCCGCCTTCATCCTCAATGGAACACCAGGGCGTCCGGTGGTAGCGACATGTGTACTCACTGGAAGGACAGATGCTCTCCACATTGGCGAAGAGGCGGGGCCGGGTACTCTGCCCGACCAGGCCGAAGAGCGCTGCAGAGCTCAGCGCGAAGTCGGGCACGTCGGGTACGGGCACGATCCAGGCGAACTTCTCAGGCTCGCCGGCGTACCTGATCAGCACATGAGCAGTCACAGTGCCGTCGCCCACTTCGAAGATGATCTGCTCACCCTGCTGGTTGATGGCGAAGTCGGCCTGCTCGGCCTCAGGTATGGGCGGTGAGAGGCATCCGCAGGCCTCTGCGGTGTGCACGTCGCCGAGAGTGGCCGTCAGGCAGCTGAGCGTCAGCGCCCCCAGTGTCGAGATGCGCATGGTCATGTGTGTCCCCCATGTGGTGTGTGCCACAGACGAGATGCACCAGGACGCGATGTCTTACACACATATGTCGTGCGCTCTGCACCACACCCTCACCACGTGGTTGAAGGCCCTCAGGCCTCGATTTGAAAGCCACGGCCGCTATCATGCCCCCGTCTGTGGGCCGCTGGGTGAGACCTGGCCCGACACATCGAGGAGGGGAGCGCACATGAGCGTCAACGTATTCCTGGTTCCTGGTTTCTTTGGTTTCAGCCAGTTCGGCGACATCGACTACTTCCACCGCGTCGAAGAGATCCTCACCGAGGCGCTGAAGGCACGGGGCGTCGAGGCCATCGTGCAGCAGACGTCGACCCAGCCCACGGGCTCGATCCGGTCCCGGGCCGACACCTTGATCGACGAGATCTTCGAGAAGGGGGGCCGCGAGGGCTCGCTGCACCTGATCGGTCATTCCACCGGAGGGCTCGACATCCGGTTGCTCGCCACCCCCGGAGTGCAGCTGCGCCCTGGAGACGACGAGGAAGAGATCGGCGCCCGCCTCAAGAGCGTCATCTCGGTGTGCACCCCCCACTTCGGCACCCCCCTGGCACGGTTCTTCACCACCCTGCAGGGGCGCCACATCCTGCGTACGATGGCGGCGCTGGCGACGAGCGGTAAGGGCCGCAGTGGCATCGTCATGGGCATCCAGGCGCTGCGCACCATCGCCCGCCTGGACGATCGCATCGGCCTCGAGCGCAACTTCCTCGATCGCCTGGTCGAGCGGGCCCTGGGCAGCATCAGCACGCGGAAGGACGATCCCTTCTTCGGGTTCCTCGAGGACATTTCCGAAGATCAGGGGGCGGTGATCCAGCTCACGCCCGAAGGCACTGACCTGTTCAACGCAGCAGTGACTGATCGCCCCGGCGTGGATTACCGCTGTGTGCTCGCGGCGGCGCCCCCGGAAGGGGCCGAGCAGCTCAAGCGTCGTTATCACCCGGCGCAGATCGCCCTCTTCAAGGTTTTCCGGCTGATGTACACCCTCACGGCGAAGGCCCCGAAGAGCTACCCCTACCCGAGCCCGACCATGGGGGCGAACCCGGAGTGGGCCCAGAGCCTGCCCTTCGAACTCGATTCTGCGTCGAACGACGGCGTGGTGCCCACGCTGAGCCAGCTCTACGGCCGCCCCATCACTGCTGTGGTGGGGGATCACCTCGATGTGGTGGGTCAGTTCACCTGGGGCGGCGGCGATCCGTTCACCGACTGGCTGCCCTCAGGGTCGAACTTCGACGAGGCGCGCTTTACGGGCCTTTGGAACAGCGTCGCCGACGCCATCGTGGAGGCCGAGCTGCGTCAGTCGGTGCCCGAGGTGGCTGCAAAGGCTGCCCCTGTTGAGGCTGTCGCTGAAGAGGCGCCGAAGCCTGCCGCAAAGCGCCCCGCACCCCGTAAGGCGACTGCGAAGAAGGCCCCTGCTGCGAAGACGGCACCGAAGAAGCCTGCGCCTGCGAAGGCGGGTGCGAAGGCGAGTGCGAAGAAGCCTGCGAGCACAGCACGGGCTCGGACCGGCAAGAGCGCAGCGGCGAAGAGCGCTGCTGCGAAGGCCAGCGCGACAAAGAGCAGCACCACAAAGAGCGCAACCGCCAAGGCAGGTGCAAAGAAGGCGGCGGCGAAGCCTGCTGCGAAGACGGCACCGAAGAAGCCCCGGCGCGCTGCGGCCAGGCCCAAAGCGCCCGCGCACTCTGAGCAGCCTCCAGTAGAGGCCACTGCAGAGACGACTGCAGAGACCACCACAAAGGCCGAGGCAACGGTCGCCGCCGAGACCACCACATCCGCGGAGCAGGCCTGAGCCCTGAGCGTGATGTCAGGCGACCCCACCTGGGTTGCCCACAGAGAAGCCCACAGCTGTGGATAGTCGAGCGTGTCGCGGATCCGCGCTATCGAGCGGGCGTTCGCCTCAAGTCACCGATGTACCAGGAGTTGGCCCCGTGGTTGTGCAGGTGCACCGCGGCGAGGGTGCCTTCGGGGACTGCCTCTTCCATGGACCAGCGCACTTGATACACCTGCTGGCCGTTGGGGATCTCGATCTCGCGGCTCCAGATGATCTCGTCGCCGATGGCCACGGCGAAGTGTGCCATCGCGGGCTCTGGGGCTTCCAGGGGCAGGTGGGCCAGATCGATGCCCAGCGTGTCGCAGGTGGAGATGGCCGGCAGCGGCTGCACCAGGGTGACGTAGTCACAGGCCCCAGTGTCGATCTCCAGGCTGAACCCTTCGATGGTGATGGCATAGTCCGGGCAGTCTGGCGCCGCCGGACGGTGCTCGGAGAACACATCCTCTTCTGCTGTGGAGACACGCCACCCGCCGACGGGCGCGATGATGGCCGGCTCTCCGGGCACGCAGGCCCCTGCGGAGGATGACTCCACATGGCTGGCAGGGCTGTCACCGGTGTCGCAGCCGTTGAGGGCGAGCAGGGTCAGCACAGAGAGATGAAGGGGGGTTACTCCCACTTGAAGAGCACGGTGACCGCGAAGAGACACATCTCGTCGAGGGTCTCGTCGCCGAGCACAACATCCTGAGGCGTGTCGAGGCCCTGCTCGGCGAGGGCCTCGCGGACGAAGGGGTTGGCCATGGAATTGTCGAAGGTGCACTCGAACTCGAAGCGATCACCGGCGACGACGAAGGGCAGCTCTTCGATGGGCGCTTCATAGGTGTAGAAGCGCTGCCACTCGAAGTTCCAGTTCGGGGTCTGGAGCAGACACTCGTTCTCGGGCTGCTCAGGCAGCTCGCCATATTGCTCGGGCACTCGCACCACCGAGCAGGGGGCGAAGGCATCTTCAGCGCCGTTGAGGGCTTCATATTCGAGGCAGCCACCGCAGTTGCTGCTCAGGGCGTCGACGTGCTCTTCACACGACATCGTGGCGCAGACCACCGACTGAATCCCCGTGAGGCCCGGGCAGGCCTCGTCCATGCACGCCTGGAGCGGTGCCAGCTCGTCGGCGCTGCACATCGGCACCTGCTCAGTGCGGACGAGATCGATCTGCATGTCGGTGCCCACATAGTGCATGTGGGACGCCACACTGTAGAGGAACATGCCTGGGAAGGGCCGATCGTCGAAGGTGCCGGGGATGGTGTAGGCCATGCGCTCCGTGTGGCCCTCGGCGCCTGCGGGGATCATGAAGGCCGGGCCCTCGGCAGGATCATTCATGCCAGGGAGCAGGCCGTCAGCCTCGCCTTCGAGCGAGTCGAAGTTCCCGAGCAGAGCCGTGAAGGCGGTGTACTCCGGGGTGTGATCGAGGATTTGAAGCTGAGTGGTGGTCAAGTCTTCAGCAGGTTCGTCGCCGAGCGGGTGATAATGCACCTGCAAGACGAACTTCGCTCCGGCCTGGATCGGGAATGCTGCGTTCTCGGGCAGCTCGGTGGGCACACCGCCAGGGGCCCAGGCGGCCACCAGGAAGTCGTCGCCTGCCCGTGGACCGCCGAAGCAGTCATATGCGCCCTCTTCGCCGCCGAGCTCGGTGGCCTCTTCGCCTTCTTGATCGACGTAGAGCAGCAGGTGGTGCACCACGCGGGGATCACCGGGCTCGAAGTGCACGGCGTTGACGAAGGTCTCCTCGGTGAAGCCCGGATCGAGCACAAAGCAGCGGAACTGGTCAGTGTCGCCCTGAGTGGTGAAGGGGATCTTGGGTGTCAGGGCGCGGTCGACCCGGGCAAGGGTGTCGACCCGGCGCTCGACGATCTCGGCAGCAGTTGCCGGATCACCCTCGGGGGCCTCTGCTGCCTGCCAACCAGCGAGGGCCGAGAGCTGGGCATCCGTCAGCCGGAGATCATCTTTGAAGCCCAGGCGGGGCGAGCAGCTGTCGGTCTCGTCGGCGCCCCAGGGGGGCATACGGCCAGATTGCACGCTGTCGAGGATCAGGCCCGCCAGCGGCGCCGCCTGCTCGTAAGTCTCGAGGGCGAAGGGCCCGATGCCCCCCTCGTGGTGACACCCGGCGCAGTTTTCACTGATGATGGGGGCGATGTCCTGATGCCAGGTGGGTGTACCCGAAGGTGTCTCGCCTCTAGAAGCACCAGCGCCCTCAGTGGAGCCACCCGCAGCTTCGTTCCCTTCACTGTCTCCACTGTCACAACCATAGACAGAGCTGACCAGTACGGCGGCCAGGGCCCAGCGCCACATCGACATGTACCTCTCCAAAATGTCCCCAATCTGGAGAGGTTGTCGTTGGAGACGCCGCTCAGATCAAGCTCAATTCGTCATATGCTGGCAGATTGAGCTTTGACTCAGAGTGAGCCGTTGGGTGGGGCTGACTCTACAGGGCTGACTCTACAGGGCTCACTCTACGGGGCTGACCACCAGCCGGAATGTGCCGGACTGCACCGGCGCGTGCACCATCACGTCCCAGGTGCCAGGCTCAGTGAGGATGATCTCCTCGTCGAAGCCCGGGCCCTTCGAGGAGACATCGAAGTTGTCGAGATCAGCGAGCTCGTGCACACGGCCGTAGAGATCGACGTCGTCGAAGAGGTCGCCCGTCAACAGGGCCTCGACCCGGACCTTCATCGGATGGTTGGGCTCTACGACGACGTAGAAGTAGGTGAACTCGCCCTCTGTGGCGGGGCAGAAGTGGTTCACGCCACCTTCGCGACCGAACTGCCCGGTGAACTCGCCGTCACACGGGCCCTGATCCTCTTCTGGCTGGGCTGTGGGGTAACCAGAGCGCAGTAGGAACCGGGCTGCGTTCGCTGCGAGGCTGGCATCGACGGAGATGCGCCAGCGACCCGGGGCTTCGAGGCGCAGGCGGTGCAGGCCATCGACGACCTGAGACACCTGCTCAGGCTGAGCGCCGCCCTCGAGCTCGGCTTTCACCGTGAGCTGTGTGGCCAGACCTGGCGCCGCAGCGTGAGGGCGGATGGCGAATTCCATGGGGGCACCCTCGGCGACGTCGAGCCAGAAGTCGTGCTGCGTGCCATGGGCCTCGGGGCAGAAGGTGTAGCGCTCGTTCCAGCCATTGAGCTGCTCGGGAAGGAAGGCCTTGCACGGATCATATGCATCGGGCCCCAGCGCAGGGCGGACCTCCACCCAGAATGGGCCCACGTCAGGGGCGAAGCTGACATCGGTCTGGAACATCCACTGGCCAGGCTCACCGATGAAGATCGAGGCCTGAGGGCCCACCATGTCGGCGAGCAGGTCGGCATCAGTGGAGGTTGGCCGGCGGCTCTTCGAGGCGATGAGGTCGATGCCCAGAGACATGTCCATCGCCGCCAGGGGGCGCACCGTCACCACGACGGACTCGTCGTTGTCGACGAAGACGTCAAAGGGGGTGGGGCCATCTTCGTTCTGGCAGAGCACAAAGCCACCGCCACTGGCGTCGAGGAAGCTGGGGATGTGGTTGTCGCAATCCACGGTGCTGTCCACTGACTGGGGGATCACCCGCACGCGGTAGCGACCACCTGGGGCGGCGTTGCGCATGTCGACGAGCACGTCCCAGTCGCCGCCGGTCTCCAGCGCGAGCTGCGGCCGGGGGCCCACACCCTTCTGAGCCACGTCGAACTCGCTCACGCTCACCAGATCGTCCAGCGCTGCGTAGATGTTCACCTCGTCGAAGAGATCACCTTGCCGGGCCAGGGGCTCGACCTGCACCAGGAAGCGCTCGTCCCAGTTCATCTGCAGGCCGAAGCCGACCTGATCACCATGTTGTGACGGGCAGAGGGTGAAGGCCCCACCGAGCTGGCCGATTTTCGCCGGCAGATGCTCTGCGCAGCGGTCGTCCACCTCCGAGGCGGTGTGCTGAGGCTGGGGGCGGACCTCCACGAGGTAGCGACCATTGGGCACTCCGCCCGAGGCATCGACGAGCACGTTCCAGCGCCCGGCCTGCTCAAGACGCAGCGCCTCGGAGGCGTCCGGATCTTTGGCTTCGAGATCAGCGCCGAAGGTCTCGGCAAAGTGCTCCACCGAGGCGAACAGGTTCACGTCGTCGAAGAGCGAGGGCTGATCGACGTCGGGGCTGATGCGCACCGTCATGGGCTGGGCCACGTCGACGTCGACGTCGAAGCTGATGAAGGGGTGGTTGTCGGTGGGGCACACGCTGAAGACAGCCCCCTCAGCAGGCACCAGCGTCGGCACCACGCACTTGCCCTGCTCTTCGACGCGGGCGGAGAGGACCACGTCGCTGTAGCCGCCAGGACGGCCGAGGACCAGCACATGCCATGTGCCCGGCGCCGGCGCCTCCACGCGGATGTCCTCATGGGTCCCGTGGCGCACCGTAGAACTGTAGACCTGCGCCCCGTCGAACTCGGGATCGATGGGGTTCACCGGGGCCTCGTGCCGCAGGTAGAGATCTGCGTCGCCCACTCCGTCGAGGAGCTCCACCACCAGGGCCTCGGCCCCTGGGGGCACCTGCACCGTGAGCTGATGGGGGGTGAGCACGTCGCCGGCGAAGGGCTCGGTCCACCCCTCGGTCTGGCCGTCGAAGATCAGCGCTGGGGCCTCGTGGGGCACGCCCACTGCGGTCCAGGCGGCGGCCACGGACTCGTAGTGAGCGGCGTAGCCGAGGTCGAGGGTGGCCCGGAGCATGGCCGCCCGAGCGAGGGCGAAGTCGGCATCGGGGGTGAGGTAGTGGGTGAGGGCCCGCAGCCAGATCAGGCCGCCCATCTCCCAGCCGGCCACCCAGCGGGTGGGCTGACGATCGAGGAAGTCGCTCACCAGAGCCCCGGGCATGGCCGGCACCTTCACGAAGGGCACCACGCCGTTGCCTGCGTGGGGGTGGGTGCCCCCCATGATCATCAGGTAGAAGGCCAGGTTGGGGATCCCCGAGTTCAGGTGTACCCCACCGTTGTCTTCAGGGCCGGTGAAGCGCATGGCGTAATGGTCGGTGCTGATGCCATCGGCGGTGGGATCGAACATGTACCGCAGGGCATCGCCGGGGGTGGCGGGGGTGGTGACGGTCTCGCCGATGGCCCAGATGCGGAACCAGTCCTCTTCGGTGAGGGTCAAGTCGGCGCGATTTTGAGTCACCAGCTCCATGTCGCACAGGGCGCCGAAGACGTCTGCGGCGGACTCGTTGAGGGCCCCGGACTCATCTTGGTAGACGAGGCCCGCGGTGAACTGCACCAGGCCGTGGCCCAGCTCGTGGCACATCACGTCGAGTGAGTGGGCGAGGTTGCTGAACTCCACCCCGTCGCCGTCACCGAAGACCACCTCTTCGCCGTTCCAGAACGCGTTGTTGTAGCTCTGACCGAAGTGTACGACGGCGTGCACCTCTTCGGCGTCGGGGAACAGCTCAGCCCCCACGTGGGCGGCGTAGCGGTTGAAGAGACCCATGCCGACGCCCATGTAGTCGAAGCAGATGTCCACCGTGGGCTCGCCGCTGAGGATGCTGCCCTCTCTACGGCGGGAGATCCCAGGCAGAGATTCCATCTCCCAGCTGTGCTCGGCGTCGAAGACATGGCGTCCGAGGTGGGCGCTGTCACCCTGGATCCGCGGGCGACGACCGATGATCTGCCCGTCGAAGGCGTCCACGAGCAGGATGTCGTCCACAGGCAGGGGCCGGTTGTCATTGGGGTTCCCCGTGGCTCGGACCTGCCAGGCGAGGTGGGCCTCGCCGTCATGGTGCCCGTACACCAGCGCCGGGGCCTTCAAGACCTCGGGCAGCTCGGCAGAGACCTCGAGATCTTCAGGGGCCACGAAGGCTTTGGCCGCCTCGACAGCCCGGGCGTGATCCAGCTTGGGTGATTCGATCTTCAGGGGCCAGAGATCGCCGCTGGCGGCGTAGATCACGCCTTCTGCGTTGATGTGCAGGGTGAGATCGCCATCGAGTACGGGCACGGTGGCCTCGCCGCTCTCGGGGTGAGGCCCCATCCGGCGGTAACGCACGTGGGCGTGGCCGCTGGCGTCCACGATGGGATCACCGGCGGCGAAGCGGCTCTCGTCTGCCTCGGGGCCCATGATGCGTCTGGCCACGGCGAGGGCGGCGTCGACATCATCGCTGAGCTTGCCCTCGATCAGCCGTGGGGCGCCGCTCTTCAAGCGCGCGGTGACGCGGTGAGCGGGGAGAGGGCCGTTGGCACCATCTGCCTTGCCAGAGCCATCGCCTGCGCCGCCTCGGGCCCCTGGAGCGTTCGCGTCGTCAGTGACAGGGTCGCTGCACCCTGCGAAGGGGCTGGCGAGCAGGGCGGTGAGCATCCAGCGACGAGTGAAGGAGTGGCGCATCAAGTAGCCTCCAGAGGCGAGAGCGGCTGTTTGCTGATGCACAGCGCAAATTGTATGCCTGATATGCCGGAGGCGGGGGATCTCCACGGCACGCCTCGCCATCACCTCCGTATTGAATGATTACGATGTGCTCAGGGCATGTCGTACAGGTGGAAGGTACGCTGGCCGGTGAGACTTCGAAGTCATTTTGACTTTCGAATAGAAAGCATGGGTGAGCGGGTAGAGCGTGATGAGGAAGGGCGTGCACACATGCAGAACGCTGTGATGGCGACCCGCCGGCGAGGGCAAGATCTCTTCGAAAGCGTCCCATCTGGGTTGTAAACGCCATTGAAAATGCGTTTTCTGCGGGTTTTCATTTGGTTTTCAAGGTGTTTACAGAGATTCGGCCACCATCGTTCTCCTATAGTCCTTCTCTGTGTCACATCCGATGGAGCCATCTGGGCAGTGACGCACCCATCACGGGAGACGAGATACATGCCCATGAAGCCAGTACGACAGGGCCTCTATGATCCTGCCTATGAGCGCGATGCCTGTGGGGTGGGCTTCGTCGTCAACATCGATGGCACCCGCACCCACGAGATCATCGAGCAGGGCACCCGCATCTTGAAGAACCTCACCCACCGTGGGGCCGTGGGATCAGACCCTGCCACAGGCGATGGCGCTGGCCTCTCGATTCAGATGCCCGATGCTGTGCTGCGGCGAGAGTGTCATTTGCTGGGCATCCGGCTGCCACCCCCAGGGCGCTATGCCGTGGGCATGGTTTTTCTGTCGCCCGATCCCGACGTGCGGGCGTTCCAGAAGAAGATGATCGCCCGCACTGTGGCCGAGAGCAGCTTGAGGTTGCTCGGGTGGCGCCCGGTGAAGGTGAACCCTGCCGTGCTGGGCCCCGTGGCGCGGAAGCGCGCCCCGGTGATTCAGCAGGTGTTCCTCGAGGCGTCGACTCAGCTCGACCCACGGCGGTTCGAGCGGCAGCTGTTCTTGCTGCGGCGCATCGCCGAGAACCGGGTGCAGGCCGCCGGAGAGAAAGCCAAGCACTTCCATGTGGCCTCACTGTCGTCGCGGACCATCATCTACAAGGGGTTGATGCTGCCGGCGCAGATCCCCGTATTTTATCAGGATCTCTCCGATCCGGAGGCCGAGAGCGCCTTCGTGCTGGTGCATCAGCGGTACAGCACCAACACGTTCCCCACCTGGGATCTCGCCCAACCGTTCCGGTATCTCGCGCACAACGGCGAGATCAACACGTTGCGGGCCAACGTGAACTGGATGCGGGCCCGAGAGGGCACGCTGCACTCGGAGATCTTCGGCGACGACATCCGCAAGATGTTCCCGATCCTCACCGAAGACGGATCCGACTCCTGTCAGCTCGACAACGCCCTGGAGCTGCTCGTGGCCAGCGGGCGATCGCTGGCGCACGCCATGTGCATGCTGATCCCCGAGGCCTTCGAGGGTGACGAGGAGATGGAGGCCGCCCGGCGCGACTTCTACGCCTATCACAGCCTGTTCCAGGAGCCCTGGGATGGCCCCGCGGCGGTGATGTTCACCGATGGCGTGCAGATCGGCGCCACCCTCGACCGCAACGGCCTGCGCCCCGCCCGATATGTGCAGACCACCGATGGTCAGTTGATCGCTGCTTCCGAGGCCGGGGTGGTGGAGGTGCCCCCTCACAAGGTGGTGCACAAGGGCCGGCTCACCCCCGGGCGCATGTTGCTCGTCGACACCGCTCAGGGGCGCATCATCTCCGACGAGGAGATCAAGGCTCAGCTCGCTCAGCAGCGACCATACGGTCAGTGGCTCACCGAGCACCGGGTGCACCTCGACGAGTTGCCCCAGGCCCGCTTTGTGCGTACGCCCAACCCTGCCTTTCGGGTGCAGCGACATCAGGTCTTCGGGTTCACCGACGAAGATCTCAAGCGGGTCATCGCCCCCATGATCAGCACCGGAAAGGAGGCCATCGGCAGCATGGGCAACGACGCCGCCCTGGCCTGCCTGAGCACACGCCCACGGCTGCTGTATCACTACTTCAAGCAGCAGTTCGCCCAGGTGACCAACCCCCCCATCGACTCGATCCGGGAGAAGCTGGTCATGTCGCTGGGGGCCAGCCTCGGGGCCCAGGGCAACCTGCTCGACGAGCGACCCGAGCACGGACAGATGCTGGCCATCGATCACCCGCTGCTCACAGCGGAGCAGATCGAGCGCTTGCGTCAGAACGAGCTGCCCTGGCTCTCGGTGAGCACGCTGCGCTGTCTGTTCAAGGCCGGCGATGGCGGCCCGGGGCTCAAAGCCGCTCTCGACGATCTTTGCGCTCAGGCCGAGATCGAGGTGAAGGCCGGGGCCAGCGTGCTGATCTTGAGCGATCGCCGCATCGACGCTCAGATGGCGCCGATCCCGGCGCTGCTGGCCACCTCGGCGGTGAACCACCACCTGATCCGCGCGGGGCTGCGCACCCAATGCAGCCTCGTGGTCGAAGCGGGCGACGCTCGAGAGGTGGCCCACTTCGCCCTGCTCATCGGCTACGGGGCCACCTGTGTGCACCCCTACGTGGCCTACGAGACCATCGACGCGCTGATCGCAGAGGGCACCCGGGTACCCGAGGGCCTCGACGGTGAGCAGGCCATTGCCCACTACCTGAAGGCTGTGGGCAACGGCCTGCTCAAGATCTTCGCCAAGATGGGGATCAGCACCCTCAAGAGCTACCGCGGAGCGCAGATCTTCGAGGCCGTGGGCCTCGACCGGGATCTCGTCGACGAGCACTTCACCCACACCGCCAGCCGCATCAGCGGGGTGGGCCTCGACGTGCTCGCCCGAGAGGTGGAGATCAGGCACCGTCGCGGGTTCCCCGAAGAGGGCGAGCCCGTGGAGGCCCTCGATCCAGGGGGCCTGTATCAGTGGCGTCGCCGGGGCGAGGTGCACGCCTTCGGCCCCAAGACCATCGCCAAGCTGCAGCACGCCGTGCGGGCCGATGACTTCGAGCTGTATCGCGAGTACGCCGCGGCGGCAGACGATCACGCCCGACGCCTGTGCACGCTGCGGGGGCTGTTCCGCATCAAAGAGGCCCGGGCACCCGTGCCCATCGATGTGGTGGAGCCTGCGGCGGAGATCGTGAAGCGGTTCTGCACTGGGGCCATGTCCTTCGGCTCGATCAGCAAAGAGGCCCACGAGACCCTGGCCATCGCCATGAACCGCATCGGCGGCCGCAGCAACAGCGGCGAGGGCGGGGAAGACGCGGTGCGGTTCCAGCCCGACGAAAACGGCGATCTGCGCCGGAGCGCGATCAAGCAGGTGGCCTCGGGGCGATTCGGGGTCACGAGCTGGTACCTCGTGAACGGTGATGTATTGCAGATCAAGATCGCCCAGGGGGCCAAGCCTGGCGAAGGCGGTCAGCTGCCGGGGCACAAGGTCGACAGCACCATCGCCCGCATTCGTCACAGCACCGAGGGGGTGGGGCTGATCTCACCGCCGCCTCACCACGACATCTATTCGATCGAAGATCTGGCCCAGCTCATCTACGACCTGAAGAACGCCAACCGCTTCGCGGAGATCAGCGTGAAGCTGGTCTCGGAGAGCGGGGTGGGGACCATCGCCGCCGGGGTGGCCAAGGGTAAGGCCGATCGTCTGCTCATCAGCGGTCACGACGGTGGCACTGGAGCCTCACCTCTCACCTCGATCAAGAACGCCGGGGTGCCCTGGGAGATCGGCCTCGCCGAGGTACAGCAGACCCTGGTGCTCAACGATCTGAGGGGCCGCATTCGGGTGCAGGTGGATGGTGGCCTGCGCACGGGCCGAGACGTGATCGTGGGCGCTCTGCTCGGCGCCGAGGAGTTCGGGTTCTCCACAGCGCCTCTGGCGAGCATGGGCTGCATCTTGATGCGGGTGTGTCACCTCAACACCTGCCCTGTGGGGATCGCCACCCAGGATCCAGAGCTGCGCAAGCGCTTCAAGGGCACCCCAGAGCACGTGGTGCGGTTCTTCTTCTTCATCGCCGAAGAGGTGCGCCATTACATGGCCCGCATGGGTTTTCGCAGCTTCAACGAGATGGTGGGCCGTGTGGACATGCTCTACGCAGATCCGGCCCTCGATCACTGGAAGGCCAGGCACCTCGACTTCTCCGACATTCTGTACGCCCCCGACGTGCCCTACCCGACGCGCCGACGGGAGCATCAGGATCACGGCCTCGACCGGGCCCTCGATCTCATGCTCATCGAAGATCTGGCCCCTGCTTTGAACGAGGGCAAGCGGGTGCAGCTCACTCACCGCATCCGCAACGTGCATCGCACGGTGGGCACCCTCATCGGCGCCGAGATCTCCCGGCGCTATGGCCCTGATGGCTTGCCCGACGACACGGTGCACATCGACTTCGAGGGCACCACGGGGCAGAGCTTCGGCGCCTTCGTGCCTCGGGGCATGACCCTGGTGGTCCGGGGCGACGCCAACGACTACACCGGCAAGGGCCTCAGCGGTGGCCGCATCGTGATCCGCACCCCCGAGGGGGCGCCGTACGTGGCGAGCGAGAACGTCATCGTGGGCAACGTGGCGCTCTACGGGGCGACATCGGGGATGGCCTTCTTCGAGGGGCTCGCCGGGGAGCGTTTCGCTGTGCGGAACAGCGGCGCCACGGCGGTGGTGGAGGGCATCGGCGATCACGGCTGCGAGTACATGACTGGCGGTAGGGTGGTGGTGCTGGGCCCCACAGGGCGCAACTTCGCTGCAGGCATGAGCGGTGGTGTGGCTCATCTGTACGACCCCCATGGTCTGAGCGCGCGGCGTTGCAACCTCGAGATGGTGGAGCTTGAGCCCTTGAGCGAAGGCGATGCGCACATCGTGAAGTCGCTGGTCTCCGAGCACCACACCCTCACCGGCAGCCCGCTGGCCCAATCCATCCTCGACACGTGGGCCACGGCCCGTGAGCACTTCGTCACGGTGATGCCCGTGGACTACAAGCGCGCCCTCGCCGCTCGGGTGAGGTCGACATCACCCAAGCACAGTGAGCAGAAGAAGGCAGGGCAAGCACCCAGGGCCGGGCGGCGCAAGAAGGGGGCCGAGAAGGCGTCCGGCAAGGAGATCTCCGCATGACTCGGCATCCAAAAGGCGGTGAAAAGCCCTTGGACACGTTCCAACGTACCCTGAGCAAGGCCCGGGGTTTCCTGGAGCACGCACGCGAAGATCACCCGCTGCGCCCGGTCGACGAGCGCCTGCAGGACTGGCGTGAGGTCATGCAGGACATGCCGCCAGAGAAGGCGCAGGTGCAGGCGAAACGCTGTATGGACTGCGGGGTGCCGTTCTGCAGCAGTGGCTGCCCCCTCGGGAACGTGATCCCCGACTTCAACGATCTGGTGTTCCGCGATCAATGGCAGCACGCCCTCGAGGTGCTCCACGACACCAACAACTTCCCCGAGTTCACCGGTCTGGTCTGTCCGGCGCCTTGTGAGTCCGCCTGTGTGTTGGGCATTGGCGACGAGCCCGTCACCATCAAGCGCATCGAATACGAGATCGCCCGCTACGGCTGGGAGAAAGGCTGGATCACGCCCCAACCCCCTTCACGCCGAAGTGGCAAGCAGGTGGCGGTGGTAGGCTCTGGTCCTGCGGGTCTCGCTGCAGCGCAACAGCTCGCCCGTGCAGGCCATGCGGTGACGGTCTTCGAACGCGAGCAGCACGTGGGCGGCCTGCTGCGCTATGGGATCCCCGACTTCAAGTTGGAGAAGTGGCTGGTGACTCGCCGAGTCGAGCAGATGGTCGCCGAGGGGGTCACCTTCGAGACTGGCGTCACTGTGGGCCGTGATGTCTCTGCGTCGAAGCTACAGGCCGACTATGACGCCGTGCTGCTCGCGTGTGGATCAGAGCACCCCAGAGATTTGCCCATCGAGGGTCGAGATCTCGACGGGGTGCACTTCGCCATGGACTTCCTGCGGCAGTCGAACAAGCGGGTGAGCGGTCAGCCCTTCGATGGGGCGCCCATCTCTGCCGAAGGCAAGCGGGTGGTGGTCATCGGCGGCGGTGACACTGGATCGGACTGCATCGGCACCAGCCACCGTCAAGGGGCCCTCTCGGTCCTCAACCTCGAGCTGATGGAAGAGCCCCCAGCGACCCGTGATGCGTCAACGCCCTGGCCGCTCTGGCCCCACATGTTGCGCCTCTCGTCTTCGCACGAAGAAGGCGGTGATCGGGCCTTCGCCATGATGACCACCCACTTCAGCGGCACTGATGGTCGGCTTGAGGCGTTGCACGCAGTTCAGGTGAAGTTCGAGCAAGGGCGCCCAGTGCCCATCGACGGCACCGAGCAGGTGTTCCCCTGCGATCTGGTGCTGCTGGCCATGGGGTATGTACATCCGGTGCACGACGCCCTCATCAGTGAGCTCTCGGTCGACCTCGATGGCAGGGGCAACGTGCGCGCCGCCGAAGGGGATTACATCACTTCAGTGCCCGGAGTATTCGCTGCGGGGGATTGCCGCCGGGGTCAGTCTCTGGTGGTATGGGCCATCGCCGAGGGCAGGGAAGTTGCTCGACAAATCGATCTATTTCTGATGGGCGAGAGCAGGTTGCCGAGGCGAGACGGATACAGTTGAGCACAAGGGTCGAAAGATGCGGGGCGTCAGGCGAGCGGGTCTGTTGTGGGTCATGTGTGTGTGGTGTCTCACCCTGGGTGAGGTTGGGGCGACGACAGGTCCGCAAAAGAAAATTGCGGTGCTGGAGTTCATCAACAGCACGTCGCTGACCGTGGAAGAGGCACAGTTCATCACCAACCTGGTGCGGGAGCAGGCCACACGTTTGCCGAGGTCGTCGTTTTTCCTCATGAGCCAGGAGAACATTCTGGCCATGCTGCCGCCCGGCGTGGACCTGGCGAGCTGCGAGGGGGCCTGCGAGGTCGAGACGGGGCGCAACATCGGCGTGGACTACATCATCTCGGGGCAGATCATCACCTTCGGCAACACGCTCAGGGTGGTGATGAAGCTGCACGAAACACGTGATGGGACGTTGCTCGCGAGCAAGCAGGCCAAAGGGAACGACGTACTTCAACTGGAAGAGTCGCTCCTGGTCTCTGCCCACCAGCTCATAGACGTCATCATGCCTGAATCTCCACCAGAGGCATCCGCGCCAGCCCCATCCGCGCCAGCAGCGCCTCCTTCACCACCAGAGCCGACGGCGTCCGAGCAGCCCGCGCCGTCTCCTGGGCTCGCTGAAAAGGTGTCTGTTGATCGGTCCATCGAGCAGCGTGTCCGTGCCCAGGCAAAGCGTCGAAAGCGCAAAAAGAAACCCCACAAGACTTTCGCCCTGAAGGGGGATCCCCTCGGCGTGATGTTTTTTGGCCCCAGTTTCACTCTGGAGGGGATCCCGGATGGCACGGTGGGATGGTTTGGCCGCCTTCAGCTCAACGGCAGCGGAGAGGCCATACCGGCAAAGTTCGGGGACGGGCTGAGCTCTGCCGCCAGCGTCCTCGGAGGTGCTCACATTTATCCCAACGACCTTGGCCACGGCTTCTACCTGGGCCTTGCTGGGGGCTTTATGAACGTGGAGTGGCAATGTACCGGTGATTGCGAATTCGTCGACTACACCCCAGATCCTGGGTTCTATTTAGTGCTCCAGCCAGAGCTTGGCTATCGATGGGTTGTGGGTGTGTTCATGCTCGATCTTGGTGCCGCCTTCAATGCAGCCATCGAGATCGATCGTGGTCGGGGAAGCGTCACTGGGGTTTCTATGGAGACCGGAGTGGGCGTGACCTTTTGAGGCTCCAGGAAGTTCTGTGTCTGATGTGTATTCTCGGGGCCATAAGTCCAGACCCATACACTTTGAGCTGAAGCGCCAACAAATTGAGCTGCGCGAGGAGTGGCGTACACGTCGATGGGCGACTCTGGTGTGGCAGGTCACTTCGCATACTGCTCTAATGTCATCTCAGTTGTTCGAACAAGCAGAGACTTCATCTCCTGATGCATCCCAGCGAGCCCAGCCATTCAGAGGCGCCAGCGCCTGTGACGTTCCGCGCCATGATCTCCGACGCCTTACGCTATTGGGAGATCAGGCGGATCCCCTTCACGATCATCCTGGCGGTCGTGGCCATCGTGCGGCTCTGGCCGTTGAAACAGATGATCGATGAGTCTGGTACTTGGCCTGACGTCCTGCTTGAGCTGTTCATCCTCGGGATAATGGCCAACATCTGCTATTGCGTGGCGTACATCATCGATCTGTTGGTGCAGGGATCCGATTTTCGAGAGGGCTGGCGACGGCAGCGATGGCTGTTGTGGGTGTTGGGTCTTGGGGTGGGGATGGCGCTGGCGTGGATGTTCGCACCGCTGGCGTTGTTCTCGCTGTCGATGGGCGTCTTCTGACTGAGGGTGCTGCGTCAGGCCGGCGTCACCAACCGCAGGCCCCGATCACCAAAACCAGGATCGTCTGCTCCATAGCCCTTGCGGCTTGCCGAGCGCACCTCGTGAGGCTCACCCATCCAGCAGCCGCCCCGGAGCACACGACTGTATCCCTGTGTCGGGCCAGTGGGATCAGTGACGATCCCTTCGGGGTAGTCCTCGAAGAAGTCGTGGCACCATTCCTTGACGTTGCCGTGCATGTCGTACAGCCCCCAGGGGTTCGCCTCTTTGAGGCCCACAGGGTGGGCGATCCCCCGGCAGTTGCGCATGAACCAGGCTGTTGTCTTCAGGGCCTTCACGGTGTGGCCACACCAGTAGAGGGTGGCGGTCCCTGCTCTACACGCATACTCCCACTGAGCCTCCGTGGGCATCCTCGCCTCCAGCCCTGGCGCGCTCGAGTTCAACCGGTCGAGGAAGCGGTGGCAATCATCCCAGCTGAGGGTGTCCACGGGGCATTGGGGATCTTTCGCGCGGCTCGGGTTGTCCCCCATCAGCGCCACCCATTGGCTCTGGGTGACGGTGGTCTCTCCCATCCAAAAGCCCGAGGTGAGGATGACCTCGTGGAGCGTCTCGGTGTGGTGCCTGTTCTTCTCTTTCAGCGGAGAGCCCATCATGAACTGACCAGGGGGGATCCAACGCATGGCGTAGAGCTCTCCGTCGACCATGAAGGTGGCGCGCTGCCCGCAGTCGTCATCGGTGATGTGCTCTGCCCAAGCAGGCTGTGGTGGGGTCGTGTGCACAGTGTCTCCTCGGAGGACGAGCCCTCAGAGAGATATACCTACAGCTCTGATGCCTCGGTCAACGCCGAGATCAGCCATTGTGTCGCTGGCCCCATGGTGGCGTCGGCGTGGTGAAACACCCTCAAGGGCACTGTGCGGGATGGCAGCGTGTCATCGGCCTCGAGCAAGACCAGATCACCACTGGCCAGCCTTTGCCGTGCCTCGTGTTGCGGCAGTCGCGCCCACCCGAGACCAGAGAGCAGGAGCGCATGACGGCGCTGTGGATCGCTGATGAACCAGCGCCGCGCGCTGTTGTGGCCCAGGGCGAAGGAGTGACCGTGATCGGGTGCCCGGGCCACTACGAGGTGCACATGGGCATCGAGCATGGCTGCGGTGACGGGGACGCTGCTCTGCGCCAGCGGGTGCAGAGGTGAGGCCACGGGCACCATCACCACCCGCGTGCACGGGTGAGCCACGAGCCCCTCTGAGATGGATAGTGGTGGGCTGATGGCCAGATCCGCCCGGCCTTCGAGCAGCTGTTGGAGGGCGAACTCAACCACGCCGCTGGACACCACCAAATCGACAGAGGGGAACCGGCTCTGAAAGCGATGGAGGAGCGCCCCGAGATTTTCGGAGGGAAACAGGGCGTCAACAGCGAGATGCACCCGGCTCTCCAGGCCCTCGGAGAGGGTGTAGGCCACCTGCTTGAGATCGTGAAAGGCTTCGAGGGTCTTCAGCGCTGCCTGAAAAACGGTATGCCCTTCTGGGGTGAGCTTCGCAGGCCGCTGAGTACGGTCGAAGAGGGTGAGGTCGAGCTGTGCTTCGAGGCTGCCCACGTGATAGCTCACCGAGCCCTGGGTGCGTTTGAGGGCACGGGCAGCAGCGGAGAAGCTGCCCATCTGCACAATGGTCACGAAGACTTTGAGCTGGTCCATCGTGAGGGCGTTGGCGAACTGATCGTCGAACATGTCTTCTATTTTATCGCGTGAAGCGCAGCACTCTGAACGGAGTATTCGGCGCCCCGGGATCTACGCCAAAGGCGTGGCCGAGCTGGGACTCGTTCACCAGCAGGGTGGGCTCGCCGAAGATCTCGGTGGCGGTGACGCCGGAGGGATCTTTGAGGCCGGCCTGCGCCGGGGTGAGGGTGCCTGAGGTCAGGCCGTCGAAGTCCACGCGGAAGACCACCCCGTTGGCCCCCTCGACCTGGACGTCGTTGAGGGCGTACCACAGGGTGCCGTCGGCCCAGGTCATGCCGTCAGCGAAGAACTGGGTCACCTCGGCGCCCTCGCCGTCTACGAGAGCGACCTTCTGCAGCGTACCAGCGCTGCCATCGGCCTCGAGGGGGATGCGGTAGAACAGCTCCGGGGCCTGAATGCCGTAGAAGGCGTCGTCACCGAAGACCATGCCGCCGAGACCAAAGCCGCCGTCGACGAAGTCTTCCGGGTCCGCCCAGGTCGACACCTCGTCGGTCTCTGGATCGACCTTGATGATGCGGGCGTCGGGGCCGATGTCGCCCACGTAGTAGCGTCCGGCATCATCCACCACCACAGCGTTGCCCACGGTGCCCTCGGGCAACACCCAGCTGCCGGCGAGGCTGCCGTCGTCGATGTTGTACGCTCGAAGCTCGCATGGGGCGGTGACG
This sequence comes from Bradymonadia bacterium, assembly GCA_046290225.1. Lineage (GTDB taxonomy): Bacteria > Myxococcota_A > Bradymonadia > UBA7976 > UBA1532 > JBKAGE01. Next base: position 28,359 of record JBKAGE010000049.1, on the reverse strand, counting down.
TTGCCGTCGAAGCCGTAGGCCGGGTTGGCGGCCACGAGTAGGCGCCGACGATCGGCATCGATGCGCAGGCCCCAGGTCGACGGCCGAGCATCACCCATAGGTGGTGCTGGCACGAAGGTGCGAGGACCGTTGTCGAGGTTGAGCAGGTCGAGGGCGAGCACTGAGCCACCTGCAATGTCGGAGACATAGACGGTGTGCTCGAAGGTGATGATGTCTTCAGGCGCCGCAGTGTCATTGAGTGCGAGGGCTTCGGGCAGCACCACGGGGCTGGGGTCCGGGCTCTGGAACCCGAACTGTGACGAGGCCAGCCGGAAGCTGCCGAAGAAGTCGAAGGCACGCTGATCGAATCCATAGAAGCCCAGGGTTTCGTTGAGGCTGTCCTGGGTGGCGTAGGTGGAGAAGCCCGCGGTGAAGGTGGGCTCTGCCCGGACCAGCTCGAACTCCTGGGTGACGGCGCCGTCGATGCCCGTGAGCACCTCGAGGAAGGCCGCCTGAGCGGCGTCATAGGCCTCACGGTTGGCCGGGTCGACGTCGCGCACGGCGATCTCGAGGGCGGCGCCGCTGAGCGTGCTCAGGTCGACGCTGCCGTCTTCGAAGCGCACGAGCATCTGCACCTCTTCGGCGCTCAAGGCGTCGAGGGCGCTCTCGGCATCACCGACGGCGGCCATGGCGGCGTCGTAGTCCGCTTCTGAGTCGAAAACGGTGAACTCGGTGAGACCGACCCGCGCTGCAGGCACGTCGGGGGCAGAGCCCGAGAAGAAGGTGCGGAACAGGGCGTGGTCGCCTACCCCGTCTTCGCCGCCGAGGGCGGTCCGGTAGGTGCTGTGGGCGGTGGCGAAAGTGTTGTAGTTGGCCTCGGGCACGAGGCGCACGCTCATCTCGATGACGGGCTGGCCTTCGACCATGCCACCGGCGCCGCCCATCATGCCGCCTTCGCCGCCGATGTCACCGCCTGCGCCGCCGGCTTCTCCACCTGCGCCGCCGATGTCGCCACCAGCACCAGCATCACCGCCGGCACCGCCTGCTTCTCCGCCGGCACCGGCCATGCCACCAGCACCAGCCTCGCCACCGGCACCGTCTGCTGCCGTACCATCGCTGTCGTCATCGTCACAGGCCACGAGCGAAAGGCTCAGCGTCAATGCGCTGATCCCACACATGAAATGGCGCCACACCATGATGTCCTCCTTGTTGGGGGTGTTCGTGGTGTGAAGGCTACGGAGCGCTCGAGATGTGTGGGAGAGACAAAGGATCGAAGAAGAGCATCAAGATTTTTGATGATGGCCCTCTCGCTGATTTGTGAGGTCGTGCTTGGGCCCTTGTAGGCAGTCATCGCTGCGCTCTGCCTGCGTAGGCAGCTGCCGACGGCCGGCCTGCGGCCCGCCTTGGAGCTGCGTACACGTTCGGGCATCCGCTTGCGCGGAACCCCTCCGGGTAGGCAGGGTCGCTCAGGGCTTCGCCCTTTTCGCTCGCTCCCTGCGTAAAGGGCGAAGCCCTGAGCGACCCTGCCTACCCGGAGGCCTGCTCGCGCCAGCGAGTACGCCGACGTGTACGCGACCGACGAGGCGCATCGAAGATGTGCCGAAGGCCGGACGCCTACGCAGGCAGAGCGCAGCGATGACTGCCTACAAAGGCTCAGCAAGCAGTGTCGTTATTCCCCACAAGGATCCTGCAATAACGCTTGGGGCACACAGAATGTATCGAGCAGCTGGGGCCCCGGAGGCTGACAGCAGACTTCCGGACCAAAGTCATCGATACAGTCCGTCACCACTTCACAAGGCTTGAGGCAGTAATTCGTGAAGTTCAAATCGGCCACCCCCCAGCATTCGAAGGGCTCGGCACACACCAGATCAGGGCAGATCTCTCCCGGACCTGGGAGGCGCTCTACCTCACACTGAGCATCACAGCCGTCGCCAGGCTCGGTGTTGCCGTCATCGCAGGCCTCGTCGCCGTCGAGCTGGCCGTTCCCACATTCGAGGCGGCATGCCTCGTCACAGCCATCATCGGGCTCAGTGTTGCCGTCATCGCAGGTCTCGTCGCCGTCGAGCTGTGCGTTGCCACACTCCAGCCGGCAGAAGCGATCACAGCCGTCATTGGGCTCTCGGTTGCCGTCATCGCAGGCTTCGTCTCCGTCGATGCGGCCGTTCCCGCACTCTCGACGGCACTCAGCGTCGCAACCATCACCAGGATCTCGATTGCCATCCTCACAGGCCTCGCCGGGGTCGAGGCGTCCATTGCCGCACTCGAGCTGGCAGTCCGCGTCGCAGCCATCTCCGATTTGGCGGTTGCCGTCATCGCAAGTCTCGTCTCCCTGCACCCGTTCATCCCCGCAGATCGGCGGCCCATCTGCGTCGGGGAGATCGAGATCAGGCAGGCCCATATCGGGGATCTCCACATCGGGCAGCGCGAAGTCCAGCGGCTCTGAATCTGGGGGCTCGACGTCGGGGAGATCCATGTCGGGCAGGCCAGCATCAGGCTGTGGAGGTGGGGTGAAGTCGAGTGTGGGCCGAGGTGCACGATCCGTGATCAACACCCCGCCATTGCCACCGAAGAAGTCGCCGCCCACCACCCAGATCTCACCAGGGGCGCGCCCCCAGACCGCGTGCAGTGTGTCGGCGCTCTCTCGGCGGCCGTCGAACATGACCGTGGACCACTCACCCTCGAGATCGCGTCGGGCGATGCGATTCCGCTGGCCCGTGACGTACACCACGCCGTCTTCAGCGACGAAGACCCCGTTGAGCGGGGGCAGACCCTCTGGGAGCCCCGCGTCGATCCAGCGATCACCACTCCATTGCAGCGCCACCCCCGAGGCGGTGCCGCCCACGGCGAAGATCGGTCCTTCAGGCTGACCATGCACCGTGAACAAGATCGCGTCAGTGCCCGTGTCGATACGGCGGTAGTCGGCGCCGTCCCAGTGCAGGGCCACGCCGGCTTCGCCCACGATGTGCACGTCGTTGGGCCCTGTGCCCCAGACTTTGTAAAGGTTGCTGGTCGTGGGCAGGGCAGGGTGATCCACCCGTTCCCACTGGCCGTCTCCGGTGGACCGCAGGATCACCCCCTTGGGCCCATCAGGGCGTGGGGAGCCACCCACTGCCCAGAGATCTTCAGGCCCAGAACCCCAGATGCCCCAGAGCACCGCCATGTCTGGCAACCCTGTGGGCTCGGCCAGCCAACGTGCGCCGTCGAAGCGCACGATGCGGCCGCCTTCTCCAGAGGCAAAGCGTTGCTCGCCGGTGCCCCAGACCCACCAGAGCGGCGGCCCTGGCGGGATGGGGGCCTGCGTCAGTGTGTCGCCGCCGGTGAGCAGTACGCCACCGGTGTCACCGGAGCGGCCGCCCGCGAGCCAGATCGAGGCCCCGTCGTGCCATACCCCGAGGAGTAAGGGCCCGTCGGCCATGGGCACCACCTGAAGTGATGACCGGCCGGCGTCGAGCCCTCCGTCGAGGTCGAGAGCGGCGTCGAAGCCTGCATCAGGTGTGGGGGCCGAGTGGGGATCGGTGCAGCCCCAGAGCAGGGCCAGCATGCAAAGGAGGGGGCGGTTGATCACTCCTCGAGGCCGCCTTCTTCCACGGAGATGTCGATCGTGGCTGCGCCCGCTTCGAACTCGTCGAAGCCGTCGAGGAAGATGTAGATCTCACCGGGGCCCACTGGCGTGGCGATGGCGGAGTAGACGCTCGGATCAGCGCCCTCGCCGCCTTCACCTTCACCACCAAACCCAGGGCCGGGGCCCACGATGTCACCAAAGTCGCTGTCGTCGTTGCAGGCCACCTCGCGCAGGTTGTTGTCGCAGTCGCTCGACCGGACGTACATCACCGTATCGAACTCCGCCCACGTCACCGCGGCGAAGATGAACGACGGCTCGCCCACGGAGAGGCCGAAGACCACCTCGGGGCCATCACCGCCGCAAGAGCCCACGTAATTGCTCGGGGCTTCGATGTCCGTGGACGCCTCGAAGCCGAAGGTGAACGGATCCACCTCGGTGGGCTCCGCGAACTCACACGACAAGCCAGAGAGCAGATCATCGGCGGGATCGAGGGGATCCTTGCCCCGGGTGATCTCCTCGAGATCGTTCAGCCCACCATTGTCGGTGTCGGCGAGGATGGGGCTGGTGCCGTGCACGTTCACCTCGTCACCGTCGAGCAAGCCATCGCCGTCGGTGTCGGGGAGGTTGGGATCGCTGGTGGCGAGGACCTCGTCGGGATCGTCGAGGCCGTCGCCGTCGGTGTCGGCGAGGAGCGGGGAGCTGCCGATGTTCTGCTCGTCTGTGTTGGCCAGGCCATCACCATCAGGATCATTCGGCCCATCACCGCCGGTGAGCGGGTCGAAGCCGTAGGTGACCTCGAAGCCGTCGAGCAGGCCGTCGGCGTCGGTGTCGGGGTTCTGAGGCGAGGTGCCAATCTGCAGCTCTTCTTCGTTGCTCAGGCCGTCGTCGTCGGCGTCTTCGAAGGTGACGATGTTCGCCACGGCGCGCTGATCCGCAGGGGTCAGGCCATCGAGGGTGGCGCCGAGCAAACCCGTGAGGTGATCCACCTTGGCCAGGGCCTCGGCCCGGGTGGTCTGCTGCGCCGCGAAGTGCATGAGCACCACGGAGTTGTTCGGCGGCACCACCACCTCGAAGGTCACGGTGACGTCGTCCACCCCGATGCTGGCGCTCACGTCCACGGGTTGGGCGGTGCCCACGGCGTCGGAGAACACGTGCACCACTGCGGGGCTGCCTTCGTCGTCGCCGTCGTCGGTGATGATCCAGTCATCTTCGATGGTGAAGGTCTGGTCGCCGCTCGAGGTGGCGACGATCTCCGTCTGCCCGTCGCTCCCCAGATCAGTGTTGAAGACCAGAGTGGCTGTTTGAGGCTGATTGGTGGGGTTGATGATGATCTCGCGGTAGCGGGCGAAGCCGTCGTTCTCAGGCACGAAGATGGCTCGGCTCAGGAGCAGGTCCCGATGGCGCCACGGGCCCAACAAGTGCTCGCGGTTGTTGAGGCGGCGACCCGACTCGCTCTCGAAGAAGAACCCGTCGTTGAACCGGATGTCGAAGCCGCCGTCGAAGGCGTTGGCGGTGCCATTGTTCACCCGGCCGTCGCCCCGAAGATCCCAGTAGAAGCCTTCGCCGTCGTTGAGGAAGTGCCGATCGTCGAAGACCTCCTGGTCGTCGCCAGCGGCCAGCGGGTCGGTGCCGTCGAGGTAGATCTCCGCGGCGTCGCGGCGGCCACCACCGTCGGTGTCGCTCTCAGCGGGGTTGGTGTTGTGCACCAGCACCTCTTCAGCGTCGGTGAGATCGTCGAAGTCGGTGTCGGCGTTGTAGGGGTTGGCCCCGGCCTGTGCTTCCTGAGCGTTGGTCAGGCCGTCTCGATCCGCATCTTCGGCGCCGTCCTCGTGCTCTGTGGGCTCGAAGTCGTATTCGATCTCGAAGCCATCAGGCATGCCGTCACCATCAGTGTCGGGGTCGTTCGGATCCGTGCGGTACCGGTTGACCTCTTCGCCATCGAGCAGGCCGTCGCCGTCGGTGTCGGCCACAGTGGGATCCGTGGGGCCGGCCCACTCGGTGCCGTCATCAATGCCGTCGCCGTCCGTGTCGAAGAGCGCGGGCTCGGTGCCCGAGGTGTCCACCTCGAAGCCATCCTCCAGCGTGTCGTCGTCAGAGTCGCGATCGGTGGGATCTGCGTTGCGCGCTTGCTCCCCGAGATCGGGCAGACCGTCGCCATCCGTGTCGGTGTCGGCAGCCTGGGGCACCAGCGGGTCAAGGCCATAACGGAACTCGAAGCCGTCAAGCAGGCCGTCGCCGTCGGTGTCGGGGGTGTTCACGCCTGTGCCCAGCTCCAGCTCCCGGGCGTCGGAGAGACCGTCACCATCCGCGTCCGCGAAGGCGAAGAAGTTGGCGATCTCGTCCTGCTCGTCGGCGGTGAGTCCGGCGAGCGTGCTGCCTTGAAGCGCCTGAAGGGTCTGCGCCGAGGTGAGGGCCGTCTCGCGGTTCAGGTTCTGGGCGGCGAAGTGCATCACGATGACGCGCTCGCCAGGGGCCAGCTCCAGCGGGAACGTGTAGTTGATGTTGTCGCGGTCAAGGCTCAGCGCGCTCGGCTCCAGGCGCCCGTTGGTGCCGGCGAAGACGTGGGCCATCGATGGATCACCGCCGCCGTTCGAGGCATCGTCGGTGGTGAGCCAGCCGTCGGTGAGATCGAACGTGGCGTCACCCGAGCTCGTGGCCACGAGCACGGTGTTGCCGTCGGAGCCCAGGTTGGTGTTCACCTCGAGGGTGGCGCTCACGGGCTCGTCGCCGGGGTTTTCCACCACCTCGAGGAACCGGGCGAAGGCCTCGCCCTCGGGCACGAAAATCTTGCGGCGGACCACCAGGCCGGAGATGGCCCAGGGGCCCATGGAGAGCTCGCGATCATCTTCCACGATGGCCACCTGGAAAGTGGGGAACCGGGCGCCGTTGATCTCGAGGTTCAGGCCGAAGTCGTAGGCGTCGCTGGTGCCGTTGCGGATCGCCCCGGTGCCCTGCACGTCCCAGAGGTAGTTGTTCCCGTCGTTCAGGCTATAGGGCAGGTCGACTCGAGGCACATCGTCGGCGCCGTCGAGGGGGTTCGTGCCGTCTTCGAGGACCTCGAAGCCATCGAGGGTGCCTCCGTCATCGGAGTCCTCGTCGAGGGGGTCCGATCCCGCCTGTACCTCTTCGCCGTCGTCGAGCAGGTCGTCGTCGGTGTCCGGATCGCGGGGGTTCGTGCCCAGGTTGAACTCTTCGAGCGAGGTGAGGTTGTCCCGATCGTGGTCGATGATCTCGTCACCGGCCTCGGTGACGTTCAGGTCGTACTGCACCTCGAAGCCATCGGACATGCCGTCATCATCCGTGTCAGCGTCGAGGGGATCAGCGCCGTTGGGCACCTCGTCGCCGTCGAGCAGGCCGTCACTGTCGGTGTCGGGGTTGTTCGGATCGGTACCCAGGGCTGCCTCTTCCTCGTCGTCCGCGCCGTCCGCGTCGACATCGAGACCGAAGCGCAGGGGCCCGGAGATCTCGCCGTCGGCCTCCACGGTGATGCCCCCGGTCTGCGCCCCTTCGGGCACGCGGACCACGAGGGCGATCTTGCTGGCGCTGAGCACCTCGGCCGCGACGTCGCCGAAGCGCACCGTGTTGTCTGCGGGCGTCGCGGAGAAGAAGCGGCCTTGGAGCGTGATCTCGTCGCCGGGTACACCCTTGGCGGGCACCGCGGCGAGGAGGATGGGGGCGGCGTTGTCCGGCAGCACCGTCACCGTCACCGGATCTGTGAAGGCGGGGGTGTCGCTGTAGTCGGCGATCTCTCCACGGAGAGTGATCTCGGTGGCCCCAGGAAGCGGGGGCAAGCCCAGAGCAAACTCATAAGGCGCCTCGAAGGCTCGACCGGTCTCTTGCACGGCGCCGTCGGCGCTGGTGGCTCGGAGCGTCACGCGGCGCACGGCGACGTCGTCGTCGGCTTCGATGGTGGCCCGCAGCGCGTCGGCGCTCACCAGCACGCTGTCCACGAGGGCGTCGACGTCTTCAGGTGAGTTCAGACGGTTGAAGCGCCCACCGGTGTCTTCGGCGGCCTCTCGCAGCTCACCGCGTTCGATGGCGTCGCCCGTGAGCACCGTGTGCACGATCACCCCGGCCTCTTCGGCGGCGCTGGTGTCGATGTCGAAGTCATCGTCGTCGGCGGCGAAGAGGTAGATCACCGGGGCCGCCGTGCGGTTGCCTTCGACACCGATGGCGTGGGCCACCGCGGCGTTGATGCCCCGCTCGGGGATCGCGCCGAACCTGATCTGGCCCTCGGGGATGAGGGCCAGGGCAGTGTCCAGAGTGTCCCGGCCCTGGCTGAAGCTCTGATCGACCCGGGCGTTCACGTCGTAGGTGGCCAGAGCCACCTGCGTGCTCGTGAGATCGAGGGCGCTGATCATGGCCCGGGCGGCGATGACCTGCATCTGCAGGAGCGAGTCGTTGTTGCCGTCGTCGTCGAGATCCACCTCTGTGAGCACGTCGCCGCGGTTGTTCTTGCCGAAGACGAAGATCACGTCCGTGGCCCCGAGGGCGAGGCTGGCGCCGTCCGCCGGGCTCACGATGGCCCCTGTGGGGGGCGTCTCGTCATCGAGCCGAATCACCGTGAGGGTCTCGTCGGTGCGCTGACCGAAGCTGTCCACAGCGGTGACGATGATGGGCGTGGGCCCGGCATCGCCAGACTCCATGGGGGCCGTGGCGGTGTAGGGCGGGGTGTCGTCGGTGATTTGCAGCCCGTTGCCGAAGTCGAAGATCACCTCTGCTACGGCGAGATCATCCTCGGCGTCGGCGGTGACGGTGATCGTGGTGCCCTCGACGAACTCGGCCTCCGCTGCAGGGGCCGTGATCACCACCTGAGGCGGCTGGTCGACGGTGACCTGCACGGGGATCACGAGCTCTGCGGTCTGCGCCGCGGTGTCGGTGGCCCGCAGCGTGATCTCGAGGGCTCGGGGTGCGCCATCGGCCGTGGCCGGCGCCGGGGGCGTGAAGCGGAAGGGGGCCTGACTGCGGGTGGCCACCACCTCGCCATCGAAGAGCACGTCCACCACCACACCGACGTCGTCGGTGGCGTCGACCTCCAAGGTGACTGGGGTGCCCTCGACGACGGTGCCGTTGGGCTCTGGTCCGGCGACCAGCTCGATGACCGGTGGCTCGTCGGCGCGGATCACCACACCCACAGTGGCTTCGGTGGTGAGGCCGGCTCGATCTTCGGCGACGACGCGCAGGTCCTGCGGCCCCGGCACCGTGTTCGGGGGGATCACCGCCTGCACGCGGTAGGGCAGGGTGTCATCGGTGCCGACTTCGACATCGCCCACGTAGAACCGCACAACCTCAACGGCGACGTCGTCGGTGGCGGTGGCGGTGAACGTGAAGGGCGCGCCCACGGTGAGCTCGGCGCCTTCGAAGGGCGCCGCGATGGCCACCACCGGCGGGGTGTCGTCATCGACGCGGGTGAGGATGACCGGCTCGGAGTCGGTCTGGTTGCCACCGGAGTCCACCGCTCGAGCGACGAGGGTGAGATCACCCGGGGCGCCCTGAGGCAGCACCCAGGTCTGGGTGTAGGGCGCCGCGGAGTCGGTGGCCACGGGCAGGCCGTTCACCAGGAACTCCACCCGAACCACCCGAAGATCGTCTGAGGCCTCGGCCCGCAGCCCCAGCTGGGTGCCTTCGAGGAAGGCCCCGGACTGAGGTGCCAGGAGGGCCACCTCAGGGGGCAGATCTTCAGGGATCTCCACTGTGAGGTCGAGGCTCTGATCATGGGCCTCGATGGCACCTTCCACCAGACCGGCGAGGTTGCCGCCACCGGGGTGCAGGGCGCGGATCTGGAACCCGCCGAGGGGGATCCCCTCGAGGGTGAGCTCACCCTGGCCGTTGGTCGCGCCCGCGCTGCGGAAGAAGGGCCCGAGCAGGGCCCGCTGAATCTGGATCGGCGCCTCGATGGCCCGGCGCCCGTCGGGGTAGACGGCAGTAAGGTGTACGCGGCCGATGGCCACGAGATCGATGTTGCGCTCGATGGCGCCACCTTCGTCGATGTTGATCTCCACCGTCGACGCCACCCCGGTCCGGGGCTCGAAGGCCTCGATCGTGTAGTCGCCCACGGGCAGGTCGAGGAAGGCGTAGCGCCCGCCAGTGTCGGAGGCCCCATCGCGTCGGAAGTTGTCGGGGCCGCGCAGGCGAAGCTGCACGTCGATGGCGGGGTTGCCGCCCCCGTCGAGCACAAAGCCCGTGATCCCCCCGGTGGGCACCAGGGTGATGTTCACCGTGGTGGCCTGCTCGATGAAGACCCGGCCCTCGCCGCTGCCGCTCACCGGGGTGCCGCCTGGGATCGGGACCTCAGCGAGGAGCCCGTAGTTGCCCGGGGGCAGGCCGCCGAGACTGTAGCGGCCGTCGATGGCGATGGCGGTCCGGAGCGGGCGCTCGATGGCGTCGCCGCTGATCTCCACTTGCCCGACGCTGGCGACGTCACCGCCGGCGCGGCGGACTTCACCGGTGAGGCGGCCCGTGCCTTCGAAGATCACGTCGGCGGAGGCGGTGGAAGACTCTTCGGGGAAGCTGGCCCGAATGCGAGGGGACTCCAGCCTCGACTGGGGGTGCTCGCCCCAGAGTTCGAAGTCGGCCACAGGCACTGGCCGACCGCCGCGGCCGGCTTCTCCCACGAAGGTGAAGGCCGCGGGCTCGTCGCTGCTGCCCAGAGCGCTGATGACCCGCCACGTGCGGTCGAAGATCGGGTGAGCGCTCTTGAAGTTGATCCCGCCTCCGGGGGCCGGGGCGCCGTCGCCTTCGAGGGCGTGCCCTTCAATGACGCCGTCGATGGCGGGGAGCGGCTCGAGATCTACAGGGGCGCCGAGATCGAAGTTGACGATTTGACCGCGCTCTTCTTCGGTGAGGCCGGCGAGGGCCTCCGGGGGCAGCTGCGCCAGACGGCTCGCCGCAGCCTGAGCGCCATCGTGGCTGGCGCGCTGAGCGGCGAAGTGCACGAGGGAGACCGTGGCGCCTGCGGGCACGTCGATGCGGAGCCACTGGGTCTCGAGGGTGCTCGAGCCGTCTTCGAAGATGGTGTGGCTGCCCTCAGCGGGGAGGACGCTGTTCTCCGCTGCGCCGCCATGGAGCACGTGGGCCACCGACGGCAGGTTGAAGACGAGGAACGGATCGATGTCGAGCTCGTCGTCGAGGGCCACCCAGCGATCCGCGGCGGTGTAGGTCACGTCGCCGTTGTCGTCCCGGACCACCCGGGCGGTTTCCTGGAAGGTGAAGCCATCTCGGACCCGGTTCACAAAGTCGTAGTGGCTCTGCAGCCGCACATCGACGGAGATGGCCTCGTCGCCGGTGTTTTCGAACTGCTCCAGGGCTCGGACGAAGTAGCCGTCCACGGGCACATAGAGCTTCCGGCTCACCTGCAGATCGCCCAGGGCGGTGCCAGGAAGCACCACCTGACGACCGTCGAGCTCGAAGCGGCCGCCCCGGGCGGTGAAGGGCAGGAACTGCACTCCACCGGCGATGCGCACCGCCAGCTCCAGGGCGCCACGGCGCTCGGCACCATTGCCCAGGAACACGCGGTTCAGGCCGTCTTCGCTGCTGCCGTCCTGGCGGATGGTCCAGGGGTAGCGGCTGGCGTCTTCCAGGCGGGCCATGACCGGGTTGTCCCCCGGAGGCGGTGGGATGATGTCCTCTTCGAGGGTGAGATCGATCTCCACCTCGGCGGCGTCTTCGTCGATGCTGCCCGAGGCCGTGGCGGCCCGGCGGGCGGCGAGGTTGCTCGCCGTGACGACGAAGGCCCCCTCAGGCACCCCGTCGACGCGGTAGGCCCCAGCGGCGTCCGTGGTGGCATAGCGCAGCGGGCTGCCGAGCTGATCGCTCTCCACGGTGACGCGCACCCCCGCTGCGGGGGTCTCGTCGGGCTGGAAGACCAGCCCGTAGATCGAGCCGGTGCCGCCGAGCACCAGATCCTGGGTGATCTCATCACCGTGGCCGGCGAGCTGAAGATCACCAGCTTCGCTCCGCAGGGCGCCGAAGTTGTCGAAGGCCTGCAGCACATAGGGCGAGCCAGAAACAGGCAGCAGGTCGAACCGGAATCGACCAGTGGCATCGCTGGTCACCGTGCGCTCGCTGCGGCGATCGGCAGAGAGCACCGTCACGGTGAGGTTGGGCACTGGGGTGGCGCCGTCGGGGGCGAGGGTCTGGCCCACGATGGCGCCGGCGCCTTCAAGGCGCACGGTGAGGGCCACCTGCTCACCAGGGAGCACGCTGGAGTTCACCTGACCTGTGAGGCCGTTGAGGGCGTCGACGGCCTGCACGGTGAAGGGCCCAGCGAGTACGCCGGGGAGCGTGTCGACGCCGTCGGCGTCGGTGAATCCGTTGAGGATCTGATCGAATGCGGCCCCTTCGAAGGGCACCGCCGAGTTGAGGGTCAGGTGGGCGCCTTGCACCGGCGCACCGCCCCCGTCGAGCACGCGGATCTGCACCTCGCCGAGGCCGAGCAGCTGTACTTCGGTCTCGCTCTCACCGTCGGGCAGGTCGACGTTGGCCACGCCGTGGCCGCGATCAGCGCCGAGGGCCCCCACGAGCGTGTAGGCCCCGAGGGGCACCCCGTCGAAGCGGAAGCGCCCTGTGGCGTCGGTGGCAGCGGTGCGCCCGGAGGGCTGCAGCGTGATCGAGCCTCCGGGGGCGGGCTGACGGGCGCCGCCGATGGGGGCGGTGTAGAGCGTGCCCACGAGGCTGCCCGCCGCCCTCAGGGTGATCACCACCTCGGCGGTGTCGCCGTTGAAGTCGAGGGTGGTGGCCACGACGCCGGCGAGGCCGGAGTCGGGATCGATGGCGGAGATCTCCACAGGGCCCACGGGGAGCCCGTCGAACTGGAACCGACCTTCTGCGTCGGAGACGCCCTCGAGGGTGGCTTCGAAGGCCCCCTGAGCGACCACGACCAGCTGCACGCCTGGCGCCGGGGCGCCCGCGCCGGACTCCACCCGGCCGACGATCTGCCCAGCGCCGAGGAAGCTGATGGGCGCGTCGATGATCTGGTTGGTGTTGCTGATCGCTGCGGTGGTGCGGCCACGGGCTCCGGCGTCATCGAAAGCCTCGAGGCTGTATCGCCCGAGGGGCACGAAATCGAAGCGGTAGCGACCCAGGGCATCGGTGGTGGTCTCGGCGCCGATGGGGCCGCGCAAAATCACCGAGATGCCCTCGCCTACAGGCTGGCCGTCCTGGGCGTAGACCTGGCCTTCGAAGGTGCCCGAAGCGGAGAGCTGCACATCTACGGTGAGGGCCTCGTCCGCGGCGAGGGTGCCTTCGGCGAAGCCCCGCAGACCCGTGTCGGGATCCGTGGCCACGACTGTGACCTCGCCTTCCTGGACCTGACGGATCAGATAGAGGCCGCCGCGATCGGTGTGCCCGGTGCGGGTCTCGCCGTCGACGGTGACCCTGACGTGGGCCCCCACGACGGGCTCACCCCGGGGGCTGAGCACCTGCCCGCCCACGGCGTTGAGCACGGGGCGCAGGTTGATGGTGCCGAAGTCGGTGACCCCGAAGGGGGTCGGGTTCGCTGCAGAGGCGGTGCCGTCGAAGGCCTCGCCGTCTTCGATGTAGCGCACCTGAGCCTTGAGGCGCCGGTTCGTGGGCACGAAGTCGATGCTGAAGGTGCCGTCGGCGTCGGTGTTGGTCACATAGGTCCGGGCCACGATGACCACCGCGCCCTCTACGGCGGCGCCATCGGGGCTGAGGACCTGGCCTGTCACCGTGGTGGTCTCGTCGGCCACCGTGGGATCGAGGCCCGCGTCCACCTCGGCGCCGTCGGCGATGCCGTCACCATCGGTGTCGGCCACCGTCGCGTTGGTGCCGCGGGCTTGCTCGTCGCCATCAAGCAGGCCGTCGTCGTCCGTGTCGGCCCGTACGGGGGAGGTGCCCAGAGCCGCCTCGGCGCCATCGAGCAGGCCGTCGCCGTCGGTGTCTGCGGTGTTGATGCTCGAGCCCGCGAGGAACTCGTCGAGGTTGCTCAGACCATCACCGTCGAGATCGAGGGCTGCGTCGGCGGGATCATCCGGGTTGAGGCCATTTCTGATTTCAAAAGCGTCGGGCAGCCCGTCGAGATCACGGTCGTCGGGGATGTCGACCTCGATCTCCACCGCCACTACGCGGCCTTCGTTCACCGCGATCATGTTCACGCGGCCTCGGCTCACGGCAGTCACCAGGCCGGTGTCGTCCACCGTGGCCACTTCGGGGTTGCTCGAGATGTAGATCGTACCGTTGATGGCGCCATCGAGGGGCACGAGGCCACCGGCGTCGACCTGACCTTCAAGCACGCCGCCAGGGGCTACTCGACCCAGCAGCACGAGATCCACCGTCTCCCCCACCTCGGTGAGGGTGTCGCGGCCGTCGGCTGTGTGGAGGTAGAGCGCTTGAGGCACCGGGATCTGCCGGGTGAAGTCCACCAAGCCGACCTTGGTCTCGGCGTTGGGCTCGAGGGTGAGCAGATCGGACTGCCCGCGCAGGAGCACGCCGTTCCGCTCGCAGATGACCCGTGCCCGGTAGAGGCCGCGATCCACGGGCACGTTGGGCAGCACGAAGCCGCCGTGGGCGTTCACCGGCGCCGTGCGGTTGAGGATGTTCACCGTGCACCGCTCGTCGAGCGGGTAGTTCTGTGGCGGATCAGGGGGCACCACGTTGGGCTGCGCCGCGGCGAAGGCGCACATCAGCATGGTGCTGGCCAGGGCCAAAGCCCCCGTGAGCTTCAGTCGTCTCATCGAGTCACCCCCCGGGAAGCCCCTCGGAATGCGGTGGAGAAGGCCGGGGCCGTCTTGGGGAAGGCCGCCTTGTCGAGCAACTCGTCGAGGGTGTCGAAGTACATGAAGTTCACCGGTCGCCAGCCCGCTCGGGGGAACCGGCGAAACCAGCTCCAGCGCACGAGGCGCTCCGCGTCGGGGCCCTGGGGCCCCTCGGCGTAGAAGATCACCGACAGCTCACCTGGGCCGTCCGGTGCGCCACCGGCGAGGCCCAGGACGTGGCGGCCCTGGCCGTTGAACTGCATCCAGCCCCGCATGTGCTCCGTGGCGTTTTGGATGCGGTGCTCGAGGCGCTTCATGCTCTCGGTGTCGTGGTATTGGGCGAAACCGGGCATGTCGCCGTCGCGCAGCGCCCCGGCGAGGGTGCTGAACATCTGCAGGCGCGGATCATCCGAGGGCGGCGACTCCACCGTGGCGTCGTAGCTCAAGCTCACTCCGGTGAACTCCAGGGCCACCCCCGTGGCGATCGACAGGCTGTGGCTGCCTTGCGGGGCCTGCTGGCTCGCGAAGCGCTCGGGGAACATGCGCTCTGCGCTCAGGGCGTCGAGGATCATGAGATCGAGGGCCCGGTTCGAGGTGACCAGCTCCCCCTTCCAGCGGCCGCCCACTTGGCTCACGGCGAAGGCACGCAGCCAGCGGCGGCCCTTGCCTTCGGCGTTCTTTTTGTCCACCGACCAGACAAAGAGCACGTGATCGCCCACGGCGACGCGGCGCTCGATGCGCACACCTTCGAAGTTGTTGAAGGCCTCTCGGTAGGTGTTCACCGCGTCTGCGGCGGTGCCGGTCATTTGCCGGCGGTCGAGCCAGCGGCCCACGGCCACGGCGTCGCGATCGACGAAGCCCTTGAAGAGGTTGCTCATGGCCGCGTCGGCGTCGAGCTTGCCCGACTGACTGACGAAGTCGCTCAGGGGCACGGACATCTGCTGCGCGTCCATGCGCAGATAGAAGCCGCTCGCCATGGGGGCATTGCTCACGGCCCGTACGGTGTAGGGCAGCGGGTAGCTCCGGGGCTCGGCAGAGGCGGTGCTCGAGGCGGTGCCGGCGAAGGCCGCCGCCAGGGCGGTGCAGAGTGCGAGTTGCTTGATCGACATGTCAACAGTTCCCAAAGCCGTCGTAGACCTGTCTCTGGAACAGGATTTTGTTGCTGCCCGGCGAGCTGAGCGACAGCTCGAACTGGAAGATGACGCGGCCCAGATAGCCGCAGAAACCTATGCCGGAGTCACACGATGATTTGTTGTAGGTGATGCGGGCCCCGGCTTCGACGCGGATGATGGCCGGGGCGAAGGTGAGTCCTCTGCAGAAGTCTCCGAAGAGCGGGGTGCCGATGCACGCGAATGCTTCGAGCACCAGCTTGATGCCCAGGCGGGCGCGGCCGCCGCCGGATCCGAAGAAGCAGTTGTCGCCCTCGCACTCCGAGATGCGGCGGCCCAGCTCTCCCAGGATGGTGAACTCGCCGTCCCAGAATGGGCCCACGTCGCCGAAGATGCCCCCTCGGGCGATGCCGAAGTCGAACATGCCGTCGATGCTGATGAACCACGGGCCGATGGGGATGTCGCCGGTCTTCATGCGCAGAGTGAACCGGGCGCTGAGCTCTTTGCGGCCCAAATCGACGATGCCTCGATCCGGGTCGCAGCAGTCCTTCACCCGGGCGCGGCCATCCACCGTCGCCTCTTTGAACTTCACGCCCCCGAGGCCGGGGATCCGGTTGATGAAGCTGTTGCAGCGGGCGACGACGTTGCTGGGCACCTTCAGCTCGAAGCCCAGGCGGTTGCGGTCGAGCCAGTCGCGGCTCTCCACGTCTTCGCCCTTGCACTCGCCGTCCTGGCACATGTCGTTCTCGGTGCAGATGTCCTCGTCGTCACACTCTTGACCGTTCGTCGAGGGCTCGCCGGGGGGCGGAGCGCAGGTGCCGTCGGGCTGACACTCGTAGACCCCGCACTGATCCTCGTCCGCCTCGTCGCCGCAGCGCTCCCCCTCGTTTCGAGGCTCCGGGGTGCACTCGCCAGTGTTCTCGTCACAGACGTGCTCGTCGCACTCGTTCTCGTCCTGCTCACACTCCTTGGTGGTGCCTTCACAGGCCGCCTCGGCGTTGCACTGATCGTTCTCGGTGCAGAGATCGCCATCGTCGCACTCGGCGCCCACCCGGGGCTCGTTGCGGCAGCCCGCCGCCGGATCACAGGTGTCTTCGGTGCAGTCGTTCTCGTCGCCGCACTCGATCTCCTCGCCGACGCAGTCGCCGCCCTGACACGTGTCACCCTCGGTGCACATGCTGTTGTCGTCACACTCCGTGCCGTCTTCTTGCTGCTCAAGGGTGACGCAGTTGCCCATCTGGCACTCGCGGCTGCTGCAGCCCGAGCCGTCGTCGCAGCTGCCGCCGTCGATGGGATCGTGTACGCAGTTGCCGTCCTGGCAGCTGTCGCTGGTGCAGGGGTTGCCGTCGTCACAGCTGCCCACGCAGCTCGGCGGCGGCGGCGGCGGCGGCGCACCGCCCCAGCCCGACTTGCGCAGGCCGAAGCCTTCGTCGGTGCAGGCCTTGGTGCCGTCGGCGGTCACCGTGGCGGTGCCCAGGCCCACCCAGTCGGCGAGATCGTGATCGAAGGAGAAGATCTCGAGCTGCTGACCCACGGGCCAGCCCTCGTTGGGGATGCACACCCGAGCGGGCGGATCGAAGCGCACGTTCGGGGGCTGCACCGTCCAGACCAGGGAGAAGTTCGAGCCCAGAGGCGGCGGATCGGGCACGCGCTCACCGCGGACCTGAGACCACATCAGTTGGCAGGTGTTGCCGCCGTCGGGGCAGGTGACGCTGTTGGCGAAGACAGTCATCTCCGCCCCGGGCACGCCGTCGATGGTGAGGGTGGTGTCGGCGTCGCCGCCCACGATCCGGGCGCTGCCGAGATCGTTCCGGGGCAAGAAGATGGGCCGACCCACCGTGTTGTCCACCCCGGCCACTGTGGTCAGATCGTACTGGATGCTGGGCCACGAGCCCTCGCGGCGGGTGGTGCTGCCGTCCACCACGAGGTGAACCGGGCCCACGGGCACGCCCTCGAGCAAGAAGCGCCCCGCCTCGTCGGCGAAGCTGCTGATGATGGGCCCGTCGGGCAGGCGCACCCAGGCGGTGGCGTTGGGCAGAGGCTGCTCTTCATTGTCGAGCACCTGGCCCACAAGGCGGGTGGTGTCCCGGGGTCCGGGCACCAGAGCCGTCGCTTGGAAGGTTGCAGGATCGCCCTCTAGGCCTTCGAAGCGGGCGTTCACGGTGTGCAACCCGGCGCCGCCGAGGGTGAGGGTGGCCATGGCCAAGCCGTCGGCGTCCGTGGTGACCACGCGGCGGGGGCTGTCGACGATCTGACCGTCGCCCTGCATCACCTCGAAGGTGACCTCTACGCCGGAGACCGGGTTGCCCCACTGATCCACCACCAGGGCCACGAAGGGATCAGGCAGCGCCGCGCGGGTGGCGCCCTCTTGCGCGTCGCCCTTCACCATGGAGATGCGGTGAGCGGTGTGGGCGATGACGCTGGTGCAGAACTCGACCTTGCCCACATACCCCGGCGCCGTGGCGGTGACGCGGTGGCTGCCGGCCCCTGCGCGGCGGCCCGGGGCGAAGGTCACCGAGGCAAGGCCGTTGTCGTCGGTGCGCACCTGCACCTCGCGGCCCCGCTCGGGGAAGGCCACCACGGCGCCCTCACCGCGGCTCACGGCGAAGCTCACCGGGGCGTTGGCCACGGGGTTGCCGTTGGCGTCGAGCAGTGACACCACAAGGGGACGCTCCGTCTCGTCGCCCACCCGCACGCGCTGGCCGTTCCCCGACAAGCTCACGATGCGCTGGCCCGCTTGATCGTCCACCCGGACGCGGATGCTCTGGCTCGAGCGGTTCCCCGTGCGATCCTCGGCCTCGACGGTGATGACGTTGGGCCCGCGCTGCAGAAGCAGGTCGGGCAGCACGAAGGTGCGGTTGAGCACCTGGGCCTCGACCCCGTTTACCCACACCCGCAGGTCGTCTTCGTTCACCGTGACCCCAGTGATCAGGTCGTTGCAGACACCGGCCACGTCGACCTGGGTCGAGGTGAGCACGTCGCCGTCTTTCGGGGTCTCGATGCGGATCGTCGCCGGCGAGGTGTCCCGGATGACGGCGATCTGGGCTACGGCGACGTTGCCGTGACCGTCGGTGGCTGCGGCGCTGATGATGTTCCGGCCCTCTTCGAGGGGGATCAGCTCACGGGTGAAGGTGCCATCTGCGGCCACCTCCACGGCGGCGCCGTCCACCTCGACCTGCACCACATCCTCGCCGTTGACCCGACCTGAGACGTCGATTGCCTCTCTTTGGAGCAGGGTGCCGTCTTCGGGTGTGTCGATTTGAATCGATGGTGGGGTGATGTCGACGTCGACCTGCACGCTCGCGGTGCCCTGGTTGCCCGCCTGATCCGTCGCCACGACGACGATCTCGTTGGCCCCCTCGGCGAGCTGTACCCCTCGGGCGACGAAGCCCTCGGGTCCCACGTCAGCAACAATGTCGCCCACCTGCACCCGCACGCCGTCTTCGTCGACGGTGCCGGTGAGGTCGATGACGTCGCGGATCAGGCGTGCCCCCGCTTGTGGGTCGGTGATGACCACCCGCGGTGCTCGGGTGTCGACGGTGATGGGCACGTCGACGCGGGTCTCGAAGCCGTTGGCCTCGGCGACGAAGGCCAGCACGTGCGGCCCGTCGGGGCGCTCGATGACCGCTTCGAAGGCGTCATCGTTCACAGGCAGCTGGACCCCGTCGAGGGTCACCGTGACTGCGTCGCCCGCCATGGCTGCGCGGGCGGTGCCGCTCACGGTGAACTCTGCAGTGGCGATGAAGGCCCCTGCCTGAGGCTCGGTGACTGCGAGCAACGGTGCATTGGGATCAGCATCCGGCACCTCGGCGTCTGCGATCTCTGCATCGGGGATCTCTGCGTCAGAAACATCGCCGTCGGCAGGCGCCTCCATGTCGAGATCACCCCCATCGGGCATCACCGCGCCGTCTGTAGCGGCCTCGGCGTCTGGATCTTCAGGGAGGGTGCCATCAGTGACCAGGGCATCAGGGCCGCTGACGTCCGCTGGGAACGGTGCCCAGTCCGGCGTGGACACACCACCACCGTCGTCACACCCCGTCAGGGCAGCGAGCAACACGAGAAAAGAGAGCCATCTCATCATCACACAACCTCTCGCGCCGTGCGGCGCCAGGGGGTCCATCCATCACCTTGAGCAGGTCGAAGTATTTAAAGCACTTAATGTGCCACACTGTGAGTCGTTGGCGCAGAGGGGATTTGATGCGTGGTGGGGTCAGCAGAGGTGGGGCATTGTGGTCACAGTGGATGGCCAGAGGCGCTCACTGGCTTTCTCGACGGTACCAGCGCTTCAAGACATGCTCGGCGGGCTTGTCTCTGGGGGTGTAATCCACCCCATGCGGGGTGTCTTTCTCGGGCACCTCGTACCATTTCCACAAGAACACACCCTGACACCATTTCTGCCCAGTGCAGGCTTCGAACAGGCTCTCGTATCCACGACGCTGCGTTTCGAGATCCGGAGCGGCGGTCTTCGATGGCCATTGCCAGGGCTGTACCGGGGCATCGGCGGTGCTGGCGAAGCCCGCCTCGGTGAAGACGATGGGGCGGGCCCACTTCTCGGAGAGGGCTTTGAGGCGTTGTACGTGTGGCTGCCAGCCCTGGCGCATGATCTCCAGGGTGGGGCTCGGTGTCTTGCTGATCTGGAAGTAGGCGTTCACGCCGATCACGTCGAGGGTGTCCCAGAAGTCCACGTGGGCGGCCTCGTGATTGCCGTCGGCGCTGTACGTGAGCAGGCCGGGGTACACTGCGCGGATCTTCTTCACTAGGTTGCGCCAGCGGGGGCCTTGCGTGCGGGTGATCTCCACGTACTCGAGGCCCACCGAGAACATCTCCACACCGTGCTGCGCTGCCAGGCGGGCTTCGGCGAGGATGAACTGCTCATATTGAGCAAACCACTGTGCATAGGCTGCGTCGTCGGGCAGCTGAATACTCCCCCGCCAGCGTTTCGAGCCATCATAGAACTGCCGGGACCAGACATGGGGCTTGAGTAGTATCTTGAACCCGCGGGCTCGGGCCTCGGTGACAAAGGCCGAGGGCCATCGGCTCGGTGGCATGGTCCTGATCTGTGGCGCATTGATGTCGGGTTGCTCGGCGAAGGTCATCACTTCGAGCCAGGTGATCCCCAACTGTTCGAACCGATCGAGGTGCTCGGACCACGCCTCTCGGTGCGGATAGCTGCCATCCCACGACGAATAGACCATGCCCCGCTGAAACCCTGTGGCGGGCCAGGGCGCCGGTGTCGGGGTGGGGTAGGGGCTGATCTGGGCCATGGCGCTGTGACCTGACAACACCAAGAAAACAGCGAAAAGGCTGTGTATGAGTGAGTGTGTGTGACTCAAAGTGGCTACCCCCAAGGTCATCGATGACCCATTGTGTTGAGACATGTGTCTCAGGGCATGGTGATGGTTGCAAAGTGTGGGGAGACGGGGGCTTCAGGGGAAGCGGTTTCTCGGCATGGGCTGCATGGGCAGTCATGTGTACTGGGGTGAGTTCATTCATGTCATCAAGCCGCCGATGAAAGATGAAGAGCTCACTCAAATGAGGGGTGAAGTGTGCAAAATCAAAAAGCTATTTTTGGGGGCTGGGTGGTTGGATGCGTGGGGGCATTCATCATGGGCCCTGTATGGCTGGGTGCTGCCTGTGTCGGGTTGGGTGCGGGCTGGCTCGCCGCGCAGTGGGGGCTGCGCCAGGAGGCCGTCCCGACGTCACTCGAAGTCGAAGCGCCCGTCATGATTGCGCCATCTGAGGCTGTATCTGAGATCAACGCAGAGTACGAAGAGACCATGCGCAGCGTGATGCAGTACCGCATGCGGGTGCTCAAGGTGCTCAAATTCCTTGAAAAAGACGTCTTCACCCTCATGCAGCAGCTCAGCTACTCCATGGAGACTGTGGAGGCATCCTCCATTGGCGTGGTGGAGTCCACCGAGCAATCCATCCAGCGTGCTGTGCGTGCAGAGACTAGCTCAAACCAGGCTCGAGATCTCATTGCCGAGAGCGAGGCGAGCATGCAGGCCTTCACAGAATCGATGTCCGACATCGTCAGCCAGGCCGTCAAATCAGAAGAGTTGATCCACCGTGCGGCCGACGAGGCCTCTGCGAACCGCACGCATGCAGAAGAGCTGATGGCCCGTATCGCCGATGTCAACGAAGCCACGACCACCATCAAGGCGATCAGCCGCCAGACCACGATGTTGGCCCTCAATGCCAGCATCGAGGCCCAGCGGGCAGGGGAGGCCGGCAAGGGATTCGGTGTGGTGGCCGATGAGGTGCGGGCGTTGTCGAAGCGCATCACCGGGGCCACTGAGCTGATCAACAACAGCCTCGCGGCTTTTGAGGCTGGTGTGGCCCGTGTAGGTGAGTCCAGCGTGGAGATGGGTACGATCTCTACTGCGCTTCAGGGCACCATCGTCGAGATCAGGCGCGCCACCGATACTCAAGATGCCCACACGCGCACCATTGCGAAGCGCTCCATGGAGGCAGCTGAAGCCGCTCGTCAGTGTGCCGGTCTCGTCGAGGCGCTCAATCACGATCTCAGCGAAGATCAGGACAACGCCAACCTCAGCCTGTGCGCCAGCTCGCAGCTGAAGTGCTCTGCTGTGCACCTCACCGAGCAGTTGATGCAGATGATTCAGGATCTCAACAGCTCCGACGCAAAGGATCGTCGAGAGGACGACAGGTTGGAGCTGGATCTGGAGGTCGTGGTGACCCGCGAGGGCAAGGAGATGACGAGCCGCGTGCGAGATCTGTCTCCCCACGGTGCTCGATTACGTCTGCTCCCGGCCATCGAGAGCGGCCACGATGTGGAGATCAAGTTCGAGGGCCACGGGATCGCCACAGCTCGAGTGATGTGGTCCTCTGAAGATGAAATGGGCGTGAAATTCGCCGAGGGCGTCAGCGTCGAGCTGGCCCGCCGGGTGCTCTCTGCGCATCAGGAATATCGGGGCCTCGGAGGGGAGTACACAGATACAGCTACAGGTGAGGTCGAGCTGTTTTGACCCCCACGGGGATCACCATCGTCGGGCACCGCGTCCGTCGCAGCACCTCGTCGGCCACATGGCCCAGGATCCCCTGAAGCACGCCCTCGCCTCGGGCTGCCCCCACGAGGATCAAATCTGCACCCACGGCCTCGGCCTGGCTGGCGATCTGCGCCGCAGGGTGCCCCACCATGATGTGCGCTTCGAGTGTGGGCAGTGGTTGCCCTGACGGGTCGAGATCGAGCAGCGCCGACTCCGCCTGGATCAACATCTGCTTTTCGATGCCTTCCGGACTGTAGTCTCGGACCAGCGCCGACCACAGCGACTCTGCGGGATCGAGCACGTGCACGAGGTGCACTGTGCCGCCTGGGCAGAGCAGATCGCGCGCAGCGGCATAGAGCGCGTTGCTCGCCGGTGACAGATCTGTGGCCACCAGCACCCGGTCGATGCACTGTGCCGAGCTGGGGGTGTCCATGACCGTGCCTCAGAACCTGGGCACGATGACGAGGTGCCCGACGGTCTGCTGAAGCAAGCGACGCGGCACGCTCCCCAAGAGCGCACCGAGGGTGGAGGCCTGCCCTGTCTGACCCACCACCATGAGATCCACCCCCATCTCCTGGTCGAACTCCAGCAAGATGTCGATGGCCCGGCCGGTGCGCACGTGCAGGTCGATCTGCAGGCCGAGGTGGTCGGACCACACCGCAGCGCGGATCATCTCAAGCTCTCGGGTGCACAGCTCGGTGAGGGTGCCCAGGGCCTGCTCCTGCACATCGTCGAAGCTGCCGTTCTCCGAGGCGGGGATGAAGGTGCAGTGCACCAGCGACAGCGTGCTGTCGGTCTTCGCCGCAAGGTGGGCGGCGTACCGGATGGCGGAGATGCTGGCCTCTGAAAAGTCGGTGGCCACGGCGATGTGCATGCCCCGCTTCATGGGCGGCCCTTGTGGGTGCACTACGGCGAGGGGGCAGGGCGGGTTCTGGGCGATCTGCTGCACACGAGAGCCGATGAGGGCCTGCTGAATCGAGCCCTTGCTCGTGCGCGACATGACGAGCATGCGAGCATCTCGATCTCGGGCGAGGCCGTCGAGGGCAGCGTGGGCATGGCCGCCACAGACTTCGGTCTCGCTGGCTTCGCCCCCAGTGGTCTCCTGGTACCAGATGTCCATGAGCCCTCGGATGCCCTCGATGCGATCGTCGGTGAGATCAGGCTCGAACCGTTTGGCGAAGATGCCTCCAAAGCGGGGCTCTATGACGTGAGTGGCCACGGTGGGGGTGTCGGTGATCATGCCCAGGGCGTGACCCCACTGGGCGGCAGTACGCGCCCCCTCAGTCATGTCGGTGGCGATCAAGATGGGGCCCTGGGGGCCCACGAGGCGCTGGGGCGTGGCGTCGGCGGTCCGCTGCTGCATGATGTCCTCCTCTCTGTGCGCGGAGAGGAAAAGCAACGCGTGCGCCAGCTCAAACCGGTGGAAATGGGCGCGTGATGTTTCCGGTGGGTGACGCTCTGCGCCACAGGTCATGATCGCCCGTGACTGATCAGACCCAACGCCGAGGCACCTACCACGACCTTCAGTGTATCCAAGGCCCAGCTGCTCCCAGGTGTCGTGGTCCTGGCACAGTCAACCCCCGCACATTGTTGTGCGCGGTGTGCTCAATTTTTTTCGGTAAGAGGCGGGGCGCAGTTGCGACTAGACGAGCCATACACACTCGAGCCTCGCCTCTGGAGACGCCCATGTTCAGCACACCCCACATCATCTCTTACTGCGCCCTCACCCTCATGGGTCTCTTCGCCCTCGGCGCTCAGCAGGCCTCTGCCTGTGGCGAGCCGTTTCCCCAACTAGGCCGGTCCTACCCAGAGAGTGGTGCCGAGTTGCCCGCCAACGCAGCCGTCTTCATCGATGGTCGTTGGCTCGAGCCAGAAGAGTTCGAAGTCACCGTGGATGGTGCACCCGTGGCCTTCGAGATTACGGAGTCCTACAGCGCCAGTCAGGGGTACACGGAGTTCGCGGTGCGGCTCGAAGACACACCTGCCGCGGGCGGGGTGTTGCACATTTCCGGCTTCATGTGCAGCAGAGAGCTGAACGAGGTGGCGGGTTGCCCAGTGGATCTCACCTATACATTGACCGCCCCAGACGAGCAGGCGCCGAGCCCGGTGCAGGGGCTGATGTTCGATGTCTTCGAGTATCCCGAGAAGTTCTCGGACGCCTGCGATCCTTTCGCGATTTACACGAGCTATCTACGCGGTGATCTCGAGGCGGCTGACGCAGCGGGTGCACTGGAGATCATCAACATCTACAACCACCACGCCCCCACCGACGAGTGGTACATCCGGCGCCGCTTGCGACGGACCCCGGGAGAGGCGGGCTTCTCGTCGAATTTCGATGGCTACGACCCTGAGCTGGCACAGCCTGGCAATGAGTGCTGGCGTGTGGAGGTGATCGACGCCGCAGGCAACGTCAGCGCCGAGATCCCCGAGGTGTGCACGCCGTGTCATCAACGCCGCGTGGAGGTAGAGCAAGACTGGCAGGCGATCGACGCCGGCCCTGCCTGGGTGCCCGAGGATCGCGTCGATGGTGGCATGTGTGGTGATGATGTCGTGGTGGAAGACGGAAATGGTGTCGAAGACGAGGGGGATGATCTCGAAGAGTGGTGCACTGCCGGCCCAGAGGCAGAGCCGATGGATGAATCAGCACAGTCGTCTGGGGAGAGCGAAAGCGGCTGCTCCACGATGGCAGGGCGTACAGGCTCGGGCCTGATGATGTGGCTGCTGGCGCTGATGGCCGTAAGGCGCCGTCGTTGAGCCAGAGCTTCGCGTTGGCGAGACGAGAATCCTACTGAGCAGGCACACAGTCGGAGTTGCCAGGCACGACACCTCGAATGGGCACATCGGCATCGATGTAGAGGCAGCTGCCCACCTGAGCCTTGTAGTGCACGTTGATGCCAGGGGCGACGGTGGTGTAGTCCCCGATGATGGTCTCACCGTGCCAGTTCACCCCCTCACCCACACGAACACCGTTTCCAAGCTCCACCCTCTCTCCCACAGTGGTGTCGGGGAAGATGACGACCTCATCATCGAGGATGCTTTCGTCACCAACAGTCGAGCGAGAGCCAACAAGGACGCTGTCGCCGAAGAGACAGCGCTTGCCCACGTAGGCCCGAGGCTGCACACGCACGTTGGAGGCCAGCATCGTATCGTCGTCAATGTGAGCGGCGTCCTCGATGTACGCCCCAGGCCCGACGAATACATTCTCGCCAATGACAGCGGTGTAGTTGATGACCGTGTCAGCGTGAATCACCACGCTGGCCCCTGGGTCGTCCGAATCTCGAATCGTCACGTGGGACATGATGGTCACCCCGCTGGAAATCCGGATGTCGCGGGGCAATTCCGTGCTGTCGCCAATGTAAACGTCATCACCAATCGTCACACTGCCGGAGATGATGGGCCAACCGTCGCCGCTGTAGCCCACCCTCGGCTTGATGATTGTGTTGTTGCCGATGCTGATGCCCTCGCCCACGTCGCTGCGGATATTGCAGTCGTTGCCGATGGTCACGCCATTTTTCAGTCTGGCCGTTATCTGTGAGTTCTCACCAATGGAGACGTCTTCGCCTACCTCTGTTTGAGAGCCCAGTGTCGCGCCTGCACCCACGATTGAGCGATTTGATATGTCTACATGGCTCTCAATTACGGCACCGTTGGAGATGACAACGTCATCGTCCATCACCACGTGAGAGTTGATGGTGGCTCCCGCCTCGATGATGCTGTGAGTGCCTATGCGGCTGCTGCTTCCCATATTGGCGTATACTTCGGAGCCTTCGCCAACCGTGTTGTAGCTTGTTAATGTCACATTTGCGCCGACTGTTGCATTGGCTGCCAGGATGACATTTTGGCCCAAGGTGGCATCTGGACCGATGGTGACGTTTTCTCCAATGTCATTGCGCTCGCCAATTATGACTTGAGCACCAATGTTGGCCCCGCTTCTCACCTCGACTCTGGGCCAGGAGTTGCCTTGCCCGATGACCGCGCCTTCACCGATGACTGCACCACTGTGGATGTGAGCACAGTTGATGACCGCGTTTTCTCCGATGATGGCGCCATGATCGATGATTGCACAGTCAGATATTGTGGCGTTGAGAGGTAAACAGGCATCGCCGAAACCATCATTATTGTTATCTTCTTGGTTATGGTTGGCCAATGTGGGGCAGTTGTCTACGTCACCACAAATCCCGTCGCCATCCACATCATTGGCTGCATCCAATGGGCATATATCACAGGCATTGCCCGTAAGATCTTCATCATCATCCATCTGATCTGAGTTGGCTATAGATGGGCAGTTGTCATGGACTAAACAAACACCATCCAAGTCTTCATCATTTCCTGGGTTTGGTGGGCAAGCCAGGTTAGGATAGCGGTCGTTTATAAATGATGGGCCAGGCACAGAACCAAAGTCAACCTTGAGAAACTCCTCAAGTTCATAATCATTGGTGATGAGCCCATCCATATTCATATCCGTGTCATTGCATGGTATGATCGAACTATCGAAAATATGTGGGTTGTTTTGTGATTGGATACCCTGTTCTATGCAGGCTTCCAAGAGAGCCAAGTCATCTGTGCCAATAACCCCATCCTGATTATAGTCGTAATCACATGCATTTCCGTAGGAATCCCTATCAGTGTCAGCCTGCGACGGGTTATATGCTTGCACGCAGTTATCGAGATGATCAAGGACACCATCCCCGTCAACATCTGGGCCCTCCCAAGATGTGTGCTGGAATGTAAAGAATGTATGATCCCCTGAGGGAAAGGCAGAGCTGACCATAGGAATGCCGTACAGAACGCCATATGTTGTGATGCTTGACTGTTTGAAGTGAGATACTTTCGTATTCCATGACTTGACCACTTCGTTGTCTGATACTCTGATGGCCGATACAACCAAATTGGAGTCTACAGGGAAGCTGCTTTCTATCTGTGAAATAAGGGCGCGATGTGAAACTGTTGCAATTGTGTCGGATGGTCGAACGTAGACAATGTCATTTACGACCGTCTGTACATCAGACAGAGGTATAGTTGGCCCATTGAGTGCATCCGATGTTATCTCAAACCGATGGAGGCCACAGGTTGCCGCAGAACAGAAGAACCGGCGCTCTGAAATATTACTACAAGCGATCCTGCACAACTCACCAGGAATCAAAGGGCAAGGGTCAGAAAGTATCTCAAATCGCCCTGGTTCAACTTCAATAAGTCCAGGATAGTCGGGTAGCCCATCATTATCACTGTCATCGTCTGCACAATTGAGGATTTCTTTCCCATTCGCATCTATGTCATCATCAACATTGCCGCCGGCCCACAGGTAGATCTCACTTCCATCACACTCATCGATACCAAAAAACTTGGTGTCATTAAATGGTTCATAGTCTTCATAGTCATAACAATGGTCATTGTCTGAGTCCGCATCACAGAAGCCTGAATTGCCATCTCCGTCATAATCCAGACTTGCCGGGTTTGAAGGATCCCCTACTGCACCAATATTCGGATCTGTATCACATAAATCACATGAGCTAGGAACACCATCTCCATCAAAATCCAAGTCGAAAGCCGATAGTGGTCCACCATTGCATTGATCCACATCGTCACAGATACCATCTCCATCAGAGTCACCCCCTTCAGATGCACAAACATCTGTCATACCCGCTCTCTCACCACACTTGTCTTCAAGTAGGTTTGTGGAGTAGTCGTCTGGAAGAGAGACAAGGATGTTTTGGTGTGACATATAACCATTGTCACATGGTGTGAGAGTCAATCGAACAAGAGCTTCTTGCTGAGGTGTGATGGATCTAAATGTATGGCCATCTTTAATTACTGGGCCGGATCCTCTCCTGTGATAGCTCATCATGTTATAAAAGTCGATCGCTTCAAAGTCGTCGGAATCTATAGAGACTATCCCATTAACAGCTTCGTGAGCCAGAGCCAGGCAAACGCGACATAGACGAAGGCCTCAAAGTTGCGAGGATTCCTCTCCCAGCGTGTGCTGA
>JBKAGE010000048.1:0-89303 GCA_046290225.1 Bradymonadia bacterium | reverse complement strand
ACTTGGTCGAGGATTCGAAAAAATCCTCATGTTCGAGCTGGGCTGGCTCGCCGCTAACCAATCCACCACTACACCAAAAGATGTGTAGGACGATCAGAGCCAAAGGCTACGTCGAGGATTGAGGCGCCGCTCAGACGCCGCAGATCGCGGCGCTGGCGGTCACTCACGCGGTTGGAGCCCTGGAGCCAAGGCGGTCACTCACGTGGTTGAAGCCCTGGAGCCAATCCAACTCACCAGCTCATCAGCACCGCCGATCAGCTCACCGTCGACGAAGACGCGAGGGGTCGTCGGCGTGCCCGAGACCGCCCGCAGGGTGCGGGGCGTCGTCGGCAGCTCGTCGTAGGCCAGGCCAGCCTCGGCGAGGGCCGCCTTGGCCCGGGCGCAGTGGCCGCAGCCCGGCTTCGTGAGCAGCAGGATGTCGGGCTGATGAGCGGCCTCGGGGGCGATGTAGTTGAGCATCGTGTCGGCGTCGGAGACCTTGAAGGGGTCGCCGGGCTCGTCGGGCTCGATGAACATCTTCTCGATCACCCCATCCTTCACCAGCATCGAGTAGCGCCAGGAGCGCTTGCCGAAGCCGATGGCGCTCTTGTCCACGAGCAGGCCCATCTTCTCGGTGAACTCACCAGTGCCGTCGGGCAGGAAGGTGATGTTGTCGGCCTCTTGATCCACCTTCCAGGCGTTCATGACGAAGGTGTCGTTCACCGACACGCAGATGATGTCGTCGACGCCGTGGCTGGCGAAGACCGGTGCCAGCTCGTTGTAGCGGGGTACGTGGGCGCTGCTGCAGGTGGGCGTGAAGGCCCCGGGCAGCGAGAACACCACCACCGTCTTGCCGGCGAACAGATCAGAGGTGGAGACCTTGCTCCACTCGTGGCCGTTGATGGTGGGGAAGGTGACCTCGGGCACTCGCTGCCCTTCGCGGTTCTCGAACATTTCTCTTCTCCTTGAGGGGCCCGTCTCCAGCAGCTCCGCTTGAGCAGCTCTGACGAGCTCACATGTTTGATGTGTGATGTATGGGTGTGGTTGTGAAATGTATGCGTTATGCGCTGGCCTCGAAACGCGAGGCTGTACGCAGCGCAGCCTGGGCGTTGCGAAGCGCCGTTCTGAGGCCCTCCTCCACCACGGGGTGGTAGAAGGGCATGTCGAGCATCTGGTCGATCGTGAGCCCTTGCTGATGTGACCACGCCAGCAAATGCGCCATGTGCTCCGCCCGGGGACCCACCATCTCCGCGCCGAGGAAGCGGCCCGTCTGCACCGAGGCGTACACCCGCAGGCTGCCACGGTTCACCCCCATCACCCGACTGCGGCCCTGATCGGCGAAGCTGACATCACCGATGACGAAGTCGGCTCCCTCGACGACGAGGGCTCGATGGGTTTGGCCCACCAGCGCGATCTGAGGGTCCGAGAACACCACGGCGATGGGGCTGCGACGCAGGCCAGCCTGCGCAGCGGCGGGCCAGCGGGCGGCGTTGTCTCCGGCGATAGCGCCTTCGTCTGCGGCCTCGTGAAGCAGCGGACGATCGTTGTTTACGTCACCAGCGATGAAGATGTGGCTGTTGCCCGCCTGCATCGTCGAGCTGTCGAAGACGGGCACCCCGCGGCGATCGAGCGTCAGCCCCGTGTGCTCCAGACCGATGGAGTCGACGTTTGCCCGGCGGCCCGTGGCGGCGAGCACATACTCGAAGATCTCGGTGACGCGCTCGCCATTGGCATCGTCGAAGGTGACGGCCACGCCCTGCTCGACGCGCTCCAGGCTGTGGACCTCGGCGTCGGGCTGGAGCGCCAGCTCTTCTTGGAAGAGCGCCGTGGCCTCGGCGAGGAGTACCGGATCGGTGATGGGCCCCACAAAGCCGCCCTTGCCGAAGATGCGCACCTTCACCCCGAGGCGGGCGAGGGCCTGACCCAGCTCAAGGCCGATGACACCCGGGCCGAAGACCGCCACCGATGCAGGCAGGTCGGTCCAGTCGAAGATGTCGTCGTTGACGATGAGCCGATCGCCGAGGCCCTCGAACATGGGCAGCACGTTGGGGCGAGAGCCCGTGGCGATGACCACCGACTTCACCGTGAGCCGGCGATCGCCAATCTGCAGCGTGTGGGCGTCGATGAACCGGGCGTAGCCCTTGATGCGGTGGGCCTCGTCGATGGCCTCGGTGCTCTCGACGACGAAGCCCACGAACCGATCCCGCTCTCGCCGCACCCGATCCATCACCGCGGGGCCGTTGACCACTGGGGCGTCGACCTCGACGCCGAACAGGCCTGCCTGCTCTACGTGATGTACAGCGTCTGCTGCCGAGATGAGCAGCTTGGAGGGCATGCACCCGACGCGGGCGCAGGTGGTGCCGTAGGGGCCGCCTTCGATGAGCGCCACGCGATCTGTGTGGGCGAGGGCGGCACGATAGGCCCGGAGGCCGGCGCTGCCGGCGCCGATGATGGCGACGTCGACGTCGTAGGGCTGCTGAGCGAGGGTGATGGCCATGACATACTCCAATCTTTGGGGGCCACGAGTCCTGGAGAGCGCCCCAGGTTGGTGGCTGGTTTTGCCCTGTGTATAGTCACAGACCGTGCCAACATTTCGGCAACGTGACTCTGCGGTTTTTCGGCCCCTCAGCGACCGATTCACCGAGATTGCGTTGCCAGCGGGCACCGAAATCACGTTGTGACGATATTTCGTTCATCCACAACGCACCTGAGCACGGAAGCTTTCTGTGGCGTGTGTTCAGTCAGGAGCTTCCATGCGCACGCATTGTGAAAACTGTGGCACCCCCTACCCCGACGCCGGCGGGCCCTGGCCACGGACCTGCGCGGCGTGTGGTCACACGCGATATCTGAATCCCACCCCGGTGGCGGTCTTGCTACAGCCTGTACGACACAGCGCCGGCGAGCTCGGCTTGTTGGCCATCCGCAGGGCCATCGAGCCCCGTAAGGGGTTGCTCGCCCTGCCGGGCGGCTTCATCGATCTCGGCGAGTCGTGGACGAGCGCCGCCGCTCGGGAGCTGTACGAAGAGACAGGTGTGCGCATCGAAGAGGGCCGCATCGTCCCCTTCGACGTGAGGAGCGCCCCCGACAGCACGGTGCTCATCTTCGGCCTGGCCCCTCCCCTCGCCGAGGGCACACTGCCTCCCTTCACCGGTACGAGCGAGACCTCTGCCCGCACGGTGCTCACTGCGCCCAGATCTCTGGCCTTCCCCCTGCACACCGAGGTGGTGGCCCGCTGGTTCGAGGAGCGAGAGTACTGATGGTGGCTCGCTGCCTGATGGCGATCTTGCTGTGTACGCTGTGGGCGCCCTCGGCTCTCGCCGACACAGCGGACGAGCGCACCTTCACCTTCGAGCAGGGCAATCTGGAGCGTACCGTCACGGTGACGTGGCTGAAGCAGACGTTCCCGACTCGACGCGTGACCGTGCTTCATCCGCTCTATGGCAAAGACATGACCTTCGAGTCGATCCCACTGGCCCCGGTCCTCGACCACCTGGGTTGGACTCAACCACAAATCAGGTTTCGATGTGTCGACGGATACCGGCCAGTGGTGGCCCGAGCAGACGTTGCGCCTCTGGGGCTGGCGCTGGCCATCGCCGAGCACCCTCTCCCGAAGCAGGGTCACTTCTCGCCTCTGCCCCTCGATCGTGGGCCCCATGATCCCAGCCCCTTCATGGTGATCGCCACCACGCCGAAGTCTGCCGAGGAGTTGCCGGACCACACCAAGTTCAGCTGGCCCTACGAGGTGGTCTCAGTATCGCCCTTCGACGCTTCGACACAGTACGACGCCATGGTGCCCGTTGGGGCGCCGGAAGGCGGTGACGTGGCGCAGGGCTATGCCACCTTCCGTACATACTGCCTCTCATGTCATGGCGTGAATCTGCAGGGGGGTGTGGTGGGGCCAGAGCTGAACATCCCGAAGAACATCACCGAGTATCGTGACCCAGCCTGGCTGGCGCAGTTCATCGCCAACCCCTCAGCCTGGCGTGCCCGGGACAAGATGCCCGGGTTCGGACACCTGGGTGAGGCAAAGATCAAGCAGGTGGTGGCTTACCTGGCCTATATGAAAGACCACAAACGCCTCGACGCCCTGCCATGAGGTTCCGCTGCACAGCAGCAGAACAGGCAACATCATCTACCTCTGGTCATCATCAGCCCCAGCCCGACCCCCACCAGGATCATCACGAAGGCCAGCGCCACCTGCGGCATCAACATGGGCAAGCCGTGCAACATCAGCGCATCGTTCCCGCCAGGGATCATCCCGGCGCCGAAGCCCATCACCAGACCTGCGATCATCGAGCGGAGCCAGGGGCCGCCCAGACGCAGCGTGAACTGCCCTCTGCGCCATGCTGACCACGACGCACCGACGAGCACACCCACAAAGGAGAGCGCCAGCGTCAGCGGTGGGTGCATCGTCTCGAAGCCGAAGGCCCAGCGGGCAGCCCACCCCACCAGCATGAGCGAGATCCAGGGGCCGCCCACCACCCAGATGAGGGCAGCATTCGACAGCCCCATCCACATCGCCGCGGACTCCGGCTCTCGGGGTGTTGGTCGCCAAATCTGCCCATCTCGCCAAAGGCGAAACAACGCCCACGCGCACCAGTGCCACAGCAGAATCGGCAGCAGCCAGCCCTGCACCAGCGGATCAGGAGACATGCCGTCAGGGCCCATCCACCCCATCTCCAGCCAGCCGCCAGCCACCACCCCTGTGCCGAAACCCGCCAGCGTGCCCAACATCACCAGCTCTCCCGAGCCCAGGCGGGCCATGAGGGAGATCGCGCAGGCCTTGTTCCACGCCGCCCCCACGCCGAAGACGAGGCCGCCGGCGAGGGCCATCCAGGTCACGTGACCATGATCGAGCGCCACTGTGGGGTTGGGGATCACATCAGTGCACCAGAGGGCCATCAGAGCCGCCGCGGACCAGAGGACCACGTGCATCAAGGCGACGAGCACTCGGGGGTTTCGGTGCTGAATCAGCAGGCCCATGGAGCGCACTGTGCACATATGGCCGCCGTGCGCCGCCCATCCGAAGAGGACCGCGAGGAACAGGATTGCGATGTAGGTCAGTACTGAGCCCATGGCGGGCGGGAGTATAGCGTTCTAGAGCGTCCGACTGAGAATGTTCATGTCTTCCAAGCCGTTGCCGATGCGACATGAGCGGGTCATGGTGCCGCGCAGCTCGAAGCCCAGTCGCTGAAACACGAGATTGACGCCGGGAATCCGAGCACGGGCCAGGGTGAAGGCTGTGGGGTAATCGAGATCCCTGAGGTCGTCCATCAGATCATCGAGGAGCGCCCGCATGAGCCCTTGGCCACGGTGGGTCGGGCGCGTGGCGCAGTCGGTGAGCTCCGCCGTGTGGGCGTCGAAGACCAGATCAGCGCTGGCGCACGCCACGAGAGCGCCCTCGTCACGTACGCATCGGAAGGGGTGGCCTGCCTCAATGGCTTGGGCCACATACGCCGGATCATCGCTGGGGGTCGGGTATTGCGAGAAAGTCTCGCCGAGCAGCTCCGCAATGGACTCAGCATCTTCCACCGTCGCCCGGGCCGTCTCAACCGAGAGACGCTCGGCGGTCGGTGCATTGGCACGCTCCGCCATCAGATCCATCACCTGCTGAACCCCGTCGGCGTCAGCGAGTGATCGACGATCTGCATCTTGCCACCAGCCCATCACCGCGCAGTCGGCCTGCCCTCGATAGAACCCCGGGATCACCCCTTCAGTGGCGAGCCCAGCGTGCTGCAACCCTCTTTGTAACTCGGTGGACGCCATCACCATCACGCGACCTCGGTTCAGGTTGACCGCGGTCTCGATGAGGGCGTGGCCCAGCTCTTCACCATCATCGACTTGAGGGTGATCACAACGTACCCGATCCGAGTAGCCATCGTTGAGCACTTCGACAGGCTCTTCTCCTGGCAGATCGAGGTTGAGGGTGTGGGCAGGGGTGATGTTCATGATGCGGTTCCACGGGTGGTCAAACATGCGGGGATGTATAGCGGGCAAACAATTTGACCTCAAATCATTCGAGGTCAAAGAAATCGTATCAACGCCTCCACCTTCGTGACTCTGTGGTATCTCAGAGCAGCGGCCACAACCCGCCGCTCGGAGCCCCATGCAGCCCATTCCCGTGTTCTTCAACGAGGCCCAACTCGAGTTCAAACCCCGCTATGAGTGGGCCTTTGGTGAGAAAATCACCCACCCCGAGACCACCGCCCGGGCAGAGAGCATCCTCGCCGCCCTCCAACGCGATCCCGCGCGGTTCGAGATCAGAGAGCCCCGACCCTTGTCGATGTCCACCCTCATGGAGCAGCACGACAACACCCTGATTACGCTCTACAACACCGCGAAGACCCTCGACGATGATGTCACCTTCTCTCCCATGGTCTTTCCCCGGGAGAAGCAGGGTCGGGCAGATCCCACCAACCTGCATCATGCAGGCGCTTTCTGCTTCGACTCGGGCACGCCCCTCGCCGCTCAGACCTTCGAAGCTGCCCTCTGGAGCGCCGCGAGCGCTCGCAACGCCGCCGATGTGGTGCGTAAGGGGCACTGCCGGCTCAGTTATGCGCTGTCACGGCCGCCAGGGCATCACGCCACTCAGGGGCTCTTTGGAGGCTACTGCTATTTCAACAACGCCGGCCTCGCCGCGCGGAGCTTCAAACACAGCGGACGTGTTGCGGTCGTGGACGTAGACTTTCACCATGGCAACGGCACTCAGAGCCTGTTCTATCAAGATCCACAGGTGCTCACGGTGTCGATCCACGGAGACCCACGCAGTTACTTCCCCTTCTTCGCGGGCTACCCCGACGAGACGGGCAAGGGCCCCGGCGCAGGCTTCAACCAGAACCTGGTCCTCGAAGAAGGCGCCGACGCTCAAGCCTATATGGCCCTGCTCGACCAGCACGTGATCCCCCAAGTGCAGCACTTCGCCCCTGATGCGCTGATCATCGCTGCGGGCTTCGACACCTATCACAAAGATCCTGTAGGCCACTTCACGCTCAAGACCGAGGACTACGCCGAGATGGGCGAGCGACTCGGGGCCTTGGGTTTGCCCACGGTGGTCGTGCAGGAGGGTGGGTACTACACCCCGCATCTGGGGCGAAACACAGTGACGTTCCTCAACGGCGTACAGGCAGGTCAGGCCAGAGCGGGCCTTCACTCAGTGAGGTGAACCTCGAGGTGCCATCGCCCTTTGAGCTCGATACGCCTCTCTATGCAGCGCCCTTCCTTCGATGCTTCACGATGTGATGTGTCGCATCTCCCCCCTCCACAACTGCACACATCACCAGACGGTAACACGACTGACGGTGGCTGGCGGTTTCTGGCCCGGCACACTCCATGCTCCTCGAACAGGTGTCCTCGATGTGTGGGCTCAGGAGGTCGCCATGAAGACCATCTATTTCTATCTCTACCTCGTTGGCGCCATGGCCTATCTCTTCAGCTGCGCCGGCGCGCCAACACCCGCCCCGCTCCCCGCGGAGGGCCTGCAATGTGCTGATGGTCGGTGTGATCTCATGCCGTGGCACGAGATCAGAGATCTGAAGGCTTCGGAGAACACCTTCATTGTGCAGTTCGATCGAGGCGTAGAACGTCGAGAAGCGGTGGGCACCTTGTTCCACTGCCACGAGACCCCGAGCGACAACCCTCGGGCGCCCACGCTCCGGTGCCCGATGGACGTAGGGCCCTTCACCCTCGACGTCGCCGAAGGGCCTGTGGGGGTAACCCTCACCCTCACCACCGACGATGCCCGGATGGCTGAGGCCATCGAGGCCTGGTACGTGCATCATCGCGAGGGCATGGCCCACGTAGAAGCCGAGATGCTCCTACCGTAGAGCGGCTCTAATCCAAAACACTGAGCATGCTGCACTCTTCAATGCCGGCCTTCTTCGCCGCGGCCTCCATCATACCCTTGCGCTGGGCGGGGCTGGTGGTGGCCATCATCTTGAAGAGTGTGGCCACCTCGACATTGGTCACGTTGCTCTTGATGTGATTCGCCAACTTCATCTGCTTGTCTTCCGGCGCGGTGCTGTCGAGCTCGTCGGCGAGATCATCAGGGGCGTCACAGACCACGGTCATGGCCTGGGCAAAGGTCTGCGGGCCTTGCTTTTCGGCCTTCTCCCCTTCGGCCTTCTCGCCTTCGCTCTTGCTGCCACACCCCGCCAGAACGACACAGATGGCCATCATCATCAAATTACGCATCATGATTTCCCTCTCGTTGGAGTTCGCTCAGCGGCGACACTCGCCATCGCGGCTGCTGTCTCGATCACACGCCCGGGTGTCGGGGCCGTGCTTGCGCATGCAGGTCTCTTCACAGCTCGGGCCACCGGTGCACTTGCCCAGGCAGTTCATGAGGTTCATGGGCTCGCCGAGGCATTGAGCCGCATCAGCGGCGGACTTGCACGTGTAGTAGCGCTTGTTCACGCAACAGTGGGCGCTGCTCGAGCTGCTCTGGTTCGACTGCGTCGAGCCCACCTGACGCCCGGTCTTGTGCTGGCGCATCTGGGGCATTTGCGGCATCTCGGGCATCTTCACCATGCCTGCCATACCCGCGTTCATCTGCATGCCACCACTGGCGCTCGCAGAGGCCGCCGCCTCTTCCTCGCGACGCTTCTCAGCCTCGGCGGCCTCCATCTGGGCCTTCTGCTCCGGCGTCACGTCGGTGCCGTAGGCCACCGGCTCCTTCTCTTCTTCGAGGCCCAGGGTGTCTTTGGTGAGATCGCGGAGCGAATCCATCCCACCGCAGCCCACCAGGGTCAGGGTGAACAACACCCCACTGATCATCTTGCCGGTCATAGCCATCTCATATGCTCCCAGTGGGATTCATGATATTGAGCAAGCTCTTAGAGGTCCTCACACAACGGCGGACCGAGCCATGGTTGTGAGGACCTCTTATAACGCGCCATGAAAGCGTATCGCCATGCCCAAGAGAGTGTTCGTGCTCCGTAAAGGTGGCTCCGACTCTGTAGAGCTCGAATGGAAGGGCATCTGGAAGAATATCCAGGTGAGGTACAACGGTGACACATTGGGGGTCATCGAGAACCAGAAGGCCCTCAAAGAAGGCCGCGCCTTCACGCTTCCCGACGGCCGCCCCCTCGAGATCAGGCTCAAGACCGGCATGCAAACCGAGCTTCAGGTCTCGGTGAGCGGTCGGGCCTTGCCGGGCTCCGGGGGAGATCCCGAGACCAAGCTCAAGCTCGCAGCCGGGATCATCTACTTCCTCGGGGCCATCGCCATCATTCTCGGCCTCGTGGCGGAGCTGGGCAAAGTGGGGCTCCTGCTCGACCTGGGCCTCGGCTGGATCAGCGCCGGCGCCGGGGTGATCTTCCTGGGCCTCGGGTATGGCACTCAGAAGCGTTCCCAGGCGGCCCTCGCCGTGGCCTGTGCGTTGGTGCTCCTCGACACCGCCCTGATGATCTGGGCCTACGCCATGACCCAGCGCGGTATTGGCGGCGTGGCCATGCGGGTCTTCTTCTTGATCTCGATGTTCCAAGGCTTCGGGGCCATCAAGGCGCTGAAGAACCAGACCGGCCTCGAGGGTGCTGCGGATGAGTTCTGAAGGCCAGCCGCTCGGCCTCATCGGTGGGATGAGCTGGCAGTCGACGCAGTCTTACTATCAACGCATCAACACCCTCGTGAACACGGCCCGCGGCGGGCTGACCTCGGCTCACCTGCTGCTGTGGAGCGTCGACATGGCCACCACCGCCGAGCGACAGTCTGCGGGTCGGTGGGACGAAGCGGGGGCCTACCTCGCCGAGGGCGGCCGCCGGCTGGTCGACGCCGGCGCAGGGGCGTTGATGCTCTGCACCAACACCATGCACAAAGTGGCGGAGCCTCTCGCCGAGCTCGGGGTGCCCTTCCTGCACATTGGTGACGCCGTCGCTGACGCCGCCCGAGAGATCGGTGCTGGTACTTTGGGCCTGCTGGGCACCCGCTTCACGATGTCGCAGCGCTTCTATCGGGATCGCATCGCCGCCCGCCATGGCGCCGAGGTGCTCACGCCCAATGCCGAGGATCAAGCAGAGGTGAACCGGCTCATTTACGAGGAGCTGTGCCTCGGCCACTTCACCGAGGCATCCCGAGCGCACCTGACCCGCGTCGTATCAGATCTCGCGGAGGCTGGCGCCGAAGCGGTGATTCTGGGCTGCACCGAGCTGGGGTTGCTGCTGCCCCCTGGCACAGCGGGGTTGCCACCCCTGCTCGACTCTGCAGAGATCCACAGCGTCGCTGGCGCCCGATGGCTGCTCGAGCAGTGATCACTCAAGTACCGATCTCTCGAACACCGACGCCCAACCCTGCGAGGTTCCTGTGCGTGACGATCTGATTCTGCCTCCGCCCCCCTCGCCACCAGAGGGCGAGACGGTCTTCACCGGCCGCCGCATCACGATCCAGAAGGTGCAAATCGACACCGAAGAAGGCCCGGTGGATCGCGACCTGGTGCTGCACCCCGGCTCGGTGGTCCTGCTGCCCATCACCGATGATGGTCGCGTGGTGCTCATCAAGAACCGCCGCTACGCCGTGGGCGGTGATCTCCTGGAGGTCCCCGCGGGCACCCTGGAGATCGGTGAAGATCCGTACGACGCCGCAGGCAGGGAGCTCACCGAGGAGACGGGCTATACCGCCGCCCGCATCGAGCGCCTGGGCACTTTCTACCCGAGCCCGGGTACGTGCACCGAGCAGATGCACACGTGGCTGGCCACGGGGCTCACCGCCGGCGAGCAGTCTCTCGATGTGGGTGAGTCGATCACCGTGGTGCACTTCACCCTCGCGGAGATCGCCGACATGATGCGTCGTGGGGCGATCCACGACGGGAAGACCCTGGCGGTGCTGGGGCTGTATTTTGCCCAGGTGGGGTTCCCCGGGGCGTGATCCCCCGGCTATCATCGCCCCACGCACCACGAGGAGGTATGCAGTGAAGGCCACAGTCATCGGTGGAGGCAGCTGGGGCACGGCCCTGGCCTCGGTCCTGGCGCAGAAAGACGACGTGTGCATCTGGGCCCGGGAGCCCGACGTGGTCGAGGGGATCAACACCCAGCACCGCAACCCCCGCTACCAGAGCGATCACCCACTGCCGGAGCGCATCACCGCCACCACAGATATCGAGGGCTCCATCGATGGCGCCGAGATGGTGGTCATGGTGGTGCCCAGCCACGTGACCCGGCTGATCTCGTCGAAGCTAGCCCCCCACATCAAGGCGGGCACGCTCGTGGTCTGCGCCAGCAAGGGCATCGAGAACGACTCCCTCGAGACCATGGAAGAGGTGCTCACCTCGACCCTGCCCCGGGCCAACCGCGGTGATCTGGCGTTCCTCTCGGGGCCGAGCTTTGCCGCGGAGACCCTGCAGCAGATGGCCACGGCGGTGACCATCGCCGCGCGCTACCACGACGTGGCCGAGCAGGTGCAGCAGCGCTTCAGCACCCCGTACTTCCGCTGCTACACCACTGAAGATGTCACCGGCGTCGAGCTCGGCGGCGCCCTCAAGAACGTCATCGCCATCGCCGCTGGCGCCGCCGACGGCTTGGGACTGGGCTACAACACCACCGCGGCCCTCCTCACCCGAGGCCTCGCAGAGATCAGCCGCCTCGCCGTGAGTCGTGGCGCCAATCCCCTCACCCTCAGCGGCCTCTCCGGCATGGGCGATCTGGTGCTCACCTGCACCGGCAGCCTGTCGCGCAACCGCCGGGTGGGCACCATGCTCGGCAAGGGCATGACCATCGAGCAAATCTTGGAGTCGATGAGCGAGGTGGCCGAAGGCGTGAAGACCGCGAAGAGCGTCTACAACCTGTCTCGTCGCGAGGGGGTCGAGATGCCCATCAGCGAGCAGGTGTACCAGATGATCTACGAGGGCAAGCCCGCGGCGCAGGCCCTCACCGATCTCATGGGCCGCCGCCTGAAGCGCGAGCGGGAGGGCGGATGAGCCTTCGAACGCGCGCGCTGCTGCTCGCGGCCCTCACGGTGATGCCGCTCTGGGCAGCACACGGGCAGCCCAAGCGGCCCCAAAACCGAGCTGCGAATCAACGCACCGACACCGCTCGGCCCCGAAAGGCCAACGTCTACGGGAACGATCCGATCGCGCCGGTGAAGCTGCGCATCGAAGATCTGATGGGCTTCTACATGATCGAGCCCCCGATGCGGCACACCTCCGAGCGGGTGGAGTTCCAGCGCGGCATCGTGCAGCTGTCGTACTGGCAGCCTGTGCAGGGCCTGAGCGAGGCTGAGCTGATCACCCGCGCGGTGGACTGGTTCGTCTTCGGCCGCACCCAGTACGCTTCTGGGGTGCGGGGCATCTTCAGTGAGCTGCCCAACGCCAAGCAGGTGGTGGTGGTGTTCCACGAGGTGATCCGAGACGACCCGAAGAAGGGCCAGCTCAAAGGTCGCCGTCGAGC
Source organism: Bradymonadia bacterium (assembly GCA_046290225.1). Lineage (GTDB taxonomy): Bacteria > Myxococcota_A > Bradymonadia > UBA7976 > UBA1532 > JBKAGE01. The sequence continues at coordinate 76,950 of JBKAGE010000048.1, read as the reverse complement.
GAAAGAGCAGATCAAGCCCTACCTGATCCTGGGCATCGACCGCGCGCGCTTCGAGCGCATGGATCTCAACGCCATCAAGCGCTGCATCGACGCGAGCGACTGCACCCGGGTGTATCGAAAGCAGTTCGCCATCGCCAAGTTCAACCGACGGTACTTCCAGAGCCGCCAAGAAGAAGAGTGACCTTCCCGTGAGCAACCCCAATGCGCCCTGGACGGTGCGCCGCATCTACCAGTGGACCTCGGGCTTCTTCGCCGAGCGTGGCCTGTCGAGCCCCAAGCAAGATGCTCTCTTTCTCATCGGCGACGCCCTGGGCATCGATCGCAACCAGGTGCTGCTGCGCTTCGACCAGCCCCTCGAAGAGGCAGAGCTGCAGGGCATCCGCAGCCGGGTGAAGCGTCGTTCCACCGGTGAGCCCGTGGCCTACATCACGGGGCACAAGGGTTTCTGGACCCTCGATCTCAAGGTCGATCCTCGGGTGCTGATCCCCCGTCCGGAGACGGAGCGCCTCGTAGAGCTGGCCCTCGAGGCGCTCAAGGTGCCCCCGCTGAACGCAGTTGATGCCCCCCGCATCGTCGACGTGTGTACCGGCAGCGGCTGCGTGGCCCTGGCCCTGGCGAGCGAGCTGCCCACAGCCCGCATCGCCGCCCTCGACATCAGCCCTGACGCCCTGGCGGTGGCCCACGAGAACGTGGCGGCCCTCGAGCTGACAGAGCGGGTGGCCTGCCTCAAGGGTGATCTGCTGGCCCCAGTGCCCGCGGACAAGCCCGTGGAGCTGATCGTGAGCAACCCACCCTACATCGAGCGGGGCGACATCGAGCAGCTGATGCTCGACGTACGCGATCACGAGCCCCACCTGGCCCTCGACGGCGGCCCCGACGGCTTCGACCTCATCCGCCCCCTGGTGAGCCAGGCGGCAGAGCGCCTCGTGACCGGCGGCCGCCTGCTCTTCGAGATCGGCGCTGATCAAGGCCCGGGCGCTCAGGCCATCTGCGAAGCGGACGATCGCTTCGTCGCCGTGAAGGTGCACAAAGATTACGGGCAGCGCGATCGGGTGGTGGAGGCGATCCGCGCATGAGGCGTCTGTGGGCACTGCTCCCGCTGGTGGCCCTGCTCGCCGGCTGTGACGAGGCGGAGATCCGCCACACGGCGGCGGCATACTACCCCGATCTGAGCCCTGACGATCTCGCCACTCAAACGGCGGAGATGGCCCGGGTGATGCCCTACTACGTGGTGGGCGTGGGCCTCGCCATCGCCGTGTGCGCCACCACCCTGCTCAACGCCCTGGAACGCGCCCGACAGCTGGGAAAAGACGCCGCGGTGCGCTTTGGCTCGTACCTCTCGCTGCTCTGCTTCGTGGGGCTGTTCCTCGCCATGCAGGCCAAGCGCCCCTGGCTCCCTGCGGGCTGGCCTCTGCCCGCCTTTGGTGGCGCCTTCCTGCTCAGCGGTGTTGGCTGTGCCCTCGTAGGTCGAGGCGACGCTGATCGGGCGGTGCTCCGCGTGGGCTATGTGATGGCGGCGCTGCTGCTGCCCCTCATCGGTCTGGTGCTCAGCGACGAGGTGGCTCTGGTGGATACGACAGCGAGCCTCTTCATCGGCGTGGCTGCAGGTATGTTGGGCACCATCGTGTTGAGCGATCCGGTACGCCATGGCCTCGTGGACTTTCTCACGCGCCGGGATCGCGACGACGCCTGACTGTACGCATCGCTCGAGCCCCCTGAGGCATCCCTCCGAACCGTCTTCCCCAACATCTCGCCCCTCATGGAGCCCACATGACTCTGCACATCAGCGCTGGCTTCGACGCCGGCAACGTTCAGGTCCTCGACGCCAGCAACCCTCAGAAGGTGAAGCTGGCCATCGTCAAAGACCACAACTCCGAGCACTACCAGTGGTTTCACTTTCGGGTCTCTGGTGCCCGAGGAGTGCCCCTGGGTCTCGAGCTTACCAACGCCGGTGGGGCGAGCTACACCGGCGGCTGGGTGAACTACCACGCCGTGGCGTCGACAGATCGCGTGCACTGGCGACGCGTGCCCACCACTTGGGATGCCGACGCCGGGGTGCTCCGCATCGAACACACGCCCGATCATGATCAAGTCTGGTACGCCTACTTCGCGCCCTACAGCCTCGAGCGCCACCGTGATCTGGTGGCCCGCTGCGGCGAATCGCCCCTGGCCACGCTGCATTGCCTGGGCAGCACCCTAGACGGCCGGGATCTCGATCTGGTGCAGGTGGGTGAGCCGGCGGAAGGCAAGCTCAACCTCTGGCTCATCGCCCGGCAGCACCCCGGCGAGTCGATGGCGGAGTGGTGGATGGAGGGCTTCTTGCCCCGATTGCTCGACGCCGACGATCCGCTGGCCCGCAGCCTGCGTGAAAAGGCAGTCTTCTATGTGGTCCCTCACATGAACCCCGACGGCTCATATCGGGGCCACCTGCGGACCAACGCCGCAGGGGTGAATCTGAACCGCGTCTGGCACGATCCGAAGATGGAGACGGAGCCCGAGGTGGCGCTGGTGAGAGATCGCATGGACGCCACGGGGGTGGACTTCTGCCTCGACGTGCACGGCGACGAGGCCCTGCCCTACAACTTCATCGCCGGCGCCGAGGGCATCCCCGGCTTCACCGAGAAGCAGCTGAGCCTTCAAGAGCGCTTCAAATCGGCCTATGTGCGGGCCAACCCCGACTTTCAGACGCAGCACGGCTACCCCGTCGCCCGCCCGGGCAAGGGCAACCTGTCGATGTGCACGGCGCAAATCGCTCACCGCTTCGGCTGCCTGTCGATGACCCTCGAGATGCCGTTTAAAGACAACGCCAACGCCCCGAACCCGGAGTTCGGCTGGTCCCCTGAGCGCTGCCGAAAGCTTGGCGCCTCAACGCTCGATGCCCTCGCCGCAGTCATCGACGACCTGCGCTGATCCATGTCAGCGGCCATGTCTTGCATAACCAGCTGTTTTTCCTCACTCTGATCGCATGTCCGCTCTATCAGACAAAGAGGCGAGGGCTATGGCTCAACGAGAGGCCAACGCCAGAGCCAAAGCAGCAGGCCGCCCACTCCCGTCCCCCAACCTCTGGGATACACTCGACCCGACCAAATGCGCCCCTGGTGCCAGCACCGAGGAGGTGCAGGCGCGTTACGAACACTTCACTCAAATCTGCCGCAAGCGATGTCTCAACCACGTGATCTGACCGACTTCGGCGAGTTTCTTCGACATGCCGAGCGAGAAGGCACCGAATACACGGTCATCGGTGGATGTGCAGTCGGGGCATACGCACGCATCGCAGGCGAGGCGGTCTTCTCTGCCGCTCTCGATCTATATCTCTCTCAAGACGCTCTGAATGAGCTGCTGAGGTGGGCCGAGCGGCAGGGTGCACATGTACTCAAGCGCCCGAAGCCAAGGGCCGTTCCTGTAGCCTTGATCGACTGGCACGGCTTGGAGATCAACGCGCTCACATCGTCCTTTGGCCTGCCTGAGCCTGAAGTCTTGACCCGCACCGCACGAGAATTCCACATCCAATCTCTTGGGTTGAGTGTCCCCATTGCAGATCCGTTCGATTTGTTGGCCAACAAACTGACCATCAACCGACCCAAAGATCAGCCACACATCGAAATTCTGATGCGCTTCATCGAAGCCGAAGTCGTGCACGACTTCTCAGGTGAGGGCTCGGCAAGGCATCGACTGTCATCGGCAAAGCGGCTGCTTGCAGTCACAGAGCGTAAGACGCTGTCAACCAGTCTCATCGAGCGACTCCTGCCCCATGCCGATACCCTCCCGCTGTTCAGCTTCCTCGCAGCCCATTGCGAGACAGAAGACGTCGGCGCTTCGATATACGCTCGTAGCCACACCGTGTTGACGTCTGAAGAGGCACATCATGTCGCTCAGCTTCTATCTCGCCGGTTTTCCTGAGTGGCTGACGATGAACCTTATTGAGACAGCCCTCGCAGAGATCTCACCTCAGCTGAGGCCGTGGATCTCGCACTCTGATCTCCACATGGCGCTGGCTGCCGAGTTCGAACACGCTCGACGACACACAACCGACCTTGATGCCGCCACGCGTTTTGCGGCGTTGTGCCCTGTCCCTGACACGCAGCCACAAAACTACCTCGGACAACGTCTCGACCTGGGCACACACGAAGCCCTGGTGGGCATCCGCTTCCTGGGGCTCGATCCCAACACCCCATTTGTCGATGTGCTCGCCACGAGCTTCCCCCTCGACGATATCGATGCGTTGCGCCGATGCCTCCGAGCCGCGTGTGATGCATACGCCGTCTTTGCCCCGAGGCGCGTGCGACTGCGCACTGGTCGAGCCGAGACCGAAACCACACTGAGTGCTCACTTCGACGTGGCATGCGATCAACGCATCCTCGCCGGGCCCCTTGAGCAGCTCCATGCAACGCCAAAACACCCTGAGGCCTATCGATTGACCCTTCGACGCTGTGTCGACACGGCCTTCTACGCACGCTTCCGCGCCACGTACACGGCGTTCAACGCACACCACCGGCCTCCAGACGACCCCATCCACGTGTCCACGGAAGACGATCTCCGGTCAGTGGTGGCTCGGGGACATGTGTACGAAGCCTTCATCGACGATCGCTGGGCCGGCGTCGTGGCCGCCGATCCGAGCACGCTCTTCGGCGCTGAGGGTTTCGTGGTGCACGAGATGCTGCTCGACGAGAGCTTTCGAGGCCAGGGCTGGGGTGTGGCGCTGCAGCAGGCCCTCATCGAACAGCTCGCGCCAGAGGGTGGTCTGCTCTTCGGGACCATCGCCGCCAGCAACACTGCGTCACTGCGCACAGCACAGCGCGTGGGCCGTATCGATGTCGGCGGATGGCTCTTCGTCGAGGCGTAGGGTCTCTGCCCCTTGCCGCTCAATCGGCCTTGCAGTAAAAGCGCCCCTATCAACCTCGCACTACGCTCTGGAGCATTGACATGGCCCACGAGAACCCCCTGCACGTCCTCACCCGCGCCAACGAAGAAGGTCACTTCTTCAAGAAGAGCCAGGAGCTGCTCGGCAAACTGCGCCATCGCCTGAAGGTCGAGGAGGGCGCCGAGGCCCTCGCCGAGCACAGCGACGACGTGCAGGACAAGGCCGTGCTCGAAGAGCTCGCCGCCGTGGGGATCACCCCCGACACCGTGCGCCTCATGCACCTGATCCCGCTGTTCCAGGTGGCGTGGGCTGACGGCGCCATCCAGGCCGCCGAGGAAGATCTGCTCCGCCGTGAGGCCGCCCGCTGCGGCATCCTCGCCGGCACCCCCGTAGGCGAGGCCTTCGAGGGCCTGCTCAAGACCGCCCCCTCGAAAGAGCTGTGCGACGCCGCCATGAGCTACGTGAAGGCCCTCATGGGCAGCCTGCCCGCCGATCAGGCCGAGGCCGCCAAGAAGGATCTCACCAAGATGGCCCACACCGTGGCCCGTGCCAGCGGCGGCCTCTTCGGCATGTTCTTCACCGTCGAGGCTGAAGAGAAATCCGCCCTCGACGAGATCACCGGCCGCCTCAACGACCGCGCCGAGGCCGTGCTCGAGTCTCTCTGAGGCCCCGTCATGAGAGCTGGCCTCACCGCCGCCCGAGAGGCAGGCGTCGAGATCGCCAAAGGCGAAAAAGTCGACCCCTTCGGCGATGGCTGGCTGATCCGCCACAAGAAGGGCTTCGTGCCCTGCCCCTGGGCCTTCGATCTGGCCCGCTTCACCCCTGCCCGCGCTGGTGATCGCGTGCTCGACCTGGGCACCGGCAACGGCGTACTCCTCGCAGCGATGCGACAGGTACACCCCGAGCTGGGGGCGTGCATCGGCGTGGAGATCGCCGAGCGCATGCTCGACCAGAGCCACCGCAACGGCCGCCTGACCCCAGGGGGCTTCGCCGTGATCCGCGGAGACATCCGCTCGATCCCCGTGGCGCCTCGGGCCTTCGATCTGGTGGTGAGCAACCCACCATTCTATCCCGCAGGTTGGGGCCGTACGGAGCGACACCCCGAGTACGCCGGAGCCACCCACGCCCTCGCGGGCGACGTGGCCGACTTCGCCCGCACCGCCGCCTACGCTCTGAGTCCCACGGGCCGAGTGTGCTTCGTCTTCGACGCGAGTCATCTCACGGCGCTGCTGCTGGCGTTCGAATCGGCGAGCCTCACGGTCAAAGCCCTGCGATTTCTAGATGATGACAAGGGTCGCCCTGCCCGAGTGCTGGCCCTCGCGGGACGTGATGGTGGAGGCCTGGGAGTGGATCGCCGCTGATCGGTGATTATGCTAGGCACATCGCAATCACCTCGAAAGGGCTCCCATGGTCATCAAGATGCTCATCCGGTGGGGCATCCTCACCGGCGCCTTCGTCCTCATGGCGGCCGTGATTCCTCAGATCAAAGTCCGCAACTGGGGCGCCGCAGCTGCTGGCGCCGGCCTCTTCGGGCTGGCCAACATCGTCGTGGGCTTCCTGCTGGGCCTGGCCTTCAAGATCCTGGGCATCGCAACCCTCGGCGTGGCCTGGCTGGCCTATCCGCTGGTGGCGCTGGTGGTGAACATGATCATGCTGAAGTTCGTGGACGACCGCCTGGGTGACAAACTCAAGTTCGAAGGCATCAAGGCGCTGGCCCTGATGGCGCTGGCCATGGGGCTGACGACAGGGGTGCTGTTCAAGTTCGTTTGATGCTGCTGTCCGGCGGTATCCTCGCTTCGCTCGCAAGAGAGTCTTCGGGCACGGGCACGGGCACGGGCACGGGCACGAGTTGATACATACTCTGACCCGTAGCCCAGCATGACTCCGCTCATCACGTTGTGATGATGAAGGCTCTACTGGGCCTCATATGTCTCTCATTGGAGGTTTTGGCCTCCATACACCCCAAGACCTGAACTCTCAGGTTGTTCAGAAACACATCATCTCAGCTTCAATTGCAGCCTGTGTCCTGAATCCAGGAAGGACCACGGGTCAGGTTGAACAGTGGACAGCCCTTCGGGTGTCTTTCCGCTCCCTCCGGCCGGCTGCGCCCCCCTCCACTCGCTCCAAGACATGCAGCCTCAGGCTGCACTGTCAGGCCAAACAGTGGACAGCCCTACGGGTGTCTTTCCGCTCCCTCCGGCCGGCTGCGCCGCCCTCCACTCGCTCCAAGACATGCAGCCTCAGGCTGCACTGCCCACATCCGTAAAACTCGTGCCCGTGCCCGTGCCCGTGCCCGTGCCCGAAAAACTCTCTTGCGAGCGAAGCGAGTCTACCACCTACAACCCCACTGCAACCTACCCTACACTTCCGGCGTCTGGGTCACGAACCCCTTTCCAGGAGTCCTCCACATGTTCTTCACCGACCCCCGCAAGAAGCAGATGCCCACGCCAGAGAAGGCCCTCCCCGGCCGCGAGGCGGAGATGCCCGTGCCTGAGGCCCACTTCGTCAACGGCAACCGCCTCAAGGCTCCCTTCCCCGAGGGCATGGCCACGGCGATGTTCGGCCTGGGCTGCTTCTGGGGGGCCGAGCGCAAGTTCTGGCAGACCTCTGGGGTGCACAGCACCGCTGTGGGCTATGCCGCGGGGTACACGCCCAACCCCACCTATCAGGAGGTCTGCTCGGGCATGACCGGCCACAACGAGGTGGTGCTTGTGGTCTACGATCCGCAGAAGATCAGCTACGAGGGGTTGCTGAAGGTGTTCTGGGAGAACCACGATCCAACCCAGGGCATGCGCCAGGGGAACGACGTAGGCACACAGTACCGCTCAGGCATCTACGTGTACGACGAGGCCCAGAAATCGGCGGCGCAATCTTCGCTGGAGATGTACGGCGCGGCGTTGGATGAAGCGGGACACGCGCGGACGATTACGACCGAGGTGTTGGATGCGCCGACGTTCTACTATGCTGAGGAGTATCACCAGCAATACTTGGCGAAGAACCCGAATGGGTATTGCGGGCTGGGTGGTACGGGGGTGACGTGCCCGATCGGGTTGAGTGTACCTTTGGTCGCGGAGTAAAGAGACAAACAGATGGCTCACTTCATCAAAGGCATTGTCATAAGATCGACTCAGGAACGCGAGGCTGCCGACACACCTGATGCTGCTCAGCTCAACCAGCCTGCCATAGCCGTGACCCCCTCGTAGACCGGCGCACACCACTGCCGCAAAAACCCTTCGTCGAGATCCCCGTCAGGGCGCGCCGCGCTCGCCTTCAGCGCAGCCTCACCATCGAAATCCACATAGGCCATGCGGGCCATCAGCTCATCGTCCGCGCGCTCGAAGTCTGCCCCGGGCAAGATCGCCACCCCAGTGTCGTCGAGCAAGCGCTCCACCAGCGCTCGGCTCCCGCGGATCCCCTTCGCCTCAAGTGAATCGCGCAACGCGCTGTAATCGAGCATCAGGTAGAACGCTCCTTCCGGGCTGTGCACCTTGATCCCCAATGCAGCCAGAGTGGTGGCGATCCAGCGGCCGAGCGCCTTCAAGATGCGACGGCTGTGATACAGATAGTCCTCGATCTCCGGGCCACCATCGAAGGCCGTCACCGCCGCGTACTGAATCGGTGCGCTCACCGAGGTGTATGTCTCACTGGCGGCGGCGGCCATGGCGTCTCGTAACCAACTCAGGGCCGAGGGGAACGCGAAGGTGCCCAGGCGCCAGCCGCCGGCGCCACACCACTTCGACAGGCCGCCGGAGATGATGGTGCCCTCGGGGTAGTAGCGGGCGATCGATGTGTGGTTGCCGTCGTGATGCAGCAGACCGTAGATCTCGTCGGAGAGGATGACCACACGGTGCGTCCGGGCCACCTCGGCGATCTGCTCCAGCTCGGTCTGATTGTAGGAAGCCCCCTCAGGGTTGCCAGGATAGTTCAGAATGAGCACTCGGGGGCGCTGCTCGTCTTGCCGACACATCGCCTCGAGCTGATGAGGCATCAAACGCCAGCGGTCTTCCCAGCGGGTGGGTAGGGTCACCACCTTCCGGCCGAGGATCCGAGCCTGAGGCCCGTAGCTCACCCAGCAGGGCGTCGGCACCACCAGGTCACCATAGAAGGCCACCTGCAGCAGGAACATCAGCTCCTTGCTCCCGGGGCCGATGAGCACCCCGTCGGCGGTCACCGCAGCATGATCTCGCGTGCGATGGAACCGGGCCACAGCCTCTCTCAGAGCCGGCAAGCCCGCCACGTCGAGATAGTCCTTCTCGGCGGCGTGATCCCTGAGGGTCTGCACCACGGATTCGGGCACTGGGAAGGGCGACTGCCCCAGCCCGAACCGGTAGACCCGACGCCCCTCGGCCTGCAAAGCCTTGGAGCGCTCGTTGATGGCGAGGGTGGCTGATCGAGGCAGCCCCCGGAGATTCAGGTTGAGGCTCTTCGGTATCATGGGGTGATCGTAAACCCCTTGAGAGGGGTCACCAAAAAGATACCTGCTCAGCCCTTGAGCGCGGCGAGCTCCGCGGCGAGGCCAGATTCGATGGCGGCGTCGATCTCGGCATAGGCCGTGGCCAGCTCCGGGCCCACCTCGCCGTCCTCCGCGCCGCCACGCTGGCGGTAGAGCACCAGAATCTGCCCCACGGAGAGCGCGCCGAGATCTCGGGCGGGCATCAGGCCCTCTTCGGGCTCTCTGGCCCAGGTGAGCAGACCCGCGAGGGTGAGGCCTTCGACGATCTCGAGGCAGTCCGACATGCGCAGATCAGCCTCCGCGGCGAGGGCCCCCGCTGAGTAAGCAGGCTCGCCATCGCTGAAGCGTTGCCAGACGTGAGAGACGAAGAACAACGCCATCTTCTCCTGGGCGGCGATGCTCAGGGGCGGAGCGTCGTGTCGGCGAGGGTGATAGCTCTTCTCGTGCTGCACGATGAAGGCGATCTCACAGCCCAGCAGCACGATGGTCCAGCTGAGGTTGAGCCAGACCAGAAAAATGGGCAGCGCCGCGAAGGTGCCATAGATGGCATTGTATCGAGAGACCCCCATCTGGAAATAGATGTAGCCCCACTGGGCGATGGACCACACCACCGCCGCCACCAGGGCGCCGATCATGCCCGCCTTCAGGTTCACCCGGGTGTTGGGCATGAACACGTAGATGAAGGTGAAAGCCGCCCAGACGATCACGAAGGGCAACAGCCCCACCAGGACCGAGGTGATGGCCGAGTCTTTGAGCCATACCCCTACATCTGTGGACCCAACACTGGCGGTGATGGTGGTGGCGGCGAACATCAACAGTGGGAAGATCAAGATGACGCTGAGGTAGTCGGCGAACTTGCGCACGAAGTGCCGATTCCGCTTCACCCCCCAGATTTTGTTGAAGCTGCCCTCGATGCGCCCAAGCAACGACACCGCCGAGTAGACCAGGATCAACAAACCCACGGTGCCCAGGGCCCGCACGTCGGTGCGGTTCACGTAGTTGAGCAGCTGATCGACGATCTCCTCGTGGCCCACGAAGAGCTGCTTGAGCATCTCCCTGAGGGACTGCATCTCGAGGCCGAAGCCCTTCGAGAGGGAGAAAGCCACCGCCAGTAACGGCACGATGGACAACAGCACGTGAAAGGTGAGCGAGGCCGATCGGCTGAAGATCTCCCCGTCGGAGAGCCGCTGGGCGCCGAGCCACGAGAAACGCGCCAGGCGCCTCTGGGCCCGGGCCCAGTTCGGTGCATCGGGGGGCAGAGGCACCCAGATCGTGTCGTTGAAGTACACCTTCAACGCCGCCCGTCGGGCCCTCAACCGCGCTTTGAGATCGCGCCAGCTCATGGCACTCCTCCAATCTCGTCCCTCAAAGGGCATTCTTCGGGAACTTTCCCTCGATCTATGTTGTCGGAGCAAACACCGTTGTGGAGAGAGATCGTTTTCGTCGTGTGGCCGTAGACCACCACACACCCCACCGGAGGCGCCCCCATGAAGATTCGCTCTGCCATCGCGCGGCCCGCAGCCTGGGCCTTCGCGAGCCTGTGCATGCTCTCGTGCGATGCTCCAGACCCCGAGGGCACGGGCTTCGTGCTCCTCGATGAAGAGGCCCGATCTGCAGGTTATGCCGTGGAGACTGCCGGCGAGCGCTACGAGGGCCCGCTGCCTTACGCAGCCTATGCAGATGAAGAGGTCTGGCTCGTGGGCCCTGGAGTACGGCAGTTGCTTCAGCTCGAGCCTCAGCAGGTCCTGTGGCTGCAAGGCGCCGACGCTCGCCCAACCATCCTCGGCGCCACAGACCGTCTCTGGGTAAATGGGGGCCAGGGGGCGGCGAAGTCGTTGGCTGACCAAATCGGTGGCGAGGCCACGCAGGTGAACGGTCGATGGGCCGTCGACGCCCCTGAGGCCACATATCTCTCGGCCATGGTGCAGGCTCCGGACAATCTGCGTGGCATCTCACCGGTGCTGTACGCTGGTGGCCCAGGCCGCGTGGTGGTGCACACCGGCCCCCGCCCCGCACAGGTCGAGTTCAGCTCCAAAGACGAGCTGGCCGCCTTCTACGATCAGCAAGGTGGCTCGGTGTTCGACGCGCCCACCACGCTGGGCAACCTCTCTGGTGATCCCAACATCGACGGCCGCACAGGCAGTGGCGCGATGGGCCTCGGGCTGGTAGGGAGAGCCCGTCCCACCGAGATCACGCCTGTGGAGGGTACACATATCCGTCCGGTGGACTGGGTGGGTGAGTATGTCGATGCGCATGGCAGCCGGCTCATCCTCGACGCCGCGGGGCGTTTCTCGTTGTGCAAGAAGGCCAAGGGCAACCAGACGGTGATCCGCGGTGCGTACGACCGCGACGACGAAGGCCGGCTGGTCCTCACTGGTGCCGATGATTGGGTGAGTGTAGCCCAGGTGGGCTTGCACGAGGGGCGTCCGGCCATCGTGTCGCCCGAGCAACCGTTTCCCATGATGATGGAGGTGGAGTGATGCGTGCGGATCGACGCAAGTTCCTGGGGCTCACTGGTTTCGTCGCAGGCCTCGCCGTGGCGCCGGGCTGGGTGCAGACCGCTCTTGCAGGGCCCAAGGCCGATGACGACTGCTGCACAGCCGATGAGGAGCGCGCTGTGCTCATGGGCGCCTACAAGCGGGCGAGCAAGGCCGGACGCCCACTGCTGGTGCTGGTGATCCCCGAGGACGACTACACCGAGGGCTACACCCGTGGCCGCGCCTGGGGCTCGTTCTTCAACCACGGGCGGCCACACCACCTCGCCCCCCTGGCCATGGCCGAGATCGTGGCGGTGAAGCACAAAACCCTCAAGGCCGTGGTGCCTCAGGTGGGCAGCAAAGAGGCCATGGCGGTGGTGGTGGACACCCACGAGGTGCCCGCTACGGTGCACCGCCTCGACGGGCCCATGGCCAAGCTCCCCGACACGTACAACCCGCGCATGGCGACGCCGGAGACGGCGAAGCTGACGTGGGAAGAGCGATCACAGAAGGAGTCCGAGCTCGTCGAGAGCCGCATCGCGGTCATCGCCGAGCAATTCAGCGACCTGCTCGGAGTGCACACCGAGCGCATGGCCGGGTATGCCGAGCAGGCTCAGGCGGCCATGACGCCCCTTCAGCGCAGCACCCTGAAGCAGTACCTCGACGATGGGCAGACAGTGCCCCTCGATCTCGCCACCGCAGGCGCCGCGGTGGTGCTGCACCATGTGCACCACGTCTCGAAGACCGCCACCATCGACTTCGCTGGGGCCATGCTCGCCCCCGTGGTGCACGCCCGCATGAAGGACTTCCACACCCCAGCAGGGGTGCTGTGGGCCAACTCCGGGGGCTGTGGCACCCGCATCGAGTATCCGCCCGAGCCCGAGCCTGAAGATGGCGAGGTGAAGTTCGGCCGCCGTATGGTGGCGGTGGGCTGTGGCATGGGCCATGTGCCGGCGAAGACGTCCCGTTTTTTGCACTTCTACGTGAGCAAAGACGAGTGGTAGCCCGGATATAGACGGCACAGGCACCAGGGAGGTGTGTGATGAAGGTCGACCGGCGCACCACCCTCAAGGGCCTGATGGGCTTCGCCGCAGGCCTCGTCACCGCCACCCCACGGACGCTGCGCGCCTCGATCTTCGATCTCTTGAACTACGAGCCTGATGATCTCACGCGCCTGCGTGAGGTGCTCGCCTCTGCCCGCACCGCAGGGCGCCCTGCTCTCATTCTGGTGGTGCCCGATGATCGCTATGGTGTGGGCTACGATCGGGGTCGAGTGTGGGGTGAGTTTTTCATGCACGCCGGGCCTGACCTGATCGCCCCGTTGGCGCTGTGCGACATCATCGCTGCCCGTAGACACACCCTGCAGCAGGTGTTTCCTGATTTTAAAGTCGAGGATCCACTGCTGGTGCGCGTAGACACCGACACAATGCGAGCGTACGGCATGGTGGACGCCCTCGAGCTCGGGACCCCCAGCGAGCTGCGTCGACTCTTCGACGACGCTGATCCGGATCCGAGGCCACGGGCATCCAAATTGTTGCCCCAAGTCTATGGCGCTCAACTCAACTTCACCGGACGCCAGATGCTGGCCACGCTTCAGCTGCCTGATCGGCTCGACGTCTATGTGGCACAAGCCACTGTAGCGCTCGGTGAGGAGGCCGAGATGATTCGCGCTGCTCTCTCTGCGGGCGAGACGCTGGGCGCTGAACAGATCGAAGCAGGGGCAGCTCTGGTCTATCAGGCTGTGACAGCCCGTGAAGCCCCTCACTGGATGTCTCTCAAAATCGCCCTCGCCGAGCTGGTGTATCGCCGCACCCGAGATCACAAAATCCCCGTCCGCTCTGCCCTGTGGGCAGTGCGTACCCACTGTGGTGAGCACGTCGAGCATCCAGATCCTGTCGTTGAATACCAACAAGGCCAGATGTGCGGCCTGGGCTACGTACCGGATGCAGGTCGGCGCTTCTTGAACTTCTATGCTCTGGACGACAAGTGGTGATCGCCCTCGGATTCACCCTGCAGCCCGACGAGGGCTTTCTCGATCTGCTCGCCGATCTCATCGAGCACGTACCTGACGTGTACGAGGTGGCGCCAGAGACCCTCTGGTACGCTGACGAGGACGGCACTCTGCACCCAAACGGCTTCTTCCAACGCTTCGCCGAACTACAACAGCGCACCGGCAAGCCCTGTGTGGCTCATGGTGTGGGTTTGTCTGTTGGAAGCGCGAGCACTGAAGATGGCGCCCGCTTCGATCGCTGGCTCGACGCCATCGCCCGGACACATCATCAGTTCGATTTTCGCTGGTACACCGATCATCATGGCTTGAGCGCCCCACTGGGCCAGAACCTCGCCCAGCCCATGCCTTTGCCCCCCATCACAGACGCCAGCGTTGTCGTCGCGCACCGATTGCAACGGCTACGACAGGTGGTGCCCGAGGTGGGGGTTGAGAACACGGTGACCTGCTTCACTCTCGGGGATCCACTCGATGAGCCTGCTCACCTGCGCCGCACACTCGATCTCGCCGGCGGCCATCTGTTGCTCGACCTGCACAACGTCTACACGATGGGCCTCAACTTGGGCTTCGACCCGCGAGCCTGGCTCGATCAGCTCGACCTGAGGCAGGTCATCGAGATCCACATCTCTGGTGGCGCCGAGAGCCCGCCGGGCTGGCTGCCCGAGGGTCGCACTGTACGCCTCGATGCCCACAGCGACGCCATCCCCGAGCCAGTCTGGGATCTGCTGGAGTGGGTGCTGCCCAGATGCCCGCACCTGCAGCTGGTGAACCTCGAGCGCATGGAAGGCACGGTGACGCCTGTTGATGTGCCCGTGCTCTATGAAGAAATGGCTCGGGCCCGCTCAGTCATCGACACCCATGGCACCGCAACCACGCCCCGCCACCCTCAAGCCGCCTCCACACTCCCCTCTGTAGATGCCGCACGCTGGGCGCGTTTCGAACAGGCCATGCTCCATGGGCTCTGCGCCACGGACCCCACATCGAAGCTCCTCGCGCTCTGGCCCGAGGATGTACCTGGGCCCCTGCCCGTGCCTGCCCAGCACGATGGCATCAAGGTGGCATCTCTGCTCGTCGCCCACCTGCGGTTCGGCCGACTGATGCGGGGCTCGGGTCACTTCGAGGCGTGGTTCGATGCTGATCCTGCGGACTTCACGGCAGCCTTTCGGCGCTATCATCTGACACGCAGACCCGAGGCGTACTTCCCCACCGAAGAAGCCCGAGATTTTCACCACCACCTGATGTCCCGAGACGACGACTGACCTGCTGGTAGATTTCAGGCGCGTGCCCCACAAAGCTTGTTACACTCTGAGCGTCTTGACCCACCTGCAGCCTTGCGGAGGCCCATCATGCGGCGCCCCACCGTCATCTTGCGCGACTGCCCCGAGTACGACGTCGATCACATCTCCACCCTGGCCCTCGAAGCCCTCGAACGCCTCGATCTGCGCCCTCACGGCCGCACCCTCATCAAGCCCAACGTGGTGGCTTCCGGGGAGAACTTCCCCCACGCCCACACCCGGCCGGAGTTCATGGAGGGCGTGATCAAGGCCCTCAAGGCACGGGCGGTGCCCGAGATCGAGGAGATGGCCATCGGTGAGCGCTGCGGCATCACCCTGCCCACCCGCATGGCCTACAAGGGGGCCGGCTTCTACCCCATGGCGAAGCGAGCGGGGGTGAAGCTCTATCACTTCGACGAAGTGCCCCAGGTGGAGATCCCGCTGTATCACCCCGAGCGCCTGCGGGACTCGTTCTTCACCCCCGAGCCCGTGGCCAAAGCCGACTTCTTCGTGAACTGCCCCAAGTTCAAGGCCCACCCCTGGACCACGGTGACCTTCTCGCTGAAGAACTACATCGGCATCCAGGACGACCGCCACCGCCTGATCGATCACGATCACAAGCTCGACGAGAAGGTGGCCGATCTGCAGTACATCATCCAGCCGCAGTTCATCGCCATCGACGCCATCATCGCCGGCGAAGGTCGCATGCTCACCCCGATCCCCTTCGACATGAAGCTGATGATCATGGGTGACAACCAGGTGGCCTTCGACGCGGTCTGCTGCCACATCATCGGCCTCGACCCCCTCTCGGTGCCCCACATCAGGATGGCCCACGAGCGAGGCTTCGGCCCGGTGAGCCTCGACGAGATCGACATTGAAGGCGACGTGACCCTCGAGCAGGCCAGGGCCAAGGCCAAAGGCTTCAAGGTGGGCCTGATCCGGGTGGAGGATTACTTCAAGGACACCTCGATCACGGCCTATGGTGGGCCGCCGCCCGGCGGCGAAAAGGATTACTGCTGGGGTGGCTGCCCTGGTGCCCTGGAAGAAGCCATCGAGATCTTGCGGCTCATCGACCCGCAGACCGACGAGAAGCTGCCGAAGATCCACATCGTCTTCGGTAATTACGAGGGCGAGATCGACGCCGCTCCAGGCGAGAAAATCGTCTTCATGGGCGACTGCGCGAGCTGGTCGGGGAACGCCGGCGGGGCGCTGGTGCAGGTCGACTCAAGCTATGTCGACCGCAGCGAGAAGTCCCCGCACTCGGTGAAGGGTGAAGACACCTTCATGAAGATCGGGAAGATGACCCTCAAGAGCTTCAAGTGGAAGGGCTCGGAGGTCATCCGCATCTCGGGCTGCCCGGTGAGCGTGGCCGAGCAGGTGCTCACCCTGGTGCATCTGGGCAAACTCAAAAACCCCTACTTCGACCCGAGCGAGGCCCTCAAGTTCACGAGCTGTTACACCTCGATGCGGACCCGTCAGGCGATCAACCGCATCCTCGGTCGCAAATACCAGATCCACGGCGCCACCCACCGCGGCGCCGCCCGCCCTGAGCAGAACCTGCCCCCAGAAGGCCTCTCGACGACACCCTTGGAGTTGGAGACCACCTGAGAGGATTACAAGTCACGACTTGTCGAGTCACGACTTGTCGAGTCACGACTTGTCGAGTCACGACTTGTAAACGAGGAGGGGCCACCCTAACCTCAACGTATGGATCCTTTCATTGGCCGAGAGCGTGAGTTGTCTTTGCTGCGTCGCGCAGCCACCAGCACATCTGGTGATCTCATCCCCATTTATGGTCGTCGACGTGTCGGTAAGAGCGCGCTGATCATCAAACTGCTCAGCGAACACCTTGGGGTCTATCACCTCGGGCAAAAAGCACCTGCCGAGTTGCAACGCAGAGCCTTCCTTCAAAACGCCGCCATTGCTGCTGACGAACCCCTCCTCGCACACATCGACGCGAGTGACTGGCATACGTGCTTGCTGACACTCACTCAGCGCTGGCCTGCTGGTCGCCCATTGCTCCTTGCATTTGACGAGTTTCAGTGGACTGTTGAGGCCAGCCCGGAGTTGCCCTCGGTCTTACAAGGACTCTGGGATCAGCATTGGCGCCATCAACCCACCCTGATCATGCTCTGCGGGTCATTCATCGGCTTCATGGAGCGTGAAGTGCTCGGTCAGGAGAGCCCACTCTTCGGTCGGCGCACAGCACAGATCCACCTTCAGCCCTTTGGGCACCGCGAAGCACGGGCATTTCACCCCAACTACAGCCTCGCTGACGCAGCTCGCACGCACTTCATCTGTGGTGGTGTCCCTCAATATCTGAAGACGTTCGACGACCAATGCTCTGTAGAGATGAACATCAGGTCGCAGCTGCTCGATGAGTTTGCACCTCTCTACCGGGAGCCTGAGTTTCTCTTGCGGGAAGAATTGAGAGAGGTCCGAAACTATCACGCCATTTTGATGGCGCTTGCTCGGAGCTCCGCATCAGTCTCGACGCTTGCCAGAGCCACAGCTCTGCCCGAACGCAGCCTGCCCTACTATCTGCAACAGCTCGAAGGACTGGGTTATGTACGCCGGCGCCAACCTCTCTCACCAGGCGCAGGACGGGGACGCCGAGTCCGCTATACCCTCGACGATCCATTGTTGAAGTTCTGGTTCCGTTTTGTGTTTCCACATCAGAGCGCCCTTGCTCAGCAAGGCCCATCAGCCTTGTTCGACCATGCCATCAAGCCTCACCTGCCCGGTCACTTTGGCCTGTGCTTCGAACGGATGTGCCGTCTAGCCCTGCCTGCGCTCTATGCTCAAGAGGGCGTCTCGACGACCTTCGAGATCGGAGAGTTCTGGAACGCTCAGGTCCAGATCGATGTGGTGAGTGTGAGGGCAGATGACTGGGTCGATCTCGGTGAGTGCAAATGGGGCACAGTATCTTCGGCACCTGCTCTACTCGCCGAGCTTCAACGCAAGCGTAAGCTCTATCCAAACCCGCACAATGCCTCTGTGGGATTGAGAGCCTTCACTCGCAATCGACCGGAGACCGACATCAAGGGTCTCAGATGGCACACGCTCGAGGATGTGTACGGCATCGTTCACTGATCACTCGCGCATTTTTTCGCCTCACCCAAAAGAATCTCCCACTCTCCCTGTAACCCCCTGCTGAGCACCGGAGCCGCATGTGCAGCTCCGCATGATCCCAACTCAGTGGAGGAGTGTATCCATGGCATCTCAATGGAGCCGCCGTCGTCTTGCCAGTTTGACCCTGTCTGCAGCGCTCGCCGTGAGCCTCAGCGCGTGTGACACCAGCAGCGACAGCTGTGACGGCGGGCCATGCCCTGAGGATGGCGCAGCAGGCAGCGCGGCTCACGACATGGGGATGGGTGGCGCCCCCGAAGGAGGCATGGGCGGTGAGTTGGAAGGTGGTGCTGGCGGCGAGCCCATGGGCGGTCTGCCAGAGGGCGGCGCCGGCGGAGAAATGGGCGGTGAAGGCGGTGGAGGTCGTGGAGGTGAAGGCGGCGCTGGTGGCGACGAGGGTGGCGCCGGCGGTGGTGGCCCCACAGCATCACATCCGATTCAGGTGCGGGTGGGCGGCACTGACGTCGACAGCGGTGGTGGCTACTTCCATCCCATGAACGCCGGGAACGCCCGGACCCCGCTCTTCTCGTTCTATGGTGACATCTACACCGTAGCCAACGAGAGCGACGCGCCAGTCAACATCGATGACATCCACATCGAGTACCCCGAAGGCATTCAGCCCGAGGAGTTCACGATCCGGAACTGCCTCAACGACAACGACGAGCAGATCATCGCTGGGGCCACCATCGCCCCAGGCGAATCGGTGGACTTCGACCTGTGCTTCTACTCGGTGGGTGGTGACCTGCCGCCCTTTGAAGGTGAAGAGTATGCCTGCCAGGAGGACCGAGACTGCGGCTGCTTCGCCGACGACATGGACTGCCCACCGATCCGGTACCGCGGTGAGTATTGCCTCGAGGGTGTGTGTCAGGCGCCGCGACAGGCCGACGTGGTGATCACCTACGATGACGGTGAGACCTACCGATTCACCGCATCGGGCCGGGCCCGCCCTCGGGCCACCACCATGTTCTCCCATGGGCAGAGTCAGTGGGAGATGGCTCTGGGTGGCATGGACACCGACGAGTTGATGGGCGGCATGGTGGCTGATGCCGAAGGCAATCTGATCTTCACCGCCAACGTCACCCAGGTGATCAACAACTTCGCCCACGACATCGTGGTGGGCAAAGTCGACGCCAGTGGCCGACTCGCGTGGCTCAAGGCCTGGAGCGGCAAGTTCCAGGACTACAGCCGTGATCC
Organism: Bradymonadia bacterium; assembly: GCA_046290225.1. Taxonomy (GTDB): domain Bacteria; phylum Myxococcota_A; class Bradymonadia; order UBA7976; family UBA1532; genus JBKAGE01. The sequence goes on along the minus strand of JBKAGE010000048.1, from coordinate 57,554 downwards.
AGGGCAGAACGCCGAGACTGGTGGCGGCGCAGGTTCGATCGCCATCGACGGCGCTGGTGATGTGTACGTAGTGGGCAGCCACAGCGCCACGAGCAGCAACAGCCTGTTCTGGAGTCTGGTCATCAAGCTCGACGGCGAGACCGGGGAGGTGCTGTGGCAGAAGACCTGGGGCAACACCTCGGGGCCCCGCATCGCCCGGGACGGCAACGAAGCCTATGGGGTCGACGTCACTGAAGACCACGTGCTGGTGACCGGTGTGGACGAAGACAACGCCAAGGTGTTGTTCCTCGGCCTCGACCCCCAGGATGGTTCTGTGAAGTTCCAGCGAAACATCGAGGTGGCCGCCGGCAGCAACGATCGCGGCTACGCCATCAAGGCTGATGGCCGTGATGGGGCCTTCATCGGCGGGCTGACCAACGGCCGTGGCTTGCTGATGTACGTCACGGGCATTCGCGAAAACCGCCCCTCGCTGCGGTGGGCTCGCCGGGTGAATATGGGCGTGGGCAGCAACATCAACCACATCGATGTGGATGACGCAGGCAACGCCTATTTGTCGCTCGACCGCCGTGGGGCCAACACGTCATTCAGCGTCATGCAGGTGGATCGCGACGGCAACTTCCGCTGGGGACGTAGCTTCCATCCCACGGGTGCAGGCGACAAGGACAACACCCACGTGGTGCAGGTCGTGGGAGATCAGCTCTACATCGGCGGCCGCGTGGGGGTGAGCGAGTACGACGCGCAGTTCGGCGACGGTTTGCTGGTCCGTGCGAACAAAGACACCGGCGAGCTGACTTGGGCCACCTTCTATTACACCGGTAAGGGCGCCGAGGAGATGGGCGAGCACCGTGTAAAGGGCGTGGCTGTGGGCCCCGAGGGTGAGCTGCTCGTCGCCGGACAGGCCTACACCAACCCCAACAACCACTTCCGGTATCACGGGTACTGGTACGACGCCACGCGCAAGCCCGGCGACGCCGAGGATGATCGCCCCTTCGATTGGAGCACTTACTGCCCTGATGGCGACGCTGCCTGTGCGGCGGACTGTGGCCCTGGTGATGCGTGCACTTTCGGCTTCGAGTTGATCCCCGAGGCCACCCTCAACATGCCGGAGGGCAACCGCGGGCTGGTGAACGCCGATGAGGCCGCCGCTCAGGACCGCAACTTCAACATGGTGCCGTCGTTCAACGGGATCTTCGATCTGAGCGGAGCGCCGCTGGAGGGCACGGAAGGCGTAGAGGGCACCGGCGCGATGCCCCTCGACACGCTTGAGGGGAACGAGGGGAATGGTCCTGACGGCGAGATCTTCCTGATGAAGCTCACCGTGGACTGATCAGTTGGCGGTTCGCTGATTGTGGCGGGCGCGGTGCACGTGACGGCTGGCCCGGTTCTGCTTCCGGTTCAGCGCCTGACGCTCCTGCCGATCGAGCCGGCCGTCGTCTTTGAGCATGCGCCGCTTGCTCCGGCGGATGTGCCGCTGCTCCGCCTTGAGGGCCCGGGCCTCCCCCTTGGTGATTTGGCCCTTGCGCACGCCCTTCTTCACTCGACGTTTCTGGTTGTGCTGGCGGGCCTTCACTTTGGCCCGGGCTTTTACCTGATGGCGGGGAGCCGCTTCAGCCTCGCTGGGGGCGGCGACGCTGACGGCGGCGGTGGCGCCGAAAGCGAAGGTGAGGGCGAAGAGGCTCTTGATGATGAAAGTGTTGAAGGACATCGCATCGTCTCCTTGGTTTGGGTTCGGTCAGACACTCAGACACTAGAGCAGCGACCGTGCCAACTTCCCTCGGAGACGCATGTGTAGGGATTTTTCAGCGTTGAAGCAGGGAAAGTGTCAAGTGAGCGCGACACCCCGCCATTTGCAGGTGACATGTTCGGTTTTCAGGGCGGTTTATTCACACGACGTGCGTTTTTTGAGCATGGCTCTTCGTGCATGCGTCGGACGTCACCGCACCATATGCTCAGAGCCCAATGGCCAGCCGAAAACCCAATCGGTTGTTTGCCTCTTCCGGCTGTACCGAGCGCCGGCTCGTGGTCCGCAGCTCGGGTGAGTGTCCCGAGTGATTTCTGCTGCCGCCGCGGATGACCTTCTCGCCGCCCGAGCCCGTGCGTGCGCTGCCATCTCTCGGCGCATCTTCATAGGGACCGAAGACGTCTGCGACCCACTCCGACAGGCCACCGGCCATATCACACAGTCCTTGCTCGGTGTGCCCATCGGGCATGCTACACACTGAGCGTACGGGGTTGATGCCACACTCAGGCTCGTTGACGCTGCTCATCACGACCCGCGCGCAGCTCGGCTCTGCGTTACCCCAGGGGTAGATTCGGTCTGCCCCCTGACTCCGGGCGGCATACTCCCATTCGGCCTCGGTGGGCAGCCTCGCCCCCACCCACTCGGCGAAGGTGTTGGCGTCTGCCCACGACACACAATCTCTCGGGGCATCTTCGGTCTGGGGCCCTCTATCTGCAGTACAACGCCCCCAGGCGGTGTCGATGGCACGACACACCCCCGCCTCAACGCAGGCGCGGTATTGACCGATGGTCACCTCACTACGGCCCATACAAAACCCCTGCACGCTCACCTGACGCGCTGGTCCCTCGTGTTCCTCCCCCGTATCAGAGCCCATCCAGAAGCGGCCACCGGCGATGGCGACCATGTCGATCTCGTCTCCATTGGGCATGACCAGGCCACAGTAGTGCACGCCCTCGTCTGTGAGACCATCGCAGTCGTTGTCCCAGTCATCACAGCGCGCATCGTCACCTGAGCACGCGGCGCCCATACTCGCAGTGTCCCCACACTCCAGAATGCTCACATCACCGCCACCTGCCATACGTCGAATGTGAAGACGCGATGACCAATCACGATAAATGAGCCACTCAGCGTTGGAGAAGAGCACCTCTGGGGTGTGCGCCCACTCGCTCTCGCTGCCGCCGAGCGGCCATACATTCGAGAGACGCGCAGGCTGAGCGGGCTCGGCGAGATCGATGGCGATCAGGTCGGCTCCGTCGGCATAGAAAGCCAGCTGCCGCTCCACCCCGAGCAACACCTCGTCACCGCTCAAAGGCATGGCTGGGGCGTTGATGATGGCCTCATTTGGAGTCAACTCGAGCACCCACGAGTACGTGTCGCTCTGGGTGTCCACCACCAACCGGCTCTCGCTGACGGCGGCGCTGACGATGTCACCATAGCGGTGGACCCCGCTGGGGTTGAAGCCGAAGTCCCGACGGTTGTATGGCCAGCCGGCATCGAACCCCCAGACCTGAAAGGACGGGATGTGGTTGCCTTGCTGATGGGTCCAGGAGACCGCGTAGGCCTGCCCAGGGGCTACCCCATCACCTTCGCACATGCGATGTGATCCCCAGTCCTCTCGCTCACCGGCGGCGACATCGAATCGCGTCAGCTCTCCCCAGTTGCAGAGATACACCATGCCTTGATGTACCGCTGCGATCTGGCCGGGGAGCACCGTGCTGCTCAACACTGAGGCCTGGCCCTGCTCGGGCAGATCGAGCCACTCCACCGCCACCTGCTCTTGGGCCTCGCCGGTGAGCAAACGAATGGCTCGAGTGCCCTCTACGTTGGTGGGGTGCAGTTCGAAGAAACCACGGTGCATGGCCACATCGGCGTGGTGGTGATCAAGCGACTGCTGCAGCACTGGTGCTCTGAAGGCGCCTTCGGACCACCGGGCGATGTACACCGCACCATTTCGATCGGAGTAGAGCAGCCGGTCGCCGAGCACCACAGCATCAGCGAGAGTGTTGATGTCCACCTCAGAGCAGTCAGCCTCCTCAGCGGGCGTTTCGGGGGGCTCCACCTCAGGATCTTCGATTTCGGACCCCTGGCCATCAGGGGCTCGAGGCGCCTCAGGCCCTGCACTCGGGGCACCGACCTCTTCTGGTGGCGTGCCTGGTGTCTTTGCAGGCCCAACGGCTCCACCTGCTGGCGTTTCGACACCAGGGTTGTCTGCCTCTTCGAACTCGCTGGCGACCTCGCGAGAGATGCACCCGGTGGTGAGCAGGCATGTGGCGACGAGCACTGAGAGGGTCTGGCGCATGGTGTCTCCTTGATGACTCGATCATCAGGGTGCACACCACAGGGCTTACGCTCACCTTAAGAGGTCTTAAAGCTGGGCGAGGTGACCGCGCTTGAAGATCAGCGGCTGATGCCCACGTAAAGATACGCCGCGCCAAAAGCCAGCGGCTTCACCGCCCGGACCTCGATGCCGGCGTCGCGCATCATCTCGGCGAACTCCGGAGCCGGTGGGAACGCCGACACCGACTGTTGCAAGTAGCGGTACTCGTGGGCGCTCGACAACAGGCGGCCCAGCATGGGCATCGTCACGTGGATGTGGAACCGGGCGCCCAGGGCCATGGGGCCCGCACCTTCGGGCTCGCTCAGCTCGAGGACCACCACGCGGCCACCGTGGCGGGTCACCCGGGCCATTTCAGAGAGTCCCTTGGCCCGGTCGGGCACGTTGCGGATGCCGAAGCTGATGCAGCTCGCGTCGAAGTGATCGTCTTCGAAGGGCAGATCCTGCCCGTCGCCCACCACCAGCTCGACACGAGGCTCGGCGTCGGCGAAGTGCTTTGCCACCTTGCGGTGCCCCACGTCGAGCATGCCCACGCTGGGATCAAGGCCCACGACGTGGGCTTCGGGGTAGGCGTCGGCGATGTCGAGGGCCACGTCGGCGGTCCCTGTGGCCACGTCGAGCACGCGGTTCACCGCGGCGCCGTCGGGCTGAAGCGCCCGGACCAGCTTCTTGCGCCAGCCGCGGTCCATGCCGAGGCTGATCACGCGGTTCAGGCGGTCGTACTTGTCGGCGATGCGGTCGAACATCTCGCCGCTGCCGTCGCGGGGTGCCCCGGAGAGGTTCTGGTCAGTTGCAGCTTGGTTGGCGGCAGCGCTCATCGGTGAGCCTCCTGAGGCCAATGGGCCTCGCTGGTGCGGCTGGTGGGCAGCACGCCGAGATCGGCGGCCACGTGGGTCAGCTCCTCAGGGGTAAGGGCCTGGGGGCCGTCGGAGCGGGCCTGCTCGACGTCGGGGTGCACCTCGACGATGAGGCCACAGGCGCCAGAGGCCCGGGCGGCCCGGCTCATGGGTCGGATCAGATCGCGACGGCCGGTGCCGTGAGACGGGTCGACGATGACCGGCAGGCGATGCACGTGGCTCAGCAGCGCCACGGCGCCGAGATCGAGCATGTAGCGGGTGGCCGCATCGAAGCCGTGCACCCCGCGCTCGCAGTAGATGACGCCTGACGCGCCGGCATCGAGCAGATGCTCTCCGGCGAGCAGCCACTCCTCAGTGCGGGCGCTCATGCCCCGCTTGAGCAGCACCGGCATGCCCAGACGTCCCACCCGCTTAAGCAGGGCGAAGTTCTGCATGTTCCGGCTGCCGATCTGCAACACGTCGGCGAGCTCGCCTACGGCTTCGGCTTCGGCCTCGCTCATGACCTCGGTGACCACGCCGAGGCCGTGGGCGTCGGCGGCGTCGCGCATCCAGCGCAGGGCCTCACGACCGTGGCCGGTGTAGCTGTAAGGCGAGGTCCGAGGCTTGAAGGCACCCCCCCGCATCAGGCGGGCACCCCGGGCGGCGGCGATCTCGGCAGCGCGGTGAGCAGTCTCCTCAGACTCGACGCTGCACGGGCCGGCGATGAGCACCGGGGCCGAGTCGACGCCGAAGGACACGCCTGCCACGGTGACAGAGGTGCCGGCACAGGCGTCCACCTTGGGGTGGGCGCTCGGAGGCATCAACACATCCGCCACGCCATCAACGGCGCGGATGGCGTCGATGGAGACAGAGGGGCTGTGGGCGCCCACGGTGAGCGCGTGCTGGCCCTTTACCCCAGCGAGGGGCTGGGTCCAGAGGCCCATGACCGTGAGCTTCTTCTGTACCCGCTTCAGATCGGCGCCATCATTGAGCACGATCAACATGACAGGGCCTCCTTCCTAGCGGAACCGGCTGACGGTGGCCTCGACCACAGCCTCGATGGCCGCCCGAGCGCGGCCCTCGGGCAACCCCGAGAGCTTCTCGCGCGCCACGTCGGCCTGCCGCGATGCCTCCTCTCGGGTGGCCTCGATGGCCCCGGCGGCCTTCATCCGGCTGACCACCATCGATGCCTCAGCGGGGTCGAAATCTGCGCCCTTCTCGGTCATCCAGGTAGAGAGCTGCTCTCGCAGGGCGGCATCGCGCTCCACCGAGATGATGAGGGGCCAGGTCATCTTGCCCTCGCGCAGATCGGCGAGGGCCGCCTTGCCGGTCACGGTGGGATCACCATCGAGATCGAGGATGTCGTCGACGAGCTGGAAGGCGGTGCCCAGGGCCATGCCCACCTCGGACAAGGCCTGCACCTCACCCTCGGCGAGGCCCGCCATGGTGCCGCCGGCAGCGAGGCCCCAGCGGAACAGCGCCGCGGTCTTGCCCTCGATGACCTTGTAGTAAAGGTCCCGTGAGGGATCGAAGCGGTGACGGCGCTCGAGCTGGTAGGCCTCGGCTTCGACCATCTGGGAGATGGTGTCGAGCAGACGCCCGAGCAACACCGGCGCGCCAGCGCGCCGGACCAGCTTCAGGGCCTCGATGAGCAGGTAGTCGCCGCCGAGGATGCTCGCCGAGTTGCCGAAGACCACCCGAGCGGTGGCGTGGCCCCGGCGCTCGTCCCCCTCGTCGATGACGTCATCGTGAAGCAGCGTGGCGGCGTGCACCAGCTCTGACGCCACCGCCAAGTCACGGATCGCCGGGTCGAATGTTCGACCGCCGATGCGGGCGGAGAGCATCACGCAGAGCGGGCGGATACGCTTGCCCTTCTGCGCCACGAGGTGGCCTGCGGCTTTCTGCGACAAATCCACCGCGCCGCCATCCATAGGGATAAAGGCGTCGAGGGCCTGGTCGAGATCGAGCAGATCGTCTCCGAGCCACGCCCCGAGCTCGAGCAGTCGATGGGCCAGGGGATCGACCCCGTGTCGCCCGGCGGCGGTGGAGAGGGCCCCCATGACCGGATCGACAGAGACCGAGTTGGCTGGGGCTTTGCTGCCCTCTGGATTCAGTGCACTGTTCATGTGACTCACCTTTCGTCCCCTGGAGGTAAACGCCGATGAGCGCCACCCCCCCCGCTGCTTTCGAGCGGGTGATCACCCCCCGATTCCACGAAGTGGACCGAGCGGGCATCGCCTTTTTCGGGCGTGTGTTCGAATACTGTCATGTGGTCTACGAAGAGCTCTGGGCCGCCCTCACCGAGGGCAAGGGCCTGATCACCGCCTTCGATGATCTGGGCTTCGGCACCCCGGTGGTGCACACCAGCGCCGACTACAAGAAGCCCATGCGCATGGGGCAACCCCTGCACATCGCCCTCACCGTGAGCGCTCTCACTGAGCGTACCTTCACGCTGGACTACGACGTCCGTGGCCCCGACGGCACCCCCCACGCCACGGTGAAGGTGGTGCACGTGGCCATCGACATGGCGGCCTTCAAGTCCCGGCCGCTCCCGGAGTTCCTGCTCGACGGCTTCCGTCGCCTGGGCCTCATCGAGGGCCTGCAAGAGCCCGACGATGGCGGGGCGTAGCGGCTTGCCCAGCGCACTCCGAGGGGGCTCGTGGTGCCAGAGGAAGCGATCGGGCACCTTGAAGCCCGGCAGCAGCTCTCGACACCAGGCCCTCAGCGCATCGGTCGTCGGCAGCTCTGTGTCCTCGACCCCCTCGGCAGGGACCAGCAGCGCCCCAGGACGTTGGCCCCACTGCGCACTCGCTACGGGAACCACGACGGCCTCGGCAACGTGAGTGTGCGCGAGCAGGCGCTGCTCGATCTCCACCGGATCGATGTTCTCTCCACCGCTGATGATCACGCCGTCGCGGCGCCCGTGCACCACGACGCGACCCTCAGCCGTGACGTGGCCACGATCGCCGGTGACGAGGTGGCCCCCGGCCACAGCAGGGCCATGAATCTGCAGCGCTCCGCTGTCGGGCCCTTCGGTGACCTCGGAGATCACCGCGAAGGGCAGCGGCGGACCCACCTCGCCGATGACGATCTCACCGGGGGCGCTCGTGGCCACCTGGGCCGCGGACTCGGTCATGCCCCACGTGGTGGACACAGGGGCGCCGAGGGCCTGGGCCTGCTTGAGCAGCGATGCCGGCGCCGCGGCGCCGCCGAGCAGGATCGCCCGCAGGCCCTGAGGGAGCGGCTGTGCCGGGCGAGCATCGAGCACCCGCTGCAACATGGCGGGCACCAGCGAGATGTGCGTGATCTCACCACCATCAAGGGCCGCCGCCACAGCCTGGGCGTCGAAGCGCCGATGCAAGACCGTCGTGGTGCCGTAGAAAGCGGTCCGCAGCAGAATCGAGAGGCCGCCGATGTGATGCAGCGGCAGACAACACAGCCACTGATCCCCGGGCAAATGCCCCAGCCGCAGAGCAGACCCCATGGCGCCGAAGAAGCACTGGCCCACAGTGAGGGTCACCGGCCGAGGCCGGCCAGTGCTGCCTGAGGTGAAGATCACCACCAGGGGTTGTTCGAAGCCCCAACTCGGCTCGGGGTGTTGCACGCCCAGCTCGAGAGCCTCGATGCGGGCATCGTCCACATCGATGACATGATCAGGCTCGAGGACCTCGAGGGCCTTGAGACGATCAGCATCGTCAGGTGGCAGGAGCACCGCGGTGGCGCCGAGCCACCCCAGAGCGTGACACGTGATCACCCAACCGCTCGTCCAGACCCCGGCGAGGGCCACATGCTGGCCCGCCTCTACGCCACCAGCGGCGAGGGCCCCTGCCCTTCGGGCGACAGCATCGGCCATCTGACGCCAGCTGAAACGCTCCATGGTGTCGGGGCACACCAGCGCGAGGCCATCTGGGCAGCCTCTCGCCGCGCTGGCGATGGGGTGTGGGATGAAGGTCATGATCGTGCCCCCCACCACCGCCAGCCGGCGCCATCGTGCCCGTTGGTGAAGGCCCCGAGATCGAGGCCATGGCCCGGAGCATCATCCACAGCAATGCTGATCGGGGCGGAGCCTATGGCGCCAAGGCCGCAGAAATTGAGCCCTTCACCCACAGCGGCAGCGGCCTGCACCGCCCCAGCACGGCCCACAGCCGACTCCAGAGCGTGAGTGATCACCACCTGCCGCCCGGCCTCGGTGGCCATCCGCGCCATCCGCACTGTGGACACGGGCCCACCGAGGAACATGGGCTTGAGCACCACGGTCTCCACCGCGTCGTACGCGAGCACGGCCTGCAGCGCCGCCTCGTCAGTGATGCACTCGTCGGCGGCGAGGGTGATGGGCGGATCGAGCTTTGCCAGGGTCAGGAAATCCTTCAGGCCTGCCACAGGCTGCTCGACCCAGGCGATGTCGAAGTCCGCGAGCATTTTGAGGATGCGCGGCGCCTCACCCAGGGGCCAGCGCCCATTGGCGTCGAGGCGCAGAGAAGCGCTGGGCGCTGCGGCGCGGATGGCAGAGATCCGGGCCATGTCATCGTGGAGATCGCCCTGGGCCACCTTGATTTTGAGAGCAGACACCCCATCGGCGATGGCCGCGGTCGCCTCTGTAGCGGTGGAGACCTGCCGGTGCAGCCAGATCGTCTCTTCTGGCATGCCGCCGAGGGCACCACAGAGCAGAGTGGCCAGGGAGAGACCTCTGCTGCGGCCAAGGGCGTCGAGCAATGCCAGGGAGACCCCATGGCGCACCTCGGGCAGCCAGCCCTCTGCCACCAGCCACGCGTCGAGCTGAAGCACCGAATCAGGCGTCGAGGCACCGTGTAGTCTGCCGATGGACTCCAGCTGGCCCTTCACCTCGGCTTCACCGGCGCCAAACCCAGCCCAACACGCCACATCACCGAGGCCCATGGCGCCGTCGTCGAGCACTACGGCGATCCACCAGCCAGTGCGCTCGGCAACGCCACGCACAGGTGCGCCGAGGGGTACGCGATAGGGGCAGAGTCCGATGCGGGTGATCTTCACAGCATCACCCCCACGGAGAGCAGCACGCCGAAGAGCAACCCCAGTCGGCCCGAGGTGCCCAGGTGAGGGTTGAGGGCCTTGCCTTCGAGCCCCCAGACCACCTTCACCAACAACGCGCCGAGGGGCAACGAAGCCAGCGGCAGCAACCAGCCGGCCCCGCCATGGCCGAGCGCCCAGGCCGCCACGAGCAGGCCATACGCCCCAAAAACCATGGCGGCGTACTCGAAGCGGCCGAATCGATCGCCGAAGCGCACCACCAGCGTGCGCTTGTTGGCTTCGATGTCGGTGGGTCGATCCCGCAAGTTGTTCACCACCAGGATCGCGTTGGCCATGAGCCCGACGGCGAGTGACGCCAGCACCACCCCGGTGCTCAGCTCGAAGGCCTGCACGTAGTAGGTGCCGCAGACCGCCACACCGCCGAAGAAGACCACCACGAAGAGATCGCCGAGGCCATGGTAGGCCAGGGGCATGGGACCGCCAGTGTAGGCCAGGCCGCTGAGTACGCTCACCACCCCGATGGCCACCACGGGCCAGCCACCGTGCCAGACCAGATAACACCCCACGAGCACCGCAGCGGCGAAGGCCACCAGCGTGCCCTGGAGCACCTGTCGCGCAGTGAGCCAGCCCCGTTGGGTGGCCCGGGCGGGGCCCATGCGATCTTCAGTGTCGGCCCCCCGAGCGAAGTCTTGATAGTCGTTGAACAGGTTGGTGCCGATCTGAATCAGCAACGCCCCAAGCAGCGCCGCCAGCGCGGCGAGCAGATGCATGCGACCCACGGCGGCGGCAAGGGCGGTGCCCACGACGACCGGCGTCACCCCAGCGACCAGCGTGGCTGGGCGAATCGCCAGCAACCACACCTTGAAGGTAGAAGGGCGATCGGCTGGCATGGGCGAAGCGTGGGTGCTCATGCCTCTCCCCCCAAGCGTCGCGCCACGGCATGGGCGGCCACCTCGAGGGCAGCATCGAAGGCGCGCTGGTGACGGGCCACGTTCGAGCCATCAGCGGGCACCTTCGCCACGATGAGATCGACCCCACAACGCTCCACAGCCTCTGCCAGGGCACCATCCAGAGCGGCAAGGGTGCTCACTGTCGCCGTCCGGGCACCGGCCACCTCTCCGATGGCCTGGGCGGGCACCGACTGCGAGGTCCGGAACAAACGCCGATAGGCACCCTCGATCCCACCATCGACAGCGCCTGCGGCGATGGGCAGGAAGTCGAAGATGCCGCCGCCACTGTTGTCCACCACTACGGCGGTGAGGTTGATCTCGGCCTCGACCTCGGCGGTGGCCAGCACCCCGCTGACATCGTGCAGCGTGGCCACGTCGCCCACGAGCATCACGACAGGCACCCCCGTGGACACCGCCTCGCCGAGGGCTGTGGCAAAGGTGCCGTCGATGCCATTGGCGCCACGACTCACACACACCCGGATCGGCCCCTGGGCCGCCTCGGGAGCGCCGAAAGCGTCGAGATCACGGATCGGCATGCTGCTGGCGGAGTGCATGATGCCCCCAACGGGCACAGCGCTGAGGGTGTGTTGCGCCACCGCGGCCTCCCACAACGACACCGTCTCTCCTGCATCGCCCACGTCGCACTGCAATGCCAGCACCCTGCGGGCGGGCCCTTCAGCGGCAGCCCAGAGACTCACCCAGCCCTCAGGCGGTGGCACAGGATTGTCTGCGAGGGCCTCACACAGCCCCTCGACGAAGCCTATGGGCTCGGCAACCACCAGGGTTGCTGCTGCAGCATGGGGATCGTGCCAGTCGCCGTACGCGTCGACGACCACCATGGCACCAGCGCAGGCATCGGCCAGCCAGCGCGCCACGTGCTTCGATGTGGGCACTCGACCAAAACACAGCGCCTGAGCGGGCTTCAGCGCCGACAAGGGCGCCACGGCTGCACCTCGAGCCAGCACATCGGCGGTGGTGACGAGGGCAGGATGATCGAGCAGCGCCGGCTCGAAACGAAGCTGCGAGGCAGGATCAGCGATGATCGGCCACCCCGTCTCGTCGGCGAGGCGGGCCATGGCCTGGGCCCACCGGGGACCACGGGCGTGCTCCATGGGCCCCACCACGATGACGCCAGGGCCTCGAGCGCGCATGCCTCGGGCCACCTCGGCGAGCACAGCTGGCCCCAACTGGGGCGTCGCCGAGACCACCACGGGCGCATCGTCGAACGCGACGGCGGGTACATCTGGCGACCACAGCGGCTGATGAAACGCCACGTTGAGGTGACTCACCTGAGGTGCAGCGTGGACCGCTCGGGCCACCAACGGGCCCACCCAGCGTAGCTCGGCACCGGGCAGTGGCGCCTCGATGTGGGCCGAGAAGCCTGCGTGTGGCCCGAAGTAGCCTTGTTGAGGCACCGTCTGTGGGGCACCGAGTCCCTGCAGGTCCGCAGGCCGATCAGCGGTGATGGCCACGAGCGGGACATGAGACTGTCGAGCCTCGACGAGGGCCGGCAGATAGTGAGCTCCGGCGCTCCCCGACGTGCAGATGAGCGCCACTGGCGCGCCGGCACCTCGGGCGAGGCCCAGAGCGAAGAACCCAGCCACGCGCTCGTCGACGATCCGGTGCAGTTCGAAAGGCCCCCTCGCCGCAGCGAGGACCAGCGGCGTGTTGCGGGAACCCGGCGAGACGACCACATGACGCACCCCACCCCTGGCGAGACCCGCCATGATCCGGGCTGAGAGGATGGCATTGATCTCTGCCACCCCAGCGGCGCTGGTGTCCGCCTCAGCCATCGCTCACCTCGGCGTCGTCCTCGGGCGTGTCGCTCACATGGGCCTTGAGAGGCCGCAACCGGAGCGCCTCACCGACCGTGCGGGCCTTCATGGCCGTCTCCTGCCATTCGCCCGCGGCCTCCGAGTCGGCCACCAGGCCAGCGCCGACGAAGAGCGAGGCCTGGGGCCCCTGCAACAGCGCCGAGCGGATCGCCACGGCAAAGGCAGCGTCACCGGAAGGGGCGACCCAACCCACAGGGCCACCATACGGGCCTCGATCCCAACCCTCGTGCGTGGCGAGCCACTTCAACGCGGCGCCACGGGGCACCCCGCCCAGGGCCGGCGTGGGGTGCATCCGACCAAGCAGGCTGATGAGCGAAGCGCCAGCAGCAAGGCGCCCGGAGACCGGCGTCTCCAGATGCTGCACCTTGCCCGACCGGCGCAGGCGGGGGCGAGGTGCCGCTTCGACGCTCTCACAGTAGGGCCCCAGGGCGTTCACCAGGGCGTCGACCACCAAGGCGTGCTCGTGACGATCTTTGGCGCTGGCCATGAGGCCCCGGCCCAGGTCCGAGGCCTGCTCTGCGGTCTCGCCGAGGGGCGCGGTGCCTGCGAGAGCATGGGTGGACAACCAGCGCTCCCGGGCGCGGAACAGGACCTCGGGGGTGGCGCCGATGAAGGCCCCCTCGGTGCCCTGTACCCCAAACGCCACCGCTTCGGGATCCAACCCTCGAAGCGCCCGAGAGGTGCTCACCGGGTCGAACCCGTGGCCTTCTGGCGCCTGCACCTCGATGGAGCGGGCCAGGACCACCTTCCCCATCTGGCCTGACGTGATCGCCGCTCGAGCCGCCTCAACCAGTGTGTGCCAGTGCGGATCCATGGCCCCAGGAGCGATGGGCTCAGCGCCCACCGTTTCGTGAGTGGCCTCGGGCAGAGGCTCGAAGGGTCGAGTCACCTCGCGGATCGCCGCCTCTACATCGACAGCGCCCGTGCTCTGGTCAATGCGCACTGGCACCGTGAGGATCTCGCCATAGCGCGGGCCATGATGACCTCTGCGGCGATACAACACACGGCGAGGCAGGATCACCTCTGCTCGAGGCCAGCGGCGCCACATCGAGTGGCCGCTCACCTCGTCTGCGAAGGCGAACCACATCACGGCCATGGGCAAATCTTCTGCAGGAGTGCCGTATCCCCACGCCGCCGCCTCGACAGTGGATCGCCGCCAGGCTGTGCAAACTTGCTGAGCCACCTCAAAGCGCCGACGCCCGCGAGGCGTGGTCCGGGCCACGACACCCATGGCCGTGAAGTCGAGGCCATCTCGGGGATCAGACCACGTGAACACGGGCCCCTGCTCGCCCCTGCTGAGCATAGCCCCCTGCCCACCCTCGAATGGATCGACATGGAGTGGTCGGTGCACCCGGAGCACGGTGTCATGACCGGTCTCCTGGGCCCTCTGAGCGGCAGCGTGCACCGCGCGCACCAGGGCATCGCCGGCGAAGCTGCGCTGAGGATCGAATGATTCCGGGGCTGTGCGAGAGTCCATCAGAGTCTGCGCCTTCCGTTGTTCACGGCATCATGAACAAGCTCAGGTATAGCGACAGCATCCTGTGTTTTCAAGGCTTGGCACTTGAATACACTGAACCAATCGGTCATTATTCACGACACCATGAACAAGTTGTTCGTTGGCCGGCGCTGATCAACGCCGAACCCTGGAGGAGTCAGACGTGGCTGCTGCACAACACACCTCAGCGACCGATCCACTCACCCGCCGCGTGCTGCACGTCGGCGACGCCGTGGGGCAGTTCATCGAGTACTGGGGGTTCAAATCGATCCACGGCAAGGTCTGGACTTTGCTGGCGCTGCACTCGGATCCCCTCTCTCAGACCGAGGTGGCCGACATCCTCGGCTGCAGCCGCTCCCTGGTGAGCACCACGATCTCCGAGCTGACGGGCTACGGGCTCGTGAAGCCCGTCTCCGATCACCGCAACGCACCCTACACCGCCCACCTCGACGTCTGGCCCACCATCGCCGATGTGCTCCGCAGCCGAGAGTGGATGCTGCTCGAAGGGGCCCGGCAAGCCCTCGAGTCAGCGGTGGAAGAGGCGGAGGACATGACCGCCGAGCGCGGTCATATTCCTTATGATCTCGACCGTATGCGCTTGCTGCTCACCATGACCGACATGGCGCAATCCCTCTTGCGCATGCTCATCGCCATCCGTCGGCCCTCTACTCTGACTCGCCCCCTCGAGGGTGTGGGTACCTGGGTGGTGAAGGCGGCCTCACTCGTCCGACGCATGCGCCTACCCACAGGCTGAGGCGCTGCCCCACACTTGCTCTCTCCCCATCGCTGCACCACACTCTGCGTAGGCAACATCACCACACGCAGGGGGCCACGTGGGCGTACTCTCGCGACTCTCCAAGATCGCCACCAAGGTGGCTCGGGACGCCATCCGACCCAAAGATGAAGAGATCCGCCGCGCCGAAGCGGTCCTCGATGCCGAGATGGCCGCCGAGCGAGAAGCGGCGCGCCGTGAGGCTGCCCATTCAGACACGATGGCAGGCCACACCGAGACGCCCTTGCCTGTTCACCACGAGCAGAGCGAAGACGACACCGAGGTGACTCCGGATCCCGATCGCGCGCAGCAAGTGAAGCACGGGAAGCACCGCCGTACGCTCTAGCCTTCCACCGACACATCGAGTTCATGCAGTTCTATCCGTACCCCAGCCTGAAGCAGGAAAACGATCCCCGCGCCCGCACCGAGGCCATCGCCGCTGATCACGCCGCGCCCGGCGTATGGGTGGCCACGGAGAAGGTGCACGGCTCGAACTTCTCACTCTGGATCAGCCGCACAGGCGAGATACGGTGCGGCCGACGCAACGCGCTCTTGTCCGAGGGCGAATCGTTCTACGACTTTGAAGCGCTGCAGCGTCGCCTCGAGCCCGCGCTCAGGGCCCTCGCCGAGGCCCTGGCATCTGAGACCACTGCAGATGTCGAGGGCTGGGTGGTCTTCGGAGAGCTCTACGGCGGCATCTACGATCACCCTGACGTTGCCGCCATCGAGGGTCTGCAGTCAGTCCAATACGGAGTGCACTACCGGCCAGATTATGGATTCTTCGCCTTCGATCTCGCCACCTTCGGCGCTGAGGGGCTGCGCTTCTTCGATTGCGGCGACGGCCGCGCTCACCTCGAAGCGGCACAGATCCCGGTGTTGCCGATCCTGTTTCGGGGCAGCTTGAAAGAAGCCCTCGCTCAGGATGATGCCTTCATCACCGGCGTACCCGAAGCGCTGGGCCTGCCCCCACGGGCAGACAACATCTGCGAGGGCATCGTGATTCGTCGGTGGGCGGGTGATCCTGCCGACCCGACGCTGCGGCCCATCTTCAAGAAGAAGAACGCGCGCTTCACCGAGCGCGTGCGCACTGACGCCCTCGCCCGCAAGCGCTCGCGGCTGTCGCTGAGCACGCTCTCCCCCGAGGCCCAGGCCGTCGCAGAGCGCCTTGGTGAATACGTCACCGAAGCGCGGCTACACGCGGTCTTGTCCAAAGAGCTGCAGGGCGCGCAGCACAACCTCAAACGTTTGATGGGGCTCTACACCCAGGATCTGATGAAGGACTTCGCTGCAGATCACCGCGCCGCAATGGGCGCCCTCGACAAAGCCGACCGCAAGCAGCTGAACGTCTGGCTCAGCGGGTTGATTCGAGAAGGGATAGAGCAGTGGCTGTGACCCCACCCGACATCGCCCTCATCGCCGACATGCCCACAGTGGGCCCCATCGTCGGCCACACCACCGAGACCACCATCAGGCTCTGGGCCCGCGGTGACTTCATGTCCGAGGTGGATCGACCCCTGCGATGCCATGGCGTGGCCCGGGTGTGTCCTCCTGGTGGTGAGTGGTCACCCCATCGAGCATTCCCACTCCGGGCGCGTTTCGACTTCACCGGCGTCGTCGACATGACCGATCTCACCGCCCACACCCGGTATGCCTATCAAGTGGGCGTGGTTTATCACAGCGGCGAGCCCGACGACGTCGAGGCGGCACGCATCAACTGGGATCTGCTGCCCATCCATCACGTGCGCACCTCACCGCCGTCCGATCACCCGATCTCTTTCGTCTTCGGCTCCTGTCGATACATGCTCTCGATCCTCGGCGGCCACTTCGGCGACGACCGGGGCGACAAGGCCTTCGGCAGCATCCTCGACCAGATACACGACGGACAAATCACCGACTTGCTGTTGATGGTGGGCGATCAAATCTACGCCGATGATTTGGGTCCTGTGGCTCCGGACGAGACCTTGGAGGCGTTCCGCGCGCGCTACCGCGCCGCCTTCACCGAGCATCACCTGCGCAGCCTGATGGGGCAGGTGCCCACGTACATGATCCTCGACGATCACGAGATCGACGACGACTGGAGCCAGGATCGGGTTTTGAACAACGCCGAGACCCGGAGCCTGTTCATCGCCGCCACCCAGTCGTACGAGAGCTATCAGGCGATCCACGGCCCCCGTTACAACGTCGAAGACAAAGAGCCGCCTCGACCATACTGGTACACCTTCGAGCAAGGGGCCGCGTCGTTCTTCGTGCTCGATACCCGCACCGAGCGCTTCAAACGAGCCGATCCACCACAGATCATCAGCGATGAGCAGATGGGCGCTCTACTGGCGTGGCTCGAATCTACCGAGGGGCTCAAGTTCGTGGTCTCGTCGGTGCCATTCTTCCCCGACTCGAAGATCAGCAAAGAGAAGTGGAACGGTTTCAGCGCTCAGCGCCTGCGCGTGCTGGAGCACATCCGTCAGCGCCGCCTGAGCCCCGTGGTGTTCCTCAGCGGTGATCTCCACGCCTCTGTGGCCGCCCGTCTCGACTGTACGGTGCCCGTCGGCGATGACGATCTGCCCGATCCCGACTTTCAGGTGTATTCCATCGTCTCTTCGGCCTTCTTCTGGCCAGCGATTCATCTGCCCAGCTGGTTGATCGAACAACATGATCCGATCGAGCTCACCCACGATGAGATCATGTATCTCCCACAGGCAGTCACCCGCGTGCACTCGACAGATTGCTTCACCCGGATCACCATGGCCGATGACGCGCTGCGGGTGGAGATCCATCACCGCAAGGGCAAGCTGCTCGAGTCGGTCACGCTGCCGCTGATCACGCCGAGCACACAGCTACTCGAAGAAAAAGATCCTGATGAACTTTGAAACCGCCTCGTATGCCACGCAACGGGCCCTCTGGCCCACCTCAGGGCGCCACATCATGGCCCACTACGACGAGACGTCCATCGTGGTGTACCAGGCCTACAACCGGTACATCGGTCACTATGCCGCGACCCATGGTCGCTTCGGCGGCGACTTCAGCTTCACCCGCATGAGCTGGGTGAAGCCCAACTTCCTCTGGATGATGTATCGCAGTGGCTGGGGCGTGAAGCCGAACCAGGAGGTCACTCTCGCTGTGCGCATCCTTCGAGAGGGCTTCGACGAGATGCTCCGGCAATGCGTACATTCGAACTTCGTCGCTGAGGTGTATGGCGACCAGCCCACGTGGAAGTCGCGCCTGCGCAGTTCGCAAGTGCGTCTGCAATGGGACCCAGATCACGTGCCCAACGGCGCCAAGACGGAGCGCCGCGCGATTCAGCTGGGGCTGCGAGACGAGATGCTGCGCCTCTACGGCACGGAGTGGGTGATCAGCATTGATGACATCTCTGACTTCGTCGCCGAGCAGCGCGCACATCGGGGCGACGCCGAGCGTCTGATGATCCCAGTGGAGCGACCCTATCCGGTGACTTCAGAGGCTGTGGTGGCTCACCTGGGCTTGAGCACCCCACCTGCCTGAGCGGCGGACACATTCGTCACCGCCTGCTCGGGAGCCTCAGAGGCGTTGCTCGTCTTCGCTGAGGAGACGCTCAGCCCCCAAATGACCAGCGCCCCGATCAAAATGGCGGCGCCGGGTCGGGACTGCCGGAGCTTCATAAACTGATTGAGCTGGGTCATTGTCGTGCCTCATGGATTTTAGTGACACATGAGATACGGACGAAATACAACAAAACGAAAGAAGCGGAACTTAAAATGAGTCACTGAAGACCCTCTTGCCTCTCATCTGGGGTAAGTGGACCTCTTTCGAGCGTCAATGAGGCCCACCATCAGCTCGCCTACGCACAAGACAGCCCCCCATCATCACCCAGAAAACCCACAATGGGCCACCGCTGTGACCTGCAGACAGAGCGCACCCGGAGGACTCAGCTTTTATGGGTGCAGTGCTCACATCTTGCCCCTCATCGAGCGTCTGGCCAGCACAGGAGCCCCGAGGAAACGGCTCCACTCCGGACCAGTTGACGTAGCGTGCCCCTGCGTCCTCTTGTAAGACCCGACACGGTGCACATTGAACGCTCGGCACGTCGCTGCGGTTCCCCGCGAGATCGATCTGCTCGGCTTTCCAACACACGCCGTCGACGAGCGCCTCCTCATCGTCACTCGGCAGATTCCAGTTGATGCCACCCATACCGACCCAGAGCAGCCTCTTCACCACCCATGGCCCATCCCCCTCTTTGCGCGAGAGGACGACGTACTCTTGAGCACCACCCTCTTGATGTGTTGAAGGCGAGCCCTCGAAGTGAGTGGTGTGATCTGCCTCACCGCCACAGCTGTCACCCCACCAGGAGCGCGCATAGTCGTATGCGTCGAAGACAAAATTCTGTACCTCCCCTGGGGCGCTCTCGTCGGCCTCGACGATCTCGTATTCGAACGTGCTGACGCACGATTCGGCCTCTGGAGATCCATCGCCACAAGGGTCGACTCGGAGGTGCACGCTGGACCCCACCGGGGGCTCGGGCTCCAGACGAATGAACATGTCTTTGTTCGCAAACCCGGAGGTTGGGCTGATCTGTTCGATCTCAGGCATGCCCGGGATGCTCTCAAGCTCGATCACCACGGCGGGCACACCATCTACGGTGGCCTCGACGTCTTCAAGCGTCGTGTAGCCGTGCAGCACGATGGGGCTGTTGGCAGGCAAGCTGCCGGTGTCCGGCACTGCATACACGAAGCTTCGTCCGGGCCCTGAGCAGGCCATGACATGAGGCAGACTCATCAGTGAAGCAGCGGCGACGGTGATGAGCGTGAAGGCGATTCTCATGATGTAGCTCCTGGCCCAATCTGTTCACCGGCAACCAGAGGCAACACTTCGCACTTCTTACAGGCTGTCAAAATCAAGTGCACTGTTCAGGACGACGACGTGGAGCATGACAATGGGTCGCTAGAGTCAGTGCCTCAGCGCCTCGAAGGCCTTTAAGAAGTTGCCCCCCAACGCCCCCTCAATCTGCCCCGTGGTCCACCCTCTCTGCGTCATCACCTGCACCACCGCGGGCAGCTCTGCCCCGCTCCGCAGCCCCCGCGGGGGGATGATGGCGCCGTCGTAGTCGCTGCCAATGGCCGGGCATGCTTCACCGCCGACGTTCCGGATGTGCTCAAGGTGCTCCACCACCATTTCTGGGCCTCTGGGTCCACCCCTTCGTCGCAAGAACGCTGCAGCGAAGATCACCCCCACCACCCCGCCTGTATCGGCGATGGCTCTGATTTGCGCGTCATCGAGGTTGCGCCAGTGGGGTCGAACACCACAGATGCCAGTGTGGGTGGCGACGAGCGGCTGGCTGCCGTCGTGGGCCTCCACGGCATCCCAGAAAGTGCGAGGGTGCGCGTGGGCCAAATCGACGAAGACCCGATGGGCATTGAGCAGCGCGATCAGATCACGGCCGAGATCGGTGAGGCCCTTGTCCCGCCGCATGTAATGGGCAGGGCTCGAGGTGGCGCCGAGGCTGGCATTGGTCAGATGCACCACTGTGACGCGGGTGAGCCGCTGGAGCAGCTCTGTGGGCACCGTGCCGGCTCTCAGAGGCGCCTCGAGGGCATTGCCGCCCTGGATGGAGAGCAACATGGCGTGGGCGCCTCGCGCTCGGGCCTGGTGATAGCCCGCGGCGTCGGTGGCCCAAGCCAGCTGACCACCGCTCTCAGCGACGAGGGCGTCGATCCGCTCCATGTTGTGCTGAAACACCCGCCACCGGCTGCGGGCGGTGCGGAACGGGTTGGTGGTGATGGACCACATGGCTCCGGTGAGGCCCGCTTCTCTCATCCGCGGCAGATCGAGGTGACCGAAGAAGCGTCCTCTCAGCGGGCCCCTGCCATGATGGCGCAACACGTCGTATCGCCACAGCCTCACGGGGATGAAGGTGTCGATGTGCAGGTCGATGACGTGGGGCGGCAGCTGAGGACCCATGGGCGATGCCGAGGCTCTTTCTTGCAAGCAGGCGGCGAGGGGGTCACCCTCCCAACGATGCACATCGTACACCTCTACGACACCCTCGACCCGCGAAACGGGGGGCCCCCCTTCGTCATCGCCGGCCTCGCCGAGGGTCAGCGACGGCTCGGCCACGAGATCACCCTCGTGAGCACAGATCCGGCGCAGAGTGATCCTGTGGACGGCTTCTTGCGCGACCATATCCTGGGGCCCTATCGACGCATCAGCTGCCCCCTGCCACAGGGCCTGCCCGCCCTGACCAGGGTGCTGCGTCGAGCCGACGGGGTGCACCTGCACGGGCTCTGGCCGCCATTGGTAAACGCCGCGGCCCGCCTCTGCCGTCTACAACGTGTGCCCTATGTCTTCGCCCCCCACGGTATGCTCAGCCCGGCGAACTTCGGCCGAAAAGCCCTGAAGAAGCAGGTGGCCATGAAAGCCCTGGGCTACCGTGACGTGATCCGGCGGGCCGGCGCTGTGCACACGCTCAACACCCGAGAGGCGGCGGCGGTGGCCGAGTGGGGCCTGGTGAAGCCTGAGCGGATACACGTGCTGCCCAACGGGGTGATGCCTGAGACCTTCGAGCGCCTGCCGGCGCCAGGGCGCTTCCGGTTCTTTCATCGCGAGGTGGGGCAAGATCCCTTTGTGCTCTACCTGGGTCGTCTCCACGCCCAGAAGGGCCTCGATCTGCTCGCCCGCGCCTTCGCTCAGGTGACCGAGCGACACGAGACCGTACGCCTCGTCGTCGCCGGCCCCGACAAGGGATACAAGAGCGACCTCGAAGCCCTCGTCGCCGAGTTGGGGATCACCGATCGCGTGCACTTCATCGGCCCCACCTTTGGCACCGACAAGCTGCAGGCCCTCGTCGACAGCGCCCTCTTCTGCCTGACCAGCCGCGAAGAGGGCTTCAGCATGGCCATCACCGAAGCCCTCGCCTGTGGCAAGCCTGCGGTGGTGACCGAGACCTGCAACTTCCCAGAGGTCGCCGAGGCGGATGCCGGCCGGGTGGTGGCCCTCGATCCGCCAGCCATCGCCGAGGCCCTGCTCGAGGTGCTCGAGCACACAGATCGCGAGGCCATGGGCGCCCGTGGTCGTGATTTGGTTCTCGAACGCTTCACATGGCCGGCCATCGCCGCCCGATCCATCAAATTGTACGAGAGCGCACGCCGATGAACGCCGTGCGAAGAGTGTCCTGAGATGAGCATCCTGTATTTTGGAGACCCGGCAGGGGCCCTGCACCTGCTCGATCGCAACTTGCCCCTCGTGGGGGTGATCCACGGCCGCAAAGGGGGCGTGGGCTGGCCTGCGCTGATGGCCCGCCTCAAACCGCTGGATATGCCTCGCTGGCTTCTGCCAGACCTCGAAGATGAGGCTTTTGTCGCCACCCTGAAGGCCCTGAAGCCGAGCCTCATCGTGGCCTCGTTCTACCCGAGGCGGATCCCCAAAGCGGTGCTCGACCTGGCTCCAGGCATCAACGTGCACCCCAGCGATCTGCCCCGCTGGCGCGGGCCTGATCCGACGTTCTGGACGATCCGCAGCGGCGACACCTCCACGGCGGTGTGCGTGCACTGGCTCACTGAAGGGCTCGACGAAGGCGACATCCTCGCCCGCTGGCCCTATGAGGTGAAGCCACGAGAGACGGCGGGGCAACTGTCGGAGCGCCTCGAGGCAGCGGGCGCCGAGCACATCGCCGAGATCGCCAGCCGCTTGCTCGCGGGGGAGACGCTGAAGGGCAAAGCTCAGAAGGGTGAGATCACCTGGGCGCCTCTGGTCCCTGAAGACGACGTGGAGATCAACTGGAACGAGAGCGCCCACTCGGTGGATCAACTGGTTCGGGCGTCGGCGCCGGTGCCTGGGGCCTTTACGGGCCTGGAGGACGAGCTGGTGGTGGTCTACTCGGGCAAACCAGTGGACAGCGGGCCCTTCAAACCGCTCGAGCCGGGCTCGCTGTTCATCTGGAACGGCCGTGCCCATCTGCGCTGTGGCGAGGGGGCCTATGCGCTGCACCGCATCAAGGTGGGCAAGCGAAAGATGACCGGGAAGACGCTGGCGGACTTGCTTTTGTAGTCGGCGGTCTCAAAGAGCTGAACAGAGACGGGTGTAGGGGCTGAGCCTTTGTAGGCAGTCATCGCTTCGCTCTGCCTGCGTAGGCGCCCGGCCTTCGGCACATCTTCGATGCGCCTCGTCTGGCGCGTACACGTTCGGGCATCCGCTTACGCGGAACCCCTCCGGGTAGGCAGGGTCGCTCAGGGCTTCGCCCTTCTTGCTCGCTCCCCTGCGTAGAGAGTTTCTTCTGTATCTTGTTGCTGAACCCCACCGGGATTCGACCTGCCGCGAACGTGCAGGCCTCTGAGTCTCAACGTTGGGCGCAAGCCCCAACAGCGTTGAAAGCAGCACAGAACCACACCAGAACTGACTTTTTACGCAGGGGAGCGAGCAATCAATGCGTCAGCATTGAGCGATCCTGCCTACCCGGAGGCCTGCTCGCGCCAGCGAGTGTGCCGACGTGTACGCAGCTCCAAGGCGGGCCAAAGGCCGGCCGACAGAGCTGCCTACGCAGGCGGAGCGCAGCGACGACTGCCTACAAAGGCTCAGCCAAAACACATGCGCCTGCCCTATTCACCTTCTACGCGTTCTTCTATCCCATCAGCCCAGCCCGTAG
This sequence comes from Bradymonadia bacterium, assembly GCA_046290225.1. GTDB lineage: Bacteria > Myxococcota_A > Bradymonadia > UBA7976 > UBA1532 > JBKAGE01. The sequence continues at coordinate 33,975 of JBKAGE010000048.1, read as the reverse complement.
CCCATCGATCAAGCCAGCCATGGCCTGCATCACCGCCTTCACCCGAGGTACGTCTTTGAGATCAGGGTGCGTGAGCAGCCAGAGCTGCCCTTCCAGAAGCTCTGGCGTGGAGAAGCGCATCAGATCCGGATCTCCATCACACAGAATGCACGGTAGAGCCGCGAGGCCAGCGCCGTCTCTGATGAAGCGCATCAGCAAGCCGTAGGTGCTCACATAGAGTATGTAGGGCCCAGTGGCACCGAGCCGGGACCGCATGCGCCCCGTCGTCCCTTCATCGTCGCCGTATCCTGCCCAACCCACCCAGGGGGCAGACTTCACCCCCTGGCCAGCGAGTGAGGCGCTGCCATATGCAGCGATGGCCAGAGGCCCGAGGCGGCGGCCGTAGAGATGCTCTGGAGGTTGATCCGTCACCCTCAAGGCGATGTCCGCTTCGCGCTTTGACAAACTGTGCAGTGTTTCGCTGCCGAGGATCTCGAGAGAGACCCTCGGCAGCCGGCGGGAGAGGTCCTGCAGACCCTTGGAGATCGTATAGGCGAAGACCTCGGGCAGGGTGACGCGCACCACACCCTCAAGCTCCATCTCGCTCCGCGCCGCTTCACGCTCCATGGCGTTGATTTGCATCTCCACCGCCTCAGCCCGACGGTGGATCGTCTCCCCGACGGGTGTGAGCACGATGCCCCCGCGCAGGCGTTCGAACAGCTTCACCCCCGAATGCGTCTCGAAGGCTGACAGGCGTCGACTCACCGTGGTGGGATCGAGGCTCAGCCAGCGAGCGGCGGCGCTGATCGAGCCTGCCCGCACGGCGATGAGGAACAGCCGTAAGTCGTCCCAGTTGTCGAGCGTGAAGTTGGCCATCGACCTCTCGTACTCCGTTCAGGCAGCGAGCATACTCTGCTCGAAGGTCTCACCCAGGGTACCACCCTCTTCCACCACGCGGCCGCTCTCGAGATGAGCCTCGATGCCTGCGAGCAGCTGAGTGAGCATCTTCTTGAAGTTGGGCTTCATGGCCACGTGGCCCATCACCCACCCCAGCGGGCCGAACTTGGGGGTGAAGTCGGCGATGTAGCGCACCGCGCAGTGATCAGGGGCCAGCGCATCGACCTCGATGGTGACGCCCATGTGGGTCAGCGGGAACGGCCCGAAGACCACCACCTCGATGTGAGTGGTCATGGCCTCGGCGTCGTGACGCACCACTTGCTCTTCGACGGTGCCTCCGGAGTACATGGTGCATTGTCGCCGTGCGCCGAGGCCTTGCGGAGTGCCATTCGTGCATTGGGAGTGTTTCACCACAGGGTGATAGATCCAGGTGTTGGAGAAATCGTCGATGAGGGACCAGGCCTTCTCGGCTGCGAATGGCATCTCCCGGCTCACGGTCAGGGCAGGCATGGCGCACGTCTCCCTGGTGTCTCTGATAGACACCGCGTTGAGATCACTGTTGAAACTTTCGATGTAATGCCAGTTTGACGGATGTGCGGGGAACTTCAACGCTCAACGTTGCAGGGGCGAGCTGCACATTTGCAGGCTCACTGCATCAGCATCTGTACGCCCATCAAGAGCACATGCTCCGTATACAGCGCCGCGTCGACATCCGTGAAGGCCGCGTTGGCCTCATAGCGCACCTGGGGCATAAGCCCGCGGGGCAGGCGCCAGCCCATGGACAGCCAGCCACCGGACTCGAACTCCGAGGTGGGCACGCCCGGTGAGGATTGGCGTCGGTGATAGGTGCGCTGGCTCGCCCAGCCGCCCAGGTCGAGGTTGAGCCTGCGCTCCGGCACCCAGCTCAGGCCCCCTTCGGCGCTCACACGCCAGCCGCTGTGGAAACCATCGAAGGTGTCCCACGTGCGTCGAGCCACCAGCCGGCCATTCACCTGCACCACATCGTCCGGGGCGCTGCCCAGCTCGACACCGAAGTCTGTCATGGCCAGCGAGAGTGTCGGACTCTCCTCTCGAAAATCGCCGAACCGATCGCGAGCGAGGAACTGATCGAATTGTCGTTGGAAGCCTTCGCTGAACACCCGGACCCACAGATCAGGTGACTGGGACCAGCGCACGGCGCCACCCCCACCGAGATCAGTGAAGTGGAAGTCATCCGCCCCGGAGACCCCCTTCCGTGAGAGCAGCGCGTCGACCTCGAGCCGCCAGGGGCCTTGAGTCCAGGCCACGCGGGGGCGCGTTCGGCCGCCGATGCTGCGGCGTGATCGACCCCGAGGGAGCACCCCAGCCTCGTTGAACAGCACGACCTGCTCGGTGGCGGCGAGTCTGCTCGACGCCCCGATCTCGAAGCCATCGGCCAGCGGGTGGCCATAGTCCACCGTCAGGTGTCCTCGCCCTTGTCGCAGCTCCGCCCCGGTCAGCGGCTGCCGGAAGCTGCCGTTGCCCTGGATACGCAGGCGCCGGTCGAAGCCTTGGGCCCAGGCCGAGCCCTCGATCTGCATCAGGGCCTCGCCGCTGCCCTCCTGGGTCTGCTCCAGATTGCTCGTACCACCGGTGAGGGCGCCCACCTGACCGAAGACCGACCAGGGGGCGTCCTGGCCGTGGGCAGGGGCCACCAGCAACAACACGGCACAGATGATGGTGTGCTTCATGCGCCCTCCTGCCTGCGATGGATCGGGTGATAACGGCCCACACCTCCATCTTGTCGGGCGAGGTGCCCTCGCTTCAGGCGCCGCTGGCCGTTGAGTGGCGTGCCGGCGAAGGTGATGAAGGACAAATCTTCGAGACGCCTGAAGAGGATCGCGAGGCCCACCGCCAACGTGATCAATGCTGAGCCTGCGAAGCCGATGCCGTAGTACGCGAAGCCTGTGTACAGGGTCGCCCCGGTGAAGATGACGTTGGTGCTCAGGAACAGCACCGCTAACATCAACGCGTCTCGACGACGATCCATGTAGAGCAGGGTGACGATGGTGAACATGATGAAGCTGAGCAGCAGCGCCCCGAAGCAGGCGTACCGAAACAGCGCCACCTGGCTGTAGGGCATCTCGAAGATCTTCAGGATCGGCTCCGCGAGGCACAGGCAGAGCCCTGTGAACAAGGCCTGCACCTTCAAGATGCCGCCGAAGGCCAGCGCCACCTGCCGGGTGAGCGCCTGCCGGGCGGCCTCGATCTCTTCGAGCGGGTGCTTGAAGCAGACAGCGTCGTAATACTGATGAAAGCGCTCTGCCAGCTCGGTCTCCACCACCAGCAGAAAGTGGGCGAGGGCGGGGATCACGGTGAGGAACCCCATGAACATGCTGCTGTCGTATGCTGGCGCTGTGGCGAGGTGCCCGGCGATGGTGTTGTTCATGAAGGCCTCGGGCAGATCGGCCCCCCAGAACATGAACTTGTCCACCCAGATGGCCAGGTTGTAGGTGAAGCCCAGGGCCAGCAGCGCCGGGTATCGCTGACAGTGGCCCAAAAATCCGAAGTCGGGCCTCTGGGGGTAGCCGAAGCGGCTCAGGACGTGGCGTACCAGAGCCACGCAAATCACCGCCTGGCCGAGGGTGTAGCCGAGCAGATAGCCCTCGAGGCCCCATCGCTCACCGCCGAAGATGCTCGCCACGGTGCTCACCACCGTACCCACGGCGAAGACCGCCACCACCACGCGATAGTGGCCACCGGTGGTGAGGAACACCATGACCTGCCATGTGCAGCCGATGATGACCGCCAGGGCGATGGCACCGAGTCGATAGAGCACAGAGACATCAGCGAGGCCGAAGAAAGGCACGGCACACAACGCCACCAGCCCTCCGGTGATGCACAACACGGGCAGGAAGGTCTCACCGATGCGGGTGGTGTCACCGGTGTAGTGCAGATCGGCGAGGTAGCGGGTCACCACCATCTGGAGCGGTCCGGTGATCACCAGGGTGCCGCCGAACACGTAGACCACAGTGCTGGCGAAGATCTGCCGCGTCGCGAAGTCGTCGGGATCGACGGCGAAGGCACCGAGCAGGGCGAGGCAGACCACGCTGAGCAACCACGGCCCCGTCCCCACGAGGGCGGCGTAGACATAGGCCTTGGCGTAGGCGCTGTAGGTGCCCGGTGCCATGAGACGCCGCAAACTGAAGCCGATGCCTGCCATGGCTCACCCTGCCTTCGCCGGCTCGAGGGTGGCCACGTGACACCACTGCCCATAGATGCGCCGATAGGTGTCGATCACCCCGGACTGGCGGTAGTAGCGCCTCACCCGATTGACACCAGCCTCGATCATGGCCTGCCGTCTGCCCTCGTCGGTGAGGATCTCCACGATGGCCCGAGCGGTGCCCTCGGGATCACCGACGCCGGTGACGATGCCTGAATGCCCCAAGGCGCGATCTTCCGGGGTGCGGCCCTCGATGAGCTCTCTGCACGCACCAACGTCGCTGGCCACGGTGGGCACCCCTGCACAGGCAGCCTCAAGCACAGTGAGCGGCTGCCCCTCGCTGATGCTGGTGAGCACGAAGACGTCCATACAAGGGAACCACTCACGCACATCGACGTTGCCGGTGAACTTCAAACGCCCTCGGAGCCCCAGGCTCTCGCTGAGGGCTTCGCATTCGGCGGCGTAGACCGGATCTTCGTCGAGGGGGCCACACACGTAGAATTCAGCTTCCGGCAGAGTCCGCGCGACGACCGCGCAGGCCCTGACGAAGGTCTTCACGTCTTTGATGGGCACCACCCGACCCACGAAGCCCACCCGGAGAATGCCGTCATTGGGCCGCGGTTGATGGCGCACCGCGTCGAAGACATCTACCCGCACTCCGTTGGGCACCACCGAGAGCTTCGACTCGGGGCAACCCAGCTCACGTTGGAGCTGGGCGTTGCCTTCGAAGAGAGTGAAGACCTCGTCGGCGGCGGCATACGTCATCTCGCCCAGACGCACGAAGAACCGGGTCCAGAGATCTTTCAGCGCGCCGGGGCTTCTGCTCACGGCCTTCAGGGGCACCGGCTCCTCGTAGATCCAGTCTGCCTGGGCGATGTCGATGGCCCGCTCCCGGACATAGATGCCGTGCTCGGTGAGCAGCACGGGGCGGCCGGTGTGCATCTTGGCCAGCACCCCGAGCAGGCCCGCGTATCCAGTGCTCACGAGGTGGTAGCACCGCGCTGGGGGGATCTCGGCGTGGAGCAGCTGCAAGATGGGGGCGTGCACCGCCCGCCAGGTCCAGAAAAAGTCGATGAAGCTGTCTTCGGGGCACAGCGCTTCATAGCGTTTGCAGACCGTCTGCCACGTCTCTCGAGAGAACAGCGCGTCGCTGGTGCTGATCACTTGCTGGCTCAAGATCCCCTCAAGCACGGCACCGAAGTGTTTGAAGTAGGCCGGATCGGACACAGGGCAGCGATGCATCTGCTCGATGCTCGACCAGAACGCCCGCCTCTGTCGGCCACGGCCCCAACGTCGAACCTTCGACGCCCCAGGCAACACCGCTTCGTGCACGAAGACCTCGCACAGCGAGAGCACGTTCTCTGGCAGGGTGTATTTGGGCGCCTGCTCAGTGCGCTCGGCGCTGATGAGCAGAATCGAGAAGGTCAGCTCGGGCATGCCGCTGATGAGGTTGTGCACCCAGCTCGATACCCCACCACGCACGAAGGGGTAGGTGCCCTCCACCACGAGGCAAACGTCTGCCACCTGGGCGTCATGACTCATGCCGCCCTCTCCTCTGCCCAGTGCTGTAAGGTGTCACGGGTGGCTGCTTTGAGCGCCCCTGTGGCCAGAGCCTCTCTCGAGTACCGCCTCACCTCGTCCAGTGCGCCTCGGTGGAAGCAGATTTCCGCGAGGGTGGCGAGCAACTCACCTGCGGTATCACCAGCCCGCTCTCGCTGAGACAGCAGCTCGAAGGCCTCTGCAGGCCGTCCCAGCTCCGTCATGCAGCGCGCCCAGTCGACGAGCTCGCTCACGGGCAAGCGCTGGTGCTCGGAGACCTGCTGGAACAACGCGTTGGCGGCGTCGAGCATGGTGCGCCCAGCCTGTGCATCCTCAACGCCCAGTCGGTGATACTCGAGATACAGCTTCGCCAGAGCCACCCGCAGGTCGAGATCAGCGGGCCTCTCTTCGAGGGCCCGGCGAGCCTGGGCGATCCGGCGGCTGTACCGCAGCCCGAGCGTGCCGAGTGCGGAGACCGCCCTGAACCTCACTTCGAAAGAGGCGTTCTCCCGAGCGCGCTGCAGCAACCGCACAGCCTCGGGATCGGTCCGACGGGCCAGCGCCTCCACGGCGCCGAGCCTCAGCTGCACGTCGGCATCGTCGAGGGCCTCGGCGATGACCTCGATATCGGCGGTGAACCACTTGGCTGCTCTCCGCGTATCCCTGGCGCGTTGTTGGGCTCGGGCCCGAGCCCGCTCTGGCGTGTCGAGGGCCTTGCGCCGTGTCGTGTGTCGTGGGGGCACGAGCACCATGGAGAGCACGCCGAGTACACCGAAAATAGGCATCAAGAGCGCCATGCCCAGGCCGAGCCCGTACAGCCCGCCTTCAGGGAGATGAGCGTGCATGCGCGCCCTCAACGCTTCACCACACAAGACAGCGGCGGCGAAGTGCAGACCGAGCACAAAGGCGATTCCACCTGCAGTAAGGTTCGGCATGCCCTCGGCACGAAACACCATGGCCCCTTCGACGAAGACGCCCACCACCGCCAGAGCGAGAGCCTTCACGACCGCTCTCCGAAACGTGCTCCAGTGGTGTGCTGCAGGGGTGCCAGATCGGGCTGAGTGTGACCGCCGCGGGGTACATCATGCTCGAGGATGTCGACGACGTCGGACATGTTCGCGCTCACCTCAGAGGTGACGCCGCCACTGAGATCACACGACTCGAAGATGTTCTCCAAGGTCAGCTCACCTTCGCGCCGCAGCCGCTCGGCCATCTTGCGGCCTTGTTGATGGGCCGCCTCGATGAAGGCAGTACGCGCTCCGATGGGCAATTGCTGCAGCTGAGCGGCGTTCCCGAGGCTGTTCGACACCCACTCCAGCAAAGACTGGAACAGCCGGATCGCCGCGCGGTTGTATTTCATGAAGGGCATCTGCTCGACGATGAGCACCCCCACCACAGGCCCGTCGAGGCCTTCACGGAGGCTGCCTGCGAGATACAATGGCGGGGTCCCCTCACCATGGCCGGGTAGATCTTCCACAGTGACCATGCCGCCTTGAGTGAGCGCGCGGGCGAGGTGGCTCCACAACGGTGGGCGATCGCTGCCAGTGCCCACCAGTTTCTCCGGCTGACCATCCACCAGGGTGTAGAGCGCCGCGCGCTCTGCCCGAAAGGCCTCGGCGAGGATGGTGAGCACGCCCCGGTAGATCTCTTCGGGCTGGGTGGAGTTGAGCAGTCGAGCGTAGCGATACAGGATCGGCACGGTGGCGTCGGCGCCGACGACCCGATCTGCCAGGGCCACGTTCGCCGCCCTCAGAGAGGCATGATCACTCGTCAACGCCTCGAGACGATGCTCGGCCTCGGCGAGGGCGGCTTGTGCGGTGGAGAGCTGCTGACGGTGATGATCGATGATGATGCCGAGCACACAGGCCAGGGCCATGATCATCATGACGGGCTGCCCGTATTCGAGCGACAAGAAGTCACGCCAGGACACCACATCGACCCCCACCACCAGCTGGGTGAAGTAGATCGCGCTGGCGAGGGCGCCCACGAGTACGCCAGAGGTGAAGCCATAGCGCCCGGTGATGAGCAAGATGACCAGCAGATAGGGGTGAGGGCTCCACCCTGCGAAGCCTGGCGACTCACTGACGAAACTCAGGTTGAGGATCACCATGATCCCCATGAAGGCGGCCCCCTCGACCAGGAAGGCCCAATGCCCCAGGGTATGCTCGCGCCCCCGCGCCATCAGAAATCCTCCGAGAGGCGCAGTCGCCGACGGCGGGCCTCGGCATCGAGGCGGCCAGTGCGATCGCGTCGGCGGGTGGTCTCCACCTTCAGTCGGGCCCGAGCGGCCTCTGCATGCTCAGCATCGATATCTCGCTTGAGCGCGCGCCAGCGCCCCTCACCGGGGTGACGCCTCAAGCCCTGCTCCACGATGGGCGCGGCGACATCCATACGACCGTGGCTCACCAGCGACTCTGCCCAGCCGTAGACGATGTCGGGATGACGGGGGAAGCGCCGGTGCAGCTCGGCCCACGCCTCGGTAAGGTTCATCGACGGCTTTGCCGTGGCCATGGCCTCGAGGTGCTCGCGATGATCATCTGCTGTGCGCTGAGGGTGTCGTACAATCTGCGCCCTGGTGCTCAACGCCGCCGCCGAGTCACCGGTGACGGCCTGAAGATGAGCCATCTGTCGCAGGACGTCGATGGCATCCGGGTGATGCCGATGCACCCGGCTCACCATGTTCAGGGCATGGGCAGGGGTGGAGTGCTTCAAGTAGTAGTCCACCAGCCGCTCACCGGGCTCCAGATCACCTCGATGGTGAGTCCACCACTGCTTGAGCACATCGAAGTACGCCTGATGACGCGCCGGCTGGCGCTCGAGCAACTCTGCTTGCAGTCGCCACCACTCGACCTGATCCGGCTCCTCTGCAGCGAGCCGCCCATAGAGTTCGAGGGCGCGATCGGGTTGTTGCCCTTCGACATAGAGACCCGCCAACCGCGCCATGTCGTCGCGACGTGCCGCCTCACTCGGCGAGGCTGCGCACACCGAAGCCCAGCAACACAGCGCCAGCACGGTCAGAGGCCATGCCCTCGAGAGGACAGGCCAGGCTCGGAAGAAAGATCTCATCACAGATGATGTATTCGACCACTTGAGCCCCTGGTTTTACTGAGGGGTCGACGCCTTCAGTGCCCGCTCGTATGCCTTGATGGCCTCTTGCTGTGATCCTGCGGCCTCGGCGATCCGGCCATGCAACCGCAGCAAAGCCACTGAGGGTCGCGTGTGCTGTACCAGCCATCGTGTGTGAGGCAGCGCGGCGCGGTGTTGACCCACGGCGTCGAGCAGCCAGACCAGATCGCGTCTGAAGCTGGCCTGCTCTGGCTTCAGCTTCACCCTGGCCCTGGCGTGGGGCAGCGCCTTTCGAGGCCGCTTCATGGCCTCGTAGCTGTTGACCAGCATGGTGCGCACCGCGAGGTCCCGAGGGCGACTCTCCGCGACGATCTCCAGCTGTGTCGCAGCGGAGCGATGGGCCCGACGGGCCACGAGCAGCTCGGCCATCTCCTTGCGCAACCGGAGCTTGAGGCGCCGTTCGATGGTGTCGTCGCCCACCAGCGTGCGGTACACGGCCAGGGCGGCTTTCTTCTCACCCTGCTCTACGCGCAGGCGCGCCAGCAACATGCCATGCCGCGCAGACCAGCGCCGCGCCAGGGTACGCTCCAAGGTGGCGATGGCTGCAGCCTCTCGCGCGTGATGCACCAGCAACGACACGAGCTGATCTGTGAAAGTCATGTCATCAGGATGGTGGTCGAGGCGCTCCTCGATGGCGTCGAGGGCGCCTTCAACCTGGCCACCGTCGAGCATCGCGGCGAGCATGCTCTCGAAGACCTCCCGATCCCCGGCGTGCTCTCGATTCAGCATCTGCCACATGGCGATGGCCTCTTCGGTGCGACCCGACTTCCCGTATACCTGGGCAAGCTGCCGCCTCAACACCGCCGAGCCCGGGCGTCTGCTCAACTCCACTTGCAGGAGCTCCACCACCTCGTCGTACCGCTGATGGAACATCAACAATGACATCAACTCGGCGCTGAGCGCCGGATCAGCACCGAGGTTGATGACCCGCTTCAGCTGATCGATCAGCTGCCCTTCGTGCCCCAGGTGACGGTATAAATCGGCGAGCTTCTCCGCGAGGGTGCGATCATTGGGGGTGAGCGCATAGAGAGCTTCGTACTCAGGGAGCGTCCGCGCCACCTGGTTCTCGCTCTCCATGATGCCGATGAGCCGGCGTCGCAGATCGACTCGCTGAGGCCAGCGGTCGATCATCGCTCTCAAGATCGCCCTCGCCTGATCAGGGCGACCCTGGTTCTGACGCAGCTGCACGAGGTAGAGCAATGTAGCTTCGTCCTCGGGATGTTCGCCCACCCAGCGCTCCAGGGCACTCACCGCTGCAGGCAGGTTGCGATCAGCCTCGTACATGCGGCCCAGCATTCGATCATCAGGCACGATGAGCCACAAGACGCTGGCCCCGCCAGTGAGCACGCAGAGCACGGTGTAGAGCAGCTGCGCGCTCATCGGAGGCTCACGTGCACGCTGATGGCGCCGTCCTGAGGCACTTCGAAAGTCAACCGCCCAATGTCATCACTGACGACAACGAGGCTCTCCAACTTCCCTGACGGTGCGTTGTAGCTGAGCACGTACTGGCGCTCGCGGTGGGCACCCCCGAGCACCAGGGTCTTGTGGCCCACGCCCCGCATCCGGAGCACCAGCCCTTTCCTGGTACGGGTAATGCCATCGATGTGGTGGCTCGCCCGAGCAACATAGAGCATGGGTGGACCTGCAGTCTCGCGGAGCTGGATCACCGCCTCGGGGCCGCTGAGGTGCACATAGCTGGCATCCACCTCAGGTACATAGAGCCATCCGATCACACCTGGAGAGGCTTCGAGATCGACATGAATCGGCGGGCCGTCGAAGCGCACGGTACGCAGCGCCCCGTCGGTCCGTACAGCCCACTTCGAAGGTCCGATCCGGGCGATCTGGCCGTAGTAGAAGTCTTTGACGATGTCGAGGTACTCGCTCACGAAGACCGGCGCCAGAGGCTGCGTCATGATCCAGTCGTAGGCCCGCTCGATGCCCGCCATCGCCGAGGACTTCTGTGCGATGTAGAAGTGGTAGTACAGGTTCACCGGCAAGATCCGCCGGGGCGCACCTGATCGCTCGAAGGTGTCGACGATGTTGCCGAAGCGATAGTAGGGCGGCTGCCAGTCATCGGTGAGGATGAAGTCGTTGGCGGCGCTGGTGAAGAACTGAAAGCGATCACCCACCCGATGAATGGGCGGAGCCAGGTGGGCATAGGATGGATAGAGCCTGTCCATACGGCCATCGCCACCATTGAGGTGATACAGCCCCAGTCGGTCGGCCACGGCGATTTGATCGGCGTCGGGGTTGCACCAGCCCGTCCACAACATGACTCGAGTGGGCTTGCCTGGGGGCGCCAGATGGTCGTCGATGTACTGCCTCGATCGCTCGATCTCCCCCTCTGCGCTCAAGGTGTATCCAGGCAAATCGGGGACTGAGAGCACAGCCTTGTGGCCTGCCCGCCAGTCCATAGGGTGGCTGAGGCCGTGACTGGCCACCTCGACCTGGGGCAGCGCGAAGATCGATCGGGCCAGGGCCACGTCCGCCGCAGATCCCCTGCCCTCTGGTCGGGGCTGCACGCGCCCCACCACCACCGAGACTGTCGTGGGCAGGGGGTAGGCCTCGAGCAGCCTGTCCCGGACGATCTGGCCACAGCGGCTGCGTCGATCGAGCTCGCTGATGGTGCCCATGCCGTCACCATCGATGTGGGCGTAGAACAGGCGACTTCCGTTGAGCGTGGTGAAGTCCAGCCGGGGGGCGCCGACGAGATCGAAGGCCCGTTCGAAAAACGCAAAGGGATCGATGATCCACTGCCTCACCCACCGATCGCCCACCTTGGATTCTTGGATGGCATAACCCTGCATCACGAAGGACGCCTTGTCCCCGACGAAGACCGCATCGGCGCTCGCCTGGTATTCGGTGTGGTGCAGCCTCAGCCAAACCTCGGTCTCCTCGTCGATGGCCTCCACCTCACGCCAGTAAGGCGCCACGAGAGGCACGGGGGCCTCGAACCCCAGCCAGGGCGTTTTCACGGGATCGACGGCGATGTCTTCGACCGCCCAGGACTCCCGAACACCGAAGCGTATGCCCAGGGCCTCGAAAGTCTGCACCATCAAGACAGGATCGACAGGCCGATCATCGAGATCAGCCAACGCCCCTGTCGACGCCATGAAGACGATCGGGCGTCCAGCCAGCGCCTGGGCCTGATACCACCGCAACAGCCCCTCGGGATCAGCGCTCCGATCGTCTCTGAGCCAGACCACCACCCCTCGATAGGCCGACATCGCCGCCTCGTCGGGCAGGCCTTTCACGTCATTGATGTCGCGATGCTCCACCGTGAGGCCCAGGTGGTTGAGGATCAGCTCTCCGTGGATGTGCAGCGGGTTGTTCCCGGGGCCCACTTCGGTGCGCCAGGTGCGACCCTCGTCTTCTTCCTCCACCCATTCGTGGCTGCCATAGAGCGACAAGATCTTCCGAGGCATCGCGGGCACTTCGAAGGGTGCGTTGAGCCAGGCGGGTGGCTTCATGGAGAACTGCGGCGCGCCGTCGATGTGATGCGCACCTTCGGTGGCCTGTGATCCACGGGTTGCGCCCTGCTCCGCCTTGGCCATGGGGCTCTGATGCCACCAGAGCGCACCATAGAGGACACCACACAGCCCCAGGAGGGCGAGCACCCCCCGCGGTGAGAGCAGTTCAGCGCGCTTCATGGTGTGCACCGGCCCGATTCGAAGCACGTGTACGCGTCGACGAGATCGAGGTATGCCCCGTCGAAGCCCGCCTCGATGATTGCATCGAGCCGCTCGAGGACCAGCGCCTGCCATTCGGGCATCCAGTAACGCACTGTATAGTTATCGGGCCACTGAGGGTTCGCCCCCACCAGCCATCGCGGTGCCCCCGGATCGGGGATCCCATCGACCGCGGCATCCCAGACAGGGTGCCAGTAGGCTCGATAGGTCTCGGCCTCGCCGATGGAGAGATATGCCAGCAACAGAGCCTTGCTGCGCTGCTTCAACGCAGTCACTTCTTCGCTGCTCAGCGGATCCCCGTGATGTTCGGGATCGGTGACGATGAGATCATAACCGGCACTGGCGAGGGCTTCGAGATAGCCTGCTCGACTCATCCCCTCGGCGGGCTGCAGCATGTAGAGCCAGCTCTTCACCTGTGAGAGGGTGCGCCGAGCTGTCTTCGGCGGTTGCGGAGAAAAAGCGGCGTGCACCGTGGGGTGATTGAGCGCTCGCACGGCAGCAAAGTGCACATAGCCCCGGGCGCTGGCCTGCGTATAGCCAGCCTTCACCCGCTCGAGAGCTGCGGCATCGTCCTGTGGCCGATCGGCATCGGTGAAGGGGTAGTCGACCGAGAGCACGACCTTGCCGGCACGCTTGAAGCGATCGAGATCGCGCTGCCATGCCCTGGTCCAGTCTGCAGGTGTAAGCACCCCATCGCCGTCGGCGCCATAGTAGAGATCTTCTCGGGCCACCCCGTCGACGGCGTCGATGTACCCCGCCTCGACCCCGAGCTCTGGCGCGTTCTGCGGTACCAGCACGAAGCCTGGCCGCTTGCAGTCAGCGTATTGCCGCAGCAACCGGACGAACTGCACCATGTCATGCCGTGGCTTGGTGATCCCTTTGAAGGGGCTTGGCGCAGGGCAGACATGCCCAGCTGATGCCAGAACAGCAGGCTGGGGTGGTGCAGCCTCTGGCGTCACGGGATCAGTGGTGGAGCGGCACCCGCTCAACACCCACAACACCATGATGATCGCGCTTCGCACAGCTCCACCCTCTGCCTCATGGGCGCTCGACACTCATCTGTGTATGTCGAGCACTTCAAGGCAGGAGTTGAGCGGCGGGCCGGGACAACCTCGAAGTGTATGGCCTCAGCGCAGTCCTCAACAGCCTTCGCAACAAAACGAATACGTTGTAAAACAGTTGCGTTGTATTTTGTGGAGCCATTCGATGGTCAAGAACATCACTGGCGCCCCAGTGAGGGGCGACGACTTCTTCGATCGGGTCAAAGATCAGCGACGACTGTGGCGAGCCCTTGAGAACGACAGTGTGCTGCTGCTCGCGCCACGGCGCGTGGGCAAGACCTCGCTGCTTCAGCGTTTGGAAGACACCGCGATACAGCACGGTTTCAAGGCGCTTTACTGCAGTGTCGCCGCCCAGAAGACCGAGGTGGAATTCTTCAAGGTGCTTTACGAGACCCTCGAAGCCCATCCTGACGGCAGGGCTGCCATCACAGGGCTGCTCGACGGGCCTCTCAAGGCGTTCTTCAAGCGTGTCAAAAAGGTCACCGCAGGCGGCATGGGCCTCGAGTTCAACACCGACGAGGTCGTGGAGTGGCGCACCATGGCCAAGGGGCTCGAGCAGGCCCTGAACATGATCAAGGGTCAGTGGTTGTGGATGGTGGACGAGTTGCCCCTCTTCATCCTGAACCTGCTCGACGCTGAGGGCGGCCGAGATCGCGCCCGCACGTTCCTCAACTGGTTTCGTGACCTGCGCATCGACCGGGCGCTCCAGCCCAGAACACGATGGCTGCTCGCCGGCAGCATCGGCCTCGATACGGTGACTCGGCGCGAGCGCATGGGCGACACGATCAACGATCTGAATGTGGTGTGGCTCGGCGCCTTCTCAGAAGAGGATGCACACGTCTTTCTCGAACAGCTGGGACGTCAGTATCAGCTCGCGCTGCCCGAAGAGGTCCGCCAGGACATCTGCGATCGGATCGGCTGGTTGATCCCGTATCACCTGCAGATCCTTTTCTATCGTCTGCGGGCCTATTGTGAAGACGAAGACATGGCCCCCAGCCTCGAGGCGGTACGCCATGCCTACGCTGAGCTGATGGATCACCAGCACCGCAACTATTTCAGCTACTGGCAAGAGCGCCTGGAAGACGAGCTGGGACCCGAGCTGGCGCGCTCTGCCGAGGTGATCCTGTCGGTGATCGCGCCTCACGCCCGTGGCGTGAGTCTCGACGGGCTGAAGGCGGCGCTCCAATCACACCCGATGTCCCCTGGCACGCTGGCCTATCTCAAGGATGTGCTCATCTCCGACGGCTACCTCGCAGAGTCAGAAGGCCGGTACCTGTTTCGATCACATCTCCTGCGGGACTACTGGACGACGCGGGTGCTGTCGTGAGCGCACCCGACACAGGACGCTCCAGGCTCGATCTCGCGGTCTACAACCCTGGCCTCATGAGCCGGAGCGCCCTCGTCGAGCGCTTCGTGCCCCGGCGCAAGATCATCGACCGCATCATCGAAGATCTGCCCCTCAACGCTGGTGGCTCTCTGCAACACCACCTGCTCATCGGTCATCGTGGCATGGGCAAGAGCACGCTGCTCCGACGCCTGGGGTACGCCATCGAAGATCACGCCGCGCTTTCCCAGCACTGGCTACCGCTCATGTTCCCCGAAGAGCAATACAACGTGGTGCACCTGAGCGATGTGTGGCTCAACGTGCTTGATGCTCTCTACGATCATTTGGAACACGCAGAGATCTTCGACGCCACAGGCCTCGAGGCCCTCGATGTGCAATTGGACGCCATACACGACATCAAGGACGAGGGTACCCGCCACGATATGGCCTATGACCTGATCCTGGCGCTCTCTCATCAGCTGAGTCAGCGACTGGTTCTGCTGGTGGACAACCTCGACCAGATCCTCGAGCGGCTCGAACACGTCGGCGAGAGCTGGGGACTGAGAGAGGTGCTCTCTGCACGTGAGGCACGCCTGCTGCTCATCGGCACGAGCGGCACCCTCGCCCCCTCACTCTGGAAGTACGATCAGGCATTCTATGCATTCTTCCAGACACACCATCTCAGACCCCTGAGTCAGAAGGAGACCTTCGCCGTCATCCGCTCACTGGCAGCAGCCGACGGCGCTGAGCAGGTGTTGAGAGTGCTCGACCACGATCCGGGCCGTGTCGAGAGCTGTCACATCCTCACCGGGGGCAACCCTCGCGCTGTCGTGCTGGTGTACACGCACCTTCGGCACACGGTAGACGGCGACGTGCACAGCGATCTGGAGCAGCTGCTCGATCGATACACGCCTCTCTACAGACACAGCTTGAGCGCGATGTCACCTCAACGACAGCACATTGTCGGGGCGCTCTGTCGACACTGGCATCCGGCCAGGGCGAGCGACGTCGCTCAGATGCTGCGCCTCGATGTCAATCAGGTCTCTTCTCAGCTCAACCGTCTCGTGAAAGAAGGCGTGGTGGAGAAGGTGCGTCTGCATCGCAGCAAGAGAGCCGGGTTTCAGCTCAACGAGCGCTTGTTCAACG
The DNA here is from genome assembly GCA_046290225.1 of Bradymonadia bacterium. Taxonomy (GTDB): domain Bacteria; phylum Myxococcota_A; class Bradymonadia; order UBA7976; family UBA1532; genus JBKAGE01. The sequence continues at coordinate 18,033 of JBKAGE010000048.1, read as the reverse complement.
TGTGGTTCCTGATGCGCTCCAGCCATCGTGTCCGGCGCAAGCTCTTGCGTCTGATCGACTACCTCAAATGCTTGTCTGGTACAGGCCCGGACCGAGATCAGGCTGTGCTCACTGTCGAAGACGCTGTGCAACTGCTGACACATCACACGCCCGCGAGCGAGGCCCCCTCTCATCAGGGAGACGATGTCTACTCAGCTTGCCTGGATCTCCTACAGGGCATCGAGGCGGATCATGCCCTCGAGGTCTCGAAGACCGCACACGCCATCCTCCGACACCTGCAAATCTCGAACACAGGCCAGGGCGTTTGAGTCTCTGAAAAGCGGCAAAACTTTACATACGTTTCACCACACCAGTCTCTCCCCCCTTGCCAGCGCCCTGACATCCTCCCAATGATGAACGCGTGAACCGCCCGCTTCAGCGCGCTCGGGGTTTTGCCCGGGTCAGATTTCAGGCCAGCCCGCCCACTCGACCTGGGGGGGCCACCCTCCTCGAGCTGAGGCATCAGAGCCCCTGCCGCATGCTCATGCCCCGAGACGACGATCCATTGCCCACGGGGGTGCTGATCACCACCACCGGTGGACTCACCGGGGGCGATCATGTCGAGTGTAGGTTTCAGGCTGATGCCGGGGCCCGTGTCAGGCTCACGACTCAGGCAGCAGAGAAGATCTACAAAGCGCGCCCTGGTGACGGACCGGTGCACATCGACGTCACCCTCACTGCAGGTCCTGGTGCCTGGCTGGAGTGGGTGCCTCAAGAGACGATCCTCTTCGATCACAGCGCCTTGAAGCGCGTCACCCGCCTCGATGTGTACAGCGGCGGCGAGGTCCTCGCTGCGGAGATGTCGGTCCTCGGCCGCGCAGCCCACGGCGAGCGTTGGACCCGGGGGCTGCTCCACGAGCGCTGGTCGGTCTCCGTCGACGGTCAGCTGCGCTGGCTCGATGCCCTGCGCCTCGACGATGACGGGCCGCTGCACAGCCCTCAAGCGTTTCAGGGGGCCCGGGCCCTGGCCACGATGGTCTACGTAGGGCCAACCCCCGACGATGCCTGCCGCGACGCCTTGCGGCAGTGCCTGCACGACGCGCTGCAACCTCAGTGCGCCGGCGGCGTCACCCGCGTCAATGGGGTGATCATCGGCCGGCTGATGGGACCAGATCCGCAGGCGGTGCGACGCAGCCTCGGCGACGCGCTGAGCAGCGCCCGCGCCATGCTCGCCGACTTGCCTCCGGAGCTGCCCCGTGTCTGGCACACCTGACATCAAGCACAGCCCCACGATACGGAGCCCTCGATGCACCTGACTCCTCGAGAGAAAGACAAGCTGCTCGTGGCCATGGCGGCCACAGTGGCCCGGCGGCGCCTCGAACGGGGCGTGAAGCTCAACCACCCTGAGGCCATTGCCCTCATCACCGATTTCATCGTCGAGGGCGCTCGGGATGGTCGCTCCGTGGCCGATCTCATGGAAGCTGGGGCCCACGTGATCCACACCGGCCAGGTCATGGAAGGCATCGCCGACATGATCCACACCGTGCAGGTAGAGGCCACGTTCCCCGATGGCACCAAGCTGGTCACGGTGCACCAGCCGATACGGCCACAGCTGCCCGAGAGCGCGCTCACGTCTGATCCACTCGGCGGCGAGCCTACGGTCATTGGCGAGAGGCAGATGACGTGAGCAAGCAGGCAGCCGATCAGCAGAGCCGTCGCCCGATGGTCCCTGGTGAGATCATCACCGGTCCGGGGCGCATCACCCTCAACAAAGGCGCCCGGCTGATCCCCCTCGAGGTGTCGAACACTGGCGATCGGCCCATTCAGGTGGGCAGCCACTATCACTTCTACGAGGTGAACAGCGCTTTGAGGTTTCCTCGGGAGATCGCCCGTGGCCGCCGGCTGGCGATCCCACCGGGCACGGCGGTGCGCTTCGAGCCCGGTCAGACCCGCGAGGTGTTTCTCGTGGACTATCCAGGCGCCCGACAGGTCTGGGGCTTCAACCAGCTCATTCAGGGCCCGCTCGATCTCGAGCAAGGCGAAGGGGGGCAACCATGAGTGTCACGCTGAGTCGTGCGGATTACGCCGCCATGTTCGGCCCCACCACCGGCGATAAAATCCGGCTCGCCGACACCGATCTCTTCATCGAGATCGAGCGAGATCACGCCATCTACGGCGAAGAGGTGAAGTTCGGCGGGGGCAAGGTGATCCGTGACGGGATGGGGCAGAGCCAGCGCACCCGAGCCGAGGGGGCCCTCGACACGGTGATCACCAACGCGGTCATCGTGGACCACTGGGGCATCGTCAAAGCCGACGTGGGCATCCGCGACGGCCGCATCGCGGGCATCGGCAAGGCGGGCAACCCCGACGTTCAGCCAGGGGTTGATCTCGTCATCGGGCCCTGTACGGAGATCATCGGCGGTGAGGGCAAGATCCTCACCGCTGGCGGCCTCGACGTGCACATCCACTTCATCTGCCCTCAGCAAATCGAAGAAGCCCTGGCGAGCGGGGTGACCACCCTCATGGGTGGTGGCACCGGGCCCGCCTCGGGCACCCTGGCCACCACGTGCACCCCGGGGCCCTGGCACATCGGCCGCATGTTGCAAGCCGCCGAGGCGTTCCCCATCAACCTGGGCTTCTACGGCAAGGGCAACGCCGCCCGACCCGACGGCCTCGTAGAGCAGGTGCGCGCCGGTGTATGCGGCCTGAAGCTGCACGAGGATTGGGGCACCACCCCCGGGGCCATCGACTGCTGCCTCACCGTGGCCGATCAGCTCGACGTGCAGGTGCTCATTCACACCGACACCCTCAACGAGTCGGGCTTCGTCGAGCGCACCATCGCCGCCATCGACGGCCGCACGATCCACGCCTTCCACACCGAGGGCGCCGGCGGGGGTCACGCCCCGGACATCATCAAGGCCGCCGGGCTGGCCAATGTGATCCCCTCGTCGACGAACCCCACTCGGCCCTACACGGTGAACACGGTCGAGGAGCACCTCGACATGCTCATGGTGTGTCATCACCTCGATCCCCGCATCCCCGAAGATGTCGCCTTCGCCGAGAGCCGCATCCGCAAGGAGACCATCGCCGCGGAAGACATCCTGCACGACATGGGTGCTTTCTCGATCATCGCCTCCGACTCACAGGCCATGGGCCGCGTGGGTGAGGTGATCACCCGCACGTGGCAGAGCGCGGACAAAATGAAGAAGCAGCGGGGGCGCCTGCCAGAAGAAACCGGCAAGAACGACAACCTGCGGGTGCGCCGCTATGTGGCGAAGTACACCCTCAACCCCGCCATCGCCCACGGCGTCTCCGAGCATGTGGGCTCTGTGGAGCCCGGCAAGCTCGCCGATCTGTGCCTGTGGTCGCCGGCCTTCTTCGGCGCCAAGCCAGATCTGGTCATCAAGGGGGGCACCATCGTCATGGCCCCCATGGGCGATCCGAACGCCTCGATCCCCACCCCACAGCCGGTGCACATGCGACCCATGTTCGGCGCCTTCGCCGGGGCCATGACTGACAGCTGCCTGACCTTCGTGAGCCAGGCAGCCCTCGAAGCCGACATCGCCACACCTCTGCGCCTGCAGCGTCAGCTCGTGGCGGTGAAGGGCACCCGAGACATTGGCAAGTCATCGATGGTGCTCAACGACGCCACCCCTCACATCGAGGTCGACCCGGAGACCTACGAGGTCCGGGCCGACGGCGAGTTACTCACCTGCGAGCCCCTCGCCGAGGTGGCTCTGGGCCAGCGCTACTTCCTGTTCTGAGATGAGAGGCCCCATGTCCGATCCTCAACTCAAGCCTCTCACCGCGGTCCGCCCTGCGGGGCACTGGGACGCAACTCGGCAGGCTTCGACAATCACGCTGACCTACGACGAGCGCTATCGCCGCCGTCGTGTACTGACTGCTGACAACGGCACAGCCTGTGTCTTGTCGCTGCCCAGGGCCGTGCCTCTATCGGAAGGCGATGGGCTCGAGGGCCCCGAGGGTGAGATCTACGCCATCGTCGCCGCTCCGGAGCCATTGCTGTCGATCACCGCTGAGAGCCCCATGGCCCTGATGCGGCTGGCGTGGCACCTGGGCAACCGTCATACCCCGGCGGCCCTGCATCGAGATCACATCCTCATCCGACCCGATCACGTGCTCGCAGACATGTTGCGGGGCCTCGGGGCGACAGTGGTCGAGGCGCGAGCCCCCTTCCAGCCAGAGCGGGGGGCATATCACGATCATGGCGCTGGCACCGGTCCCGGGCACAGCCATGATTGAGCTCTCCAGCCACACCCTCTACGCCCTGCTCACCTGGATGTCGCCGGGCTACCCCGTTGGCGCCTACACGTACAGCCACGGCGTCGAGTGGGCCGTGGAGCAGGGCGAGATCACGGACGGCCCGAGCCTCCAGGCCTGGATCGAGGTGTTGTTGCGTCACGGCGGCGGTCACGTCGACGCGGTGATGCTCTCCGAGGGCTGGCTCGCCGTCGCCGCAGAAGACGACGAGGAGCTGGCGAAGGTGACCGCCCACGCTCATGCCTTCCGCGGCACCCAGGAGACAGCCCTCGAGAGCCAGAAGCAGGGTGAAGCCTTCGTGCGGGCCACCCTCGCCGCGTGGCCTTCCACCACCCTCGAGCGCTGGGCCACCCGACACCGGGCCACGGGCCTGCCCTATGCCATCGCAGTGGGCGTCGCTGCTGCAGCTCACAACGTGCCCCTCGAAGCCACGGTCACCGCCCATCTGCACGCCTTCGCCGCCAACCTCGTCTCTGCTGGGGTTCGGCTGGTGCCTCTGGGGCAGACCGCGGGCCAGCAAGCTCTCGCAGCCCTGGCCCCCATCATCCACGACGCCGCTACGCAGGCGCTGAGCACCTCCCTCGAAGAGGTGTCCACCGCGGCCCCCTGGGCAGAGCTGGCGTCGATTCATCACGAGACTCAACACGTGAGGCTGTTTCGATCATGACGACTCTCCCCGGTGGACCCTTCCGCGTCGGCATCGGAGGCCCTGTGGGCTCTGGTAAGACCGCCCTCGCCGATCGCCTCTGCAAGCGCCTGCGCGATCTTTACGATGTGGCTGTCATCACCAATGACATCTACACCCGGGAAGACGCCCAGTTCCTCACCCGTTCAGGGGCGCTGACGCCCGATCGCATTATGGGCGTGGAGACCGGCGGTTGCCCCCATACGGCCATTCGGGAAGACGCCTCGATCAACCTCTCGGCAGTGGACGAGATGTCGGCCAAGTTCCCTGGGCTGGAGCTGCTGTTCATCGAGTCTGGGGGCGACAACCTCGCGGCGACCTTCAGCCCCGAGCTCGCTGATCTGACGCTCTATGTGATCGACGTCTCTGCAGGCGACAAGATCCCTCGGAAGGGCGGCCCGGGCATCACCCGCTCTGATTTGTTGATCATCAACAAGACCGATCTGGCCCCCCTGGTGGGGGCATCGCTCGAGGTGATGGATCGCGACTCGAAGAAGATGCGCGGTGAGCGCCCCTTCGTGTTCACCGCCCTCAAGCACAATGACGGGGTGGACACGATCGCCAAGTTCGTGGTGCAACAAGGCGGGCTGGACTGGCGAGGCTGAGCAGAATCACCGACAGCAGCGAAATACACGGAATACACGCACCACCACAGATGTAATCGAGGGCAAGCTCACCCATTCAGGAAGCGGCATGCCCAGCACATTGCACGAAGTCATCGTCGAGTGTTTTACAGAAAGCCCACAACTCGCCACTCAGCTCTGGCAAGCAGCAGGCCTGCCTCCATTACCAGCACACGACACAGTCACCAGCGGCAAAATCAACCTGGCCCAGTCCACCCCGGCTGCCTATGACGCTGACGAGTCGACCATTTTGACGTTGGGCACAGTGCCGCAGATGGCCCTCATCATCGAGGTTCAGCTCAGCATCGACAACGAGAAGCGTTACAGCTGGCCCTACTACGCCGCCAGCGCCCGCGCACGAAAACGTTGCCCTGCGATCGTCCTCGTGATCGCGCCTGAGCCTTCTGTTGCACGATGGGCCAGTCGACCCATCGAAGTCGGAGACGGAAACACCTATACGCCAAGGGTGCTCGGACCTGACCAGGTGCCCGTCATATCGAACCCTCAACACGCCACGAGTCACCCAGAGCTGACGCTGCTCTCCATCATCATGCACGGTGAGAGTGAGCACAGCCTCGAGCTCGTCGCCCCCGCTGTCGCGCTCGTGTCATCACTCGACGAGCGCAGGTTCACCCTCTACACTGACATGGCATTGGCCCGCTTCTCCCAAGTGGCCCAGGAGGTCTTCATACATATGTTGAGCGACATCGAAATCACTGAGCCCTTCTCTGACCACTACAAAGCACTCGTCGAGAAGAAGGTCTCCGAGAAGGTGGCACAAATCCTCTCAGACCCGGAGAAAGTGGAGCAGTTCCGTGAAGAGCTGATGGCACAGAAAGCACAGGAGCTCGCCTCCGGGATGGCATCAGAAATGGCCACGGAGATGGCATCAGCGATGGCATCAGAGATGGCTTCAGCGATGGCGTCAGAGATGGCCAGTCAAGCTCTACTCGACAAGACCCGTCACACCCTCAAGAAACAAATGCGACTCAAGTTCCAGGGCCTCTCCGATGAGTACATGGCCATCATCGACGCAGTGGAAATCGATGCGCTCGACCGCGCCCTCGAACGCATTCTCACAGCAGAAACACCTGACGACGTCCTGGGCTGAGAGTTCTGCTTGACCACATTCTAAAAGGATCTTCTCGGCACGCTGCTCGTTGGGTCTATCACTCGACTCACAGGAGATCCCCCATGCGTCCCTCGCTCACCCTCGCCACCCTGCTCCTCGCGCTCTCCACCCTCATCACCACCGCCAACGCAGAGGCGCCCGCGGGCAAAGACATGCTCGGCGGGTGGGCCCTCGCCGAGATCGACGGCCGCGACGCCCTACCTGGCACCACGTTGTGGCTCGAGTACGCGGTCATGGGCGGCCGCAGTGGATGCAATGCCTATGGAGGCAACTATCAACACACCGGAGGAAAGCTCACTGTAGGCTCAGTCTCCTCTACCCTCAGGGCCTGCCTCGACGAGGCCAGGATGAAGCAGGAAGGTGACTACCTGCGCAATCTGCGGAGCGCCTCGGAGGTGTCTATCGACAATGGGCGGCTTGAGCTCCGTGGTGGTACGGGTACGCTCGTCTTCACCCGGCAGCAGGCCGAGCCTCCTCGAAGCACGATGTCGGACATGTCGATCGAGCTGAGGGACTGGAAGCTCATGACCCTCGTCGATGGCGCTCCGAGATCCCCCATCAAGGGCCACGACGTCACTCTGCGGTTTCAGGGAGGCAAGGTCACCGGGCACCTCGGCTGCCACGACGCCACGGGCACCTACGTCCTGGAAGGCAACCGGATGAGGCTCAGGGTGACCACCACGACGGACGGCGCGTGCACCGACGGCGCCGAAGACCAGCTTCGCATGCGCCAGGAGGTCGTGCTCGAAGACATCTTGAACACGCACCGCGGTCATACCCTCGAAGATGGTGTCCTGGCCATTACGGACGCCAAAGAGCGCGTCCTGAGGTTTCAGCAGGCCTACTGATTGCCCACATCGGGCATCGGACCCTTCTTTTGTGGCACTCTGACCGAGAGATGACTCCGTGAAGGTCATGATGCGACAGACACTCCTGATGCTCACCGCCCTCGTTGCCCTCACCGCGTGCGTTGATCGCGAGCGTGACGACGACACCGACCCCAACGATGCAGCAAGCTCCGACGCCGAGATCGACGATCGCGTCGACGCCGCCATCGGCTCTGACGCAGAGCTCGAGCCCGACGCAGCGCCCGAGCCCGATGCAGAGCCTGAACCAGACGCCGCCCTGCCCGATGCGGAGCCCGAGCCCGATGCCGAGCCTGACTTTGGGCCTCCGCCGCCCCCTGAGGAGTGCAACGGCCTCGACGAAGATCTCGACGGTGAGATCGACGAAGGCCTGACCAATGTCTGTGGCGGGTGTGAAGAGCTGCCCGATGATGGCACGTGTCAGGCGTGGCGGTTGTCAGTGAGCCAGGGTGTCGATGGCAGCGCCAATCTGCAACGGATGATCGGGTTCCAGGGGGCCTTCAACCAGGCCGACATCCAAGAGATCGACAACGCCTCGTGTCAAATCGTGCGCTCTGTGGTGCCTGATCCCGAAGCGCACCTCGGCGACATCACCGTCACCACTGATCGCATCGAGTTCACCCAGACCCCGGTCTTCAGCAATGCCCAGGGCACCATCATCTATCGCAGCGACGAGGATCCCCCGCTGAATCAAGCGCGGGTCTTCAGCCCTGGCGACGAGATCGAGATCTCCGGCAGCGGCAGCGAACTCTCCGGTGAATTCGTCGATCAGCTCGTCGGCCCCGACGTCATCACTGGCGTCGAGCCCGACGCCCTCGCCGACATCATCCAGCTCGCTCGAGGCAACATCGAAGAGTCGGTGGAGTTGAGCTGGACCCCTGCCCGCACGCTGGGCCCCGACGGCCCCGACATCAGCGGGCAGGTGCAGCTGTTCGTCGGTGGCAGCCTGCCGATCTTCAATCGGAACGTGTACCGGGCGATCCGCAGCTTCACGCTCAATGGTGTACTTCGAGATGACGGCGCCATCGATCTCGACGCGGATCTCTTCGCCCCTGCGCTGCCCCTGAGCGCAGTGCGCGTGCGCCTCAGCCGCACCGACAGCAAGCGGGTGCTCTTGGGCCCCGACGCGTTGGAGATGCGCGCCGAGTACATCGTCGAGCGGGTGCAGTCTGGTGATGTGAGCGGAGGCCTTGAGTCACCCTTCGACATCCTGACCCCTGACCCCGACGTGCGGGAGATCACCCCAGGTGATCCCATGCTGGTGGAGTGGAGCCCCCTCCCAGAAGGAGAAGGGCCGCTCACGGTGAGCCTCGTGCTCCTCGATCCGATCCGGTCCAGCTCGACTCAAATCTCGTGCGAGGTGACGGATCCCACCACGGGCGTGCTGGTGCTGCCTGGTGAGTTCACGGCGGACTGGCCTGTGGGTGAAGGGGCCCGGCGCCTGCTCGATGTGCGCTGGACGCTGCAAGAGAACACCTTGAGGCGGCCTGATCAGGGCACGATGGTGCAGAACCTCAGCTTGATCCTCGATCTGGAAGAGTAGCGGGCACCTCGTCTGGTGCATCTGCCGGCGTGGTGAGCTTCGCGGGCACCAGCACCTTAGGGCCCACGATGGGCTTGAGCGGGGGCACCTCGCCGCGGGTCTCTTCAGCGCTCGGCGGCGGGCCCTGAGTCGACGGTGGCGGCGGCTCGATGCGACGGATCACCTGAGCCTGCCGAGGCCCACAGCCCATGCCCATCGAGGCCATGCCCATCAGGCCCGCGAGGGCCAGCCCACACTTGAACCCATACCTCATCGGCGCCTCCTTCGGCGGCGCTTGCGACGCTTCGGCTTCTTGGGCGCGGTCTTGCCCTCGGGATCGGCCTTCTTGAGCCAGTCGCTGGCCAGGGCGTGGTTCGGAGACAGCTTCAGGGCCTCTCGGAAGGCCCGGGCCGCGGCGAGCTTGTCGCCGAGGCGGAACAACGCCGCCCCGCGGTTGTAGAACACGTCGGCGGTGGGGGCGCTCATGCCCGAAGCCACCAGGAACGCCGCCTGAGATCGCTTGAAGTCGCCCTGACGGTAGTAGACCACCCCCAGGTTGTACTGGGCGTCGGCGAAGTCGCTCTTCAGACCCACGGCGGCCTTGAAGTGCTTCTCGGCGTCGGGGAGATCTTTCGCCAGGAACGCTTTGATGCCCTGGTTGTAGTGAAAGTCGGCGTAGCGGGGGCTGAAGACGCGGTAGTTCATGCCCGACCGCTCCAGCAGGTACTCCACCGGCCGCGACACCCGCCACGCCTGCTCGGCGCCGGGGTTGAGATCGAGCTTGCGGTTCACCCGCAGCCAGTCGCACATCTCCTGAATCGTGATGCCCGCGGTGAGGGCGTGCAGGGCGAAGCGGATCGCGTCGCGGGACAGCCGCCCCCTCAGCTCGCCGGTGGGGGATCGATCCCACCGCATCCAGCGGGCCAGCTCGACATCGCGGTTGTCGACGATCGTATCCACCTCGGGCACGCCCCCCTGCTCGGAGACGTAGCGCTTAAGCTGCTTGATGTCGTCTCCCTCGATGCGCACCACCAACGACAACAAGGCCATCACGCCCTGGTCCATCACCCGGGCCGCTTGCAGAGGCGCGCCTTCAGGGGGCAGCGGACGATCCGGGTAGAGCGGCAGGAGCTCGATGTTCGTGACCTGGCTGGGCAGAATCAGCAGGGATCGCTGGTGGGGCACCGGCACGAAGACGGCGCCCTTCGGGCCCAGGAGTGCCAGACCCGGATCGACGTAGAGCACCTTGGCTTCGGTGCCAGGGCGATCGATCTGCACCTTGGCCCAGAAATTCCGTGAGCCTCGGCCATTGTGGGGGCCAAAGGTGAAGCCTGTGACCGCCAGATCTCCCTTACCGGCCCCCGCGGGGCCCAGCACCGGGCCCAGCACGTCGGGGGCGATCACTGTGGCGGTGAGGCTCTCGGTGAGCGGTACCTCAGGGCGGTCCTGACCCCAGCTCAGCACAGGCCAGAGCACGCACATGATCAGCCATGGCCAGGGCCGCGCCTGGGGCGATATGCGATCGTGTGTTCGGGGGAGGTGAATCATCTCGGCCAGGGAGGGTACCATCATCTTCACGTTGAACAGGTATAACACCGACTCGATGCATCACCAGCCTTGCACACCACCTCTGCTCGCAGCCGCCCTGCTCACCGCGCTCCTGGCCGCTTCGAGCCTCATCGGCTGCACCAGTAATCGCGCCCCGGTCTTCGAGCCTCTGGATGATCCCGTGGTCACCGTGGGCGAGATCCTCCGTGTGCCCGTGACCGCCTTCGACCGCGACGGCGGCTCGATCACCTATGGGGTGCGCGGGCTGCCTTCAGGGGCTCGTTTCGATCTCGATCTCGATCCCCCTGTCTTCACGTGGTCACCGGTGGCCTCTGAAGCCCAGGCCGGTGGACGCCTCCACCCCATCACCTTCACGGCAGAAGATGATGGCGGCGCCCAGAGCACGGCCCGGATGGTGGTGACGGTGTTGCCAGGGCAAACGCGGCCAACGTTCACATCACCCACCGCTTTTGTGCTAGACACCGCCGCCCAGGCAGAGTGGGACGTCTTGCTGACGGTCCGCGACGACGACGATGTGGCCTTGACCTTCGAGCTGGTGGAGGCCCCTGAAGGCATGCAGATGGAAGCCTACGAAAAAGCGGTGCGCCTCCGATGGGCCCCAACGCCTTCGCAGACGATCCGTCAGCGGGTGTTCCCGGTGACGGTGAGCGCACGTGACGAGGAGATCCCAGAGCCTGTCACTCACCCGATGACGTTGCTGGTGCTCCCGGCACAGGGAGATCCGTGATGCCCCGAGGTGCCCGCGCAGGCGCCGTCGCGCTGATCGGCCTCTGGCTCTTCGGCTGCGACAACAGCACCCGCACCATCACCCCTGATGATCCCGACGCCCTGGTGGTCGACGCCATGATCGATGCATCGATCGTCGACGCCGAGATACAGCCACCAGCAGATGCCGAAGTGGCCGACGCCGAGGCCCCTCAATGTGTCGTCGATGGTGACTGTGGTGTGCTCTCCTGGTGCAACGAGGGGGTATGCACCCCAGCACCAGAGGCCCCCGTCTTCGCGCCACCAGACGATGGGGTGTTCCGCGCCGCGGCCTCGGCCTTCGAGCTGGTCCCCGACTACATCGAGCCGTGGACCGATCGCGCTGGCCCGGATTGCCCGGGCAACCGCCCGGGCATCTTTGATGGTCGTACCACGCGCCCTGAGCCCTTCGATGATTGCGCTGACGGCTTTGAAGATGTCGACGGCGATGGCCTCTTCGATGCGGTGTGGACCGCTCGAGGCCTTGACGCGCCGGCCCGCAGCATCGATCTCGATCATCCGCCACAAGGCAGAGTGCTCATCCTCAGCCAGGGCGCAGTGATGTGGGTGCTCATCACTCTCGACACAGGCGACATCGCCCCTGGCCGCCTCGCCCGCCTGAGCCAGCACCTGAGGGTGCGCCTCGGCGTGCCCGAGGCGCACATCGCCATCCACAGCACAGGCACCCTGAGCGGCCCGGATGCCCTCGGCCTCAATGGCCCCTCTCTCGAGGTGGTCGACGCCCCCTGGGCCGAGGTGCTCCGCGAGGCAGGGCCCTTCCCCCTGCTCGACGATCTGCCTTTTGCTTCGGGCGTGGACCCCCGCTGGTGGGCCAGCGTCGAGGCCCGGTGTGCAGCCGCCGTGCTCGAGGCCGGCCGCCGCTTGCGCCCCGCCCATCTGCGGTGGGGTACAGCGGCCTTGCCCATGGCACCGGATCCAGTGGTCGATGGCCCACTCATGCTCGCCGACGTCGATGAAGACGCTCAGCCCAACACAGCCCGCGATCGCAGCGCTGATCGCAGCGCCCGTCGATGGCTCTCACGAGATCTGCGATGGCCCGCAGCCCGGGATCACACGCTCAGGGCCCTGGCCCTCGAAGGGCAGGACGACACCCCCATCGCTCACCTGCTCCTCTGGGGCACCACCTCGACCCTCGGCGCTGACGATCTCGCCCTCTCCGGCGGGCTGCCCAGCTGGACGAGAGCCGCTGTAGAGTCCACCTGGCCCGGCACTGTGGGGATATGGCTCTCTGGCGCCACCGGCGCATCAGTGCGCACCGATGACCAGGTCGAGATCCCTCAACTCGACGAGATGGGGCGCTATCTCGATGCCGAGGGCCAGATCGTCGAGACTCTCGACCTCGCCGCCCCCGTCCCGGCAGCGGATCGCCTGCAGGCGCTGAGCGACCTCCTCGTCGGCGCAGCACGAGGGGCCCTCTCCGAAGACGCCCAACCCATCGCCGAGATGCAGCTCACCCAGCGATACGTCTGGCTGCCAGTGGGCAACCCGCGCCTGGGCATCGCCGCTCGATTGGGACTGCTCCCCGACTTCGGCGACTGGCTCTCCGGGCGGCGGACCACCCAGCGCTGGGTCGGCCCCCGCACGACTCCGGCATGTGGTGGCCTGGGCTGTCTGCGATACCGACTCGACCATGTGAGGTTGGGGCCCCTGACCCTGGTCACGCTGCCCGGCGGGCCCTCTGGTGCATTTGCTCAAGGCCGTGGAGAAGGCTCGATGCGTTTCGGCGATCAGCCTGAGCTCACCGACATCGACACAGATGGCGTGCCTGATGACGCCGACCAGGATCTCGTACGCTTGAGCACTGACGGCACGCCGATCACCCCCATCGCCCCGGCCAACCCTCAGCGTTTCGAGGCCATCGTGGGTCTCGAGGGCCCTCAAACCTGGCTGGTGGGGCATACAGATGGCGGCATCGGCGCTCTGCTCCCTGCCGCAGAGGCCCCCAACCTGTTCGAAGGGCAGCTCGACCCTCTACGACAATATGTCGAAGACGACGCCGTAGCGGCCATCGAGCTGTGCAACGACGCCTATCCCTGTCAGGAAGGGCTGACCCTCGGCGAGCTGGTGACGGTGACCCTCGATGCCCAGGAGACGCGCCTGGCCGATCTGCCCGGTGGCCACACCCTGTGGTTGATCGATCCACCAGAGCCCGCCACGCGCCGAGCCAGGCCGTGGCGTTTGATCCCGCAGATGGGTGATCTCCTCGAAGGCCAGATGATGCGCCGCCTCGGCGAGGGCCGAGCCTTTACGCTCGAAGCAGACTTCGGCGTCCGCGGCATCACCCGAGGAGACACACTCACCCTCGACGAGGGGCCTGACATGATCATCGGCGGTGTCGTGCCGCTGGTCATGCGGGAGCACCCCAACGCCACGGGCTTGTGGCGCTCAGCGAGCGCTGAGGCGGGTGATCTCGTCTACAACACCGCCTGCACCCTCATCTTCGAAGGCGGATGCCCCCATCGAAGGCCGTTGCCCTGGGCTGATCCCAACATCGACCTGCCCCGAGCGCCATAGGAGGTCCTCACAAAACAGCGGACCTCTGAGCCTGCCTCACCTCCCCTGACTCTCACAGCCTGTCAACTGTCGCTGACGCTGCGCCGATGATCTCATCGAACAGGTTTTTTGCGCCCAAACGCCTACACGTCTAACATCACCACACATGTGGCACATAAACCTTCATTCTCGGAGACCCCTCTGGAGGAAGGATGTGTGCATTGTCGAGGCAGCTTCAGCGGCTCAGCCGCTGCCGTGCCTCTTGAAGCGAGAAAAAAAGAGGCGCAAAATAGCGTTCCCCTCGCAGCTGGGTTATCAAGGAGGATTCCCCAATGAAACGCATACTTGTCAGTGTTGCCGTGCTCGGGGCTCTCTTCGCTTTCTTCACAGTCCCCGTGAACGACGCAGGCACCACCGCCTTCGGCCTGCTCGCGCAGTCTTTCAAGCAGGGTGACGCCCAGGCACACAGCCGCAACGCTCGAGGTGCCGCCATGGCCCCGCTCATGAGCACCGCACGGCAGGTGGCCCCCCGGACTGTGCCCAAAGGGCCGCCGATGGAAGAGCTGACCCACGATGACGAGGCCAGCCTCGACGCGCTGATTCAGTCGCGCTCGCGCTGATTCAGTCGCGCTCGCGCTGATTCAGTCGCGCTCGCGCTGATTCAGTCGCGCTCGCGCTGATTCAGTCGCGCTCGCGCTGATTCAGTCGCCGAAATTTCCGTGCTGAGACGCCTGCCTCGGGCCCGATGCTCTGCACCTGCCTCTGGTGTGCTGTCACACGCGCAGAATATCTGAACAGCCCGCGCGGTTGCCTCCCATGCGACTCACCTCAGGAGGACACTCATGCGCATCTCTTCTCGGGCGCTCACCATGCCACTTGCGTGTGTGGCGCTCACCCTGTGCCTGAACCCCGCCTCGGCACAGAGACTGTGGACTGAGGGTGCTCTGGAGACAGGCATCCGACCTGACTCTCCTGTCACCTTCGACGCCTTCAGCAAGCTCGCCCGCAAAGCCGCCCCTGCCGTGGTCTCGGTGGAGACCGAGATCGTCAACGCCGCCCGTGGCCGCGGCAACATCCCGGACTGGTTCTTTGAAGGCCCTGGCGCACCTGAACGCCGAGGCGTCGGCGCCGGATCCGGCTTCGTCATCCGCAAAGATGGCTACATGCTCAGCAACAACCACGTGGTGGAAGGTGCCCGCTCGATCTCGGTGCATTTCCAGGACGGCGCCCACTACAAAGCCAGCGTGGTGGGGACCGATCCAGCGACGGACGTGGCGTTGCTGAAGATCGAACTGCCCCCGGGCAAGCAGGTGCCGGTGGTGCCTCTCGGTGACAGTCACGCCCTCGAGATCGGCGAGTGGGTGGTGGCCATCGGCAACCCCCTGGGGCTGTCACACACGGTGACCTCGGGCATCGTGAGCGCCAAGGAGCGCCGCGGCGTGCGCCCAGACGGGCGCCTGCGCTATGCCAACTTCATCCAGACCGACGCCAGCATCAACCCGGGCAACTCTGGTGGGCCTCTCTTCAACATCCGCGGCGAGGTGGTGGGGATCAACACCGCCATCAGCGCTCAGGGGCAGGGCATCGGCTTCGCGATCCCCATCAACATGGTGAAGAAGCTGCTCCCGGATCTCGAGGCTGATGGCAAGGTCTCACGCTCGTGGATCGGCATCGAGATTCAAGCGGTCACCGACAAGCTGGCCCGCTCCTTCGGCCTCGATCGGCCCCGTGGCGCCCTGGTGGCAGGTGTGAGCCCTGGCAGCCCTGCAGATAAAGCCGGGCTGCAGACCGGCGACATCATCCTGGAGTTCGATGGGGCCCAGATTCGCCGCCACGACGATCTGCCCTGGCTCGCCAGCGTTGCGGGGGTCGGCCGCACAGTCACCCTCGAGGTGATGCGCGAGCGACGCAAGACCGAGGTGAAGCTCACCCTCGCCCGCATGCCTGGAGAAGACTCGAAGGTCTCCATGAGCCGCGATCGTCGCTCACCTCGTCCTCGAGGCCGCGCGGTCGCACCTGCAGTGGGGCTGACCCTCGAGCAGCCAGAAGGTGCCGCCAATGGAGATGGCGGTGCACAAATCAGCCGAGTCGACCCCGGCAGCAGCGCCGACGAAGAAGGCTTGAGGGCCGGCGACATCATCCTGAAGCTCAATGGGAAAAAAGTGATGTCACCTCAGAGTATCGCCCGTCAGCTCGACGGGCTCGAACCAGGTGAGATCGCCCGACTGTTCGTCTCTCGAAAGGGCCGTCGTCTGTATTTCACCCTCTCTCGATAGGTCTCTGACTGAACAGTGACCTCATATGAGCCCCCTCTATCCCCAGCCCATTCATTGCCCCAGACAACACATTAAAAAACCCAGCTAAATCAATATGAAGCAGGCCACACCTAGAGGCTAAAGCCATAGATGAATGCTGCCGAACCACTCCATCAGACCATGAATGTAGAAGGTGGAGATGATGGCTGGGGGGACCTCTGCGTCCAGTGATGCGGTCGAGATCATTTTCGATGATCGAGTGACCATTCAGCATGCTGGTGCGATCCATGATCAGCTGCGCGAGGCATTGGGTGACGATCGCCTGGTCATCCTCGACGGTCAGCGTATCAGCCACATCGACGCCGCAATCCTGCAACTGCTCGTGACCTTCGCCCAGGATGCCCGAGGGCACCAGTGTCGCTGGCATTGGCGAGATCCCTCCGAGGCTCTGCGCGAAGCCAGCAGACTGTTGGGTCTCTCCACAGCCCTCGGTGTCGATCAGGTACACGCAGATGCGCCGACAGACCCATCGACGGAGAACTGAAGATGGCCACCATCTTGACCGCAGACGACTCCATGTCCATCCGACAGCTGGTGAGCTTCACCTTGAGGAGCGCCGGCCACGAGGTCATCGAAGCCCGTGATGGCTACGAGGCCCTCGAGAAGGCCAAGAGCAGCGCGTTTCATCTGCTGCTCACCGACGTGAACATGCCCCGCATGGATGGCATCTCGCTGGTGAGGGCTCTGCGGAGCCAGCCCCAGTTCAAGTTCACCCCCATGCTCCTGCTCACCACCGAGTCGGCGGGCCACAAGAAGCAAGAAGGTAAAGCCGCTGGCGCTACAGGCTGGTTGGTGAAGCCTTTCGATCCCGAGCAGCTTCTGGCCACGGTGAAGAAAGTCCTCGGCTGAGCCCCCCTTCATCTTGAACACAGCGATCAACAGAAGAGGTCTCTGATGGACATCGCGCTCTTCTTGCAGACCTTCTTCGAGGAGTCTCGAGAGAACCTCGAGTTGATGGAGTCCAACCTGCTGGCCCTGACACCGGGTCATGCTGCTGATCGAGAGATGGTGGACTCCATCTTTCGGGCGATCCACTCCATCAAGGGAGGCGCTGCCACCTTCGGCTTTTCAGACATGGCTGATCTCAGCCACGAGGGTGAGACGCTGCTCGACGAGGTCCGTGAGGGCAACCGCACCATCGACGACGCTGGCGTGAGCCTGCTCCTCGAGATGGTCGACGTCATCGACTCTCAAGTGACGGCGCATCAAGACGAGCAGCCACTCGCACCTGATCACAGCGCAGATCTGATCAAACGCCTCAAAGCATATCTCTCAGGCACCTCCGGAGATACCGCCGAGTCAGAGACGCCGCCCGAAGTTGAGGCCTCTACGCGCTGGTCCATCTGGTTTCGCCCTCTGCCTCACATGCTGCAAACGGGGAATGATCCTGTGCGCATGTTCCGAGAGCTCGAAGCCCTCGGCGATCTTCAGGTCGAGAGTCACACCGAGCAGCTGCCCGCATTGTCCGACCTCAACCCCGAGGACTGTCACCTCGCCTGGTCCCTCACCCTCAGTGGCGAGGCGATCACCCGTGAGCAGGTGGCTGAGGTGTTCGACTGGGTCGAGGGCGACTGTGAACTGACCATCACCGCAGAGAGCGATGAAGCAGAGACGGCGTCCACACTGGCAGCGGCTGAGGCCATGGCCCTGAAGACGGCGCGCCCGGGCCCGGCGAAAGCCGCCAAAACCCCCTCGGTGGACACGCGGTCGATCCGGGTGGACACGCACAAGATCGACACGCTGATGAACATGGTGGGTCAGCTGGTGATTACGCAGTCGATGCTGTCACAGCTGGGCGAGCAG
>JBKAGE010000047.1:0-91005 GCA_046290225.1 Bradymonadia bacterium | reverse complement strand
TATTCGCTGTACTGGGTACGGGTGGTGTTCTCAGATGCCTCGCATCAAGATCCAAAGCGACAATCCAATTGGTACAGGGCACGGGCACGAGTTGATTCGGCTGTGGGCAGTGCAGCCTGAGGCTGCATGTCTTGGAGCGAGTGGAGGGCGGCGTAGCCGGCCGGAGGGAGCGGAAAGACACCCGTAGGGCTGGCCACTGTTCAACCTGACCCGTAGCCAGTCTTGGACTCAGGGCGAAGGTGCATGAGGGGGAGGGGCTGTGCGATCAGAGCGGTGGGTTGTCTCTGCCGCCCATGAGCCCCTCGTCGATGCTGTCGGGATCTTGCACATCGGGGCCGAAGCTGCTCGGGGCTTGAGGCACGAAGCGGGGGAGGGCCTGATCCCCATCGAGGCTGAGGTTTTGCTCCACAGGGCGCATCCACAGCTGGGAGGCGCTCAACAGTACGGCGGCCTCTTCAGGATCGAGGAGCCGACGCTCCGGTGAGACCATGCGCAAGAAGCGGCGGGGCGGGGTGGCTCGTCCGAGGATCTCGCCCTCCAGATCAGTGCCTTCTGCTTCGTCTTCCAAGGCCACCTCTTCCCAGTGGTACAGCGTGCCCTCGATGTATTGCATCACTTCCGAGGTCGCAGGGCGGAAGCGGGCGCCGAGGGGGGCGGGCACGAGGTTGAAGTGCCCGGGGTCGAAGATCTTGATGGGCTGCCCGGTCAGATCGGTGCGGGTGACGAGCAAGTCGTCGAAGTCGATGCGGCGGCGCTCGGTGAACCCGTGGCCCTGGATGTCGCCTGGGCATTCGAAGTCCATCCAACCCCGGATGAGGCTCTTGTTCTTGTCGACGAGGCGCACGCCCCGGCCGTCGTTGTCGCTGTTGGTGTGGCCCTGGTTGATGGCCACGGCGTACCGCTCGTTTGAACTGCTGTAGTACACCCAGACCGGGGAGCCGCTGGCGCCGCCGGTGGAGCTGGCCTCGTACTTCAGCTTTCGGGTGGTCTTCGACTTCTTGTCACCGTGGCCGAACCACTGCTCCCGGGTTGCCCCCGTGCGGCTGCTGGGCAGATCTTCGCTGGGGTAGCCCGACAGGTTGATGTAGCTGGGGTTGTAGTTGAACTTCAGGGGCATGTAGGTGTTCAACCCCGCGTCCTCGAAGTCGTCCCACAAGAAGATCGCGGCGTAGTCGTACTTCCACTTTCCGGTGTCGTGATACTTGGTGTTGGTGGCGCAGCTGTAGACCGTGCCCTCGCCAAAGGGGTCGACGGTGCGCCCGAGGGTCTCGCTGTAGTAGCTGCCAGGGTAGACCCCTGGGAGCGTACGACAGTCATTGTCGGGGCGGTTCCATGCCACGTGGCCGTTGGTGAGCAGCGTACAGGGCGCCACGAGGAAGGCTGTCCCTCGTCCCCCGCCGCTGGGGCCTATCTTGACCTTGGCGATGGAAGACCATGGGAAGACGGTGGGGGAGTTGATCACCACACGCTCGTCGCTGTCCGCGTGGGCGAGGGTGGGCAGGGTCAGGCAAGTGAGGGCTACGGCCCAACGACTTAGAGGTCCTAACACAACGGCGGACCGAGCCAGGGTTGTGAGGCGCGAGTGAGGCTGTCGAAAGACCCGCAGGCGGGCCCAAAGGCCCGTCGAGGACGCTTTCGACAGCCTCGCGAAGCGCATCGCGGCACTGGCGACGGGAGCCGTTTTGTGAGGACCTCTTAAGGCAGTCGAGAACATACATCTACTCCAACGCACTGTGATGGATCAGCCCCTCCATTGGGGCGACGTAGATGTCTTTCGCGATGACCCTCAGCCTTCTGACAAGAAACCTCCCGATGGTGATCGAGCATCACGCAGCGTCGCTCGGGTCGAGCGGCGCAGCAGAGTCTGGTGTCATTGCCCCTCGGCACTCTGGAAGCGGACCTTGGCCTGGGTGACCTCCAGGCGGCTCAGGGCGTCGTCACGCTGGGGGAAGTGCGAGGCCGCTGCGCGCTCGAAAGCCTTGAAGTTGTCCAGGGTGCCCCACAGGTTCAGCCCGGCGTTGGTGGGGTTGAAGTCACCGCTGTAGCTGAAGACCGCTTTGAGCGGCGTCATGGGCTTGATGCCGTTCTGCATCGCGATGCCAAAGGCTTTCTTGTAGTAGGCCCCGAGCTGGCTCTCCTTGCCTGGCTTCACCCACATGGCGGCAAACTCGATGACGTCGCCGTCCTTCAGGGTCACCTCCCGGGCCTCGGGCACTTGGTATTGCGTGACCACGAGGCGCTCGGTCACTGCGTCGCGCTCTGGAAACAGCGCCTTCGCCCGGGGATCGTCGACGAAACGTTTGAAGTGGTCGAGAGAAGGCCACTCGTTCACGAAGAAGACATGGGGCTGAAAGTCACCGGAGTATACGTTGACCGGCTCCAGGCCGAAGAGTGGTTTGACCCCATAGTCCTTGGCGGCGATGGGGAACACCTTGTTGAAATAGTTGGCGAGATCCTGGCCTTTTCCGGGTTTGACCCAGATGCCGGTGACCTCATAGACCTTGCCGGGCTGAAACGTGATGGTCTGTGTCATGGCGGAGCTCCTGGTGGGGTGATGGTCTTGAGTGGGGTTGTCTTCTGCGGCGGCGCCGCACGCGAGGGTGCTCAGCGCTACGAGGGTGGTGAGGAGTCTGGGAAGGCGCATCTTTGCTCCTGATGATTGGTTTCTGTTGAGTGGCTCTCGTTGAGTGGTCTTCAGTTTGGTGTCCGAAAAGAGAACATCAATGGCCGCTATTGAGTGATGGGTGTCGAATATTCGACACTGGGGCGTGATGCGGTATCGGATGTGCGGAGAGCGCGATGAACTGGGACAATCTACGTGTATTTCTGGCGCTTTCTCGGCAGGGCACTGTCAAGGGGGCAGCCGAGCTTCTGGCGGTCAGTCGATCGACCATCAACCGCCGGCTCGAGATCCTCACGGGTGAGGTGAAGACCGATCTGTTCGAGCGGCTGGCCCACGGGATCGGGCTCACCGAAGCTGGAGAGGCGCTGTTGCCCATCGCCGAGCGGGTGGAAGAAGAAGTGCTGTCTGCGGAGCGGCTGTTCGCCGGGCAACCTCACCAGATTTCAGGCCCGGTGGAACTGACCCTGTTCGAACTGGCCGGGCAGCTGCTGGCCCCCACGCTGGCAGAACTCCAGCAGGCGCACCCGGAGATCCAGCTGAGGCTGAACATCTCCAATCAGACGCGCAGCCTGCGGCGTCGTGAGTGTGATCTGGCGATCCGCGGCGTGGAGCAGCCGAGCGATGATCTGTTCGGCCGCGTGCTGGGGGTGCTGGAGTATGCCGTCTACGGCACACACGCTGTGGTGGCGCAGGACAACCCGCCGTGGGTGCTGTGGGCGGATCATATGGGGGCTTCGGGGACTTGGAACCTCGCACGCGCGCTGAGTCAGCCGCTTCACGTGGCGGCGCTCGTCGACGCTGAGCTGTTGATGCTCTCTCTGGCCCGCAACGGCGTGGGGCTGGCCTTGCTGCCGGTGCCTGTCGCTGAGCGGTATCCGGAGCTGGTGCCTGTGGGCCCTGTGCCCCGGGAGGGGGTGTCCATGAAGGTGTGGATGCTTACTCACCCGGACCTGCGTCGTTCAGGTCGAGTGCGCGCGGTGATGAAGTTCCTGGCCGAGCGCGCGCCAGAGCAGTTGAGATCGCGCTCAAGGGCTTGAGCGCTGAGCGTCACAGGCGCGGAGCAGTCTGTTCAACATCGAGTTGATCGGTGTCGGCACCCCATGGTGTGTGCCGCGCCTGACCACGGCCCCATTCCGAGCGTCGTGCTCCAGTGGCCGCCCCGCTTCGAGGTCTTGCAACATGCTCGGCCTGCGTTGCGGATCCCCGCCTTGCAGGCCCGCGATGACCTTCTGCATCCATGCTTCGGTGAGCACCACGCCTTCGGCTCGAGCCACGAGGGCACACTCTTGCAGGGCCTCGAGGGCCATGGCGGCCACCTCGGGTCTGCGGAACACGCCTGTAGGTTGTCGGGTGAGCGTGGGGAGGGCCCCGCTGATGGCGTTCACCGCCAGCTTCTCCCAGAGCGCGTGCTCGAAGTCGTCGCTGATGGCTGCATCGACACCTGTGTCGTCGAACCAGGCCACCACCTCGGCACCCAAAGGCTCCGCTGCGACACGTAGGCGTGGGGTACGGCGCCAGCGAATCATGCCGGGGGCCGAGCGACTCGCGGGGCAGTCCACCATGACTGGGATCACGATTGCCTCAGGGTGGACCCATGACCGCACGCGCTCGACGTGCTCGATGCCGTTTTGCATCACCAGCACCGGCGTACCCGGGCCTGTGAGCGCTTCGAGCCAGGGCGCTGCGCTGGCGGTGTCGTAGGCTTTTACGGCCAGCATCACCGATGTGGGTGAGCGTACTTCTGCAGGTGGCCGTGTCAGGGTGGGCAGCTGAGCAGAGAGTTGATGGTCTGGGCCTTCCCCACTCAGCGTGTGCATCGGAGTTCGAACGCACAGCGTGACGGGTTGCCCCGCCCCATGAAGGTGCAGAGCCAGAGTCCCGCCTACGGCGCCGGGGCCGATCAGGTAATGCATCTCTTCTTCTCCACCACAACTCTCCAATACTGAGGTCATCCGGACTACGATGCGCCCCATCTGTGATCTCATCTCTCGGAGCGCCATGAGTCCGTACAACGGAGACGCCTATCTCGACTTCCCTCAGCTACACCAGTGGTGCGTCTCTCTCGTAGAGGCTTTTCCGGAGTGGTTCGAACTCACTGTGCTCGATCACACCGTACACCAGCGGCCGATCCTGCTCATCACTGTGGGGGCGCGGGGTGAGTCCGAGCACGATCCTCGGGATGATCGACCAGGCTTCTGGCTCGACGCGGGTACTCACGCTGCGGAGTGGACCGGGGTCATGGCCACGCTCTATGCCCTGACGCAGTGGGCGCAGAAGCTCCAGGCTGGTGACGCGGCCACGGTGCAGTGGTTCAGCACGCACACCGCCTATGTGATGCCGTGTATCTCCGTCGATGGTTATCAGGCCCTGCACGAGGGAGCGCCCTTCATGCGCTCGACGCTGAGGCCGCCGAACGAGGGGGCGGTGAGAGCGGGCCTCGAGCCCGAAGATCTCGACGGCGACGGTGTGGTGCGCTGGATGCGATGGAAGCACCCTGCGGGGCCCTTTGTCGCCGACGAACACGCCCCCGGGTGGATCAGGGCGCGGCGCCTCGACGATGATCCGAGCGAGGCCTGCTTTGTGTGTCCTGAGGGCAGCTTTTTGCAGTGGGACGGCCACCAGTGGGTGTTGGCGCCGCTGCTGTACGGCCTCGATCTCAACCGGAACTTCCCCGCGCACTGGGCCCCCTTCGGCATGTTCGGTCAGCATGGCGGGCCCCACCCGCTCAGCGAGGCCGAGAGCCGATCAGTGGTGCAGGCCTTCGCCGCGCGACCTCGCATTGGCGCGGGCCTCACGCTGCACACGTTCACCGGCTGCCTGCTCACACAGCCCTACCGCAAGGACTGCCCGCTCAAAGGCGTCGACGTCAGGCTGATGCGGCGGCTGGCGAACCAGATGGTAGAGGGCACGGGGTATCGCGTGCACGCCACTTACCCCGAGTTCGCCTACGACCCTGACGTGAACGTGGTGGGGGTGTGGTCCGACTCCATGAGCACGGTCTTCGGGGTGCCCGCGTACACCTTCGAGCTGTGGGATCCGTACTCGTTCTGCGAGGTCGAGGCTGATCAGTACCGGGTGGAGCCCGCTCAGGCCTTCATCGACCCGGTGCCGGAGATGGTCTCCCAGATGATCACCCGGTTTCAGCAGGTCGAGTCCGAGGTGCCCACCTTCGCGCCCTGGCAGCCTTACGACCACCCGCAGCTCGGCCCCGTGGAGATCGGCGGCCTCGACCACATGCGCACCATCAGGAACCCACCAGTCTCGGAGCTCCCGGCGGAGTGCGCCAAGGCCTTCACGGTCATCGAGCGCATGCGCAAGGCCATCCCCGAGGTGGTGCCCCAGGTGCAGGTCTCCGAGCTGCCCGGCGGCCTGCGCAGAGTGGAGCTGTGTCTCGAGAACCTCGGGGCGCTGCGCACCTCGGGGCTGAACCACGGCGAAGGCCTCGTGAACACGCCTCCTGTCTCCGCAGAGCTGATTTGCGGCGAAGGGGTGACCCGCATCGAAGGTGATCAGGCTCAGGCCCTCGATCATCTGCACGGTTGGCTGTCGAGCCAGCTCGCTGGGGCGGGTCATGGCGCGTTGCCGGGGCTGACTGGCGCAGGTCATCGGGCCGTGGCACGGTGGATCGTACAGGGCGACGGCCCGCTGGAGATTCGCTGGTCCGGCGGTCGCGGCGGCCGTGGGGTGTGCTCAGTGAGTTGAGCGCAGTGAGTTGAGCGCAGTGAGCAGACGCTGGCCAAAGGCGCCCAAGTCGGGTTCTCGATCACCAGCCTGCCCAATGCCCATAGAAATGAAGGGCCCCACCCATCAAAGCCATCGCCCAGGCATGCAGGTGCCCCGCGGAGCGCCGGAGCAAGCTATTCGCCCGACACAGCAGTGACGGCGTACACCTTGCGGTTGTCGAAGCTGAACACGTAGATGGTCACCCACTCTTCAGCGCCAGCGGCGACGTAGTATTCGTAGCTGTAGCTGGCCACCTGGAACGTCTCGGAGCCCGCGTCAGCGGTGAGGTCAGGGCCGAAGCCCGCGTACATGCTCCAGTCCACGAGCTTGCTCACGATGGTGGTCTCGTCTTCGACGCGGATGTCCTCGTCGAGGGTGTAGTCGAGGTGCTCGTCGTCGACCGCCGTGGCTACCACCGACTGAGCCACCTGCATCAGGGGCGCGGGGCCGGTGCCCTCGAAGTCGTAAGTCCAGGCGTCGATCGTGTAGTAGATGTGATCGTCGTTGCTGCCATACACCGAGTCGTACAGATCGTCGTCGATGAAGTGATTGCGCAGCGCGAGGTTGGGGACCGGGGGAGCGTACTGCTCGGCGAGCTCTGCGCGGCAGGCGGGGATCACCACCTCGGTGAAGGCCGCCTCACCGGCGAGGCACCACTCACCTGACTGCGCCCAGCGGGCCTCGCAGGCGCCGTAGAAGACATCGCTGGACCAGTCACCGGTGCAGCCCTCGAAGCCCTCGTTGCGGTTGCCCTCGTAGTCGGAGTCGTAGATGTACTCCTGCACGCAGTCGGCGATTACGTCCTTCACCGGCTCCGGGCAGATTGGCTCGAGCTCCACCTGGCCGCAGGTGCCGCTGTCGCAGCGCAAGTTCAGGTTGAAGTTGCCCCGGCCAGCGCCGTCGTGGGTGCCCACCACCACCATGTAGATGCCTGCGTCGGCCGCTTCGAGGCTCACCTTCGACAGCGCGCCGTAGCCCGCGTCATCGTCGCTGGCGATGCGATCGCCGTACTCACCGCTGGCCTTCTTGGGGCCGTAGACGAAGAGCTGGGTGTCGAGGCCTCGGCGGGTCCCACGCTGCGTCACCTCGAGGGTGAGCTTGTCGCCCTTGGCGGCGTAGAACTCGTGGGCGATGAACTCGAAGTCCTCTTTGAACTCGTTGGCCATGTCACCGCCGAAAGCGATGTTCTCGCCCTTGTTCAAGCGGCTCTGGAAGTCGGTCTTGCCCTGGATCGTGGGCTCGACGCCTTCGCCTTTGGTCTGAGCATCTTCGCCACAGCCGACGAGGGCGGTGCTCATGGTCAGAGCGGCGAGAGGGGCGATCCGAGCAAGGGCGCGCTTCATGGGGTGTCTCCGTGCAGGCAGGTGAGCGGGTAAGTGCCTTGCCCACGGAGAATGCATGGTCGGTGCCAAGCTGTGTGTCGAACGTGCATCAGGGCCAACCACCTGAACATGGGTGAAAAATCATCGGATTGTGACAGGGGCGTGACCGCAGACCGCGGAAAACACATGGCAATTCGAGTTGGGGCGGCTGTTCGAACAGCCATGGAAGGTGGCGAGTAGAGTTGCCAGTCGTGTGCTCAGGCCGCCTCGCTCTGCCGGACTCGCCAGGCGGCCACCGTGAGGCCCAACAGGGTGTAGCCCACCAGCACCACCACCTCGATGATCCAATCACCAGAGGGCTGCCCCATACCTGTGGCAGCGGCCTTCAGGCCTTTGACAAAGGGCCCCATGGGCAACCACTGGCCCACAGAGGCCAGAGCAGGCGAGGCCTCGGAGGCGAGGGTGGGGATGCTGATGGCGGCCATCACCCCGGCGAGGATCATCTCTGCCTGTTTGCGGGTCTTCGTCAGCGAGCTCACGGCGAGGCCCACGGCCACCAGGGCCATGGCGCCGAGCACGAGGTGGGGCAAGGCCGGCAGCAGCGCGCCGAAGCCGTACATGATGAGCACCACCCCCACCCCGGAGGAGGCCGTGAGCAGCCCGCCGAAGATCACCCGGCTGCTCAACAGCATGCTGGCAGGGATCCCCGCCAGCATCAGAGCCTCGACTTGCCCATTCTCCCGCTCTCCGCTCCAGCCCAGAGGCACCACGAACAAGCCGCCGAACAGCAAGGCCAGCACCAGGGTGGTCTCCAGGAACAATGCGCTCACCGAGAAAGGCTTCGCCTCGCCATCTACCGAAGTGGAGACGAGCTCCACCACAGGTTGAGGGTGAGCTTTCTGATCGAGCACACGCTTCACCGACTGAGTCACCGTGATGACGGCGGTCTGCGAGCCAGCGGCGTGAAAGAGCTGCACCTTCGGGGGTGGGTCTTGCCCCAGGCTCGCCGAGAGGCCTTCTGGCAGGTCGATGGCCGAGATGACCTCACCATCACGGACGCGGGCCTGGGCCTCAGCCCAGTCTTGAGCGGCGCTCACCTCGAGGCGGGGGTGGGCGCTCAGCGCCTGAACGATGGTCTGCTCGCTCTCGGGAGCCACCACCACCACCTGCTTCGATGAGGGCTGGGCATTGTCGATGGCGCCAGAGGCCAGCTTCAGCACCCCGGCCCCGATGAGTGGGAGCAGCAGGTACATCAAGAACTCCATCTCCCGGATGGAGCACTTCAGATCCTTGAGGATCAGCGCCTTGAGTGGTCCCCACATCACCGCGCCTCCGTAGGCTGAGTCTCTTCGGTGCGGGTGAGGGCGAGGAACACCTCCTCGAGAGAGGGCTGCTCCATCTGTACGTCGGCCACACCGCCGGCGGCGAGCAGCGCTTGCATTCGCTCAGGCGTCTCGTCGTCCGTGAGCGAGAGGGTGTGCACTTCACCGGCGAGGGTGCTGATCTTCAGGCTGCGCTGCCCCATGGAGGCCCGCAGGTTCGCCGGGGTGTCCACCGCCACGAGGCGCCCCTGAGCGATGAACGCCACCCGATCGCACAGCGCCTCGGCTTCCGACATCAAGTGCGTGGACAAGAACACCGTGCAGCCCGCTTCGCTGGCGGCTTTGATTCGCCCACGGAGCGCTCTCGCCCCAGGAGGATCGAGGCCGCGCGTGGGCTCATCGAGGAACATGACCTCGGGCTGGTGCAGAAACGCCCGCGCCAGCAGCAGGCGCTGTTGCATACCCTGAGAGTAGCCTTTCACCTGCTCTGCGGCCCGGGCGCTCATCTCGAAGTGCTCAAGGACCTCGTCTACACGGGCCCGGGACACCCCCCGCAACTCGGCGAAGAGCTCGAGGTTCTCCCGGCCGGTCAGCCTGGGGAACAGATCTTTCTGCTCGCCGACGATGCCGATGCGGGCGTAGGCCTGTTGGCGATCTGCCGGCATCTGCAAGCCCAGAACTCGAGCGGTACCCGCAGTGGGTTGCAGGCGGCCCGTGAGCATCTTGATGGTTGTGGTCTTCCCCGAGCCGTTGGGGCCGAGAAACCCGAGGATCTCACCGGCTTCGACTGTGAGATCGAGGCCGTCGACGGCGGTGAGATCACCAAATCGTCGGGTGAGGCCTTCGGCGATGATCGTGGGGGCCATGTGTGCCGCCCCCGCCCTCAGGCCCGCTGCCGCATGGCCGACACCCGGTCGTACCAGGCCTTTGTGAGGGGGCGGGCCATGATCTTCGAGAAGATGGGGAAATCTTTCACGCAGGTGAGGGCGCCGTGCATGGCCACGTCGCCGAGCGAGATCTCGTCGCCGGTGACGAAGGGCTGTTTGCCGAGCCACTCTTCGAACTGGTCGACGGTCTCGTTCACCCAGGCGTGGCCGTCGGTGCGGCCCTTCTTCTTCAGAATTCGCTTGGAGATCTGGTGCATGATGAGCGAGCCGCCGGCCCGCACGGTCATGTTCTGGAAGAAGCCGAAGTTCGAGGTGCGGGCGGTGACCTGGGCGGCCTTGGCGGCCTCGCCCCAGGTGCCGTAGATCACCGTGGGCAGGGCATAGCAGACCTCGTCGTCCACCCACTTCTCCACCATGTCGCTCTTCTCTTTGGCGGCCTCGTCGGTGGGGGTGAGCGATCGCGTGTCGGGGTAGGCCTCTTCGAGGAACCTCAAGATGACTGGGGAGTCGTACCGCAGCTCACCGCCGACCTTGATCACCGGCACTTTCTTCGGAGCATCTTCGGGCAGATCAGCGGGCAGCTCCTTCTTGCCCATGGGGTTCACCTCGATCTTGCGATAAGGGATCCCTTTGACCTCGAGGCCGGCCTTGACCTTGTGGCAGTAGGGGCACAGCTCGAACTGGTACAGATCGACAGTCTGGGGGGTGGGGGCGTTCATGGCATCTCCTGGGGCTGAGCAGAGACGTGTGTGAAGGGCTCGATGGCAAATTTGAAGGACACGCATGGTAGACAACACGTCGCGCCAAGACCACAGTGAACCACATGCGATCGATTTGGATTCCCAAGAAGGGGGCCCCAGAGGTCCTTGAGCTGAGAGAAGGCCCTGATCCCACACCGGGCCCTGGTGAGGTCCGCATCAAGGTGGCGGCGACGGGGGTGAACTTCGCCGACATCATGGCCCGCATGGGGCTCTACCCCGACGCGCCGCCAATGCCCTGTGTGGTGGGTTACGAAGTTTCAGGCACCGTAGATGCCCTCGGCGAGGGGGTCTCTGATGTCGAGGTGGGGCAGAAGGTGATGGCCCTGACCCGATTCGGTGGCTACGCCGACATGGTGGTGGTCCCTGCTCGGCGCGTGTCCACGGTGCCCGACAACCTGCCCCTGATCCATGGCGCCGCGATCCCGGTGACCTATCTGACGGCGTGGTTGATGCTGGTGCATCTGGGCGGCGTGCGGGCTGGAGATCGAGTGCTGGTTCACTCTGCTGGCGGTGGGGTAGGCCTGGCGGCGACCCAAATCTGCAAGCACTTCGGCGCAGAGATCTTCGGTACGGCGAGCGCGGGCAAGCACGACCGACTTCGAGAGGCTGGGGTGCACCACTGCATCGACTACCGCACTCAGGACTTCGAGCAGGTGATCAAGGAGATCACCGATGGCGCTGGGGTACAGATCGCCATCGACGCCGTGGGTGGTCGCTCGTTCACGCAGAGCTACAACAGCCTGGCGCCCATGGGCCGCCTCTTCATGTTCGGCGTATCGAGCTTCACCCCAGGCAAGCGCCGCAGCCTCGTGGCGGCGCTGAAAGGTCTCTTGAGCCTGAAGCGCTACGGGCCGATCAAGCTGATGAACGACAACAAAGGGGTCTTCGGGGTGAACCTGGGTGATCTCTGGGATCACGACGTGGCGCTCAAGAAGATGCTCGACGACATCCTGGCCCTGGTGGCCGAGGGGGTGCTGTCACCGGTGGTCGACGCCACATTCCCCATGGAAGAGGCTGCAAAAGCACACACTTACATTCAAGAGCGGCGCAACTTCGGCAAGGTGCTCCTCACGACGTGAGCGAGAGGCTCGCGGTTTGTAAAAGACCTCATACAATGCATCGGCATCCTGCTTTGGCATCGACCTGATCACGTGATCGGGCACCACGGCGTACAGCAAGCCCTAGAGAAAGGCTGAACCATGAAGTTCTTCATCGACACCGCTGACGTGAACGAGATCCGGGAGGCGTCCTCCTACGGGCTGCTCGACGGGGTGACGACGAACCCCTCGCTGGTGGCCAAGTCGGGCCGCAAGTTCCTCGACGTGCTGCAGGAGATCGTCGAGATCGTCGACGGCCCCATCTCGGCAGAGGTGGTCTCCACCGACTTCGAAGGCATGGTGAAAGAGGCGAAAGAGCTCTCCAAGATCCACGAGAACATCGTCATCAAGATCCCCCTCATCATGGAGGGCCTGAAGGCGACGAAGTGGTGCACTGACAACGGAATCAAGACGAACGTGACGCTGTGCTTCTCGCCGATGCAGGCCCTGCTGGCGGCGAAGGCGGGGGCAACCTACATCAGCCCCTTCGTGGGCCGCCTGGACGACATCGCCACTTCGGGCATGCAGCTCATCGAAGAGGTGCTCGACATCTACACTGCCTACGGTTACGAGACCGAGGTGCTGGTGGCGAGCATCCGTCACCCGATGCACGTGCTCGAGGCGGCCCGCCTGGGCGCTCACGTGGGCACGATGCCCTTCAAGGTGATCCAGCAGCTGGTGAAGCACCCCCTCACCGACATCGGCCTGGCAAAGTTCCTCGCCGACTGGGAAAAAGTCCCGAAGTGAGGGGCTCCGGGGCTCCGGCTCTGCTGCCCGGCGTCTGGGCGACGATTTGGCGCACATTCGCGGCGCCAAAATGCTCGACGTAGCCGGCAAAAGCCTTCGTTGGCTACGCCTGCGCTTTTGTCACCACGACTGCACACCAACTCCCCACCCATCCACCGAGCATCAGAGCCTCCGCCCCTCCGCGGGCACGGCCATGCGTGTGTGAAGGGGGCGGGCAGTGTCGAGACTGTTCACTTGAACAGTCAATGGCTGTGTCACAGCGCGCCTAACTGCATCAGTCATCTGGATCACAGACAATGCAAAGGCTCTAGCCTCCACACCCCCAGGAGCTGAGCTCTCAGGCCGTCACCAAGCGCATCATCTCAGCTTCAATGACAACCCTCGCCCAGAGTCCAGGAAGGACCACGGGTCCAGGTGTGTATCAACTCGTGCCCGTGCCCGTGCCCGTGCCCGTGCCCGTGCCCGAAAACTGATCTGCGAGCGAAGCGAGACATACATCAAGGCAAAGGGAAGATCTCAACACGATCTTGCAAGTCCTCATCCACCACAACCCCATCACCAATCACAACCTGACCATTACGGTGACCAATGTTACGAGGGGTATCGGGGGCACCACTGTTGCGGATGATGACGTTGGCCCCGATGGAGGCCTCTCGATACACGATCGTGTAGTCCTCGATGACCGTGTTGTCACCGATGGTGGTCCGGTTCCCGATGATGCAGTCCTGCCCGATGGTCACATTGGCGCCGATCGTGCTGCGGGAGTACAGGCGGGTTCGGGCGCCGATGTTGGCCCCGTTGCCCACCTGAGTCGAGTCGTCCACCTGCACCTCGTCGGCAAGCACCGCGTCGTCGCCCACCGAAGCGAGGTAGTTGAGCACCACATTGTTCGCCACCTGAGCGCGATCACCGATCGAAGCCCGTGAGCCCATGGTGAAGCCGTGCCCGATGACCCCGTCTGCGCCGATCGTGTCCAGGTGGCGCATCGTCAGATCGTCGCCGATGGTGGTGTTGTTGGCCACGGAGATTCGACCCCGCATGTCTGCCCGATCACCGATGGTGACGTTGTCGCCCACGACGCCGCGGATGGTGCCGTTGGCGCCGAAAGTGACGTTGTCGCCCACCACGGCGGAGTAGCCCACCTCGGTGCCAGCGCCCACGGTGACATCGTCGCCGACCTCGACATAGTCGCTGATGATGGCGCCTTCGCCGATGTTGGCGTTGTCGCCCACATCAGAGTTGGCGTTCACCGTCACATTGTCTGCCAGCTGGGATCCTGCGCCCACCGACGTGTTGGGCTGTAGCTCCACGCCTCGGCCCACCTCGGCGCCAGCGCCCACTTCAGCGCCGCTGCCCAGAGTGGTGCCCTCGTCGATGGTGGCGTCGTCGCCCACTCGGGCGCCGATGCCCACGCGCACAGCGTTCTCGCCACCGGCCAGGTGTGCGCGGTGGCCCACCTCGGCGTTCTCGGAGATCTCGACCCCTTCGCCGAGGACCGCATCGTTCCCTACATCTGCGAGGGCGGCGATGCGGGCGCCGTTGCCCACGTGCGCACCCGCGCCGATGTCCACGCCGTTCTCGATGTCGGCGCCGTTGCCGATCAGGGTGCCGTCACCCACCTCGACATTGCGGCCCAGCGCGGCGTCGTCGCCCACCTCGACCGCGTTGCCGATCTGAGCGTTGTCTCCAATGTCGGCGTTGTCGCCGAGCACCACGTCGTCGCCCACGTTGGAGTCGTTGCCGAGCTCCACGTCTTCGCCAGCATCGAGGCCCTGGCCGATGGTGTTGCGGTCGCCCAGGCGGGCCGTGGGGCGCACGCAGACGTCGCCGTGGCCGTCCCCGTTGTTGTCCACCTGATCCGGGTTGTGATGGCGAGGGCAGTTGTCGATCTCGGCGCAGATGCCGTCACCGTCGGCGTCGTTGCGTCGGTCGAAGGGGCAGATGTCGCACGCGTCGCCGATGCCGTCACCGTCGCCGTCTGCTTGGTCGGCGTTGGCGATGTCGGGGCAGTTGTCCACGTCGCCACAGAGGCCGTCGCTGTCGGTGTCGTTGCCCACATCGTTGGGGCATGCGTCACAGACGTCACCCTCACCGTCGTCATCGTTGTCCAGCTGGTCGGCGTTGGCGATGTCGGGGCAGTTGTCCACATCGCTGCAGAGGCCGTCGCCATCGGCGTCGTTGTCGGCATCGTTGGGGCATGCGTCACAGGCATCACCCTCGCCGTCTTGATCAGTGTCTGCCTGGTTGGCGTCGCTCACGCCCGGGCACACATCGACATCTTCGCAGACGCCGTCGCCATCTGCATCGTTCGTGGGATCACCCAGGCAGGCGTCACAGGCATCGCCGAAGCCGTCACCGTCGTTGTCTACCTGGGCGGCGTTGTTGATGTTGGGGCAGTTGTCTACGTCACCGCAGATGCCATCACCGTCGATGTCGTTGTCGGCATCGTTGGGGCAGGCGTCCTGGGCGTCGAAGATGCCGTCACTGTCACTGTCAGTGCCCACGGGGCCGAGGGTGAACTCCGTGCTGGCGTAGCAGCCGTGGAAGCTGGTCACCTCGTGGCCCAGCTCCGCCTCGACGCCGTTGATGAGCGCGTTGGTGTCACAGCCCCCATTGCCGGAGGGCCAGATGTAAGCGCAGGCCGTGTAGTAGCTCCCCGGCTCGTGCTTGTAGCTCACGGGGATGTCACCGTGACCTTCGATGGTCTGCGTGTAGTACCCGTTCAGGATGATCTGCTCGATGATGGCGCCTTCGGCGATGTTCAAGCGCCAGTTCGTCGGCTCATAGCTCGACATGACCAGGATCATGGGCACCCCGGTCCGGGTGATGTTCACGTCGAGATCCCCACGAGGGTGTTGCTGGAACCCTCGGTTGAGGGCGCTCTCGTACACCCCGAGCAGGTGCACCTCGGTGTTGGCCGATTCGCCGACGAAGCCCGAGACCTGGCCGCTGTGGCAGGTGCCCGTGACGCCGAAGTCCAGCTCGCAGACGTCGCCGATGCCGTCGCCATCTGTGTCGGTCTGGGCCGGGTTCACGGCGCCGGCGCAGTTGTCGACATCGCCACAGACGCCATCACCATCCGCGTCGTTCTCTGCGTCATTGGGGCAGGCGTCGACGTCGTCGGTGATGCCGTCGCCGTCGCTGTCCGGAGCGCCGAGCACGAACTCGGTGCCGCGGTAGCAGCCGTGGAAGCTCGTCACCGGCAAGCCCAGATCACCTTCGATGCCGCTGATGAGGGCGTTGGTGTCGCAGCCGCCGTTGCCAGAGGGCCAGACATAGGCACACGCCGTGTAGTAGTTCCCCGGCTCGTGGCGGAAAGTCACTGGTGCGCCGCCGTGACCCTCGATGGTCTGCGTGTGGTACCCGTTCAGGATGACCTGCTGCAGCTGCACGCCCGGGGCGAGGGCCAGCGTCCAGTGGGTGGGCTCATAGCTCGACAGCACCAGGGTGATGGGTACTCCGGTGCGGTTCACCTCCACACGGGTGTCGCCCCGGGGGTGGAAGCCGCCGCTGTGATCGCCGCGGCTCTCGTAGATGCCCACCACGTGGACCTCAGAGGCGCCGATGTCGCCGTCGTCGAAGCCGCTCAGAGCGCCGGACTCGCACACCGCGCTCACGGGCATGTCGATGTCGCAGGCGTCGCCGGCGCCGTCACCGTTACTGTCGGCCTGAGCTGCGTTGGCGCGGTTTGGGCAATTGTCCACATCACCGCAGACACCATCGCTGTCGATGTCGTCATCGGCGTCACTTGGGCAGGCGTCACATGCGTCACCGGCACCATCACCATCACCGTCGGTCTGAGCTGCGTTGCTCGTGGTGGGGCAGTTGTCGACGTCACCACAGACACCATCACCGTCTGCATCGTCAGCAGGATCATTGGGGCAAGGATCCTCGTCGTCGGAGGTGCCGTCGCCGTCGGTATCTGGGGCCGAGGGGCCGAGGGTGAAGCCGGTGCTGCCATAGCAGCCGTGGAAGCTCGTCACCTCGAGGTTGAGCAGGCCCTCGACGCCATTGATGAGGGCGTTGGTGTCACAGCCGCCGTTGCCAGAGGGCCAGACATAGGCACACGCCGTGAAGTAGTTTCCTGGCTCGTGCTTGTAGAGCACGGGGATGTCGCCGTGCCCTTCCACCGTTTGGGTGTAGTAACCGTTCAGGATGATTTGCTGCACCTGAGCCCCAGGGGCGAGGTTCAAGCGCCAGTTCGTCGGCTCGTAGCTTGACATGACCAGGATCATGGGCACCCCGGTCCGGGTGATGTTCACGTCGACGTCCCCACGGGGGTGCTGACGGAACCCTCGGTTGAGGGCGCTCTCGTACACCCCGAAGAGGTGCACCTCGGTGTCCGAAGTGGCATTGGCGAAGCCCGTCACGTCGCCGCCGTTGTGACACGCGCCTTCCACGGCATAGTCGATGTCGCAGATGTCGCCGATGCCGTCACCGTCACCATCAGCCTGATCGGCGTTGCTGTGGATCGGACAATTGTCGACGTTGCCACAGAGGCCATCGCCGTCGATGTCGTTGTCGGCATCGAGGTGGCAGGCATCACAGCTGTCGCCGATGCCATCACCATCGCTGTCTGTTTGGTCGGCATTGGTGGTGTTGGGGCAGTTGTCGACGTTGCCACACACTCCGTCGTTGTCGTTGTCGCTCTGATCGGCGTTGGCGAAGTTGGGGCAGTTGTCCACGTCGCCACAGACCCCATCGCCGTCTGCGTCGTTGTTGCGATCGAAGGGGCAGGCGTCACAGGCATCACCGATGCCATCGTTGTCGCTGTCGCTCTGGCTGCTGTTGCTCGTGGTGGAGCAGTTGTCGACGTTGCCACAGACCCCATCACCGTCGATGTCATTGTCGGGATCTTCAGGGCATGCATCTGAAGCATCAGGCACTGCGTCGCCGTCACCGTCTACTGCGCCGATGGCGAAGGCCTCACCGGTGTAGCAGCCGTGGAACGAGTCGACGCTCTGTCCGAGGAAGCCCTCGACGCCGCTGATGAGGGCGTTGGTGTCGCAGCCACCGTTGCCAGAGGGCCAGACATAGGCACACGCTGTGAAGTAGTTCCCCGGTCGGGTGCGATCCGTGACGACCGCACCGCCATGACCTTCCAGCGTTTGATTGTTGTAGCCGTTCAGGATGACCTGCTGCAGCTGCACACCGGGGGCGAGGTTGAGCCGCCAGTGCACGGGCTCATAGCTCGACAGCACCAGGATCATGGGTACGCCCGCCCGAGACACACCGACGTTGATCTCTCGCTGGCCATTCTCGTTGATGGCATCTCGGCTGCCCTGGTAGACGCCGAGGGCGTGCACCTCGGTACCGCCGAGATCGTTCACGAAGCCTGTGGGTTGAGCGTTGCCACCACAGGTGCCATCTGTCGTGAGCGCCTGCCCATGGGCTGTGGCACCCACTGTCAGACAGGCAAGTGCAAGCAAGCAGGCATGTATATGTCTGTACATCTGAAAACCCATGTGTCTCCCCCGGGAGATGTGCTGGGTAGTTATCTCACATGGGGGCACCTCTGGATACTGGTAATCTTCCCTTGGAGGCAGTGCGCTGAGATCGCTTCTGAGCGCGCGCTGACGAGGTCATCAGGTGAGCTTCAAAGGCGTCTGTGTATGCCGGTGCATGATGGCTCTGAACGCTTGTCTACCGTTGTCATCTTCTGTAAAAATAGCGCCCACTGATTGACACTCCTGAAATCTCGGCGTTTTTTCGGCGCTACGGCTCAGGTGATGCTGTGCCCACCCCTCACCGTCGGGGCCCGGGCTGCCGTTGATCATCAGGCATGCCATCTCCGCCCTTGCCGAGGAGCCTACGTGTACGCATACGCCGAGCACCCCGTCCCCGAAGTCACCACCACCACCATCGGCCATGGCCTCGAGCTGCTCAGCTGTCTGCCCGAGCAGGCGACGCGGCCGCCGATTTTGTGTGTACACGGTGCTTTTGCCGGGGCGTGGTGCTGGGCAGAGCACTTCATGCCCTGGTTTGCAGAGCGCGGTTATCCGATCTACGCCGTGAGCCTGAGGGGCCATGGTGAGAGCCAGGGTGAAGAGCATCTGGCGCGACACACCCTGCGCGACTACGTACGCGACGTCATTTGTGCCGTAGAGCACATCGGCGAGCCGCCCATCGTGGTGGGGCACTCCATGGGTGGCTTCGTGGCGCAGAAGTATCTGGAGTACTCCGGCCGGAGAGGTATGGGCCTGCTCGGCGTGGCACTCATGGCTTCAGTGCCGCCCCAGGGCCTCATTCCCACTGCCACATTGATGATGATGACCCGCCCGGCCCTCACCCGAAGGGTCATGCTGCTCTGCTCTGGTGGGCCCGAGCTCGCGGCGCGGTTCACCCGACCCAATGATCTGCGACGCAGCCTCTTCTCCAGTGCCTTGCCCTCGGCGACTCTCACTGAGTATTTCAGCCGTTTCCAGGGCGAGTCACAGCGGGCCGTGCTCGACATGAGCCTGCTTGATCCGCTGCGCCTGTGGTTGATGCCCCGAGTGCCCATCATCACCTTCGGTGCGGAGCACGACGCCTTCATTCCACCTGCACTCATTCAGGCCACTGCGATGACCTATGGGTGCCCTTCACAGATCGTCAGGGGCATGGGTCATGTGATGATGCTCGAGCGTCACTGGGAAGAGGCTGCCCAGCCGCTGTATCGCTGGGCTGAGCAGGTGTCGGCGCAGCATGCTCCTGCAGAGCACTGCGAAGAGATGCCCAGCGCAGAGATGTCCAGCGCAGAGATGTCCAGCGCAGAGCCCTTCAGCGCAGAGGCGAGCGGCGCCGCCTGAGCGGGGCGAGGGCCAGCGCCAACCACCACCAGGTCCCCACGGAACCACCCGTCGCATCACACCCCCCTGTGAAGCGGGCGCTCGCCGTCTGGCTGCTCTGAAGTGGATCACCCTCAGGGGGTTGAATCAGGTCCGGGAGTCGATCTTCACCTGGGGTGGGATCAGGCTCTTTATCCTGGTCCATGCCCTGATCATCTGGAGGATTGGGCATGCCCGGCGTGCCCGAATCACAGGTGAAGCTCGGCGGGCAGAGCCCCACTTGCTCGAAGTCGGCATTGACGCAGGCGTTGACGCCGCCGACGTCGAGGCAGGCCGTGGTGCCGCCACCAGGGCAATCGGCGTGGGTGCTGCAACTGAGCACGCACACACCGGCAGAGGTACAGCTGCCACCAGGGCCACACTGGCTGTCTGCCTCACAGGGCTGACAGACCGTGCACTGTCGATCGAGGTTGCCGTCGCAGGCGTCACCGAGGCCGTCTTCGTCGAGATCACTCTGATCAGCGTTGGCTACGCCAGGACAGTTGTCCTGGGCGTCGATGATGCCGTCATCGTCGAAATCGTCAGGCTCGGGATCTGGATCGGGCCCTGGACCCGGGCCGGGATCAGGCCCGGGGTCGACATTGCCACCCACCCAGAAAGGGGCTGAGTAGCCACCCATCTGAGCGGCCTCGGCTGCAGTCTGCCTGATCCAATCACCCCAGGCGGCCGTGGCTGCATAGGTCGGGTATGTGCAGACATCACCGCCTCGAGAGAGCGCGCCGAGCACGCGGCCCTGTGCGTCGAGGGCAGGCCCCCCGGAGTCGCCCTGGCAGGTGCCGTCATTGCCCACGAGCTCGTTGCCCATGACGCCCTCGACGCCTGAACACTCAGGGCCGATGCAGAGCCACTGGCGGTTCTCGATGATGCGCCTGACCCCGAAGCCAGTCTCGTCGCCTACGTGGCCGTAGCCCACGGCATCAAAGGTTTCGTTGGGCGTGGGGTAGTCATCGAGTCGAGGCTCTCGCACGCTGGTGCCAGAGATGGGCTGATCGAGGATCAAGAGGGCGATGTCGTTCCCGCAGACCTCGGCGCCCTCTTGGGGCACGCGCACAGAGCGCACGGCGTAGTAGCGTCCGTTGCCATCGAAATCCATCACCGCATCAGGAGTGACGAAGAACTGGTGCGCGCCGAAGAGGCTGCCGAACCGATCGCGCTCACAATCGACGGTCTCGCTGGCGAGGTTGGCCACGCAGTGATGGGCCGTGAGCACGAGGTTGGGGGCGATGAGGCTGCCGGAGCACAGACTGCCGCTGTCACCGATGCTGATGGCGATGCCCACGACCCCGTGTACGTCGGGGGCCGAGCGGCCACCGCGGATCGCGCTCTGGTGGGCGGCGAACTTCATCTCTCCGGGAGAAGGGGTCTGACACGCTGTCAGGGACAAGACACCACACATCGCGATCAGACTCGACGCTTTGTGTATGGGTGTCATGGGCCCTCCAGGTCAGGGAACCCGATCCATTAGAGCAAGAGATGCGCCACTTGAGAAGTGGGTCATTTCGACCCCAGGGGGGCCAGAAAGGCCAATGGCTGTGAGGTGAGTGGGGGGAGGGGGGTGGTCACTGGAGTCACCATTGAGGCATCGAGGCCTCAACTGTGGACCCCAGCGACGGGGTCGCTCGGCGAGATCAGGGGAGGGCGAGGCCGAAGTTCACGATGGCCGCGATCTCGGCAAGCTCGAGGCCCGCCAGGGCGACGAGGGCGTCGTCGACGCTGAAGGTGTCGAGCACCGCCAGGGCGTCGAGGCGGGTGGCGGACTGCAGGCCGAAGTGCAGCACGTTGATGGTGCTGTTCGCCGGCACCGTCACCGTGAAGCCCACGGTGAAGTCGTCGTCGCCGGTGGCGCCCGTGGCCACATCGGGCTGCACCGCGCCGTTGGCGTCGGAGAACACGTGGGTGGTCACCGTGTCGCCGCCCTCACCGTTGGCGTCGTCCGTCACGAGGTAGTCGTCCTCGATGGTGAAGAGGCCGTCGTCCACGCTCGAAGACACGATCTCGGTGCTGCCATCAGCGCCGAGGTTCGTCTCGATCGCGATCGTGGTCTCGATGTCGGCGTCGGTGGGGTTCTCCAGTACCTCGAGGTAGCGCACGAAGCCCACGCCCTCCGCAGGGGTCACGTAGATCTTGCGGGTGACGTTCAGGCCGGCGAGCACGGCGGGGCCGAGATCGAGCTGCTGGCCGCCCTGGCGCAGGCGGGCCTGCTCCTGAGCGGGGAAGGCCTCACCGCCGACGAGCAGATCGAAGCCGCCGTCGTAGGCGTCCGTCTCGCCGTCACCGATGGCGCCATCGGTGGAGACGTCCCAGGTGAACCCATTCCCGTCGATGAGGTTGGGGGCGGGCAGGTCGACGAAGGCGACATCGTCTGCAGGGTCGAGGGGATCAGTACCGTCTTCGATCTCCTGACCGTCGAAGGCGCCACCATTGTCGGAGTCGGGGTTGAGCGGATCAGTGCCCGCGGCCGCCTCGTCACCGTCGTTGAGGCCATCGTCGTCGGTGTCGTCGTCGAGCGGGTCAGTGGCGGGATCACCGTTCACCTCTGCGCCGTCTTCCAGACCGTCCTCGTCGGTGTCGTCGATGAGGGGGTCGGTGCCCAGCTCAGCCTCCTGGCGGAGGGTGAGCCCATCTTCGTCGACGTCGCCGTCGAGATCGTCGGCCACCAGCGGATCGAGACCGTTCTCCACCTCATAGCCATCGAGCAGCTCGTCGCCGTCGGTGTCGGGGTTGTTCGGGTCGGTGCCCGCGACAGCCTCGTCCTCGTCGGGCAGACCATCGTCGTCGGCGTCAGGGGCCAGACGCCAGTTCACCACATCGTCGCTCTCCCCCTGGCTGAGGCCGAGCAGCTCGATCTCCGAAGGATCAGCCAAAGCCGCCACGTTGCCCAGGGCATCGGCGCTGGCGGTGGCCTGTGCAGCGAAGTGCATGATGATGGCACGGCCGTTGGCGGGCACGGTCACATCAAAGGTGTAGCTGTAGTTGTCCCCATTGAGGCTCACCTCAGAAGGCTGCACCTCGGCATCGTCGTCCGAGAACACATGGGTCACCGCAGGATCGCCGCCGGCGTTGTTGCCGTCGTCGGTGATGAGCCAGTTGTCGTCGATGGCGAAGGCGCCGTCGTCGTTGCTGCTGCCCACGAGCACGGTGCCACCATCGGAGCCCATGTTGCCCTGGATGCGGACGGTGACCGAGATGTCTTCACCCGTGGGGTTGTTGAGCATCTCGAGGAACCGGGCGAAGCCCACGTTCTCGAAGTCGGTCACGTAGATCTTGCGCACCACCTGCAGACCCGACATCTCCGCAGCACCCAAGGTGTAGCTGCGGCCGTCGGGGCCCTCGATGGCCTGGTCCTGGTCAGGGAACTCGGAGTCGTCGACGAAGAGGCGCTGGCCACCGTCGTAGGCGTCACTGGTGCCGTCACCGATGTTGCCGTCGCGGTTGATGTCCCACTCGAAGGCTGCACCATCGACGAGGTCGAGGCCGCCGAAGTCGGGGAAGTCCACCAGGATCACATCATCCTCGGGGTTGAGGGGATCAGTGCCGTCGATCTCCACCTCGCCGAAGTCGTCGCGGCCGCCGCCGTCGGTGTCGGGGTTGAGGGGGTCGGTACCCGCCTCGGCCTCGGCGCCGTCGTTGAGGCCGTCACCATCGGAGTCGGGGTTGAGCGGATCAGTGCCCGTGTCCACCTCGGGGCCATCGTTCACACCATCACCGTCGGTGTCGGCGTTGGCTGGGTCGGTGCCCAGCTCGAACTCCTGGCCCAGGGTGAGGCCGTCGACGTCGCCGTCGGCGTTTAGATCGTCGGCGACGAGCGGGTCGAGGGCGTTGTCCACCTCGTAGCGATCGTCGAGGCCGTCACCATCGGAGTCGGGGTTGTTCGGGTCGGTGCCCAGCTCACCCTCCACCACGTCGGGCAGGCCATCGCCGTCGGCGTCGGGCAGCAGGGAGAAGTTCACGACATCGTCGCGCTCTGCCTGGGGGATCCCGAAGAGCTCGATGTCGCCGAGATCCTCGAAGTTCGGAGCCTCGGCCTGAGCGATGTCCTGGTTCTGCGACTGCCGCGCGAAGTGCATGATGATGGCGCGGCCGTTGGCAGGCACCGTCACCTCGAAGCTGTAGCTGTAGTTGTCGCCCTGGAGGCTCACCGCCGAAGGCTGCACGTCAGCGCTGTCGTCGGAGAAGGCGTGGGTGACCGTGGGATCACCACCGGCGGCGTTGGCGTCGTCGGTGATGAGCCAGTTGTCCTCGATGGTGTACTCGCCATCACCGGAGCTGGTGGCCACGAGCTGCGTGCCACCGTCGGAGCCCAGGTTGCCGGAGATGCGGACGGTGACCGAGATGTCTTCGCCCGTGGGGTTGTTGAGCAGCTCGAGGAACCGGCCGAAGCCCACACCCTCAGCCTCGGGCACGTACAGCTTGCGGATGACCTGCAGGCCCGACATCTCCGCGGCGCCGAGGATGAACCCGCGGCCCTGGAGATCGCCCACGGCCTCGTCCTGGTCAGGGAACTCGGCGTCGTCGATGAAGAGACGCTGACCACCATCGTAGGCGTCGTTGCTGCCGTTGCTGATGTTGCCGTCGCGCTGGAGATCCCACTCGAAGCCGTTGCCGTCGAAGAGATCGATGCCGCCGAAGTCGGGGAAGGGCACCACCACCACGTCGTCCTCGGGATCGAGGGGGTCGGTGCCGTCGATCTCGATCTCGCCGAAGTCGTTTCGGCCGCCGCCGTCGGTGTCTTCGAGGGTGGCGTCGGTCTCATCTTCGTCGCGCACACCGTTCTGGTTGGCGTCCTCGACGCCGTCGAGCAGGCCGTCGCCGTCGGTGTCAGGGTTGTTCGGATCAGTGCCCAGACCACCCTCGAGCAGGTTGATCAGGCCGTCCTCGTCGAGATCGCCCTGAGCATCGTCGATGGTGGGATCGAGGCCGAACTCCACCTCGTACCCGTCGAGCATGCCGTCGCCGTCGGAATCGGGGTTGAGCGGATCGGTGAGGGTCTCGTTGATCTCCACACCATCGCTGAGGCCATCTTCGTCGGAGTCCTCCACCAGAGGATCGGTGGGGGGATCGCGATCGGCCTCGAAGCCGTCGTCGAGACCGTCACCGTCGGTGTCGGGGTTGAGCGGATCTGTGAGCAGATCGTTGACCTCGCGGCCGTCGTTCGCGCCATCGCCATCAGTGTCGGGGATGGTGGGGTTGGTGCCCGCTTCGCCCTCTTGGCGGAGGGTGAGGCCATCCTCGTCGATGTCGGCGTCGAGATCGTCGGCCACCAGCGGGTCGAGGCCGTTGGCCACCTCGTAGCCATCGAGCAGGCCGTCGCCGTCGGTGTCGGGGTTGTTCGGATCGGTGCCGAACTCTTCCTCGCGGCTGTCGGAGAGGCCGTCGTTGTCCAGATCAGGACGCACGGCGAAGTTGAGGACCGACAGAAGCTCGGCCTCGGTCATGCCATCGAGCAGGCCGTTCTCCTCCGTGGGATTGTGGAGGGTGGGCACCAGCTCGAGGGCGGTGGCTCGATCAGCATTCTGCGCCGCGTAGTGCAGAATGACGATCCGGCCGTTGGCGGGCACCGTCACTGGGAAGTTCCAGCTCAGGTTGTCGCCAGCCTGGCTCGCAGCGTCGGGCTCCAGGAAGTTCTCCACGCCGTTGAAGCTGTGGATCATCGTGGGATCGCCGCCGCCATCGTTGCCGTCGTCGGTGATCATCCAGTCGTCGGTGGCGTCGATGACACCATCGTTGTTGCTGTCGGCCACGAGCACGGTGCCGCCGTCGGACCCCAGGTTGGAGTTCAGGGTGACCGTGGTCTCGATGGGCGCCCCAGTGGGGTTGCTGAGGATCTCGATGAAGCGGGCGTAGCCCACACCCTCGGCCTCGGGCACGTACAGCTTGCGAAACACGTCGAGGCCAGCGAGCTGTGCGGGGCCGAGGACCATCTGGCGACCGTTGAGGGTGAGCACACCCTCGTCGAAGTCGGGGAAGTCCTGGCCACCGACCACGAGGTTCAGGCCGCCATCGTAGGCGTCGTTGCTGCCGTCGCTGATGCGACCGTCGCCCTCGACGTCCCAGGTGAAGCCGTTGCCGTCGATGAGGTCAAAGCCACCGAAGTCGGGGAAGAGCACCGGCTCGACGTCATCCTCGCCCACGAGGGGGTCAGTGCCGTCGATGTCGACCTCGGGGCCGTCGGGGCGGCCACCACCGTCGGTGTCGGGGTTGTTCGGGTCGGTGCCCAGCTCCAACTCGCGATCGTCGCGGAGGCCGTCGCGATCGGAGTCGGCCCGCAACGGGTTGGTGGCGGGCTCGCCGTTCACCTCGGCGGCATCGTTGAGGGTGTCGCCGTCGGTGTCGGGGTTGTTCGGATCCGTGCGGGCTGCCTGCTCCTGCACGTTGGTGAGGCCATCCTCATCGGGGTCGAGGGCGCCCTCGTCACCGCCGAGGGGGTCGAAGCCGTTGGCCACCTCGAAGCCGTCGAGCAGGCCGTCACCGTCGGTGTCGGGGTTGTTCAGGTCGGTGCCTGCTTCGGCCTCTTCCTCGTCGTTGAGGCCGTCCTGATCGGTGTCGGGCACCAACCGCAGGTTGGCCACCTGAAGGCGCTCGCTGTTGAGCAGGCCCTGGGTGACCTCGGGGTTGGCGCCGCTGTA
Organism: Bradymonadia bacterium; assembly: GCA_046290225.1. Lineage (GTDB taxonomy): Bacteria > Myxococcota_A > Bradymonadia > UBA7976 > UBA1532 > JBKAGE01. The sequence continues at coordinate 65,070 of JBKAGE010000047.1, read as the reverse complement.
TGTGCCGATCTTCTCTTCGGCGAGCTCCAAATCGGCGGCGGTGCGGCCGGTGAGGTGCATGATGATGAGCTGCTCGCCGGGATCGACGCTCACGGGGAAGCCGAAGCGCCACTCTTCGCCGCCCTGCTCACCCTGGCCGCCGAGGAAGCTCGCGTTCTCCACGTCGATGGCTGCGCCTTCCTGGGAGAAGAGGTGCCCCAGGTAGTCGGGGGCCTCGTCGCCGGAGAGCACCAGCCAGTCGTCGATGAAGTTGAACTCGTCTTCACCCTCGTCGAGGAAGCTGCTGGCCTGCAGGCTCAAGAACGCGGGGCCGAAGCCGCCATCGAGGAAGCCGCGCACGTTCACCACGGCGTTGGCCGGAGCCTCACCGTCGTTGCGCAGAACCTCCATGTACCGCACGAAGCCCTCGTCGTCGGAGACGAAGATGCGACGGCTCACCGTGAGGCCACCCATCTCGGCGGGGCCGAGGAGCACCTCGCGGCCGTCGTTGATCACCCGGCCCTCGAACTGAGTCGGGAAGCTCACCTCGCCCTCGCCTTCACCGACGAAGAGCTGGAAGGCGGGATCACCATCGCTGAAGAAGCCCTCGTCGCCGGCGCCCATGGCACCAGTGCCGAGGATCTCCCAAGCGTAGCCCTCACCGTCAGTCAGGGTGATGGGCATGTTCTGAAGAGGCGCGTCATCCTCGGGGTCGAGCGGGTCGGTGCCGTCGCGGATGACCTCTTCACCGTCGCCCACCCCGCCCTCGTCGGTGTCGGCGAGCAGGGGGCTGGTGTTGTACTGGTTCACCTCGTCGCCGTCGTTGAGACCGTCGCCGTCGGTGTCCGGGTTCTCCGGATCGGTCCCGCGCTCGGCCTCGTCGCCGTTGGTGAGACCGTCGCCGTCGTTGTCGCCGTCCAGGTCGAGGCGGAGCACCGTGATCTCGGTGGTGCCCTCGTTCCCCGCCTGGTCGGTGGCGGTGAAGGTGAGCACGTTCTCGCCGGGATCGAGGTTCACGGTGGTGGTGAAGTTGCCGCCGTCGATGGCGACGTCCACGCCGTTCACGTCGAGCTGCACGATGGTGGCATCGGCGATCGAGCCTTCCACCACCACCATCTCACCGTCGATCGTCGCGCCGTCCATCGGTGCGTCGACGGTGATGATGGGCGCCACCGTATCCACGGTGAAGGAGACCTCGGCGGAGGCGGTGCTGCCGTCTTCGGCCTCAGCCTCCACCGTCACCGTGGTCTCGCCTTCAGGGTAGATGTCGGTGTTGGAGAAGGCGCCGTCGACGACCACTGCGTCGACATCGTTGATGCTCACCGGGACCTCAGGGTCGACCGTCCCCTCGACGGTGACCTGAGCGGTGTTGAAGAACGCCCCGTCCTCAGGTGCGGTGATCTCGAGATCGATCTCGGTCATCCCACCACCGGCGCCGCCCATGCCCATGTCGGGCATATCGCCGCCGACGCCACCGGCACCGCCGATGTCTGCGTCAGGCATCATCTCGCCGCCGGCGCCACCAGCACCGCCGGGCATGCCTCCGGTGCCACCACCGGCACCACCCATGACATCACCACCGGCGCCGCCGACACCACCACCAGCACCACCGGGGTCTGGCGTCTCGTTGCCTTCGTCGTCGCAGCCGATGGCGAGCAAGGCCACCATCAGGTAATACGCTGCTCTATTGTTCATTGTCACCTCTCGGGACCGAGCGCTTCATTGCTGGATGTCGAGGCCGTGCCACGAGTACCAGCGCCTCCCCACGCATCGGTTTGGCCGATGCGTGAGCCTCATTTCGTACATCGCGAGTGTGTGTATGTGGATCGACCACGTGACACTCCGCTGGGCAGGGTAGGACAAGGGCGCAGTTCAGATCTCGTTTTTTCGTCGATTCGCCCATCGCAGGACGATTGACCTATATCCATTGCCCTGTGTGACGCCACACAGTAGTCTGCATCAGCTTTGGAGAACCTTCCCTGCCATCCGGGCAGGGGCGCCCGGACGGACTCGCCTGCGATGAACAAGACCAATCGGCCTGAAATCTGGGCCTTTACCCCTTCCATCAAGACCCGCCGACCCGCCCTGAGGGTGAGCGGCCATGGCCTCACCGACGTAGGCCAGCGCCGGGAGGCCAACGAGGACTCGTTCCTGGTCTTGCCCCGAAACCATCTGTGGGTGGTGGCCGATGGCATGGGGGGTCACGCCGGTGGCCAGGTGGCCAGCAGGCTCACCGTGCAGGAGGTCGGCCGCTCCATCGTGCAGCGGCTCACCACCGCAGAGCGGAGCAGCGGCGTAGGGCCGATCAACGTGCCGGGCATCATCGAAGGGGCCGTGCTCGACGCCTGCGCCCTCGTCTTCGACACCGCTCGGGCCTATCCAGAGCTCGCGGGCATGGGCAGCACGTGCACCATGATGTTGCTCTACGGCTCGATCTTCTACTTCGGCCACGTGGGTGACAGCAGGGCTTACCTGATCCGTAACGGCGAGATTCACCAGGTCACCGAAGACCACTCGCTGGTTCAGGAGCAGGTGGCGGCAGGTCTCATCACCGCCGAGCAGGCGCGTCACTCCATGATGCGCAACATCATCACCCGCTCCATCGGCTTCGAGCGCGAGGTGAAGGTCGACGTCGGCGCCGTACCGGCAGAGCCCGGCGACATCTTCCTGATGTGCTCCGATGGCCTCACCGGCGAGATCGAAGACGCCGAGCTGCTCGACGCCGTGTTGAACCTCGGCCCTCGTCAGGCCGGCCGGGCCCTCATCGATCTGGCCAACGCCCGTGGCGGCGACGACAACAGCACCGTGATCCTCACGGAGGTCCACGCCCGACGGAAGCTCCGGGGCCGGGCCCGGTTTGCCTTCTGAGGCGTGGCCGACGCGCCCAAAATCTCACTCTGTCTGATCGTCCGCGATGAAGAAGACTTCATCGCCGGCTGCCTCGAGTCTGCCGCCCCTGTCGTGCACGAGATCGTCGTCGTCGACACCGGCAGCACCGATCGCACGATGGAGATTGCCCGTTATTTCAATGCCCAGGTGGTCCAGTTCACCTGGATCGACGACTTCTCTGCTGCCCGCAACGCCGCCCTCGACGCCGCCACAGGCGACTTCGTGCTGTTTCTCGACGCCGATGAGCGGCTGAGCGGCGACAGCTACGGGCCCTTGATGTCGTTGCTCGAAGCAGACGATCCCGAGCAGCCCACCCTCTACTTGCCGCAAATCGTCAACGTCGACGCCGAGGGGCGACACCTCGGGGCTGATCACATGGCACGGTTGTGGCGCCACCAGCCCTGGATCAGGTTCGAAGGGCGCATTCACGAGCAGGCAGTGGCCCAGCAGGGTCACAGCGTGCGCATGTGGTTCGTAGATCAGGTGCAGATCGTACACCTCGGGTACGATCCCGGGCTGATGGCTGCCCGAGGCAAGCACGCCCGGAATTTGAAGCTGCTCGAAGCGGAGATGCAGGCGCGACCTGATGATCCGCAGGTGTGGTTCCATCTGGCCCGTCAGCACTACTCCGCCGGTGACAACGTCGCAGCTCTACCGCTGCTCGTCGACGTCATCGAGCATGGTGGGGCGGTGAATCATGCCCTCAGCGCCACGGTCTTTGCTGTGGAATGTCTCCGCAGCCTGGGGCAGCCCGAAGAGGCGCTCGAGCTTGCCCTCGGCACCCTGAAGACGCACCCCGACTATGGCACGTTGGCGTATGTGGCAGGTCAGGCGGCCATGGAGTCCGGGCGCCCGATTCAGGGGGCCGCGCTCTTCAAACAGGGCCGCCTGGTGCCTGCGGGCCTCGGGGCCACAGCATTTCAAGATCCGTCGGTGGCGCGATGGCGGGCCGATCTGGCTCAGGCCAACGCCCTGATGCAGGTGGGTCTCGGCCGGGGCGAGCCTCACGTGGTCCATTATGCCGAGCAGGCCAAAGCTGTGCTGAGCGGGCTCGAAGGTGTGGTCCCCGAGGGGGATGATCTGCATCAGTACACCAGCTTGAAGGTGCAGGCGTTGCTGGCCACCGGTGACGAGCAGGTGGCCTGGGCCGAGCTGCAGGCGCTCATCGAGGCAGCCCCGGGTTGGGCTGTAGAGCCCACCCTCCAGCTCGCGGAGCGCTACTTGAGCCATACAGGCCCCGAGCAGGCCTTGAGCTTCTTGGAGCAGCTCATCGAGGTCCACGAGATCATGGGCCAGCAGGTCGAGGTGTTGTCCGCGGCGGCTTCGGCGGCTCAGATGGCTCAGAACACCGAGCGGCAGGCCCACTGGCTCAAGATCCTCGTCGCCGGCGGCAGCCCGGTCGCTGATCACTACCTGCAGCTGGCCACATTGCTCACTGAGGCCGGGGCCCTGGAGTCTGCTCAGCAGGTGGCGGCCCTCGCTGCTGCGTTGATGGAGCCAGAGCAGTGAAGGCCTCGAGTCGGGGCGTGGTGTGGTTGCTCTCTACCCTGGAGCCCCTCATGGGCGGCTCACCGCGTTTCTATCAACGCTGGGGACAGGCCCTGGTCGACGCAGGGCAGTCCGAGCGGGCGATTCTGGAGCTGCACCGGGCCTTGTTGCGGTTTCCCGATGCGCCCTGGTTGCACTTTCACGCTGGCCGCGCAGCCTTGGCAAAGGGGCTCTTCGAGCAAGCACGTGTGCGGTTTGCCCATGCGGCGGCCCTTGGTCCCGAAGAGGCGTCGTTTCGTTTTGCTTTGGGCAATGTGCTCCGAGAGGCCGATCGAGGTGCTGAGGCTGCTCGGGAGTACGAGGCTGCTCTGAAGGCCGTGCCTGGTGATCCACGGGTGCTGTTCAACCTGGGTCTGGTGGAGCGTACTCTGGGCAACCTGAGAGCCTCGACCTGGTGCTTCGACACTGTGGTCCAGACCCGTCCCAAAGACGCCCGCGCCTGGTACATGCTCGGGGTGTGCGCCTTCGAACAGAAGCGCCACGAAGAAGCCGAGAATGCGCTGCAGACCGCCCTCAGGTTCGAGCGTCGGGATGTGCGCATTCATTACCAGCTGGCTTTGGTGTACCTCGCCCAGAAGCGCGCCCTCGAGGGCCGCGATTTGTTGAACCAGGTCATCGAACGCCAGAAAGACTTCGGCCCTGCGCACTACGCCCTCGGCCGGGCTTTCATCGAGGAAGATCCACCCCGGGCCGTGCATCACTTCAAAGAGGCCCTCCTCGGCCGGCCACCCGTGACCCGGGCCCATCTCGATCTGGCCCGCATGCACGAGCGGGCCCGGCGGCTGCACGAAGCCCAGGCCGAGTACACGCTCTACCTGCGCCATCACCCAGAAGAAGAGGCCTCGGCCATCAAACGCAGGCTGCAGGCCATCGAAGGCCAGATCGCCCGGATGCCGATCTCACCTGGAATCCCCCGGCCCTTCGCATGAGCGGTGACGTCACCGTGCCGGTGATGCGGCGGCGTGGCGCGGGCCTCGACGCCCTCGCCATCGAAGAGCCTCTGGAGATCGAGGTCGAGGGTCACCCCGTGGCTGCGCTCATGCGCACACCCGGTGACGATCTCGATCTGGTGATGGGGTTCCTGCACACCGAGGGCTTCGTCGAGTTGCCCGACGACATCGCGGCTCTGGCCCACTGTCAGGATCAAAGGCGTCGTCATCGAGAGAATCGGGTCAAGGTGCGCCTGGCCCCTGGGGCCCCCGACATCGCGTCGCGCCTCGAGGCTGCGCGGCGGGCTCTCTACGGCAGCTCGAGCTGTGGCCTGTGCGGCAAAGTCTCCATCGAGCAGATCTTCGAGCGGGTGAGCCCGATGCCCAAGACCCCTGCGCCGGATCTGAAGGATGTCGTGCTGCTCCCTGAGCGGTTGCGAGGTGAGCAGGCGCTCTTCGCCCGCACTGGTGGAGTACATGGCGCCGCCCTCATCGATGCCTCCGGGCGCTGGCGAGGTGTCAAAGAAGACGTGGGGCGTCACAACGCCGTCGATAAAATCATCGGGTCTGTGCTCGCCGCTGATGGCGAGCGCCCGGAGGGCAGCACCCTGGTGGTCAGCGGCAGAGTGGGCTTCGAGATCGTACAGAAAGCCGCTTTGGCCCGAGTGGCGGTCCTGGTGGCGGTGGGGGCGGCGACGAGCCTCGCCAGGCAGCTCGCTGAAGAGGCGCACCTGCATCTTTTTACCTGGGTGCGTCAGGGAGAGGGCATGTATCACCCATTCGATACATGACTCACTTTGAGCCTATAGACAAAGCCTGTAGGCTTGGCATCTACTGAGACCTTGCCAGCGGCGGAGAGCGAGACGCGCCTCCTCACAGCCGGCGTCAGCGCGGAGCAGACGTGACCAACGCGCCTCAAGAGACCGGGTTGTTGATTTGCCGCCGATGCGGCCGCAACTACCAGGGCCCCCCAGGCACCCTCTGCCCAACAGATGGGGCGGTTCTGCTCGATCTGGATGTGCACCGAAAGTTTGATGAAGATCAGCTGTTGGGGCTGCACCTCGACGACAAGTATCGGGTCTTCGACGTGTTGGGTCATGGCGCCTTCGGCAAGGTCTATCGAGCGCTGCAAGATCCCTTCGACCGCGTGGTGGCCCTCAAGGTGATTCGCCCTGAGGCGGCATCCAAGTACAACGCGGAGGGGCTCAAGGAGCGGTTCGTCGACGAGGCGCGGGTGATCTCTCGCCTCAACCACGACAACATCGTCACCCTCTACGACTTCAGTCACCACAACGACGTGTTCTACATGGTCCTCGAGTATGTCGAGGGCCGGACTCTGCGTCATGTGCTCAATGAAGATGGGCGCCTCGAGCTGCCCATGGTCATCAACTGGATCACCCAGGCCCTCACAGGCCTCGAGGAAGCACACAACGCCGATGTGCTGCACCTCGACCTCAAACCGGAGAACATGATGGTCTCCGTGCAGAGGGGCGGTGTGGTTCGCCTCAAGATCCTCGACTTCGGGGTGGGGCAGCTGATGGGCGCCCTCGGTGGCCGGCCGTTGCTGAGCCAGACCGCTGATTCTGGTGGGGGGCAGAAAGAGGTGATGGGTACGCCGAAGTACATGGCCCCCGAGCAGGCCATGGCAAAGCCTCTGCGTCCCGAGACCGATCTCTACGCCATGGGCGTGATCTTGTTCGAGATGCTCGAAGGCCGGCCGCCCTACAACGCGCGCAGCAGCTATCGCATGATGGAGCAGCACGCGCAGTGGCCCGTACCGGAGCTGACCTGTGATGTGCCCGAGGCCCTCAAGGCGGTGGTCCGCAAGGCGTTGAGCAAGAACCCTGCAGATCGCTTCGGCCGGGCCATGGAGATGGCGACGGCGATCCGCAAGGCTGTGGGCCAGGCATCTCAGAGTCACTCCGAGCCCCTGGTGCCGCTGACGCCTACGCCGCACCACAGTGTGGTGGATTCCAGCGGCGCCCTGGAGCCGATCGCTGTGGCTCGGGTGGAGATGGGCACTGATGGACGCCTGATGCTCAACCTGCCCGTTGACGAAGGGGCGCTGGCCATGCGCGGCGAGACCGCCGACGATGCCGCGACCTCGGATCGATTCGACCAGCGCAGCAACTTGCTCGACACACCACGGCGGACACCCCCACCCCAACGCGGCCGTCAGCCGTCGAGCACGCCTGCCAGCCCACGACGCACCTCCAAACCTCGACAGGCGCCTGCTGCCCGTGGGGGTGATTCGACCTGGGTGCTCAAGACTGTGGGGCTCATCGCTGCTCTCGTGGTGGGCCTCGTGGCCTGGGGGCAGCTCTCGGGTCAGAACGATCGCGGGGTCGACGATGAGGAGGTGGGCGCGGAAGCTGCGGAAAAGCAGCTCCTCGAGCACTCGAGCGAGCGCCCGCTGCTCTCGAACGAGAACGCCCTACCCTGAGGGGGCTTTACAGACGCCAGCGCAAGCCGAGGTTGCCGCCGACGAGGGAGTTGGTCTCCTGAGCGGCGGTGTAGGTAAAGACGGTCCCAGGGGTGACGAAGCCGTCGCCATGTGTGGAGCGACCGCTGTAATCCACCTGCACACGGGTGAAGTATCCGAGGAGCACGATGGCGAAGTCCTTCTGGAACGACCAGGCAAAGTGCCCCTGAGCCTCGAAGCCATTGCTGCTGGCCACGTCGCCAGATTCCGCGGGCCCCTGGCTCATGGAGAGGGGCAGGAACAAGCCGCCAGAGAGCCCGAAATCCACGGGCCCGGCCTGGAAGGCTGCAGCGGCGCCGAAGCCTGCACCCACATAATCAATGCTGGTGAAGATGAGGGGGTTGGTCTCTCTGAAGGCGTGTTGGAAGTACCGGGGGCCGGTGTAGAGCCCGATCCAGCCGCTGCCGAAGTCGTAGCGGCCGATGGCGTCGACGCTCAGGTTGAGGGCCTGCACCTTGATGGGCACCGGGTTGTCGATGTTCTGGTCGGGGTTGGCAGGGATGGTCAGCTCGGCGAGCAGGGTGGCGACGAAGTTCGAGCGCACCATGAAGTGCTTGTGAGCGTTCCAGCCGAAGTCGAGACCCAGGGTGTAGCCCGTGGGCGCCGCTGTGGCGCTCTGCAGCAGCGAGTTGTTGACCTCGTTGTTCACCACCGAGATGTTGCTGGCGAAGTTGCGTCGGACCTGCGCTGCGCCGAGGGAGACGCCGATGGAGACCGTGGCAGGGCCGTCGTCACCGAAGTCGGACAAGCTGTCGCCTTCGATGGTGGTCTCGTCGAAGCCGTCGGTGCCTTCGCCCGAGCCCACGGGCCGGCCATCTGAACCCACGCGGCGGCCTCGATCGTCGTACCCATAGTTGTTCTGGCGTCGATCTTTGCCCGTGGCTGTGCCACTGCCCATGGCCTTGGCCTGCTCTCCGGCGCCGAGCAGCTCGACGTAGCGGCTGCGCACCCAACCCTGGACACCGCCGCCGACGACCTCCATCCACTCACCGTTGTCGCTGCGGCGACGAATGTCGACGAGATCGCCCTGGTAGACCCGCCCGCGGCTCAGGTACACCGCCCCCGGGCCTGCGCGGACCTCGGAGAAGTCGCTCTTGATGCGGCCTTTGAGCTGCCCTTGAGGCAGGGCTGCGCTGCCGCCCTGGCTGTGGGCGTGCTCTACAGGGGCGCTCACCCCGATGGCCAGGATGAGGCTGAAGATGGCTGTTGTCGGGCGCACTCCGATGTCTCCCCGTGTACTGCAGTGGTCTACGACGGCCGGAGTGTACCAAGGTTTCCCCTTTTGGGTCACCGCTCCTCTCACGATCCCTCTTGCTCTGGACCAGCCCATGGCTCAACGTGCCCTCCATGATCCCTCAATGGACCCTCGATGAAGTCGACGGCGATCTGCGGTCGCTCATGGGCCTGTGGGCTACGGCCACTGCGGCTCATCGCGGCCTCGTGCCTGCACCAGAGGGCGATCTGGCGGCGTGGTGGCTCACTGCGGCGGCCCGCATGGCCGAGGGGGTGCCCTCGGCGCTCTACGTCGATCCGGTGCCTCTCGAAGGACCAGTCATCGAGCGGGTGCTCGAGGTGCTGTGCAAGGGCGCCGATGAAGGCGTGGGTCCCATCGGCGAGGCGAGCGTAGATCCAGGCGTGCTCGGTGATGTGTACGGCACGTTGGGCGCGTCGAGCACCCGCAAGCAGGTGGGCCGCTTCTACACCCCCAGAGCCTGGGTGATGCACGCGCTCCCGGCAGAGTTGAGCGCCGAGGCACAGATCCTCGATCCTGCCTGTGGTGGCGGGCGGTTCTTGCTCGGAGCGCTGGATCGCATCGCCCCAGGGCCACCCTCACCCCAACGGGCGGAGATCGCCGAGCGTTGCCTGTACGGCGTAGATGCGGATCCACTGGCGGTGGCCATCTGTCAGGCAGCCGTTCACCTGGCCTGTGCGACGCCGAGGCGTTTCGAGGTGGCCATCGACGTGAACATCGAGGCCGGTGATCCCTTGTTGGGCCTCGCCGCTGCTCGACGAGAGCGTGGTCGCGCCCGTGACCAGCTCGGGCTCTTCGCGCCCCCTCCGCCGCCTCGGCCTGCCCTCGATGGTGATCCACGGGCCCGTCGCGCCCGCATGCGTGGGTGGCGGGTGAGGCAGGCGGCGCTCTTTCGCGGCCGGCGTGCGCTTGTCGCGCCCCATCTCAAAGCTGACGAGACCTCGGAAGATGGAGAGGAGGCGCTGTCTTTCGAGCCCGTCGATCTCGATCTGTTGATGCCTACCCCCTTCGATGTGGTCATCGGAAACCCGCCTTATCGCGGTGGGCGTCATGGGCCGCTGCCAGCGGCGGACGAGCTCTACCGGCAAACCTTCGAGGTGGCCGAATATCAGCTCGACCCCTATGCGCTGTTCCTCGAGCTGGGCCTCGAATGTCTGAAGCCTGGGGGCACGCTGGCGATGGTGGTGCCCAACGCATGGATGAGCAACCTCAAGGCGGGGCGTCTGCGTCGACTGCTGGTGGGGGAGCACACCACCACTGAGGTGCTCGAGCTGCCGCAGTCGGTCTTCGGCGCTGGGGTGGAGACTGTGGTGGTTCGGGTTCAGGCGGGCGGCCGGACAGGCCCATCGATCCCTGTACTGGGCTGGGCGCCAGATGCTGAAGATGTCGAGATGGCACCCACGGCCCGTGGCTCCCTCATCGTGACCCCCGAGCGTCCCGAGGCGCCGTTGCCGCTCTCCAGAGATGCAGAGACGGCGTCCATGTTGGTCCGCAGCCGGCATTGGCGCGTCACCCTTGGTGACGTTGCCGAGCTGACCCGGGGCGTGAACCCCTACCACCGAACCACCCACACACCCGAGCAAATCGCTGCCCGTGTGCATCACGCTGATCACGCCGTCAACGACACTTACGTGCCCGAGCTGAGAGGGCGGGAGTTGGGGGCATATCGTCTTTGGCTCACAGGGCGGTACTGGTTGAGTTATGGGCCCTGGCTCAAAGAGCCGCGAGATCCACGCTTTTTCGAGGGGCCCCGGTTGTTGGTCCGTAAGGTGCTCGGGGAGACCCTCTGCGCGGCCTACACCGAAGATCCGCTGTGCTGTGATCAGTCGGTGTACATCGCCCGGCTGCTCGAGGGCCAGCCCTGGCCGCCAGGGGCGCTGCTGGCCATCATCTGCAGTGAGGCGGTGACACGGCTGCTCCGAGCGCGTCATCAGGCGGATGATCGTTTGTTCCCACAGCTGAAGCTGGGCGAGTTGCGGCGTTTACCCCTGCCTCCGGTGGCCCCTCGAGATGTGCGTCTGCATGCTCTGAGTGATCAGGCGTTGCGGCTTCAGGCTTTGGAGGCCGAGTGCTTCGAGGCGATCCAGGCCGAGGTGCTCTCGAGGCTCCCCGAAGGCGACGTCACTGCCAGAGCGCGCTTGTCGAGGCGCCTGATCAAGCAGGGGTGGCCCGAATCAGATCCCGAAGCACCTGCTCATCTCGTTGAAGGCCGTGCAGAAGCGCGTCGGCTGCGCGGCGAGATCGAGTCCTGTGTGTCTGTGTTGTACGGCCTGCCGGCCCCTGCCAGTGCGTCGATGGTGGCGTACGCGCCGGCGGCCGCAATCCCTTCCCTCGACGAGGAGATCGAAATGTCCGAGCGTGGCCTGTTGAGCCCTGGTGATCCGCTGCCCTCTTTTTCGTTGCTCGATGATCATGGCCAGACCGTGACCGACGACGACTTCGCTGATCGTACGGTGGTGCTCTACTTCTATCCGAAGGACGACACCCCCGGGTGCACCAAAGAGTCGTGTGACTTCCGAGACAACCTCTCGGCCTATACCGACAAGGGCGTGGTGATTTATGGGATCAGCGCCGACTCGGTGGAGAGCCACCAGGCCTTCCGCGACAAGTTCAACCTGAACTTCCCGCTGATCGCGGATCCGGAGCACACCCTCTGTGATGCCTTTGGCGTGTGGGGCCAGCAGAGCTGGCAGGGGCACACCTTCATGGGCATCGCCCGGACCACCTACGTGATCAAGGACAAGGTGGTGGCCAAGGTCTACCCCGACGTCTCGGTGGTGGACCACGCCACGACGGTCCTCGCCGATCTGGGCTGAGAATGTCTCCAGCCCCTGAGGCTCGAATGTGCAGTCAGTGAGTCAGCGTCGACGAGGACGCCGTCGCCCACGCCGTGGGCGGTGCTGCTCGGGGCGTCGATGCTCCAGAGCGAGATCCTGCCACGCCTGAAGAGGCTCTTGGGGCAGCCCCTCCGACACAGTGCGTAGATGGAGCAACCCGATGAACTCGGGGAAGGATTGCTCCCGCACGAAGGAGACCCGGCGCCCCTTCTTCTTGAGCACCTGATGATGTCGGTATTGACGCTCGAGGGCGTTGATGACGGCGAAGAGGTCGCGCCGAGGCATCCGCAGCCGCGCAGCTGCTGGGGAGACGAGGATCTGGGCCATCTCGGCCATGGCCTTGGGGTTGGCCCCCTCGGCGTAGGGCGACACGAGATCGCGATAGATGGGCCAGTACAGCGCGGTGATGAGCATGCCATTGGAGGCGCTGGCGCCTTGACGGATCGCGTCATCGAGTGCGCCGAGTGTGCGCTTGAGGGCTTCAGGGGCCCCAGGGTTGCCCCGGAGCCACCCTGAGAACTCGGGCAGCATCAGCTCCAGCAAGCCCAGCTCTTCGAGCAACTCGAAGGATCGCGCCGCTGCGCCACCCTTGAGCATGCGGATGATCTCTTCGTACAGCCTGGGGATGGCCGACTTGGTGAGCTCGGTACGCTCAGATTCGATGGCTGCCCGGTTGGCGGGGTCGAGATCGAGATCGAGGCGGGCCATGAACTTCACGGCACGGAGCATGCGCACCGGGTCTTCTCGGAACCGAACTGCAGGCTCGCCGATGGTGCACAACACACGACGCTCGAGATCGTGCAGCCCACCCACGTAGTCGATCACCTGGGTGGTCTGCTGATCATAGAAGAGGCCGTTGACGGTGAAGTCCCGTCGTTGAGCGTCGGTGTCCGGGGTGCCGAACTCGTTGTCGTCGACGATCAGATCGCCCCGAGAGGTCTCCGGTGGCTTGGCCCTGAAGGTGGCACACTCGATGATCTTGCCGCCGCTGAACAGAATATGGGCGAGGCGGAACCGCCGACCGATGAGCCGGCAGTTGTTGAACAGATCTCGGACCTCGTTCGGCGTGGCGCTGGTGACGACGTCGTAGTCTTTCGGCTGAATGCCGAGCATCAAATCACGAACGCCACCACCGACGAGAAAGGCCTCGTGGCCGAACTGGTTGAGACGACGGAGCACCTTGGCGGCGTCTTCGTCGATCTGCTCGGGGGTGATCGGGTGATCAACGGTGCGAATGGGCGCTGGGCGGGACATACGGGGAGCCAATTTAGCTGAGTGGCCAGAAACTTCAATGATTGGCGCACTGGCGGGCTTTTTTACCACGGTCGATTTACCCCTCCGAGAGGGGGGCAGGTCGATTTTACTTGGTAAAAACATCGCAACATCCGTGCAGTATGAGCCAAATGTTTTTTTGCTGTTTCGCGGGATTGACAGGTGCAATTCCGTGCGCAATCTTGCTCTTCGTCACGACGATGGAGCGCGACCAGGCAATAAGGAGAAATAGAATGGCCGGTGTAAACAAGGTGATTCTGGTCGGCAATTTGGGTGCGGACCCCGAAGTCCGTTACATGCAAGACGAGACCCCCGTGGCCAGTCTGCGGATCGCCACAAGCGAGTCCTGGACTGACAAGCAGGGCAACCGTCAAGAGAAGACCGAGTGGCACAGTGTGAGCGTCTGGGGCAAGCAGGCGGAGCTGTGCAAGGAGTACTTGAGCAAGGGCCGTCAGGTCTACATCGAGGGTCGGCTGCAGAGCCGCGAATACACTGACAAAGAGGGCATCAACCGCCGCGCCTGGGACGTCCGGGCCAACAAGGTGGTCTTCCTCTCCGGCGGCAACGGCGGCGGTGGTGGCGGCGGCAACTACGGCGGCGGTGGCGGCGATGGTGGTCGCGGCGGCGGTGGTAACTACGGCGGCGGTGGCGGCGGTGGTCGCGGCGGCGGTGGTAACTACGGCGGCGGTGGCAACCGTGGCGGTGGTGGTGGCGGTCGGAACAACCCGCCCCCTTCCAACGACTTCGATGACGATCCGATTCCGTTCTGAGTTTGGCTCCGGGGCTCCGGCCCCGTGAGCGGCCGCCTGTGCTGCGATCTGCGGCGCTTGGCCGGCGCTTCCCTCCTCGACGATGCTTTGGCATCGCCTGCGGGTGAATCACCACCCAATCACCACACCTCACAACCCAGTCGACCACTCACGTGGCCTCCGCCCCTCCGAGGGGCCGTTACGTGGCGTTTGGTGAGAGAGGTGTGACTTCAGGCTACTTCCAATGTTGTTAGGGCTTACGCCCAACGTTCACACTCTGAGGCTTGCAGGTTCGCGGTAGGTCAAATCCCGGTGGGGTTCAGCAACAAGAGACAGAAGAAGCTCTTTACGCAGGGGAGCGAGCAAATAAGGCGAAGCCTTGAGCGACCCTGCCTACCCGGGAAGGTGCCTGCGTCAGCAGGTGCCTGAACGTGTACGCGCCAGACGAGGTTGCCCGAAGGGCTGCCGAAGGCCCGGCGCCTACGCAGGCAGAGCGAAGCGATGACTGCCTACAAAGGCCCAGCCACAACCTCAGCGACTGCCCAGCTCAACCCTTGCCCTGCATCTTCATGGCTTGTGGGAGAATGCGATCCAGAACTCACCGACCAATCACTCGCCGAAAGCGTGCGCGATCCGCATCGTTGAACTCTCGCAGTCCCCACAAGCCCACTACGAACACCACCGCGATCACCACCGCCGAGGCGCCAATGACCGCGACGGACAACAGACCCGAGTGGCTCGACAGCCATGACACCAGGGGCGCTTGCACCAGCAGGCGGCAGCCCACCACCAGCGCCCCACCCCAGAGCACCACGCGGGCATAGGTGCCCACCACAAAAGGCGAGCCGTACAAACGCCAGAGCGCCCCTGCGCCCAGCGCGAGGCCCACTACGAAGGCCCCCGATGTTGCCATCCCTGCCATCATCAGAAGGGCCTCCTCGTCAGCAGCCATGGGCAGCAAGAGGCCATACAGTGCCGTCGCCACGAGAGCCGTTACCGAGCCGATGCCCAGCACCCAGCCTGCGCGGCCTGCCGAAGTCAGCAGCGTGTTGATGAGGTTGAAGATGCTGAACAGGAAGTACGCCGGGGCGGTCCAGGCCAGGGCCACCGCTGCTTGCGCATAATCTGGGCCCCAGAGCGAGACCCAGACCTCGGGGAGCGCCGACAACACCACCGAAGCCACCGCCACGAGCAGCGCGCCATAGCGCAATGTCTCTCGGATGTAGAGGCGGGTGCGGTCGAGATCGTTCTGGAACGTCGCCGCGCTCACCATGGGGAAGATCACGAAGGTAATCGCCAGCGTCGCTTGCCAGGGCAGGCGACTCAGCTGCACCGCCAGGCCGTAGCGGCCCACCAGAGCGTCGGCCAGGTCGGTCGTGCCCAGCGTCTCCAGGGCCGTGGGCTTCAGCCAGAGCACATCGAGCTTGAAGATGAGGTTGAACACGAGGGTGTAGAGCATCACCTGCAGCGCGAAGGACACCAGCTTGGGCTGTTTGGGGCCATCCCCGAGGGTGGGGCCCACGCGCAGAACCGCCAGCACCAGGATCAACGCCGCCGCCAGGGCAAAACCCGAGAAGGCCCCCAGCACCCCGAAGCCTGCTGCAGCGAAGCCCAGAATCAGGGTCGCCTTCAAGGTGGTGAAGGTCACGTCGAAGAGGGCCTGTCGGGTAAAGGCTTTTCGCCCGTTGAGCACGCCGATGAAGACCGTGTAGAGGCTGTAGCAGAAGAGCACTCCACCAGCGGCCACATAGCCCATCGTCAACTCAGGCGTACTGCGCCACTCTGCGAGCCAGGGGGCCGCGAGGGCGACACCGCCCCCGACGAGCACACCCACCAGGGCCATCAACTTCAGCCCTTGCCGGGCCACACCACCAGCGGCCTCAGGTGTCTCGGCGACGAACTTGGCGATCGCCTGCAGTCCGCCGGTGATCACCATCATGCTCAAGATGCTCAGGGTGTTGTTCAGATCGGTGTATTGACCATACCCTGCGGCGTCGAGCAGCTTGGGCAGCCCGAAGGTGATGAGGGCCCCGCCCACCATGAACCACAGCTTGGCGCCGGTGATGACCAGGAAGCCTCTGCCTGCCGTGGTCGCCTCGTCTCGCTCCGCCATCCCAGGGCTCCATATGGGTGGAAAATGCCGCAGAGGGTGTCACACCCGCAGTCAAATCACCATCCGGCTGGTCTGGTGGTGGTCGATGATGCTGTGGCCTGCCTGGGGCAATGCCCAAGTCTGGGGTGTACGCACGTTGCCAGATGGCCCGGAGCGATGGCAGATCAGGTGGATGGGGACAGGCGATGTCAGCGTCGATGGACAGAGGCTTGAACAACGCCGAAGCCCGTTGAGCCTCGATGGGCGTCAGCCCCACGATGTGCGCGTTGGGGCGCGGCACTTCACTGTGCCTGCACAGATCGATGATGCGTGTGCTCACGTGCGCCTCATCGCCCTCGGTGATGGTCGCGCCGCCGTCAATGGCGTGGGTCCCTCCGCTGGTTGGCGCGGTATTTTGAGCGAGGCCCTGGGCCACCAGCCCGATCTCGTCATCAACACCGGAGATTTGGTGAAGCGGGGGCGGGATCCCCAAGAGTGGCGCCAGTGGTTGTTGAGCCTGCCGCCGTGGCCTCCTGTGCTCCCCGTAAAGGGCAATCACGATCGCGGCGGCCTCTATGAAGCCCTCGGATACGATCCCCGGCCGGTCTTCGTATGGCGATGGGGCCCCGTGGAGATCATCGGGGTGAACACCGAAGCCTCCACCGAGGAGATGTTGCCTGCACTGAAAGCAGCCTTGAGCGTACCCGCTGAGCGGTGGCGGATCCTGGTCACCCATCGGCCCATCTGGTCACGGGGCAACCATGGGAGCGACGAGCGTGGGCTCAACGCGCAGATCGTGCCCCTCATCGATCGGGGAGGCGTTGATCTGGTGCTGAGCGGCCATGATCACGACTACGAGCGGTTTTGCCGGAGCCGTGGCCTGGGTCCTGAGCGATGTCACGATGAGGGCACCCTCTATGTCGTCACTGGGGGCGCCGCGACCTTCACGGTGCCGGTACCAGGGTTGTCGTTCAAAGTGGATTCAGAGGTGGCCGAGGCTGACGGGCGAGCCAGCCGAGTCTTCTCGGGATCTCACCATTTCGTACAGGTGGATGTTGGCCCCGAACGTCTCGTCCTCACAGCACACAGAACCTTCACGGGCAATGTCAGGCCACCGGGGATCATCGACGAGTTCGTGCTGAAGCGGTCGAGTCGGTGTGAGATCACCAGACCCCGTCGAGGCTCATCTCGTCCATAGGATCAAAGCCCGAGGCTTCTCCAGCAGGACGGATCGGGCGCTCGAGCTCGAAGTAACGGCTGCGTCGATCTCGGCTCACAGAAGGGTTGTAGGTGAGCACCCGGAGCGGGCCGTCGGCCACATAGCGGTCAGCATGGCGCTCAAACCAGCGATCGAGCCAGGGGCCACATCGACGGGCCACCTCCATGAGAGAGTCACCCCGCATACCCATGGCCACCACCCGAGCCGGGGGCACCACAAAGACGCTGATGTTGCCCTGCATACCCAGGGGAAGGTTCTCGGTTGGGGCATACATCACCGCGAGGCTCGCCTTGGACGAGGGCCGGTTCTGGTTCCCTGTGTATCGAGTCACTACGGGCATGGTGAGCGGGAGGCGATGGCGTGCGGCATGTTGCACGAGGCTCAGCAAGCCCTCACGCTCCAGATCACCGCCTGCAAAGCGGGTCTGAGTGCTGGCGAGACGGTAAGCGCCATGGCGGCGGATGATGATCTCGCCCACGGGTGCCATGGCTGGATACTGCGTGGGCAGGATGCTCTCAAGCTGTGGCTGAAAGCTCAGATCGGCATACACCTCGTTGAGCGTTTTGCTCAGGTGCGCCCGGCTCTTCTCGTGGCCGCCAAAGGCTTTGAAGCGCCCCGCCTGTTCGAGCTCTCGTGTGAGTACGTCGCGGTTGAGTGAGAGCGGGCCGAGGGCTTGGATGACCGCATGGGACAGTCGACCCATCGATTCAAGGGTGAGGTTGGGGGTGAATCGTGCAAGGAGAGCGAGCGCTGCCTGTCGATGCCGGGCCACTGTTTCAGGGGCATAGGAGTCGAGGGTGGGAGATGGTGTGTTCTGTCGAAATGACATCATCAATTCACTCTCATCAAAGGCACATATTATGATGAAAGGTCATATGTGCCACAGGCAATGTTCTCGCATCCTCGTCTTTTCAAATTACATCTTCTGTTCCTAAATTACTTCTCAAAAATGAATTGATAGATGCATTCAATCAAATGAGTGAGGGCGAAGAGCACTCATCGCCCTCACTCTGAAGGCCTTTCTATCGGCCCACCAGCAGATCCACCCGACCGACCCGTCCAGAAGCCAGACCTCTGAGCCTCACAGCTGAGAGCCACGAGACCACGACGAATTCCAGCGTCAGGCCCAACCAGGCACCAGGAGCGCCCCAACCCATCCACAACGCGAGTGCCCAGGTGAGGGGCACGGTGATGCCCCACGACACCGAAGAGGCCAGGGCCAGGGTGAAGCGGGTATCTCCGGCGCCGCGCAACGCACACAAGTGCACCATGGCCAAGGCGTCGAAGATTTGGAAAGCCGCCGCAAGGATCAGCAAGTCAGCGGCGATGGACACCACCTCTGGATCATCTGAGAACTGGCTGACGATGAAGTGCCCCCCGAAGAGGAAGATCAACGCCATGATGCCCATGACGCCCAGAGCCAGCGATCGTGCCGACGAGATCGCCCGCATGGCCACCGGCCGTCGAGAGGCGCCCAAGTAACGACTCACCAACACCCCACCGGCCTCACCGATGCCGAAACCCGGCAAGAACGACAGGCTGATGATGTTGAGGGCGATCTGACTCGCCGCCAGATGTGCGGCGCCTGCGTGGGCCACGATGATCTGCACCACGGAGAAAGCCGACATCTCCAACACTGCTTGGCCGCCCGAGGGCAGGCCCAGGGCGATCGTGTCCTGAATCACAGCACGCGTGGGGCGTATCCAGGGGCCGAAGCGAGCCCGGAAGCGCCACGCGTACAGCGCCATCATGACCCCCGAGCCGATGACCGTGGCCCATGCCGCGCCCTCGGCACCCATGGGCGGGATCGGACCCCACCCGAAGATGAGGATCAGATCGAGCACGATGTTCACCACGTTGCCCGCGAGGCTCACCCACATGCGGGTCCGGGTGTCGCCGAGGCCCTGCAACGCTGCCACGAGCGAAAAGCCCACCACGGCGAACGGCAGCCCGTACACCCTGATGCTGGCGTAATCGAAGGCGACGTCGGCCACCCCCTCACCATCGGCCATGGCCGGCAAGACCGGCAGCAACAGCCACAACAACAATGACGCCAGCACACCTGAGATCACGCCGATCAACACCGAAGCGCTGCCGGCTTCTCGCACCCGTTGTGTGTTGTCGTCACCAAAAGCCCCAGCGACGACGCTCTGTACGCCAGAGACCAGCCCTCGAAAGAAGGCGACAGCCGAGAGACTGAAGATGAAGCCCAGACCCACCCCGGCGAGGGGCACCGTGCCGACCTGGGCCATGAGCAGGGTGTCGGTGACACCCATCAATGTGTAGGAGATCAGGCCCACCGCGAGTGGCCAGGCCAGTTGTGAGACTTCATGGGCGCCGCCTTCACCGGCAAACCCCCGAGACACCGCCTGTCTGATTCGGTTCCAATCCCGAGCCAACATGTCAAAACCCCAACATGGGCAGGGTGATCAGGTTGTATGTGTCGCCTGATCACCGTTGAGGCGCACTCCTCCATACTCCGTGTGCGCCCAAGACGGGTGTGGTGTTGATGATTGATGGGGATCAGCGCGCAGCCTGGCCTGGAGACAACAACCCTCAAGGGGCGTCGAAAATCGTGTTGTGCAGGGCCAGAAAGCGAAAAAGGCCGATCCGAGAAGCGGACCAGCCCTTCAAATGGAGGGGGTCCGCCTCAGCGGTTGGGGCGACGCTGGAACATAAGAGTCTTCATTGAACAACCCTCCATGGGGGTGGGAAACACTGCAAGGCTTGCCAAGGGTCTCGACGGGGTCAAGAGATTCCTTTGGCAAAATGAAATGGCTTGAGGTTTCAGCTGGTTGTGGCTGGCTTTGAAGCAGCTCAGGGATGAGCGGCCTTCCACTCCGTGTACTGCGGGCTCTTCACAAAGCCGGCGAACTCGGGGTTCGTCGTCAGATCACCGAAGACGACCTGAAACTTCGAGGTGAGCGTGTTCATGTCTTTGAGCGCCAGCGCATAGTCCTCACTGCGCAGGGCCGCCGACAGGTGGGTCCAGTGGGCGTCGGCGAGCTCGGGCAGGGCCTCGAGGGCCTTGGCGCCCAGGGCCAGGGCTTCATCGTTGCTGCCCTTCTCGAGCATCACGCCGGAGCGCATGATGTTGAGGTACGGATCGCCGCCGATGCGCGCGTCGAGGCGGTCGACGCTCTCAAGCACCTTGGCCCAGTCCTTCTTCATGAAGTAGCCGTCGATGAGCAGCATGTCGAGGCTCGGATCATTGGGGAACAGGCGCTCCACCTCTTCGATGGCCTTGGCGTAGAGGACGTCGTCGTTGGCGTTCTGAGCCGCCGTCAGCCGCATCAGCTGGATCGACTTCTCTTCTTGCAGTTCTTTGGGCAGGGTCGCGTAACGGCGAAGGGCTGTCTTGTGATCACCGGACTGCACCGCGTTGCCGATCACCTGGAGGTCGTCGAGGTGCTTGACCAGCAAGGCCTCTTCACCGCCGAGTCGCGCCGCGATCCCCGTGGAGGCTGCCATGGGAATCAACAAGCGACGGAAGGTCTGAGAGATGGGCTCACCGGTGAGGTAGACATAGATGTCGATGGCCTTCACCTTGCCCCCGGAGCCAGCGCCGAGCACCACGTCGTGATAGTTCACGCCGCCTTCGCCGGGCATGATCAGCCGAAACAGCGCCCTGCGCTGACCGTTGACCTCTCGAACCTTCAAGAAGTCGTACGAGCCGCCCGCGTTGAGGGCCTGGATGATGCCTGCGGCGAGGGGGCCGCCCCCAGCGGTGGACTTGAGGCCGCTCATGAAGCCCGACTTCATCTGAGAGGGCAGGTCGAGCCCTTCAGTGGAGATCTCCAGCAGCATGTTCCAGTCGATGAGATTGTTGAGGGCGACAGCGTCTTTGCTCTTCGCTGCCTTTTCGAAGCTCTCGGCGAAGGTCCGGGCCAGGGCAGGGGTGACCTGCTGCGCGGTCTTGCGCTCGACGATCTCCTTCTTCGGGGGATCGCTCTTCTGACAGCCCGTTTGGGCGCCGAGGGCCATGATTGCCCACAACCCGAGTGTGGTCCTGCGCATCCGTTCACTCCTGATGAAATCGCCCGCTACTCTACACCACGTCATCTGCACATGCCCGAGGAGAGTCACACACCATGGTCGTTGAGCCCACCTTCATCCGTGCCCTTGCCTACGCCGCCCGCATGCATCGCGATCAGCGGCGAAAAGGCAGCCGCGCTGAGCCCTACATCGATCACTGTATCGAGGTGGCCCGGCTGCTCGTGGAGGTCGGCGGGCTGCAAGACGTGGCCCTGCTCTCGGCGGCGCTGCTTCACGACGTCGTGGAGGACACAGTGGCCACCGAGGCTGACGTGCGGGCCGAGTTCGGTGATGAGATCGCCGATCTGGTGATGGAGGTCACTGACGACAAGCGGCTGCCCAAGATGGAGCGCAAGCGCTTGCAGGTGGAGCACGCAGCCCACGCCAGTCATCGGGCCCGCTGCCTGAAACTCGCCGACAAGATCTCCAATGTCAGTGACTTGCTCGCTGATCCGCCCAAGAACTGGGAACCAAAGCGGGTGGTGGCCTATGGGGAGTGGGCGCTGGCAGTGGCGAAGGCTGTGGAAGGTACCCATCCCGATCTCGAGGCCATGTTGATACATCGCATCGACTCGCTCAGGACCTCCTACGCCTGAAGAGCGATATCCCCAACACCAGACACCACAAGACCGCCGACGGGCTATGACCGCTGGCGCTGCAGCCGCCGGTCAGCTTGACCGAGCGGGTAGCATCCTGGTTCACGGGCTC
Organism: Bradymonadia bacterium; assembly: GCA_046290225.1. GTDB lineage: Bacteria > Myxococcota_A > Bradymonadia > UBA7976 > UBA1532 > JBKAGE01. The sequence continues at coordinate 43,079 of JBKAGE010000047.1, read as the reverse complement.
CGGGTCTGGCAGCTTGGCGGCGTCGGTGTCGAAGGCCGGATCGAAGGGGTTCACGTAGGCGTCCCGATCAGGAGAGACGCCGAGATCGCGGTCAGGCTGCGCCATGCCCATGTCGGGGCGGTTGTCGACGAAGGCGTCAGGCCGGTTGTCGAAGAAGGCGTCGGGATCGTCCACCACCCCGGCGTCTACCGGGGGTGGGGGCGGCACGTCTGCGTCGGGCATCATGACGCGCTCGGGCACGATCCGGATGGCGTCGGCCATGATGCGGCGTTCGAGATCTCGATCTTCACCGGTGTTGTCGTAGACGGCCACCCACTGATCGCCCCCCTGAGCGAGGTCGAAGGTGCCCAGCGACAACCACTGCCCGGCGTTGGCCAGGTTGACCTGCACCGGGGTCTCGCGGCCGCTGTGTCGCACGCGGTAGAGGGCTTGCTGAGACGAGGCATAGGCGGCCTCGAGGCGGGCTTGGATCTCGAAGCGGCCCCCTTGAGCCATCTCGATGCGCCAGCGGGCCCAGTTCCCCGGGGTGTCGTTCGTCCAGGCGAAGGTCCAGAGGAGACTGCCACCTTCTCCAGGCCCCTCTGCGAGGCGCCACGTCGCTGGCGGACCGAACCGGTCGAAGCAGCGACTGTCGTTGTCCAGAGTACCGCCTGCTGCAGGGATGATGGCGCAGGGCTCTGCGGGCATGCCGATGAGCCGCTCGTAGGATCGAACCAGCGACATATAGGTGGGCACGTAGACCTGACCCACACCGGCGACGTTCTGGTTGAGGTCGTAATGCAGGTGGATCGTGGTGGGCGTGCCGCCGAAGGCGTTGGACACGAGGCCGAGGCGATCGCCCTGGCTCACCCGCTGGCCTTCTCTGACGCGCAGGCTGCCGGGATCCATGTGCAGATAGCGGTGCAGGGTGCCGCTGTCAGAGTCGAGGTAGACCGAGTAGGACCCGATGTTGGTGATGCGGCCGTCTTCGGCAGCCACGGCCCACCAGCGCTGATCTTCACAGGTGGCGGGCCGGATGTCCTGGCCCTGGTGCCCGTTCCCGGATGGGCACAGGGGCATGTTCCACTGTCGGGACTCGCAGAAGTTGTCGGACCAGGGGTAGCTGTAGTTCTGCCCGTCGCACTGGCCTCCACCACCGCCTTGAGAGCCACCGCGGCCCCAGACCTGAGAGTTGGCAAACGCCGGCGCCTCTTCGATGGGGAACCGCATGCCGGGCACATAGACCTGCTCGTCGACGCGGCCCTGACCGCTGCCCGGGTGCAGTTGCCCGGGCGGGTTGTATTCGAATGCCTGCCCGTGGGCCGTGCTGGCCACACACATCATCAGCGCCACGATCAACCGGCGGCTCATGGTGCCTCCAGGATGCGCAAACTCTTCACCACGGTGTGCACAAAGGCATCATCGACACAGCGGGTGTCTCCATGTGGATCGGCACACTCCACTGTGACCAGCCACGAGACCCCGAAGCGCTGAAAGGCGGCGCTCCATACATGGTGGGCGTGGGATGTACGCACCGCAGCAGGGTCGAGGGTGGACAGCTCCTCGGTGAGATCAGGGCGCACTGTGGCCCGTGTGGTGCCCCGGACGAAGATGTGCAGGTCATCGCTGTGCATGGCCAGGGCATGGCCCCCATTGATGGGGGTGAGCTGCGTTCTGGTGGGCGCCCAGCCCAGCGTTGGCCCCGGCGCGAGGATCGGAATGGCGCTGGCCTCGAGGTCGAGCTGAGCGAGGGCCCCTGTGGGGCGCCATCGGAAGTCGGGCTGGCCCTGAATCGCAGCCACGTCCAGGCTCTGCTGACGCGTCGTCGCGGGGGCCTCCTGCGATTTGAGTTCACGCTCCACTTGCTCTGGAGGCGCACATGCGCTGAGGCACGACACACTGCCTGTCAGCACCAGCGCGATCTTGAGGTGTGACTTCATGGGCACTCACTCTATGAGGACGAGTGACCATCCTGACACAGACCCCAACTCGCCTCAAAGGGTCAGTGTGATCGCTCGAGGGTTTAAGACACTTTGTCAGGGTGTCGAAAAAAGGAGGGCCGATCATGTGCAGGAGATGGGTGGCTGACATGAAAAACTGTCAGAAAACCCCAGGTGAGGTTGAATACCTCACAGAGCACACCGTCGGCGAACGTTTGGTCGAGGAGAGCGACCACGTTTGAGGGAAAAACACACAGGGAGACATCAAATGCACAAGTCCATCATGTCCATCGCGTTCTTGTTCTTCGCCGGGCTCTTGCTGCCCAGCACCGCCAGCGCTGGCCCTCTGGCCTGCGCTCAGGCCATCGGCGGGTGCGTCGGTGGGGGCACCAAGGTGGCTAAAAAGATCAAGGCTTCTCGAAACGCCTGTGCGGCCCTGCGGGACTGCAAGAAGGTATGTCGCGTCGACAAGCGAGATGCCAAGGGCGATGCCCGCAACGACAAGAAGAGCTGCCTCAACAAGTGTGACGGCAAGAAGGGCAAGGCCAAGCGTCAGTGCAAGAGCGCCTGCCGCAAGGACAAGCGCGGCGACTTCAAAGAGGCCCGCGGCGACAAGCGCGCTTGTGTGCAGCAGTGCCGCGACGACTACAAGACCCCCGCCTGCAAGAAGGCCCGTCGTCAGATGATCGCCACCATCGTGGCTCAGGGTTTGAAGTGCGCCGCTCAGGTCACCGCCCAGTGCGCCACCCCCACCCCCTGAGGCATGCGTCGTTCAGACCTGCCTGAGCAGACCCACCCGCTCAGTCTTCGAGGACCTTTGCGAGGGCCTCGTTGAGATCAGCCATCCCAAAAGATTTGTAGAGCACCGGCAGCTCGGTGGTGTCGAGGAATCGACGGATGCCGTCGTCGTGTGGCCCGTCGGTGGCGCCGACGAAGTGGTTGCAGAGCTGAGGCTGGTGCTCTGCCAGCCAGTTGTAGATCAGCTGCCCACCCTGGTCGGGCAAATGCAGATCACAGACCACCGCGTCGATGTGGGGCTCCTGGCTCAGGGCCTTGATGCCCGCCGTGGTGCCGTGAGCCAGAATCACTCGAGCATTGGCGCTGTAGGCGCGATGGTAGGCGTTCAGCCAGACCTGGGCGTCATCGACGAAGAGCACCGTGGGGCGATCTTCGGCGGCGAGGCTCTGAGCGGGAGGCAGCCAGATGGCAAAGACCGAGCCCTCACCAGGTACAGAGCGGACGTCGACGCGACCGCCGTGGCCGCGGACCACGTCGCGGACGATGGCCAGACCCAGCCCGCTGCCCAGCGTGCCGCTCCGGGTGGTGAAGAACGGCTCGAAGATGCGGCTGCGCTGCTCCGCGGAGACCCCCTCGCCGTTGTCGGCCACCTCGATGCACACGCCATCGCCTTCAGGGCGGCAGCGCACCTCGATGCGCCCTCGCCGTTCGAGCGGGATCGCCTGGGCGGCGTTCACCAGCAAGCACATGAGGGCCTGCCTGAGACGGCCCGTGTCTCCGTAGACGAGAGGCGAGTCGAAGATCTCTGCCGTCACCGTGGCTCGGGCTTTGATGTCGCCGTGAAGCACGTGCAGCGTGTTCTGCACCAGTTCTGCCGGATCGAGCTTCACCCAGCTCGAGGTGGCCTGAGGGCCAAAAGCTTTGAGATCGCGCACCACTTTGTATGCGCGCTCCGCACCGTCGGTGGTCTCGTCGATCAGATCCCGCAGCTCGCCCACGAGGCCCTGGTGGTGCAGATCCACCGCCTGCATGCGCGCGCTCTCGTGATCCCCTTCGCCGTGTAGCCTGATCACCTCGGAGAGGGCCTCGAGGTAGTGGCGCATCACCTCGATGTTGCTCTTCACATAGGCCAGGGGGTTGTTGATTTCGTGGGCCACCCCCGTGGCCATCTGGCCCAAGGCGGCCATACGCTCGGCGCTCACCAGATCAGCCTGAGTGCGCTTGAGGGCTTCACTGGCCTGGTCCAGCTCCTGGTTGGTGCGGGCCAGGCCTTTCAGGCGGCGCAGCTGCTCCATGGGCGGGCCCACACGGGCCACGAGCATACGCAGAAGATCGGCGTTGTCGGTGCCGAGGTCCGCGGGTACGCGGACCGCCACCATGCCCCGGATGTGGTTGTGCACCAGGATGGGGTGACAAATCAGCCGAGTGTGGGCCGTCGAGTGGCGCCAGGATCGGTTGATGTGCACCCAGCGTTTCGGCGTCAGCCCTTTGGGGGCCCCGGGCTCGAGCCGGAGGCGAGCCTGGAGCGTCAGCTCGTCGTCTCGGGTGTCGCAGCCCTCCGGGCCTGCGGTCCAGAGAGTGGGTGCCGCGTCAGGGGGGACCCAGAGGATCATGCAGTGTGTGGGCTCGAGGCTGCTCAGGGCCTCGGTGAGGGCGTAGACCAGGGCAGGCTCGTCTTCAGCGGTGCTCAGCTTCGCCGTGAGATCAGCGAGCTGCAGCTGGCGCTGCAGAGCTTGATCGTCGTGGTGGGGGTGTGCTGGAACCGCCGATGAGCCTGCCATCATCCTGATCTCCTGTCCGAGGGCCCACGCGAGACCGCCGTCCAGTACTCGTTGAGGTCGTTGATGACCTCGATGAACCGGGCGAACTCGATGGGCTTGCAGATGAAGCCGTTGGCCCCTCGCATGTACGACATCGCGACGTCTTCTCTCCGGGCCGACGTGGTGAGCATGAGCACCGGCAGGGTGTTCAGCTCGGGATCGCGCTTGATCATTTGCAACACGTCGATGCCGTTGATCCGAGGCAAGTGGATGTCGAGTAACAGCAAATCGGGCCAGGGCCAGGCCTCTGTATCGTCAAAGGGCGGGCGGCGGTGTAGATAATCGAGCGCCTCTTGTCCGTCGCGGACCACGGTGATGGTGTTGTTGAGGTGCCCACGGCGGATCGCCCGACGTATGATGCGAACATCGTTGTCGTCATCTTCGACGAGTACGATGTGAATCGGGGGCTTCACCGGTGGCTGTTTTTGGGGCTTCTCAGACACTTCCGAGCTCCTCGGCGATCGAGGTGATCTTCCCCGACACCATCAATCCTCAGTGGAGCGCGCAGGCTCCGGAGCAGGGGTGGTGCGTCCCGTGATGGCCAGGGCGCGGATGTGCTCGACGAACAGGGGGGCCAGGGCAGGATCGTAGCGCGATCCCGCGAGGCTCTCGATGTGACTCAGGGCCTCTTCGGCGCTCATGGGCGGCCGCCAGGTGCGGGGCGCGGTCATGGCGGCGAAGCCATCGGCGAGGGCCACGATGCGGGCCAGCCGCGGGATCTGCTCTCCGACGAGGCCGTCAGGGTAGCCCGTGCCATCCCAACACTCGTGGTGATGTCGGGCGATGAGGGCCTCCTGATCGAGGGCCCCCGACATCGCCAGCACCTGAGCACCCCGATCCGGGTGACTCTTGATCTGGTCCCAGGTCTCGGCGCTCAGCGGCGCCACTTGCAACCAGATGTGATCAGGCAATGACAGACGGCCGATGTCGTGGAGCTGAGCCCCCACCTTCAACACCGCGAGCTCTGCCGTCGACACCCCGATGGTGGCGCCGAAGCCCGTGGCCAGAGTGGCCGTGCGGGCAGAATGGCTGCGGAACCACGGATCCCGTGATTCGTACATCTCCACTGTGGCCACGAGGTGATTGACCAGGGCCTTGCGGCCCGACTCGTCGAGCCGTTGAGCCACGAGGGCGGCGTGTCCCATGGACAGCGGCGGCGGGGTGAGGCCTCTCAGGGCGCCCTGGGTCGACGAGGGGGTCGGCATCACCGGCAGGGCGGGGTCGATGACCCGCACCCGGTTTCGGCCCTGCCACTTCGCTTGGTAGAGGGCGGCATCGGCCTGCTTGATGAGATCGCGCTCCCCGTTCACGCGGGGATCATCTGTGGTGGCCACGCCCACTGACACCGTCAGATGCACTGTGTGGCCTTCGAAGACGAAGGGCTGGGCGGCCACTTCGCTCCGGATGCGCTCTGCGAGCTTGAGCGCGCCGTCGAGATCGGTGTTGGGCAATACGGCGACGAACTCTTCACCGCCATACCGGGCGATGATGTCCACCTGCCGGGCTGCGCCACCGAGGGTGGTGGCCACTCGCTTGAGCACCTCGTCACCGAAAGGGTGGCCGTAGGTGTCGTTGATGCTCTTGAAGTGATCGAGGTCGAGCATCATGCAGCTCAGGGGCTGATCATATCGATCTGAGCGCAGGTATTCGTTCTGCAGCAGCTCTTGAAAGTGCCGGTGGTTGAAGAGCCCCGTGAGCCCATCGCGGATCGCCCACTCACGCAGGCGGTTCTGGGCCTGCTGCACTTCGAGCTCGAGGCGGGCGCGCTCGAGCACGTTGTGGAGCGTGCGGTAGAGCACCTCGGGGGTCAGCTCGACTTTGCGCAGGTAATCGTATGCGCCTGCCTTCATCACCTCGACGGCGAGGCGCTCGTCGCCGTGACCCGTGAGCATGACCAGGGGCAGATCAGGCGCCGCCTCTCGCAGGCGGTAGATCAGCTCGGTGCCGGTTTGATCGGGGAGGTGGTAGTCGAGGAGCCCCACGTCGTGGTTGCGCAAGCGGGCGGCCTTTAGAGCTTCTGCCCCAGAATAGGCCACTTCAACCCGCCAGCTGCCCGGGCAGCGACGGATATAGCGGCGCAGGATCGCCACGTCATCATCGTTGTCCTCCACGAGGAGGACGCTGATCGGCGCATTCACTCCATGAGCCCTTCTGTCGTCGACTCAATGTTCGGTGAAGAGGGCCCATTCACTCAAGCCTGAAGACGAAGTGCTTTTTTTGAATAGGCCAAGTGCTCGTGATGAAAGCATAAAACGTTTGTGTGAGGTTAAATGTAACAAAAAAAGTAACAACGGGAAGACGTCGTTCGTTATCCAGGTTGTAAACGCACAAGAGATTTTGAAAGGCAGTACCCATGGCACGCACAGAGCATCCCGAGTTCCCCATGCTCCTCGACAAGGCCCGCAACGGAGACGAGCGGGCGATGCACGCGCTCATCGAGCCCTTGCGCAACGACATCTACTGGCGGGCCCTCAAGGCCCTCGGTGATCCGGACGAGGCGGAGGACGTGGCCCAGGAGGTCACCCTGCGCATCTTCACCAAGCTGCACACGTTCCAGGGCGACACCTTCGGTGGCTTCCGGGCCTGGATCGCCCGCATCGTCCTCAACTGCGTGCGCATGAACCTGCGCTCCCGGCGCCGTCGTCGCACCGACTCGATCGACGATCGCCTGCACGACTCCGAGCAGGCGGTGGACGGCGCCGCGGTGATGGGTCGAGGCTCCCGGCCTTTCTCCCCGGACGAGATGGCCGTGGGCACCGAGCTCGCCAACCGCGTCGAAGGGGCCATCTCGCGCTTGCCGCCGCAATATGGCAGCATCCTGCGACTCTGGGTGGAGGAAGGCCTCGATCTCAAGCAGATCCGAGATCGTTCTGGCCTCTCGGTGCCGGCGGTGAAGTCCCGACTGCACCGAGCCCGCAAGCAGGTGCGCTCCCTGATGGAGGCCGAGGCGCTGGAGCCCCTCGCCGCCTGAGCCCCGCCCCGCGGCCTCTCCCTCTGCTGATCCCTCGGGAGGGCCGATGAACTTCCTCAAATCTTCCTGGCTGGTGATCGTCGCCACTGTGGTGATGGTCACCTTGTACTGGCTCCGCCCTGGTGGCATCTCCGGCCCGGAGGCGGCGCCGGTGCCCCCACCCGAGGTGGGCTTCGATCACAGCGCCTGGACCACAGTGCTGCAGCGCGTGGTGGCCGAAGATGGCACTGTGGACTACAAGGCCCTCGCCGGCGCCCGTGGTGATCTGGACCGTTACCTGGGCATGATCCGGGGTACGAGCCCGGCCTCGGCGCCTCACCGCTTCAAGACCGACAAGGCCCGCCTGGCGTATTACATCAACGCCTACAACGCCTTTGTGCTCGCTGGGGTGCTGGAGTCCTGCCCGCTCAACTCAGTGCAGGACGCTTACTTCAGCGGAGGCTTCTTCTGGCGGGTGGGCTACGCCATGGGCGATTCGAAGGTCACCCTCGACACGGTGGAGCAGGAGTTGATCCGCGAGGTGTTCCGCCACAACGGGGCGATCCACTTCGTGCTGAGCAAGGCAGCGAAGGGCTCGGCTCCGCTGGAGCGCACAGCCTTCTCGGAAGAGGATGTGTTGGATCGCCTGGAGCAGGCGGCGACGCGCATCACTGCTGACGAGCGCTATGTACGCCGCGAGGGGGACACGCTGCACTTGAGCCAGCTGTTCGAGTGGTACAAGGGGGATCTGGGGGATCCGATCGCGTACATCAAGAAGTACAACGCGAAGGTGGTGGAAGGGTCACCGTCGGTGAAGTTCGTGCCGGTGGACTGGTCGCTCAACGGTGTGTGTCCTGAGCGGCGCCCGTGCCAAAGCACGCCGTCCGCTCACCCACTCAGGCCGCCAACCGCGTAATGATCTTCTTCGGCCGCCCGCCGCGCTTCATGTAAGGCCCAAACGCCTTGCGGAAGTTGTGGCGGGCGTGGTGCAGGCGGCTCATCACCGTGCCAGGGGCGCAGCCGAGGCGCTCGGCGATCTCCGCGTAGCTCATGCAGTCCACCTCGCGCATCATCAGGATGTCGCGGTGGGCCTCGCTCAGGCCGTTGAAGGCTTCTTTGAGCATCTGGCCGAGCTCCTGCTGCTCCAGAGCGTGGCCCGGGTGAGCGAGGCGCATGTCGGAGCAGAAGGGCAGGATCGTCGCCTCACTGCCTACGGCCCATGCATCCTCGAAGCTCACGGTGGGCATGCGCTTGCGCTTGCGGCGGGCGTCGATACATACGTTGACCACGATGCGGTAGAGCCATGTCCAAAACGTGCACTCGCCGTTGAACCGCTTGAGGTTACGGTGGGCCCGGACGAAGGCCTCCTGAGTGGCATCGTGGGCGTCGTCGGCGTCTTTGAGGATCGAAAGGGCGACGTGGTGGGCGCGGCGCTGGTTGCGCTCCACCAAGGTGCGGAAGGCCTGTGCGTCGTCTTCTTGAGCGGCACGTACGAGGGCGGCGTCTTCAGCGCGCAGCTTTTGCTGCTTGAGCTTCTGGGCGAGCTTTTGCTGGTCGAGCTTCTGCTGGTTGGTCGCGTTCATATGGGTGCTCCGGAAAAACGTGAATCGAAAGACCCTGACCTCTTGAGCACGATGCGTGCCGAACTCGAAAAAGCCCTGTTTCGCGCATTTGTGGTGAATATTTCACGACGACCGTGCCTGCGGTTCACAGGGGAGTGTGCCCGCGGTTCACAGTGACCCCTTTTGGGGTGTGTATGTCAGATGCTGTGCCGAGGCTGCGAACTCCACATCGACCACGATGAAAGGAGTGATCCCATGCGCCGATTGTTGACCCTCGCAGCCCTGACCTTTGCTTCGACCACAGCCCATGCCGACATCACCGCTGTCGAAGGCGCCGATGGCGTGTCGTTTCTGGCCACCGTTCAGGGGATGACTGATCTCGATCAGAGCCGTGATCCTGCCAGTTGGGGGCCTGAGCGCCGTCAGGGCGCGATGTACTGCGGGCCCACGGCGGGCGCCAACGTGCTCAACTACTTCGCCCGGGAAGGGTTTCCGGAGATCGATCCTGGAGACGTGGATCTCGAGCCGGAGACCACTGCCGGTGTCACGGGCCGCGAGCGCACTGCCAGGCTGGTCGGCAACGCGCTGAAGGTGCGACTGGGTGATGGCCTCATCGCCGATGTTGCCGACGCCATGGAGACCGATCCCGTCAACGGGACCGACATCTCCGGCATGGTCGATGGCCTCAGGGTGATGCTCCCTGACGACTTCACCATCACGCGGGAAGGTCAGAAAGAGTGCCGGAACCTGGGGAACTACGACATCACCAACCCACGTAAAATCTTCGACCACCTCGAGGCGGGGCACATCGTCATCGTGCGATTTGGCTACTACCAGCCCAACGCTGCAGGCACCCGGTACACCCGCCAGGGGGGTCACTGGGTGGTGCCCACCACCATCTATCGCTACCAGGACTTCCGGCGCCTGAGCTGGGCTGACTCCGCCAGGGATGACGGGGGCAGGACAGGGTCGAACACGACGCAGAGCTCCTTCGTCAACGAGACCTCGGAGATCGAGAAAGTGTGGGTGGACACCGGCGACTGTGGCCGAAACCGCTGGCAGGTGCTGAGCCGTACGAGCAACAGCGGGGATCCCGCCTTCATCGAGGACATGGTGGTCATCGCCCCTCCGGGGACCTGAAGGCCCCGAGCTGATTTCTGCCTTGGCCGCATCGCGTCGACGCGGTATGCCCATGCCCCATGAGCACCCCCTCCACTTCGAGATCGCCTGTGCCGATCAGCTTCAAGAAGCTGCTTCCGGTGGCGGCGGTCTATGCCCTCACATTTGCCGCCGTGTTCTGGTTCCTGTGGTCGCCTTTCGGAGAGAAGAAGGCCCTGGGCTGGGACATGCTCACCGAATATTGGGGTGACGTGGCCTATCAGGCCCGGTGGCTGTCACAGGGGGACGTCCCACTGTGGAACCCCTGGGAGCGCCTTGGCTTCCCGTCATATGCCGATCCGCAAGCGGGGCAGTTCTACCCGGTGAACTGGCTCACCTGGCCCCTGGCGTGGATCGGGGGCGAGATGCCCTACTGGTCCGTGGCGCTGAAGAACTGGCTGCATCTGGTGCTCGGCTCGGTGGGCATGTTCGCCTTCTTGAAGCGACGTGGTGAGGCGACGCCCGCCTGTTGGGTCGGTGGCTATCTGTTCGCCCTGGCGCCGCCGATCATCTCTTTCGCCGCCTCTGCGCTGTTGTGGCCCATCTCGTGGCTGCCCTGGGTGTGGATCGCCCTCGACCGGGTCATGGAGCGCCCAGGCTGGCGACGGGGGGTGATGCTCGGTGGGGTGATGGCTCTGCCTGTGCTCGCCGGGAACCCGCCCTCGCTGTTCTACATGCTCATCGGGGTGGCCTTCATGTTCGTCGATGGCGTGGTGCGGCGATGGCGCGCCCATGCAGGTGAGCGTCTGGCGTACTTCAAGCCCCTCCTGGTGGCGCTGGGTCTCGGTGCCGTGGTGACCGTGCTGCTCGGCGCGCCGGCGTTACTGCCTGTGCAAGAGGTCTTCACGCAGTCGGTGCGGACTGCTCGAGGCGCGAGCTTCGTATTGAGGACCGATCTGACCCCCTACAAATTGCTGGGGTTGTTCCTGCCCGACGTGAACAACCGTGGGTTCCACTATGGGCTGCTGGCGCTGTGTTTTGCCGGCGCGGCGCTCTGGCGGCGGCCCAAAGACTCGGCGTGGCCGGCGATGCTGGCCCTCTTTGGCGCTTTGGTGGCGTTGGGCGGCAACGGGTTCCTGCTCAAGGGGCTCGCCTCGATCTTGCCGCCCTTTGGGCTGTTCCGTGGGCCCCATCGCTATGCGGCGCTCTGCTCTGCGGGGCTGGCGGTGTGGGCCGCCGTGGGCATCACCGCGGTGATGCGCGCCGACGCCGCTGCCCGACGTCGCTTCGCCTGGATCTGCGGTGGCGTGGCTCTGGTGACCATCGTGGGCTTCGCTGTGGGTGCCGCGGTGATGGCGGGGCAGGGGGGCAAGGCAGCGAAGAGCCTCGAGCAGCAAGCCCTCGCCCTCGGGGCCCTGCTGGCCCTGCTGGTGGTGGGGGTGGTGATCCTGATGGTGCGACAGAAAGCCGAAGGTGAGCGTATTCCTGCGTGGGCGTGGGCGGTGGTGCCTGCCACGGTCATCGCCGTATGGGCTGGGAGCAGCCGGGTCCATGGATCGAACTTCTTCCCAGTGCCCGAGACCGAGCGAGACACGGTCATCGAGCGCATCGGCTACGATGTGCTCGCCGGCAGGCTCTATGACGACAACTATTTGATGTACCGCCCGGGCGTGCGCCTCGCCGTACGCGACGTGAGCGGGTACGAGGGTGACCCGCTAGGATCTCGCCGCTACAACGACATCATCAAGCGCACCCGCCGTCAGCCCTCACTGTTGCGGCATCTCGGCGCCGGCCACTACCTGCGGGGCCCCCGCCATCGCATGCTGCCCCACCGCATGCAGCTCGGGGCCATCAAGCGCGACAAAGGCTTCGTGGAGTTGGAGAAGGGGGTTTGGCGCATTGAAGGGGCGGCGCCTCAGGTGGCGGTGTACCCCAACGTGCAGGTGGTCAAAGACGAGGCCAGGGTTCGAGATCGCTGGTTGAGGGCCAAGGCCGGTGCGGTGGCGGTGATGGCCGAGGCCGATGTTGCCGACGAGGTCCGCCCGCTGGTGAAGGCCCAGGCGGGCGCTGCCACACCTGGGCGCCTCACACGGATCACGCCAGACGAACTCGAGGCCACGGTGGACAGTGAGACGGGCGGCCTCGCGGTGTTCCTCGAGGCCTGGTATCCCGCCTGGGAGGCCACCGTCGATGGTCAGCCGGCCCAGGTACATCGGGTGAACTACCTGTTCCGCGGGGTGGTGGTGCCGCCGGGGCAGCACACGATCGCCATGCGGTTTGCGCCGTGGCGCTTCTCCGCGAGCACCGGGTTGTTCTTTCTTGGGGTGCTGATCGTGATTGGGGGGGCCTGGCGGTGGGGGCGCGTCGACACACCTTGAGGTAGGGCTTCGGTCAGAGCAGCGCTGCGGCCGACAGGATGCCTTCAACAGGTTTGCTCGCGTATGTCCGAAGACCAATATCGTTTAGATTTTTTCTTGCCCTCGACCTCGAGCATATAGAAAGGCTCCGCACGGCCATGGTGCCATTGAACCTCAAGCACCTTGGCTGAGCGGCCATCTTGAAGAGTGAGCGTGCTGCCTATGGCATGGAAGGGCTGGTCTACACGCTTGGCGAGCGACGGGGTGAGCCGAATGGTCAGATCGCCCCACTTGGCGCTCAGGTAATTCCCATCTCGATGCGCGACGAAGAAGAGCTTCCCGTATGGCCGTATCTCTTTGGCGATGTTTACATCATCCGGTGAAAGTGTGCCTCGCCGTGCTCTTCGAACCACGGGAACAGCACCCACCGACCAACGAGCGTATCTGGCTCACTCATACGGTAAAAACCCCTTGAAGTCTTTGTGCTTGCCATTGAGCTGCACCCCGCTGTCTCGTCCTCAGCCAGTTGAAAAAATCGAGCTGCGCCCTCAACCAACCAACGGGACACGGGCCATGTGGGCCTCAAGAGACTTCTTTTGAGACGCGGTAAAGTCAAAGCCACCCTCGGCGAGCCATGCCGCTCTCACCCGTTGGGCGGCTTCGCGCACCCACTGACCGATCTCGGCAAAGTCATGTCGGGTGACCCGGGCGAGCGGCTCAAAGGCGTGATGATCAATGTGGTCAAACGCCCGGTGCCCCCCGATGGGTAAGGTGAGGTTGTCATTGGGTAAGAAAAGCACCGTAGAGACCAGATCATACGCTGGGCTGAGGCGTCCGTTGAGGCGATCCGGGTAGGTAAGAGACCAGTTCTTGAGGTGTGCGTCTCCGTTGCCGCTCAGCACACAGAACACGAGGCGTTCGACAAATGCGCGCAGATCTTCGGGGCAAATCAACGCAAGGATCGCCGCGACGTCCTCGCTGATGCCTCGTTGCTGATCTGGGCGATCGAGGATCTGAGCGAAATCTTCCATATGACAGACCGGGTTGCGGTCGAAGCGACGACTCAAAAAAAGGTGCCCATCCCCAGTGGGGATCTCCACTGGGAGAGGGTGGGCAAACTCATCCACGTGCCCCATCCTGAACATTGGGGTGTGTACGCCAGCGGCGCGTGCCCAACATGCCGTGTTGAACTCCACATGGGGTAGGCCCGGATATTCTGGGTCGTGCAGCTTCGCGATCCAGTCTCCAGACTCACCGCGTACAGGCACGATGAGGCCTCGCTCTCCGGGTTTGACCGAGAGCTTCCACTGCGCGCCCGTGAGGCTGAACGAGAGTTGAAGGTCTGTCGCGTCGGCAGGGTGGGAGGTCGGAGCGGGGCTGATGTCAGTGGCGCTGTGTCGCCGAGAGGTTTGGTTGATGGTCACTGCACCTGGCAGATCTGCGCCCAGGGCGATGAGCAAATCGAGGTGATCGTCAGGGTCGAGCCCCCAGCGCCGGCTGAGCATACGCAACAGCCGCCCTTGGGGCAGGAGCCCCCTAAACCAGAGCGGCAGGCCACCATTGGTAAAAATCAGAGGGCCAGGCTGGCGGTCTTCGAATTGCTGACCCAAGACTGGGCGGTCAGGTCGAGAGAGCCACTCTGGGGCGAACTCGAACCTGTATGTCTCGGCGGCATCACCCAGGGCCTCCAGATGACCGACAGGCGAACCATATAGACGGACTGTGACGGCGCGTGCTTCGGTCACGAAGCCATCACCTTGTGGGCGCGCTCGATGATGGAGTTGACCGCCGGCCGTGTGCTTCGCCCGAAGCCAGTCAGCCATTCGAACTGAGTGCGTAACATCGGGGCGAGGTTTTGGTGGCGTATTTGCGTTGCTGTCGAGTCGTCGCCTGCCCTGATGGCGCGTACGAACGCCTCATCGAGGCCGTGACTCGCCTTGATGGAAGCTGATGCCTCATACAGCGTCTCGAAGGCTGCTTGTTGTTGCCCGGCTGTGAGTGGAAGTCCCTCTGGATCAGTCAACAAAAAGCGGCTGCTGATGGGGCCGCCTCGCCCAAAGGGCGACAGAAATAGCTTGCTGGGATCACCCAAAGCCTCCTCATCGGGCCAGATGGGCGCGCCTGTCGAGGGATGGAGGGGGCTGGCGGCGACGATGGCTGCGGCGATGTGCTTGCTCGTGGCGTGCCCTGCATTCCAAGGGCTCTCAAGCTGTGGGGTGAGCGATACCTCAGTCCAGCTCTGTTGAGTGCTTTCGAATATACGCTGGGCAGACGCCGCCTGATCTTCGTCGATTGCGTCCCACAGGCGCCTGAGTTCGGTGTTGTTGGGGCGACTGTGTGCGTCGCTCAAGGTGCCCCGCCAGAGCCACCACGTCAGCAGTGTGCGGACACGTGGTGTGGGGTGTGGGTGCTTGAGGAAGAAGCCAGGCAGCACAATGAAAGGCAACTTGTGGGGCAAGAGCTTGACGTGAGGAATGCACGCGTCCTCCCTGAGAAAGGTCAGCGTACGTCTGATGGCGGGCTCGGCGAGCGCCACTGCGCGCCCATGATCAGACGCCGCCGTGGGCTCGGCACGGATGACCGCCTGAGCGATTTGCTCGAGCCAGCCTGGGTTGATGGCCCCGAAACCCTCTCGCTCAAGCCTGCGCCCCATGTCTTCGATGGGGCGTATTTGACCTCTGCTGTTGAGCGCATCGAAGACCTCATCGCGCCGCATGGCCACACCAAACGTGTTGATGCGCTCGAACACCCTGACCAAAGTCTGCCGGTCAGCGTTGCGCAACACATAGATCGGGATCGTGTAGCCCAAGAGTCGGCTGACGAGGGTTTGAGCTTTCGAGACCAGCTCAGGTCGTGTGCTTTTGAGCGGCCAACTGGTGAGCCACCTGAGCATGCTCTCGAAGCTTCGGGCTGCGTTGAGTGGTACCCAAGTGGGCGGGGGTTCGCGCCTGCTCAGGCGGTGAAAGGTCTCTGTTTCGAGGTCGAACCAGATCGCGTGTACGTCACCTCGAGGGTGATCGTCCGGATGCAGCAGCGCGCCCGCGATGGAGACGACTCTTTGCTGACCATCGACGATGAACCAGGCATCGTGCCGCTCAGAGCTCTCCACTGTGACAGGGCCAAAGGCGCGCACTTCAGCAGCGCCTGTGTCTTCCGAGACGAGGAGGCTGCCGATCGGATACCCCTGATAGAGGCTGTCAAAGAGGTTGCATATATGGGTGGACTTCCACTTGAAGGCCCGCTGGAAGTGAGGCACTCGGAAGCGACCACTCTGAATCTCGCGAAGCATGGCCTCGACCGTGAGGCTGCGAGCCTCTGGTCGAGCGCTCTTTTGCGGTTCGCTCAATGTCTGCCCTCCTGCTGAGCTGGCCGTTCAACCGATTGACAATGCCCTGTGCGATCCCTAGAGTCCAACGGATTTTGCCCATGATTTGAGCCGCCTCAAATCACTTGGGCGACGACTGTTTTGACCAGCCTGGGGCCCCAGGCGTGGCCTCTGCGAGCACATCGACAGCGGCCCCCTTCACCCCCCATACAGCGATAACGAAGACACCATGCTCGAGACCGTCAGCAAAGGCTTCCGCTCACTGCGCCACCGCTTCCAGGGCAAGCGGGAACTCACCGAGGAAAACATCGACGAGGCGCTGCGCGAGGTGCGCGTCTCGCTGCTTGAGGCCGACGTCGACTTCAAGGTCGTCCGGGGCTTCATCCAGCGGGTGAAGGAGAAGAGCCTCGGCCAGGTGGTCGATGTCGGTCAGCGCGAGGGCATGGATCGCTCGGTCACCGCCGGCGACCGCTTCGTCAAGATCTGCCTCGACGAGCTCGAAGGGCTCATGGGGCCCGTCGACACCAGCCTGAACTACAGCGCGGGCATCACCACCATCATGATGGTGGGTCTGCAGGGTGCTGGTAAGACCACCACCACCGGCAAGCTGGCGAAGTTCCTCATCGGCGAGGGCCGGCGTCCCATGCTGGTCGCCGCCGACATCTACCGCCCCGCCGCCGTCGACCAGCTCAAGGTCCTCGGCCAGCGCCTCGACGTGCCCGTCTATCACGAAGAGGGCCAGACCCCGCCGAAGATCTGCGCCGACGCGCTGGAGATCGCCAAGAGCCGCGGTCGCGACGTGGTCATCTTCGACACCGCCGGCCGCCTCGCCATCGACGAAGCCTTGATGGCCGAGCTCAACGACATCAAGGGCCGGACCAAGCCGGACAACACCTTGCTCGTCGTCGACTCCATGATCGGCCAAGACGCCGTGCGCACCGCGAAGACCTTCGACGAGCGCATCGGCATCAGCGGCTTCATCATGACCAAGTTCGACGGTGACGCCCGCGGTGGTGCGGCGCTGTCGATCAAGTCGGTCACCGGCAAGCCCATCAAGTTCCTCGGTATGGGCGAGGGCCTCGACGCCCTCGAAGAGTTCCGGCCTCAGGGCCTCGCCAGCCGCATCATGGGCCTCGGCGACGTCGTGGGCCTGGTCAAAGACTTCGAAGAGGTCATCGACCAGGAGCAGGCCGAGGCAGACGCCAAGAAGCTGCTCTCCGGCAAGTTCGACATGTGGGACTTCCTGGAGCAGATCCGCACCATCAAGAAGATGGGCTCTCTCGGCGATCTCATGGAGAAGCTGCCCTTCTTCTCCGACGGGCTGCCTGAGGGCGCCCAGATGGACGACAAGGCCCTCGTGCGCATCGAGGCCATCATCCAGTCCATGACCAAGCAGGAGCGCAGCAAGCCCGAGCTCATCGAGCGCCAGAAGGGTCGCGCCAATCGCATCGCCAAGGGCTCGGGCACCGAGACCCAAGAGGTCACCGAGCTCATCGGCCGCTTCAAGGCCATGCGCAAGATCATGGGGGCCATCGGCTCCCCGGGCGGCGGCAACCTGCTCTACAAGCTGCCGGGCTTCAAGCAGTTCGCCCAGATGCAGCAGCTCAAGGGCATGGACATGGGCAACGTCTTCGGCCAGTTCGGGGTCCCCGGTCCCGGCGGCGCCGGTGGCGGCATGATGCCTGGGATGATGCCTGGGATGATGCCCGGCGGCAGCCTGCCTGCTGGCGCCGACATCCACGACATGCTGCCTGGTCTGCCCAAGGGCTACCTGCCCCCGGGCACCCCCGGCGGGGCCCGGAAGACCGGTGAGACCCAGCGCAAGGCCAAGGCCACTGCGCGCAAGAAGAACAAGAAGGCCCGCGCCGCTCGAAAGAAGCAGCGCAAGAAGTGACGACCTCACCTGAGGATCCCTCAGGGGCCCCCTCGTCCGAAGGCGGGCCTCGTCGGTGCACCTTGCACCCGGATCGACCTGCAGAGGCGATCTGTACTCGATGTCTCAAGCCCATTTGCGCCGAGATGCGTCGCGTGGACGCCGACGGCCTCGCCGTGTGTACCTTCACCGCCGAAGGCCTGCCCTGCCCGGTGATGGAAGGTCTCGCCACGGGGATCGAGCTCGACACGCGTGATGGGGTGCCCAAAGCGCCTGCCGCGGCAGATGTTGCGTGGCCACCCGAGCCATCTGCAGAAGATCTGATCCCCTGGGAGGCCTCAGGCCGGTTCCCCAGCGCGGTCAGTGCCCTGTGGGCCACCTGCGTGAGCGCCGTGACTGCGCCGTTTCAGTTCATGCAAGGGGTGCCCTGGTCGAAGGGGGACTGGCGCACCCCGCTCATCTTCGCTCTGGTGTGCACCCTCATCGGCGAGTTGGCGCTCACCTTCCGGGCCAGCCTCGCGGGTCAGGCGGTGTGGGCCAGCCCCACGCTGGTGTTGCTCGACCACCTCACGGGCTTCACCGAGACCCGAAGCCCCCTCTTGCTCTTGCCCCTGGTGCCCGTCGCCGCCCTGCTGGAGATGGGCATCGCCGCCGCGCTGACGCATCTGGGCCTGGGGCTTTACGGGGGCCCGCGCAGATCTGCAGAGGCCACCTTCAGGGTCTTCGCCTATGGTCGGGTCACCCACCTGTTGTTGGTGATCCCCCTGGTGGGTCACCTCATCGGGGCCTTCCTGGACGTCATTTTGCTGGTGGGCGGGTTGCGCCTGGCCCACAACGCCGTCTTCGGCCGGGCGTTGTTCGCCCTCGCCCTGCCCTTTCTGTTACAGGGGACTCTGTTGATCTGGTCGGGGCTGGTGTAGGCCTGCCCTGCGCAGATCATGCAGGAGAGGGGCCCTGGGGGGCCCGTGGAGCTGCATTCGATGCGCATTCTGTCTTTGTTGTTGTTGGTGGCCCTGGGGTTTGGGGGCGGGTTCTTCACCGGCATCGAGTTTCGCAATCACGAGCTGGCTGAGAAGTTCAAAGATGACCCCAAGGGGTTCGCTGAGGACTTCTACAAAGAGTTCGGTCGGGAGTTCAAAAGTGTGGCCAAGAAGAAGCTGGACAAGATCGTCGACGTTCTCATGGAGTGAGGCCGTTCTGAGGCCGAGCACACTGTGTGTGGGACTCCTCTGCGTCGGGCTGCTCGGGGCGTGCGTCGATCGAGGCGACGAGGCCGCCGATCCCAACGGAGATGCGGACGGCGACGGGTATTCGACAGAGCTCGGTGACTGCAACGACGGTGATCCCACCATCAACCCGCTCGCAGACGAGATCTGTGGCGACGGGATCGATCAGGACTGCAACGGCTCTGATCTGGTGTGCGGTGAGGAAGACGGCGACGGCGATGGCGTCTCGGTCTCTGCAGGGGACTGCGACGACGCGAACCCCCGCGTGTTCCCCGGCGGCACCGAGATCTGCGGCGATGGGATCGATCAAGACTGTGACGGCGAGGATCTGAGCTGCGAGAACGTGGACCGGGATCGGGACGGCTTCAGCGAGCAGGAAGGTGACTGCGACGACGACGACATCTTGATCACCCCCGGGCGTCTGGAGACGTGCGACGACGGGATCGATCAGGACTGCGATGGCCGTGACCTGCGCTGTGACGAGGTCGACATGGACGGCGACGGGGTGAGTGTGGCTCAGGGCGACTGCGATGACGCCAACGCCCGCATCTTCCCTGGGAACGTCGAGACCTGCGACAACGGCCGTGACGACGATTGCAGCGGTGCTGACGCCGAATGCCCCACAGATGACGCTGATGGTGACGGCATCGCCGACGCCGACGACATCTGCCCGAACGATCCTGATCCGCGACAGGCCGACCTGGACTTCGACGGGGTGGGCAACGCCTGCGACAACTGTGGCGGCAGCGTGAATCCCGATCAGGCCGACTCTGATGGCGACGGGGTGGGCGACGCCTGTGACGGCGACGCCGATAACGACGGTGACGGAGTAGCCGGTGGGGCCGGTGACTGCAACGACAGCGATCCGGGCACCTTCCCTGGGGCTGACGAGGCCTGTGACGGCGTCGACAATGACTGCAATGGTTTTGTCGATGACGGCTGCCCCAGCGATCTGCGCACGGAACTCATCTCCATCCCTGAAGGGCCGAGCTTGCTGGGCAGCGAGGATGCTGATCAGGCCTCGTGCGCTCAGAACCCTGACAACGACGAGAACTGCGACGAGGTGCCTCAGCGCGAGATCACTCTGAGCGCGTTCTCCATCGAGGTGCACGAGGTGACCAATGGTCAGTACGCGGCCTGTGTGGCGGCGAACCGTTGCCGGCCGCCCTACCGCAACCCCAACCTCTCCTCGAGCCTGCGATACGAGGATCCGGCCTTCGTGAATCACCCAGTGGTCTTCGTGAACCAGATCCAGGCGTCGACATACTGCAACTGGGCTGGAGGCAGCTTGCCCACTGAGGCCCAGTGGGAGCGGGCGGCCCGAGGCAGCAACGGCACGGCCCGCATTCGCTACCCCTGGGGCAACGCGCTTCCAGATTGCGCTCGCGCCAACGTGAACAACTGCAATGACGGCCCCCTGCAGGTGATGTCGACGGCAGGTGACGTGAACGACAACGGCGGCTTCGACTTCGGCGGGAACGTGCACGAGCTGGTGGCGGGCGTGTACGACCCCCAGTACTACAGCCGTGTGCCGGAGCGGGATCCGCCTGCTCTGGAGGGTGGGATCGAGGACTTCATCCCCGTGCGGGGGGGCAGCTACGGATCAGCGGCGGCGTTCAGCACCCTCACGTGGCGGAACTTCCCGTTGCTGATGAACCCCCGCAGCAGCTTGCCCGAGGTGGGCTTCAGGTGCGTGCGTTAGCGCACCTTATTCCATGTCCATGGCCTTCTGGGCGGCCTTCTGCTCCGCTTTCATCGCCGCGCGCTGGGCGGCGGTCGCCTTCACCGCGAAGGTGGTCTTTGCCAGCATCTTGCCCCGGTAACCCATCGTGATCACCAGCATGTAGCGGCGCTCGAGCTTATAGCTGTCGAGGTCGAGGGCGAAGTTGCTCGCCACGATCTGCTCGGCCTTGTTGCCCTGCAGGTAGATGGGGAACGTCTCCACCATCTCCTGGGGCTTCTCGGTGATGTCGTAGATGGTGGCCGTGACCTCGGTGGCTTTGATGGCCTTGCCGAAGAATGCCATCAGCTCGACGTTGGTCTGCCGACCTTTTTCAAGGTTGAAGGCTTTGGTGTCGACCTTCTTCATGTGCTTGATGAACGCCGAGTTCGATTTGAACTTGAAGGGAAAAGGGGTGGTCGACAGGATCACCCGCCCCTTCAGGGCCTTGGCCGGGCTGCGCCCGTGCGCCACCGGTGCGTTCAGGCTCAGGCCGAGGCTGAGGGTGAGCAGGGCGAGAGAGAAAGCGAGCAGCCCCCGGCTCGGGGCGCGCAGCAGAGCAAAGTTCATCGTCAGGCCTCACACGGCGTCGGGTGTCTCGGGGTTTCTATCACATTGCTGATCACAATGCCGGGGGCCCAGACGCCCCCAGGTGATGTGTTTGTTCATCGGGAGGCGCCGTGAGTCGCCGAAGCCGAAATGCCCTCAAGCCCCCTTCAGGTCATGCCCTCGCCGGTGGTGTCGTCGGTGCCCTCGTCGGCGCAGTGGAAGCCTGGATCGCAGAGACGCCGGTGGTGGGCATCAGCCTGGCCCTCGCCGTGGCTGGTGGGCTGGTGGGCGCGATGCTCGGGCGGAGCTTGTGCGCGCCGAGCATCACCCGCTTCTGGGCCCCCGCTCATTTTTTGCCTCGGTGTGCCCGCGCTGCTCAAGGTCTGATGGCCTGTGTGGGCGTCGGGCTCGGGTGGTGGGTGCACACGATCGATCCTCTGGCACATCGCGGGTTGATGATGTTGGGCGGCATGGCTGCGGCAATGGTGTTCAGCCCGATCCTGGCTCGCCGCCTGGCTCGAGGGGCCACGGCCTCTACGGCGCGGTGGCGCCGCTGGGTGCGGCCTGGTCGATGGTGGGCCCTCGCCGGGCTGAGTATGGCGTGGGGGCTGTCTCCGGGGCCGGAAGGCGCCGTGGTGGGCTGGCTCGTGGCCTGGTGGGCTATGGGTGAGCGCTGCGTGGCCCGTTGGCAGCGCTGGGTCATGGCGCGGCCTGCGTCGCAGCGTATCTGGTGGGCGTGGGGCGTGTCAGTGTGGCCCCTCGTGGCATTGCTGACCGCCCATCTCTCCCTCGGCAGCCTCGAGGATCGTCTCGTGCTCGCCAAGGGCGAAGGCGCTGGCCCTGTGGTGCTCAGTTGGGCTCGGAGCAGCTTCGACGGAGACGAGGACGGGTTCCCTGGAGCCTTTGGTGGAGTCGACTGCAACGATGAACTCGCCAGCACACACCCTGGCGCTCTGGACATGCCCGGCAATGGCATCGATGAGGATTGCGATGGGGTCGATTTGCCAGCGCCCGTGGTCATGGGTCCGCCGGCGCCTGATCCGGTCGTGCCTCAGGCAGGGCCGCCGAAGCCCTTGTCGAACGTGGTGCAGGGGGCGCCGCACTGGCCCCACAGCATCGCCCTGGTGACCGTCGAGTCCCTCTCTGTCGACGCTGCATATGGCATCGAGGGCAAGGGCCCCGCCGTGTTCGAAGCCCTCAAGCCCCACTGCGTACGCTTCTCTCACGCATACACCACGAGCCCTGCGCCCTTTGCAGGGGTGCCCGTGGCGCTCTCCGGGCGTTGGCTGTCCACCCTTGAAGGCGATGGTCGGCGGTTTGTGCACTTCGAGCCTCAGAACAACTTCATCGCCGAGATCTTGTCCGCCCGAGGCGTGAGCACAGGCGGTTTCCCCGCCCATTGGTATTTCCGTCAGGGGGTCTCGGGGCTGGAGCAGGGCTTCGACACATGGCAACCCGTGACGCGCCCGGTTGGTGAAATGGAGGTGGCGCCCTCAGCCACAGAGGCCATCACCAACATGACGCGCTGGATCAACACGCAGGGTCAGGGGGACGACGATCCCACCTGGTTCGCCTGGACCCACCTGACTGATCTGAGGCGCTCTCAGCAAGGCGATGGCCAGGCAGAGATCGCCGCCGTCGATCAGGCGCTGGCCCCCCTCGTGGCGACTCTGTGGGGGCGCGAGGATGTCTATCGAGCAGCTTTGATCATCGCGGGCACTTCAGGGGCTCGCTTCGATCGTCACCACCGCCCGGATCTCGAAGAGGATGACTTGAGGGTGCCCCTGATGATTTGCCTGCCGGCGTTGCCGCCACGGACGATCAACACCCCCGTCTCCATCGCTGATCTGACGCCGACGATGCTTGAGCTGAGTGGCCACCCCGAGGCGCTGCCGGGCCTCGTGGGGCGTTCGTTGTGGCCCGCCCTCGCCGGCCGGGGGCTCGAGCCCCGGTGGCTGTACGCCGAGCTGCTCAACCGCCGACGAGAGCCAGCCCGTGGAGTGCTCATCGAGCACAACTGGAAGCTCGAGGTGGCGCGTCACGCCACTCAGGCGAAGCTGTTCAACCTGCATCATGACCCCGAGGGGCGCTCGGACGTACAGGATGCCCGGGCGCGACAAGTGCAGATCATGAAAGACCGGGGGATGGCGTTGGGGCTGCCCGCCTTCGAGCCTGATCTGGTGGGCCGTCGTCGTGGCCGTCGCCGCAAACCCAGGTTGTAGGCCGTGTGCTCTGGCAGCAGGTGCTCGATTCTGCTCTAGTCTCCCGCACGCACTGCGAGGAGAGCGACATGCGCGATCTCGTCTTCCAGAGACACGAGGCCTTGAGCTTGCGCTGGGACAACAGCAACCGTCTGCTGTTGCGCCGTGGGCTGGAGCCGAAACAGGTGGCGTTGCCGCCGCGGGCGGTGGCGCTGGTGCATGCCTTCGACGGGCGTCGCACCGTGGCTGAAGCCCTCGAATCAGCGGGCTTTGGTGATGAGGGGCTCGGGCTGGTGGAGACGCTCCAAACCATGGGGGCGCTGGTCACCCCCGAAGAGGCCCAGGCGCCCACCCCGACAGGCCCCCGTGTCTCCCATCGGATAGAGGTGAGTGGTCGAGAGGCTCTCATTCTCGACGGGCTGGCCACCGAGGCGGAGCAGCAGAGCCTCTTCGAGGCGCTGGAGTCCGCCGAGTTCGCGCGGCTGCAGCATTCTACAGAGGCCACGTCACACCTCAGGCGGTTCTCACTGGAGGTCGAGCTGGAGAACTTCCGGTCTTCGTGGCTGCACAGCCGCGTGCAAGGCTTGCTGGTCGATCTGTTTCCCAGAGAAGACTTTTACGTCAGCCGCATCTACGCAGATTGCCTTTTGCCCTCGGACACCCCTGTCATTCACACCGATTGCTGGCCTGTGGATCGCGATTTGACGCTGGTGTACTCCGCCTGCCCCCGGTGGGCGGCAGACTGGGGCGGCGAGACCGTGATCTACGACGATGACGAAGATGGCCGGTTGCCGGTGGTCCCCCGGCCAGGCCGTGGGGCGCTGTTCCGTGGCGCGTTGCGTCATGGCGCTCGACCCCCGACGGCTCTTGCGGAGCTGCCCCGGTACACCCTGGCCATCAAAATGCGCAGCGTGCCTCGTGGGGCGCCGACGCCTGATCTGCCACAAGCGCGGATTCGCCCTCACCTGGAGCCCAAACTCATCTTTTGAGTCCGGCGATATATGGCATCGTGTGCATGTCATACGCCCGTTCAATCCGGGCATGGTTCCTGCTACAACAGAGTACATCGGTTCATGTGCATCGAGGTGTCCCATGCTGTCACGTGCATTGTCTCGCCGTCCTCTCTGGTTCAGCGCTGTCATGGCGTTGTGGATGGTGGGGTGTGGTGACTCCACTGACGGCGAGCCCGGTGGCCAGCCTGCGGAGATGCCAGAGGCAGAGGGCAGCCCCGATGGGACCGGCAGTGACAAAGACGACGGCATCGGGGGTGACTCGGGCAATTATGCCTTCACCGCTGTCGATTTTGACCTGGAGCAGAAGATCCTCAGCGCTCTGAGCGGATCAGGGGTCGACCTCGACTTCGAGTCGCTCAAGCTCGCCGAGCCCCGTTTCGTGCTGCACGACACCGCAGGCATCTCTTCTGACAGCTATTACGAGCGGTTGGTGGCCGAGGGTCGCGGACCTCTGGGCCATGGCCCTGGTGTCTTCATTCACCGTGACGGAGAGACCTTCGTGACCCGGCCGGAGATCTTCAGCCCGCGCCGGCCTCCGTCCAGCTATCACGAGCGCGGCACCGACATCTTGAGCAATGACGAGATCGCCCAGGTCAGCCGGGTGGTGTGGTCCTTCACTTATCCCGATGCGCAGTCAACGGCCCTGGAGCATGCCCTCGATGGCCTGGGACTCACTGCAGAAGAGATCGAATCGGAGACCGAGAAGGCGCTGAAGGAGCTCACCGCCACCGAGGGGCGCATCTACACCACGTCAGCCTGGACGATAGAGCATCTCTGCACACTCGCCGAGATGGAGCTCGATGGGATGGGCACCGGGGTCGACGCAGTGATCTTCCCTGGCCACAAAGACGAGGTGTCCGAGGCCTGCAAAAAGGCGATGCCCTACCTCGAGGCCCGCAACGATCGCATCGGCCGCGCCCTCAACATCGAGCTGATCCAGAGCCTGGGCAGTGATTGCTTCAACCGTGACGAGCCCGTGGCCCTCGAGGGGTACACCGACGAGCAGTACAAGGGCGCAGCTCAGCGTTACCTGCAGGCCTCCCTCAAGGCGGGCTACTTGCCCGAGGTGACCACCCACTTCTGGGACGACCGGGCATTCTGGGGCCACTGTGATCCCCGCTGCTTCGATCTCGATCGCTTCTATGGCCTCATCGCCGAAGCCCTGGGCCACCCTGATGGCGCCCAGTATGGCATCGCCGCGAAGTACGGCACCCGCTATGGCCGCCACACCATCTGGTGGAACGAGGCGGTCTGCGGCCCCACCCCCTAAGCGACATCACTGATCGACGTTCAATCTGTCGAGCGTATGAACTGCCATTGTTGTCGTGTGTAGAGCGGCAGGCGCTGCACCCCCTGGAGGCGGGCGCGGGCCTGAGCGGCGAGGGCTGATCTGAGATCAGCAGAGGGCTCGCCGAGGGCACGCTCCACGAGGGCCTCGGTGAACGGATCGCTCAGCGGGTGTCCGGTCCAGCGCTCGGAGAGCGTTAGGAGTTGGGCGGGGGGCTGCTCTGAGACAGCGTTGGTGTTTTTGAGGGCGAGCATTGGGCCCCGAGTAACCTCGGTCATCGGCCAGGTGCCTGTCTGCACATGCACGACAATGCCCAGGTGACGGTGCCACATGCGGGCGAGGGCCTTCGCGAGCCAGGGGAG
The DNA here is from genome assembly GCA_046290225.1 of Bradymonadia bacterium. Lineage (GTDB taxonomy): Bacteria > Myxococcota_A > Bradymonadia > UBA7976 > UBA1532 > JBKAGE01. Next base: position 17,078 of record JBKAGE010000047.1, on the reverse strand, counting down.
AGGCTCGACGGGGTCGTGATACAGCGTCAGGTGCTCGATGGGGTGTTGGGCCAGAGCGGCGCGCGCGGCGGTGGGGTCGAACCCGAAGATGTCGTCTCGAGAGCGCGCGTCGGCCGAGACTGTGTCCTCGGCGTCGAGGCTCAAGGCCGGGTCTTGGGCTTCGGTGACCTGTGTCACCAGCACATCGCGATCGATGGTCTGTGACAGCGCCTGCCAGAGAGAGGGTGGCAGGTGCCCCATGACCTCGAGCGATCTCACCTCGGCCCCTTGCTCCAACCAGCCGGGCCCGGGTGTGCTCGGGGGATCAACAGGGCATCGGCCGCTGCGATCGATGCGCCCTTGAGCGATGGCCTCGGTGAGTTGCGCAGGGGCATGGCACACCGTGTAGTCCAACGTCAGCACACCCGGCGTCGTCGGCGTCAGCACCATGCGATCGTCTTCGAGGGTCTCGACCCGATGGCGCCCTGCAGTGATCGATGGAGGACCATCGACCTGCTTCGGTGTCTCGGGATGAAGCGGTGACAGGGCTGGGTGGGCAAGCAGCGCCGGCAGCTCCGGCGCCGGGCGGGCCAGCTCGATGCGTATGACCTGTGGATCGACGATCTCGACCCCAGGGAAGCTGGGGGCGCGGCGGCGCGGGCTCCAGCGCCGTGGGCTCCGGTGAAGGGGCACCACCCCATCGATGGCACCGAGGCGCCAGGCGTGGGGGCTTTCGAGGGTGGGGTTGATCACCTGAAGCCAGCGAGCCACCACCTGATCAGCTGTGATCGGGCTGCCGTCGGACCAGCGGGCGTCAGGGCTCAGGGTGAACACCCAGACAAAGCCATCTGCCTCTGTGGTCCAACGCTCTGCGAGGGCAGGTTGGGGCGCACCTTCGTCATCCAGTCGGGTGAGCCCGGGGTAGAGATGACCGAGCATCTCCTCCGTGGCGGGATCAGTGGCATAGATGGGGTGCCAGTGCCGGGGAAGGTGAGGTGTGGCGATGCGCAGCGCACCTTCGAGAGGCGGCGCGACCACCGCTTGCGCAACCCCTGCGTCGGGCCAGCTCACCTGAGAAGGCCAGCCTTCTTCCAAAGGAGGGTCGGGGGAGAGCAGATCACAGGCGCTCAAGAGGCAGAGCGCAGCCCATCGGCTCGCTTTGGGGCCCAGAAGGCGCAGGCCTCGGCGGGATGGGCGCCACACGCTCGGCACGATCAGGCCTCTTCAGCCTCGGGCTCGGTGTCGCGGTTCTGCTTCTGCGAGATCAGGTGCTGCTCCCAGGCCTCCATGGCTTTCTGAGCAGCCTGGATCGCATCTTGGAACATGGGACGGATCTCCTCAGGGGCATGCTCCCCGGCTTCGAGCCAGCCCTCGATGGCCGCCACCATGCCCCGCATACGGGCGAGGGGTGGGCGGCTGGGAGCCTTCTTCTCGGGCTTCTCCCCGAGGATCTCCTTGTAAGCGGCGTTCACGCTGCGGTTGTTGAGGATGCTCTGCAGGTTGTTCGCCTCTTCAGGGTTCGCAGAGGCCTTGAGCTGGTCGATGACCTCGACGACGCGGAGGCCCTTCTCGAGGGTGCTGGCCCCCTTGCCCACCTTTGCCGCCGCGGCCTTACGGATCTCCGCCGCCGTGGGAGGGCGCAGATCGGCGGTCTCACCCTTGGCCTGCTCGCCTTCGGGCATGTGATGCACGGCGGCGCCGGCCTCCACGATGACCGGTGACGGCGCCAGGGCTGCCTCAGTGCTCTCTTCGCCTTCAGCACCTTCAGCATCTTCAGTGAGGGCCTCGGGCACGGGCTGAGCCGCCTTGGCCGCCCGCAGCTCCGCCCGCCGGGCCTCGATGAGCTTGAGGTGCTGGTATTCGCGGACCAGCTGCTCATTGGTGTGCTGACGGTGCTTGTTGGCCTGGATGATCAGCTCTTCGATCTCGAGGGGATCTTCCACCTGTGCCGTGAGGGTGGGCACCACCTCGAGGCCGAGGCGCTTCGCCGCGTCGAGGCGGCGGTGCCCGCTGATGACCACCCGGGCGTCGCTGATGAGCAGCGGGTTGATCACCCCGAGGCGGTCGATCTGCCACATCAGCTCGTCATCGGCCCGATCACCATAGATGCGGGCGTTGAGAGGGTGGGGCTGCAGGTCTTCGGTGGGCATCATCCGGGTCTTGGCGCCGCGGACCACGGACTCACGGCCTTGGCTCTGGGTGGGATCGCTCAACAGGTCTCTCCGCTCATGTCGAAAGTGGGCAAGGGAGGGTCGCGGATCTGAGCCACCCTCGCAAGAGCCTTGAGAAGGCTCTGAACACAGAGGGCGTCGCGACTGCTCGAGGTCGGGTAGGGGTGGGGCGAAGGTGGGGGGAGCGGTTCGAAACGCGCTCTACTCGAAGCGTACGGTCCAGCTCGAGAGCACGCCCTCGTCGCCGCGGTAGTAGTCCTCCACTGCGAGGGTCCAGTCCGCACCTGCGGGCAGACCAGAGAAGGCGTCCACGGCGAAGGTGCGGCTCACGTCGTCTGCAGAGCCTCCCTCGAAGCGCATCAGCTCCACCTCGTCGCCCTGGTAGGTCAGTGTCACCCGCAGATCACCTACGTAAGTGTGCTTGATGTCGACGTCGACGAAGACGCGACCCAGGGTGCCCGTCACCGGGGCCTCGATCACATCTTCAGTGCGTACGCCATCCTGAATGGCCGCTTGAGGCTCCGAGGAGAAGCTCAGGGGCTGTGCCGGATCTTCAGGCTCGGGATCCTGAGGCTCGGGGGTGTCGGGCCGGGGCTGGTCGACACCGGGCTCGACGTCGGCGAGGTTGAAGCCCATGGTGACGCAGTGCACCGCGCCGGCGAGCTGGATCACGTCCTCGGAGTCCACAGTGACGATCTTGTAGTTCGCGGGGAAGGCCTGCTGATAGGCCGCGAGGGCCTGACCCTCATAGGTGCGATCCCGACGGTAGGTGGGCACGATGACCGTGTCGTTCACGATGAGCGAGTTGGTGTACGAGCGGTACACCGGGTAGTCCGAGGCCGGCATCGGGATCCGGATCACCCGCAGGAAGCTGCCGTCGGCGAGGCGGGTGTTGGCCAGGCGCTCGGCGTTGCGGTCCAGGATGGCGGCGTTCACCGGATCTTGCCGACGGTCGTACGACCCCACCATCACCGTGTCCCGGGTGGTGAACTTGGCGAACATGTCTACGTGGCCGGTGCCTTCGCCTTCCATGCGCTCCAGGATCACCGTGTCGTCGCAGCCGTAGTAGTCGCGCTTGATGTCGAGCACACCAGAGGTGCCCAGGCCGGGGTTCTGCTCCACCACCCACTCGGTGGCCACGCAGAGGCCTTCGCCGTTGGCCATGAAGTTGCCACCTTCGGTGGACAGCTGCGGCCTGAACGTGGGCACGTCGAAGAAGCGGCCCATGAGGGTGGGCACGGCGTCGTCGCGGCGGCGGTTCGGGTAGTAGCGGTGATCGATGAAGGCGGGCCGGCCGTCGGCGAGGGCCACGGGCACCGGGCCGTAGTCACGGGTCCAGAAGGCGTCGTTCTCGAACTCGAAGAACTTCACATCGTCGGTGGGGATCCCACGGCGGGCGAGGTAGTCGCGCACGCTGTTGGAGTACCCCACCGAGGGGGTGATGATGTAGACCGGCGCCGCGTCGACGATGCCCTCGACCACATCAGCGAAGAATGGCGAAAGATCACCGGCCCAGGAGAGCAGCACGGCGTCGGTGTTCTCGAACTCGGCGATGGCCCGCACGGCACCCGAAGGGGCCGAGGTGAAGCCGAAGATGTCCTGGAACTGGCCGCGCACGTCGAACTGCTCGGCCTTGCTCTGGCGCTTCTCGGTCTCGGTTTCGAAGGCGGGCTTGAGGCCGTCACCACCGGGGCTCACGGGCAGATCGAAACCCTCGGGGGCCAGAGGGGCCACGGTGTCGACCTCTTGCTCAGGGGCGCACCCTACGGCGAGGGTGGCGGCGGCGAGGATGTGTGCCAGCTTCTTCATATGTGACCGTTTTTCTTCATGAGTTTACGGTTGTGACAGCCGGCGGATAGCAAGAACCAGCATGGGGATCAAGGCTGTCATGGACCTTTAAGTGACACGTTATGCGTCAGTGAGGTGCGCGGCTTTGCTAGGGTCACGCTGTGGCCTGGTGGTCATGTGAGGGCGGTATGGCAAAACAATCGAAGATGAAGGCGCTGGTGCTCGCAGGGTGTGCAGCAGCAGCGCTCCTCTCTATTCCTGGTGGTGCCCCTGAGTGGCGAGGCACTCAGAGCAAGGCTGTGTCCAGCGACGGCGCCGGGGTGCTGGTGATCGACCTGATCGACGACACCAGCGCCGAAGACCTTGAGTCGTTTCGGCAACGCACGGGGCTGAAGGTGAAATACTCCACCCCGACCTCTGCAGACGAGGCGCTGGTGCGGGTCGACGTGCCCGATCTCGCCGCGGCGCTCCGAGCTGTCCGTGATGATCCCCTCGTAGAGGCCGCGGAGCCGCTTGTACGGATGCAGGCCTCTGGCTACCCAGATGATCCGCTGTGGCCCAAGCAGTGGCACATGCATGCCATGGGTGCGCCTGCAGGCTGGCGAGCAGGTGGCGGCGCTGGCGTCAAGGTGGCGGTCCTCGACACGGGCGTGGCGAAGACCCCTGATCTCGTGGACAACGGTCTCGAAGAGGGCTGGTCCTTCGTGCCTCGGGAGCCCTCGTTCATCGACGAGCACGGCCACGGCACGCACGTGGCGGGCACCATCGCGCAGACGACCCACAACGGCCAGGGCGGTGTGGGGGTGGCGCCTGCGTCCACCATCATGCCCTACAAAGTGCTGGGTGCCCGAGGCGGAGGCGACTCGGACCGCATCGCTGCTGCGATCGACGACGCCGCCGATCGTGGTGCTGACGTCATCAACATGAGCCTCGGCGGGGGCCACTCCAAGGTGCTCCACATCGCCATCGAGAAGGCCGCCGCCCGAGGTGTCGTCGTGGTGGTCGCCGCCGGCAACTCCGGCCGTGAAGGGGTGCACTGTCCAGGTCATGTGCCCGAAGCCCTCGGCGTCGCCGCTCTGGGTCCTGATGGCAAGCCTGCGCCCTACAGCACCTTCGGGAAGGGCGTAGAGATCGCCGCCCCAGGAGGCGATCTGCGCCGACCCGGTGGAGGGGTGCTTCAAGAGACCGTACGCCCTGGGCAGAGCCCGAGCTTCCAAGCCTTTCAGGGCACATCGATGGCCACTCCACACGTGGCCGGCGCCGTCGCCGTGTTGAAGGGCATGGGCCTCTCGGGCGGTGCAGCAGCCCGGGCCTTGATGGACAGCGCTGATGCCAGCGGCCACGACACCGCACGCTATGGTGTCGGTCGCTTGAGTTTGGATCGAGCCGTATCTCGGGTGATCTGGCGTCACATGCTGCCGCGCTTCGTGGCGGCGGGGTTGTTCGCCATGATGCTGGTGAGCTTGTTGAGCCTGGGCCGTACTGGGCCTGTCCTGGTCATCGCCGCCTGCATTTCCACCGCAGGGGTGTTCTTTTTGCCCCTGTTGCCGATCCCACCCCACACCGTGACTCATCTTCTCGGCCGGGGCGTGCCCGATTGGCCTGCGGCCCTGGGTATGGGCTTCGGCGACGGCTGGATCTGGGCCTCGGCCATCGTGCCCGCCGTGCTGGCATTCATGCTGGGGCTCGTACGCCCTCTGGCGCCGGTGGTTGCCGGGGTCTGCATCGCCTTCGGGATGCGTTTGCTCAGCGGCGCTCTCGGTGGGGACTTGATGATCCTCGAGACATCGTGGCTGAACACGACGTGGTTGTGGGGTCACGGGCTTCTGGCTCTGGCCATGGCGGTGGCTGTCATGGGCGCGGAGCACGTGCGGCGACAAGGAGCATCTCTGTGAGCACGAAGACTTATGTGGGTCGTCTGACCCAACAGACGTTCATGGACACAATCTGGGTGCTCGTCACCGATGACGGGCAATACGAGCTTCGAGGTGATCTGGATCCCAAGGCCATCGATCGCACCATCGAGGTCGAGGCCACCCTCGCCGAGGGGGCCATGGGCATCAACATGGTGGGCCCCATTCTGAACGTGAGGGCCTGGCGGCTCAGGCGCTGAGCCACCCTGAGGGGCGACGAATCCGTGCAAGGTGCCTTCTGAGAAATTAGTTGTTGTGGTTTTGACACTAGCTCGCAAGTGTTGTTCGTACACTATTGGAGCTGAGTCTCATGAATCGCCCAAATCGGAAGGGACGGGCCGTCCTCGCCCACGAGACCTTGGAGATTCTCCAGGCAGGGCATTATCTCAATGCCTCGGGTCAGCGGGTGGCCCTTGATGACAGCTTGCGGGTCGCGATCGATTGGACTGTGGAGTGGCCACCAGATCGTTGCCCGCCTCGGCCAGAGCCACGCTTCGAGACGGTCATCACAGTGGAAAACAACACCACTCTCGAAGCGACTCGACGGATGGCCGAAGACACCAGCGCGGAGCTCGTAGCACTGAACTTCGCCTCAGCAAAGAACCCGGGTGGTCGATTTCTCAACGGCTCGTTGGCCCAGGAAGAGTCCCTGGCCATGTGCTCCGGGTTGTATGCCTGTCTCAAAGATCAGCCGATGTACGATTACCATCGGCGACTGAAGAACCCGATGTACACCGACTACGCCATCTACAGCCCTGGCGTGCCGGTCTTTCGAACCGAGGATGGCGCCTTGCTCGATGCGCCATATCGATGTGCCTTCATCACCTCCCCAGCAGTCAAGGCGCACGCCGCGCGAAAACATCGCGGCGCGGGTCCGGTGGAGATCGGCGCTGCCATGCGAGGTCGGGTGGCCAAAGTCCTGGCCATCGCAGCCCACTATGGTCATCAAGACATCGTACTCGGTGCTTGGGGCTGTGGTGTGTTCCGCAATGATCCCGAACTCATGGCAAGCCTCTTTGCTGAAGCACTTCATGGCGATTTTGATGGTGTGTTCAGGCATGTGTGCTTCGCCATACTCGATCGTAAAGGTGGAGCCATCATCAACGCGTTCAAGGTGCATCTTGAGTGAGGCTTCACCTCAACCCGGACGGTATCTGAGTCTTGAGTGCGCCCAAATTGAGAACCGGATGTTGTTTTTATGACACTAAGTGTGTAGTGTGCTCGGCACACGAACAGGAGAGTTGTCATGAACCGTCCCAACCGAAAAGGCCGCGCCACCCTCGCCCGCGAGACCCTGGAGATCATCCGTGAGGGTCACTATCAAAACGCTGAGGGCCACAAGGTCACTCTCGATGAAGCCATGCAATCAGCCATCGAGCACACAGAAGAGTGGCCACCTGATCGCAATCCACCTGTACCAGAGCTACGTTTCGACACCGTCGTCACTGTGGAGAACTGCACCACGCTCGAGGCGGCCCGTCGTATGGCTGAAGGCGCTGAGTCAGATCCCGTGGCGCTGAACTTCGCCTCGGCGAAGAACCCCGGTGGGGGGTTCCTCAACGGCTCGCTGGCTCAAGAAGAGTCGCTGGCCATGTGCTCAGGGCTGTATGCCTGCCTCAACGGTCGGCCGATGTACGCCCACCATCGGCACCTCAAGAACCCGATGTACACCGACTACGCCATTTATAGCCCCAGCGTGCCGGTTTTTCGCACTGATGACGGCACCCTGCTCGATGCGCCATATCGGTGCGCTTTCATCACAGCTCCGGCGGTGAACGCGGGCTCGGTGCGGAACCGTCGTGGTGCAGGTCCGGTGGAGATCGAGGCGGCCATGCGGCGTCGGGTGGCCAAGGTGCTGGGCATCGCTGCGCATCATGGCCACCGCGACATCGTGCTTGGCGCCTGGGGCTGTGGCGTGTTCCGCAATGATCCGAAGCTCATCGCTGATCTCTTCGCCGAGGCCCTCCGTGGTGACTTCGCCGGCGTCTTCGAGCGGGTGTGTTTTGCGGTCCTCGACCGTGACGGCGGACCCATCATCAACGCCTTCGAGGCGAGGCTTCAGTGAAGCACGACACCGAGCGTCCCAGCCGCAGGGCACGGGCACGCATGTCCCAGGAGACTGTGAAGATCCTCGAGGCCGGGTGCTATCACGGCCCTGACGGCGTCGTGGAGCTCGAAGCGCTCCTGGTCTCGGCTGTGGCGGGTACCACGGAGTATCCACCGGGGGTGCGTCCAGCGCTCGACGAGTCACCGAGCCGGAGCACGTGCTTTACTGTGGAGAACACCACCACCCTCGACGCCGCCGAGCCTCTGGCGCGGGCCGCACAGGCCCGTGGCGCGCCACCGCCGCTGATGCTGAACTTCGCCTCGGCGAAGAGCCCCGGTGGGGGGTTCCTCAATGGCGCCATTGCCCAGGAGGAATCACTGGCTGCGTGCTCGGGCCTCTATGCCTGCCTCAAGGGTCAGCCCATGTACGCCCACCACCGGGCTCAGCGCGATCCGATGTACACCGACTACGCCATCTATAGCCCCAGCGTGCCGGTCTTTCGCGCTGATCGAGGCGCCTTGTTGGCCGAGCCCTACCTCTGTGCATGTGTGACCGCCCCTGCGGTGAATGCTGGCGCGGCGCGCAAGCGCGTCTCTGATGCGGTCATCGAGACGGCCATGGCCGAACGTGTCGAGAAGGTGCTGCGCATCGCCGCCCATCATGGTCACAGTGATATTGTGCTCGGTGCCTGGGGGTGTGGGGCCTTCCGCAACTCGCCCGAGATGATCGCGCGGTGTTTTGCAGATGTATTGCATGGGCCACTGCAGGGCTGGTTCGAGCACGTGTGCTTCGCCGTGCTCGATTGGGGCCATGAAATCATTTCACCCTTCGAGCAGCGCTTCACCTGAGCCGCGGTAGGACGGCCGCTCATTCGATTGTCTCATCCTGGGGCAATGGTGTGCCGATGACACGGACACCACCATCGAAGTGAGGGCAGTCTTCGTGCGCCATCTACCTGTGTATTGTGCTGCGGTCGCAGCCTCGCTCTTGTGTACCGAAGCCAGTGCCGAGGTGCCCATCGGAGGCACCAATGGTTGGAAGGTCTCTGCGGGTGCTCTGGTCAGGCCACGTCTGTTCATCGACAGCGGCCGAGATCTCGTCGAAGGGGACTTTGTCGAGCGGGAGTACGTGACTCAACGGGCGCAGCTCTCCCTCTCGGCGCAGCACAATCGCGGGCACCGGGTGTTCGTACAGCTTCAAGATGTGCGTCAGTGGGGCGAAGAGAATGGCCCGGCGAACTTCCGCGCTCAGGGCTTCGGCGCCCATCAAGCCTATGCCGAGATCGCCTTGCCCGAAGACTTCAGCATCCGCCTCGGTCGCCAGGAGCTCGTCCTCGATGATCACCGTCTGATTGGGAACCTGGTTTGGGCTCAGCGAGGGTTCTCATTCAGCGGGGCCACAGTCCGCGGCAAGGCAGGGCCAGTGAAGCTCACCGCCTTGGGCTTCGTGATCAGTGAAGATGATGTTGATCCAGATGGCTCTGCAGATGGCACTCAGCCCCCAGCGCAGTTGTTGGGTCTGCATGCCCACTACCCGGGAGGCAAGGCGTTCTCGGGCTCGGCGATGTTCTTGAGCCGGCGCACTGGAGGCGCCGCGGACGAGACTCGACACACCGCAGGCATCTTCGCCAAAGGCTCTGCCTCAGGGCTGAGCTATCAGCTCGACGCCTACACACAGATGGGCACCCTCGGTGAGGAGGACATCTCTGCCTGGCTCGCCGCTGCGCGGGTGGGCTACACCCTCGACATGAAGTACAAGCCGGGCATCACGGTCTGGTACGAGGCGGTCTCCGGCGATGGCGAGGCCACCGGCGCCTTCGACACGCTCTACGCCACCAACCACAAGTTCTATGGGGAGATGGACTTCTTCCTGAACATCCCCAGACACACTCAAAATCTCGGTCTCGTAGATGTCGGCGGTCGGCTCATGCTGAGGGCGGCGAAGCCCTGGTGGCTCTATGTCGACGTGCACAACTTCTCCACCATGGAAGAGAACCCCAACGGCGACACTGCCCTGGGCACCGAGATCAACGCCGCGTTGAAGTGGATCGTGGCCCCTGGCCTGATGATGCGCACGGTCTACGGCATCATGTTGCCCGAGGACGGCCTGCGAGGCGCCCAGGATCCCGACACCGAGCACATGCTCTTCGTGACGACCAGCCTCTCCTTCTGAGCCCTGCCTCTCTCTCCAACCTGCCGAAATCAAAATACTCCCCGCTGACGACATGCAAAGCCTCCACTGAGACGCTACGATGCCACCTTCGAGCGAGGTGGAGTGGTTGAGTGAAGGATTGGGCCCAAGATCTGGCGCGGATCCCCCTGGATTTTCAGGAGCCGAAGTCCCCTGCAGAGGTGGGCCCCGAGCAAGACCCCATCGGGGCCTCTGCTGTAGGTCAGTCTGCCGCGCTGCCCCCCGGTCGGGCCGGTGAGCAAGATGTCGCTGATGCCGCTACTCGAGGGAACGGTCGCAGCTTGCCCTTCGTCGATCTGATCCAAGAGGCCTTCGGCAAGTTCGACGTCCGTGAGATCGAGTCCTTCGTGGGCCCCGCGGCCACCATGGCGTGCCAGCGTTTGCAGGCCAACGCCTTCGCCTCTGCAGGCATGGCGGTCTTCAACGGCACCCCTGACTTGCGCACCGCGGTGCACGAGGCCCTGCACGCGCTGTTTCAGCGCTCGGGCGTCGGCCCGGAGAGCGGCCGTGGTCAGCGAGCCGACACATTCGAAGCCCAGGCAGAGCGGGTGGCTCAGGCTGTCGTCGAAGGTGGCAACGCCGAGGCCCTCATCGAGCAGATCCTCGGTCCTGACGCCCTCGATCAGATGGGCGATGCCTGGCGTGGTCTGCAGCTCGATGGCCCCGATGCTGAGCGACGCACCCCCGGTGCTGATGCAGAGAGCACCCCTGGCGGGATCCCCGAAGGCGGCACCGAAGTGGGGCGGCCGGGCATCGTGAACCGCGACAGCAGCCCCCAGCTGCGTATGCGCTCCGAGCCGGACACGAGCAGCGACAATGTGGTGCGCGAGCTCGAGTTCAACACCCGGGTCACGGTCATCAAATCCTTCGCCAGCGGCTGGCTCTTCATCTCTACGGCAGAGGGGGAGACGGGCTATGTGGCGACGCCCTACATCTGGTACGAGAATCTGCCGGAGCCCAACGCACAGCTGCATCGTGTGCAGGCAGGTGTGCCGGGCACGGCCATCGCCATCGCCGAGCAGTACTATCAAGATGGCGCCGACGACTGGGGGCAGGATCTCCGCTTCTATGTGAACGTGTTGGCCTACGCCAACAGCATCGAGATCCCCAACGAGACCGATGGCTGGCGGCAGGTGCAGTTCCAGGCCAACCAGTTCATCTGGATCCCCTCGGTGGAGTTCGCCCGCAGCCTGCAGGGGGTGGTGAACTCCGGCTCGTGGAGCTACAACGCCGCCGACGCTGTGGGCCTCGCCGACACCATCGAGCGGGCGGGCGAGATCTGGGATGACTTCGGCACCGCCATCGAGCTGTCGGGTCAGTACATGCTCGAGGCCATCGCCCAGCACTCCGTAGACGCGATCATCAACGCTCTGGTCTCGTTGGCCATGTTGCTGGTCGGCGCGGCGCTGGTCCTGGCGCTGAGCACTGCCGTCGGCGCGGCCATCGGCGCCATCGCCGGGGCGGGGGCCGGCGCGGCCCCAGGCGCTGCAGCGGGCTTCGAGGTCGGCATCGCCCTCATCGAGTGGTTGGGCCTGGCCTTCCTTGTGGCGTTCATCGTCGACGCAGCCGTGCGCATCGGCGGCGCCTTTGCCACCTTCATCGGCACTGTCTTCAGCGCTCGGGGTGACCGTCAGGTCCTCGATCAGGCTGGCCGTGAGCTCGCCAACGCCGTGGGCACCCTCATCGGCGTGCTCATCGAGGCCATCGTCATGCTCGCCGCAGCGCGGGGCATCGGCTGGGTCATGGGCCGCATGGGCGGCACCCGAATGGTGGAGGGGGCCGGCGAAGGCAACTTCCGCAACTGGCTCGGGGAGCGCGTCACCAACGTGCAGCAGGGCGAAGGCCCGTTGCCGACTCCCCGAGACGCCTATGGCCGTATGAGAGAGGGTCGGGCGCGAGAAGGCGAGGGCACCGCACGAGAGGGCGAGGGCACAGCCAGAGAAGGCGAAGGCCGGGCCAGAGAAGAGGGTCAGCCTCGAGAAGAGGGCCGCGCCCGAGAAGAAGGCCGCGGCGAAGAGCCCGCTTTCAGAGAAGAGGCTGTGCGCCCCACTCAGGACGGTGCCGAGGTGGCCAGCGGGGCACGACAGGTGGTGGTGGGGCGTCACCTCACCAGCGAGCAGGAAGGCCTGGCGTTGATTCAGCGCCTCGCCGCCGGTGAGCGGTCAGCGCTCACTGAGCTCGGCGTGCGCAATGTGCCCGAGAACTTCAACACCACCAGCACCGAGTGGGGCCTCGGCCGCACCCCCGATGGCCGCTTCCTCATCATCCGGGGGCGCTCGGGCCACGTGAACTGGGCCGACTTCCCCGGCGTCGAGGCCCGGGCTCACTCTCACCCCTACCGCCCCTTCCAGGGCGAGAGCTCCGAGGGTTTCCCCATCGAGGCCATGGTCCGTGGTGAGGCAGAGGCTGGGGGCATGGCCAACCAGGTGCAGTTCATGCCCTCGGCGAGCGATCTCGGCTTCATGGCCCGGAACGGCATCCGGGGCCACATCGTCCAGACCCCATATGTCGAGGTGGCCCCTGGTCGGGTGGGCAGCCCGGCGCCAGGCACCAGCGGTCAGGCCCCCATCACCATCGAGATCGTGAGCGCCACCCGTGCAGGCAGCATGGGGGAGATCCCCGTGTACGAGGCCAACCTCGTCGTGCGCAACGGCGCCGGCGAGGTCATGTGGCAGGGTCAGGTTCAGGGGGCCAACAACCCCTACATCGGTGACATGATCTCCACCGAGAGCCTGCTCAGGCTCACCGAGGGCACCTCCGGGCGGAGTGAGCCTGGGGTGAGCGAGCGGGCGCCAGAGCGCACCCCCGAGGGTGGTGGTCAGACCCGGGCAGGGCAGATCGTGCGCGAGGCCATCGACAGCTCCACGACCCCCGAAGAAGCCCTCGCCATGCTCCGCTCTGTGCTTTCGGAGAACGGACGCAGAGGCCTGGATGCCTTCGCCCGACCAGACGAGGCACCACAGAGCGTGCTCGATCGACTCCTGGCCATTGAAGGCCGGGGCCAGGATGTGGCGCGGATCCTCGAAGCCCGTGGGGCCCGGGCAGCTCAGGCAGAAGCGGCCTCTGCTCGGGTACAGGCCGAGGGTCAGCGCCTCATCGACGAGGGCTTCCTCGACCAGCCCGGCGTGCGGACGGCGATCCAGGGTCGCCAGCCCCAGCCCGAGGTCCGGGGCATCATCGCCGAGACCCTCGCCGAGGGCGCCGCCCGCAGTCGAGTGGCGGGCACTGCGGAGGCCTCGGTCATCGCCAACGTGAAAGTGGCCCGAGAGGTCCCGGGTTACCGCACTGTACAGGAGTGGGCCGCCGATCATCCTGGGCAGAACCCCGCCCGCTACTTCGAGCACGAGGGCAAGCTCTGGGACAGCATGGCAGAGGCCGATCTGATGACCGTGCGTCAGACCCCGGAGGGCCGGCTGCGCATCACCGAGCTCGAAGAGGTGAAGTCGGGCCGGAACGACAGCGCCAGCGGGGCGCAGCAGCAGCTCACCGGCCTCATCGAGGCCTTGAGAGCCGTGGCTCAGGGCGACGCCAGCCTGCGCATCTTCCAGATGGAGGGCAAGCACACCGTGGGCCGCGACATGACGCCGTACTTCGATCTCGGCGGCGTCGAGGGCGTGGCCACCCGGACCACAGGCCCTGCAGGCACCGAGGGCTTCGACAGCCGCATCGAGTTCACCACCAACCAGCTCAACGAGATGGCCACCTTCATCATCCGAGCCTTCAACGGCGGGGGTGAGTGACGTGGCCTTCGTACGACAAGACACCGGCGAACGTCTCGAGCAGGGTGAGAGTGGTCTTGGGGTGGCGATCCGGGTGGCGCAGCTGCTCGAGCGGCCCGAGGAAGATCTCATCGCCCTCATTGTCGGCGAAGAGAGTCAGATGCCTCATGGCGGCCACCACCTCGAGATCTGGCAAATCGACGAGCTGCTGACCCACATGCAGTCGGTCTGGCACGCCCTGGCGCCGCTCATCGACGAGCATTGGCGGCTCACACCTGCGGCCCTCGACTTCGTCACCCGAGCACCAGAGCTCGTGCACGAGACCCCCGAGGGGCCTTCGCTGGCCAACGCCCTGGCGCACTTCCATGGGGCGGTGATGTTTCTCCGAGAGGCCCAGGCGGCGGATCAGCCCATAGATTTTGGGTAGAGCTGTGTGGGGCAAGAACTGATGCGGGGGCTGTGATGCACCCAGAGCCGAGAAAGCGACAGGCATCTCTACAGTGAGTACATCGGACATCACCTTCGCAGACGGCGACTTCGTCGGTGAGCCCCCCGTGGGCCAGTGGGCGGGCCCGTGGCAAATCGGGCCCTACATCGGCGGCATGCTTTTGCGCAGCCGTCATCTCTGCCGTCTCGACCCTGAGCTCTCGGGATCGTGGCAGGTGGGCCTGGCCACCGTGACCAGTCGACAGACTGTGCCGTTGAGTGATCTTCAACAACGCCTGGCGTTCCGTGGCATTGAAGGGGTGGCACCCTTGCTCGATGTCGCGCCCGTGAGCACGACCGAGCCCCTCGACATGATGGTGGAGGCCCGGCCGGCCGGCGTGCCCAGCACCGAAGCCCAGCTGAGCCCCGCCGAGGTGAAGACCCTCGCCCTGGCACTGCTGGACACCGTGTACGCGGCCCACAAGAAGCGTTACGTGCTCGGCGGCATTCGCCCGGAGCTGGTCTTCGTCAGGCGCGAGCACGAGCGCTGGGTGTTCTCTGGCATCGCACCACGCTGTGAGGCCTTCATCTCCACGGCAGAGACGCTCTGTCACGGCGCCCTGCCCCTCTTCGAACATCTCTACCTCGCTCCGGAGATGATCACCCACCCCAGTCGCGCCCCCACGACGGCAGCAGACATCTTCTCGGCGTGCGCCACGATCAGTTTTTGGATGACGGGTCAGTACCCTTTTGCGGGTTCCACCTTCATCGAGCGCATCATGTCTTTGACACATGGCAAACGTCGGCCATGGGGTACGCACTGGTGGTCTGCAGAGAAGGCGCTGGCAGCGGGGATGAACCCTGATCTCAATACGCGCCCGCAGGCCGGAAAGTTGAAGTCGCTCCTGCGACCTGCCCGGCCGTGACATCGGCCGAGCGGACGGTCGCTCGTTGCCTCAGAATGCCTCGCCGATGTTCACATAGGCACCGAAGTCGTCGGCGTTGAAGCCCATGTCGAACCGAATCGAGATCCCCCGCTCAAGGTCGAGGAAGTAGCGCAGACCCGTGCCCAGGGTCCATCTCGGCGTCAGCTGGGGGAAGGTGGCCACATCGGGTGAGACCTCGCCCACCGAGCCGAAGACCGCGCCACCCCAATTGCCCCAGGTGGGTGTACGCCAGCCTGTTTGCAGGACCACAGAGTGCCGATCGCGGTAGCGGCCGCGGAAGATGCCCCGGCCGAACTGATCACCCCCGAGCAGGCCCAGATCGTCAAAGGGGGTCTGCCCGCCGGTGAAGCTGGCCCTCAGCTGGCTCGCCAGCAAGCCCCAGCCCCACAAGGGCAGGTAGCTGCGGGCGTCCATCACGAAGCGACTGTACGTAAAATCACCGGCCACTTTGCTGTCGAAAGCGTTGTAGCGGAGGGTGAGCAGGTAGCCCCCAGTGGGCGTCAGGGTGCTGGTGCCCTCGCGCCGGTCCATCTCGATGAGGGCGCCCGCGCCGAGGCGAACGCCCCCTTGAGTGCCGATGAGCCCCGAGGTGCGCAGGCGGCTGTCGGGATCATCGTAGATGACGCTCTTGAAGGTCTCGATGGCGAGCCCGGCGTAGAGCCCCTTGAGCCACAGGCGCGACATGAAGTCGAGCCGCAGCTCGTACTCCTCGCTCTCGAACTTCTGCCAGTCGGTGGGGGCGTCGTTGCCCACCCCGTAGAACCGGTCGTTCCAGCTGATCGCCTTGCCGAAGCCCCGAAGCTGAAACCGATCACCTGCAAAGGGGATCTCCCCGCCGATGTCGAGGCGGGCCTGATTGCGCAGGGTATAGGTGAGCACCACGTGCCCACGGGCGGGGCGGGTGGCGCCGCTGTCGAAGAAGAAGATGCCCAGGGCGGAGAACAGCACGCTGGTCTCGGGAGAGTACGCCGCAACAGGCAAGAGGATGAAGCTGCTCTCGTGCTGCGGGGTCACGGTGCCCTTCACCGAGCGGATGGGCTGACCCTCGGCGTCCACGTCAGGTGTGTGCTCGTCACGTTGCTCGGGAGAGCGCGGGTCTGCCTGTGCATGCACGCCGTAGAGCAGCGACAAGATGAGGCAGAGGGTGAAGGTGAGTCTGGGCATGAAAGGGTGCGCACAAGCCTGGTTCGATCTCAGGGCGCATCTGGTAGCATGGCACCCATGATGCGACGCAAGGATCTTATTCGGCTCGTCAGTCAATTCGAGCACCTCATCTATGGCCCCAACCCCGAGCGCGAGGCCCGTCTGCAGCAACTCGATCGTCGAGGGCTGGAGGAGGCCATGCAGGGGGTGAGGCGCGCCATGGCCGTGGCCCATTTCAAGACCGCGGAGCCCTTCGTCAAACTCTCCATCGGGCTCGTCGATGCTGGTACTGGAGAGCCCCCAGTGACCAAGCTCGATTGACGCGCCATCGGTCGTCGCTGCTCGGTCGCTTTGCCTGTGACGGCAGAGTGGCCTGTTCAACTTCAAAAAATGATTTGGAGAGAGTTTTTCGGGCACGGGCACGGGCACGGGCACGGGCACGAGTTTCCCGGATGTGGGCCCGTGGCCCTGCATGAATTCAGGGCGATGGCTGTTAATGAGGCTGAGTTGATGCGCTTCAGAATGGCCTGAGGCTTCAGGTCTTGGGAGGTATGGAGCTCAAAGCCGTCCACTGAGAAGAGCACAGGGCCAAGTGAAGCCTCCACCCTCATGACCTACGAGCGGAGTCATGCAGGGCTACGGGTCCACATCCGGGAAACTCGTGCCCGTGCCCTGTACCAATTGGATTGTCGCTTTGGATCTTGATGCGAGGCATCTGAGAACACCACCCGTACCCAGTACAGCGAATACCCGGC
>JBKAGE010000046.1:0-92504 GCA_046290225.1 Bradymonadia bacterium | reverse complement strand
CTTCATTCGCTCGTTTCGTGTTGCTCATGCCTTCAAATTACCCGGGACACCCAGGGGTTTTCCAGGCCCCAAATGTGTCCAACGCCTGGGGGGATACGCATCAACAACCTGCACAGGTGCCCCTCAGCAGGGCCACGGGTCAGGTTAACCAGTGGACAGCCCTCCGGGTGTCTTTCCGCTCCCTCCGGCCGGCTACGCCGCCCTCCA
This sequence comes from Bradymonadia bacterium, assembly GCA_046290225.1. GTDB lineage: Bacteria > Myxococcota_A > Bradymonadia > UBA7976 > UBA1532 > JBKAGE01. The sequence goes on along the minus strand of JBKAGE010000046.1, from coordinate 92,297 downwards.
CTCGCTCCAAGACATGCAGCTTCAGGCTGCACTGTCAGGCCAAACAGTGGACAGCCCTTCGGGTGTCTTTCCGCTCCCTCCGGCCGGCTACGCCGCCCTCCACTCGCTCCAAGACATGCAGCTTCAGGCTGCACTGTCCACACCCGTGAAACTCGTGCCCGTGCCCGTGCCCGTGCCCGTGCCCGAAAAACTCTCTTACCCGCGGAGCGAGGCCAGGCCCCCTCACTCAGCAGCAATCTTCGCCCGATACCACTCAATCGTCCGCAACAGCCCCTCTTCCAGGTTCACCTTCGGCTCAAACCCCAACAGGCGGCGCGCCTTGTCGATGTCTGGAATCCTCAACTCCACGTCGGGCCCGCTGCGCTCCTGGAAGATCAGCTCACTCTTCGACTGGGCCAGCTGAATCGTTTGCTGAGCCAAGTGATAAATCGTCAGCGCGCTCCGGGGGTTGCCGATGTTGAAGGCGTGGCCCACCGCAGCATCCTTCGTGAGCACCGACATCACCCCATCGATGATGTCGTCGATGTAGCACCAGGCCCTGATCTGCGAGCCTTCACCATGAATGTAGAGTGGCTCACCCTTGATCGCGCGGGTCACGAAGTGGTGGATCGCCCCTTCACCCACCTGCCGTGGGCCGTAGATGTTGAAGGGCCGGATGCTTGTCGTTGGCAAGCCGTGCTGGCGGTGATAGCTCAGGGCCAGGTGCTCCGTGGCCAGCTTGCTCACCGCGTAGGTCCAGCGGGCCTCGCCCACGGCGCCGAGGCTGGTGACGTCGCCCTCGGTCACCTTGTAGGCGTATTGACCGAAGACCTCGCTGGTACTGAAATCCACAAAGCGCTTACAGCGGCCTGAGGCGTGGGCCGCTTCGAGGGCGTTGATCGTACCCTTGAGCGACACCTCCATGGTGAGCACGGGGTTCTGCATCACCGTGTCCACCCCGGCGATCGACGCCATGTGAACCACCATGTCGGCTTCTGCCGCTGCCGCGTTGAGGGCGGCCTTGTCGCGCACGTCGCCGACGATCAGCTCCACGTTCGGGTGATCGAGGATCGACTGCCGGTCGAGGGCGTTGCGTCGCAGGTTGTCGAAGAGGGTCACCCGGTTGTGGCCGAGCAGGCGGTGGGCCAGGGTGGCCCCGATGAAGCCGGCGCCGCCGGTGATCAGGATGTGGGCGCCTTGCAGTTCTGACATGGAGGGCTCTTATTCGTCGTCGGCGACCATGAAGGGTCTGGGGTTGCGAGAGGTGACCTCGAAGATGCCCTCCCGACCGTTGCCGTCGAAGTCGCTCTTGGCCTGGATCTGATACCAGTCCTTGCCGTCGTCTTCTTCTGTGAAGGCCTCGTTCGGGGGGGCGTCGTCAGGGCCGCCGGCCCTGAACTGGTACTGATACCAGACCACCTCGCTCGGAGGCTGTACGCCGAGGTGTTGCCAGGCATCATTGGAGATGGGGCGCCAGGGGAGCATCTCTTTGCCCGGCGGGCCTTCAGGGTGCTCTGCCCAAGCGTTGGGATCACCGCAGTAGGTGCCAAAGGTCTGAAAGTAGCTCTCTTGCGAGGCGCGCAGGCCGCCGAGGAAGTTGACCGCCTCCGCGGTGCGCGCCTGGACCACGTAGTGCTGGTAGCCATTCACCGCCAACACCGTGAGGACCCCGAGAATAGACACCACAGCCATCAGCTCGATGAGGGTGAAGCCTTTACGTGAGTGGTGGCGTGTGCGCTTCATGAGATCCTCCTGCTGAGATCGAGTGTGCTCAAATCCTGAGCATCATACCAGTGATTCATCCAGGGTATCGTCTCGGCCGCCCTCGATCTTCAGCTTCTCGAGCCGATAGCGCAGAGAGCGAAACGAGATGCCGAGCAATCGAGCGGCCTGTTTTTTACGCCCACCCGTGCGCTCGAGGGCTGCGGTTATCAGGTGACGCTCATAGCGCTCCAAGGCGTCTTCGAGATCCAACCCCGACTCCGGCACCAACATGGGCAGGGAGACACTCGGGGTGGGGGCAGGCGTCGTGGGCGTGGGTGAGGCGGAGACATCGAGCAAGGTTGGAGGCAGGGCTCTGAGGCCGATCCGGTGGTCGTCGGAGAGGGCCACCGCCCGCTCGATGAGATTCTCCAGCTCCCTCACGTTGCCGCTGAAGTTGTGGCTCATCAGGGCCCGCATCACCGCCGGTGCCAGGGTGGGCACAGGGCGGTTGAAGGCCCGCGCGTACTTCTGGATGAAGTGGTGCACCAGCAGAGGGATGTCTTCCGGGCGCTCCCTCAGCGGGGGGAGATCCACGCGGATCACGTTGAGGCGGTAGTACAGGTCTTCGCGGAACCGCCCCGCAGCGACTTCGGCCTCGAGATCGCGGTGGGTGGCGGCGAGCACCCTGACGTCTACAGCGACTTCGTGAAAGTCACCCACCGCTCTGATCTTGCCGTTCTGCAGGACCCTCAGCAGCTTCACCTGCATTTGCAGCGGCATCTCTCCGATCTCGTCGAGGAGCAGGCTGCCCCCCTCGGCGGCGTTGAACATGCCCTGCCGATCACGATCCGCACCGGTGAAGGCCCCGCGTCGGTGGCCAAAGAGCTCCGCTTCGATGAGGTTCTCGGGCACGGCGCCGCAGTTGAGGACCAAGAAGGGCTGATCTCGCCGATCGCTGCGGTTGTGGATCGCCCGGGCCACGAGCTCCTTGCCCGTGCCCGACTCCCCATTGATCAAAATGTTCGAGGGCGCCCCGGAGACCTGATCGATGAGCCCGAACAGCCTGCGCATGATCGTGCTGCGGCCGATGATGCCCTCGAAGCTGTCGTTTGTGTCGAGTTGCCCCTCTGTGAGGGCCGAGCGGAGCTGATGGTTCTCCACAGCGAGCCGACGGCGCTCGAGCGCCTTGCGCACCGTGAGCCCGATCTGATCGAGCTTGAAGGGCTTGGTGAAGTAGTCGTAGGCCCCGAGCTTCATCGCATCGAGGGCGGTTTGCGTCGAGGCGTACGCCGTGATCATCAAGACAGGGGTGTCAGGGTGAAGGTTTCGGCTGTGTTCGAGGACCTCGAGGCCACCCATCCCCGGCATGCTCAAGTCGGTGATCACCAGATCGAAGGCCTCTGCCTCGAGCAGATCGACGCCCGCCTGGCCATCGGCGGCGCAGCGCACCTCGTGGCCCATCTTACGGAAGTAGATCTCGAGAAACTCTCGCATCGAGAGCTCGTCATCGATGATCAAGATCCGGCTCATGAGATCACCTCGCTCTGCATCAGCTCTCCACCCCCGTTCATGGGCAGGGAGAGAATGAAGGTCGCCCCCACAGGACCTGAGGTGACGTCGACGTCGCCACCATGTCGCTCCATCAAACGGTGTACCAGGGCCAGGCCGAGACCCGTACCCTGTTGACGCGTGGTGAAGAAGGGCTCGAAGAGCTGGTCGAGGGCTTCTGGCGCAATACCAGGCCCTTCATCGGCCACGGTGATCTCCACCAGATTGTGAATCGTGCGGGTCGAGATCGTGATGGTGCCGCCGGACTCCATGGCTTGAGCGGCGTTGTTGAGCAGGTTCCAGACGATCTGCCGGAGCGCGTCGGGATCAGCGAAGAGCCGCAGCGGTGCGCTCATATCGAGATCGACCTGCACTGGATCTCTGTCGTTCTGAGATGTGCGGTGCGTGAACATCTCCACCACCTCGTCGAGGAATCGAGTCAGATCGATCTCCTGACCATTGAGGGGACGATGGCCGGCGTACTGCAAAAAGTCCGAGATCAGCCCTTCGAGACGATCAGTCTCCCGGCTCACGATGTTCATCAGGCGACGATCGTCGGCGTCGAGAGAGGGCCGCTCGCTGAGCATCTGGATGCTGCCGCTCATGCTCGCCAGAGGGTTGCGCAGCTCGTGGGCCATGCCTGCGGCCATCCGGCCCAGAGCGGCGAGGTGAGCTGAGCGGGCGAGTGTGCTCTCCATCTTGCGCAGGTCCGTGAGATCTTGAAAGACCACCACATATCCCTGTCGGCCTTGCTCTGGATCGATCAGCGGCGACAGGCTGCACCCCAGAATCTGGTGTCGGTCCGCGTTCGGGTGGGTGTGCTCCCAACGTACGAGATCACCGGGCTGAGGCTGCATTGTCAGCGCCTCCCGCCCCGAGGTTTCGGGGAAGATGTGCTCGATGTGTTGTCCCATCAGGTGGCCAGGCGAAATATCGAGGATGCGCGCTGCAGCGGGGTTCACGAAGAAGATGCGTCGCGCCTCGGCGTCGTAGCCGATGAGGCCACTCTGGATGCTGGTTGCGATGAGGCTGTTGAGGGCCTTGAGGTGCCGCACGTCGGCGTCGGCCAGTTGCAGGCGCTCACCCGTGTTGCGCACTTGCTCCGCGAGGTATCCAGAGAGCAGAGCAACCACGAAGAGGGCGGCGATGTTCACGACGCCTGTCTCCAGCAGCGAGCGTACCTGCTCGGGCTTCATGTGGGGGAGCCGACCATCGAGCACCCACCACCGGTGGATGACCAGCGCCACGACCACCACCGAGCAAATGCCCGCAAACATCAGAGCGCCCTTACGGAACAACAACACCGCGGCGTTGAGCACCGTGAGGGAGTACATGAACAAGAAGACGCTCTGGGCCTCCCCTGTGAGGTAGACCAGGGCCGTCGTGAGCACCACGTCGCTGAGCAGCTGTATCTGCGCGAAGCGCACCAGCCGCTTGAGCTGGCGCAGCAAGATGGCATAGACGATGGTCAGGCCATAGGTGGTGATGATGATCGCCAGCAGGGCCTGAGTCGTGGGGTGTCCCAGGCCGCTGCCCGCGCGGATGTTGACCACGAGGGTGGATCCCAACAGCACGGTGATCATCACCACCCGGAACAACATCAGCCATTGAAGCTTGGCGGCGAGGGTCAGCCGAGGTGCAGGCGCAGAGGACCGCGCTTGAGGCTCCACCCCCATCCTGGGGGGTTGATTGAGAGAGGCGCTGGTCACCCGGCCTTGACTTTACCTGCTATCTCGAAGATCGGCAGGTACATGGCGATGAGGATCGTACCCACGATGCCACCGATGAAGACCATCATCAGCGGCTCCATGAGCTTGGTCATGGAGCCCACGGCCACCTCGACCTCTTCCTCGTAGAAGTCGGCGATCTTCTGCAACATCGTATCCATGGCGCCTGTGCTCTCACCGACGGCGATCATCTGCACCACCATCGAGGGGAACACGCCGACTTCCATCAAAGGGTCTGCCATGTTCGACCCTTCACTGATCTTGTGGCGCACATAGAGGATGCCCTTCTCGACCACCTTGTTCCCTGACGCTTTGGACACGATCTCCAACGCGTCGAGGATCGGCACCCCTGAGGCGATCATCGTACCGAGGGTACGGGTGAACTTGGCCACCGCCACTTTGCGCAACAAAGGCCCGAAGAGTGGGGCTTTCAACATGACCGTGTCGAAGATCTCCCGGCCCCGCTCGCTGCGGAGGAAGGCGCGGAAGCCCCAGATGATCCCGACGAGGCCGAGGATGACGAAGCCGAAGTTCGCCTGGAACCAGTGAGAGGCCCCCACCACCATCTGGGTCAGCTTCGGCAGCTCGTTCTCGGCGCCGAAGTTGGAGAACATCTTCTCGAAGGTGGGGATCACCCACTTGAGCAGCGCGATCACCACACCGATGGAGACCACCAGGATGCCGATGGGGTAGGTCATGGCGCCCTTGACCTGCCGGATCAGCTTGACGTTCCGTTCGATGTACGACGCGAGTCGGTTCAGGATGACGTCGAGCACACCACCCATCTCACCTGCAGCCACGAGGCTGCAGAAGAGAGTGTCGAAGGCTTCGGGGTGAGAGCGGAGTGCGTCGGCGAAGGTGGCGCCGCCCTCCACCTGCTCCTTCACGTCGAGGAGGATCTTCTGAAAGTTCTTGTCGGGCTCCTGGTTCGAGAGGATCTCGAGGCACTGCACCAGGGGCAGACCGGCGTCGATCATGGTGGCGAACTGTCGCACGAAGACCACGAGCTTCGCGGCTTTGATGCGACTCTTACCCTGACGGCGGAGCGCGACGACGAGCTGGGAGCGTTTGCGGACTTTGGGCTCTTGAATGTTCTGGGCTTTGAGCTTGGCCAGCACATCGCGCTCGGCCGCTGCTTCCATCGTGCCCTTGCGGCGCTCACCGGCCCGGGTTCTGCCCTCCCATGCATAGACCGCCATCAAGACCTCCGATCATCAGGCGCCCGAGGAGCGCTCTGGTGTGGTCGCATGTTACCTCCATCAAGGCCCGTCGAGCAAAGGCGCCCGGTGAGCGCTGGACAACAGCGTGTCTCGGTCATGGTCGCACTCCGCGTCTGCCCTGAATCATCTGCCTGAGCTCATCTGGATCAGGGCTGCGGGCGAGGGCGGCTTCTGGGGTGACCCGTCTCTGACCGATCAAGCGGTGCAGGCACTGATTGAGAGTCTGCATGCTGTGCTGTTGTTGTCCCACCTGCATCTGTCCGTAGATTTGGTGGGTCTTTCCTTCTCGGATCAGGTTGCGGATCGCTGGAGTGGCCAGCATCAACTCACAGGCCATGACTCGTCCGCTCCCCGAAGCCTTGGGGAGCAGTTGCTGGCTGAGCACGGCCTCGAGCACAAAGCTCAGCTGCACCCGGACCTGCGCCTGACGGTGGGTCGGGAACGAGTCGATGATGCGGTTGATGGACTGCACCGCACCGTTGGTGTGGAGCGTGGCCATGCACAGATGCCCTGTCTCGGCGATGGTGAGGGCGGCCTCCATCGTCTCGGGATCCCGCATTTCGCCGATGAGTACTACATCTGGATCTTGCCGGAGTACGTACTTGAGCGCATGGGCGAAGGAGTGTGTGTCCGATCGAAGCTCCCGCTGATTGATCAGGCAGTTCTTGTGCTCGTGCAAAAACTCGATGGGATCTTCGATGGTGATGATGTGGCCGCGGTGGTGGGTGTTGATGAAGTCGATGATGGAGGCCAGCGTCGTCGACTTCCCCGATCCAGTGGGGCCCGTGACCAGAAACAGCCCTTGAGGCCGGCTCGCCATCTCTGTGACGGCCCGGGGCAGCTGGAGTTCTTCGAGGGTCATCACCCGGGTGGGGATCGCGCGAAAAGCGCCACTCACCGAGCCACGTTGCCAGTAGAGGTTGGCCCTGAATCGCGCGAGACCCGGGATACCGAAGCTGAAATCGAGCTCCCGTGTCTCCTCGAAGCGTTGTCGCTGCTCCTCGGTGACGTGGCTCAGACACAGCGCTCGTGCCTGCGGTGCCATGAGCCGCGGGATACGCACCGGGATCAGCTGGCCGTCGATGCGGAGCTGAGGCGGGCTGCCCGTTGTGATGTGCAGATCGCTGGCACCTTGTTGAATCATCAGCTCGAGCAGCTGATTCAAGGTGGGGGTCTGGTTGCCCATGAAGCAGCGGCCCTCAGTCGCCTGCGGAGCAGCGGAGGACCTCGTCGATGGTGGTGACCCCCTCGAGCAGTTTGCCCAGCGCCGATTGCCTGAGCGTCTTCATGCCGAGGCGCATGGCCTCGCGCTTGAGCTCGACGTTGCTCACCCCTTGCAGCACGAATTCTTTGAGCTCGTCACCGAGCTTCATGACTTCGTAGACCGCCACACGGCCTTTGTAGCCCGTGTCGTTGCAGGTCCGGCAGCCCTGGCCCTTGTAGATCGTCGCCGAGGCCAGCTTGTCCGCGGGTACTCCGATCTCGATCAGGCGCTCTTTGGGCACATCGATGGGGGCCTTGCAGTCCGAACAGATGCGGCGAGCGAGACGCTGGGCCACGATGCAGTTCACTGATGCGGTGACCAGGAAGGGCTCCACGCCCATGTTGAGCAAACGGTTCACCGTCGAGGGTGCGTCGTTGGTGTGCAGGGTGCTCAACACCATGTGGCCGGTGAGTGCTGCCTTGACTGCGATCTCAGCGGTTTCGAAGTCTCGAATCTCACCGACCATGATGATGTCGGGATCCTGACGCAGGAAGCTGCGCAGCGATGCGGCGAAGTTGAGGCCGATGCCCTCGTTCATCTGCACCTGGTTGATGCCGCCGAGGTTGAACTCCACCGGATCTTCAGCGGTGCTGATGTTCTCGGAGCTCTTGTTCAGCTCGGAGAGGGCGGAATACAGCGTGGTGGTCTTGCCGGAACCCGTGGGCCCCGTCACCAGGACCATGCCGAAGGGCTTGTGGATCGAGTCCTTGAAGTCTTCGAGCTGTGGGCCCTCAAAACCCAACTTGGTCATGTCGAGCTGCAGGTTGCTCTTGTCGAGCAGGCGGAGCACCACCTTCTCGCCGAAGAGCGTGGGCAGCACGCTGACGCGGAAGTCCATCTCCCGGCCCTGGCCGAGCTTGAGCTTGATGCGGCCATCTTGAGGCAGGCGGCGCTCGGCGATGTCGAGGGCGCTCATGATCTTCAAGCGCGAGATCATCGCGTTGCGCAGCTTCATCGGGGGGTTCATGATCTCGTAGAGCACCCCGTCGATGCGATAACGCACCCGGAACGATTTCTCGTAGGGCTCGATGTGGATGTCGGAGGCGCCCTTCTTAATGGCGTCGACGAGGATCAGGTTCACCAGCCTGACCACCGGGGCCTCTTCAGAGGACTTCTCGAGATCGACGATGTCTTCGAGATCGTCGTCGTCGGCCACCTCGATGTCGGACTCGTTGAAGCCCTCCATGATCTCGCTGTAGTCGACGTTGGACTCGTCGTAGTAACGGGCCAGGGCCTCTTGCAGGGCCACCTCGCTCGCCACCACCACCTCGATGTTGTAGCCCGTGAGGAACGACAAATCGTCGATGGCGTAGATGTTCGACGGGTCGCTCATGGCCACGATGAGCGAAGAGCCCGCTCGGCGCACCGGCAGCACCATGTGTTGTTGCGCCACCTCTTTGGGGATCAGCTTGATGACCTCGGGATCGATCGAATCCTCTTCGAGGTCGATGGGGGGCACCCCGTACTGCTTGCTGAGGAAGGTGGTGAGATCTTTCTGACCGATGAAGCCGAGCTTGGTCAGAGTGTAGCCCAGCTTCTCCCCGGAGCGCCGCTGGGCCTCCTGGGCATCTTTGAGCTGAGCGAGGCTGATGAAGTTCTCACGAACCAGGAGTTCACCCAGTCGATCAGACATATGGCGTCTCAACCCTCGAGAAGCGTTGCTGTGAAGGCCCGACCACGCCATGTGGAAGAGCCCGAGTGTCTATCTATGCAGCGACCATGGGCCCTGTCAATGATGCCCGAGCCAGCTCAAGAGCGAGCACGCGCTGCGGCGCGCACCGCCGACATCACCGCCGGCAGGTCTGGCTGCTGCCCTGTCCAGCGCATGAAGGCCAGCACACCCTGGTGAACCAGCATGCCCAGACCATCCATGGCCACCCGACCGTGACGCCGGGCACCAGAGAGCAGGAGGCTCTCGCCCCCACCGTACGCAATGTCGCAGATCACCGCCCCCGGGCGGGTGTGCGCCAACGCCTGATCGAGAGATGCGCCCGAGGCCGTAGCCCACACACCATGAGGGAGCGTGCTCACGAGCACCGACGCGCCCACGAGGGCCTCGGACAGGTCGTTCAGGGTGCCACATTCGCCCATCGACAATGCCAAATCGCTGACAAGATGTTCGGCGCGGGCAAGAGAACGGTTGAGGAAAATCAACTGGTTGAACCCCAGCGCCTCCAGAGCGACGGCCACTGCCCGGGCTGACCCCCCTGCGCCGAGCACTACGGCGCGATGGCGCGGAATCCCGCCGAGGTGCGCCACCAGATCGCGCTGAAACCCCTCGACATCGGTGTTGTGCCCTTCAAGGGTGCCGTCGGCATCCACCGTGATGGTGTTCACCGCGCCCAGCCGCGCCGCGAGAGGGGTGAGCCGGTCGACGTGGCGAGCCATCGCCTCTTTGTGGGGGATGGTGGCGTTGAACCCCACGAGCTGTCTGCGGTCGAGCTGAGCCAGCCACGTGGGGAGCGCCTCTGGGGCCACATCGAACAGGCGATAATGCACATCGAGGTCTGCACTCTGACCTGCAGCGCTGTGGAGCACTGGAGAGAGGCTGTGGGCCACCGGGTGTCCGATGAGACCGAGCTGTAGGGGCGGGCTCAAGAGGCTGAGGTGGGCAGGGGCACGTCGATGCACATCAGAGAATCTGGTGGTGAGCGCCGCTGGAGATCGACCCGAGCAGCATCTCGATCCTGGCCGATCTGTGCCACCAGGGCGTCGATGCCATCAAAGCGTTGCTCGGCCCGGAGGCGCCGCTCGAAGTAGACGTGCGCTGCCTTGCCGTAGAGATCGAGGCCCTCGACGTCGATGGCGTGGGCCTCGATGGTGAGTTGCTCACCATCGAAGGTGGGCTTGGTGCCCACATTGATCACCGCGGGGTGCATTGTGCCATCTACATCAAGCCAGCCGGCGTAGACCCCGCCTTGAGGCAGGAGCTCGTGCTCTGTGCCCAGGTTTGCTGTGGGGAACCCGATGAGGCGACCGCGCTGATCACCTTGCACCACTGTGCCCGGCACGTGAAAAGGGCGGCCCATGATCTGGCACGCCTGCTCGAGTCGACCCCCAGCCACTGCTGCGCGGATGGCGCTGCTCGACGCGACAAAAGGCTCGGCGCCCTCCACATCTTCGACCTGTTGGGCCGAGATGACGTGGGCGGCAAAGCCATGTTGTTCACCGAGAGAGATGAGATCGGTGGTGCGACCCGCACGACGGGCGCCAAAGCTGAAATCGTACCCCACGACGACATGTTTCGCCCTGAGCGAGCGGGCCAGCACGCGCTCCACAAAATCGTTTGGGGAGAGGGCGGCGAATTTTTTTGTGAATGTCTGCTCAAGTACCCCGTCGACGCCCGCACCTTTGAGCAATCGTCTCTTATCGTGCCGGTTGCAAATCAAGGGCGGCGCTGCCTGGGGCGCGAGAATGCGCACCGGGTGAGGGGAGAACGTGAGCACATACACCACACCACCCTCTGCTCGTACGAGCGATCGAGCGTGCTCGATGAGGGCGCGATGTCCCCGATGCACGCCGTCGAAGTTGCCGATGGTGACGGCCACTGGTCCTTCGAGACCCGCAACCTCTTCATGGTGGGAGAAGACCCGCATGGTCGCAGGGAATAAGGCCCGGCGGAGGGGTTGTCAACCAGGGGATTTTCTCTTTACATCCCCGAAGGAGCCACTAGAGTGCCCCGACAACAGCGGAGACTTTCTGGAGAGCAAGCAGTTGCCTCTGAATGTTCGGTTGTTGTGTTCATTTACAAGCTCACAGGATTTGTTTGACAACCCTTTTTCGGGTGTTTTAATTGCCTGCGATCTTGAGCGCCCCGTGAATTGTGTGCATGGGGGGGTCGCAGAGGCGCTAAGTCCTGTGACCAGTGGCTTCGCTCTAAAGAAAATCAAGTTGTTTATGAAAGATATGGCCAGTGAATCGCCATATCTATCCTATGACTACACCCTCAAACATGGGTGTTTTTGGGAGGAAGTACATGCGTAAGCTCAGCCTTCTCGCTCTTGCCGTGGTCGCCATGGTGGCCGCCAGCTTCAGCACCGCCAGCGCAGTGCCCCTGAACGGCAAGAAGGGCGTTGGGTACGCCCGTGCCATCGGTGGCACCGACGGTCTCACCTTCAACTTCGCCACCGGCAACCTCATCATCGAGGGCATCCTCGGGGTGCACAGCATCAGCCCCGACGACTCCGACGCCGACAAGCGCACCAACAACATCCGCCTCGGCGCCGGTGTGCACTTCCAGGCCCTTCGCGCTGACGCCGCCGCCCTCACCGTTGGTGGCCGTCTCAACGTGGGTCTCGGTAACCACGTCGCTGGTGCTCCCACCTCCGTCAACGACGACGGCGATGATCTCGAGAGCGTGACCCAGATCGGCATCGACATCCCCGTCCGCGTCTACTGGTTCCCCATCAAGTACTTCTCCATGCACATGGAGACCGGCATCGCCTACGTCTCGAACCCCGAGAAGGGCAGCACCCTCGCCGCTCCCGGCGCCGCTGGCGCCAAGGGCACCGACATCATCATCGGTGGCAACGGCGGCGCTGGCGCCTTCGGCAACATCGGCTTCACCTTCTGGTTCTGAGACCGGTGAGCCTGCACAAGTCGCTCAGCCTTCATGTGTGAAGGCGAGTTGATTTGAAGACGGGGTGGCTTCGGCCGCCCCGTTTTTTTTTGCCCTGAGCGATTTGCCTTCACACCACATCAGGCCGAGTCAGGGGCGTGATGTGCCCACCTGCGATTTTCTTCCGCCGCGAAAGGTGACGCCGGTTGGTGCCGTTTGATAACCTGTGTTCCGATTTGGAGGGAGGATCCATGCGTCACCACCAAAACCATCGAGGCTTCACCCTCGTCGAACTGATGGTCGTCGTGTCCATCATCGCTGTCCTCGCCACGGTGTCGATTCCGGCATTCTCCAAATATCTACGCAACGCCAAGACCGTCGAAGCGGTGACGAACATTGGCAAAATCTACAATGGTGCTGTGGCTTACTATGCCAAGGACTGGGGCAGCCGGACCGGTGGGAGCCTCGAACGGCAGTTCCCCGACTCGGCGCCTCGAGGGGGCACCCCCGCTCAGAACTCGTGCTGCGGAGGTGCTGCCGCCGACCTGTGTCCCCCTGATTTGGGTGACTGGCGTCACACCACCTGGCTGGCTCTGACCTTCGCCATGAACGAAGATCACTACTACTGGTACAAATTCGAGTCTGACGGGAAGGGCACAGAAGCACAGTTCACCGCCATCGCCGAGGGCGATCTGGATTGTGATCTCACGTTCTCGCGTTTCGAGCGGCAGGCAGAGGTCAATGACAATGAGCAGATCCGGAGTGGCCCGGTGCTCAGGTTCAATGACACGGAGTAGCGTCTCGTGGTGACGGTCTGGGTGGTGGGGCCGATGCCAGAGAACCCCACACAAGAAGATGATGTGTTGTCGATGCTCCACACGGCCCTGGAGGCTTCAGGGGCCCGGGTGCAGCGTTTGAGCCCCGAGGCAGAGGCTCGCTGGAGCGAGAACCTGGAGCAGCCCATCGCGGACATTCCGCATTTGTTGATCATCGATGGGGCCCGAGCCCGGCTGAACGATGCTGCCTTGATCAAATCGATCAAGGCCACGGCCCCCTGGTGCCATCTGCCCGTCGTCGTCGTCGACGAACGTGACGAGGGAGACGAACTCTACGCCCTCGGCGTCGCCTCGAATGTGGTCATGGCGCCCGGCGCCACTGAGCTGGCGCGCATCTTTGCCCATTATTGGACGCACACGATCATTCTGCCTGAGGCCTCTACTCTGCGAGGCATCCGATCACCTGGCACGTAGCATCCCTGAGCGCTCGATATGCTGAGCGTGCCCTCGGCTCTATGCCTGCTGTAGCGCCCTGCAAAAAACACGGAATCACCTGAGGCCCTGGTGTGTATCTCTCATCGATCACACCACACAGGAGAGCCTCATGGTCAGCTTGAAACAACTGCCTGCCCACATGCGCCCACGGGAGCGCCTGCTCGACGCCGGATCCGACACCCTCGAAGATGCAGAACTGCTGGCGCTCATTCTGGGTACGGGCAGGGGCAGCGGTGAAGACGCGTTGATGCTCGCTGAGCGCTTGCTGGCCACAGTGGGTGGACTGAGCTGTCTGCCCTTGATGCAGATGGGCGCGCTCCTCTCGATCTCGGGCATTGGCCCCGCGAAGGGTGCCCGCTTACGTGCGTTGTGCGAGCTGAGCCGCCGGATGCATGTTGAGTCTCCACGGCCTACGTCTGAGCCAGCCCCTGAGCCTGCGCCCGATCCCATCGAGCTGTGTGTGGCCCGTATGCGGGGTCAGATCCCCACAGGGGAGACGGCTGTACTGGGCTACTGCCCAGAGCCAGGGCGGGCACCGGTGACGCTGGCTCTCGGTGAGGATCTAGGCGCCCACACCCGCCCTGGAGCTCTCCTCGCGCGGCTGCTTCAGGCGCCGAGCTCAGATGCATGGTGGGTGGTGGCGATCCGCCCCTCGGGCAAGCCACGAGATGAAGAGAAGGCGGTGGCCGAGCGGTTGATGCAGGGGGCCTCTCTCGTGGGGTTGCCCATCGAGCGGGTGCTCCTGATCTCGGGTCATCGACACTGGGCGTTGCGTTGACTTGATCGGGGGGGTGGGGCAGGCTCCATGATCCCTCGACCACCCTCACACAGGAGCATCATGAGTTTCGACGCCCACCTTCTCCCCGAGCATGTTGAGCTGTTGGAATCTGCGGGGCCCGGCCTCGCCGTGCTCGCCCACCTGCGCGATCAAATGCTCGCCGGTGACATGAGCCCCGAGCACAATCGCCTGAGCGCTGATCCGACGCCGCCCGCCGACGGGCAGATTCATCAGTGGCCAGACCAAAGCCACCGCGCTGCGGGTCTGGCGGCCATCGCTGCGGGCCAGGTCGCCTCAGTGGTGCTCAATGGGGGCATGGCCACCCGTTTCGGCGGGGTGGTGAAGGGGGTGGTGAAGGTCGATGGCGAGCACTCGTTCCTCGCCCTCAAGCTTCTCGACGCGTTGCGGGTGGCCAAGGCCGCTGGTGGTGAGCCGCCGCCGGTGATTTTGATGAACAGCAAGGCCACCCACGCAGCCACCCTCGCGCATCTCGAAGAGAACAACTGGTTCGGCTACCCCAGCGACAAGGTCTGGTGCTTCGAGCAGCAATGGGCGGTGCGGCTGACACCGGAAGGTGAGATCTTCAAAGATGCTGAAGGCCAGCCGTCGTTTTATGGCCCTGGCCATGGTGATCTCGCCACCTGCATCAAGCGCAGCGGCCTGCTGGAGAAGTTCATGGCCGGTGGCGGCCGTCTACTGATGATGAGCAACGTCGACAACGTCGTGGCGACCCTCGATCCCACCCTCGTGGGCTGGCACCTCGCTGGGGCACAGCAGATCTCGGTGGAGGTGGTGCAGAAGTTCGCCGGTGATGCAGGCGGCGCGCCGGCCACTGTGGACGGCCACCTGCAAATCGTCGAAGGGTTCCGGTTCCCCGAAGGGTTCGATCAGTCTTCGATCCCTGTCTTCAACACCAACACGCTGTGGTTCGATGCGCAGTCCCTCGCCGAGTCGCCAGAGCTGACCTGGTTCATGGTGAAGAAGAAGGCCGGGGGGGCGCCGGTGATCCAGTTCGAGCGTCTGGTGGGTCAGATGACGGCCTTCTTGCCCTCAGCCTTCGTGAAGGTGCCTCGGGAGGGCGAGACGACGCGCTTTGTGCCTGTGAAGAGCCCTGAAGATCTGGAGCAGGCCCGGGCAGGTCTGATGTCCGCGTGGCATACGCGGGGCTGAAGGCTGATCATCCTGCGAGAGGGCAGGCTCAAGACTCGTCCGTCGGGCCTTTGAGCTGAATCGCCCTGCTGGGGCTCACGGGGGGTGGGTGGATCAACTTCACGTGGGGGGTGGCCTGCTGGCGACGCCAGCGGGCGGTGACATAGCTGGCCACCCAGGCGGACATCACCGCCGAGATCAAACACATCAGGTACAAGAAGAGCATCTGCACCCAGCGGTCTTGGAGCAAGCTGATGCCTTGCTCCACCCCCACCTCGTTGATGCCCTTGATGAGCGACCAGCCGATGGCGAGAACGGCGCTCCACGCTGCGGTGCGGGGCGCGCCCTGCGCCTGTACGATGCCGAGGACGATGCCCCCGAGGCTGTAAGCGGTCATTTCACCGATGAGCAACAAATAGCGTGCACGATCGAGGTTCACCGGGCCCTGGGTGCCATCGGAGAGCAGATGGGTGAACTTCAGCACGAAGCCCAGGGCGAGGCCCAGCCCCACCAGGATGAAGGTGCCGTTGATGATCCAGGCGATGCCCAGGCCTTCGCCAAGATCGTACCGCTCCACTTGCTCAGCGCCGAGGATGCCCGCGAGGCTCAAGACCCCCCAGAAGAGCAACAGCCCGAAGCGGAACTGGGTGAACAGATCAGTCCACAGGGCTGCGACGAGGAGCCCGATGCTCAAAAAAGCGAGCCCTTGTCTGTAGGCGCCCAACACCATGTACCCCCCGCCGGGGATCAGGAGGCCGGGGACCAACACGCGCATCTTCATGGAGCCATCCGTCGGTCTGTGAGGTTGAACAGGGTGAAGTCGCCCTCGGGCACGGCGACACCAGGGGTCAGGATACGCTGCCCGTCGAAGTGCAGCGCTCGAGGGTACGTCCGCAAAGGGTAGACGGCGAGCAGATCACCATCGGTGAGGTCGAAGACCTCGAGCATGGCCTGACGGTTGGACTGGTTGTAGCCGGCGATGGCCACACGATCGCCCTGAGGGTTGACGGCGATGGCGTTCAGGTAGTGCCTCGGCTGTCGCGGGGTCTGATCCTCGAACTCGGGCAAGACCGAGAAAGCGCCCACAGTGCCGAAGCGGGCAAAGGTCCAGACGGTGTCAGCGCTGTTGACCAGGCGCGCGATGACCTCGCCGCTCCGGGTGTCGAGAATCAAACCCTCGTCGGCTTCGCTGGTGAAGAGGATGAAGCGCTCGTCGGGGGTGAGGGCCAGCTTGCCCGTGAGCCAGAAGTCGGGGCCCTGGGCTGTCCAGTTCAGGCCTGTGTTTCCGTTGAGGCCGATGACCTCACCGACGAGGGTGCCGTCTGAGTGGGTACGCCCCATGGAGATGAACGCCTGACGGCCATCGTTGGTGACGACAAGATCGCGGATGCTGCCGATGGGCGGGAGGACCATCTCTGCCGTAGGGGCGCCTCCACGGACTGGCCAGATATAGACCCGCCCCAGATCCCCGGAGAGTACGAGAGCCGAGACCCACTGACCGTTCTGGGAGAAGACCGGGTGGTGGACCGTGGTATTGGCGGGCCGATCGTATGTGGCGCGACCGCGGCCTTGCCGATCGAAGGCCTGGAAGGGCTGTGTCTTGGCGTCCGTGCCCAGGAGCACCACTTCACCGGCAGGACCGAGGGCGATGGGGAAGTCTCTGAGGCACTCGAGATCAGACACGGTGAACTGGCCCTCGACGCGGCCGGAGTCGGTGGCCCTGATCTGCACCTCGGACTGCCAACACGTGGCGATGCGGCGGCCGTCCTGGGAGATCGCCGCGCCACCCCCGAGCCAAGTCTTGGCTTCGAGGTTGCCGATGGGCTCGCCATCGGAGGTGCGGGCGCGGTGAATGCGACCACCCCGCTCGGCCAGCGCCACCTGATTGCCATCGGGCGAGACCGCCACGGCGATGAGGCTCTCGGGCACATTGGCGAAGAGGCGCGCTTCGAGCTGCCCGGTCTGGGCGTTGTACCGATCGAGGTTGTAGCGCCCGGGCTCGACGATGTCGGGGAGCAGGGCGATGATCGACTGATCGTCGGGGGTGAACAGGACCGGGAGCGAACGGTTGCTGATGACCTTGCGGCCGAGCACGTGCACCGGATCAGGGTTGTTGAGCTCGTACAGTCGCAGCTCCCCCCGCGTGATCGCCGCAGCACGCAGGCCATCGTTGGTCACCGCCACGCCCTGTACGTCTTCGGCGTTGGGCAGCAGCGCGCGGAACACGGTGCGACGGCCGAACCAGTTGGCAGAGATGAGGAACCGCCCTTCAACATAGGCGTAGTGCTGTCCGTCGTGGCCCCAGGCGACACACCGGGCGGCGCCAGAGCGGAAGCCGTACTTCATGACCTCGCCGCGGTGGTCCACCAGATAGAGCGGCTCGCCCTGGGGGCTGCAGAAAGTGGGGCCCTTCTTGCGCGGCGTGCGGCCTGCGAGGAGCAGCCCCTCACCGCCAGAGGGGTTCACCAGAAGCAGGCTCGCCGGCTCCTCTGGCAGTCGTGCACGGGACTGGACTTCGGTCTGCCGGACGTTGAGCACGCGGATGGCACCGTCGAGCCCGAAGGAGACCAGGCGACCATCCCGACCGAGCTGCATGTCGATGACCGACGTATTGTGCCCGGTGTGGATCACGCTCTCCTGACCCGAGGTCAGATCGAAGCTGTAGACCCGGCCTTCGTCGTCGCTGGCGAGCAGCTGTCGGCCATCGACGGAGTACCGCATGGCCCTGATCGGCATCACATAGTCGCCGGTGATGGCCTTCGACTCCCGGTTGAACTGCTCCTCGGGTCCTTCAGCGGCGCAGCCACAGAGGAACGCGAGCAATGCCCAGATCAGCCACCGGCGACTGTCGTGGTTGACACTGCCCCGACGTGTGGTCAGAGCTGTCAGAGATCGAGAGCACGATGGGTACATGTAGGGGGGTCCCTGGAGATGAAATGGCCTGAGCGGCTCGATTTTTGTCCGGAGGTCGACGATACGGGAGTGTAGGTGCCCCCAGAGGGGAACGCAATCTCACCCAATGGGGACTGCTCAACGTACCGTGGTTGTGGTACACGCAGTGCTTCCGATATTTTGACCTCGTCATCTACCTCTTGTGATGATGGTCGAGGCTTTGTATCGGCGGGAGCGGATCCAACTGCGTGGCCTTCGGAGGGAGTGGGCGACTCAGGGATCCAGATGGCGGTGCCCTGCATCGTCAGGTGAGCAACATGTCCAACAAAATCTACCCGGCTGCTGACGAAGCGTCCGGCGTGGAAGATTCTGGGGAGGCGTCCACCGCTGCAGAAGCGGAAGAGATGACGTTTACCTACGACAGCATGGTGGACATCGCCACAGAGGCTGAAGAGCAGGATTCACTCGAACTCTTCGACATCAGCGCCGTGGTCGGTCGCCCTGTGGTGGGGGTGCCAGATCCCGAAGAGCACCCGGGGCCGAACCTCGACCCGCCGACACAACGATATGCCCTCGCCACCTCCGCCCGTGGAGATCACGACGAGCCCACCTTCGATGGGCTGATCGCCGTCGATGGCCTCGACGAGCCGCCCACCAAGGCCCATCGACCGGCGACTGCGCAGCCGATCTCCACCGAGGTCACCCCCGAGATCGCCCTCCAGACGTTTCAGACGGGCATTCTCGCCGTCGACGAGCCCGAGCACGGGGCGTTGAGTCAGTTCCGGCTGCTCAAGATCCAGGTAGAAGAGATCATCGATCGTCTGCGGTATCGCTCCATCGCCGTCACCAGCGCCCGAGACGGCGAAGGTCGCACCACCACGGCCATCAACCTGGCCATGGTGATGAGCGAGAATCCATGGCTGAAGGTGGCCCTCATCGATCTCAACTTCCGCAACCCCGAGCTCGGGCGGCTCATGCAGGCCGGCGATGAAGATCCCGGGCTGTTGCACTTGCTCGCAGGTCGAGTGAGCTTCGATCGGGCGTTCCGCAAGCTCGAAGGGCGTAACCTCTATATGTTGCACACCGGGGGTCACTACGAGCAGAGCATGAATGTGCTCAACTCCTCGCAGTTCGACCTGTTCCTCAACCGGCTCTACGAGTCCTTCGATCTGATCATCATCGACTGCCCTTCAGTGGCCAGCAGTGACGATGTGTTGGTGATCAAGCAGAAGGTCGATGGGGTGTTCATGGTGTTCAAGGCCAACAGCACCCCCGTGAACGTGATGAACAAGGCTGCAGAGCGCCTCGGCAAGGATCGCATCCTCGGGGTGGTCCTCAACGGGGTGAAGTCCAAAGAAATCTAGGCCCATCTGGTCGGGCTCAAGTAGACGACTCGACGTCGATCAGAAAGCGCGCCTCAGGTTCAGGTGGCCCGTGACGAACTGGTCAGTCACCTCAGCGCTTCGCACCCCCACCGAACGTGTACCTTCGCCGAGGAAGCTCACTTCCTGCCGTACGAAGTCCACAGTCAACTGAAAGCCCCAGTCACCGAAGGCGGCCCAGACCAGATCGAGGCGTCCACCCACCTGAAGGAAGTCCTGTGGATCACCGGAGTCGGTGGGATCTTCCCGGTAGAAGAAGGGCAGACCCCCACGGCCGGTGAGGCGAAGCCAGAAGCTGGTGCCCAAAGGCTGCTCGTATGTCAGAGACAGCTCCGGGCCGACCGCTGTAGAGCCGGTGACGATGGAGTTGGGGTGTGGCTGCGTGGTCTGGTGCAGCCCGCGCACGCCGAGGCCCAGCACAAAGGCGCCATCAGTGGCTTTGGGCCCGAAGAACCAGCGGTAGCGGCCTCCGAGCTCGAGCTGGTGGGCGTTGTAGGGGATCAACAGCCGACGTTGCTGGGAGATGATGTCGGCGCTGGTGCCCGTGGTCAGGCCGATGTACAGACCCTGCTGCTCTTCGGTCCAGATGTCGGCGCCGAGAGAGACCACCGACAGCGCGTTGACGTCGATGGTGGAGATGGTGCTGTCGGAGACCAGCTTGAGCCGACCGGTGGTGGCGCCACCTCCAAGCCACACCCCCTGGCGCATCCGGGCGCGCTTCAGTGTATCCTGTTGGTCGGCGGCCTCTGCAGAGAGGCACAGGCCGAGACTTGTCAGGAACAGCACACACAGTGAAAGAGGCACCCGACCCCATCGGGATCGCCGAAGAGAGGATACGTGATGTCGGGTGTGCCTGGGCTGCAGGGTGATCATGCCCCGAAGTCTGTCGGAAATCGGTCCGCAATGCCACAGCTTCGCTGCTGGGGTCTCGCCATGGCGGCGTGCTGTCTGCTCATCCTTGCCACAGGGACCGCTTCGGCTGCCGATACGAAGGGGAGTACGGCTTCGGGGCCCGTCGTCGAGGCGGTGACCAAGCACCTGGGCATCTTCCTCACGACCCCCGAGCGTCGAGAGGGGTTCGAGCGCATCGAGCTCAAAGGGGATCGCCTTGAGATCTGGTTCATGCGGCCCGTGACCAAAAACAACCGGGACACCCTGGGGTGTGATGGGCTGAAGTGGTTGCTCATGGGCCGCCTTGCCATCGCGGGTGGGGTGAAGCCTCTGCTGGACGACCTGCGCATGGTCAACGAGGTGACGTTGATCTTCTACGACGTACAGACCCACGTGAAGCCTGATCGAAAGGGCAACTACTCACAAGAGAGGGCGCCTCAGCCCCACGGGCGGTTCACCATCAGCCGGTCGCGGGCGGCCTTGATCGACGCCAAGAACCTCGCCGGCACCTTGAGAGGGCGCAACTGCACCCGAGTGGGGCAGAGCCTGGTGGACAGCTTCTGGGTGAGGCCAGAGTAGAAGGCGTTACGCGGGGATCAGGCGGTGATGGGAGCGCCGTCGGCGGGGGTCACGGCGCGGATGCGGGCCATGGCGTCCATGAAGCCCTGCACCGAGCCCTGGAAGATGCGGATGAGATCGTCAGACGAGGGGCTCGCCAGCGCGGCATAGTATTCCGGTCGCAGCTGCGCAGGGATGATCACCGGCGGGTAACCACGAGACATCAGCAACAAGTCGGTGAAGAGGCGGGCGGCAGTGCCCGGGTTACGCCGGAAGGGGTAGATGTGCATGAGGGTGCGGTGCATCTCTGCGGCGAAGGCCACAGGGTGCATCGTGGTCTCCCACTCGGCGTCGATCTGTTCGAAGAGTCGCCGCAGGTGGTAGGGCACTTTATCGGCACCACAAATCTTCTGGTAGTAGTCGCGATGAACAGGGGAAGTGCGCCGGTAGAAGCCGCCGCGATCTGCAGAGTTGGGCGTGAGGCGTTTGTGGATCGCCTTGAGGTTGTCGAGGGTCACCCCATCCTGGCCTCGAGCTGCCTGAACTCTCACGAACTCCACCGTGTCCCGATAGCGCCGGATGCGCGACATCAGAGGGTGGAGGTAGCGGTCGAGATCCTGGTCGTCACCGGTGAGGGCCTGGTGAATCTCGGTGGGGGTGAATCGATGACCCTCCACCATGTTGTCGTGGAAGATCCACGACGTCAGGATCGGAAGTGGGAGCTGAGGGAGCGGGACTGTGGGGTGGGCCAGGGTGAGTGCGCGGTGTTGTTCGAGGCTGCGGATGAACTCGGCGTGCATAGGCTGGCTCCTGGAATCTTCAGGTCACCACCCCGTATTGCGAAGAGCGTGCCGACTTGTACTCAGCCCGGCAGAGTGTAGGTGTGCCGCCAGCGGTCATACGCCTCGGTGCTTCCCTTGAGGCACTCGAAAAAGTTCTTTGAGATCAGTGAGGTGACTTCGCCAGGGCGGCCGGCGCCTACGGTGCGGTCGTCGACTTCGCGGACCGGCGTAATCTCCGCAGCGGTGCCGCAGAGGAAGATCTCATCGGCCACATAGAGCTCGTCTCGGGTGAATCCGCGCTCCTGAACCACGACGCCGAGGTCACGGGCGAGGGTGAGCACGGTGTCTCGGGTGATGCCGCCGAGGATGCTGGCGCCATAGGGGGCGGTGATGATTTGACCGCCTTTGACCATGAACAGGTTCTCGCCGGTGCATTCGCAGACATAACCTTGCGTGTCGAGCATGATGGCCTCATCATACCCGGCCTTCATGACCTCTCGCTTCGCTATGACAGAATTGACATACTGGCCGCAGATTTTTCCCTTCACCATGTTCACATTGGGGTGCAAACGAGAGAAGCTGCTGACTTTACAACGGATTCCCTGCTGCATGCCTTTCGCGCCGAGGTAGGGTCCCCAGTCCCAGGCGGCGATGGCCACCCGCACGGTGTTGCCCAGGGCGCCGAGCCCCATGGCTTCGTGGCCGAGGAAGGCGAGGGGGCGCAGGTAACCGCTGGCGAGATTGTTGGCGGTGAGGGTTTCGATGCACGCCTCGATGAGCTGCCCTTCTGAGTAGGGGATCTCCATGCCCAGAATCTTGGCGCTTTCGAAGAGACGCACGATGTGCTCCTCGAGACGGAAGATGTGACTCGTGCCGTCGGCACGCTGGTAGGCCCGGATGCCCTCGAAGACCCCATAGCCGTAGTGCAGCGTGTGGGTGGTGATCGGCACCATGGCCTCACTCTGTGGGACCAGAGCGCCATCCAGCCAGACCTGACCAAGCTCCATCGCCATCATCTTTCTCCTGTACCGAAACGTTCGTCGAAGCGACGACGGACGAAGTCGGTCGTCGCGGTGTAATCATTCAAGAGGGCCTGCCCGGGGGCCTCGTCATCCACGGCCAGCGGGTTGCGCCGGTAGCCCAGCCGGCGGGCCAGGCGATCGAGGGCCACCGCCTCGGTACGCAGCTCGGAGGAGCTGCGCGCCCGCACGATGCGCATGCGGTGCGTCAACCGCCTCAAGAAGCCATGAGCGGTCAACAGGCCCTCTGCCTCGGGCAGCAGGCCCAGCTGGCCCAGAGTGTGGATGGCGTGCCGGGTATTGGGGGTGCGCACAGCTGCATGCTCTGCACCGTGGGTGATCTGCAACCCCTGGGCGATGAACTCGAGATCGACGAGCCCACCTCGGCCGACCTTGGCATTGTAGCGAGCGGCATCTTCCCGGGCGATCTCCAACTCCATGCGCCGCCTGAGACGGGCCATCTCGCGCCACAGGTCTTCAGGTGCCGGACGCCCGTAAGTGAGATCGAGCAGTGCGCGCTGTACGGCGTCGCAGAAAGTTTCGGTCCCGGCCACTGGGCGGGCTCTGACCAGGGCCATGCGCTCCCACGTACCTGCGTGATCCGTGTGATGGGCCACGAGGCGCTCCAGCCGACTCACCAGAGTGCCCTGGTTCCCTCCGGGCCTGAGGCGGGTGTCCACTTCGTAGAGCTGACCAGCCACAGTGGGCATCGACAGCAACGACACTGTGCGCTTCACAAGGCGGGTGAACCACTCCTGGTGGGTGAGGGGCCTCGGGCCATCAGTCATACCCTTGCGCTCATATACGAAGATGAGGTCGAGATCGCTGCCATAGCTCATCTCGCTGCCGCCGAGCTTGCCCAGACCGAGCACGCACCAGCCCGAGTCTGGTGTGCCGTATCTTTGAGCGAGCATGTGGGCGGCCACCTCGAGGGCCCCCTTGAGGGTCTCTTCAGCGAGGCCGGTGAGCGCCTGCTCGACTTCGTCGGGAGAGAGGGCGCCGCCGAGATCGCCGATGGCGATGGTGACCAGCTGAGATTGTCTCGCCCGGGCGAGGTGCTCGAGGCGGGCCTCGGGATCGTCGAGGGCGGGGCCCCTGACGATGGCGGCGCGGAGCTCGGCAGAGGGATCGCCCACAGGCCGAGCCTCCACCATGATCTCCAACAAGGAGGGGTGGCGGGCGAAGGCCTGACCGACGAAGTCGCTCGCCGACAAAATCTCCACGAGCTGCCGGGCCGCTCGGGGATGGGCCTCGAGCAGGTTCAGGTAGAAACCGTGAGGTCCGAGCGTGCCCAACAGCGCGGTGAGATGAGTGAGGGCCCGCTCAGGCTCCGCAGCGCCGAGCAAGGCGGTCATGAGGCGCCGGCCGAGCCGCTGCCGCTCGGCGGAGGCCCGCCTGGAGAAGGGGCTCTGAGGTCGACGGCCGGCGATCCCGAGCAGATGAAGCCCCTGAGCAGGGTCGGCAAAACCCGCCTCCGAGAGGATGTCTTTCTGAACCGAAGGCTCGGCTGAGGGCGAGAGCACGATGCGGGCCCGCTGGATCAGCGCGTCTTCTTGATCATCAACTGCTTCTGCCTCACCCCGTTGTCCGAGGATGCCTTCGAAGATGGTGGAGACCGCATCACGGCGCGCGTCGAGATCGTCGGCCAGCGCCTGCCCGGGGGTGTCGCCCGTGTAGCCGAGCCGTCTGGCGAGCCGTGGCAGGCCATCACCGGTGGGGAGCCGGTGTGTCTGCCGCTCCTCTTGCATCTGCACCCTGTGCTCCACACGGCGGAACATCAGGTAGGCCTCGGCGAGGGTGTCATGGTCCTCGGCGGTGAGCAGCCCTGCGGCCCAGAGCCGGTTCAGCGCGCCGAGGGTGGATTGATCCCGCAAACCGGGTGTGCGGCCGCCGTGGATGAGCTGGAGCGCGTTGGCACTGAACTCCACGGCGCGGATGCCTCCACGATCGAGCTTGAGATCGACACCCTTGGCGATGCCCAGCGTGCGGGCGGCTCGGCGCTGTTGTTGGATCTCGCCTTTGAGGGCTCTGATTTTCTCGAGCTGCCCATAGTCGAGGGTACGGCGGTAGATCCAGGGTTCGAGCTGCTCGAGCAGGGTGTCTCCGAGCTGCAGATCACCGGCGATGGGTCGAGCGCGCAACCACGCCATGCGTTCCCAGAGTCGTCCCCAGGACTCGTAGTACCGCACGGCAGAGGCGAGGCTGTTGCACAAAGGTCCGCTGCGACCCTCCGGCCGCAGGCGCAGGTCGACCCGGAACACGAAGCCCTCGGCGGTGGGCTCACCGAGCAGTCGCGTGAGCAGCTCGCACACGCGCTTGAAGTGCTGATGCACCGTCAGCTCACCCGCGCTGCCTTCGTCCGTGCCATAGAAGTAGATGAGGTCGATGTCCGAGCTGTAGTTGAGCTCGTCCCCCCCGAGCTTGCCCATGCCGACGATGACGAAGGGGATGATCTGCCCCTCAGGGTCGAGGGCGGGGCCGTGGGCTGCACTCACGAGGGCTCGGGCCACGGCGAGGGCTTGCTCGCAGGCCACCTCCGAGAGCAGGGTGAGCTCGGCGCACGTCTCGGTGATGGGCCGGTCGAGGGCTACGTCCCGGGCGGTGATGTGCAAGAACGCCCTGAACTTCATGTGCCGCAAGGCCACCATCACCGCGTCGGCGTCTTCGGTCCCCTCATCACCGAAGGGTGTCAGCGCTTCTCGATACCAACCCTCGAGCTGCTCCGCCGTGAGCGGAGAGAAGAGGACCTCGGCGTCATCGAGCCACTGTACCCCTTCAGGATGACGCACCAGCCACTGAGTCAGGAACCCGCTGTTGGCCAGGAGCGGTAGGAGGGTCTGAGCGAGATCAGGCCCTTCGAGCCGTGCGCCGGCTTCGGCCAGGCGCTCCAGCCCCGTGAGGACGAGGTGTGGATCCGGACACTGACGGGCTGCATCGAGCAGGGCCTGAGGTGGGGAACTCATGGCGGCACTTTCTAGAGCTTCGGGGCCTGGACCTCAAGCACTTGCTGTTTGCGGGCCCCTCGGTGAGGATAGCGCCGAGCGCGTACCTCGATGAGAGGTCGAAGCCCCTCAAAAACAGGAGACCAGGGTTCATGGCAGCAGCTCGAGCGAAGGCGGTGGTGATCATGGCAGCGGGTCTCGGCACCCGCATGAAGTCCCAGAAGGCCAAGGTGCTGCATCCCGTGGCCGGGCGGCCCATGATCCACTACCCGGTCCGCGACGCGCTGAGCCTCGGTGCTGATCGGGTGGTGGTCATCGTGGGCCATCAGCGCGAGCAGGTCGAGGGGTACCTCGCCGAGGCTTTCCCTGGCGCACCAGTCACAGGTGCACTTCAGGCTGAGCAGCTCGGTACAGCCCATGCCGTGCTCTGCGCGGAGCAGGCCCTCGCTGACTTCGAGGGTGATGTCTTCATCCTGTCCGGCGACGTGCCTACCTTGGGGCTGAGCATGTTGCAGAAGCTCGACGAGATCGCCGGTGAGGCCCCTGTGGCCCTCATCACCATGCGTCTTGACGATCCCGCTGCTTACGGCCGCATCGTGCGCGACGCCGAAGGGCAGGTGGTGGCCATCACCGAGGCCCGGGACTGCACGCCAGCGCAGCTCGAGATCGACGAAGTGAACGCCGGTATTTATCGCGTCGAGGCCCGATTCCTCTTCGACACCCTCAAGAACCTGGGCAACGACAACGCCCAAGGCGAGTTCTACCTCACCGACGTCGTGGCGCGGGCGGTGGAGACCGGACGGGCCGTGGCGGCCATGGTCCTTGAAGGGGCGGAGGCCGAGGAGGCCGAAGGCGTGAACAACCGCGCTGACCTCGCCCGGGCCGAGGGGCGCATGCAACGACACATTAAGGATGGGTTGCTTACCGCAGGTGTGGCCATGCCTCTCCCGGAGACCAACTGGATCCATGATGGCGTGCAGGTGGGCCCTGACACGGTCATCGAACCCGGCGCCTGCCTCACCGGCAACACGCGGGTGGGCCAGAGCTGCCACGTGGGCCAGGGGGCGCGGCTGCACGACGTCGTGCTCGCCGATGGCGCTCGCGTTGGCGCCGGGGCCGTGGTGTCGAGCTTGGAGATCGAAGCAGATCACGAAGTGCCTCCGTTGACCCTGTTGGACTGATCGCAGATCGTCGAGGCGCGCATTTCGAGGGGGAGAGCGGGCCATGAGGGCGAGTTCCCTCATGGGCACCCATTTGGTCCGCCGATGTTCGAGGGTGGACTGTCAGACCCCGGTGAGGCCGGGGAGGAGTGAAATCGCCTATGTGCGGCATCGTTGGCTACATCGGGGAGCGCGAGAGCGCCGACATCCTGCTCTCGGGCCTCTCTCGCCTGGAGTATCGGGGGTACGACTCCGCGGGGCTCGCCATCTTCGACGGCAGCGCCACTCAGGTGATTCGGGCCGAGGGTAAGCTGAGCCGCTTGTCGAACGCCCTGCGGGAGACCCCCCTCACGGGATCCCTGGGCATCGGCCACACCCGGTGGGCCACTCATGGTGGGCCTTCAGAGGAGAACGCCCACCCCCACACCGCGGGGCCCATCACCGTGGTGCACAACGGCATCATCGAGAACCACCTCGAGCTGCGGGCGGCCCTCGAGAGCCGCGGTCACGTCTTCAAGAGCGAGACCGACACCGAGATCTTCAGCCACTTCATCCGTGAGAAGACCGACGAGGGGCTCGATCTGTACGCAGCCATCAAGGCCGTGCTCGAGCACATCCACGGCAGCTACGCCATCGCGGTCATCAGCGCCAACGAGCCCGACAAGCTCATCGGCGCCAAGAACGCCAGCCCCATGGTGGTAGGCGTCGGCGAGGGGGAGATGTTCCTCGCCAGCGACGTGCCCGCCCTGCTGAGCGAGACCCGGGACATGGTGTTCCTGCACGAGGGGGAGATGGTGGTCCTGGAGAAGGGGGGCTACCGCCTCACCGATCTCGAGGGCAACCCCATCGAGCGCGCCCCCAAGCGCATCACCTGGAGCCCTTCACAGGCGGAGAAGGGCGGCTACAAGCACTTCATGCTCAAGGAGATCCACGAGCAGCCCCGGGCCCTCACCGACACCTTGCGCGGTCGCGTCTCCCTGGAGACGGGGCAGGTGCACCTCGAAGACGTGAAGCTCACCGAGGCCGATGTGCAGGCCATCGATCGCATCTTCATCTGCGCCTGCGGTACCGCATGGCACGCGGGCCTCGTGGGCAAGCTGCTCATCGAGGGGGCGGCCCGGATCCCCGTGGAGGTCGATCTCGCCAGCGAGTTCCGCTACCGCGATCCGATCATCACCGACAAGACGCTGTTCATCGCCGTGAGCCAGTCCGGTGAGACCGCTGACACCCTGGCGGCGTTGCGAGAGGCCCGCAGCCGTGGCGCCCGCATCTTGAGCATCTGCAACGTCATCGAGTCCAGCATCGCCCGAGACTCCGACGACATCATCTACACCCACGCTGGCCCGGAGATCGGGGTGGCGAGCACCAAGGCCTTCTTCACCCAGATGCTGGCCTTCCAGCTGCTGAGCTTGTTCCTCGGCCGTGCCGTGGGCCGCCTCGACGAGCAGGCGGTGCGCAGCCGCCTCGAGCGCCTAGTGGAGCTGCCCCTCATCATCGAGGAGATGCTCAAGGGCGAAGACGCCGTCAAAGAGATCGCCCTCAAGTACTTCCAGGCCAAGGACTGCCTCTACCTCGGCCGTGGGGTGAACTTCCCCATCGCCCTCGAAGGCGCCCTCAAGCTCAAGGAGATCAGCTACATCCACGCCGAGGGCTACGCCGCCGGTGAGATGAAGCACGGCCCCATCGCCCTCATCGACGAAGAGGTGCCCGTGGTGGTCATCAGCCCCCGAGGATCCCACTACGAGAAGACCGCCTCCA
Organism: Bradymonadia bacterium; assembly: GCA_046290225.1. Taxonomy (GTDB): domain Bacteria; phylum Myxococcota_A; class Bradymonadia; order UBA7976; family UBA1532; genus JBKAGE01. Next base: position 63,715 of record JBKAGE010000046.1, on the reverse strand, counting down.
ACCTGCAGGAGGTCCGGGCGCGGAAGGGGCGGGTCATCGCCGTGGCCACCGAAGGCGACACTGATTTGCTTGGTCAGGTGGACGACATCATCTGGGTACCCGACGTCGAAGACGTGCTTCAGCCCTTCGTCACCACCCTGCCGCTCCAGCTGCTCTCGTACCATGTGGCCGACATCAAGGGCACCGACGTGGACCAGCCCCGCAACCTCGCCAAGAGCGTCACCGTAGAATAGGCCGTAGAGTAGGCGGCAGAATCGCCGATCTCCGAGCCGGGTTGACGGGTGGGCGTATACATCCACCCTTGTAGCCACCTTTTGGCCCTGCCTGCGCAGCACTGAGCATCTGTTCTGTAGCGTATCCCTCGACACAGCGGTACGAACTCGGCACAACTGATCTGATCCACCGAGCTGATCGGTTGGTCAGGTGAGCTGTGAGAGGAGGCCCTGTGTCCCGCATCAACATCGACACACTCAACCCATCCCAGCGGGCGGCAGTCACCCACGGGGAGGGGCCCATGCTGCTCCTCGCCGGTGCCGGATCTGGCAAGACACGCGTCGTCACCCACCGGATCGCGTGGTTGTTGGAGCAGGGGGTGGATCCCGACAGCATCCTCGCCGTGACCTTCACCAACAAGGCCGCGAGAGAGATGCGGGAGCGGATCGAGAGTCTCATCGGCCCTGAGCTGGCCAAGGGGCTCACGGTGAGCACCTTCCACGCCTTCGGCGCGAAGTTCCTGCGCAGTCACCCGGAGCCACTGGGCAGATCTCGACGCTTCAGCATCTACGACGACGCCGACCAGCTCGTGGTGATCAAAGACGCCCTCGACGACATTGGCATCAGTGATCGGCTGTGGCCTCCAGGGGCTGTGCGCAAGGTGCTCGACGCGGCCAAGAACGGCTGCCGGGACGTCGATCTCATGGAGATTCCCCACGAGGCTGCCCTCGCCGGGGGTCAGGGCATCTCCGAGGCCTACGAGATCAGACTGCAGCGCGCCGACGCCTTCGACTTTGGCGATTTGATCATGCGCCCTGGCGATCTGCTCGCCCAGGACGAGTGGCTGCAGAAGGCCGTGCGCCGCCGTTGGCAGTGGATCATGGTGGACGAGTTCCAGGACACCAACGTGGCCCAGTACCGCTGGCTCAAGCTCATGGCGCCGCCTGGGGCCAACCTGCTCGTCGTGGGTGATGATGATCAGTCGATCTATGGCTGGCGGGGGGCCGAAGTTGGCAACATCTTGAACTTTCAAGAGGTTTACCCCAGCGCCGAGGTCATCCGTCTCGAACAGAACTATCGCTCCACCTCGGTGATCCTCACCGCGGCGAACGCCGTCATCGGTCACAACGCCAAGCGTCTGGGTAAATCGTTATGGACCGCCAAAGAAGGTGGGATGCACATCGAGATTCATCGCGGGCAGGATGCTCGGGATGAGGCGCGGTGGGTGGCATCTCAGATCGGGGCCCTGTGCCGCGAGAGCGACGTCCGCCCCGGTGACGTGGCGGTGTTCTTCCGGACCAACAGCCTCTCCCTCGACATGGAAGAGGCCCTGCGCTTCGAAGCGGTGCCCTATGTGGTCTTCAAGGGGCGCTCGTTCTACCAGCGGGCGGAGATCAAAGACGCGCTGGCCTTCATCCGGCTGTTGGTGAACCCCGATGACGACGTGGCCTTCAAGCGGGCGGTGAACACGCCGCCTCGTGGGGTGGGGGCCACCTCGCTCAAGAAGCTGTCTGCCTATGCGAAAGATCATGGCGTCTCGTTGGGCCGGGCTGCGCCCATGGCCGTGCAGGAGAAGCTGCTCCGTGGTCGGGCTCACAAAGGGCTCGGGGTCTTCGTCGAGCTGCTCGACCGCCTGCGCGATCCCGGCGAGCGAGGTCCGGAGGCCCAGGCACGCGCGATCTTGATCGACTCGGGCTTCCTGCCGGAGCTGGCCGCAGAGTCTGTGCACGGCCCTGAGGAACGCGTGGAGAACGTCGAGCGACTCCTGGTGGCCATCGAGGCCTACGCCCGCGACATCGACGAGCGCGGCACCGAGCCGCCCACCCTCGGCGGTTTCCTGGAGACGGTGAAGCTCGCATCAGAAGCCGATCTCACCGAGCTCGAAGCCGGCGCGGTCTCGTTGATGACGGTGCACGCAGCCAAGGGGTTGGAGTTCCCGGTGGTCTTCGTGGTGGGTATGGAGGAGGGGATTTTCCCTCACGGGTTGTCGACCCATGACGCCGGCATCGAAGAAGAGCGCCGCCTCTGCTACGTGGCCCTCACCCGGGCTCAGGAGCGCCTGTATCTCACCTACGCACGGGCTCGGCAGACCTTCGGTGGCGTACGCTACAACCGACCGAGCCGGTTCCTCGCCGAGCTGCCTGAAGATCTGCTCTCCGAGCGAGTGCCTCGGCCGTCATCGGTGGCCCCACCGGGGGGTGGCAGTCGATGGCGGGAACGTCACCGCCGCCAGCGTGTCAAAAGGCCCGAGAGACCAAAGCATCAGCCTGTGGAGCCGGGGTCTTCGATCTACATCGAGCCCCTCGACGAGGCCCCGCCGGAGCACTTCGATGGCCCAGTGATCGACGTCGAGGGTGCCTCGGAGCCATTCCCGGATTATGATGCGGTCTCACAGGTCGTACACCCTGAGGCGATGGGCGAAGCAAACTTTCAGGTGGGTATGGCTGTGTACCACGGACAATTCGGGGTCGGCCGGGTCACCGAGGTTGAGGCTGGTCAAATCCCCAGGGTGACTGTAGATTTCCCCGATGTGGGTACACGACGCATCGTGGCCCGCTTCCTGTCGGTGTACGAAGGCGCCTTCGACGAGGGCCCGGTGTACGATTGACGTGTACGATTGACTGGCCTCAATCACAGGCCAGAGGCCTGATCGGAGAGACGTGCGAGTCGAGTGTCGACACTGTGGGGCGTTCAACGAGGCCGAGCCGCCGATGGGGGGCTCGGAGACCGTGGTGTGTCAGGCGTGTGGGCGGCCATTCACCGTCTATCACGAAGACGCCACCCTCGATGTGAGCGGCGTCGACAGCCGCACATTGCTGGCGCCTCTCGAGGCCGCCATGCCTGCTGGGGGCATCCCCTGGGATGACGACGAAGGGGGCGAGAACACCCTCGCCGTGGAGATGGAGGCCCTCAACATCCCTCGAGCCTCCGGCGTCGATCTCGACGAAGTGGGCCAGGCCACCGCCATCAGCAATGCCCATCAGGCGCTCACCGTCTCTACCTCGGCTGATGATTTCGATGACTCCCTGGCCCGGCTGGCCCTCGGGGAGGAGAAGTGGCGCATCCGCAATGACCGGGGCACGATCTATGAGCTCGACTCTCTCGAGGCGGCGGCCAACTGGCTCGAAGGTCGTTCCAATTTGACCGCGTATGCCATCGCTCGCGGTCACGGCCAGTTTCTGCCGCCAGAGTCCCACCCCGAGTTGCTGGCCCGGATCGGTGGTCAGTCAGCGGGCCCACCGTCGGTGGCGCCCCCCCTCGCGGAAATGCCCCCACAGGTGGTCGAGGTGGCGCCGGCCCCCGAGCCTGCAGCTCATCCGCGCCGATCCTCTGTCGATCTGTTGCTGCAATCCAAGGTAGAGACCGACGGGGGCACTCTGGGCCTCGGTTTCATCTTGTGGTCCACCATCGGGGGGGCTGCGGTCACCGTAGTGGCGATGGTGCTCTCGGTGCAGATGGGCTGGCTGAGCTTGCCCGTGGCCGAGCAGGCACCCGAGATCGCTTCCTCCGTCGCTGCGACGCCCTCGAAGGATGATCGGGTCGTGCGTGCCGTGGCGGCATACGATGCCGAGAAATTCACCGCTGCTGCTCAGCTATTCGAAGAGATCGCTGCAGATGAAGACGCTCCAGCGGAGGTTCATCGCTATCTCGCTGCGGCGTTGCACAAAACCGGTCGCCAGCATGAGGCAAAGCTGTCACTGCGTCGCTACAGAGCCCTGAGAGATCAGAAGGCCTCGACCTCGAAGGGAGAGTGAGTCATGGACGCAACCTGCCCGCACTGCGGTACACAGTATGATTTCGACGAGTCCCGCATCCCCCCTGAGGGCCTCGACGTGCGCTGCAGTCATTGTGGCGACGTGTTCAACGTCAAGCCCGGTGCCGAGCAGGGGACCAGCACACTCGATCACGAGCCCAAGGTGGTGGTCGACGCCGCCCTTGCCGGCTCAGCAGAGCCCGACCAGCCCTGGAAGATCAAAAAGAGCAACGGCGAGCAGCTCGAGCTCTACAACTTCGGCACCCTCCAGCGTTGGATCATCGAGCGCAAGGTCGGCCGAACAGACGTGATGTCTCGGACGGGTGCACGTTGGAAACCCCTCGGCGAGATCGTCGAGCTGTCGAGCTTCTTCCTCGCAGTGGAGGGCATCGACTCGGTGAGCACGCAGCCCCCGCGGGTCACGCCTCCGCCGGTCCAGCCGCCGCCCCCACTGCCTGCAGGGCCCACACCCATCCCCGCGACGCCTCCCGAGGTGGAGAAGATCAGGGTGATGGAGCAGGCCCCCACCCTCGATCTGAGGGCCGCTCAGTCTCTCGATCCCGCTGAAGAGATCGCGCCAGGTGCTGTGCCCATCGATCTGCCACCGCCTCAAATCAGTCCGCCTGATCTCCCAACCATTCAGCAACTGACGCCGTTCCCCGGTGACGGGTCACCCACCATAGAGCGCAGCCAGGTTGCACCCCCGGTTTTTGCAGAGCAGGCAGCGTGGGCTGATGACGGCATCCCGCTCCGAAACCCCGAGTCCCTCGATGTTCAACTCGAGGAGGAGCCTTCCCGTGAACGCAGGGGATCTTTCTGGCCGTTCCTTGCTGGCGTGGGCTTGTGCGCCGCCGTGCTGGTGGCGGTGTACGTCTTCTACCTGAAGCCCAAGGGCGAGGGCGGACAGAAGGGGCAGACGACGCAGGAGCAGCCCCGGCTCGCTGTCAACGACACGGCCAAGGGTGCGCCGACGAAGACCGAGACTGCGCCCAACACGCTCAAGGGCAATACGAAGCAAGGCGCAGAGGGGGCCATCGGCGCCCCTGAGACCGCACCTTCTGATACCGCACCCCCTGTGCCGGACCTTTCCGAAGCCCGAGCCTCGCTCGCGGCCGGTGACGCGGCACTTGCAAAGAACAGCGACGCCGCATTCGAAGCATCCATCGCTCAATATCGCGATGTGCTCACCCTCACTGCCGAAGGCCCTGAAGCGGACACCTTGAAGGCCCGTGCCCACGAAGGGCTCGCTCGGGTAGCCATCATCAAGGGCGACTATGCCCGCATGCTCGAGGGCCGGGCCCCTTCCGAGCAGATCGCCGCAGCTCAGCAAGCCCTCGCTCAGGCCCGACAGATCAGCCCACAGAGGCTCGAACTGTCGATTTTGGAGGCGGAGCTGCAGCGCATTCAGGGCGAGCGAGCCGCTGCGGTGGAGCATCTCGACAGGGCGAGAGTACAGCTTGGGGCGCAGCCGCAGTTCAAGTTGGCCGAGAATGCCTTGAGCCAGCTGTCTGCCGACAAGAATGATGCCCTCAAGGCCAGCAGTGCGCTGACCGCCGAGACCGATGCGTTGCCCCGAGGCCAGGCCACCAGGGCGATGACCCTGCACCACGCGGGCAAGACCCCCGAGGCCATCGCTGTGCTCGAGGGTGCCTTGAAGCGTAACCCCGAGCATCCTGTGGCCGCGGCCCTCAAGAGCCGCCTCGAAGCAGAGCTCGCTCAAGCGAAGGCGCTGGCAAAGGCCAGCGCGCCCAAGCCCGCGGGGAACGCCACCACCGACGTGGTGGAGAAGAGCTTCGACTCACTGATGACCAAGGGGGACAAGCTGCTTGAGCGTGGTCGCACCCGGCAGGCCACCAAGCTCTTCGAGCAGGCTGTGAGCCGGAATCCCCGCAGCCCCGAGCCGCGCTCGGCGTTGGGTTGGTGCGCCCTCGACCTGGGCCAGCACAGCAAGGCGCTCAAGCATTTCAGAGATGCCCTGAGTCGCAGCGGTCGCTTTGCTGACGCCATGTACGGCATCTCGGTGGCCTATGAGCGCGCCGGGCAGATCGAGAAGGCGAAGGGGAGCTACCAGAAGTACCTCGATACCCATCCCAATGGCCGTCATGCGCGCATGGCGAAGCGCAAGCTCGAGCTCCTCAAATGAAGCCTCTCAGGTGAGCGCCCTCACATGAGGCTTCAAGCCAGATCCATCCCATCTCAAAACGTGTCGTAGGAGAATCTCCCATGGGGAGTGTACATGCCGCCTTCGAAACCATTCGATGGCAGGAGGCCGACGGGCAAGGGCCTGATCGGGTGGTGCTCATCGATCAACGTCGGCTGCCCACTGAAGAGATCTACATCGAGGCCCGCACATGGGTAGAAGCCGCCGCCACCATCAAGGAGATGGCGATTCGCGGGGCGCCAGCCATCGGCATCGCCGCGGCATATGGCGTCGTCCTCGCTGCCCTCGAGATCGGCCCCACCACCTCCATCGAGTCGCTGCCCGCCGACATGGCGCCTGCCTTCGAGGGCCTCGCGGCGACCCGTCCGACTGCGGTGAACCTGTTCTGGGCCCTCGAGCGCATGCGAGGGGTGATGCACCGCGCCTGTGCCGAGCATGATGATCCGGCTTTTGTGTGTGCTCAGTTGCTCACCGAGGCCCACGCGATCAAGTCGGAAGACATCGCCATGTGTCAGGCCATGGGCGATCGCGGCGCCGCGTTGCTGCCCGAGGGCGCCAGGGTGCTCACGCACTGCAACGCCGGTGGCCTTGCCACGGGTGGCTATGGCACTGCCCTGGGCGTGATCCGGTCGGCGTGGCGCTCAGGTCGGTTGTCCTCGGTGTACGCTGACGAGACCCGGCCGTTTCTTCAGGGCGCACGCCTCACTGCATGGGAGCTTCACAAAGAGCAGATCCCCGTGAAGGTGATCACCGACAACATGGCGGGTCACTTGATGCAGCGGGGGTTGATCGACGCTGTGGTGGTGGGCACGGATCGAGTGGCGGCCAATGGCGACGTGGCCAACAAAATCGGCACCTACGCTGTGGCCCTCATGGCCCACGCCCACAACCTGCCATTTTACGTGATCTCACCCTCGAGCACGATCGATCTGAGTACGCCCACGGGGGCCGACATCCCCATCGAGCGGCGCCCTGATCTCGAGGTGACGCACATGGGCGGCACCCGCATCGTACCCGAGGGGGTGCCGGTGGAGAACCCGGCCTTCGACGTGACCCCTGCGCGTTATGTCACGGCGCTGGTGACGGAAGACCACGTTGTGGAGCACCCCGACGCCGAGAAGATGAAGGTCTTCGCCTCCTGAGCACGTGCCCTGAGGCGATCGTCACCGTCGAAGGGGCTTGATCGCGGATCGCTCTTGACTTGGGCAGAGGCCATCGCTACCTTGCGCCGGTCGTGGCCCGGGCCAGCCCGGGGGTTCGTCTCCTTTTTAGACAGTTCATTCAGACAAGAGCGTTATTCGATGTACGCGATCATCAAGACCGGCGGGAAGCAGTATCGGGTCGAGCAGGGCCAGCGTGTCCGTGTTGAGAAGCTCAACGGTGAGGTCGGGTCCGACGTGACCCTCGACGAGGTGCTCCTCGTCGGTGGCGAGACCGTCAAGGTGGGCACGCCCCGCGTTGAGGGTGCCAGCGTCACTGCTCGCATCAACGCCCAGGCAAAGGCCAAGAAGGTCATCGTTTTCAAGAAGCGTCGCCGCAAGGGCTACCACAAGAAGCAGGGTCATCGTCAGCTCTACACCGAGCTCGAGATCACCGGCATCAACGCCTGAAGTTCTACTGCGTGGGCTCGCGGCCAGATTGTTGGCCCCGAGACGCAACTTCATTTTCAGGAGATTTGAACCATGTCTCACAAAAAAGGTCAGGGCTCTACCCGTAACGGTCGCGATTCGAATGCTCAGCGCCGCGGCGTGAAGCGTTACGACGGCCAGGTGGTGCGCGCTGGTAACATCCTCGTGCGTCAGTGCGGTACCCACTTCCACGCTGGCAACAACGTGGGCCTCGGTCGCGACTACACCCTCTTTGCCCTCATCGACGGCAAGGTGAAGTTCGAGACCGGCGCCGGCGGCCGCAAGCGCGTCTCGGTTTACTGAGGCTCCGCGCCTTCGGCGGCGCCAGCCGCCGTGAGCGCGGCGATTTTACGCACAGCTACGTCGGATAAATGCTCGGCGTAGCGCTGCTACGCCTGCGCTTTCTCCGACGTATCTGCACGCAAACTCACCACGCTCACGACGACTGTCGCCACCTACGGCGCTCCGCGGGGCACGTACATCGGTTTTGATGTTGCGTGACGCGGCGTTGCTGGTGTGTCGATGTTGATGATTGGGATGGGCCTTCGATTAGAAGGCCTGTTTGCTGTCATTTGGTCGACGCCGTTTCTGTTTTGGACACATAAAAAGTAGATGGGGTTGAGCGGTCGAATCAGCTGAACCCTGCATGAAGGTGTAGTGTTGAGTGCAAGAAGCTCTCTACACAATCAACATCAACACCTCATCAGGTACCAAACAGCCGACATCACCTCTCAACCCAAGTTGAAAACCACCCGACCGAACAGTCGAACAACCCGCCTCCTCGATCCCAAAGCTGGCTCTACGCCGCGAACGGGCCCTGCGGAGGCGCGGAGGTGGCGACAGTCGTTGTGAGCGTGGTGAGTTTGCGTGCAGATACGTCGGAGAAAGCGCAGGCGTAGCAGCGCTACGCCGAGCATTTATCCGACGTAGCTGTGCGTAAAATCGCCGCGCTCACGACGGCTGACGCCGCCGGAGCGCCGGAGCGTATGAAGTTTATCGATGAGACGGAGTTGGAAGTTCGATCCGGGGCGGGCGGTGCCGGGTGTGTCAGCTTTCTTCGAGAAAAGTACAACCCCCGAGGGGGTCCCGATGGCGGCGATGGCGGGCGCGGGGGTCACGTCATCTTTCAGGCTGACCCCTCACTCGCCACCCTACTCGACTATCGGTACAAGCGGCTGCTCAAGGCCGGCCATGGCCAGGCGGGCGGCACCAATGATTGCACCGGGGCCGACGGCTCGGACGTACTCATTCGGGTGCCGGTGGGCACCATGCTCTACGATGCTGAGAGCGGTGAGCTGCTTGCCGATCTGACCATCCCGCACGAAAAAATCGTTTTGTTGCGTGGGGGTAGGGGTGGCAAGGGCAACGCCCAGTTCGCCACCCCTACACGGCGAACGCCAGACTACGCTCAGCCCGGCGAGGAGGGCGAGACTCGCATGTTGCGCATGGAGCTCAAGCTCCTCGCAGACGTGGGCCTGCTCGGGTTCCCCAATGCCGGAAAATCCACCTTCATTCGCAAGGTCAGCAGGGCCAAACCGCGGGTGGCCGACTTCCCGTTCACCACACTCACCCCACAGCTCGGTGTCGTACGTGTGGACGACGAGCGAAGCTATGTCATCGCCGATCTGCCCGGACTCATTGAAGGTGCGGCTAAAGGCGCTGGCCTCGGATACCGATTTCTGCGCCATGTGGAGCGCACACAGCTCTTTCTCCATCTGATCACCCAGGACTGGGACCCTGCCCGTGATCCGATCAGCGACTACCGCGCACTCCGAGCCGAGCTCGCCGAGTACGACGATACGTTGTTGAGCCGAAAGAGCTTTGTCGTGGTCTCCCAAATCGATCGACCAGACGTGGCGGAGTGGCTGCCTCTGGTGAGGGAGGAGTTGGAGGCAGAAGTCGGTCCGGTGTTCCCGATCTCCGCGATGACCGGTGAGGGCGTAAAAGAGCTGCTCACCGCCATCGCCCGACATCTGCAGTCAACAGGTCGTTGGTCAGATTAACACCGCCCCATGGGTACACGTGGGGGAGTGTAAGCCTTCGACATAAAAGAAATATTAGGGAGTAAACCCCGCCGGAGTTCATTTTGACATCGGTCGGGGCCCTATGCTACGGCGTCAGGTAACTCGCACATTGCCAGACCAGGCGTCATTGGCAGCCACATCCAGGGATGGACATCATGCGCAGCGCTCTTCAATGTGTCCTCTTGATCTTGGCTGGGGTGGCTTTGACCCCCGCCTGTGCCTGGGCTCAGGGTGAGCCTCAGGGCGATCCTGCTGGGCGCACCACACCCAAAGAAGGACCTGCACCCAGCACGCCGCCGAAAGAGGGCGTCTCCGCCGACGCTGCCGGAACCACCATTGAGGTACAGAAGGAGCCCAAGGGCAACGCTGCCAGACCTCAGAGTGGGGATGAAGCCTATAAGCTGAAAATCACTCAGCTTCGTCGACGCGTGAACGATCTCAAGGAGAAGATCTTTCAGTCCAAGGTGCGGCTGAACATGCTCAAGAGCTCCATCCTCGACACCGGCATCGCCGGCGCTGAGATCCAGCTGCTGCACCGCAACGAGATGGGCTCCAGCTTCAAGCTTGAGAAGGTGTCGTACAGCCTCGACGGGCGTCCCATCTATCAGGACGTCGATCGTGAGGGCAGCCTCGACGAGCGAGAAGAGATCCCCATCCTTGACGGGCCGATTCCTCCCGGAAACCACACCGTCTCCGTGGTGATGGTGTACCGGGGTCACGGCTACGGCATCTTCTCTTACCTCGAAGGGTACGTCTTCAAGCTGCGCTCCTCGGAAACCTTCTACGCCGAAGAGGGCAAGCGCACCGTGATCCGCATCGTCGGGTACGAGAAGGGCGGCCTCACCACTGATCTGCAGGAGCGGCCGAGCATCCGATACGACAAGCAAGTCCAGGATCTCCAGGCTCAGGCCACCACGGCGCGCTTGAACGAGGGCGCCGAGAAGAAGCCCTGAGGCGATGAACATGGCCACTCTGCTCAATGCCACCGCTCGCCGTACCGGGGTGCTCTCCATGGCGCTGGCGTTCTTTGCCGGCACCGCCCAGAGCGGGCCCGAAGACGATGTGCGCAAAGATCTCTCTCAGATCACCGGCATCTTGAGTGGCTTGGAACAGCAGTACCTCGCCCCCGAGCTGCTGGAGCGCAACTACCAGATCACCTCGCGGCTGAGCGAAGGGCAGCTCTACTACCTCTCGGGTGACTATGTCCGGGCGGCGATGATACTGCTCGACCTAGTAGAAGATCCGCGCGTGCGCACCCACCCTGCGTGGCGTGATGCGCTGGTCTACCTCGCCGACGCGCTGTACCAGATCCGCAATTACAACGCCGCCTCTCGTTTCTACGAGATGCTGATCACCGCGGGCACCGCCGAGCAACAGCAAAAAGGCGTGGGCCGTCTCCTCGAGATCGCCCTCATCTCCGAAGACGACGAGGCCGCTCGTCAGTTGCTGGAGCGCGCCGACAACCTGCTCAAGGCCGAGCCTGATCCGGTGCTGCTCTACGCCGTAGGCAAGTATCACCACCAGCGTGGTGAGCTGGACAAGGCCCAGAGCTACTTCGATCGTGTACCTGACAGCCACAGCGATGCGCCGAGAGCGCGCTACTATCAGGCGGTACTCCTCGTAGAGGCCGGTCGCCTCGAAGAGGCCCGCGCTGCATTCGAAGCTGTGGCGACTCGAGTAGAGAAAGCGGGCCAGGCCGGTCGTGGTGCGCCCACTCGACAGGCCCGAGAGATCCGAGATCTATCGCTGCTGGCCATCGCTCGCGTGAACTACGAGCTGGGGCTCTTCGCCGAGGCCGTCGAGGCGTACACGCGGGTGCCCCGTGACTCGAGCTACTTCGAAGATGCCCTCTACGAGAGCGTCTGGATCTCCGTGAAGCAGAACCGCTACGAGGAAGCCCTCCGGCGCCTTGAGATTCTGCTCATCAGCCAGCCTGACGTGCTGGAGCGCCCCGACACCCGGCTGTTGCAGGGCAAGTTGCTCATGATGCTCGAGCGTTACACCGACGCCTCGCTGGCATTTCAAGAGGTGCTCTTCGAGTTTGGCCCGATCCAGGCCCAGATGCGCAGCCTCGCTGAGTCTCAGCGGGGCCGTCTCGAGCGCTACTTCCACGATCTCATCGGTGAAGAGCTCGCCGACTTCGAGCTGTCTTCCATTCTGCCCCCTGGAGCAGAGGCCTTCGCGGGCAGTGAGGTCGAGGCCGACACCGCCCTCGAACTGGTGGGTGAGCTCGGCGCCGAGAAGCGCTCCATCGATGAAGCCCGCCGCATCATCGAACGGCTCGAGACCGCTCTGAACGCGGACAACCGGGTGGAGATCTTCCCCAAGCTGCACGAGGGCTGGCTCAAGGCCGCAGAGATCCTGTCCTGGACGGTGAAGCTGCGCCTCAAGCTGAACGAGACTGCAGAGCGGAAGCTGTCGAACCCCAACGACAGCCAGTACACCCGGCTCAAGGCCGAGCGGCAAAAGTGGGCCAAGGCTTTCTCCGAGGTGCCCACCTCCGCGGTACAGATTCAGGCTCGTGATGCCCGCATCGACGACGAGATCGCTGCCGTCGACGCCGAGGCCTTCAAGGTGGGCATTCAGATCCGTGGGCTCGAAGCGCAGCTCGTGGCCATGGAACGCTACGTTGCTGAGAGCCGCGACGACGAGCAGCTGGTCCGCAAGCGACAAGAGCTGCTCGGCCGGATCTCCATCGAACTCAACGAAATGAAGACGCTCAAGGACGAGCTCGAGAAGCTGAAGGCGAAGATCTCAGATGATCGCCTTCAGATCGGCACCAACGACGAGGCCACGGTCTACGACGAGCGCATTCGCAAGCGTCTCGTCGAGGCCCTGGATCGCGAAGCGGCATGGCTTGCTCGGAACGGCGCCCCGATCTCCGGTGAGATCACGCGTCAGCTGAGCGAGTCGGAGCGCCGAGCCCGGGCGTTCCTGTCCCAGGCGGGCGCCCTCGTCGACGACAAGGTGGCTGATCTGAAACGGCAGCTCGTTCGCGAGCGAGCCCGTGTGGAGCAATACGACGGTGAGCTGCTGGCCTATCAGGGGGAGACCGAATCCCTCAGTGGCCGCATCGCCGCCCGTAGCTTCAATATGGTGCTCGAACGGGTAGATTCGGTGGTCCTCGAGGCCGACGTCGGTTTGATCGATGTCGCCTGGAAACAGAAAAAGGACCAGTCCGATCGCATTACGCGTCAGCTCGAACGGCAAAACAGCGAGCTGCAAGCCCTCGATCGTGATTTCAGGGATGAGCTGAGTGACTAGGCGAACTGGCAGACAAGAAGGCAAGCGGTGGCCCTGGCTGTGTGCTGGGGCACTGTTTTTTGCGCTGAGCCCGGCGGTCGCCCAGAACCCCCCGGATCAGCCCGCAGAGGGGGCCGCCGACGAGGCGCCCACTGACACACCCGCTGACACACCCGCTGACACACCCGCTGACGGCGCCACCGAGACGCCTGCCGCGGCCCCATCTTCAGCAGAGGCCCCCGCGGAGCCCGCTGCTGAGGGTGAAGCGGCCCAGGGAGAAAGCGCAGAGTCCGCTGCTGAGGCACCCCCAAAGGCAGAAGAGGAAGGCGCTGAGCCCACCAACCCTCTGAAGGCTGCAGCGGCTGCAGCAGAGGCTTCGGCACAGAGCGAGGCCTCAGAGCCCGCACCTGACGTACCCGCCATCACCGAGCGCGATCCCAGCATCCCTGCAGATCTCGCGGAGATGATCGAAGAGCTCGCAGGCTTCGAGCAGGAGACCGAGGCCTACCGGCGCGACGTGACCCGCATGGTGCAGTTCCAATATGAGCGCCGCCGTGAGGGCATTCGCTCTCAGTATGCTGCCCTCGTCGATCAGCTCGTTGAAGAAGAGCGTCGTCGCCGAGACGATGCCATTGGGCGCTTCGAAGAGTTCCTGGCGAAGTACCCGAACCACAAGACCCACACCCCCAACGCCATCTTCCGTCTCGCCGAGCTGCACTTCGAGAAGTCGAACGACAGCTACATCTCGGCGCTGGAGCGGTTCGACGAGCAGATGCTCGCCTTTGAAGACGGCAAGCTCGAGGTCGAGCCCGTCGAGCCCAAGCAGAACTATCTGCGGACCATCGCGCTCTTCGAGCGGCTCATCAACAACTGGCCCGGGTACAGCAACATCGACGGGGCGTACTACCTCAAGGGGTACTGCCTGCTGGAGATGGGCGAAGATCGCCAAGCCCTCGACCAGTTCCTCGCCCTCGTGCAGCGCATGCCCGACAGCCAGTTCGTGCCCGAGTCGTACATGCGCATCGGCGAGTACTACTTCGACTACAACCAGCTCGACAAAGCCATCGCCGCCTATCTGAAGGTGATGGAGTTCAAGGACAGCGTCTACTTCGACAAGGGCCTCTACAAGCTCGCCTGGACCTACTACCGCGACGACCAGTACGAGAAGGCCATCGACCGCTTCAAGACCCTCATCGAATACGCTGACGATCGCGAAGCGCGTACGGGGAAGAAGGCCACCGAGCTGCGCGGCGAAGCCATCTTGTACCTCGCCATCTCACTTCAAGAAGAAGATTGGGACGGCGACGGTGAAGCAGATGCAGACGGCGGGTTCGACCGGGCCCTGCGGTTCCTCAGCGGTGAGAAGGATTATGAGGTCGAGGTCCTCAAAGAGCTGGCTCGCATCTACTTCGACAACGCCAAGTACCAGGAGTCCATCGCCGCCATCCGGTTCTTGCTCGATCGGTTCCCGGAGAACCCCGACAACCCCGAGCTGCACAACCAGATGATCCTGGCGTACGAGCGTTTGCAGGAATACGACAAGGCCTTCGCCGAGCGTGACGCGCTCGCCGACAACTATGGTGAGGGCAGCGCCTGGTACAAAGCCAACGAGAACTCCGGGAAGGCCCTCGAGGTGGCGGAGAGTCTTGCTGAGCAGGCATTGATTCAGGCCGCCACCTACCACCACACCCGGGCCCAGGATCTCAAAGCCGCCACAGGGGGCGATCCTGAGAGGACCGATGAGTTCATCGGTGAGTACGAGCAGGCGGCCACCGCATACGAGAAGTATCTCGATCGGTACCCGAAGTCCGACAACACCTACGAGCTCGCTTACTTCTACGCTGAGTGTCTCTACTACTCGTTTCGGTACCCCGAGGCGGCAAAGCAGTACGCCCAGGTCCGAGACTCGAAGCTTGGTGAAAAGTACGCCGAAGACAGCGGCACCTCGGCGATCCTCGCGTGGCAGAACGCCGTACGCGAGGCCATCGCCCGGAATGAGATCGAGCCCAAGCTCTCGTTGCTGGGCCCCGACGCCAAGGCCCCAGCAGACGCTGAGCCCCCCGCCGTGCCCGACGAGGAGACCGACGGCATCATCGTCGTCGAGCCTGAAGAGATCCCCGAAGTGGTGATGAACCTGCAGACGGATCGAGAGGTGTACGTCAAGCGCGAGCTGGTGAACCCCGACGATCCGACGCTGCGGGCCCGCATCGCCTTCGACATGGGCGACACCTACTTCGACTACAAGCACTACGACAAAGCCCGGGCATGGTTCAGCTGGCTCATCGAGAACTACCCCAAGGCCAGTGTCACCAGCATCGCCGCCAACAATATCATCCAGTCGTACCGGGCGACCAACGACTGGAAGAAGATGGCCGAGTGGTCAGAGATCATCGCCAACGCCAACATCGGCAGCGAAGAAGAGCGCGATGTGCTCCGGGGCGAGATCAAGCGGCTGAAGGTGGGGGCGCTGTTCAAGCAGGCCGAGAAGCTCTTCAACGACGAGAAGTACGAGCGGGCCGCCGAGGAGTACATCCGCCTCGTCGACGAGAACCCCGAGAACAAGTACGCCGACCGGGCGTTGAACAACGCCGCTGTGGCCTTCGAGAAGACCCGTCGGTTCGAATCAGCGACGAACACCTATCAGCGCATCTACAAGGACTACCCCGACAGCGAGTTCGCAGAGAACGCCCTGTACCGGGTGGCGATCAACGCCGAGCGGTTCTACGACTTCGAGCGGGCCATCGAGACCAACCTCGCCCTTGTGGGCAAGTACGAAGATTCGAAGTACCGGGCAGACGCCCTGTACCAAGCTGCCCTGCTCCAGGAGCAGAACCAGCAATATCGAGAGGCTGCGCAGAACTTCCAGCGGTACGCCCAGCTGTTCCCCGAGCGGGAAGACACCGCCAAGACCTATTATCAGGCGGCGCTCAACTACAAGAAGCTCGGTGACGACAAGAACGAGATCCGCATCTACGAGAGCTTCATCAAGCGCTACGGCAAAGATCCGAAGAACAACGGCCTTGTCATCGAGTGCCTCTCGAAGATCGCCGACACCTACGCTGGCAAGCGCAACCAGCGCAAAGCCCGCAAGGCCTATCAGAAGGTGATCAACGAGTTCAACGCCCGGGCCATGCCCATGGGCACCCTCGAGTCGCAGTACCCTGCCAAGGCGTCGTTCTTGCTCGCGGAGATGGACTTCGAGCAGTACGAAGCCCTCAAGCTCACCGGCTCGGTGAAGAACCAGGGCCGCACCATCAAGAAGATGCTCGCGGGCATCAAGGATCTCGAGCGCAAGTTCACCGAGGTCACGCAGTTCAAGTCACTGGAGTGGACCATCGCCGCCTTCTATCGGCTCGGCCACATCTACCAGCTCTTCGCCGAAGACCTGTACGACGCCCCGATCCCCAGCAGCTTCAGCATGGACGAGGAAGACCTCTACCGAAGCGAGCTCGAGGACATCGCCCTGCCCATCGAGGACAAGGCCGTGGAGCGCTACGAGATCGCCTATCAGAAGGCGAAGGAGTTCAAGGTCAACAGCGAGTGGACCCAGCGGATCCTGGAGTCGCTCAACAAGTACAAGCCCAGCGACTACCCCGTCTTCAAGCGGGCTGATCCCGTGATGGCCAGTCAGCCTCGAGTGGCGCCACAACTGCTCTCGCCTCCGCCTCCGCCAGAAGAGGAGCCCGAGGATGAGCCCGTGACGCCGCCGAAGACGCCAGAGGCCACCCCCGAAGAGGAAGACGCCCCCGCAGTGCCCGTGGCGACGCCGGAGGGATCGAAGTGAGCAACGACACGCACACCTCTCACGTGGTCCGCTTCGCCAGCGGTATCTTGCTTCTCGGCGCCCTGAGCGCATGTGGTGGGCAGCAGACCAAGACCAGCACTGCTGATCCCGAAGCGACGAAGGCCGAAGCGCCCAAGACCGCAGAGAAGCCCGCGACGACGCCTGCGGAGAAGCCTCCAGAGGCCGCAGGCGCCACCGAGATCCCCGAGCAGAAGGTCGACGAAGCCCCCAAGGTGCGCGACGTCGCTCTCGCCATGCTCGAAGAGGGCAAGCGATCTGCTGCGAGTGGCGATCTCAACAGCGCCCGGGCCCGATTCGAAGAGGCCGCCCAGTCCGATCCGGGCTTTGCGGAGCCCCTCTACAACCTCGCCGTGCTCAAAGAGTGGCAGGGCGACTACGGGGGGGCACGTCGCGCATACGAGGCCACCTTGCAGGTGCGGCCCGATTTTGGTCCTGCGGTCATCGGCATCGCCAACCTGATGATGCGTCAGGGTGACTCTTCGGGGGCCCTGCGCTATGCCGAAGCCGCCGCCGCTCGTGATCCCGAAAGCAACGGCCTCGCCAACGCCGTGAACCATGTGCGTCTCGAGCTCGGGAACCCCGAGACGGTCATCACCTCGTGCAAGCAGGTGTTGCGGCGAGACGAGCGCAACGTCGACGCGATGAAGATCCTCGCCGGCGCCTATGCCAAGCAGGGCAAGCACGAGCTCGCCGTGGCCATCTTGAAGAACGCCAAGGCCCTGCGTGGGGATGATCCCGACATCGACTACCGTATGTCGCTCTCCCACCAGACGATGGGCGAGGACATCAACACCCAGCTCGCCCTGGAGCGGGCAGTCCAGCAAGAAGGCGGCGCTGGCCCCGAGGCCCACAACAACTTGGGCCTCATCTACGCCAAGGCAGGCGACTTTCCTGGGGCTGAAGAGCAGTTCCGCAAGGCCATCGCGCGGTGGCCCGACATGTTGCCGGCCCACGTGAACCTCGGCAACGCCCTCAAGGGCCAGCAGAAGTTCACCGAGGCCCTCCAGGCGCTTAAAAAAGCCGAGTCCCTTGCCCCAGCGGAGCCCAAGGTGCTCTACAATCTGGGCATCTTCTACCTCGATGCTGCGGTCCCCGACATGGATCCGGAGATGCGGCTCAACCAGTCCGTACGCTACCTGGAACAGTACATGCCCAGGGCTGACGGCGACATGCGGACTCGGGTAGAGGGCTACATCAAAGAGGCGCGCAAGCGCATCGTGGTGGAGCAAAAGCGTAAAGAGGCTCAACGCAACCAGCCCAAGACCCCCGAGCCGCCTCCTGAAGAGCCGCCCTCTGAAGAGTCGCCCTCTGTAGAGTCGTCAGGAGAGGCAGGGGCCGAGGGTGGTGCCGAATCAGCAGAAGATGCTGGTGGTGAGCCTGCGGAGGGTGGGGGAGAGGCCCCCACCGAAGATGCGCCCTCAGAGCCCTCCGATGGGGCCGATGGCGAAGGCTGAAGGAGTCTGAATCATGCGTACATGGATGTATGTGGTGTGTGCAGGCACGCTGTTGAGCGTTTCTTCTGCCGAGGCACAGAATCGTCGTCGGAGTCCGGCGCCGGTGGTGACCCTCGACGAGATGGTCGTGGAAGGCATCATCCAAAAGCCCGAAGCGTTCTATATCTTGCAGCGTAGAGAGTTGGAGTTCAAAGACTTGGAGCCAAAGAAGAGCTTCCTGCCTTTGATCCTCAAGAGTGTGGAAAAAGATCCCTTCTGACTACATTTACCCCCACCTGAATCCACCGATCCGGGGCAAAATCCTTCCCTGCTTCAGAAAATTGTGGACCACCGTTTCTAGAGAGTGGTATTAGGTGGCGGGTATCGCAAGATGCACGTAAAAACTTAAAGATTATCACTGAGTTATCGAGGGGTTGAGAGACTCTGGGTTTGACCAAAGGGCACTGACATCTGCCCAGCCTGGCTTCTACTAGAATTCGCTTTTGCCAGGTCCCAGAACAGCCTCTTCATCCGACCGGAGGAAGCGTCGAATGCAGGTTGTCGCGGATTTCTACCAGAAGGGTGGGGGCTGGATGCACCCCATCCTTTTCATGAGCATCATCGCTCTCGGCGTGATGATCGAGCGGTTCATCTTTTTGTACTTCAAGTACAACATCAACGCCGGCGCCTTCATGGCTCAGATCCAGAAGCTCGTGATGGCGAACAACATTGACCGCGCCATCAAACTGTGCAACGCCGCGCCTTCCGCTGCGTTGCCCAAGGTGATCAAGGCCGGCCTCACTCGGGCCAACAAGGGCCCCGAAGAGATCCAGAACGCCGTTGAAGAGGCCACCCTGGAGATCGTGCCCATCGTCACCAAGCGCACCACGGTGCTCCAGCAGATCGCGAACATCGCCACCCTGCTCGGTCTGCTCGGTACGATTATCGGTCTGATCGGCGCATTCGACGCCCTCGCGAAGGAAGGCATTCCCCCCGAGGATCGTCAGCGTCTCCTGGCCAACGGTATCTCCGTGGCCATGAACACCACCGCCTTCGGCCTCATCGTGGCCATCCCCTGTCTGGCCGCTCAGGTCTTCCTCGCTTCGGTGACCAAGAAGATCATCGACGAGATCGACCAGTACTCGGTCAAGCTCGAGAACCTGCTCATCTCCCGGCTCCACGGCGGCGCCGGCGAGAACCGCTGAGCAATCTCACTGTCTGAGAGAGGGGTGGCCTGAGGCGGGGCGCCCCTTGTGACGTTTGGGCCTCGTGCCTGAGAGTCATCGTCCCCGCATCACACCCCAAATCACGGACCTGCATCCTCTGAGGAGCACCTGACCATGGCCCGACGTCCGTCAGCCAAAAAGAAAGTCGACACCGAGATCGAAGATCTGAACTTGGTGCCCATCATGAACCTGGTGGTGTGCCTCATCCCGATGGTGTTGTTCGGGGCCTCCTTCGTTCAGCTCGGTGTGGTGAACGTCAACACCCCCAAGTTTGGTATGGGCAAGTCCGAGGCGGTGGAGAGCGACGAGAAGCCGCTCAACCTCACCGTGGCACTCGCAGAAGACGGCTTCCGTCTGAGCGCCTCAGTGGTGATCCCTGGGATCACCGGCCCCGAGAACTTCGATCCCACGGCCCCGCCGCCTGAGCCTACAGAGCAGCAAGGCCCCACCATCCCCAAGGACTCGAACGGGAACTACAATTTCGTCGAGCTCTACAACAAGATGGTGGCCATCAAGGATATGCACCCCAACGAGAACATCGTCACGCTCACCGCAGACGCCAAGACCGAGTACCAGTTCGTCATCAAGACGATGGACGTGCTCCGACTGCGTCTCGAGGGGCAGCGTTACGACGATCTCGCCGCGTTCCAGTCAGCAAAGCCGAAGCAAAAAGACAGCCAGCAGGAACTTTTGTGGCCTGACGTGGTCCTATCTGTTGCGCAGTGAGCGAGGGCAGGTTTTTCAGCCCTTCTTTCTGTAAGGCCCCCTGGTGAAAGTAAGAGAGATCAATGTCTGATCAGAAGCCAAAGACTCGAGAAGAAGTCATCCAGGAGTGGCTGGCCAACGAGCAGGCCCGTAAGCGCCAGGAGCGTCGTGGTCGTCGCCTCCCCGCAGCAGAGGGTGGGCTGACCATCAACTCGTTGATGGACGCCATGACCATCATCCTGGTGTTCCTGCTCATCAACTACTCCGTCGATCCGTTGAAGGTCGACTTCCCCGACCTGCAGCTGCCGGCGTCCACCACGGACATCAACCCGGAGCAGAGTGCTGCTGTGGTCATCACGGGCAAGTCGATCATCGTCTCCGACAAAGAGGTGGTCTCCATCAAGGACGGCATGGTGGACAAGGTCTACAAAGCCGGTGATGAAACCGCTCTTCGGATCGAACCGCTTTTTGAAGCGTTGAACAAAGAAGCAACGAACCAGAAGCAGATCGCCACCCTGCGCGGCGGCAAGTTCCAGGGTCTGCTGACGGTCATCGCCGACCGGAAGGTGCCTTACCGGCTCCTGACCGAGGTGTTGTACACCGCAGGTCAGGCAGAGTTCGCCAAGTTCAAGTTCGCTGTGCTCAAGGGGGCACAGCGAGGTTAGAGCGCTGCGAGGTTAAAGCTGAGCGGTTAAAAACGACTCAGGCACACTCCACCTTGCTTGTGACCAATTCGGGTCGCAGCGTTTCGGGTCGAAGCGCAGGGCAAGGCAAGGGCCGGCATCACCCACCTGTTCTTCTTAAAAAAGAAGAATAAGGCGTGAGATGCCGGCTTTTTATTTAGGTGCTCAGGGCTGAAGTTACAGCGTTGGGGGTGGGTAGGGTCATCTGGACCGCAGTTCTTTAGGTGGCTACAACCCGTTCCGATGGATAACCTGAAGCGTTGAAGGCACACCTTGAAGTGGCCTGATCGGGGAAGTCGAAAGGATTCTGGAGATGGCGTCCAACAACGAACGCAAAATCCTTCGCATCGGAATCATCCAGAACGCGAAGGTGATCGAGGAGCGACTGGTTCGGAAGCGCGAAGGCGTAACCATTGGCCAGGGCCCCAAGAACACCTTTGTGTTGCCTGTGGGCTCCCTGCCTCGGAGTTACTCGCTCTTCGAGTTGAAGGGGGGTGTCTACCACCTCAACTTCAAGGGTGAGATGGAGGGGCGCGTCTCAGTCGACGACGCAGTCCTCGATTTTGATGCACTGAAGGGCCGCAACCTCGCCACCAAGCGAGGTGAGCACTACAGCTTGAAGCTGTCAGAGCGCAGCCGAGGCAAGATCGTCATCGGCGAGGTCACTCTGCTCTTCCAGTTTGTGACCCCACCGCCGCCGCCCTCGCGGCTGCAGCTGCCGGCCTCGGTCCGCGGTGGCATGATGAAGAGCCTCGACTGGCCCTTCGTGACCACCCTCATGGCCAGCATGGTGGTCCAGGTGTTCTCCGTGCTCTTCATGGTGAACCAGGACTACCCTGAGGCCCCCAAGGGCATCGATGCGCTGCCTGATCGCTTCGTCGAGGTGCTCGACATCAAGAAGCCCGAGGTGAAGCCCATTGAGGAGCCCGAGAAGCCTCAAAAGGAAGAGCCTGAGGAGAAGGTGGTCGAGAAGAAGCCTGTGCCGAAGGTGAAGCGCAAGGTCGAGAAGCCCAAGGTGGCGAAGAAAGACCCCAAGCCCGAGAAAGAGGTCGAGAAGCAGGCCCGGGCCGAAGAGAAGAAGTTCCAGGCCATGCGCAAGAACGTGCGCAGCAAGACCGTGCTCAGCCAGCTCGGCACCATGGGCGGTGACGGCCCAGGCTCCATCGTCGACAGCCTCACCGACGGCGCCACCAACGTGGCGTTGAAAGATGCCTTCGACGGTGCCACGGGTGTGGCCATGGCCAAAGCACCTGGTGCTGGCCGTGACACCCGAAGCCGCATCGGCAAAGCCGGTGCTGGTGAGGCCGCCTCTGTGAGCAACAGCGAGCTCCTCGGTGGTCGCAAGGTGGCCAAGGGGCCCACCTCGAGGAAGGCCGAGAAGAAGGTCTCTGGCCGCATCAAGGTGGCAGCGAAGGCTGACTCCGAGTTCGGTCTGGGCTCTCTCGACGCCGGCAAGGTGGCCAAGGTCATCAAGCGTCGCTCGGGTGCGCTCAAGAGCTGCTACGAGCAGCAGCTCAAGAAGAACAACAAGCTCGCCGGCAAGGTGGTCGTGCAGTTCGAGATTCTCGAGAGCGGTCGCGTCGGCAGCGCCAAGGTGAAGAGCAACTCCACCGGCAGCCCCGAGCTGGGCAAGTGCCTCATGGGTCGCTTCAAGCGCATGCGCTTCCCGCGGCCCGACGGTGGCTCCATCAACTTCGCCTTCCCCTTCGTGTTCTCGCCTCAAGGGTAAGTGAGCCCGCCTCACACGCTCGACGCCCCTCCGCCTGCCGCTCTCCTTCGATATTTTCCTTAACATTGAGTGTTTTGAGCCCACCGAGGAGCACGATGAAGACTTCGTGGTGCAAGTGCGTTCAAAGTGGCGATTTACCTGCGACCTGTACTAAGGTCCCGCAGCTGAAACGCCGAAAAGCTCAGTGGGTCTTTACTGATTACACCCTGGAATCATGTAGGCCCTCGTGTGCTCGGCAAGCTCGACGATCTGCAGGCAGAAATTTCTGCTAGAAAGATTGGTCGAATTTGAGCCACGGGGCCCTGGTCTGGGGTCTCAATGCATGCAGTAGAGCTCACAAGGAGTCCAGGTCATGCGCCAGAACAATCCCCAGCGAGCAATGAAGCGGTGGTCGGCCCGTGGGTTGATCACTATCGTTGCGCTGTTGGCTGGGGCCAGCACCACCCTGGCTCAGGGGCCCCAGATCGAGCGCAGCTTCGAACGGGCCAGCCGCCTGTCGAACGATCAAAAGATGCAGTCCGCGGTGGGCGACATCGAAAAGATGAAGGGGGTCCTCGACCTCGCCTTCAACAGTCGAGAGTCCGCCAGCGAGAAGAAAGACTTCGTTCAGCTCAACTGCATCTCGGACAAGCTCTCCGCGATCAAGGGGCTGCTCAAGATCGCCGAGCAGGCTGACGTCTCGATGCGTGAAGCCATCGCTCGAGGCGACCAGGAGCTGATCGATCACGAGTTCACCAAGATCTCCATCGCCGCCGTCCGCGCAGAGAACTTCCGCGTGGAGATCTCCGGCTGTGTGGGGGCTTCGAGTCAGTACACCGGCGACACACAGGTCGAGCGGATCATCGACGAGGCGATCCGTACCGATCAGCCTGATGAGCAGGCGGCTCTGACGCTGCCGCCCATCGAGCTCGATCGGCCCACCGTGGTCAGCCCCGACGAGTGACGCTGAGCACTGAACACGACGTTGCCGACGCCGGCACACGAGGTCACGGATGACCAGGGCAAGACGACAGCTTACCCCCTTGGGGCTTTTCCTCTTCGCAGCACTTGCCAGCCCGCAGTGGGCCTCGGCACAGTCAGCGCAGCGGGGCATCCAGGCAGGCAACTTCGTGCTGCACCCCGGGGCCTTCTTCGCCGCCGGCTGGGACGACAACATCTTCTACGAGAACGACACCGGCGCTCAACAGACCGAGAACCCCGACGGGGCCGCGGTCTTCAAGTTCGGTGGTTCACTTGAGGCCGAGAACCGCAACGCCAACAAGATGAAGTTGCAGTTGGGTTTGGGCATCAACCTCCGTCAGTACACGGGCTTCGAGCCCAATGCAGAGACGCAGGCCCAGCGCCTTCAGCAAGAAGATGCAGTCAACGCCCGCAATGGGGTGGAGTCTGGCTCCATCGATGGTCGCTTGACCCTGTTCCCCAAGAACAGTGTGGCCTTCCGCCTGGTGGAGCGTCTGCGCTTCAGCGACACGCCTGCCCTCGAGGTCACCGTCATCGGCTTCGAGAAGCTCGACAACCAAATCGGTGGTGACGTCATCTTCCAGCCCGGTAGCAACCCGCTCGCCCGGGCGCTGTCGATGAGCCTCGGTTATCGCCTGCACACCATCTCGTTCTTCGACGCCTCGGCGATCAACGCCGGTCGAGCACAGATGACCACGCACAAGACCCGGCTGTTGACGCGGCTGAAGCTGTTCCCGAAGACCACGGCCCTCCTTGACGTGCAGTGGTCCTTTGCGGACTACGGCGAGAGCTTTTCGGGCACCGACGAGGCTGGAAACTCGGTGGCGGATCCCACACGCGACGGTAAGCCTCTGACGGTGCAGCTGGGCTTGCAGGGTCTGATCTCCCGACGGATCTCCACCAACCTGCGGGCAGGGTACGCCAACACCTTCAATGACGAAGGGGCGTCCTACAGCGGCTTTGTGGGTCTCGCGGAGTTCCAGTACAAGCTCCAGCCCAGCCTGGCCTTCACCGCTGGCGCTGAGTGGAACGTGAGCGGAAGCAACTTCTCGAACTACGTGGTGCAGCGCGGTGCCTACACGGCACTGGACCTGTACTTCCAGAAGGTCTTCGTCAAGACGAAGCTGGGCTACAACATCTACGACTACAGCGATTCTGGTCGTCGAGCCAACGTGCCCTCTCGCGAGGATCCGATCCTCCGAGCCCGGGCAGAGCTGGGCTACAACCTTCAGTCCTGGATGCAGGTGAAGGTGGTCTGGGCCTTCGAAGACAACGCCACTGACTTCGTTTCACCCACCAACGCCCCTGTCAACGAGCAGGACCAGGCGGCATATACTCGGCAGCTGACCATGTTGCAGGTCGAGGCACGGTACTGAGAGGCACACGATGCTCAAGGCCTACCTCATCACGCTCGCTGGGATCTTCCTCTTCACTGCATGTGGCGGTGGCTCTGGGGTCACAGAGCAACAGGTCACCGATAAGGGCGACACCACGTTGCCCCCCATGCCTGAGCTGCCGGCGGCGACGCTGGGCCCCAGCGATGTCTTCGAAGTGCGCGTATATCAGGAGAAGGAGCTCTCTGGCACTTACCGGGTGGGCTCTGACGGCACCTTCGACTTCCCGCTCATCGGACAGGTCAAGGCCGATGGTGAGACCCCCTCATCGCTGGCGAAGGTGATCACCGAGCGCTTGTCGACTCAATATCTGCGCGATCCGCAGGTGAGCGTCTTCGTCAAAGAGTTCAACTCGAAGAAGGTCTTCGTGCTCGGTGAGGTGAACAAGCCGGGCACCTTCCCCTTCGAGGACGACATGACCATCGTGCAGGCGATCACCCTGGCGGGTGGCTTCAAGAACCTCGCCGATAAAGACAAGACGGTGGTGACCCGACGCCGAGGTGAGCGCGAGAAGAAGTTCGTGGTCCCCGTCGAGAAGATCGGGAAGGGTCAAGCTCAAAACATCGAGCTCAAACCCGGCGACATCATCTTTGTCCCCCAGACCTGGCTCTAGCTCCGCCGCTACGGCGGCGTCAGTCGCCCTTTTGCTCCGCCGCTACGGCTCCGCACTGCACGTGCACTACACTTCTCTGACTTGGATGGTGGCTGTGTTGAGTCGTTGGTAGCAGGCCAATGTCATTGAGGCTTATGCCCAGCGTTGATGCTGAGCACTTGCAGGTTCGCGGTAGATCGAATCCCCGCGGAGTTCAGTGACGAGATACAGAAGAAGCTCTTTACGCAGGGGAGCGAGCGAGAAGGGCGACAGCCCTGAGCGACCCTGCCTACCCGGAGGCCTGCTCGCGCCAGCGAGGCCGCCGACGTGTACGCGCCAGACGAGGCGCATCGAAGATGTGCCGAAGGCCGGGCGCCTACGCAGGCGGAGCGAAGCGACGACTGCCTACAAAGCCCCAGCCCAACCTTCGTCACTGCCCAATTCGACAACTCACCATCCCATCATCCACACCTTGACCCCCTGTCGTGCACGGCGAGGCTCACCCGCGTAGGGATCGTCCCTGCAGGGGTGGGGCAAGGTCCGGTTGATTGCTCGGGCAGATCCCGAGCCATGCCCAACAACGCCCAACCCGGTTTGTGCCAGGCGGATCTGAGCCAGGTGCCAGGGGTGCCTCAGGCCAGCCTCGGCGATGTGATTGTCCAGAGACGGAGACATAGGGAGCGTATCCAGGAGCACCGCGAGATCGAGCCAGTCCCGCAGGCGATCGAGGCAGCCATCGTTGGCGAGGTTCGTAAGCCAGAGGAGCAGCCGATCCGACGGGCTCGGTGCGCGATAGGGACCTCGAACGCTCGACCTCAACCACAGCTCGGTGCCGCGAAGAGGCCCTCGCCAGCGCGGTTGGGCATCACGGTGCAGCTCGAGCACCACCCGATGCCGCCCGGTGGTGAAGACAAAACCCTTCTCGTGGATACGTGACGTGGCCACACGGGTCGTGGGGGTACGGACTTCTTCTGCACAAGAGGTGAGGTGAGCGCACACAGGCTCGAACATCGGATCAGGCAACAACAAGTCGAGATCTGCGCTGCGACGCACCCCGGGATCACCGTAGAGCATCTCTGACAGGTCAGCGCCCTTGATGATCATCGGGGGTGGGGCCCAGTCTGGCCAGACATCGCCCAGCGTGCGCATACGCAGCATGTGGGCGGCCGTGTTCTGGAACCAGGCGTGCTCTGCCCGCTGGGCCCCCGTGGGGCTTAAATCCGCGCCGATGTGATGCAGACACGCCAGCAGACCGTGGGCCTCGGCGAGGACGAGCGACGCATCGGAGACCGGGCCAGGCGGCTCGCCTCGGCGCCAGCGTCGCAGGGCCGTGAGGACGGCTTCCATGGCGGCGCTCACACAATTTCGTGCCATGGGGCTCTCCCTGATACAACACAGAGGTCTCGACGAGGCTCGAACCGCGGATGATTCTGCTTCAGTCGACCATGCGCAAGGCCGACTTATGGTGACAACCACCCTCTGGTGTTTTCCGTGGGACACCTGTAGAGGCCTCAGGGTCAAAGAAGGGTGACGCCGACGAGAGCTTTGGCTCAGCGGCGACGACAAGCTCAACGAGGGGAGTGCTCAATGGCCCGGATCGCGGTCACCGGAGGTGCAGGCTTCATCGGATCACACTTGGCGACCGCGCTGGTCGAGCGGGGTGATCAGGTGGTGATCCTCGACAACTTCTCCACTGGGCATCGGGCCAACCTGGGCCACCTTGGTGATCGGGTGCAGGTGGTCGAAGGCTGCCTCACCGACACGACCGCTGTGGATCGCGCCCTTGAGGGGGCTACGGCAGTGTTGCACCAGGCAGCCATGCCCTCGGTGCCCAAGTCGATCCGGTGGCCCGACAAGTCTCATCTCAACAACATCGTGGGCACCCTCAGCCTGCTCGAAGGGGCCCGACGCCACGCGGTCAAGCGGGTGGTCTACGCTGCTTCGTCGAGCGCCTACGGTGATCAAGAGGCCGATCAGAAGCGTGAAGACATGGTGCCCAACCCGTTGAGCCCGTACGCCGTACAAAAGCTCACCGGTGAGTACTACTGCCAGGTCTACAACCACCTCTATGGTCTCGAGACCATCGGCCTGCGCTACTTCAACGTCTTTGGTCCCCGCCAGGATCCCAAGAGCGCCTACGCCGCCGTCATCGCCGCCTTCGTCTCCCGCATGCTTGGAGGCGACGCGCCAGTGATCCACGGTGACGGCCTGCAATCTCGAGACTTTACGTTCATCGACAACGTGGTCCAGGCCAACCTCGCTGCGTTGTCGGCGCCGGCCTCTGCCTGTGGGCGCATCTACAACGCCGCCTGTGGTCAGCGGGCCTCAGTTCAAGATCTGGTCACCCTGCTCAACGAGATCCTGGGGACCACCATCGAACCTACACACATCGAACCCCGCCCCGGTGATGTCCGGGACTCCTGTGCCGATACGGTTGCCGCCGCCGAGGCTCTGGGCTACACCGCCCAGATCAGCCTCAAAGAGGGGCTGGCCCGTACGGTGGAGTGGCACCGCGGACTCCAAGCCTGAGGTGAGTATGAGCAATGCACTGATCGAGCGTCTGAGCAGCCGTGAGGCCAAGGTGGGGGTCATCGGCCTCGGCTATGTGGGCTTGCCCCTGGCCACGGCCTTCGGCGACGCCGGGTACCACGTCATCGGCTTCGAGGTCGATTCCAAGAAGGTCGACGCTCTCATGGCGGGAGAGTCGTACATCTCCGACGTGCCCGCCGCCGACGTGGCGCAGCTCGTGCTCGCCAAGAAGTTCGAGGCCACCCTCGACTTCAGCCGCCTCGAGGAATGCGACGCCATCAGCGTCTGCGTACCCACGCCCCTGAGAAAAACCCGGGACCCCGACATCAGCTACATCGTCGAGGCCACGCGGCAGATCAGGGAGCACCTGCGCCCCGGCCAGGTCATCGTGCTCGAGAGCACCACCTACCCCGGCACCACCATCGAGGTGGTGGCCCCGGCCCTCGAAGAGGCGCTGACGCCCAAGGGCTGGAAGGTGGGCCGAGAGGTACACCTCGCCTTCAGCCCCGAGCGCATCGATCCGGGCAACCCCATCTACAACGTCAAGAACACCCCCAAGATCATCGGCGGCGTGAGCCCGGAGTGCTCCGAGGCCGCTCAGGTGCTCTATGGGGCCATCGTCGACAAGGTGATCACCGTGAGCAGCCCCACCGCTGCGGAGATGGTGAAGCTGCTGGAGAACACCTTCCGGGCAGTGAACATCGGGTTGGTGAACGAGATCGCCATCATCGCCGACAAGCTCGACCTCGACGTGTGGGAGATCATCAACGCCGCCGCTTCGAAGCCCTTTGGCTTCATGCCCTTCTACCCGGGCCCCGGTCTCGGCGGTCACTGCATCCCCATCGATCCGCACTACCTGAGCTGGAAGCTCAAGACGCTGAACTACCGCACCCGGTTCATCGAGCTCGCCGACGACATCAACTCCGCCATGCCCGAGTACGTCGTCGACAAGGTGGGCATGGCCCTGAACCTCGACGCCAAACCTCTGCGGGGCAGCAGGGTGCTGGTGCTCGGTGCTGCCTACAAGCGCGACATCACCGACTGGCGCGAGTCCCCGGCGATCCCGGTCATCGAGGGTCTGCTCAAGCGTGGGGCTGAGGTGGACTACCAGGACGACTTCGTGCCCCGCATCGGCCTCGGTGGCCACGGCGGGCAGATGACCCTTGAGTCGGTTCCCCTCGATTATGAGGCCATGGCCGACTACGACTGCGCCGTCATCGTCACCGATCATCGGTACTTCGACGCCGATCAGATCCTCACCCGGTGTCAGCGCATCGTCGACACCCGCAACCTCACCGGCCGCAGCGACGCTGCGGCGGCGGTGATGGAGAAGGTGGTCAAGCTCTGATGGAGAACGGGGATCGCGACGAAGGATTGCTCAGCTATTTCCACGTCGTCTGGAAGCACAAATGGCTGGTGGCCATCTTCTGTGGCCTGGTGCTCGCCTGCACGATGGTGATCACCAAACGGCAGCAGAAGATCTACGAGGCGGTGGCGCATATGGTCATCGACCCCCACGCGCCGCAATATCTGCCTGGGCGCCCCGGATCGGAGGTCATCTCCCTGGGCACCGGGAACTACTGGAACACCCGGGAGTACTTCGAGACGCAGTACCGGATCCTGCGCAGCCGCATGGTGGCCGCCATGGTGGTGGAGCGCATGGGCCTGGATCGCGATCTCGACTTCCTGGGCATCAACAAGATCGATGAGCCCGAGCGCAGGGCTCGAGTGCTCGAGCGCATCGACCCTGCCATCGTGCTGCAGGGCAAGGTGAAGATCGAGCCCGTGGACAGCAGCCACATCGTGCTGATTCGGGTGAAGGATCACGATCCTGCCCGAGCGGCGAAGATCGCCGACACACTGGTGGAGGCCTATGCCGAGGCCAACCTCGATCGCAAAATCTCCGGGGCCCGGGACGCGGTCATCTGGCTGACCCGGCAGGCGAAGCTCCTCGAAGACGAGGTGGCGTCATCTGAGCAGGAGATCCTCGAGTTCAAGAAGTCTCGGGGCATCATCACCGCCTCTCTGGCCGACAAGCAGAATCTCGTGGGCCAGAACCTGCAGGAGGCCAGCCGCGAGCTGCGTGAAGCCCACGGGGAGACCGTGCGGGTGGGCTCGGTGCTCAATCAGGTCAAGTCCCTGAGCCTCGATGAGGCCCAGAGTATCATGGCCGGCGCCCTCGACAATGGCCTGATCCAGCGCCTCAAAGAACAGATGGTGGGGCTTGAGAACGAGCGCACCGAGCTGCTCAAGCGTTATCTCGAAGGTCACCCCGACGTGAAGGCCGTCGATCGCAAGATCAAGCGGGTGAAGAAGACCCTGCGTCGAGAGGTGAAGGGGGTCCGAGCCCTCTTGGAGAAGAACCTCGCTGCGGCCCAGCAGACCGAGCGCTCGCTCCAACGTCAGCTCGACGGCATCAAGGGGGAGGCTCAGCAGCTCGCAGAGTACGAGCGCGCCTACCGCCAGCTTGAGGCCCGAGTGGCCACCAAGAAGGAGCTGCACGCCCAGATGCTCGCCCGCCTGAAAGAGGCGGAGCTGCAGGCAGAGGCCAAGGCCAACAACGTGCGTATGCTCGACCCTGCTGTGGTGCCCACGATCCCCGTGGCCCCCCGGCTGGTGTTGAACATGGCTGTGGCCCTCATGTTGAGCCTGTTCGGTGGGGTGGGTCTCGCCTTCCTCGTCGATCGACTCGACGCCTCGGTGAAGAGCCAGGAGCAGCTCGAGCAGGAGATGGGCATCACCGCTCTGGGCATGATCCCGAGCCTCGCCAACCTGAAGAAGCTCAAGGGCCGAAGCGACGCCCCACTCAATCCGGATCGCTATGTGCTCGATCATCCGAGATCGACAGCGGCGGAGTGCGCGAGGGCGGTGCGGACCAACATCATGTTCATGGCCCCCGAGAACGAGATGCGCACGCTGCTCATCACCAGCGCCGGCCCACGGGAAGGCAAGACCAGCAGCAGCGTGAACCTCGCCGCCACCATGGCCCTCTCGGGCTCTAAGATTCTGTTGGTCGACTCGGACCTGCGTCGCCCCCGCGTGCACAAGATCTTCGACATGAGCCACGAGAACGGCCTCACCAACCTGGTGATGGATCCGACGCTGCCGGTGGAAGACGTGGCCGAAGAGACCGGGGTGGAGAACTTCCACGTGCTGACCTCGGGCACGATCCCGCCGAACCCGGCGGAGTTGTTGCACACGCAGGCCTTCCGTCGCACCCTCGACCGGCTGCTCGAGAAGTACGACCGGGTCATCTTCGATTCGCCCCCTGTGGCCGCTGTGACCGATGCCCAGATTCTGGCGAACCAGTGCGACGGGGCGATCCTGGTGGTCCGCGCCGGCGAGACGAGCCGCGAGATGGTGAAGAAGGCCCACCGCCTGCTCAAGGACGTGGGCGCCAATGTGCTCGGGGCGCTGCTCAACGGCCTCGACGTGAACCGCCGAGGGTATGGTCAGAAGCGCTATGGGTACTACCGCTACTACGGCACCTACGTCAGCGACGAGCCCGGCACCGAAGAGGGCACCCAAGCTGGCGCCTGAGGCCGCTCACCTGCGGGTGGCCATCAACCTGATCGACCTGCCTGCCTACCGCGATCGCTTCCACATGATCACCGAGTTGTCCCGCTGTGTGGGGCGACTGCATCTGCTCACTGATCGTCTGCCTGAAGAGATGCTGCCTGATCCGACGCGTTACCCGAACTTGCGGGTACACGCGCTGGGCAAGCCCCGTTTTCACCAGCGTGCGGTGGCGTTGCTCGAGCGCTTGCACCGCGCTGGAGCTGTGGACGTGGTTCACGACACCTTCGGGCACCTGTCGGCGTTCTTTCAGCGGGTGGCGCCGATTGAAGGGCGAAAGCTGCGACTGGTGACCACCCAGTACTCCACGGTCTGGGGCTGGTACACCCGGGTACGCCCCACAGAGCTGATGGACTCCTGGCGCTATGGCATCATCCGCACCATTGGCCTCTGGCGTGACCGGCGGCTGTGCCCCCTCGCCGATCGGGTGGTGGTGCTGGGTCCCGGCCATGAAAACGATCTCATCGAAGGCCATGGGGTGGCCCCGGAGCGTGTGAGCTGGCTGCCCTCGGAGATCGACACCGAGACCTTCACCGTCGATGCCGCGCAGCCCCGAGATGAGGGGCCCACGCTGCTGTATACGGGCATCATCTTCCGCAACAAGGGGGTGGACTTCCTCTTTGAGGCCGTGGCCCGTCTGGCGAAGCGCTGGCCCACCCTGAAGCTGGTCATGCTCGGTCAGGTGGCCCCCTGGGAGAAGGCCTGGGTACAGCGGGTCATCGACGAGACGGGGGTGGCACCTCACCTCGAGATGCCCGGCAAGGTGCCCCGTCAGGATCTGCTTCGATGGTATCGCCGGGCCGATCTGTTCGTGTTCCCCTCACTCTTCGAGGGATCACCCCGCAGCCTGAGGGAGGCTCTGGCGTGCGGTTGCAGGGCGGTGGCTTCGGACATTCCCGGGCACCGGGGGATCGACCCTGAAGAGCGCTTCATCCGATTCGCCCCCGTGAAGGATGCAGATGCGTGGACCGAGGCCATCGGCGAGCTGCTCTCAGAGCGCCCTGAGGCGGCACGTGAGAGGTCGCAGGTAGGCGCCAGATGGCTGCACGATCATCACAGCCCCGAAGCTGTGGCCAAAGTGGTTGCGAACCTGTATGCCGAAGTCTTGCAGAGGCCACCGGTGAGCGGGCGCTGAGGGTGCTCTCAGGCTCAGGTGGCGCCCCGAAGACCCATCTGGAGATGCCCTGTGAGTGAGCCGTCGAAGGCCGACCTTGACGCCTTGTGGTCGCTGGCCACCGAGCCGAACGCCCTGGAAGAGCGCATTGCTGAGCTGATCCCTCAGAGCCCCGATCTGGCACTTCAGGCGCTGCGAGCACAGAAGACGTCGAGCAACAGCTCGGGGGCGTTGAGCGCCATGAGGCTGGAAGGGCCTGGCATCGCTGCCCCCTGGCTTGCCAGCCGGCTTTACACCGACACACCCAATGCACTCTGGGGCGCTCTGGCCATGGGGGTAGAACTCGGGCGGCCAGTCCGGGACGTGTTGCCTAAGGGGGTCGAAGAGCACACGCTGCTGTGCCTCGCAGCTTCCTCTCACGCGAAAGATCGAGCGCTCGCCTGGGATACACCAGGCACGGGCGCTGAGCGCCTGGCTCAGTCGGTCCTCGCTGCACGGCACGGTGACGCGCAGGCCCACGAGCACCTCGTCGCGGTCCTGCGAGATCTCTCGTCGTGGTCGCTGGAGCGCTATGGTCTCGATCGAGGCTACAGAAGCGAGGGCTTGCGGTCGCTGACGCCTGGAGAGCTGCCCAGAGGCCCGCTCAGGGAGGAGGCCTACTGGCCAGAGGATGTCGGTGGTGCCCTCGTGCGCGCGGCAGGGTGCGTGCCCGAAGCGCGCGGGCTGCTCGCGGCCTTTGCCTTCGACAGCCTCGGCCCTCTGGTTGCGCTGACGGTCATGCACATGGCCGGTGAAGAGGGGAACGCGCATTTCGAGCAGGTGTACGACTCACGTCTCGGCCATGATCCCACTGATCTCGTGGCCCGTCTCGCGGCGACGTTGCCCCTCGCGGTACACGACGCCACGTGGCGTCAAAAGGCGGTCGAGAGCGCTCGCCACCTGCGAGAGGGGCTCCAGCTGGTCCGCTATGGTTGGCCCAAGGACAAGCACTGGCCTCTGATTCAGCGACTTGTGGGCGAAGCCTTCCTGCTCGGTGGTGACGAAGACGAGCTGCGCCATGTCGCGCGGTGGGCGAATGCATATGAGCCGGAGCTACAGCCATTGGGCGCCCGGGCCCGGGCGAAGCTCGCTTTGCCAGCTCTGAAATTGAAGCCGTGGGACGATGCTCGGTGCCAGGTGGCACTGCAGCTCGAAGGCCCTGAAGCCCTCACGGAGGCGCTGCTCGATGACACCACCCTCGGCCAGGCTCGCATCATCAGCACCCTCAAGGGGGCGCTGGGTGACTACCCCGACACCCTGCGCATTGAACTCATCAAGGGTTGCCGTCATTGGCTCGAGCGCATCGAGAACATCTGGATCAGCAGCGTGGGCAGCGCCTCGGAGCCTGCTTACACCGCGCTGAAGTACCTCTCGCAGCAATCAAAGGGGGAGATGACCCGTCTGCTTGAGGGCAGCACCAGCCCGTGGATTCAGCATCTTATCCTCGGCGACGGCGAGATGCCGAGGCCCGAACGGAGTGAGATGCCCGAGAAGCCCTGGCCGGCGCGTCAGCTCGACAACGCGCCCTGGCACATCGGGCGCAAGATCAACGGCATGGCGCTGAGCCCCAATGGCGAGAAGCTGGCCCTCGCCGGAGAGGGTCTGCTCTGTCTCGTAGACGTGAACGATGGAGAGACCATCGATCCCTTCGAGATCTACGGCTGGGTGTACGACTGCGCTTTCAGCCCTGATGGTCGTCAGCTGGCGATCTGTTGCCACGGAGGTCACGTCTGGATCATGGATGTGGCCTCGAAGAAGCAGGTGAAGACGCTCAAGGGGCACAGTGGCGTACCCAATGGCGTGCGGGCCATCGCGTGGGGTGAGGCCGGGCTGTTCACCGGTGGAGAAGACGGGCGTCTCATCTGCTGGGATGTGAAAAAGGGCAAGCCCCAGTGGGTACATCACCCCGGTGAAGGCAGCTACCAGGACATCGCCTTCCTGCCCGACAGCCGTCTGTTGCTGGCCCACGCGAAGAAGAGCCGAGGCTCGAAGAGCTGGGTGGAGATCTATGATCCCGAGACCGAGACCTCGGAGCGCGTGAACAAACGCGATGGGGTGTGGGCCGTGGCGGTCAGGGCAGACGGCGCAGCCCTCTTTGCAGGAGAAGGTGCCAACATCACCGTGTGTCGGCCGGGCACGCTCAAGAAGAAGAGCCTGCTGCCCGCCGCAGGCGTGACTCGACTGCAGTTCGATGCATCTGGGGGCCTGTGGGCAGCCACTGAGAAGGCAGGCCTGATCCACTTCGCCGCAGATGGCACCAGCACCGAATACGCCGATGCTTCTGGCACCCTCTGGGCCATGGCGATGACCCCCGATGGGGAGCAGGTCTATGCCGCGGGTGGCGCCGGTGTCGTGCAGGTGATTCGGGATGGCGTCCATCAGATCCCCGAGGCGGCGACGATTCGCACACGGATAATGGCGGCGTTGGAGCATCCCGACGGTGACGTGATCGCCGTCGGGTGGCATGGCCAGATCGTGCGATGGCCTGCTGCCGGTGGAGACGGGGTGCTCGTGCGCGACGTCAGTGGGCTTGTGGAGTCGATGGCTCTCTGGGGTGCCGAGCACCTCGTGGTGGGCACCCGCACATCGCTCAGGCTCATCCGCCTCTCAGACGGAGAGCTCGTCGGTGAGTCCGAGGGCCGCGCGGACGCCATCGCCGTCCTCGATGATCGTGTGGCGTGTGGTGACGGCAGCGAGCTGCGATGGGTCAGCCTCCCGGACATGACCACGCAGCACAGCGTGCAGACCAACCGGCTGAACTCGCTCTGCCCTGCATCAGAGGGTGGGGTGTTCGCCGGGAACGAAGCGGGCTGGGTGATGCACTTCGACACGGATGGGGCCAGGCCCTGGGTCTTCAAGGGCCACGGCGCAGACAAGTACGAAGAGGGCAACCCCCACGCCAACGTATGCTCCATCGACTGGCATCCTGAGCTCGGCGTCTTCGTCACGGGCGCCACGGATCACACCGTGAGGGTCTGGGACATCGAAACACAGACCTTGAGGTGGCGTATCAGCACAGGCTTCGGGCTCTTCAACCGACTCGCCGTGAGCGAAGACGGCCTGCTGGCCGTGCCTGGAGATCACTGGCTGGCCATTTATGACATCAAAACAGGAGAGCTGGTGGGCTCAATGGGTGCTCAGCGTTTGAAGGGGAACGCCATCTCGACAGTGACGTGGCTCGCTGATGGGGCCTTGCTGGTGCTGACGCACACCGGGAGGGTCTTCAGGGCAGAGCGGCCCTGAGCTTCAGTGTTGCTGAGCTTCAGTGTTGCTGAGTTTTAACGGTCAGGGCGGTGGATGATCAGATCGCCGAGGACCAGGACGTCCATCTTGGTGCGGGTGAAGCAGGCCACGGCGTGGGCTGGGGTGCACACCACGGGCTCGTTCTCGTTGAAGCTCGTGTTGAGTACCATAGGCACCCCGGTGATGTCTTCGAACGACTTGATGAGCTGCCAGTAGCGGGGGTTGGTGCGCTTGCTCACTGTTTGCAGGCGGCCGCTGCCGTCCACGTGGGTGATGGCGGGCACCTTGCGGCGCTTGCCGGGGCGCACCGGGTACACCATGAGCATGCAGGGCGAGGGATGATCCTCGGTGAACCAGTTCGCCGTCTCTTCTTCGAGCACTGAGGGGGCGAAGGGGCGGAAGGGCTCGCGCTGCTTGATGCGGGCGTTGAGGATATCCTTCATCTCCGCTCGGCGAGGGTCGGCGACAATGCTCCGGTTGCCCAGCGCCCGGGGCCCGAACTCCATCTGACCCTGGAACCAGCCCACCACGTTGCCCTCACTGATGAGCTTCGCCGTCTCGGCGCACAGGGCGTCGGTGTCTTCATAGGTGGTGTAGCTCAGCCCCGCCTCCTCGGCGGCGGCGATACAGGCCGCCCGATCGTACGAGGGCCCGGTGTAGGCGTGGTCCATCACCCAGCTGCGGGGCTTCTTCATCTCCTGGTGCCACACGTACAGCGCTGCACCGAGGCTGGTGCCGTTGTCGCCCGCTGCAGGCTGGACGAAGACCTTCTTGAAGGGGGTGTTGCGCAAGATCTTGCCGTTGGCCACTGAGTTCAGGGCTACACCACCGGCGAGAGAGACAGAATCGAGGCCGGTCTTCTCGTGCAGACCGCTGAGCAGATGCCACCAGGCCTCTTCCAGGGCCGCCTGCAGGCTTGCTGCGACGTCCATGTGGTAGTCGGTGATCTCAGTACCGCCCTCTCGTGGGGGGCCGAAGAGCTCGATGAACTTCTCGCTGAAGATGCGCCCCAGAGTGGGGCTGCCCTCGTCCCAGTTCATGGCCACCCCCTCGCTGTGATGCAGGAAGTGGTCGAGATCGAGGGCGAAGAGCCCGTCGTCCTTGAGGTCGAGCAGCTGCAGGAACTTGTCGAGCTGGGTCACCCGGCCGTAAGGGGCGAGACCCATGACCTTGCCCTCATCGCCATAGCGGGGGAACCCGAGCCACTGGGTGGTGGCGGTGTACAAGATGCCCAGGCTGTGAGGGAACTCGACCTGATCGTACACCTCGAAGTGGGTGCCGTGGCCCACACCGCGCATGGTGCTCACAAAGTCGCCGAAGCCGTCGATGGTGAGCAGGGCGGCGTCTTCGAAGGGGCTGGCGAAGAAGGTGCTCGCGAGGTGAGCCCGGTGGTGCTCCACGTTGTGCAGCTTGGCCCGCAACCCGTGCTCCGGTACGCCGAGGGCCTCGGCGACGTGGCCCATGACGTTCTTCACCTCACCGGCGTTCTTCAGGCGGCTCTCGACGATCTTCTTCACGTCGGGGCGTCGGAGCAGGGTGAACAGGATCTTGCGCACGAGGTTGGCGCTCGGATCCCGGCCGATGGCCACGTGGTCCAGCTCTTCGGGCTTGATGCCTGCCTGATCGAGACAGGCCTTCACCGCGAGGCTGGGGAAGCCGGCGCAGTGCTTGACCCGGTTGAGCCGCTCTTCCTCAACGGCGCACACCAGCTGGCCATCTTTCAAGAGGGCGGCAGAAGCGTCACCGTGGAACGCGTTGATGCCCAGAATGTACATGCCGATCTCCTATGGCCTGATCTCACCCTGTGGGGCGGTATTCTGTCGTGAATCGAGGGGGGCGTCGAGGCTGGCCCGTCGACGCCTGAGGCGGTCGTCTTCGGGAAACTGGGCCAGGGCCTCGTCGAGCAACGCCCGCGCTGAATCTGTTTGCCCCTGAGCGAGGATCTGAGAGGCCGCCTTGAGGGCCAGATCGGGGCTCGGGTGTCGTCGAACGGCCTCGCTGAAGGCTTTGATGGCTCGACGGCGATCCCCAATATCGGCTTCGACTCGACCCTGGAGCATCAGTGCAGAGGCGGCAGAGCCATCGTCGAGGGCCACCCGACGCCACAGTCCGTCGATGGCCTTGCGGGCACCTTCGATGTCTTTGAGGGTCCAGTACACCTGCACCACACGCCGCTGCTGCCCCACACCGAGGGGGCCAGCCTGCTCGGCGGCCTTGAGCGCGAGGCGAGCGGCTTCGGTCTCACCGGCCCGGGCCGCCAACAGGGCTTTGAAGGCATAGCCATCTCCTGGGCGGCCGTCTTTGACGAGCTGAGTCGCTGCGCGCTCGGCGCATTTGATGTCTCGCGTCCGCAGACACAGGGCTCCGAGTCGAATGAGCGCTTCGAGATCATCAGGGTGGAACAGCAGCACTTGATCGAGGACCGTCCGCGCTTTGGTGCGCTCGCCTTGTTGGAGCAGTTGATCGACGAGACGGTGTTGTTGGGCGGGCACGTCGGGCACGGCCTGCAGCATGCGCAGCGGATCCTTGAACTGCGCGATCACCTCACGGGTGAGGATGTTGTCCCGCCAGGGCTCCGCGGCGATGGCCATGCGGTACTCCACCGTCGCTTGAGACGGGCGCCCGGCCCTGATGAACAGGCGGGCAGCGAGCAGGTGGGCGCGACCCCCTTCAGGGAACAAGAAGATGGCGCGGTTCACCCACCGCAGCATCTCCGCCATGGAGGCCTCGGGATCATTCGCCAGTCGGGCGGCGACGGTGAGCGGGATCAAGTAATCGGCGGGGTGAAGCGCAGCGGCCTCGGTGCCTGCCGCCACGAGGGCTTTGGCATCAAGCCCATCTTGCCTCAGTGCGGTGGTGGCCTCCGCAGGAGAGTGAGCCACTGCGAGGGGGCCCTTCCATGCGAGCAAGCCCGCGATGCCCAGGCCAAGGACGAGGGTGCTCAGCGCCAGGGCTGGCACGCGCTTGGGTTGAGGCTTGCGGGCCTTGAGCTGCACTCGCCCGATGGCGAGACCGAGCGCCGCGGCTACGGGCAAGGCTTGCCCCGCGGACTCGAAGCCATAATCCACGAGCTGCTGCAGGCCCACGGCGGCGAGGCCAGCCACGAGACCCCAGCGCACTGGATCTGTACGACGAGTGAGGCCACGGGCGATGTACGCCCAGGCGGCGAGGCCAAAGCCCACGGCGAAGATGAGGCCCAGCACCCCCCACTCCGCAGCGTGTTGGAGCAGGATGTTTTCCGGGTGGCTCACCGAGCCCGAGACTTTGAGGTCCTGATAGAGGGGGAACACCATGTGGAACGAGCCCCGGCCGCTGCCAGTGAGCCAGAAGTCGCCCACATAGGGCAGGGTGTCCTGCCAGATGGCGAGCTTGTCTTCAGTACGAGGCATGTCTTCGAGGACCACCTGCCAGTCCGGCAGGACCACGAAGGCCACCAGGATCCCCACGGCGCCGATGAGCAGGCCCGAGGTGGCGAAGAGGCGCGCTTGTTTACGCTTGGCATCGGGTTGCCGGCTCTGGCCAGGGGCGTGGGCGAAGGCCCAGAAAATCACCAGCCCCACGGCGAGGGCGATGTGACCCCCACGAGAGGCGGCGAGAACCACCCCCACCGTGGACAAGGCCGTACACACCACCATGGCCTGACGAGTGCGCTGTTGTTGCGTTTGCGCGAGGCGGCCCAGACCGACGAGGGTGCCCAGGGTCAGGTAGCCTGCAAGGGTGTTGTTGTTTACGAAGGTGGAGAAGTAGCCGGTCATCTCCGAGCGATCGAGGGCCTGGTACACCCCGAAGATCTGCTCTGCGCCAGTGGCCCAGTGGGCGAGGCCGATGGCGGCCACCAGGGCCGAGCCCCAAACCAGGGCGCCCTCGATGGTACGGGCGTTTCTGTGACCGAGGTTCAGGCACACGATGAGGGTGGCCACGAAGGCCCCTTGTTGAAACACGGAAAGCCACGTCGCCGCAGGATCGAGCGAGAGCGGTCGCCAGTGATCAGGGCCGTACAGCCCGAGATCCGCCAAGGAGTAGGTCAGAATCTCGTGCGTGCGGGGGGACAACGTCTCGATGAGGCTCGGCGGCAACGGCATCAGCTGCAACAACCCGAGGGCGATGAGGGCGATGGGCCCCCAGACAGGCCACGGAATGCGGAAGCCGTCTCGGCCGAGGCGGGTGTAGGCCAGCGCGACGAGGGTGATGAGCGTGCCCGCGGCAAAGATGATCTGTGCCTCTCGACGCGTGCCGCCGATGGCCAGAGGGGCCGCCACCAGGATCAACCCCGTGAGCCAGCCCAGCGCCCTCAAGGAGAGCTCAAAACGGTCTTCCTTCACCATGGTGAGCCATTGTGCCCTCAAACTGACCCCTCCGCGTTATTTTGCGGGACGAACGTTTTTCCCACTGCCCTCTCACAGCCACGACCCGCCTCGAAGGGCAGACTTATGGTGTGTCGACAAAAGTGCGGGTTCGCTTGAACTGACCCCACATCGCAGTGGGGTGTCTCAGGTGAATCGAGGCAGGGGCTGGGAGACTGTGTCTGGGAGACTGGGGCCGGGAAACTGGGGCTGAAACAGGCGGAGGGGGGCGGGATGCTCTGCGGCTCAGCCTCGGGAGTCGAGGATCAGGCTGCGATCGAGGGGGAAGTAGGCGTGGGCCTTGCTGCGCAGATCGGCGGAGACCGAGTCGTCGAAGGCGAAGACTTCCACACGGACCCCACGGGGGCGCAGGTGCTCCACGAGCTCGACGAAGTCACCGTCACCGCTCACCAGGGAGATGACGTCGACGCGCTGGCTCAGCTCGAGGGCGTCGAGGGCGATCCCCACATCCCAGTCACCGCGAGGGCTGCCGTCATTGCGGCGCTTGAGCATCTTCACTCGGGTCTCGAAGCCCACGGCTTCGAGGGCATCGAGGAAGGGGGTGATGTCGACATCTTCGCTGCGGACCACATAGGCGATGGCCCGGACCAGGTGCCGCTCCTGGCTGATGAAGTCCATCAGACGGCGGTAGTCCAGGCGCCCTCGATAGAGGCTCTTAGCGCTGTGGTACATGTTGGCGGTGTCGACCAGAATGGCCAGACGCTGGTGGGGGAGAGTGGTTGCCATAGAACTCAACTGAACGCTTGATAATGGGCGGCTGATAAAAAGCACCATCTAGGGTGCCAGGTGCCGGAATTCCGGTGAAAACCGCAGCAGGTTACAGAAGGGCGTCTGGGTTGACAACCCGCCGTCACCAGCGCTGTGTGTCAGGGTATCGGTCTCAGACCTCGTGAGGTGTGACCTCTGGTCTTGAACTCTCCCTGTTGTTTGTGGGTAGCCACACCGTGAAGCGTGCCCCTCCGAGGGGGCTCTCACCGACTTCGATGCGGCCCTTGTGGTCGATGATCACCTTCTTCACGATGGCCAGCCCCAGGCCTGTGCCGTGGGCCTTGCCCGTGTGATACGGCTCGAAGATCTTGCCCCGCATGTCCGCAGGTACCCCTGGGCCCGAGTCGTCCACGTGAATCTGTACGTGGTTGTCCACGCTCACCACGTGCACCGCCACCTGAGGTGGGGCGTCTGTTTCGTTTGCTGCATCCCAGGCGTTGATGACCAGATTGCTCAAGGCCTGCTTGAGCAGACCGCGATCTGCCATGGCCTGTACCGGGCTTTCCGCAGAGTGGGCCTCGAGGTGCTCCACCTCGGGGTGGGCCATCTTCAGCTCGTCGGGCAGCGCGCTCAGATCGAGGGGCTCGAGCTGCACCTGGGGCAGGCGGGCGAACTCGCTGAACTCCGAGACGAGTCGCCGCAGCGTCTCCACCTCGGCCTCGACGATCTCCCGGGTGGTGTCGATGACCTTCCGAAAGCCGGTGTCGTCGCCGCGGTAGCGGCTGTGCGCCTGCTGCACCGAGAGCAGGATCGGCGTCAGCGGGTTCTTGATCTCGTGGGCCATGCGTCGGGCGATGCCCTGCCAGGCGGAGATCTGTGTCAAGTACTGCACCCGGTCGTAGCTTTCGGCGAGGCCGTCGGCCATCTCGTTGAAGTGCCGGGCCAGATCAGCCACCTCGTCGCGGCCCTCTGGCACCACCCGGACCTCAAGATCACCCCCGGCCACGTTCACCATGGCGTGGCGTAACCGCGACAATCGCCTTGTGGTCCGCCGGCCGATGTAGACCGCCAGTACGGAGGCCACCAACACAGCGAGGCCCAAGCTGGCCATGAAGCTCCAGGCCATGATGGCGGCCTGGTTCTCCTGGTCGGCTTTGATGGCGGCCATGGGGGCCACCGCCTGATGCTCCAGGGCGGTGAAGCGATCGAAGTACGCTTGCTCCAGGCCATAGGTATACGTGAGTACCCCGCGCTCGGCGCTGCCGTTGAGGGGCTTCTCGAGGGTGTCCTCTCGCCAGCGGGTGGTGTTGTCGTCCCGGTGAGGGGTGAGATCGATGGTGAGGGCCTGCTGATCACCCTTGGCAGGGATCTCCAGTTTGAGCCTCAGCACCCGCGGGCGTCGAACGAAGGGCAGCAGATAGGCCTCGAGGCCATCTCGATCACGGGCCTCGGCGAGGCCCGCCAACGTGGCGTCTTGAGACAAGCCCCTGGCGATGGCCCGTTGGCGCCCTTTCTCGGCGCGGATGAACTCTCGGAAGAACTGCACCGACTCTTCGATGCCCTGCTCTATCTCGGGGTGGACCGCCGCCTGTATCGAGCGCTCGAAGACCCCGCGAGAGATCAAGAAGGCCACCAGCAGGGGCAAGCCCGCCACCAGCACCAACAACGCGATCAGCTTCCGTTCCAGTCGGCCCATGCCGCCTCCGCGCTCAAGGCCCCTGATCTGGTGACCTTCGGGTGGGGGAGTAGAACTGCAAGCGATCGGCCCGGAAGGCCTGACTGCTCGCTTTGAGGGTGCGCTCCGCTGCGCCGGTCTTGAAGTTTTCGAAGAGCCTGACGAAGGAGCCGAAGAGACCTCGGGCCAAGGGGTCAAGGCTGCCGTCCTCGGAGGCCCACAGCCACTGTCGGGTGCGGGCGAGCTGCTCAGCGGTGAGGGGGTTCACCTGCAACACCGCCCGGACCGTATAGACCGCCGGGGTGATGGCGACCTCTTTGGCGATGGGCGAGGCGCGGAAGCGCGTCATGCGTTCGAGGAAGCTGTCGGCATCTTTGAAGCGGGCTCGGGCGGTGCCTGAGGCGCCGAAGGGGCCTGGCGTCTCGAACTCCACATAGAGCTCTTCGTCCCAGAGATCCCACCGCGCCCGGGCGATGCGGGTGGTGTAGCCCCTGATCTCGCCGGAGTCTACGTGCACCAGCTCGAGCTTCAGC
This sequence comes from Bradymonadia bacterium, assembly GCA_046290225.1. Lineage (GTDB taxonomy): Bacteria > Myxococcota_A > Bradymonadia > UBA7976 > UBA1532 > JBKAGE01. The sequence continues at coordinate 20,384 of JBKAGE010000046.1, read as the reverse complement.
CTCAGGGTGGTGGTGAGGCCGCTCTTCAACTTCTCCACCAGGGCCTCGTCGCTCATGGCCTTCAGGTTGGCCGAGCAGCGCAAGGTGGTCCCGTCCCTCTCCATCCAGAAGGCCGGCTGCCCTGGAGCCGCGAGGGCCCAGATGAGGAGCAGAGTGACCACGGATCAAGGCTCCGAGATGATGAAGATGCTGGAGAGGCTCAGGCCCACCACCCCGATCTCGGATTCGATGCGCAGTCCGATGTCGAAGACCACGTCGATGGGCAGACCCTTGGGAGCGTCGATGGGACGATCCGCCCACTCTTCGGGGCTGAAGAGGCTCACCCCGGCGCCGCCGAGGAACAGCTCTACGGGGTAGGGCTCCGGATCACCGAGGGGCAGTCGGTACTCGAGGCCTGCCCGGCCGGCGACGCGCTCGTAGCGCTGCTCGCCCATGGGCCCGCCGAGGATGAGGGGCCCTCGACGGCGGGCGAAGTTGAGGCCCAGCACTCTGCCAGGCACATAGGAGTGCAGATCGCCGATGAAGAAGCGCTCGAAGAAGGGCGCATCTCCGTGGACCCCTCCCATGCGCACATGGGATTGCAGAACATGGCCGAAGGGCAGGGGAGCGAAGTGCTCGAAGCCCAGGAGCACGCCCACGAAGGGGTAGTCGATGACACCACCGTTCACCTCGAGGCCCAGCCGCATGCCGCGGTGAGGCGACGCTGGGTCGTCTCGGGTGTCCAGGGCGGCAGAGAATCGCCCCGTGAGCAGCCACGAGCCGCCATCTTCCAGCATGAAGTCGAAGGGGGTGGCCTCACCCCCCGCGGCGACAGACTCGGCGTCTTCGGGGACCTCGGCGTCGATGTGGTCCACCCCGAGGGTCAGGTGCAGCGTCACCAGCGGCATGGGGCTGACGTCGAGGCTCATGGAGCCGCCGAGGCGCCGATAAGGCAAGTCGACGTGACTGACCGTGCGCCCTTCGAGGCGCTGCGAAGCAGGCCCCACCATGGGCTCAAGGGCGCTGAGCCAGCGGAGGCTCATCGAGAGCCCCAGCTGATCTTCGAGCAGCCGAAAGCCCCTCAGCGACAAGCGGCCTGCGTTCTGCTCGCCGCTGGAGACGAAACCCACCGAAGGCGAGACCCCGACCCCGAAGGGATCGCGATCCGAGGCCTCGGCGCCTATCCAGAGCCCACTGGGTCGCGCTTGACCGAAGTGGAGCGCGTCGAGGCTCACGGTCGATCGCTCTTCGCAGTCGAAGACGACCACCACCTGACCGCGGGCAGATCCTTTGGTCAGTCGGGTGGAGACCGACTGGAACAGCCCCGTGGCCAGCATGCGCAGTCGGGCCTCATTGACCTCGCCCTCGTCGAGGGGGCTGCCGATGGGGATCTTGATCAGAGAGGCCGCGGTGGCCTTCCGCAGTCGGCTGACGCCGGCGATGCGGATCGCTTCCACAGTGGGGACTGCGATGGGGGCGGGGCCCAGAGAGTCTGCCTGCACAGAGCATGGCATGCACAGCAGCGCGAGCCCGAAGATCAGGCTCGAAGAGAGGCTGCGCAGAGTCAGGCGGTGGGATCTTCGGTACACGACCAGAGGTTATACCCCAGCGGCGGCGAGGGCATGCAAGGTGAGCACGGCGAAGCCCGTACCGCCGGCCTTGACGTAGCCGTCATCCTTGTCGGCCATGGTGGGGCCGGCAATGTCGAGGTGCAGCCAGGGGGTGCTCTCGACGAACTCCGAGAGGAACAGGGCCGCGGTGATGGAGCCGCCCCAGGGGCCGCCGATGTTGGCCACGTCGGCCCGCTTGCTCTTCAGGCTCTTGCCCACCTTGCGATCCATGGGCAGGCGCCAGAACAGCTCACCAGAGGTCTTCGCTGCGGCGTTCACAGCGTCGACGAGGCCTTCATCGTCGGAGAAGACACCGGCGTAGTACGGCCCCAGAGCCACGAGGCAGGCGCCGGTGAGGGTGGCCAGGTCGATGATGGACTTGGGCTTGAGACCCTCGGCGTAGTGCAGGCAGTCGGAGAGCACCAGGCGGCCCTCGGCGTCGGTGTTGAGCACCTCGACGGTCTTGCCGTTGCTGATGGTGAGGATGTCGCTGGGGCGGTAGGCGTTGGCGCCGGGCATGTTCTCACAGGCGCCGACGATGCCGTGGACCGCGATGGGCAGCCCCGTCTCCACGATGGCCTTCATGGCGCCGAGCACCGCCGCGGCACCGCCCATGTCCATGTGCATCTCGATCATGGACTTGGTGGGCTTGAGGCTCAGACCACCGGCATCGAAAGTGATGCCCTTACCCACGAGGGCCAGGGCATCTTCGGGCTTGGTGCCGGGAGGTGCGTAGTTGATGTGGATGAACTGCGGCTCCCGGGTGGCGCCGCGGGCCACGGCCTCGAAGCCACCCCAGCCCCGCTTCTCCAACTCGTCGCGGCCGAAGATGGTCAGGGTGCAGTGCTCGTGCTGCCCGATCTCCCGGGCCACGTCGGCGAGGCGCTGGGGTGTGCAGGCGTGGGCGGGCTCGTTGAGCAGGTCGCGGGCGAGGGAAACCGCATCGGCGAGGATCTTGCCCGTCTCGATGGCAGCGGCGTCGATGCCGTCACCGAGCAGGGTCACTTCGGTGACCGCAGGGGCAGGCTCGTTGGGATCCTGCTTCTTGAAGGTGTCGAAGGTGTAGGTGCCGAGGATCGCGCCTTCGGTGAGGGCCTGAGCATCATCTGCGCCGTTCACCAGGGTGAGACCCACGGTCTCGAGGCGCGCGCTGAGGGCCTGCTGGGCTGCTGCCGTGGCGTAGTCTCGCAGGTTGACCGGTGCATCCTCTGCCTTGCCCAGGCCGATGAGCACCACGCGGGTGGCGCCGATCTGCCCCAGAGTGTCGAGGGCGACAACCTGCCCAGGCTTCCCCATGAACTTCTGCCGGGTTGCGGCGGCGGCGAGGGCGCCGTTGAGGGCCTGGTCTACCGCCTGCTCCGCTGCGCTCGGCGCAGCGTCGGCGAGGCGCCCCAGGGCCAGAAGGCCTCCAGAAAAAGCGGTGCTGGCGACGTTGGCGTGGCTGATCGTGGGCTGGCGCATATAGACTTCGGCTCCTTCGATGATGCGATACAGAAGATTCGGCAACCGGCGACATGTATCACTGGTCTGCCGCAAGGTAAACGATGCTCACCGCCGCTGATCTTAAAGCTGTAGCCGACGATCTGCGCCCCCGAGTGGAGGGTGGCCAGGCACAGCGTATCTATCAACGCCTCGATGGCACCCTCGTGTTCCAAATCTGGCGCCCGGTCACCGGGGCCACCTGGCTCGTACTCAGCGCAGATCCTGTGGCCCCCCGACTCGGCGAGTCGGCGGAGAAAGGGGCTGTGCCCAAAAGCCCGCCGGCCCTGGCTCAATGGGCGCGATCTGTGTGCTCAGGGCGGGCGCTGAGAGGACTCGACCACATCGAAGGTGAACGCATCGTCACGTTGCGTTTCGATGAAGGCAGGATCATTGCCGAGCTCTTTGGTCGCCAGCCCAATCTCTACGGCATCGATCGAGAGGGTCGGGTGGTGGCGATGGCGCGTCCCAGTCACCGACCCGAAGTGGCCACCGGGATGCCCTACACACCTGTGGCCACTCGCCCGCATTCACAGGTGTCCCTCAAGGTGGTGGGATCTGACGAGGCACACCCGGCCAGAGCTGTGGAGGCGTGGGCGCAGCAACGCATCACCGCCCACGCTGTGGCGCAGGCCGAGCGACAGAGGGCTCAGCTCATCAAAGACACGCACAAACGGCTGAGTCGGTTGCTGGCGCGTCTCGAAGCCGACGTGGAGCGTCACGGCGACGCTGAAACGCTCCAACGTCGGGGTGAGTTGCTCAAGGGTCAGCTTCATCTCGTCCAGCGGGGCATGGAGATGGTGAAGGTACAAGACTGGTATGCCGAAGGGGCACCGTGGGTGGAGATCGCCCTCGATGCCCGGCTCGATGGCCCCGAGAACGTGCAGCGGCTGTTCGCCCGCTACAAGAAGAGCAAGGCTGGCGCAGCGCGCATCGCCGAGCGACAAAGCCAGACCCTCGAACAGCTCATCACCGTGGAGTCCATCGACGAAGCGGGGCTGAGCTTGGAAGAGACCGAGGCCGCTCTGCGTGCCGCAGGGCTGCTCAAGCGTCGACCCCAGGGGCAGGGCAAGGGCAGAGCGGAACATGCCCCCAGGCGGCCTTTCAGAGCGTTCACGAGCAAGGCCGGAGAGCTGATCTGGGTCGGCCGTGGTGGCGCTGACAATCACGCCACCACATTTCACCACGCACGGGGCAATGACCAGTGGTTGCACGTGAGGGACGCCGCTGGATCCCACGTCATTGCGCCATGCCCGAAGAAGGGCCAGGACCCACACCCGGAGACCCTGCTCGATGCCGCCGCTCTGGCGGTGCATCACAGCAAGCTGAAAGGGGAGTGGCCTGCGGACGTGATGGTGGCGCGGCGCAAGCATGTGCGTGCTGTCGTCGGTGCGGGTCCTGGCCGGGTCACCGTGTCGGAGTCTCGGAACATCACGGTGTACGATGGAGAGGCCCGCATCGCTCGGCTCTATCAGGGATAGCCCAGCGCCTCAGGCCGCAGCGGCGACGCTGGGGCATCCGCGTCGCCGTTGACTGATCCCCTGAGCCCGGGCGTATCCGCGAAGCGCTCGTTTGAGCCGCTCACGCCCCCGATGGAGACGGCTCATGATTGTGCCCTTCGGACAATCCTGGTGCGTCGCCACCTCGTCGTAGCTGTATCCCCAGATGTCGATCATCAGCACGGCCTCTCGTTGCTGGGCTGGGAGCGCAGTCAGGGCGCGGATGACTGGAGCAGAGAGCGTGCGGGCGAAGAGGCGCAGCTCGGCATCACCCACGCCGTCGGCCCGTTGAAGGTCGAGGCGTACCAGCTCTGCTCGCAGGCGTCGCTCACGGGCTCTGCGGCGCAGCTCGTTGATGCAGGTGTTGTGGACGATGCTGCACAGCCAGGGGCGGATGGGGCGTGTGTCGTCGTAGCGATCGAAGGCCATGAAGGCTTTGAGGGTGGCCTCCTGCACCAGATCGGTGGCCAGCTCGGCGTCGCCGATCATCTTGCTCGCCAGCCCGTACATCGTCCTCTCGTGAGGGGCGAGGAGGGCGCAGAAACGGGCGGTGCGGGGGCTGGTGGTGAGGGTCTTCATGGCGAGCTCCTGAGTGCGGTGAGGTGCATCAGGGCATGAGCAGGCCATATGCCAGCGAGGCCGATTTCGTAATTTCAGGGGGTTATGAGTGGTGGCGGCTCTGAGTGTAGAGGTTCTCCACATCGAGGTGTCGAGGTTCTCCACATCGAGGTGTGGAGATCTTCCACAGCGCTCGGGAAGAGAGGGCAGAGGGCGTCTCGCTGACCCCAGGATCCCTACGCACGCGTGGGCGCGCGCACGCGTGCGTGCGCACGAAATAAATTGACTCACGGGGCGATGAGAGGTAGAACCGTGCGGTTGCACATAGATGTCGATTCGACAATCGGAGCACCAGATGGACGACCCAGGTCAGAGCCTCATCCCGGTCAACATCGAAGACGAAATGCGCGTGTCCTATCTGGACTACGCCATGTCGGTCATCATCGGCCGGGCTCTCCCCGACGTACGTGACGGCCTCAAGCCGGTCCACCGTCGGGTGCTCTACACGATGTACGAGCTCAAGAACAGCTGGAACAGCGCCTACAAGAAGTCTGCCCGCATCGTCGGTGACTGCATCGGTAAGTATCACCCCCACGGTGATCAGGCCGTGTACGACACCCTGGTGCGCATGGCTCAGGACTTCGCCATGCGCATGCCCCTCGTGGACGGCCAGGGCAACTTCGGCAGCGTCGACGGTGATCCCGCTGCGGCCATGCGGTACACCGAAGTCCGGATGGCGAAGATCACCCACGAGCTCCTCGCCGATCTCGAAAAAGAGACCATCGACTTCGGGGCCAACTACGACGACAGCCTCATGGAGCCCTTGGTGCTCCCCACCAAGATCCCCAACCTGCTGGTGAACGGCAGCGCGGGCATCGCCGTGGGTATGGCCACCAACATTCCGCCCCACAACCTGCGCGAGGCCGTCGACGCCGCCATCGCGGTCATGCGCAACCCGCAGATCACCCTCGACGAGCTGATGCAGATCATCCCTGGCCCCGACTTCCCCACTGGGGGGTCGATCCAGGGCATGGCGGGCATCCGCGACGCCTACGCCACCGGCCGTGGCGTGATCCGCATCCGGGCCACCACCGACATCGAGCCCATGCCCAACGACCGCGAGCGCATCGTGGTCACCGAGCTGCCCTACCAGGTCAACAAGGCCAAGCTGCTCGAGAAGATGGCCGAGCTGGTTCGGGACAAGCGCCTCGTGGGCATCAGCGACCTGCGCGACGAGAGCGATCGCCAGGGCATGCGCATGGTCATCGAGCTCAAGCGCGATGCCCAGGCCGAGGTGGTGCTCAACCAGCTCTTCAAGCTCACGGCGCTCCAGTCGAGCTTCGGCATCAACATGCTCGCCATCGTGCACGGCGAGCCCCGGGTGCTCAGCCTCAAAGAGGCGCTGTACCACTACATCAACCACCGCCGCGACGTCACCACCCGACGGTGTCGTTACGAGCTGCGCAAGGCCCAGGCGAGGGCCCACATTCTCGAGGGCCTCAAGATCGCCCTCGACAACATCGACGAGGTCATCAAGATCGTCCGGGCCAGCCCCGACGGTGAGACCGCCCGCCGCGGCCTGATGAACGCCTTCGGCCTCAGCGAGAAGCAGGCCCAAGCCATCCTCGACATGCGACTGCAGCGCCTCACCGGTCTCGAGCGCGACAAGATCGAGGCCGAGCTCGCCGAGCTCATGGCAGAGATCGAGCGTCTCACGGCGATCCTCAACGACGAGGGTTTGCTGCTCAAGCTCATCGAAGACGAGCTCGTCGAGGTTCGTGATGCCTTCGGCGACGGCCGCCGTACCCGCATCGTGCAGAGCACTGGCGACTTCTCCCTCGAAGATCTGATCGCTGTGGAAGACATGGTGGTCACCGTGAGCCACGAGGGCTACATCAAGCGGGTGAAGCTCGACGAGTACCGCACCCAGCGGCGGGGTGGTCGGGGCAAGAGCGGCATGTCCACGAAGGAGACCGACTTCGTCGAGCACCTCTTCGTGGCGAGCACCCACGCGCACATGCTCTTCTTCACCAACCACGGCCGGGTCTTCACCCAGCGCGTCTTCGACGTGCCTTCGGGCAGCCGCACCAGCCGCGGCAAGCCCGTGGTGAACATTCTGCCCCTCGAGCAGGAAGAAAAGCTGGCCATGGTGCTGGCGGTGCCCGAGTTCGTCGACGGCCACTACCTGGTCTTCGCCACCGAGCACGGCATGGTGAAGAAGACCGATCTCATGGCCTACAGCCGGGTCAGGTCCACGGGCATCATCGCCATGAACCTGCGCGAAAACGACCGACTCATCTCGGTGCGCATGACCAACGGCAGCAGCAACATCATCCTCGCGACGGCCACGGGCATGGCGATTCGCTTCAACGAGAGCGACGTCCGGGCCACCGGCCGCGACACCAGCGGGGTCCGGGGCATCAAGCTGCGCGACGAAGATCACGTCGTGGGCATGATCACCTTCGATCCCGAGGAGCTCGACGAGCAGTCCGCCTGCATCCAGACCATCACACTGCGGGGGTACGGCAAGCGCACGTTGCTCTCTGAGTACCGTACGCAGAGCCGAGGTGGCCTGGGCCTCATCGACATCAAGACCAACGATCGCAACGGCCCCGTCGTGGGCGTGCTCCGTGTGGAGACCGAGGATGACCAGTACATGCTGGTCACCAACGGCGGCGTGATCATCCGGGGTAAGACCGCTGATGTGTCCCGCATCGGCCGGAACACCCAAGGTGTGCGTCTCATCTCCCTCGACAAGAACGACGAGGTGGTGAGCGTGGCGCGCTACACCGAAGACGACGAGGACGAGCATGAGGAAGGCCTCGAAGAGGGGGCCGAGGGCACCTCTGAAGGGTCTTCTGAGGGGGCGACCACAGAGGGCGCTGCAGAGGGCGCTGCCGAGGTACCCGCAGAGTCAGAGGCCACCGAAGGTGAGACAGAAGGCGACACCGAAGGCTGATGCCTCACGGTGATCGCCGGCCCCATTGCCTCTCCAACAGGCAATTGCTATAAGGCCCCGCCGCTCAGGGGCCATCCCACCTCTACATTGGTCGCCCCTGCTACGTCTCTGGGAGGGGAAATGCCGGCCAGCCGCAGCTACACCGAGAGTGCCAACCTGTTGAACCGTGCCGAGGGGCTGATGCCCGGCGGCGTGAACAGCCCGGTCCGGGCCTTCCGCGCTGTGGGGGGCCGCCCGCCCTTCATCGCCAGCGCCGAGGGTTGCCGCATCACCGACGTCGATGGCAACGAGTACATCGACTACGTGGGCACTTGGGGCCCGGCCATTCTCGGCCACAGTCACCCCAAGGTGGTGGACGCCATCTGCGAGGCCGCCAGGAAGGGCACCAGCTTTGGTGCCCCCACCGCCCGTGAGGTCGACATGGCCGAGCGGATCCGCGACTTCTTCCCTGGCATGGAGATGCTGCGGCTGGTGAACAGCGGCACTGAGGCCACCATGTCGGCCCTCCGCGTCGCCCGTGGCGCCACGGGCCGCAACATCGTCATCAAGTTCGAGGGCTGCTACCACGGCCACGCCGACAGCTTCCTGGTGAAGGCTGGCAGCGGCCTGGCCACCTTCGGCGAGCCCGACAGCGCCGGGGTGCCCAGCGCCCTCGCCGAGCTGACCCTCACGCTGCCCTTCAACGACCATGAAGCACTGGCCCAGGCCTTCGCCGACAAGGGCGACCAGATCGCGTGCGTGGCCCTGGAGCTGGTCACCGGCAACATGGGGGTCATCGAGCCCACCGAGGCTTTCCGCAAGGCTCTGGTGGAGATCCCCCGTCAACATGGGGCTGCGCTGCTCATCGACGAGGTGATGACCGGTTTCCGCGTCTCTCGTGGTGGGGCCCAGGGCCTCTACGGCATCGAGCCCGACCTGACCTGCCTCGGCAAAATCGTCGGCGGCGGCATGCCTCTGGCCGTCTATGGCGGTAAGGCGGAGTTCATGCGCCACGTCTCACCCCTGGGCGCCGTCTACCAGGCGGGCACGCTGAGCGGGAACCCCGTGGCCACCGCCGCGGGCATGGCCACGTTGAGCCTGCTCGACGATCCCGGCCTCTACCCTCGCCTGGAGAAGACCTCTGCCGAGCTGTGCGCTGGTCTGGAGCAGGTCTTCGGCGAGGCCAACGTGCCCGTGAGCGTGCAGCGGGTGGGCAGCATGTTCACTGTGTTCTTCACCGAGCAGCCGGTGATGAACTTCAGCGACGTCTCTGCAGCCGATCACGCGCGCTTCGGGCGGTTCCATCGGGCCATGCTCGACGCCGGCATCTACCTGCCCCCGAGCGGGTACGAGGCCTGTTTCGTCTCTGCGGTACACGGAGAGGCAGAGATCGAGGCCACCCTCGCTGCAGCACGTGAGGCGGTCAAGGCACTGTGATCAAAGCAGATCTGGCCACTGTGTGCTTGCGAGGCCTCCATGGGTGAGCGCCCCGAGCACGAGAGACTGGATCGAAAGGTCAACCGCGCCTATAAAGGCGCGCGATATGCCAGCGTCGGCATTGAGTTCGGCGTCTCGGTGGTCATCGGTTATCTCGCCGGCTCGTGGCTCGAGGGCAAGTTCGATTTTGCCCCCTGGGGCACCATCATCGGCGTGATCATCGGCTTCGCCGCAGGGCTGAAATCCCTGATTCAGGTGAGCATGTCCATCATGCGAGACGCCGAGCGAGAGGCCGCCGAGCGAGAAGGCGCCCTGAACACCGAGTACAACGGCCCGGAACAGCACGACCCCAAAGAATGAGCACCGTCGCCATGACCACCTCCAACCCAGCAGCCCAGGCCGACGAGATGCACGATCCGTTGCTGCACTGGGTGATGACCCGTGGGTTGGTGCTCGGCGCATTGGTGGTGGGTGGCTTTGCCGTGACCGGCGAGCTGTCGATGATCGTGGGCTCGGCCCTCGGCGTCGTGCTCGGGGTAGGGAACTTCTGGCTGATGCGCCGCCTGATGTGGCGGGTACTCAACCGCCCGGGCAAGGGCCGCGCCACAGCCCTCGTGGCGCTGCTGCTCAAGCTCGCGGCCCTGGGCGCAATCATCTTTTTGTCTTTGCACTATTTGCCGGTCCACCCCATCGCCCTGCTCGCAGGCGTGTCGGTGGTGGTGGTGATGATCATGGCCTCGGCTGTGTTCGGTCCTGCGCTCCCCCAAGGGGAGTTCGACCAGAGCCAGCTCGACGAGGTCGGGTTCGACGATGGCGGCGACAGCGCCGCAGAGGATGCCGTACACCATGGGTGAGCACGATACTTGGTTCCACCTGCTGCCGGGGTTCAAGAACCTCGAGCACACCGTGGCCCACGGCCTGGGCAAGAGCTACCTCGACGGTGAGGAGATCCACGGTCTGGGCCACGTGGTCATGGCCCTCGTGGTCTTCGGCCTGCTCATTTTCCTGGGCTTGCGCTACAAGGCCGCCGTGGCCGCCGACAAGGACGGCGGGGTGATCCCCAGCGACAAGCTGAACGCTCGGGGCATCGTGGAGATCATCTCCGGCGCGGTGCTGGGCATGATGAAGGGCATCATGCCCGAGAAGGCGGCACGCCACTTCCTGCCCCTGATCGGCACCCTGGCCTTCTTCATCCTGTTCTCGAACCTCTTCGGTCTGGTCCCGGGCTTCCTGCCCGCCACCGACGTGCTGTCCACCACGCTGGCCTGCTCCATCGTGGTCTTCTTCGCCACCCACATCTACGGGGTGAAGGAGCACGGCATGGCATACTTCAAGCACTTCCTGGGCCCTGTGCCGGCCCTGGCCCCCCTCATGCTGCCCATCGAGCTGGTGAGCCACTTCGCGCGTCCCGCGAGCCTGGCCCTGCGCCTCATGGGCAACATGTTTGGTGACCACAAGGTGCTGGCCATTTTCCTTGGCCTCGTGCCCCTCATCGTCCCGATTCCGATCTTGGTTCTGGGCACGCTGGTGTGCGTGGTCCAGACCCTGGTGTTCTGCATGTTGAGCACGGTGTATATCGCGCTGGCCATCGAGCACGATCACTGATAAAAGGGCGGCGAATTTTTCACTCGGCCTCCTGAGCGCGCGCTTCGAGGCTGGGTAAGAGCGAAAGCTCTGAACACAGATTCAAAGGCCGGCGCTGCCGGCACATTTCACCCGATCACTGACGGGTGACCGAGAGCCCCTGAGTCGCGCGAGGCGTCCCGATTGTGTCGTGATGGTCGCCGGAGTGAAGGGAGCAGGCTCGTGAGAGCCAGAGGCTGACGGTCACCTGGATGCGGTCAAAAAATTGGAGTCTCCATCGTGAGCAAGTTCTTCTCCGTTTTCAGCTTCCTCTTCATCACCTTCATGGCCCTCCCGGCCTTCGCTGAGGGTCACCCCGCCGGTGGCACCCTCGCCATCGCCGCCGCCTTCGGCCTCGGCATCGCCGCCTTCGGTGGCGCCATCGCTCAGGGCCGCACCGCTGCCGCCGCCCTCGAGGGCATCGCCCGCAACCCCGGCGCCCAGAACAAGATCTTCACCCCCATGATCCTCGGCCTCGCCCTCATCGAGTCCCTGGTCATCTACGCTCTGATCATCGCCTTCATCATCTCCGGCAAGATCTGAGCTCCTTTGCTCCGGGGCGTAAGCCCCGTGAGCGACCGCCTGAGCCGCGATCCGCGGCGCCTGGGCGGCGCTTCCCTCCTCGAAGTAGCCTCCGGCTACTCCTCCGGGTGAATCACCACCCAGACACCACGCCTCACGACTCAGTCGGTCACTCCCGTGACTTACACCCCTCCGCGGGCACATGCATACGCTCGTTCCAGGTTTGTGGGGCCGGGTTGCTGGCTCTTCGGGCTATCCGGTGAGCTGGTGCGTACCCTCGCCGCTCTGATGTAGCCACGACGTGCGGCGAAGCAGCCACCACCCCACAACTCCAAGACACCACCAGCCACATACTGTGGAGCCCACACCCGTAAAACTCGTGCCCGTGCCCGTGCCCGTGCCCGAAACTCTCTCTACCGAGCCACCGCCTGCACACGCTCCAACTGTGTCGCATGAATGGCCGCAGCGCGCTCAGCGAGCTTGACGAAGTCATAGCGGTACCCGTTGGCATCCCGCCCGAGCGCCTCCCGAGCTCGGGCGATGAGGGCGTCGTAGTCAGCTTTACCCCTATGGCTCGACTCACGCAGAAGCAGGCCAAGTTCAACGACTGCGGTACTGAAGCGGAAGTCGTCACTCGTCTTGGCGAGAGGCGTATGCGCGTCGATGACCGTGTGGATGATCCGCCGACTCTTCTGCCCACTGGGCTGCTTGTAACGCAGCTTCACCGTCATCAGCTCGTTCGAGCGGCCGAAGTCAGTGGCGGACTTCTTCTGGTACTTCAGCTCGTCTACGCCAGGGATGATCTCGTCGGAGCCCGCGGGGATGATTTCGTAGAGCGCGGTGACGGTGTGGCCTGCACCCAGCTCCCCAGCATCCTTCTTGTCGTTGTTGAAGTCCTGGTGGGCCAGCACGCGGTTTTCGTAACCGATGAGGCGGTGGCCCTTGACCTTGGTGGGGTTGAACTCCACCTGAATCTTCACGTCTTTGGCGATGGTGAGCAGCGTGCCCCCCATCTCGTTCACCAGCACCTTCTTCGCCTCCAAAATGCTGTCGATGTATGCCGCGTTCCCGTTCCCAGCGTTCGACATTTTTTCCATCTTCGAGTCCTGGTAGTTCCCAGAGCCAAAACCCAGAATCGTCAGGAACACCCCGCTCTTCCGCTTCTCTTCGATCAGCCGCGTGAGATCGCCATCACTGCTGACACCGACGTTGAAGTCGCCATCAGTCGCCAAAATGATCCGGTTGTTTCCGCCCTTGATGAAGTGCTTCTGGGCGGTCTGATATGCCAGCTGAATGCCGGCTCCACCTGCGGTGTTGCCACCGGCCTGCAGGTTGTCGAGGGCGGTGAAGATCGCGTTCTTCTCGGCGCCAGAGGTACTGGGGAGTACGAGCCCTGCGGCACCGGCGTACACCACGATGGCCACTCGGTCTTGCTCACGCAGCTGATTCACCAGCAGCTTGAAGGCGCTCTTGAGCAGGGGCAGCTTGTTGCGCGTACGCATCGAGCCTGAAACATCGATGAGGAGCACGAGGTTGTTCGGGGGCAACTTCGACGTATCGACGCGCTTGCCTTGCAGACCGATCTTCACAAGGCGATGGGCGGGGTTCCAGGGCGCCGTGGACACTTCGGTGTGGATGCTGAAGGGGCGGCGACCCTTGGGCTGGGGGTAGTCGTAGCCGAAGTAGTTCACCATCTCCTCGATGCGCACTGCGTCCTTCGGCGGCAGTCGGTTCCATCCCAGGAACCGACGGATGTTCGAATAGGATGCTGTGTCCACGTCGATGGAGAATGTGCTCAGGGCATCGCTCAGGGCCGACTTGAACGGGTTGTCGGTGATCCTGTCGTAAGCCTCAGCGCGGAAGTCCGCCTGAGGAGGCTTCTGGGCGACGACCTGACCGCGGAGCACGACGGGCTGCCGCGAGAAGACGTCTCGAGCTGCGCCACGTAGCTGTCCTGGTGCCACACCCGTGGCGCCATCGAAGTTATCCTTCAGCGCAACGTTCGTGGCCCCTTCGGTGAGCCTGTCGACGATGGAGCCGGGGTCATCACCACCCCTGGTACCAATCTGGCTGAGCACGGTCTTGCTGCGCACGTTCTGGCGCATTGCCCTGAACCTGGCCTCGTCACGCATAGAACGACTGTCAGACGGGGCCGAGGCCTTTCTCTCTAACTTTCGCGATACCTTGGGTTTGATTTTGACCTTTGCTGGTCGTGCTTTGTCCGCAACATGTAGAGGTTTGAGCTCAGCGGGGTCAGCAGACTCAGGTGAAGCGCGCTTCTGCGCTGTGTTCGCATTCGAGGGCTGTTGTTCAGAGCAACCAGAAAAATGGATACATGCCAAAAGAGCACACACGTGGAAATAAGAGGCTGATGGGTTCCATCGAACAAGCATAACGTCTCCCAATGTCGAGTTGTCAGATGTGGGAAACGCACAGATAGAGCTCTCTCTCATGAAAGAAATACCCATCAAGAGACACACAGATGTGTTGTCTTCTCAGCGCCCCCACTGCTCGACCATGTGACAGCGCCCGAATGCTCAGGTTCCCCGAGTCAGGTCGGAAGCCAGACCGAAAAGGCTGCACCCGCATCAGAAGTCTGGAGTGCCAGATGACCCTGAGCTTCTTCTACAAGCCGATGAGCAATGGCCAAACCCAACCCTGTGCCCTCTCCAGGTTGCTTGGTCGTAAAAAACGGATCAAAAAGTTGCTCAGCGATGTCTTCTGGCACCCCTGGACCGTTGTCGGACACTGTGAGCCGTACCCCTGAGATGCCTTCTCGGGAGTGCGCTGCAGCACCGATCGTGATCAGCCGGGTGCCTGTCTCGACGGTGGCCAGAGCATCTGCAGCGTTGAGGAGCAGGTTTACGAGCACCTGACGCAGGCGCCCACGGTCCACAATGACTGGAGGCAAGGATTCGGCTTCGAAGACGACCTCGATGGATTTAAACCTGCGCTGGTAACGCACCAGCTCATAGGCGGATTGAGCCGCCTCCATCAGATCGACGGGCTCAGGTACGCCTGCAGAGGGGCGACTGAAATCGAGCAGATCGCGGATCGTCGTCTGGATGCGTCCGAGCTCGCGCTGCATGCGGGTGAGTAGATCTGCTTGCTGATCCGGGGAGACGCCTCTCGGATCCTGCATGAACTCCACGAAACCTATGACCGCGGCCAACGGGTTGCCCACCTCGTGGGCCACCCCGCTCGCCAGCCGACCCACTGTGGCGAGCTTCTCAGAGCGCACGAGCTCGTTGCGGGCGGTCTCCAGGGCCGAGACTTGTCGCCTGAGCGTGTCCTGCTGCTCTCCGAGACGTCGGACCATCTGTTCGAAGGTGCGGGCGAGGCGGTTGATCTCCCGTGGCCCGTCTTGAGGCATCGTCAGGGTCGAGTGGGCGCCGGTCATCGTGACGAGAGCCGCCGCTTCAGTGATGCCCTGGATGGGTCTCACGATGTAGCGGCCACCCAGGTAGATGCCGAAGACGAGCACGCCTGCGAAATCGAGGATCAAAGACCACAAGACCAGCTTCTGACGGCGGGCGAGAGAGGCCCGGGCCGAGGCCAGCTCGAAGGTGGCATTGAGTACACCACGCATGCCCGAAGGCAGTCGGAGCGGCACCGCGACTCTCAAGACAGGCTGCCCGGCGATGTCCTCTCGGCTCCAGGCGAGGGCTCGGCTCTGGAGGGCGTCGATGACCACGCTGTCCCGGTCGCGCCGGTTCAGGCGCTCGGCAAAGACGGGGGTGGGCCCTGGAGCCAGCAGGGCGAGGTGCATCAAGTCCGAACCTCGCGCAGGCTCGGTCTGTTGCAGTCGCTGCAGCGCCTTCTGGCAGAGCGCCTGAGTGCTGCACTGCGCTTCGAGCATACGGGTCAGCGCCGCCGCACGCAGACGCTGCTGAGAGGCCACTGCGCGCTCAGCCTCATCGCCCACGAGGGTGAACACCAACATGCCTGCGATGAGGCCCGAGACGGCGAGCAGGCCGGCGAGGCCGAGGGCCAGGATGCCTCGAATGCCCAATGTCGTGTGCGCACGCCTCTTCTGCCGCGGCGTCTCCATCAAGCGCCGAACAGCTGAGCCAGGGCGAGGCTGAAGCGATCGCTCAAGTCCCAAAACCACTGGTCGCCGAAGAGCAGGGCCTCGAGGGCACCGAGGGCGAGGAAGGGGCCGAAGGGCAGGGCGGCTTTCTCCGAGATGTGGTCCTCTGGATGTTCTTCGCCAAAGTGCGCGTCGATCTCCCCCATGGTCCGCACCAGCTCTCCCTCTTTACCCGTAATCTTCTGATAGAGGGTCACGATGGCCACCGCGAGCAGCGCTTGGATGCACGCCGCGAGGACCACGAGGAGCAGGGGGCGGGGGCCGAGGAAGGCGCCGATCATCGCTGTGAGCGTCACATCACCCAGACCCATGGCCTCTCGTCGATAGATCAACAGAGCCACGACATAGATCACGCCGATGGAGCCACCGCCTGCAAGGAGACCCCAAAGGCTGGTCATGCCGTCTACATGAGGGAGGGCAAAAGCACCGCCGACGCCGATCACCATCAGAGGAAAGGTGATCTCGTGGGGGATGATGATGTGCTCGAGATCGATGAAGGCCACGGCCACGAGGCCCAGTGCCAAAGCAAAGCCCCACTGCCAGAAGGCCATGTCCACCAACATGGTTGGTGGCGACAGCGGCAACACCGCCTGACGGAACATCGCCAGGCAGATCACTCCACAGGCGATCTCCACCAGCATGTAGCGGGGGTTGATGCTCACTTTGCAGGCGCGGCAGCGGCCCCTCAAGATGAGCCAGCTCAGCACCGGTATGTTGTCGTAGGGCTTGATGGGGGTCTCGCAGCTCGGGCATCGCGAGCCCGGGCGCACCAGAGACAGCCCCAGAGGCAGGCGGTAGATCACCACGTTGAGGAAGCTGCCCCAGCTTGCCCCCCAGAAGAAGGCCAGGACCTGCAGGGCCACCACCGTGGTCATCAATGCACGCTCACTGCGCCGAGGCGGGCCCGGTTCTCTTTATCTTTGGGGCCCTTGCGAATCGTCATGCGCTTACTGCCCCTGAACAGGCCGGTGTAGAAGGTGTGGCGACCTGCAGAGGTCGACTTCTTCACGGTGACTTTGTGCACGTCGCGGACGATCTCGCCCACGCCCCACTTCGAAGTGGGGTACAGGCCTGCAACCGGATCATGATCCCCATGTATTCGGGAGCCCGCGGCGTCGATGTGCACAAAGACCTTGTAGTTGCTCGGCACGCGCTCGAGGACCTTCCAGTACAGCTCGATGTCGAGGCTGGAGCCCCGGCGAGGGGCCTCGGGCAGAAGCCGCCAGCCCACCAGCTCGATCTTGTTCTCGAAGTTCACTGAGGCCTTGTGCACGCCCTGAGGCAGCTCGGTGACGAGGGCTTTGCGGATCGGGTTGTGATCTTCTTCTCCGTCCTCGAGTCGGTTGGAGACCAGAAGGTAGCGATTGCTGGTGTCGTCGAGCACCGGCAGGATCTCGCCATTCGCCGCCCGCATGGCCGAGTGCACGTCGCTCAGGCGCTTGCGGGGGATCAGCGCGAAGAATCGGGCTTCACTCTTGGCCTTCTCCGCGAAGGCGGCCACGGTGAGATCTTGCAGATCTCGGGCGTAGAACAGTCGATCATCGGCCTTGAGCCGATGGCGGTAGAGGGGCTCGTTCTCGTCGGCGAGGTCTTGATAGACCGAGAGCAGGTGCTTCTCGCTGAAGTTGAACGACAGCGCTCGCGCTACAGGCAGGTTCAGGAAGGCCCCCCAAACCACCAGGATCGACAGCGTGGCCACGAAGCCCGCCTTCGGGTGGGAGAGCCACCCCTGCAGCACGTCTGCGAGGCGGGTCAGGCGTCCGGAGGCGCGACCATTGAGCCCACGTACACGAGCGAAGACCAGGGCCCAGAGCACACCGAAGATCGGCAACCACACCCCGACGAAGACGATGAGACCGCGGATGCCCACCACCAGTCGACGCCAGGTCTTGTTGTTGGCGTTCACCAGCTGCTCGAAGGTGTTCGGCGCCGCGGACTGCACCACCACGGCGAGGATCACGGCGAGGACCACCAGGATGCCGATGAGGGCGCCGTCGATGCGCTTGGGGTAGGCGACTTTCACCACGAGACCCTTCACCTTGTCTTTAAGGTCGGCGTGGTACAGCAACATGATGGCGATGAAGCTCAGCGTGAGCAGGCGGGCGATGGACCACCCAGACAGCTTTGCTGGGAAGTCTTCGACCTCTGCAGCGACGAGGGTGTCGGCGAGGTAGCGAGTGTTGTGGCTCAAGTTGGAGTCGAGCAGATACATGATCATGACCGCGCCCATGACCACCACCGGCGTGGGCCGATGGCGCAGGGCTCGGGCGAGGTACACGCCCACGGCGATGGCCACGGCGGGTGCCCCGGGGAACAGCGCAGGGCCTGTGGCCGGCACCGCGAGGGCAGGACCCAAGAAGGCCGCGGCGAACCAGATGGCCACACCGGGATCAGCGCCCTGAGCTCCTGCAGGCTCGTCAGAGGGCGGATCGGCCCACAACATTGACCCGAAGGCGAAGGGCAGCAGCGCAGCGAGGGGGTACAGCCCAAAGCCGATTTGATGCACGAACTGCTCGAAGGAGGGCAGCCCCGGGCCGCGATATGCGATCACCGGATCGGCCCACAGCAGCAAAGCGGACGGTGAAGCGTCGATGGTGGCCAGTGCCATCCCCCAGCCGACGCCGAGGAGCACCACGGCGAGGGCGAGAGGACCTGGTGCCAGCAACGCCTTGAAGGCGCCAGTCTTGCCGCGCTTGTGGGCATCCCAGGCAGAGGCAAGCCCGGCGAACAGAGGGGCTGCGAGGCCGGTGGCGCCAGTACACAGACCCGACAGCGCCGCGGCGCCCCAGCCGAGCCATCGCCAGCCAGAAGGGGCCTCGTCATCTGCCGCGGCCCGGATCAATCCCAGCGCGCCGAGGGCCATCAGCCCTGCGCCCACGCTGAGCCCCATGGCGTGACGCCCGTGGAAGGCGAAGAGGGGCATAGTGAGCACAGCCACCCCGGAGAGCAGGGCGGCTTGGGCGCCATAGAGGCGCTTCACGTTCACGTACATGGCCCACAGCACCACAAGGGTGATGAGCAGCGAGGGCAGCCTCAGCCCGAGCTCGGTGGTGCCGAGCATGGCCGTCGTCGCCCGGATGGGCCACCAGCCATAGGGCAACTCGGGCACCACCTGAGCCTGCTCGCCGGCGCCGTGGAGCACGGCCATCCAGCTGCCTTCGGCGGCCATAGCGTCGAGCACGCGTGCGGTCTCGGCTTCCCAGGGCTCCCAGATGCCGAACCACACAGTGCCGATGGTCATGAGCACAGTGGCCAGAGCCAGGAATATGACGCCGGCGCGGTCCAGGCCCGCTTTTGTGCCGGTCATCCGCCAGGCCTCAATCGCCCGAGGACCTCGGCGGCGAGGGCGTCGTACGCCTCCGCCCCTCGGGCCCGCTTGTCGAACTGGAAGATGCTCATGCCCGCGGCCTGAGCTTTGGCCAGGGCGCTGTTCACGGGGATGGCGGTCTCGAAGAGCTCTTCGCCATAGTGCTGTGAAAGCGCGCCTTCGATGGCCTGGTTGATCTGAATGTTCCGTCGGTCGAGCCGGGTGCGCACCACCCCGAGGACCTCGAGGCCCGGATGCAAGCGCATCTGGACGGTCTCCACCGCCCCGAGCAGATCGGCGACGCCTTCGAAGGCGAGGATGCTCATGTCACAGGGGACGAGCACCTTATCGGCGGCGACGAGGGCGTTGAGGGTGAGGTTGCCGAGGTTCGGTGGGCAGTCGATCAGGATGATGTCGTAGTGGGTCCGCGCGGTAAGCGAGGCCCCTCTCAGGATCATCTCCCGGCCGACTTTGCTCGCCAGCTGCGACTCGGTGTCGTTGAGGGCCTTGTCGGGTCCTGTGAGCCACAGTCCGTCGATGGCGCTCTCGGCGACGGCGTCGAGCAGGTCGCGGGGCTTGTTGGCCAGCAAGATCTCCGAGAGGGTGGCCTCGGCGGGTCGTACGCTCTCTCGCAGAGAGGAGGTGACGTGCCCCTGAGGGTCGATGTCGACCACCAGGACCTTCTTGCCATGTCGCTCTGCGAGGGCGCAGGCGAGGTTGACCACGGTGGTGGTTTTGCCCACGCCACCCTTCTGGGCGGCCACAGCGATGACTGTGGCCTGCTTGCTGCCCTTTTGAGGGCGGCTCGAGCCCGGGGTGCGCAGACGATCGAGGCCAGCGTTGAGCAGGCCAGACAGTGAGGATCGTTTACTCGCCATAGTGCGTTGGCCGGTACCATATCGGCTGCGGATCGGCAAGGTCGGGGGTGGGAGTCTTTGAAGAGAGTTTCGGGCACGGGCACGGGCACGGGCACGGGCACGAGTTGATTCGACCCTGGGTTTGAAGCCCTTTGAGTGCTCCGCACGTGGGTGATCCCATGAGTTGTATTTGCGTCGCGAGACTGCCACTGAAGACCCTGAGAAGAGTCGCGGAGCGTGGAGGTGGTGGCGGTCGTCGTGAGGTCTACGGTGTGTGCAGATGGCTCAAGCTGCCATCAGTCGTAGACCAGGAAATCGCCTCAGCACTGCCGTCATATAAGTTGGAGAAGTGTCGTGCACGTGCCCCGCGGAGCCGCGGAGGTGGGGGCAGTCGTCGTGAGGTTCGCGAGCCTTCGTGCAGACGGCTCGAAAAGACGGGAGTCGTAGCCAGCGGCTCTGATCGTCCTACACATTTTGGTTGGTAT
>JBKAGE010000045.1:0-98278 GCA_046290225.1 Bradymonadia bacterium | reverse complement strand
TTCGCTCGTTTCGTGTTGCTCATGCCTTCAAATTACCCGGGACACCCAGGGGTTTTCCAGGCCCCAAATGTGTCCAACGCCTGGGGGGATACGCATCAGTGAGCGACCTCATAGAACGCCTGCGCTTTGAGTCGATCTATCTCAGCAGCGAGAAGGGCGCCCGCTTTCTCCAGGGCTCGGATTTTCTCTCTGATGGACGAACTGCCCGTGGGGCGCTTGTCCCAAGAACTGTCCCAGGGAAAAGGATCCAGATAGAGGCGACGCCCGTGCTCACCAGGCTTTGCCAGAATGACTGCGTTCCCATTCGGAAGCGCCGAGGCGGCGTATGCGATGGCTGCAAGAGTTATCTCATGGCCTGTATGTTTGGCGTCGTGCTGGTGGGTCCAACCCTCAGCAGTGAGCTGCCTGTGACGTTCGATGGCGATGCGCTCTGCACCAGTGCTGCTCATGGTGTGTCTCCATTGATAACTTTGAAGGTGTAGGCCCACACCTCGGGATCGTCGTCCCAGGACGCACCGGGTTTCTTGCCGTTGATGCTGTCCCAGAGGTTCTTCCAGAGAAGAAGGAGTGCCTCGTCTGAGAGACTGGGATCCCCGACCCCCTCAGCCAGGATGTCTTGTGGGGTGATCTCCTGCAGGCGTTGCCAGCGCACCTCGGTGACCTCGAGGGTGATGCGTGATGCCCACTTCGGCATATGGATCGAGGGCCGCCAGCGGCTTGGCTCTGTGCCATGGAAGGCCGCGCGGTACTGAACCGTCACCGGCTGATCTTTGTATACGCCTTGCCGGTGAGGCATATCGGGATACCAGGCGACGGGCCCCTCGGTGAAGAAGTGGCTCTCTCGCACCCAGAGGTGGTCGCCTGTTTCTATGGAGCGGCGACCGTTCTTGGCGAGGCGCCGTGTCTGAGTCTTTTGGCCACTGAGGATGGCTCGTACCAGCCGGGGCTTGAAGAGGATGGGACGCTCTTTCATCGGACCAACTCCATGGTCTGCTGCTTGTAGCCGTTGACCCAGACGCCGCCGTCGCCGCTGAGCACGAATGCGCCCTCTTCGCTGACGAGCAGGGTGCGCAGCATCTCTTCGGCGATTGCCTGCGCTGTCGGTGGGGGCACAGCGTTGCCGATGGCGGTACGCCACCAGGTCGCAGATTTGCCCGACAGCACCAGGCCTCCGGGCCGGTCCACCGGAAACCCCTGCAGGGCAGCCAGCTCGAGGGTCGTGAGTGGGCGGTGCCAGCACCCATCGTCGCTGATGATGATCGGCAGATCGCATGCCTCGAAGGTGGCGCGGGGATCTGAGACCGCACCTGGGCCAGAGTGCACGTCGAGAGCCGCGGTCACGGTAGCGCCTGACTTTGCCCAGTCTTGCACGCCCATTGTGCCGTTGCGGGGAGCGCAGCCCAGTAAGGGGTCTGCCACGCACAGGCCGCCCGACGTGGGCAGGCCACCGCCGGTGACGGTGCGTGAGGTGTCGCCGGCGCCCTGGACCCGGAAGACGTTGTTGTGGCGCACGCCCTTGAGTCGTGGATCTGCCACGCCGAAGCCACCGCTGCTCCAGACGTCACAGCAGGCCACCACCGTGGGCGAAGGACCATCGACAGGGCGCACGCGCAGGGTGGCCCCTGAGGGCGAGCAGCCCAGACGTGGATCCGCCACCGAGAACGCGCCGGTGGTTGGGGCAGCGCCGCCGGTGACGGTGCCGCAGGCCTCACCCATGGTGCGAACACCGAGCACGCACGAATGCCATGGGCCTGCAGCTGGATCCTTGATGGGGATGCCAGGGCCGCAGCCCTCGACGAGACGCCATTGAGCTGGGCCGATCTGTCGAAGGTGCCATCGGCCCGGGGCCCAGCGCTTTGCGAGATCTCTCCAGTCTTTGCCCGCGCGGACCAGCGCCAGCCGGATCCAGGTCTTGGAGGCAAGCTTGGGCAGGACGTGCATGGCACCGCCGCCGGCGCCGGGCGTCGGGAGGTGGCTGATGATGTCCGAGATCGACCTCAGTGCTTGCCGCGGAGGCTCGAAGAGGATCGCACTTACCCGGTCGACCCTGCGAGCCACGAGCAGGAAGCGCTTGCGCGATTGCCCGAGGGCGCCGAGTTCGCCGCAGTCGTGGGTGCCCTCGTGGACGGCGTAGCCATAGCTCGAGAGCAGGCCTCGAACGGTGTTGAGCATCTCTGCGCCGCGCTGTGCGATGCGGGGCACGTTCTCGAGGAGGAGCAGGCCCGGGGGATCATCGCGCCATGCCTCGAGGACGAGGAACAACCACCTGGTCACGAGGCGGTTGAGGGCCTGGTACCTCTGAGTGTCCGCCATCTTCTTCGAGAGCAGCCCAGACAGGCCCTTGCAGGGCGGCGAGCCGAACACCACGTCGGGGCGTCGCCCGCCGGTGATCTGCACGAGGTCGCTCGGGGTGAGCTCGCGCCAGCTCTCAGGTGGCGGGTGGCCATGGAAAAGCTCGTAGTCTTCTCGGGTGAAGAGGTCTGCCACTGTCGCCCGATCACCGTCTGTAACGATCGAGTAGTCGGCTACGGCTCGCGGATCAGCATCGAGGGCCCCAATGCATTGAAAGCGGGCCTTGATCCCGCGGAAGGTGGCGCTGGCGCGCTTGAAGCCCAAGCCCCCGCCGCCGGCGCCACAGAAGACGTGCAAGACGTTGTAGGTACGATCAGTCATGCCATCTCCTTGCTGTCCGATGCAGCCTCGTAGCCAACCAAGAGCAACTCGGCGAGCCGGTGTGCGAACCAATACACCTCGATCTGAAGGGCTTCTGGGGTCTTGCTGGTTGAGCGTCTGTAGTAATCACCGCCCGCATAGTCCTCATCGAACTCTATCTCCCGGTGATGCCACTCCACCCGCTCCTTTGCTGCGGCATAGAGTGGTTCAGGCGAGTGAGGGCGTAGGCCCTCAAGTAAGCTGTTGATGCCGCGCAGGTCCGTGAGCAAGGGGCCCGGCTCATAGAACTTCAGCCACACATCAACCTGATGCCCATCAATCATGGTGATGCTGGTGCCGATCCTGAGTGACGGAATATTCCCACCACCGACCTTCAGGTCGTGCACCCATGGCTCTCCCTCAAGGGCCTTCATTGCGGAGTCCAGGTTCAGCATCTCTCACCCCTCCCGCTTCGGTGCTGCCTCAAGGGCTGCCACGAGAGCTTCTGCTTCGGTGTCGAAGACGTTCCGACCAAAGGGCTGAGGGAGCCCCCGTGGTGGGTGTGCCTGTTTGCACAGGTCCCACCCGCCTTGGCTGCGGCTCGGGGGCCGGTGCCGACCGTTGCGGACGACCACACAACACCCACGGCCAGCTGGCTCAACGCCAAGCCTGCGGAACCCGTCGCACCCCCACGCCTCCCGCACCAACTCCAGCAGGCACCTCAGGGTTGGGGGGTCGGTCAAATCGGGAAGGCCGCTCATCCACTTCGCGGACACGCGAGCCCAGGCCAATTCACCACCCACCTCGCCCACACACCGGCAGAAGCCGGGCTCTGTAGGGTGTACGAAGCGCATCCCAGGCGTTTCCCGCCACCCATCACAAGCGACGGCGCGAAGGGCCAGGGCTTTGAGTTCGTCGTTCATCCGATGAACTCCCTCACCCACCCCAGCGGGTTCGTCAGGGCCGTCCACAGCTCACAGGCTGCGTTCTCGGCGTCGCGCTCAGTGCTGTACTCGATGTGTGTGTGGACCTGGAGCCCGCATGGCTGTTTGTTGTCGTCGCCATCACACCAGACTTGGGCTCCGTAGAATCCGCTGCTGAATGGCGTGGCCGGCACGATCGCTGGGCGCCCCCCACATGCAGGGCACCTCGGCAGGTTCTCGACGGGGATAGCCATGGGCTCCAACTTCGGGTCCGTCATTCTGTTGCTCCCTGTATGCATGTCATGAGTCATCGAAGCCGCTCATCATCTGCCTTCGGAGCTGGTGTGATGCATTGCACCAGCTCCGTCTGCTCTTTGGTGTAGTCCTTGGGAAACTGGCGCACGTTGAGCCCAGCAGGCCATTCCCGGGGATCACCCCCATGGCAGTCCTTGAGCTTGTGGCCCTTGGCGATGATCTCTGCCGGGTGAGCCCCAAGCTGCTTCACGAAAACAGGCACACCGTGACTTTGGCCCTGGTAGATGACCGACGCAGCCCAGGACAGGCAGAAGGGCCGGGCCTTGGAGCCGCTCTCGCCACCGACAACGATCCAGTCGAGCCGGGGATCATCCTCTGGGATCGAGGGCAGATCCTTGGGGCCACCCTCGCCACCGGTAGTGATCCATTCGAGCCGGGAGTCGTCCTTCGAGATCCAGGGCCAAAAGTCCACGTACTCAAGGGCAGGCTCAAAGCTCACCCATCTCACATGGGCGGGGAGCTTCAGCAGTTGCGGGATACGCTGCTCGGCGGTGATCTGGTCCTCCACCGAGACGCCGATCCAGACATTGGGCAGAGGCCAGGGCCCGTCTGGGTCTGCACTTTTGTGTCTGTGCATGGGCATACTGCAGTCGAATTTTTCAGATAGCCTTTGCTCGTGCTGGAGAGCCCAGAAGACGCTTTCGAGCAATGGGTTGTAATTCTCGTTGGTGTTGACGACCCACCGGTGCCACTCCAGGGCCCTCTCAGGGTGCTTCGTGAGAATCTGAAAAGTCAGATGGGAGGCGGCAGCCATCACGCCGAACATCGCCGAGATGAACTCGAAGGGCACCGACGGATGGAACACATCCGACATCGAGTTTACGAACACGAGCTGGGGTTTGCGCCACGTCAGGGGCTCGAAGAGCTTGTGCAGCATGGGCACCGCACAGCCAGACCATCGCGGCGTCTCTCCGCTCAGGTCGAGGGCCTGCTCATAGGCATCGACGGTGGCGAGTCCTCTCGGAGACTTGGCTGTAGTCCTGAGCCGCCTGAGGACGCTCGGGGCCTGGCGCTCGGCGTAGCAGTGCTTGCAGCCCTGGGAGACCTTCGAGCAGCCGATGAGACAATTCCAGGTGCGATCTGACCACTGTATCTTTGTGTTAGCCATTACTGGTCCTTCTTCAGTTCAATGATGAGTTGTTCTCTGCATTGGGGATGGAGGCCCAAAGCAGTCTCTTCGACAGACAGATCGCGCCCGCAGTATCCGCACCGCCCCGGGTGTGTCAGCTCGACGCCGGTGAGCGCATTGCCCTCGCACAGGCTCTTCCATGCTCTGGAGAAGACCTCGGGAGCGAGGTGGTCCTCGCTGACCTCGGCATGCCGGGCGAAGCTGTAGCCACGCCCCTTGGCCCTGATGCGCCGCGGGTTGATGATCCCGAAGATGCTTCGCTGCCCGTAGGAGGTGAAGTACACCGCCACGTGCCTCTGGCCCTTCGTGCCATGCTCACGCGAGGCAAACGCCTCTGCCCGATAGGTGAATGAGAGCCTGCTGCCGCCAGATACGAAGCTGACGGTGAGGGTGGCTCCACCACTGAGCAGAAACAGCAGGGCGTGGCGATGCTCGAGCTGAGCTGTGAGTGAGGCGCTCAACGTGATCACCCGAAGACCAGCCACTGCTCAAGCTCGACCAGGGTGCCGCGACGCAACACACGCCCATGCCGTGTGATGCGCCAGATCCCATTCCCATTGGGCCATGCGAGTGTGTAGCCCTTCTGAGTACACAAATCGCGTACGTATGCAGCTCTATCCATTTTCAATGCCCCTGTATTGCTGGTGTGATGCATCACATCACCAATTGATTGTGTCTCTATCTGAGTCCGGCTTTTCCATGTGCAAGATGCAGGTGGATACGTTCGTGCCAGAGCTGCGGAAGGCTCCGACCTCGAGGTCATGGAAGGACATGGGCTCTCGGCCCCAAAGGCGCAGGCCGTCCCTGGTGCACTCCGCCTTGGCCCAGGCTCGAAACTCTGTGTTGGCCTTGGCCTCGCTCAACTGCGCTGAAATCGGCAACACAGCCAGCAGATCACCCCCAGGCCGGAGGAAGCTCCACGCATGGCGCACGTGGTGCATCCAGTGGGTGCCGGCGAAGGGGGGATTCATGACCACGGCATCGTAGAGCCGGCCCGCTGATGGCGTTGGCACATCAAGGAAGTTGGCCACCTGCACCTTGAAGCGGGGATCAGCCGCCATGCGAAGCCTGGCTGTACGGGCGCGGCCCTCGTGGACCTCGTAGGCATCGCAGCGCCACTCCGTGTGCCAGTCGCTGAAGCGGTCCCGCAGGGCTTCGAGCAGGGCGCCCTCGCCGGCGCTGGGCTCAAGGATGCGGCTCGGGGCCCCGTCGAGCAGACGCACCAGCTCCCTCGCCACCTTTTGGGGTGTGGCGTAGAACTGCAGATCCTTCGCCAGCGCTGTGGAGATCTTCGGGCTCCCCTTGGGCACCGCGTCGCCGAGGACCTCGCCGTAGAACTCAGCCAGGCAGAGGTTGACCTGCTCGACGAGGTCTTGCTCCGTCAGCCAGAGATGGCAGTTGCCGTTCTTGAAGGTCTTGAGCCGAAAGTAAGGGGTGTCCACCGTGGTCTGACAGATGTGAAAGGCGTCGCGACCCTCGGTCAACCAGCCCCGCACAAGGCTCCCCTCGGGGATCTCATCGCCATTCATCAGGGCGAAGATCCGACAGACGTCTTCGAGGCGCTCCAAGACGGGGTGCCTCCAGTTCAGGTAGCCAGATTCATCGAAGACGCCAGCGAAGATGATGCGCCGCCCGAACTTGAAGCCATCGTGGGACTTGAAGCGTCGATCCAACCCGGAGAAGGCGTTGGCGACACCGCGCAAGTAGGTGTCGTGGCTGTTCTCCAGGAGGCCCTTTACGGTCGCCTCGACGTGCTCCAGCTCAAAGGGTGGTGTGTCACCTTCGAGGCTTGCGGCGAACTCCTGCCGGGCCTGGTGGTCCATGAGCTTCTGGAACCCCGACTGTTCGAGCAAGTTGGACCAGCACCCTGCATCGATGACGCGCCGTGCCGACTCCAAAGTTTCAGCGCCAGGCAGGCCGAAGAGACGGCCCCAGGCCTTGATGTCGATGTGATCAGCGCCACACAGATCAGCGGTTGCGGCGGCGCGAAGTTCGGCAGCCTCGCCCATCAGGGTTTTCACCCGCTCAAGGAGGCCGAGCGCTTCCTCAACCCGCCCCAGCGCATCTTCGCGAAGCTGGACCGTTCGGCGAATGAGATCCCCGTGCACGAGGCCATCTTGGTTGCCGACTGGCGTGTTCATGCTGCACCCCCTCGACGGCTTTTAGACGGGCCTGCGTGGGATCTGCGATGCCGGGCACCTCGCAGCGTGGATTTGCTCGCCAGTTGCACTCCCTTGGCGTCGTAGATCACTTGGTTGTTTCCGAAGAGTCGCCGCCCCTCCTGCAGGCCCTCGATGACACCCTGCACCTGATCGACCTGCCACTCGGCCAGCGGCGGGCC
Source organism: Bradymonadia bacterium (assembly GCA_046290225.1). GTDB lineage: Bacteria > Myxococcota_A > Bradymonadia > UBA7976 > UBA1532 > JBKAGE01. The sequence continues at coordinate 90,918 of JBKAGE010000045.1, read as the reverse complement.
ACCGGGGTATTCCTGGGTCTGCTGCCAACCAGGCGTCTCGGTGAAGGTCCCGCCCTCGAAGCCGCGGGCGACACGGCGAGCACCGACGAGAGTGCCTACTTCAAGCCACATCCATGAACTCGGATGCTTGGCGTAGACAGTCATTTGGGCGCACCTCACCCATGTTTTCTGTGAAGGCATTGGCTCACTCCATCTCATCTGTTCTGGGCGTTGGTGCCCTGTATTCTCGCCCTGATCGGCCTCTATGCCACGTTGAAGAGTGGGAGGCTCTCGACTGCTGCGTTGAGGCGCATCTGGTCTCTCTCGTGGGAGGTTTGATCACCCTTGCGCGGCACGCCGGCGGCGTTCATCTGCAGCTCAAAGTGCCCCTGGCGGCTGCCGCAGAAGACCAGCCGGCGCTTGGCTCGCGTCATGGCCACGTAGTCGATGTTCGCGTGTGGTGACTGTCCGAAGGACTCATCCATGAGGAAGACCGTGTCAGCCTCGAGTCCTTTCGACTTGTGTGCCGTCATGCACACGATGCGACCCTGGGCCCGGCCCTCGCTGAAGGTCTTGCTGATACGCTTTTCGACGTCCTCGACGTACTGATGCCCCTCACACAACACCGTGATGGCATCCACCTCGTCGGTGCGTGATCGAATGGCCTCGAAGCGGCCCATCTGCTCGAGGAACATGCGCTCCCTGTCGAGGTGCGCCTTGAGCTTGCGCACCAGCACCTTCGTCCAGCGCTTGCCGCCCTCGCCGGGTGGGTACACGTCATGGATGCGACTGATGAGAGCCTTGCCGATATCACGACCCAGCACTGTGGCCTTCAAGTTGGCCTTGATGAGCGCCAGGCATGCCCGTACGGCCCAGGCGTTGGTGCGGGCGATGACGAAGGCACCCTCGCTGGCCTGACTTGCCAGCTCTGAGGGGTGGATGCACTCAACGAGGCCCAGCGGGGCCCCAGGCCTGGGCTGGAAGTCCGACACCAGTGTGTTGGCTGCGTCCACCACTCGACGAGGACAGCGAAACGTCACTGTGAGGGGCAGCGTGGTGGCCTCGAGCTCAATCGCCATCTTCTCCAGGGCCGCCTCGGTGGCACCGCGCCACTCGTAGATGGCCTGTTTGGGATCTCCTACGACGACGATGCGCCCACGGCAGACGCGCTTGATGAGATCCTTCTGGGCCTCGTTGAGGTCTTGGCCCTCGTCCACGATGACCAGATCCTTCTGCATCCCGGGGCACTGGAGGTCCAGGGCCCAGGGCAGGAAGATGCAGTCATCATGGGAGACATCGTTAGACCCGATCCTGAAGAGTCTGATCGCATCGCGCATGCTCTCAAGAGCCGTCTCGACCATCTGCTCCCGCGTCAGCTGGGCGTATCGAGGCAAGTTCTTCGGGAACATGTCATGCTCCGCAGCTGCCTCGAGCAGGGCCTTGGCGTCGACGGTGAGCGTGTTCTTGCCCCAGGAGGCGATGGTCGCCACAGCACGTGCGAGCATCGACGGCACTCGGTGCCCACCATTGCGAGGCGTCGGGAACGCGCCGCCCCACATGCGATCTGTAATGGTGCGTGCGATCTCGAAGTCGTGCCCATCCCTGGGGATCACATCTTGACCCGAGGCTGCTCGCAGAAAGCGCAGTCCAAAGCCGTGCAGGGTCATGGTCTTCACGCGATCACCGCGCCCGGACCTCTTCACGCGCTTTCGGAATTCCCCGACGATGTCCTTGTTGAAGGCGCACACCAGCACGCTGCCCGTCATGGCCTCTGGTGCATGGTTGAGGGCCTCCTCCATCGTCGACGTCTTTCCAGCGCCGGCCCGGGCCTCGATGATGAGGTGGCCGCTGTCCGGATCGGCCATGTAGCCGAAGATGGCCCGCTGCTCTGCGGTGGGTGAGAAGATCATGCTCGTGCTCCACCAATGATGGGCGGCGTCCACTTCGGATCTCGCTCGCCACATGAGTGCCATTCAGTGACATGACGCAGGCTCTCGACGGCGAGCCTGCAGTCCTCGAGGGTGGGGCCCTCGACCCAGCCGTAGCCACGACCCCCTTCGAGGATGGGCATGTCGTGCACCTTCACCCCCTCGGGCAGCGCCGCGGGCGCGTCAGCTTTGGGGCCTTCGTCGGCCCAGCGGATCCAGGCCATCATGACTCCACCCCCTTGGTGCTCTCGCAATGCTTCGCGAGCTCGGTGACGGGCGAGATGACTTCAGGCAGCGTCGGTGTCAGATGCATTGGGCTCTTCAAGGTCCTCTCCAAACTCAAGCTGTGCGAAGGCATCGTCCGCCTCTTTGAGTGCTTCTGGTGAAACCGACGCGAGGGCTCCTCGGTAGATCTCGCGCTGTGCGATGAGTGCTTCGAGCTGCGGCTGATGGCTCAGGCGCGCCCGCCTCAAGGCATCTGCCTGCTGAGACGGGGTGCCCCCATGGCCCAGCTTCGTCTTGCAGCGTGCCCGCCCTTTGCTGACGCACTTTCGACAGAAGGCGTAGGTTGGGTGCTCTGGGCCCTTCGCGGTTCTGTAGGGCGCCAGGCACTCCGCGCACCACCGCTCAACGGTCTTCTTGCCCCGCCGAGGCGGAGGGTTCCTCTTGTCGTGACGTGCTACCGCAGCTCTGCACTGGTCAGGCTCAAGCAAGGCTGCCCGCCGCTTGCCGAAGTGGCAGCCGTTGCAGCACGAGCATTGGGCGGCCTTGGTGGCCTTGAGAAATCGGCTGGCGCACAGGTCGCCAGTCATCGAAAGGCCGAGGATGCTGCAGTGGAATGCTGCCCGCGCCTCATCCTCTGACACTGGCAGATCCTGTGGCAGAGTGATCATCCCGCAGCCGCCTCGTACTCGAACCCTTCGTCTTCGCCAGCCATGCCCACCTCGTGGACGCTCGGGGCCGGCGATGAAGGCTTCATCAGATCAAGCACCAGGTGCTCAAGCTCTGGCTCTCGGAGCAGCGCTATGGCGATGTCTGCAGCCTTGAGGGCAACCTCTGCACTGAAGAGCCCACCATTGGCGTTCATGAGGGCCTCTCGAAGAATCTCGGCCTCTCTTTGAGGGGAGATCCCACTCTTCGGCTTACTGGGGAGGTGTAGGTCAAAGATGGGCACCTCGCACATCTCTTCTTCTGCGTCTGCGCCAACGTCTGGCACCGCCTCCAGCTTTGCCGGCGCGCTCAAGACCGCTGCCGGCAGGGGTGCCGAAGGCTCGCGCTGTGGGGCTTCATCAGCGTTGACATTGTCTGCCTTCGCCTCATTGGTGATGCGGGGCACCACCGGCGCGATGTCAGGTACCTTGGTGTCTTCGGCAGGCTTCTTCGCCACGGGCTTTTTCGCTGCAGGCTTCTTCGCCGCGGGCTTCTTCGTGACTGCCCTGGTGGTACGCTTGGGAGCGGGCTTCTTTGCAGCAGGCTTCTTCGAGGCAGGCTGCTTGGCAGGTGACTCGGCCTCGAGCTTGGCCTTTTCAGCTGAGCGCTCTCGAGCCTCTTGATGCTCAGCTGCGAGCACCTGGAGGGCTTCGCGTACATCTTCTTGGGTACCGCCGGATTTGAGCCCCTCTGCTTGCCGCCGGCGTCGCACACGCCCTCGGCCGGTCTCAATGCAGTGGTTGCAGGCACCGTGGAGTGGGTGATCGTCAGGTCTGACGCTGACTGCGGTTGCAGTACACACGTAACATTTGAACGACTTGGGCTTGTTTGGCATGGGTGACTCCCTTTGCTCTTGGGGGTTCAGCTCGACATCAAAGGGCGATGCCTGGCTGGGCTTCTCGATCTCACCGGGCTTGGCGTTTGCCAGAGCTTCGGTGCGTAGTTGCCCGATGGGGCAGTTGATGCATTTGGCTCGGGCACGCTTGAGTTGAACGCTCGGCGTTTGAAGGTTCAGCAGCGTCCAGCTCTGTGAGCACTGCTTGCCGGTCATGCGCCTCTCGTAGGCAGGGCAAGTGAACGCGGCGGCGGCCTTGTCGGCGGTGAGCGTCTTGGCGTGCATGGGTGGCTCCTCAGTTCGGGGGCGAGTTGTCGGTGACGGTTTGCCGCACCAGCGAGAGCGGCACCTGTGATTGGTGCAGCATGCTCGGCAGCTCTGACCGAACCGTGTCGGGGCCCTCAGTGTTGAGTTGGTGCACTGCGTGCTCACTGACGAGCTGGGCCAGAGGCATGAGCGCCTCCTCGGGGCAGCCTTCGACCAGGCGCCGGTAGACCTCTCCGACCCAAAGCTGGGCCATCTCCCGCGCATCGCGGGGGCTGTGCTCGCGCTTGAGCTTGTCGTATGCGTTGCGAGCATGCTGCAGGGCTGCGAATACGCCCTCCTGCTCGAAGCCCCAGGCGATGGCCTCATCCGGCCCAGAGAAGATCTGAGGGAGGGCACCCTCGATGCGATCTTGCTCTTCGTCGGTGAGGCCGTCGTACATGGCAGCCTCGAGCTTTTCGGGCATACCCACGAAGCCGCCGGTCTCGTCCCAGAGGGTCATTCCGGATCGGCCCCGCCGGCACCAGACCACCCTCACACCGCGCTGACCCTCGCCGTCCTCGATGATCTCGAGGTGGCAGTTGATGCTGCGGTGCAGTCGGGCCAACTCGGTTGGGCTGATGCTCGACCTGGTGCCCTCGCGGGCCTGGGCGTCGCGGCCGTCTTGCAGGTGGTAGATCCAGAGGACGTCGCAGCCCCAGCGGGTGACGGCGTCTTGCAGCTGGCGCATGGCCAGGGCCTTGGTCTTGAAGGCCGCTGACAGGTTGCGGGCTCGGCCCTTGTCGTGGTCGAGCATGGCCTGCACCACGATGGGGGTGATGATGGCGGTGAGTGAGTCGACCACGATGGTCTGCACCCCAGCCCCGGGCATGTTCTGGTTGAGCAACGTGGAGATGCGATCGGGATCCACATTGTCAGAGGGTGTGTCACTCAACGCGAAGACATCACCCTCGACGCTGCTGAGCACCTCTTGGAAGCGATGATCAGCGTCAATGGGCAGCAGGGGCCCCTTCATCTGGGCCGCGAAGGTGGACTTGCCGGCGCCGGGGTATCCAGCCAACGACCACTGGCGCGGGGCGTACTTCGCCCTCTCCATCTTTTTGAATGGCATCTTCAGACCTCTGTATGTGTTGCCTGTGTTTAGACCCTGCTGATCCTGTGTCGACCCAGCCCAGCCGGCGGGGTCAGTCGTCGAGGCGCCAGCGCCCGCTCTACCCTTTTCGTTGAGAGCTCTCTCTGCTTCTCCTTGAACGCCAGCTCTTCTCGCAGCTTGGCGTTCTCTTGCATCGTAAAGACCGCCCCGTAAACGTAGATTGAGGCCTCGATGCTACGCCGGATCATTTGCTCCGCCATAGTGGGTGGCCGCATCACGATGGCTGCTGCGCGCACGTAGTTATCGAACTCGTGCATCGCATCTCGTGCCAATTCAGGCATGTGCTTGAGATCTTCAATGTCCACGTGCGCCTCGAGGCCGCACTTATCCTGTGGGGATGTATCCCTATCCATGGGAGGCCTCTTCTATGTGTTTATATGGCTGTAGGTATGACTGCTTTAGTGAGCAGTCGGCCCGTCGAGGCCAGGGAAGCTGCCCTGTACCCTCCTGTTCATCAGCTGCATCTCTTTGGCAGTGGCGTCTCGTGTCTCGACGACCTCTCGAGTGTCGAGGCGGCGGATCTGCACCTCACCCGATCGGATCTCACCCTCGATGTGGCAGGCCACCCTGCGCTTCTCGGTGCATGACTCCACATCTTTGCTGAGGCTCTCGAGCTTCTCGCGCATCGCCTTGATGCGATCTCCATACTCCTTGGCGGCAGCCTTCTTCTCTGCTTCCAGCTCTTTAAACTGAGCAGTGAGCTCAGCCAGCTCAATACCGCGGAGGCGTTGCTCCTCCTCGGTCATGTCGCACAGCAGCTCTCTATCGATCTCTTCGATAATCACAAACCCATCTCCACAGATCTCTCCATCGGCGGGAATACCGTCTAGACGAATACCGCACAAAGCGATATTAAGCGTCTAAGCTGTCCGTTTGCCGGAGCATCGTTGAAAGTCTTCATCCATCATGGCCATGGTGACTTGGCCTCGACTGTACTTCTCGATCTTGGCGGCGAGAGGGAAGCTGGGACGGTTTTTTCCTTGAGCGAGCTTCTCCGCCCAGCTGTCAGAGATGTCCAGGATTTTCGCAACGATATCTCGCCCCCCCATCCTTTGAGCCCATCTCGAAAAAGCCGTGTCTGCGATGGGTTTCCCTCTGCCAAGCCCAGTCGCCCTGCTCCCTTTCATTCTCAAAACCCTTCATCATGCTGCCGTTGAAAGGAATACCGTCTGAGATGTTAGACGTCAACTCCAAAACCTTCCCTAGTGGTAATTCTTTCAATGTGGAGTTGGGAGGAAGGCTCAGAGATATTCGAAAGGGCGCAGGCTTAAGCCAGATCGAACTCTCAGCTGCTCTCAATGAGCAGTACAAGCAAAGTGCGATCAGTGCTGTAGAGCGGGGCGACGTGTGGATCACTGCCCAACACATCTCAGCCTGGTGTCAGGGTGCAGGCAAAGATCCCTTTGAAGTGATGAGTGGATGGGGAGGGGAAACGCAACGGTCTCCGAGTGAAAGCGGATCTAGTTCAGGACTGCCAGCCTTTGGAGCGGAAGCTGTCTTGGTCGCTAAAGCCTGGGAAAGAGGAGATATTCCCTTCATCTTGTCGATGTGCAGTGGTCGTTTCTCTGAGATGTTTCGTCAGACGAGGGAAGAGTAGGATTCTCTCCCCTTTGCCGGTAGATTTCCCCAAGCCACCTCAATAATTCTTCCACCATATCTACATCATTCAACGTCGTGCTGACCTCAACGCCGTTTAAGCTGAAGGTTCGCGAATCGGTCATCCCACCTTTGGCCTGATCACTCATTTTGCCCTCTTTTGCACCCAAGGTTCTGAACCTTGTACCTGAAAACGCGTTCAGTGTGAAAGCCACACGAACAAAAAACATCAGCGGTGGTTTTTTGATTGCCTAAAAACCGTCTGTGACGTTATTTGTTCGTTTCGTTGGCCGTTGAACCATTGCTGACGGCTGGACCAGAGGTTCTTCCGCTCTGGTCCCCTCTGCCAAAAGTGGAACCCACATTTCCAGGCAAGGAGTGAGGTGTGTCATCCCACAAAGCCCATCGCAGACCTTCTACATCCCAGGCCACGGTTTCATTCCACTCATCTCGTAGGAGAGATGTAGGACCGCCCTCTCGAAGAGGAAGGACGGTTCACCCAGGCCTGAGCCTTGAAGTAGTCGCTTCTATCCAAACTGAGGCCGACTCAGAATTTGGAGTTGACCAAGTCTCGCATGGTGACCTCAAAGTTCTCATCGCCATCATGCGTATGAAGAAGTCCGAAGAGACTGTGACCAGAAGGAGTGTTGCCTCCTACTTGAGCGTTACGATCAGATCAGTCCAAAGCAGCATCTACCGACTCAAGACAATTGGTGTCTTGACGACTCAGCAGACCAAGCCGGGTCAAGCGTGGTCCTGTCAAGTCGAGCTTAGCCAGGGGCAACAGCTCAGGCTTCTTGTAGCTGATGCTTATGAGCATGCGCGTGAAATCATGAATGCGGCCCCTGTCCTCCAATTCCCTGATCTGGGCTCATCGGCATACCTCAATCGAGCGGGGACTCGGGGACTCAAGGGGGCACTCAAAGGGGGGCTCAAAGGGGGGCTCAAGGGGGGGCTCAAGGGGGGGCTCCCCCCTGCGGGCATACACATGCGCGATCCTCAGACTCCGGGCGCGCGCATTTCACTAAGAACATACATACTAAGAGCCTGACGGCTGACGTAAGTCAGCCGGAAGGCCTTATGTGCGCTCCCGGCCAAATCAAATATCAAAATATTGGTGGTGCAATGCCCGGCTCGGGGAACGTAGACGCACGCGAGGGCGTGCCCGGCCAGGCTGAGCTCAGCGAGGCTCGGGAAGCCAGAGCCGACGTGCCCCAGATGCGCCGCAGCACCACCGAGGGAAATCAGGACGATTTTTCGAGGGTTGATGAGATCAGGGCCGAGAAGGTCTCAGATAACCCATACATCCCGGGCCAGACGTGGGTGCCTCGTCAGGAGATCGATCCTGAGATCGAAGCCTTCCTCCAAGAGATCGAAGCTGAAGCGGCCGGCGACTGCGCAAAGCAAGCCCACTCAGAAGCCCGAGAAATGGGTGAGAACGGGTGTTCAGGTGTCAGCCCCACCCCAGGTGAGGGTCAGGCCAATCCCGTGGCCCAGAGAGCCGCAGAGAAGCGTCGACGGATCCAAGAGGCGTTCGACGGCAACATGATCCCTCCGATCGTAGGCGATCTCTCGAAGTACTTCCCGCCGGCGCCGGAGCGAAAGCCAGATCCCATGGTGGCCCTGGAGTCTGATGATCCGATCGCGGCAGTGGCGGCCCTGGGCAAGTTGTGGATGCACGGCTGGACGCGGGTGGAGCTTGGCGGCGCGGTCGTGGTGCAGGTCGAAGGGGCAGCCCACTGGGTGGGCGAGCAGAGGGACCGGAAGCTGGCGACGGGGAGGTGGCTTAGGACCCAAATCGAAGTGGGTAGGGCCCCCACCGTGATCGCAGATGCCATCCGGCTAGTGCAGTACCACTGCCGGGTGATGGCATTGCCCGCTGCTTCGCTGGTGTTAGGCAAAGCCAAGAGCAAAGACCTCGAGGCAACGTTCGAGCGCCTCGATGAGGGCTGGAGCCTTGCGGATCTCATCGCTGTGATCGACGGCGCTCGGGCGAGTGGTCGGGCGATGGGTACGGACGGGAATGGAAAGCAGTACAACGCGCTTTGGCAGCTGCTCCGAGGCAACTGGACTCAAGAGCACCAGCAGATGGGTCTCATCGCACCGATGGGGATCACTGAGGGCGAGCTCGCACGGTCGAAGAAAGCCAGGTCGCTCATCGCCGGACGCCCAGAATACGCACGAGACACTGAAGCCCTGACCCGCCGTCTCAATGAAGACTGGGTGTACCGCGAGTGCTACGCAGGGCGCCTTCGCCTCGATGCGGAGAACTACGATGTTTGAGAGAAAGGCGCCACAGTGCGTCGGCTGCGGTTGTGATGTGGCTCCGGTGAGGTTCAAAGGCAATGAGATGTGGCACCCCATTCGGTGCCAGCCTTGCTCGGATAGAGCCGAGCGGGATGCCAGAGCAAAATCCTCAGAGCTCGCGGACGTCGCAGCAAAGTGGCGACGCTGGGGAAAGTCTCGCCTCAGTCAGCGACACATCTCTTTCTTGAAGGAGGGTGCCGAGGCTCACATCCGCGATGAGATCCCAAAGCTGATAAGGAGTCTGATGGCTGGGGTCTCCATCTACCTGCATGGAGAAACGGGTACCTGGAAGACCACTCGGGCTGTGCAGCTTGGGCGCTTCCTGGTGAAGATGGCGCCAAGGGGCGCAGATCTCATGTACTGGACCGAGGCCGACTTCTTCCTTGAGATGCGATCTCGCTACTCAGACCGAGCCTCGGGAGATCCTGCGCACCTGCTTTCGGAACTGCAGAGAATCCCGCTGCTGATCTTCGATGACTTGGGCATGACGGCCCAGAGGACCAACAGCACCACTGACTGGCTCTTGGCGATGATCTCTCATCGATACGAGGCACGGCTGCCCACGGTGTGGACATCAAACATCCTGCCGGAAGAGCTCGAAGATGTGATTGGGGCTCAAGCTGCTCGAAGGGTTCGAGAAGGCACCCACATAGTGCACTGCCGTACGCCCCGGGGGTTTGAGCCATGATCAGCTGGATCGATCAGGCTCGAAGCGTGAAGACCATGCACGTGCTGCATCTCCTGGGTATTCGGCCCAGGCGCAACCCCAACCAGGTGTGGCCCTGTCCAGCCTGCGGTGCAGAGCAGCGGGGATCTTCAGACCGAAGGCCTCCGGTGAATGTGCTGGACCGAGGTGGTTGGCAGTGTCAGCGCGGGGACTGCCAGGCCAACGGTGGCCATCTCGACGCCGTGGCCTATACCCTCACCGGTGCCAAGTTCAAGGGCCTCAGTCGGGACCAGCACGAGATGGTCTGGCGCTGGTATGCAGATCACGGCTTCTGCGATGGCCCGTCGGATCACAAGCCAGATCCTCGACGCGCCAAGAAGGCTGCGGTGGTGAAGGTGAAGCCACCTGCGGAGCCCAAGAGGGCGAGCCCACCTCCGGCCCAGGAGTTGGGGCCCTTCTGGAAGGCCTGCCGGCCCCTCGACGCCAATGTGCCGAGCTACGATCTGAGGCCCCCGATTCAGATCCTCGAAGATCTCTCAAGAGAGACTGGTGCTGCGGTGCATCCAGAGGTCAGTGAGTGGCTTTTCGACGGCGAGTCGGGCCCCCTCGACGTCGAGCCGGAGTTGTTCTTGGAGCGACGCCAGCTCCTGGCAAAGTTCGATTCCGCACTGGTGCGTGTGACCCCCCTTGAGGGACCTCCTGGCGGGTGGCCGCAGTGGTGGCCCGCGAAGTGGGGTTCTCGATATCGCATTGTGGTGCCGGCCTTTGACATCGAAGGTCGCGGGGTCTCGGTGCATGGCAGAGCAGTACCTCTCGTGAGAGATGGGCAGCAGATCTGCGAGCGCTGCGAGACTCCCCTCGACGGCCGAAAATGCCCCAAATGCCAGTGGAAGGCAGGGCCCAAGACCATCTGGCCACGTCGGGGAACTGGCTCAGCCGAAGGCCTCCTGATGGCTGACCGATCGGCGAGAGCCCTGCTCCGCGGCGAGCGGCCCGAGGGCTTGTCGGGGATTTGGATCACCGAGGGCATCACCTGCTGGCTGGCGGGCCTCAAAGAGTGCATGCGCACCCCCAATCGCCGGCGAGCTGTGTTCGGGGGTACCTCTGGCAGCTTCAAGGCGTTCCGGGAGTTGCGAAGGCGCCTCCCGAAAGACGTACCCATCTACGTGTTCACCGATCCGGATGAGGCCGGTGAGCGATATGCCCAAGAGATCCTCGATGCCCTGGGCGAAACCCATCAAATTTACCGAGGTGCCTGGTGAGCAGCGCTGACTTTGACGACCACCTTCGAGAGAACCCGGGCAACTCCATCGCCCTCGAAGACCAGATGCACGCTCGAGGGCCAGATCCTGAGCGTGCAGATCGAAATGCCCACATCGGGCGAGCCGAGCGGCAACTGATCGGACAGATCATCCGCGATGGTGGTGTGCAGTTGCCCCTGGCCAGATCTCTACTCGGCCCAGAGGACTTCTCAGATGCGATCCTGCGTCGGGCCTTCGTGGAGGCTTGTGAGATCTCGACAGTAGGTAGCCGACTCACGAGTGTGGCCCTCGCGGACGCCACGGGCCAGAGCCAGGGCTGGGTAGATCGACTGGTGGCCCAGGCCGGGGATGGCAACTCGTGCAAGGAGCTGTCGAGCTTCATCGCCCAGGCTGCTGAGCTGCGGCGCCTTGATGCGGTGGCCGAGGCCATCAAGGAAGCGGCGGCGAAGGGCTCCCCCCACAAAGCTGCTGAGATCTTGCGCACTGCCCAGGAGCAGATCCTCGCGCTGGGTGAGAGCAAGAGCGGGGCGAGCCCTCTTCACAACTTCGCAGATATGGCGACGCAAGGCCTCGCCGAGGCTCGACAGAAGGTCGAGAACCGCAGAGCCGGCGAGCTCGTGGAGGGCATGAGTTTCGGCTTCCAGAGTCTCGACAACGCCACCGGCGGGGCCAAGGCGGGCCAGATGATCATCATGGGTGGGCGACCATCCATGGGGAAGACGACCCTGGCCAACAACTGCTTCCTCAACGTGGCTGCTCGCTACACAGACAGGGCGCACGTCTTCTTCAGCCTGGAGACGCCGGTGTTCCCCTACTACACCCGCTCCGCGGCGAGCCTCTCTGGGGTGCCGATGAGGACCATCAACCGCGGTGAAGTCAACGCTGGCGAGATGGAAGAGTTGATGCGCTCCACTGTGGAACTGCAGTCCATGCGCAACACGTGGTTTGTCGATCTGCCCAGGGGCCAGATGAGCGACGTTCATCTACACCTCGAGCAGATCCAAGCGCGCTCCGGGCTGCCGCTTGGCCTAGTGGTCTTCGATCATCTCCACGCGATGGACCTGTCCCTGGGCAAGGACAAGTATGGGCGTCTGCCGACGCTGGTGAAGCAGTTCAAGGCCCTCACCAGTACAGGCTGCTCACTGATGCTGCTGGCCCAGCTGAGTCGAAAGCTCGAAGATCGAGACGACAAGCGCCCGCGGATGTCGGACCTCGAGGGAGCGGGCGTCATCGAGCAGGTGGCTGATGACATTCTCTTCGTGTACCGCCCGGCCTACTACACACAGGACAAGGGCTGTCGGCTCCTCGAGGTCATCAAGGCCAAGGGGAGAGAGGGCGGCCTCGGCTCGGCGCTGATGAACATCGACCTGAGCACCAACCGCGTCACAGAGCGCAAGCCGGTTGTCGTTGGGGGCGAGCAGGAGCCCATCCCCTGGTAGAGGCTACCCGGCCACCCAATCCCCACCCATCTATCCATTACAGGTTTCGCCATCCCGGCGAAGAGACACACAGGATTTAGCCATGAACGCGCAACTCGCACTCTTGGATGTCGACCCTTGTCCGCGCTTCAGCGTGATCTACGCAGATCCGCCGTGGGCGTATCGGGACACCTGCGACGCGGGGAAGCGGGGCGCACAGCACAAATACCCGACGCAGAGCATCGACTGGATCAAAGGCCTCGACGTTGCTGGTGTCGCGGAGGACGACGCCATCCTCTTTCTGTGGGCGACGTGGCCGCTGCTGACTGAGGCGCTCAGCGTCTTCAGTGCGTGGGGCTTCACATACAAGACCTGCGGCTTCGTGTGGGTGAAGACCAACCCGAAGGCTGGGACACCGGTGACGGGCATGGGCCATTACACCCGAGCCAATGCCGAGATCTTACTGCTGGGCACTCGGGGATCTCCGAAGGTCGAGTCTCGAAGCGTGAGTCAGATTGTGGAGGCCGCCGGCGCAGAGGCCGAGGCCATCTATGCACCCCGTGGGGCCCACAGCGCCAAGCCTGATGTCTTCCGGCAGAGGATCGTCGAGCTGTGTGGTGATGTGGCGCGTCTTGAGATGTTTGCTCGGGAGAGAGCCCCAGGCTGGCAGATCTGGGGCAACCAGGCGCCGGATGGATCTGATGTTGATCTTCGAGAGCGAGTGCCATCGGCCGGCTCTTCGATCCTGAAAATTGGTTGAAAGAGGTGGCCTGTGGATTGGCGATTTGAGGTGATGGACGCATCAACAAAACACCCCCTGGTGGACGTGCTGGACCGGCAAGGTGGAGCCACCGTGAGCGAAGTCTCCGTAGACGAAGCAGCGATGGCCATCATGGGCCTTGAGCCTTACCTGTTCACGCGCATCGAGGATGGAACGAGGGTGAGCCAGGGCTCCTGGGAACAGGCTGGGACCCTGCTCGAGTGCTGCATTGCTGTGGCAGCCCGTCACCCTGGGGAGGGCTGAGCGATGGACTACTTCTTCGCCTGGGGCGCCGCCGGAAACGGGCTCGCTCCGAACACTCCGGCCAACCAGGAGGACTTCCTGCAGGGCAACGGGGGGTGGGACGGCACCTTCAACGCTGCGGCCGACACCGCCACCATCTCCGGCGGGGTCTTCGTCGCGAACAACAACTTCCTCATCCACGAGTATGGCTCTGAGAGCGCGCTCTTCATGCTCCGGGTCGCCGACCCTGGCGAGATAGACGGCATCATGGATGTCGAGGTGCGGGTTCAGCTCGGGACCTTCTACAGCCACCGGCTGGAGTTCCCCAAGTACATCTACACCTGGAGCAACACGCCCGGAGCCAAGATCACGTCCTACAAGCCAGGCGGAGATGGCCTCGGTTTCATCCAACTTCAGGGACCCTCCACTCACATGGTGACCATCCGAGGCGAGGGCAACCCGACCTCTCTCGGTGCTCGCTACGTTAACGTGGTCGATGGGCAGCTCAACGGCGCGGTCTACATCAATCGCCTTGAGTTGGCTCATGGTCGGAACAATGACAACGGCCCAGGCCTCAACATCCGCGACTATGGCAACTACGCCATCATCAAAGACTTGGTCATCGAGATCACTGACCTGGCCTCGGAGCGATACTCGAGCGGGTACATTCGGGCAGGTGGCCTCTCGAACTTCGACGGCGGGAACCGGATCCGAATCCACCGCGTGACCGTCACCAACGCACGGGCCGAGGACTTCCTCTTCGAGGTTGGGGCCAACGTGTTTGTGCGCGACGCGTCGAACATCGGCCTGATGCAGCCGCGCCACCCGAACAACGTCACCAACAAGACAGACAACGGCGTCTACACGTGCATTGTGGATGGGCAGTTCAGGCAGGTCTCTGGCCGGACTCAGGGCATCCTTGATGCCTCACTGTCGAACGAGCCAACGCTTGCGGGGCTCAACCTCGATGGTGAGCCGTTCTCGTTGGCGCTCTACCCGACGACGGTCGAGCATCAGATTTCACCCACACGACCACTACACACCGACTTCGAGCAGCAACTGCAGCACACCGAGGCAGCGCCGGTGACGATTGCCCTCGAGCTTCTCCTCGACGACGACCTCGACGGTCGAGCCACAACGGCCGATGCGTGGATTGATGTCTACTACAAGGCGGCGGGCGGGACAGGGCTCAGCGGGCCCATCACGACGAAGGTGAACGGGGCCGGGGCTACCCTCCCCGCATCGCCTGCGAGTTGGTCCGCGAACTCCTACCTCGGGTCGAACCTCACAGCGCGGCGCCTCGAGGTGACGACGCCTGAGGATGTGGAGCCCGGCTCCATTGCCTACGCTGACTTCTACTGGGGTGTGCGCGCGACAACGACTGCGAACTTCCTGCTCTTCAGTGGCCAGCTTGCGGAGTCCTGATTATGCGACGGCGTCTCTCAGGCTTCAGCATCTCGTTCCTCCCGAAGACGAACACCGTGAAGGTGGACGGCTTCACCATCAGGTCCAATCAGCGCGGCGAGAACGACCCCATCGTCCTGGCTCCGTTGACTGTGCGAGCTCGGAAGGCGCTCGCCCCTGCCCAGGGCGTCACCGGGGCAGAGCTGCGTGTGTTCAGGGTCATCAATGGCTTCGCCGTCGGCGGCATCGACCCCACGGTTTCAGCTGACACCGTCATCGAAGACGTGGGCTTCTTCGGTGCTGGTGAGGGGTCCGAGGTCAAGGCGGTCATCCTCCACCCTGACTACCGGCCTGCGTCCTCGGTGAAGGAGCAGACCAACACCGGGGAGACCATCGACCTCCCCCTCGAGCCTGATGATCTGGTGTATGTGCCGGGCTCGGCCGGCGGTGGCGTCACCCTCGACACCGGGGCCAAGGTGCTCACCCTGGCGAGTGCCATCACAGGGGCGGCGCTCTACTCGTGGCTCAAGGACCTGTGGCGCTTGGTCGACGAGTACCCCTTCATCGACTTCCCACTGCTCCCGAGAACCCCGGACAAGATCGTGCTCTTCAACGGGTGGGCCTTCGCCGCTGGTTCTCTCGCCTTCCTGCGCAGCACCGGGCTTGAGATTTGGTCCGGGCCAGACCCCACGGACGTGACGGCGAAGTATGCCAACGTGAAGGCCCTCAACATCATCGACGGGGCTGACCAGGCATATGGCCAGTTGGGTGCCGCTGGGGCCCCCTTCGACCTGTCACCGGGCACCTTCGATGACCTGATCGACATCACAGCCGAGTCAGCCGAGGCGGATCCCTACTTCGTGGTGCGCCTGAGGCCCGCGGGTAAGACGTTCGCGTCGATCAACGTGGCTGAGCAGTTTGGCAGCCTCAGGGCCCAGACCTATGGCCTCACCCTCAATGTGGCCATCGACGGCAACGTGGTGGCCTCCGACGCCGAGGTGCAGAGCCTCGCTCTCTACTTGGGTATGTCCGTCGCCGAGCTTGCCGAGCCTGTGGATCGAACTGTGGGCGGTGTCACCGGGCGCTTCAACGTGATCGTGCAGGCCAACGGGGGCACACCACAGCAGGCGTACACCTTCGCTCAGTATTGGCTCCGCCTTGAGGCCAACCGGACGAAGCCCCTGCTTGCTGAGTTCCAAGGCGAGCAGCTCCGGGGGCGCCCGGGGGTCTTCTTCGAGGGGCTGGGCCAGGGTGCAGATGACGCCATCTTCGAGGGTCTCGACGGTGAAGTACTCCAGCCGCTGCCCTCGGTGGCCCTCTCGATCACCTTCGGCGCTGAGGCCCAGGCAGATCCGGAGGCCCGCTTTGCACTGATCTTCCTCACCGACGACGCCGGGGGTGATCTGGGCCGCGACTACGGCACCGAGCAAGCTCTCATCGTGCAGGACGCCGGGGGCAACCCCATCGCAGGCCTGGTGGGTGGTGCCGGATCTGCAACCTTCAACTACGACTACGCCAACAACGCTCAGCGTGGCGCCGGATCCGCGGGGACCGACGCTCCTGTGGTGCTGGTCGTTGCTGGGCGCACTGTGGCCCAGGCCGTCGCCGCCCAGGCCACCATCACCAACACCACGGCCCTGGCACTCGCCGCTGCGCCGTCGGCGAACCGCGTGTATGAGGCTCCTCCGATCGGGCTGCTCTCAGCGGTGGACACCACAGGCTTTCGGTTCTCGATGGATCCGACCCTCGATGAGGTCGACGCAGTGGAGTTGGCCTCGGCCATCACCGACTGGTTTGTCGGCGCTGACGGGGCCCGCCTGGGCCTTCCGATCCCCGTGAGGGTCGAAGGCAGTACCGCCGCTGGTGCCACCATCTTCATCCAGCACCCCTGGCGCATCACCGTTGAGGCGGATCGAGTCCTCGACGTTGTGGGCAACGTCTCCCTCGAGGGCGCCGTGGGTGATCCGTGGGACCAAGGCGCCGGCGCGCGGTTGAAGCTGCGGGAGAGCGCCATTGTGCGGACCATCGAGGTCAACACCGGATCCGGCCTGAGCGCTGAAGAGAAGGCCACGCTGGCGAACATCAAGGGCGAGGTGAACGACGTCGCTCGTCGTGTCGGGGCCACCGGCAACACGCGGCGCCGTGTGATCTCAGAAGACGAGTCAGGGGTGCCCACCGAGGTCGAGTTCACCGCCGACAACGGCATGGTGGTGCGCGAGCTCAACCTCGGCAACGAGCAGACTTCGACGCGGGAGAGCTGAAGATGCCACTGGGCCTGGACCCATGGGCTGCGACGACACTGGGGGCCTTCACGAGCCGTGGCGGCTTTGATCCGTGGGCTCGGCTCTCCCTCGGTGTGATCGCAGCGCCGGCGACCGTGCTCATCATCGGGGATGGGCACGTTGAACTTGTCGTCGACGAGGCCTTCGTCGAGGCCTTCGACGAGAAGTGCACAGTCACACTTGCGGATCGGGCACTGGGCATTTGGCTGCTCGAAGACAAGGGCGGCATTGTGCTGCCCCGATCTGGAGAGTCGGTGCAACTGACCCCACGGCGCCCAGGGCTCACCATCGAGGAGATGGAAGCAGCAGCGTCAGGAAGCTCGGCTGCAGACGCTCATGCCGCTGGTGGTGCGGCGCAGGCAGAGGTAACGCCAGAAGACACAGGAGCGCACGAATGAGCATCGCCACACAACATTTCAAAGTCGGAGAGGCTCGGCCGACAGTGAAAGCCAGGCTGACCACTGGCAACGACGAGACACCCATCGTGCTCGCCGATGCCACCCTGAAGTTCCACTACATGCCAGAGGACGGAGATCCCGCAGCTGACATTGAGATCGTCGAGGATGGAGACATCACGCGGATCGATGCAGATCAAGCTGACGTCGAGGCTTTGCTACCGGCGGATTTCACCAACGCCCCGGGTAAGTACAGGGGAGAGTTCGAGGTGACGTACCCCGATGGTCGGACGAGAGTGCATCCTCGAAAGGGATTCATCCCCCTCGAAGTGCGCGCTCGGATGAACTGAGGGGTGCTCGGTGCTGGTCGTGACGATCCCAAAGGGCGTTGATGAGATCGGCCACAGGCTTGGCCAGCTGCTGGTTGCGCTGGTTGGCTGAGGCTCGATCTTTCACTCGATGCTCGCTCTGAGCGCTGCCGGCGCCAAGGGCACGGGTCAAGCCTTCAACTGCGAGGCTGCGGTCTTGCTTGATGGCTGCGCCCAATAAAAACGGAGCAGCGACGAGGAGGAAGGCCTCGAAGTTGCGGTCGGGCTTCGAGCCCCGGATGTACCAATTGTCTGACATTTCTATTGCCCCTTTCTTGCTCCTGTGTGGAGCAGTTGTTGCCTTACTCAGGCGGCTTCATCTTCCCACTTGATGTCGCCTGCGAATCCCATCTCAGCGAGGCTGGCGCGAATCTTCTGCAGCCCGCTCTTCTGGATCTGTCGAACCATCTCCCTGGTGTAACCGAGAACTTTGCCCACAGATTCGGTGCTCATCTGATCGCCCTTGGCGACCCTGTCTGCATAGTCGAGAGCGCAGTTGGTACCGTGGACGCCGTCGACGACGTTGTTGATGAGCTCCTCGAGGCGCTGATACGGGGTGCGTTGATCCCCATGCGAGTGGCCGGTGTGTGCGCTCGAGAACCTGATGTCGCCGTCGCTGAGCCGGATGGCCAGGTTGTACTTGCAGCTGACGAAGGGGCACGGCCTGGGCACAGAGTCACACTCTGCTCGGGTCCGGGGCTTCGTCGGCAGCTGCTCATGGCCCAGATGATCATCATCGACCTGCTCAAAGTATGAGCGAGCCTCGCTGGCGCTGATGGTGCGCCACGTCCTGGACTTGGTCTTGACGCTGCGCGTTCTCGGCTGCCTGTTCTTTTGGACACGTCGCACATCGAAGTTGAAGGCGGTCTGAACCGGCCCCTCCAAACCCCTGTGAGCGCTTCGACGAGGTGGGCGTCGCGTAGAAGAGCGACCAGCCACCTTGTACCCAGCGCCAGCACCCCTGCCCTCCCTGGGCGGGGCCTCCTGGATCTCCAAGCTGAATTCAGCGCTGCTCATCGTCTACCCCTTTGAACGGCCCCGGTACGCGGACCGCGTACTCAATATACCTGGAACCGGATTCGCCGTTCAAATGTTCAGTGCCCCACGCTCTTGTGCAGGCAAACACCGAATACGGGGCCTTGCACATGATGATCAGAGTGAGCGTGAGCCTGGGTCAGATACGTCTCAAGGCATTGACAGACAAGGCTGCGACCAATGGCTGCTCGGTGGCGAGCGAGATCCGCCGCCTCATCAGTCTCGTGCGAACAATCGCCCCCAAAGATCCCCGCCCGCTCAAGCGCCGCCGTCGAGACGACGGTGGGGGCAAGACGACCATTCGCCTACCCACTGAGTGTGTCGAGTGGCTCGACGAGCGGTGCGCACGCACCGACGAGAGCTTCTCCGCGGCGGTGTGCGCCTACATCGAAGCCGGATGGTCCATCGAGAGCGAAGCGCTGAGGCGTCTGACCTCGGCAGATGAGGAGCAAGCAGCGTGAGAAACATGACCTTGAGGGAGCTGATTGATTCAGGCTTCCTCGCAAGTCTGAATGCAGAGTGGGCCCACCCTCTGGGGATGGAGTTTTCGGTCGAGGGTTGGGGCAGCGAGGTCGTGCTCGAGGTCCAAGTTTTCGAGCACCTCGACATCAAGGGTGGCCCTGTCTACCCCGAAGAGGCCCGCGATGTGGTGGTGGCCAAGGTCAACCAGGTGCGAGCCCTACGCAAGGGTCGTGCATGGGCCAGACGCGCCACTCACGGGGCCATGGTCCCTCTCGAAGGGTTGACCCCCATCTTCATTCGGGTGGGTGCCTTCGATGGCCTGAGCGAGGCGATCCCCAGCGTCGAGCAGCTCACCACCACCTTCGTGCTGAGCATCCTCGACTTCGCCAGAGATGTGCTTGGGGAGGGGGCTGAGGAAGACAACCAGCTCGACGCCTTCATCGAAGAGCTGGGTGAGGTCTGCTCGCGGGCCTTCCAAGGTGGGGTGATCACGCTTCTCAGCCAGCTCGAGGTCAATGAGGAGGGGCAGGCGAGGTTCGCCGGCTCAGAGCCGAGGTGGACGCTGCGGGTGGGGGAGCTCGTTCGCATGATCACCTCGAACCAAGAAGAACACGGCCAGCTCTACCCACAGGACCAGGAAGATCTCTCCACCATCCTCGGCAAGGGCCTGGAGGCGCTCGGGGTTGAGGATCGGGCTCGCCTTGAAGATCTGCTCGTCGCCTCGATGCCTGGCGCTCGGTTCCTGCGGGGTGATGAGGAGGCCCGGGCGAGGTTCGATCAGATCCGCCCAGAAGTGGCCAAGCGGGTGGCTGAGATCCGAAGCGCCCGAGACGAGTTGGCCCAGTACCTCAGCG
This sequence comes from Bradymonadia bacterium, assembly GCA_046290225.1. Classification (GTDB taxonomy): domain Bacteria; phylum Myxococcota_A; class Bradymonadia; order UBA7976; family UBA1532; genus JBKAGE01. Next base: position 70,776 of record JBKAGE010000045.1, on the reverse strand, counting down.
GCGACATCAAAGCCTCGGCGTTGACCCACCCCGAGCAGGTGGAGGCGGAGCTTGCCCAGAGAGTCGAGGCGGCTTCCGAGGAGCTTGCTCGAGCTGAGCAGATCTACCGGATGGCGGAGGCTTCCCATCGCTCGGCCCAGGAGGCCTATGAGCATCTGAAGGCGGTGCAACGATGAACGCCTCTGTTCGGCCCCTCGCGGGGCACGTCATCGTCGTGGTGGAGCCTGAGCCAGAGAAGCGGGGAGCCATTCACATGCCCACATCGAGGAGGGCGGGCACGCATCTCATCGGCGAGGTGCTCGCGATCGGCGACAACGTGCACCCCGACATCTCCATCGGCACCCGAGTACTCATGGACGTGATGAGTGGGCACGTCTCCAACTCTGAGGCCTCTGGCCAAGACCTGGCGCAGATCTTCGGCGTCGAGCTGCCCCGCCGAGTGGTGGTGGTGCGGTGCGGCCCACCACATCCTGCCCCGATCCAAGAGGAGCAGCTCGCCCGGATCCACCGACACAAGACAGACCTCAAGAAACAGTGGCAGGGGGTGCCCCCAAGCCGGATCCCGGAAGAGGTCCTTCACACCATGGATCAGCTCAAGGTCGAAGAGACCTGCCTCAAACTGAAGCGCAAGAAGGCCGGGCGCTCGCGCCGAGCAGCCCCGTCGCTGGATCCCGGTTTGCCTGAGGGGGTGATCGCCATCCTCGAGGATGAGGGGGCAGCATGAATCGAGACACGCATTTGTGCGGCCTTTGCCGCCACAACAACGGCCAACGATGCGCAATTCAGGGCGACTCAGCCGCTCGATTGGCCCAGGGGGAGCTCGTCCGGATCTGCCAACAGTTCGAGGGCCGTGATGGGATGAGGCCCGCACAAGAAGCACGGGGGGATCAACCCCGGCGAGGGTGATCTCTCATGTTCGACCGTCTCTCCAACGCCATCATCTCGAGGGTGGGCCGCATTGCCGCCCAACCGTCCGTCCAGGTCTCCCTGATGACCCCGGCGGGGCCTACCTTCCAGCGCCACCAGAAACGCTCCACCCCACACCATGCCAACATGGGCCATGCACAGCAGGCCGACGCATGGTTGCGCCAGATGCACCAGGCGCATGAGGCGTCTCGCCAGCAACGCTACGCCGAATACCGGGAGATGGCGGACGAGGAGGGGATCTACTACCGGGCACTTCGCCGGTGGCAGGAGATGGTCTTCGCACCACAGTCCCAGGCTGCGAAGACGCCCACCGGCAGTCGAGCCAGCTACATTCTCCACGTGGATGACGGCGCCCGCCCAGAGGTGAAGCGTCTGCTCGCTGCAGATCAGACCCGGCTCAACACCCACACGCTGGTGCGAGGCCTGCTCGAAGAGGGGCGGTGGGTCGGAGATGGCATCGTCGAGCTCATGGCAGACAAGACCGGGTTCCTCGGCGTGCGGCCACACGCTGCAGAGCACATGCGAGTGATGATCAGCGCTCAGGGGAACTACTACGAGCTACGAGAGAGCGGGCACTCATGGCGCCGGGTGCACCCCTTCTTCGTGCTCCATTACGCGCCAGATCGACCCCTGAACAGTCACTATGGCCGATCCATGTGGCACTCGGGGCGCAGCACCCGGCGCAAGGCTGAGGCCATCCTCGATGTGATCATGCTGCAGGTGCTTCAGGAGGGGCAGGGTGGCGAGTCCATCCTGTGGCCCTTCAACTATCAAACACCGGCCGACATCGCAGAGTTCATCGAGAACATCGAAGACAACCTCGATGACCAGGTGTGGTTCGACGCCCAGGGCACCATGGTAAAGCGCCCCGTCGAGCTGCTGCGCATGATCCCCAAGATCATCCCCTTCAAGCCGTCGACGACGGGCAAGGGGCCGAGCTTCCATCAGCGCCGGGCCCCATCCATCGAGGCCTGCCTCAAAGTCTTCGAGGCGCTGGAGCGTCACAAGTTCATCGACGTGGGTACACCGCCTATCCTCCTGGGCCACGAGAAGGACATCAACGGCAAGAACAGCGCCGAGGTGCAGGGCAAGGTCTACGCTCAGCAGATCATCGAGGGCCAGCAGGACTGTGCCGAGCTGATGGCAGATCTGCACCTGCGCAGCCTGATGCTTGAGGGGATCACACCCAAGGACGGTGAGTGGCACATCGAGATGAAGCCGCCGACGGCCTTCGACGAGCAGCTCCGCGCCGACGTGGCGTTCTCCAGGGCCCGGGCGACGGCCCAATATGTCATCGCAGGGGTACCCCTGGTGTTGGCCCTGCAGCACGGCGCCGGGTTGTCGAAGATGGACGCTGAGCGGATCGCTGATGACACCTCCAAAGAAAAGGCCCTCGAGGGGGTGCTGCCGCGCATCGCAGAGCAGGGGGATCTTGAGGATCTGGACAGTGAGGCGAGAGCGCTGATGGGGGAGATCTTCGACACTGGGCAAGAGGGCGTGAAGGTCAACCCTGCGCCCCGGGCCAACCTGCCCGAGAACCGTCTGCCTGAGGGCATGCTGTCTGGGGAGCAGTAATGGAGCCGGCAACGACCCAGGGGGCAGCCGCGGCCCTGGGGCAGGTGCAGGATCGCTTCGAGCAGCGGTGGGCAACGGCGCTGGCGCGCTTCGAGTCGAATCAGATCTTGCTCGAGGCCACCGCGGGTGCCCTGGGCCCTGAAGAGATCAAGCGCCGGCGCAAGTCAGCGCTGGCCGAGCTCATCCAAGAGTGGAATGCGGCCATCGACGAAGGCCACAGCGCAGCATATGCCGCGGGGCGCAGCTTCTGGGGGCCTCAGGGTGGTGCACCGGATGCCAACTCCCTGCGCAGGTACCTCAAGCGCCAGAAGCTCTTCGCGATGCGCTTCGCCGTCGACCTGGCTCGGGGTGTGATCTCGGCGCCGGGGCGGATGAGCCCGGGCAACCGCAGCGCGCTCTACACGAAGGCCCTCGAGGGCACCTTCCAGCAGGCCACGGTGGACACCCATCCCCCGGGGTACCGCATCTATTGGCGCCTTGGCGCCTGCGAGCACTGCGACGACTGCCCAGCGCTGGCCATCTCAAGCCCTTACACCCAAGAGACGCTGCCCACGGTGCCTCGAAGTGGCGAGACGCAGTGCAGGACCAACTGCTGCTGCTACCTCGAGTATCGACCTATCCAGCAAAGGCAGAGCGCCTCGGATCCGTCCCTGCGTCTTGGGGGGAGCACCTCATCACCTCTGAATCGAGCACTGGGCACTCCACCGCCGCCGCCACCAGGTCGCCGGCATCCGACACCGGGTGAGCTTCGACAGATTCGAGATCTGGAGATGCGCATCAACCACGCCCGGCGCAAGGCGGCGCACGCCTCCACCGACGCTGAGCGGCGTCAGTGGCTTCGCCAGCGGCAGTCGGTCAACGCCAGGCTCAACAAGCTGCTCAAGGACAACGGCATCCACCACACCCCGACGTTCAGCGTCGGCGAGGTGATTACGGCGCGCGACATCACGGGGCCCCAGGTCGACAACCTGGTGCACGCCCGGGGCATCGACGGCACCACCATCCACAGGGCCCAGAGCAAGGCTGTGCAGGGGGCCCTCGACGAGGCCAACAAGAGGTTGGCGGAGATGCTCGGTGGGTTGCCGCCCACGTTGCCAGCGGTGCCCGACTTTGAGGGCCTGCTCAAGGCCGCCGGTGCACCTGCATCAGCCTTCGGGGGTCGTCTGGGCCAGGAGTCGGCGCCGGCGCATGATCATCACCATGGGGCCCACTGCTGCGCCACACACAGCTGCGAGTCGGTAGAGCGCCAAGACACGCTGCCGGATCCGTCTCGTGAGATCACGGTGCAGCTGGTGGCGCCGGGGGCGGCAGCCGCACTTGAGGCACACCTGGGCTTGCTCGAGCAGCTCGTTGAGGTCGAGCGCCCGGTGGAGGTGGGGCCGATGTCGGATCGATGGGACGAGCTCGTGCTGGCCCTGGGCAGTTGGATCCGAGGCCCTGCCCATGAAGTCGAGGCTCTGGTGGCGGGCCTCTCCACAGACGTCGCCGCCGCGAGGTGGCAGGAGCGAGGTTGATATGCGGCGCAGACTCAGAGCGGTGAGAGAGAGGCTCACTCATACAGCCCAGGGGGTGATCTCGGAGGCGAGGTCTGCCTGGACTCGGGCATTCGGCCCAGACATCGAGCACCAGGGCGTCAAGATCTGGCACCGCGGGATCCTCGTGAACCAGTTGGCGGTGACTCGATCCATCGACGAGGCGATCACCACCTGGTCCGAAGGCCGAGCGCCGGGGCTGGCCGAGAAGATCCTCGACGGTGTGGAGGTGAGGATCTGCCCGGGCCCCATTGAGATTCAAGGCACCCGTTGCTCGAACTGGGCGGGGTGGATCGGAAATAGAGGCGAGGTGTGGCTGGCAGTGCAGCCGGACATGCCGGCGCTCGTCGCCGAGGCTCTGACTTCACTGCTCGACGCGAGACGCAGCCGGCTCAAGAGCGAAGCACAGGCCGCGAGGAGGGGCGCAGCATGATCAATCTACAGGCGTCCATCACCGAGGCCCTCGACGAGACCCCAGGGGAGTGGTCGAGAGGATCTGCCGTCCTGCGTGGGGGGCGCATTGCGATCGTACTCGAGGTGGGTCCCGGTGGGATCAGATGGGTCGACGATGCTGGTGTGATGCATGTCTCAGATCTGTCTGGCTTCCATGAAAGGGCCGTCGAGGAGGTGGAGCTCGGCGCCCCGGATTTGTCGAGTGAAGAGAGAGTGTGGCGTCTTGCCAGTGCGCGCAATCTCAAGCCTGCGGCTCGGCTCGCGGCTCTTCGTACCCTGTCCGGGGGGGGCGTGAGCCGAGCCTTGCAGGTGGAAGTCGAGAGATGGTCCAGCGCATTGGCCAGAGGGACGGAGCCGACACGCACCCCTCTGTAGAGAATAGGGGTGTCATATGACCTGCATCGTAGGCCTCGAAGCCAGTGATGGCCGCGTAATCATCGGCGCCGACTCATTCGTAGGCAACGATGTCTCAAGCAGCATCGAGAGCCAGCCCAAGTGCGCAAGGCGCGGTGAGCTGATCATCGCACCGGGTGGCTCGATCCGCTTCGCTCAGATCCTGCTCCATGATGTGGCCTATCCAGATCCACAGCCCGGTGAAGAAGACGAGGCGTTCCTCTATCGCTGCGTCGAAGAGATGCGCAAGGCGCTCAGTGCCGCCAACTACCTCGACCAGGACGGCGACGCCGGGTATGGCGGCGAGGCGCTCATCGGGTACCGCGGTGGTCTCTACCGTTTGGGGCCCGACTTCGGGTTCTTCCGCCACAAGCGTGGCTACGACGCCATCGGCACCGGCGAGCAGTTCGCCCTGGGCTCCCTACATTCAACGCTCGCCTTCGATGCTCACGAGAAGGTACGCCGGGCGCTCCATGCCGCCGCGGCTCTGAGTTCGCAGGTGAGGGGCCCATTCGACTTCATCGAGCTGCCGCCAGCACCAAAGAAGCCGAAGAGCGAGCCCAAGGAGTAGCGCATGATCCGCACAGCACGCGAGATGGGATCGGCCGAGGTCGCTCTCTACGACCACACCGGCGCCCTGCTTCGTCAAGAGGCCCAGCCGATCGCCCGCGAGGCGAGGCAGCGCAACCTTGAGGTGCGCGCTTGGATCCGAGGCCGCCAGGGCCCGAGGTTCACCGTGTACGACGTCTACCGGGCCGAGGGCACCAAGGTGTACCTGGTCGCCGCAGGTGTGCTCGACATGAAGGAAGCTGTGGCCATGACCGAGGGCATCCTCAAGGGCCGTGTCGTCGTCGGTGGCCTCGGGGGCCGGCACTCTGGTCTCCTGGCCCGGTTGAAGACGTCGAGATCGGGCCTACTCACGCCCGACACTGAGATCACCCCACCCACCGAGATGCAGTTCCGCGGCGCCGGCGGATCTTCGGTAGAGGTGCGCCTGAGCCCGGGTGAGTCCTGATGAGCGCTTGTGTCCTGGTCCTGCTCGACGTCGCCGGTGCCCGACATGGCTTCGAGGTCGAAGGCGAGGGGCTCGTCGTGTCCATCGACGGCGACGAGGTGGAGTTCGCGGAGGGGATCGCCCTCGACAGTGATCTGCCTGCTCGATCCGTCTCGCTGCAGGGATCGAGCAGCAGCGGGGGCACCATCTCCCTGGCCCTGGATCTTGAAGTACTCGACCTGTGGGCCATCCGAGATGGAGTGCCGATCCAAACCATCAACGTGCGCATCTGGTGGTGGCCCGACGACGAGCCCTTCGACGAGCAGCTCCACGAGATCTATCGAGGCCAGCCACGGAGCCCGACCTGGGACTTGGAGGCGGGGCAGGTACGGTTCGAGGTGGCGGCGCCCTCGAGGGTGCCCGACGTGCAGTTCCCGCCCTCGGCGGTGGGCGACGAGGATCGATTCCCCGACGCCCCGAGCAACTCCGCAGGCCAAGCCGTGCCCGTGATCTACGGCAGAGCCCGAGGCGTACCCCTCCCGGCCCTGGATGCAGCACCGTCACCGGCGCCCGAGGATCCGGCAGACTACCCGGCCCGGCGCTTCCTTGTGGCCGGACACCCGATCCGAAGCACCACCATCCAGGTGCGAGATCCAGACGGCGCAGCTCTGGGCACCCCGAAGGCGGTGGAGCAGGGCACCGATGGCCGCGGCGAGCCATACAGCTATGTCACCCTCTCCGGTGTCGACCTCGACGGTGTTGGTGATGCGGTGCATGCCGAAGAGGTGGAGGGCTGGGTAGCACCTGAGGGCCGCTTGCTCGATGCACTCGGTGATGTGCTCTTGCACCTGTGGGGCACCTACGCCGGCGAGGACTTCCACGAGTTGGATCGAGCCAGGGCCTGGTATGCCCGGACGGGGCTCAACCGCTACCGGGTGGCCTTCGTCTTCAACCGCATCCAGACCGGCGGCACCCTACTGCGCACCATCGCCAGTCGGATCCAGAGTCAGTTCCCGGTGAGTGTGGGCCTGCAGGGCGGGCGCATGGGCTGGGACTGCACCGCGCTGCCCGGGCCCGACGCTGTAGTCCAGCACACCCTCACCTACGGCCAAGACGTCCACGATCGCTCTCAGATCGGAGAGACGAGCATCGACGACGTGCTCACCGAGATCTCATTGAGCTACGCTTTCGACGGCTTCGAGGGGAGCATGACAAAGATCCGAGAGTTCACGCCCGAGAACCACGGTGGGTGCCAGGGCGCCCTGACTCGGTATGGCCCCTCAGGGGTGAGCCGACTCGAGGCCCCCGACGCCCCCGACGACGGCACGGCCTTCCAGCTGCTGACCCAGCACGCCCGGACACTCAACGGCATCCGAGATACCGTTGCCTACTCGGGGCTACCCACACCGTGGTTCCTTGCACGCCCCCTCGACGTCGTAGCTGTGACTGATGCTGCCGCCGGGTGGACAGAGCGCAAGTTCCTGGTGCTCAGCGTGCAGCCCACCCTCTTCGGCGACGTCAGCCTGGCCCTGCTCTCCCTCGAGGCCAGATAGAGCGCTCGACCCCTTTAGTCACGATGCATCGAGCTGTGGTGCGATGACCGCTCCATATGAGTGCGGATCCACACAGAGAGCGAGTACCGAGAATGCCAGACATCGAATCAGGGCAAGGGTGGGCACGCATCAAGTGCGGCAACATCACGTTCAACATGTATGTCGATGCTGTTGGTGCGGCGCATCTCACTGTATGCCAGGGCACTCGACGGATAGACAGGCGCACAACAACGGTCGTGCAGCCGTGCCTCGTGAGCCAGCTGCTTGACTGGGCCATCGAGTGGCTCGAACCGTTCGGCATCCGGGAGACGCTCAAGGACGAGAGGGCGGTCAACGTGTCCGACGGCAAGTGGGATCCGAGCTGGGGCAATGACTGATCTGTCACGCGCGCAGGAGCAAGGCGAGCCGTGTCAAACAAGAAGGCGACAAAAGCAGAGGTCAAGGAGCGACTGGAGTTCTGTGAGCGCTTGATGCTTCAGGGCCAACGGGATCGCGCAGTCGCCCGGGCGGCGGTGAGCCAGTACGGCGTCAGCCTCCGGCAGGCCTTGCGATACGTGGAGAAGATCCGAAAGCAGTGGGCCCAAGATGCAGTTGCTGATGGGCTTGAGGGTCGCAAAGAGCGACTCGCGAAGAACAGAGGCCGGCTGGAGTACCTGTGGAACGCTCTGATGGAGAAGGTCGATCAGGGGGATGTGCGGGCGATCCGAGCGGCGGAGTCCATCGCGGTGAGGAAGCTGCAGCTCGATGGTGTTCTCACCAACAACCCACCCATGGCAGTCAACGTGGCTGTATCAGTCCATAACCAGGACCAGCTCCGAGCAGCCCGTCAGATGGCGAAGGAGAAGTTTGAGGCGGAGAAGGCCCAGGCATGAAGTTTACAGAGGATGAGGCGATCTGGCTCTCGGCATTGGCTGACTCGATAGACAACCTGCGCAGCTTCTCCCATATGGCATGGCCACTGCTCAACCCGGGCACGCCCCTGGTATGGGGTCGGCACCACGATGCCATCTGCGAGCACCTCGAGGCCATCACCCGCGGCGACATCACGCGCCTCATCATCAACATCCCCCCGGGCTACTCGAAGACCACTTTGACCCAGCAGACGTGGCCATGCTGGGAGTGGCTGCATCTCCCCGAGAAGCGGTGGATGTTCACAGCCTACGCGCAGGATCGAACAAAGGCTGAGAGCCTCCGGCGCCGATCTTTGATGGCTTCCTCCTGGTACATGTCAGATCTCGAACCCGGCTGGGAGATCCCCCGCGGCGAAGACAACAAGCTGCGCTTCACCAACAGCCGGAGCGGGGAGATGGCGACCGGATCCGTCGAAAAGGGCGTTACCGGGGCTCACTACGACCGCTTCGTCATCGATGATCCCCTCAGGGCCAGCGGCATCTACACGGTCGAGCTGCAGAACCACGTGCGCTGGTTCAACACTGAGGCCCGCACCCGTGTGCGAGATCCAAAGCGAAGCGCCTTCGTCATCATCATGCAGCGCCTGCACGCCAAAGACCTGGTGGGCAGCCTCAAAGACTCCGAGGGAGATGATTGGGAGATCTTGTCACTGCCGGAGCGGTACGAGAAGCGCCTGCACTGCTCGACGTCGATCGGCTTCGAGGACTGGCGCACCGAAGAGGGTGAGCTGCTCTTCCCCGAGCGCTTCGACGAAGAGGCCATCGCCCAGGTGGTGCCGAAGAGCACGTCACCAGCGGTCATTCGGGCCCAGAGGCAGCAGGATCCAGTCTCCGACGCCGGCGCGAAGTTCAAACGCACCTGGTGGCGGTACTGGACGCGGGATCCCTCGAAGGTGAACACGGATCCGAGCAACGGCCCGATCTGTGTGCTGCGCCCCGACGACGAAGAGTTCCACGCTGGGTTGACGTCGTGGGATCCGAACAAGACCGACTCAGACACCTCCGACTGGACCGTGGGCCTCGCCATCGCAGCCACCGGCCCCGACTTCTTCGTCCTCGACGAGCGCCGCGCCCGGATGGAGTTCCCAACCCTGGTTGCGGAGGTGAAGCTCTTCGCCGCGATGCACGCCAGGGTCGCTCGCAAGCACCTGATGGAGTTCTCGGGCAACGGCATCGCCCTGTGCCAACTCTCGCCGGCCCCGGTGGCAGGCCTCACGGCGGTGAAGGTGGCCGGCAGGGGCAAGGTGCAGCGTGCGGATGGGATCCTCGGCTACGTCGCCTCGGGCAACGTCTACGTGCCACACCCCGAAGAGGCAGCGTGGGTGCCGGCCTTCATAGAAGAGCACGCCGACTTTCCCACCGCGGCCCACGATGACCGCGTTGACGCGTTGAGCCAGGGCCTCGAGGATCTGGGCACCCTCATGGCCGAGGGCGCTGCCCCCATCGATCGGCCTCGAGATAAAGAGCTCCCACCGACACAGAACCCCATCGAGCAGCGCCGGCGAGACCAGAAGAATCTGGCCCGGCTGGAGCGCGATGCGGCACGCGAACTACAACGAGAGCAGCGCAGGGCACAGAGAGAGGCAGCTCGCGCCATGCGTCGCCGCCGGCGGTAAGACATCGCCCTGTGCTGGTGATGTGGCGCAGAGGGGCGCGCGGACAGGCCTCGCCTGAGGTGCAGATCAGCCCAGTACGAGATCTTCGAGTAGAGGGCGGTAGGCGTACATCGCATAGTAGTCGGTGAGCCCGGGGGTGTAGCGCATCGGGCGAACGCACCGCACCACGCCCTCGCCCTGAGTGCTATCTGGGAAGACCCCGATGGCATTGCCCTCGACGGTGTGCACGCTGTCTCCCTCGATGTGGTCCACAATCGCGATGTGGGCACCGGGCCAGCGCGAGGGCCGGCGCTTCCGTTTCCGGTTGCCCATCACCAGGATGTCGCCCGCTCGCATCTCGTCGAGTGGGATCCGCCGCAGGTTGGGCCTCTTCGCCTCCCGATCCCATCCCCAGGAGAAGAGTCGATCCACAGAAGCGAAGTCGTCCTGGCGGTACTCCAGCTCCACAGGCCAATTCGTGTTGCCCCACGCTGCAGCGGCGAACGCACCACACCAATGGAACTGATTGTTGCGGGTGTAGGCGATGGCCTGCCCCAGGCGTTTGCGATCTGCACTGCGCCAGCTCAGACCCGACTCTCCGCGGATGTAGCCATCGATGTGCTCGGCGCCGTTGAGATCACCACGCCGAGGCTCTCGGATGTCGATCTCCCACTGGCCAATGGCCCAGGCGAGCGCCTGCTCACCTGCCTGTTTGACGATGTCATCGGCCTGCGTGGGGGGCTCGGCCTCGTCGAGGGCAAGGAGGCCCGCCTCTCTCTCCAGATCACGCACCTCGAAGGCGACACGTGAGAGCAGGGCCAGGATCTCATCTTGGTGCGGGAAATCCTCGCCAGCCCCCTCGAGGAACAGCGTTTGGATATCGTTGATGTCGTCGAGCAGTTCAGACATTCGGACCTCCTGTGCAAGTCACAGGAGAGCCTCACACCCTTCAGACATCTTTGACGAAACAGATCCACCTCACCAGACAACAAAAACAACACACCGTTGTGCTGAATCCGTGTTGACAAGGCAAGACAGAGCGAGTATAAATGTACTCACTGATGGGCGTTGAGCCTCTCACCCGACCGAGCGGACCTCGGACACTCCCTTTGGAGACACACCATGACAAATTTCCTCTTTGGCGACGAAGGCATCACTCAGGTCTCGGACGTCCTCAAGGCGCTTACTGATGGGCTGAAAGAAGGCCAGGGCATCAAATTCGATAACAGTGACGGCGTATACATGGCGGTTTATGTGAACCGCCTGACTGAGCACCGGTTCTCGGTGGCTCACTACTTCCTGCAAAACGGCGACATGTGCTCAGATCCTGACATGGAGTTCATCTACATCGAAGCCACTGATGCATGGCTGCCGGTGAGCTTCTCGAGGTCCATCCCCCCATACTTCCAGGAGGCCCTTGAGCTCGATGGCGCCGATCGGCCTGTGCGCTTCCGCCCTATAGCGGTGGAAGAGCAGTGCGACTTCACCAAGATGTGGATGGCGAACATCCGTGAGCAACAAGGTGGGGTTGAGGCCATCCGAGAAGCGGTGCGGGAGGCTCTGGAAGGGGCCTGAGGTAAGGGCGAGGCCGGTTTGCGAAAATTAGAAAATCGGCCCCCTCAAGCAGGCTCGAACGCCTTCCATGCCGCGCTGATCTCGCGGGCGTTGTTGATCTTCTGTGTGATGGTGAACCGCCCGCGGACATAGAACCCCTTCCACTCGATCTCTGCCTCTTCCGGCCCGGGCTCGAGCACGAACATGGTGCTCTTCTTGCCCTCAGCTCTCTTGACTGCGATCCGCTGCCAGCCTTCGGGGATCTCGCCGCAATGCACGTGGCGTCCATCGGCTCGCTTGTTCGCCAGGTCTGGTGCCGCATTCTTCACGAAGAACGACAGCCCCTTGACGTTGCCGAGGCGGACTTGAAGAGCCCCCGACGGCGCCGCCTCGGCCTGGCCTGGGGTCTTGCTGCCCCCGGCGCCTCGGTTCTGATGCTTGTCGCGCCACCGCTCGGCATCTTCGATGGCCATCATCATGCGGCCGTCCTTGCGGACGTACGGCCAAGATCCACGGCTCAGCGAGTTGCGCACGCCCTGCGGCGAGATGCCGATGATCTCGGCCGCCTCAGAGACGGAGAGGTTGAAGATCTTGGCGCCCTCGGTGGAGGTGTCGGCGTCGCCCCGTGCGATGCGCTTGAGGGCGATCTGATCGAGCATGATGCGGTAGACGGGATCGTCGTAGGCCTCATCAGTCACGATGCCTCGCCCAGGCACGACCCCCTGGCGGAGGATCGGGTTACGTACCCCGTGCACGAGATCGTACAGGGCCATGGTGCTTACCTTCGGATCTGCAGCCGTGTGCATGACCTCAAGCAGGAAGCTCATGATCGGAGCTTCCGGAGCGTCGTAGGTGATCTTCTCGCCGGCAACGGTGGTGTAAGTTTCGCTCATCAGATCTCCATCTCGTGGCCCATGAGGGTCAAACATCATATCGCCCAGCTCAAGGAAAGGGGGCATCCGCCCCGGGGTATGGCCTTTGGTGCCCCTCGGGCATTCATCAGGACTCTGGCGGCTTCCAGCGTGGCCAGACATATCGAGGGTGCAGCCACACCTCACGACCTGACTCCGGCTGGCTTACCCGGATCAGCGGAACACCTGGTCCCAGACGGCGGTCCGTCGCCTCTCCGCTGATAATTTCCCCACCGCTCAACACGGCGAAGACCGGTCCACCGTAGGTCAACCAGGCCACATTCCAGGGCTGACACACGTGGCTCATGAGACTCCCCGCTCGGCGACGGGAAGCAGCGCCACGTCGTGACACAGCCCTGTCCACAGGAGGGAGCGCAGGGCCCAGGTGGAGCCCATGGGGTGGGCCATCAGCCGTGCCCAGTGGAGCGGGGTCCAGGCCTCTACATGCCAGGACGTGGCGCCAAAGACATCGATGAGCTTGTCGTGCTCGGCCCATGAGATGGTGCGGCTGCCATGCATCCCGGTCCAGCGGATGGTCTGATCACTGAGACTGAAGCCCACGGCGCCAGGGCGGAAGCCACAAGGGCTCCAGCTGATGACGCGATCTCCGATCCACTCGACGGGGCTCGACTCCACAAGCCCGAGGCGTTGAAGCTGGTTCAGCCGACGTAGCGCATCGATCTCGCCAAGCCCGCACGCCCTCGCATAGACGCCAGCGGTTCGATGGGGATCGGCCCACAGGGACGCATACAGCGCCCTCAGTGGCTCAGCCTGGACCTGGGCATAGGTTGCCTGGCTCTCGGCCGATGCTTGGACCTCAGAGGCCGTCATGAAGGGGGTAATGATCATGGGTGCATCTCCACATGGGGACTTCCGGGGTCCTCCCGGTCGGATGGTGACCCTCTTGACGAAGGGGTCACCGGTCTCACATCGCGTGGTAGCAGGCCGAAACAGGGGGGCTTGCGCCCCCCGTTGCCCTCAGTCGAGGGCGGTGTTGAGGAAGTAGCAGAGTTCGCTCCACTCGCAGTCCTCGGGCTCGCAGTCGAAGCGAGCCTCGAAGGTCTTCAGGATGGTGGTGATGGCCCGAAGGGTGGCTGCGAAGGCGGCACGGTAGGTGCCACCCTCACGGTTGCGAGCGTGGAAGTGGGCCACCGAGAAGATGGCGCCGTTGGTGGTGGGCTTGAGGGTGGAGTTGGTGTTGATGGCGTTCATGGTGTGTCTCCGAAGGGAGTGTCCGAGGTCCGCTCGGCCGGGTGAGCAACTCTGTGTCGCTCAGTGATTATGGTTATACCGAAGCCCCTCCTTCGAGTCAACACCAAAACAACACAAACTTGTTTTTGTTTAGGGTTGCCACAGAGGGAGGTCGGTGATAGAGTCTTTATCAGTTGGCGATGGTCAACAACCCGACCGAGCGGACCTCGGACACTCCCTTCGGAGACACACCATGAACATCACCCTCATCACCACTGACGGTCACACCTTCCACTGCACCCTGCCCAACGAGGGCGCCAAGTTCGTCTACCTCGGGCGTCGCTCAGACCGCCCGGTGAACCACCTGCAGCCGGAGAGGTGCCCTTGCTGTGGATCGGAGACGCCCCGCATCCAGGGCCAGGGCCCCAAGACGATCACTGATCGGGATGCGCAAGATCCCAACGCGGTGTGCTTCGAATGCGGTGAGCATGTCGGCACCCTGCATGTCGTCTTCGACACCATCTTCGGCCTCGAAGAGGACCGCGCACTCATCTCTGGTCGTTGCCGGGTCTACTGAAACGCACGGGGGGCAATCGCCCCCCATTGACTCTTTACTCCAATGTCACCACAATGATGACACGGTTTGGGCGAGGGATTATGGAAAAGCGAAGCGCACACTACTCTCTCGACGCCATCAAGAAGCAGATGAGCGAGGGTGGGTTGAGCATCACCCGAACGGCCACGAAGACCGCCAGGGATCTCGGGTACTATGAAGCCGAGATCTTGACCCTGATCGAGACCATCAAGCCTCGCCATTGCTACAAGAGCATGACGGTCCACGGCGATCACAGGAAGTGGCAGGACGTCTACCATGTGCCCTGCATCAGGGTTGAGGGTCGCATGCTGTATGTGAAGTTCGGCGAGGATCAGATCATCGAGTTCAGCTACCGGCTGATCTCGTTCAAAGAGAAGTAAGGCCGCAGGCCAGGAGAATCGACATGAGCAAGCAACCCACGTGTCCGTCCTGTGGCGCCCCTGGCATGGTCCATGAGACGCGCCCCGACGTCGTTGAGTACACCGATGGGGGTGTGACCCTCTCTCGTGAGATCATGCAGCCCGGCTGGTGGTGCAATGCATGTGGCGAGGCCCTGTTCACTGGTGCAGAGGCGCGCATGAGCTTCGAGGCACACCAGGAACTGCGCGCCGAGGCCAAGGGGGTGCTCTCGCCGGCCCAGGTTCGGACGATCCGTGAGCGCCTCGGGTTGAGCCAGCGACAGGCTGGGATCCGTCTCGGCGGCGGGGTCAAAGCCTTCAATAAGTATGAGTCGGGTTCCATCGTGCCGAGTCAGGCACTGTCGAACCTGCTCCGAGTACTCGACGCCCACCCCGAGGCCTTGGATCTGGTAGGCGCCGCCCCGGCCCAGAAGGCAGGCTGATCCGCTCACAGTCGTCGTCGCCGTCCTTGCCTGTACTTGCTTCGCAGTGATCCAGGTGCTGGCACCGCCTGGATCACTGTCGTCGTCGAACGCTCTCTCGCGATCCACAGCGGCGCGCTTGCTCCTCCTCCCTCTTCCGGTTTCGTCGCATCTCGGGAGGCGCTGAGAGGCTCCACGGACACCCGTATAGGAGCAAACGATGTCTGCCTATCTGTCCGTCTGTATCCCAACGTCTTCGGCGTCTGATCGAGTCGAGCTGCTTCGGCGCCAGTTGCTGTCTCTGAGCGCCCAAGACTGCGCACCAGATCTCTTCGACGTCATCGTCGCCGTCGATGGACCAGATCCCGATGGTGTTGTGCAGGCGCTGGTGGCCGAGCTGGCCCCCACGTGCCGTCATGACGTCATGGTGGTGGACAGCCCCCGGCCCGAGGGGGCCAAGCTGCCCCACCGCAACCACGCGCGCAACGCAGCGTGGCGAGCGTCGACGGCGCTGTGGTGCTGGATCATGGATGGCGATTTCATCCTCCCGCCCCACGCGATCACTCACGCCCTGGCCGAGTTGACCGCGGCGACGCATCGGGGCCTGCCCGCGGTATTGACGCCGTGCATGGGTGGCATCACCGGCACACCCTCGAAGTGGATCCGCGCGTCGAGCTCATGGGTCAAGGGGAAGCAGACCTGGGCCGATCTCGTGGGCAAGTTCGATGAGTTCGAGCCCGTGCACTCTGGGTTCCTGGATCGATACCAGCCTGGGCCGCCGGCGAGCGTGAGGGTGTCGGACCTGCCCGAGGGCATGCCCATCATCCCCCGGGCCATCCTCAAGGCTCTCGGGGGCTTCGACGAGTACTTCACCGGCTGGGGTGGCAACAAAGAGGAGATCATCGACCGCCTCAAGGGGCTGCAGCGAGAGGGTGTCCTCGACATCCGGCTGCTGGCGAGTGTTCGGATCCTCCACCAGCCCCACCGCAAGGACAAGGGGCGCACAAAGGGCCAGAACGAGAAGCAGGCCCGCAGGGAGCAGAAGGCCGCCGAGATCAAAGCCGAGGCGGACTGGTGGCTCGAGCAGCTCGGCATCGTCTCAGGGGTTGACCTGCCGGCTCTGGCAGTGCCCCAGTGCCCCACCGGGGGCGTGCAGGTGGTGATCTCGACCTTCAACCGCCCTGGGCAGCTGCTCGATCTACTGCTCGACCTGGCCCGGGAGAGCGAGGCGACCTCGACCCAGATCGGGGTGCAGGTATACGACGATGCCAGCACCGCTGACATGCTGGTGGTGCGGCGCTTCCTTGCCGAGAAGGGGTGGCTCTACGTCAGGGCCGACACGAACCATGGCAAGCGAGGGTACTGCCGATGGCGTGGCCTGCAGATGGCCGCTCAGCGCCTCGAGTCACCGCGCCTGTGGGTGTACTTCGATGACGATATGCGCCTGTGTGACAGGTTCTTCGAGCGCCTCGACGAGGCCTGGGCATCTGCGCCCGAGGAAGATCGAGCCACGCTGGTGCTCCACATCGACTCGGCACGCAATAGCCCTGACACCACCTGCTGGACGGGGCACACGCCTGTGGGTCGAGGTCCGGTTGATGAGATCAGTTGGGTCGATGGCGCCTTCGCCGCGGATCGAGTCTTTCATGAGGCCATGGAGTGGACATGCCCCGAGCCGCCGGCGGATCGATGGGACCAAGACCCATCACTCTCGTGTGGGGTGGGCATGATGCTCTCTCGGGCCCTCGATGGCGCAGGCCTGCATCAGTATCGGGTGAAGGGCAGCCTGGTGGTGCACCTGTATGGTGAATCCATGATGAACCCTGAGGCTCGGGCCAAGGTTGATCTGATCACCATCAACCACGTCGACGGCGATGACCGCTGCTGGCAGTTGGCCCACCACCTTGCCTGCCCCGTCATCGCGTCGATGGCTGCGATCCCACGGCGGGCAGAGTCATTGCGAGAGGTGGTCCGCCGGCTCGAGGGTCAAGTCGACCATTTGAACATCTGCCTCAACGGCTGGGACGAAGCACCTGAGTGGCTCGACAGGCCCTGGATCACGGTGCGCCTCGAGGACAACACCCTCGGCGACGCCGGCAAGATGCTCTGGGTCGAGGATCTCCTCTCCGAGGCCTACTACGCCGATCGCAGCGAGCGCCTGCTGTGGAAGTTCCGGCAGGGCCAGGGGGCATACCACCTGCTTGTCGACGACGACATCGAGTATCCGCAGCTGTACGCCTCAGTGCTCGCGGCGCGCATCGAGAACTACCAGCGCCAGGCCGTGCTTGGGTTTCACGGGGCCGTTCTGCATGGGGACGTGGGCTCGTACTATCAGGATCGAACGGTCCGCCACATGACCGAAGCGTCTGATGCCGATACGCCGGTCCATGTGCTCGGGACTGGTGTGATGGCCTACCACACCTCGACGCTGGCCCTGAGACTGGAGATGTTTACCCAACCCAACATGGCAGATCTCTTCGTTGCGCTGGCCGCGCGGGATCAGGGTGTGCCCATGGTGGCTCTGGCCCGGGAGGAAGGTGAGTTCCAGATCATCAAAGATCCAGCCGGGAGCATCTACGACCAAGCCGTGCAAGCCGGCGACGAGGCACAGACGGCAGTCATCATGTCCGCCGGGCCCTGGGGTGATCCTCTACCGCTGCCAAAGTGCTCAGCTGTAGTCGGCGCGATGCCCCAGGTGGGCGCTCTCGAGGATGCTCAAGCGCAGGCCCTGGCCAAGTGCATCGAGAGCATCGAGTTCGTACGCCTGCGCCGTCGACACGGCCCGGTGTTGGCTCTCGGGGCGTGGGCTCAGGTTGCTGTAGAGATGCTGGGCAGCAAGGACATCGAGGCGCGCATCGTCGATTCGTCGACGATCGCAAATCTCCCCGCGGACGATGCCAGTGATCTGCTGCTCGCCGGCGGCGTCGAAGAGATGACCGACGCCGAGCTCGCTCCCCTGCTCCAAGAGGTGCGCAGGGTGCTCCGACCCCGCGGGTATGTGGCCATCGTGGCCCAAACCCAGATCCCGGGCCAACGTCGCTGCCATCTGCGCAACACCGGCACCTACCAAGCGAATGTGCCCGGGCTTGGTCTCCTGGGACGGTTCAAGGGATGGACTGTGCTTGGGGGAAAGGTGGGCTGAGCCCAAAAACAAAACCCCCCCGAGCAGGGAGTCAAGGTTGCTCGGGGGGGTTCAAGAAGATTGGTGGAGTCGGCCGCCCTTGGGTGTGGGGGGCGGGGCAGGGCCCCAAGACCAACCGGCCCACCGAGGGAAACCCTACAACTGACCCTATGTTCAGTCAACACGTTTTTTGTGTTGCCCTCGTGTTGACCCTCGAGCCAGCGCTGAGCCTCGAACGCGTTTCGCCATCTTTGCTGCGCTGATTGCACTGTTTCTCGCAGGCAAGCACAGCAAGGAAACAGGAGCAAAGATGCCCAGCAAGCGAGGAACAGAAGCTGCCAGCCAGAGCGGCGCAGATCAGTCAGGAGTCATGGAGGAGGGCCAGGGCGGACTGGCAAGGCCTCTTGGTGGTCTCAAGGCCCTCGACGGGCTTCAGGCCACAGCGAAGGTGCGTTTGGTACATCTGGGGCTTGGCACCATCACCATCAACATGCCCATTGGGGCGAAGCAGCAAGCCTTCCGGCAGGTGGAGGTCGGACCCTTCGGCGTGACGCCCGAGCTGACGGTGAAGCAGGCCCGCAACCTCATCAAGGCATACACGAAACAGTGGCCAGACGGTCGCGCGGTGTTGCCAACGCTCGACGTCATCCCACCGGCAAAGCCCAAGGACGTCCCGTCGAAGGCCTACTTTGATCACAAAGGGCAGCGAATCGAAACCTGCTACTACACCAAAGGCACCGACTACGATGGGTATGTGACTCGGGAGGGGGAGCAGATCCACCACTCGGTGTTCCAGGCTCAGCACTTCATCATGAGCCGGCAGAGCAACGACGCCATCAAGCGGTTCGTAGAGGAGTTCGACAGCCGCCCGCCAGTTCTGCACTTCTCAGTGCTCATCAGGGACCAGCGCAACGAAGAGCGCATGGCCTCCCTGGGCATGAGCAGCCGCAAGGGCTCAGCCGTCAGCTGACAGACGCCCACCCCACCTTCCTCTCACATCAAGGAGCCAGACGATGACGCTCAGAGAGCGCATTGGGACCCCGCACGCCTTGCGCGAGTACCTGCGAACGGCGGTCGGGTATCCCAAGGACACAGTCAGCGTGCCGGACGTGATGGTCGACGGGGCCATCATCGAGGGGCTCGAGATCCTGAACAACCACCGCCCTCGCACAGGTGTTGGTACCTTTCAGACTGTACCCGGGCAGCAAGTGTACCAGCCCCTTCCCGAGGGTGCCGTGGGCCTGCGTCACGTCTGGTGGCCCTTGGACCAGAGCCCTGGGGTGTCGTCCTGGCAGGGGTGGGGTCACGTCCTGGGACTGCTCGGCCAGAGCCTGGGTCGACCCATCAATGAGATCGGAACCCGCACCTCCATCGAGCCCTCGGCGGTGGCCATCCTGGCCCGGGAGCGCAAGGCGCTGTCGCGCCTCCTCGGCGAAGGGGTGACTTACAACGATCGGGACAGCAGCGAAGCCAGCGTCTACCTGATGCCGACGCCGGTGCAGGTGCACAGCGTGGTCTTCAGCTACAACACGACTCGGTATGCCACAGCACAGGACTGCGAGGGTCAGGACATCAGTCGGCTCCTCACCATCGCCGAGGCTGCCCTGCATCGCCGGAAGGGGTCTGGCGCTGGCGCCATCACTGAAGTCAAAGACGGCGAGCTCGGGACCGCCATCAAGACCGATGCGGCAAAGCATCACATGGAGATGTACCGCGAGCTCACTGATCGCTTTCATCAGATGCTGCCACCTCCCACCCGCAGGCAGTTCCCTTGAGGCCGCCGTCGCTGCAGCAGATGCGAGATCGCATTGTCGCCGTCGACGTGGAGACCGGGGGCACAGATCCCTGGCTCCACTCGCTCCTTGAGGTAGGACTCGTGGGGCCCGATGGCGAAGAGCTTCGCCTCTACGTGAGAGAGCCCGAGCTCTCCGTCGAGCAAGAGGCCCTCGAGGTGAACAAGATCGACCTCGAGGTTGTGCGCGACGAGGGTGTCCTGCCCGCCGAGGCCCTCAGGCAGATCGAACGCTTCTTGACGCCCATCGCCCAGCGCTGCGCCGAGCAACGTCCAGATCACCGCGGGGCACCGCTGCTCTTCGGGGCGCATAACGCCCACTTCGATTGGGGGTTCTTGCTGCGGCTCGAGCATCTCGCCCTCGAGCCTGGCTTCTTCCGGCGCTTCTTCAGCCACAGGCTGGTCGACACCCACGCTCTACAGCTGGCCCTGGCCTCCACCGGCGCTATGCCGCCTGAGTTCGTGGGCACTGCTGATGCCTGGAGCTACCTCGGCGCTGAGATCCCACATGGTGGTCTCCACACCGCTTTGGGCGACGCGAGGGGCACTCGGAGTTTGATCCTGAACAGCCTCGATCTTCTGGAGCAGCTTCGATGACGACCGACCAGTGCCCGTCCTGCGGCGCCCACCAGCACCGGGTGGTGTACTACGGCTTACCGCACCGCCTGTGCTCCAACGAGCAGTGCTCGAGGCTCGATGGGTGGCCCTGCGTCCTCACAGAGCATCTGCCCTTCACTGGGCGGCTCTTGGTCTACGTGTCGCCCTACGTCCGCAACTACTGGCGGGCGCTCTGGTCCTGGCTCAAGGGGGTTGGCTGATGAGGAGCATCCTCGACCTCGAGCTGTGGCGCAGGTATGGGGGCCCGGCGCCGACGACGCTGTCTTTGCCTGGGCAGGCACCCATCGAGGTGCGTCCGGGTGACTACATCCTGGCCTGGCACTACAGGCACCTTCCGAACGACGCCGTGAGCCACCTGGGCGCCGCTCTGGAGCCCAAGGAGGTCTCGGCCCGCCTCGGGTATGCCCCAGAGCCACGACAGGCCCTGGCACGCCCTCTACGCCCCGAGCCGCCCAAGAAACGAAAGGCCGTCATGAGCAACCGACACAACGGCGCTGAGCCCTGGCCAGGTCGGGCCATCGACAGCCCCTTTGGTGGGGGTCCCATGGATGCGCCGCAGCAGCAGCTGGAGATCTCGGCATACACCGATGGGCCCCTCGTTGAGATCCAGTTGGGCCCCGATGACACCGCGGCTGATCTCCTCGAGGGCGGTCGGCTTCACCACCTGCTCGGTCCGATCCTCGACGAGGGCAATGTCGGGGCTGCACTGATCATCGAGCACGGTGTCGTCGTCGGCGAAGGCCTCGGTGATCGTCTTCTGGCAGCACGGGAGGCCAACGGCGCCGGCGCGGTCGTGCCTCTGTGCAACGTGAGCGCCCCGACGGACCTGCCCGCCCCCGGCGATGCCACAAGCCCTCATCCCCGGATCCGAGGTGGCCTGCCGCCGGCGGAGATCGATGCTGCCCTCAGGGGATCTGCCCTGCCCCCGATCCCTGGTTGCCCCAGACACCCCGGGGTGCTGCTGCTGTGCGGCCCCTTGGTGGCACAGATGGCCGAGGGCAAGCGCCCGTGCATCCGAAGCACCACCGTGGTGTGTCAGAGCGCCTTCGTGTGGCGGGCCCATG
This sequence comes from Bradymonadia bacterium, assembly GCA_046290225.1. GTDB lineage: Bacteria > Myxococcota_A > Bradymonadia > UBA7976 > UBA1532 > JBKAGE01. Next base: position 49,177 of record JBKAGE010000045.1, on the reverse strand, counting down.
ATCGACCTGGGCCCATCAGCGAGCTCGTGGACACCGACGGCGGCGCATCATCGTGTTGGGGTATCGAGACGAGCGCAGCCCGTGCTGCAGTGGCATACCATCGGCCACAAGGCCTGCCGGTGGCACTCTACACCTCCAACGTCGGCCCCTGGGGTGGAGTACTTCTCTTGCTCGAGCTGGCAGATCGACTCCACAAGCACGGCGTCTGGGCTCAGGTCGTGGGGCACAGCCTCACACCGCACCAGTTCCGCCCGCAGGTGCCGCCGGTCATGGTGCGCCATCCCTCGCAGCTCAAGACCGACTGGCGCCGGCACCTGGGCTGGAGCGAGGGCATCGTCGTGGCCAGCCACTGGGGTGCTGGGAAGGTGGCCCGAGAGATCGTGGACAGCAACCCCGACCTCCAGCTGACCACGGTGCTCCAGGATCGAGAAGACTGGTTCGAGGGCAACGGTCGCCGGGGCATGACCGAAGAGATGATCCGCGGGTTCATCGACATCGGCCGCGGCATCGGCGTCTCGCGTTGGATCCTCGACACCGCCGCCGAGGACCTCGGGCTGCAGCGGGAGAAGTACTCCGTCATTCCCGCCGGCGTAGACACGGCCCTGTTCCATCCCCGAGGGCCCCGCGACAACCGCCGAGTGCGAGTACTCGCCATGTGGCGGCCCAAGACCGCGGTGCGTCGGGGCATGGCTCGCTTGCGCCAGGTGTACGAAGGCCTGCACCGCCGCTTTGGAGATCGCATCTCCCTCGAGCTGTTCGGGTGGACGGGCCACGAAGCGAACGTGCCCAGCTGTGTCGGCGCCTGCGGTCGCCACGGTCGCCTGGGCCGAAGGGACCTCGCCGAGCTGATGGCCCAGGTGGACATCGTTGTCGAGCCCAGCGAGTACCAGGGTTTCGGGCTCACTGGCCTCGAAGCGATGGCCTCTGGCGCCACCCTCGTGAGCACTCAGTGCCGCGGCGTCGACGAGTACGCCACCCACGACCAAGATGCCCTTGTCGTGCCCCATGATGATCTCGAAGAGGCAGTCGCTCAGGCCATCGCTGATGCTGCGATGCGTCGCCGGCTGGCAGGTGAGGCAGTGGAGCGCGCCCGCGGGTTGGACTGGGGCGTCATCGCCTCGAGGTGGGCGGAGTACTTGAAGGGGCTCAAGACATGAGCCATCAATGGTGCATCCTCAGAGGAGCACAGCATGAGCATCGAAATCCGCCCCATCCGTGATGATGCAGATCACGCCCGTGCTGTGGCTCTCGTCGACGATCTGTGGCCTCGGCTGGCGTCTGACCAGGACGCCCGCGACGCCATGGAAGTGCTCTCGGTGCTCATCGACGAATACGAGCGCCGGCACCATGCTCTGCCACCGCCCTCGCCCATCGAGGCCATCAAGTTTCGCATGGAGCAGCAGGGGCTCAGCCGTAAGGACCTGGAGCCCTACATCGGGCACAGTGGCCGTGTGTCGGAGGTGCTCTCCGGTAAGCGCAGCCTCTCGCTCGACATGATCCGCAAGCTCCACGTGGGCCTTGGGATCCCCACCGAAATCCTGCTGGGCATCGCCGAAGAGTTCCACGCCGCCTGACGGGGCAGATCAGGGCCCAGGCTTGAGCAACTCCTTCAACCGCACCTGCATCGTGGTGGGCGAGACCTGATACCGCTGCGCCAGCAGGTCGGGGTCTCGCCACTTCTCCTCGAGCAGGTCCAGGTCAAGCATCTTGCTGGGCACGAGCAGCTCGGCGGCGAAGTCATCGGCCTCGCGCTCCCTCTCCCACAGATGCGGTTGCCGGCGCTGGGCCACAGGGCCCATGTCTCGCGTGTTAAAGTCCTCGACGAGCTCCACGACGTCGGTGTGCAGCAGCATGTGCGCGACGAGGTGGGCAAGGGTGAAGCGCTGACGCACCGCGGGCTTGCGGCTATTGAGCACGATGAGGGCTGAGCTGGAGAGCACCATGTGCCCATCCGCGTGGTTCGCGCTGAAGTCGACACGCACGTCGAGCCACCGGGCGAGTTCGAAGATGGGCACCGGCGGATGCATCACACCACACCCGGTGAGTAGATCCTGAGGGGTGATGTCGCGGCCCCTCAGGTTGAGCCACCTCGGGCTCTGGTCCGTCACTCGACGGCCCCGGTGTCGATGCTGCGCGCACCTTGGGTACCTGCATGCCCGTGGGAGGCCTCCTCCCCGGGGGAGATCTCAGGCAGCCGGCCTGTCTCCACCAGAAGCTCTCTGGCCGCTCTGAACGCCGCTGGCGCAACGTCCTCGAAACGCCCACCTCTGAAGCGACGGGTGCTCTCACCACCAAACCACCTGGCTGTCCAGTAGGCATTGCTGCTTGCCCATCGCATGTAGAGATAGCACTCCCCTTGGGTCCACGCTCCGTCGCCCTGTTGCGTGTCGACCCAACTCTTCTCCCAGCCGTAGGGCTGCTGCTCTGCTTCTGCGTCCATGCTGCTTGCTCCTCTGCGTTCATGTCCCTCGTCCCAGCTTGCATGGCCATCAGGTGGCTCTGGGGACGCCAGGGCTGCAGAGGGCAGACAGAGGAGCAGAAGAAGTTGGCGCATATGAATCCCGGGCAGGTGCGTCTGGCTGTTCTACCAGCCTGCCCGCATGCTCACGTATGCGTAGTCCTACTTCCTGTGGAGGGATACTTAGGTGATAGCAGGAGGATCGGGGGGCAAGACCTGAGAGCTGAAGCCACCCCCTGGGTAGAGAAGCCGTCGAGGAGGTGCTCACTTGGTCTGTCGTCAACAAGGTAAGATCAAAAGGTCCTTGATTACCTGAAAGGCTCCTCCTTGATATCTACTACCGCAAGTAGTAGTTTTGTGAGGTCAAGTTCCCTAACCGACGCAATTGTGCGTGGAGGCAGTTGTGAAAGGCATTCGAATTCGGCCTGAGCAGGATGGGCTGCGCACATCGCTGTATGATCTCGAAGCCGAGATTATGGAGGCTGTCTGGGAGAAGGGGTGGGACGAGTTCGCGGTCACCGATGTCCACGAAATACTCGAGGGCCAACGAGAGATTGCGTACACGACGGTGATGACCACAGTCAGCCGGCTCTATGACAAGGAGCTTCTGACCAGGCGCAAGGAAGGCCGGCGTTACCTCTATCAATCCACAATGGGCCGGTCCGAGTTCATCCAGGCGATGACCCGAGAGGTGCTCGGGAGCCTTCCTCCTGTGGGCCAGGAGGCTGCAGTTGCATTCTTGGTCGAACGGGTTGCGGAGGCTGATGATGCGGAATTGGACCGTCTGGAAGTCCTGATTCGCAAGCGAAGAAGAGGGGGATCATGAATGATCTCTTTTTTCCGCTCACTGCGGTCGCTGCGACATTCCTCGTCTTGATCCCACTGCTGACGTTGGGGAGCCGAGTTGCGCTCTCACTTAACCGCCGGCGAGCTGCGAACTGGGCAAGCTTTGGTTCGGAAGCAACCTTCGCCTGGCTCGTTGCACCAACCTTGTTTCCTGTACTGTGGCTGACTTCGTCAGTGCTCCATCAGAGCGAGCCAGCACATAACTCAGACTCCTGTTTCATCAATCACATGGAAGCAACGATCTGCGTCGACACGCTGCTGTTGCTTGGGTTTCTGGTGGTTGGAATGACAGGCATGATTGCTGTTCGACTCTGGCGGGAGTGGCCCCGAGCTAAGCTCCAACGGCTGGGGTGTGAACACGACCTCGTCAGACGGATCATGGACACCGCTGAACAAGATGCCCATCTCCACTCTCTACGTATTGTAGTGGTGCGCAAGTCGACTGAGCCGATCTACACGTTGGGCTTGTTGCGTCCCATTGTGGTGGTCGACGCTTGCTTCATTCGAGACTCAGACCCAGAAGTCCTACACGCGGTGCTCCTGCATGAGCACGCTCATATTGCTGGACTGGATACGCTCAGAGGCTTCCTCGCTCGTCTCTGCCTTGCCGTCAATCCTACCAGTGCTCTCCTCTCTCCTGACTTCGAGCGATGGCGTGCAGCGCGCGAAGCTGTCTGCGATAGTGAAGCAGTCCACCGAGGCGGAGAGCCTCTCGCTTTGGCTGAGGGGATTGTTCGAGCCGCCAAGTTCCGCTGTGAAGGCCTTCTATCGCATGGTGTGGCGCTCTGTGGTCACAATGGAGCTGCGCTCAAGCTACGGCTCGAGCTGCTTATGAATGGGCCTCCAGCTCCTGTACGCACCATTGGCCACATAGTCCTGGCTGTTGGCGTTTTTGCCTCCCTCACCACGCCTCATATCGACAACCTGGGGTTGCTCGAATATTTCCATTTTGAGGTGGAGCGCCTGCTCCACTCCCTGCTCTAAGTCGAGGTTCGTATGTGGCGTACTCTCCTTGGCTGGTTGCTACCTTCAATTACTATCACCAGTAGTAGCTTGGTGACAGCGTGTGCACCAACCCGAATGACAAGGCCTCTGCCAAAGCCAGGCGTCTACGCACCAGCGGAGACAGTCCTGCCATATGTTCCAGCTGGGAAGCCTATAGAACCGTCGAAAATATCCGCACTGACACTTGAGCAGGCGTTGATATACGCTGATTCACACTCTCCGGTGATTCAAACAGCATGGGCACGGGTCGGGTTAGCCAAGGCGGGGGTAATTGGCGCCAACATCGTGCTCCCTGCGAATCCGCAGTTTAGCTTCGGCGTTGGTAGGCGCACGGTCGAGAACGCGACTGGCTTCGAGTTTGAGGTGGCTGTTCAGCAGCAACTTGAGATTGCCGGTGAGCCGGGGCTGAGGCTCGATGCTGCGGAGGATCAACAACGTCTCAGCGAAGCAGCCGTCAATGAGATCCGATGGAGCGTACATGTGGAGGTGCACCGACTCTTCGTCGATATCCTGCTGGTACGCGAGCGGCTTGCTCAGGCGGAGCGTTTCGTGGCTTTCGCGCAATCCATGCGCAATATCGCGGCTCAACAGGTGAAGGCAGGAGAGTCGTCACCCCTCATCTTGCTGGTGGCTGACGCTGATCTGGCGCAAACTCGTGAGGCGGTCATTGAGGCTCAGCAAACAGGGGAGTCGCTGACCGCCCGGCTAGCCGCAGTCATCGGCTGGCCAGAGACAACGCTACCTGAGGTCCAAGGCACACTGCCAGGTGTGCGGCCTGCGGCAGACACAGATGCACTTTTAGTATTGATGGCTGAGAACCACCCCTCACTTCGCACCCGTGAGCTTGCCGTGGTTGCGGGTCAGAGTCGGCTCTCGCTGGAAGATCGAGAAGCGTGGCCTGAGCCTACTGTTGGCTTCTCTTATAGCCGAGAGGCCGCCCCCGGCCCAGAGGGAGAGGCCGACATCTGGCTTTTTAATCTGACCTTCCCGATTCCAGTCTGGCGGACCAACCAGGATGGCCGCGCGCTCGCCGAGGCCAAGCTGGTAGTTGCGGGCAGAGAGCGCAAAGCAACGGCAGCTAAGCTTCGGGGTGAGCTCCTTCAGGCCGCAATCGCACTTAACGCAGCTGTAGAGCGTGTCGCTCTATACGAGACAGATGTCGTCCCACAGCTCGAGGCGAATCTCTCATTGCTCCAACGAGCCTACGAGCTTGGTGAAGTTGACGTTCACCAAGTCTCACAGACGCGCGAGCGGCTATTGACCGCAACTGGGCAATACATCGACGCACGCATCACCTACCACGAAACCGCTGCAACCCTCGAAGGCCTGGTCGGCACAGAGCTGTGGCCCGACAAGGAGAGCGCCCCATGAAACGCGCCATGCAGCTCATTCTGATTTGTGCTCTACCAATGGGATCAGGCTGTCAAGACACCAACGGTCATGATCATGTGAACGAATCTCATGAAGATCAAGCTAGCCACGAGCTCCATGCAAACGACGAGCACAATCATGATCAGCAACCACACATGGATGAAGTGGAAGGGCACGAAGACCGTAGCCACGGCGAGGAAGGTTCCGAAGAGCTATTGGTGCGGATCTCTCCTCAAGCCCAGAGTACGAGTGGGATTCGTCTAGGGATCGCAGAATCCGGCGTACTCACTGATGCCATTGAGGTTCCTGCAGAAGTTCAACTCAACCCCGACCGGGTCGCTCACATCAGCCCCCTCGTTGAAGGGCAGTTGTTGAGCGTAGACGTCACGTTGGGCGACCAGGTGGAGACTAAAACCCAGCTCGCGAAACTGAGGAGTGTTGAGCTCGGGCAGGCTCGTGCGGAGCTCAGCCGCACGAACTCATTGCGCAACGTCGCAGAGCAGAACAGAGACAGGCAGAGGCGTTTGCGCAAGGAGGGCATCAGCTCCAAGCGCAGCTTGCTTGAAGCGGAGCTGGCCTACAAGCAAGCCGATGCAGAGCGCGATGCAGCTCGCTCTCACCTCCGGGTCTTCGGGCTTCGTGGTGGCAGCGGGCCTGACATGACACTGGAGAGCCCAATCACTGGAGTTGTAGTCGAGCGACACGCGACTCGCGGTGAGAACGTCTCGCCTCAAGACACACTTTTTATCGTAGCTGACCTCTCGAGGGTGTGGGTCATTGGCCGAGTCTATGAGCAACAGATCGCACAAGCCGCTCTTGGAATGAGCGCAACCCTTACACTGAACGCCTATCCAAGCCGTCATTGGACGGGCACTGTCGATTTTGTAGGCACAACACTCGACGAATCAACTCGTACCCTGCCTGTCCGCGTAGAACTCGACAACCCCGACGGCCGACTTCGCCCTGGCCTCTTCGGGTCTCTTCGACTCGCGTCGACCAAGCCAGCCCCCACATCCGTCGTCCTCCCACTCTCATCGATTCAGATACTCAAAGAGCAGACTGTTGTGTTCACTCCTGGCGATGAAGAAGGTGAATTTGTTGTCCACCCAGTGACGCTCGGCAAAAAGAGCGCGCGGCTGGCCGAGGTGCTCACGGGGCTTGAGCCTGGGGCACAGGTCGTCGTGGAAGGGGCTTTCATTCTTAAGTCTGAGTTGATGCGTGGCGAGCTTGGCCACGGTCACGCACACTGAGAATACGAGATGAATAGATTCATCGCATTCTGTGTTCGGCATCGGTTCCTCGTCATCTTCGTCGTCCTGCTCATTGGAGCCCTCGGCGTACGCACCGCACAACATCTCCCAATTGATGCCGTTCCTGACGTAACCAATGTCCAGGTACAGGTCCTCACCAACGCTCCCGCACTCGGTCCCATTGAGGTTGAGCAGTACGTCACCGTGCCGGTCGAGACAGTGATGAGCGGCCTGCCTCACGTCGAGGAAGTTCGCAGCTTGTCACGCTTTGGCTTGTCAGCTGTGACGGTGGTTTTCGAGGAAGGAACCAATATCTACTTTGCGCGCCAGATGGTTGCCGAGCGACTCTCCGAGGCTCGCGAATCTATCCCAGAGGGGTATGGCTCACCGGAGATGGGGCCAATCTCGACCGGACTTGGGGAGATATACCAGTTTGAGGTCCGTGGCGATCCCATGTGCCCTACTGAAGGCCCAGACACCGACGAGTGCTACTCACTCATGGAGCTGCGCACAATCCTCGACTGGTATGTCGCATTCCAGCTCCGTCCCATCCCTGGTGTGGTTGAGGTCAACCCGTTTGGTGGAGAACTGAAGACCTACGAGGCCCAGGTAGATCCGGGGAGGCTGAACGCGCTAGGGCTCAGCCTGAGCGAGGTCTTCAACGCACTTGAAGCAAACAACGCCAACGAGGGTGGTGGCTACATCGTCCGCAGCGGTGAGCAGCGTATTGTTCGCGGAGAAGGACTCATCACCAGTCTCGATGATGTTCGCGATGTTCGGATCGCAACCCGCAACAACACACCCATCTTCATCCGCGATGTGGCCAACGTTACATTTGCCCCCATGGTCAGGCAAGGTGCGGTGACCCGAGATGGCCGAGGAGAGGTTGTCACAGCCTCGGTGATGATGTTGATGGGTGCCAACTCTGGCGATGTCTCACGGGCGGTCCGCAAGCGCCTTGATGAGCTTGCCCCAGGGCTGCCGCCCGGGGTGACTATAGCTACCTATTACGATCGTTCCGTACTGGTTGATCGCACCATCCACACTGTCATCGTCAACCTCATTGAGGGTGGAGTCCTCGTCGTTGTCGTGTTCCTGCTGATGCTCGGGAACCTGCGTGGTGGTTTGCTCATAGCTGCAGTCATCCCGCTATCCCTGTTGTTTACACTCATTTCAATGAGATTCTTCGGCGTGTCAGGGAACCTGATGAGCATGGGGGCACTCGACTTCGGGTTGATCATTGACGGCGCAATCGTCGTTATCGAGAACGTCTCACGACGGCTGTCCGAAGGCAGAGCAACAGGGCGTGCCGTCAAGGGTGAGGTGCGTCGAGCCACGACGCAGGTGCTGCGGCCAGTTCTGTTTGGGACAGCGATTATCATGATCGTCTACATCCCAATCCTCTCGCTGCAGGGGATCGAAGGGAAGATGTTCCGCCCGATGGCAATTGTGGTGCTGTCGGCGTTGGCGGCGGCCCTTGTGTTGGCCATCACGCTGGTGCCAGCAGCTGCCACCTGGCTCTACCATGGTGGGCTATCCGAAAAAGAGCCCATTATTGTTCGGCTCACGAGGCGACTCTATGAGCCAGCATTGAGGATTGCTTTACGTTTCCGCCTGTTGGTCATCGCCATCGCCATCATGGTGATCGCTGGTGGTGTGTGGCTTGCCTCGACGATGGGGGCGGTATTCATCCCCACACTCGACGAAGGGGCTATCGCGATGCAGGCGATTCGGCCTCCATCGGTGTCACTTGAGGAATCAGTAGCAGCCACCAGCCGGGTGGAGCAGACGCTCATCGAAGCATTCCCTGACGAGGTAGAAACAATCATCTCTCGTACCGGGAGAGCTGAAATCGCGACAGACCCAATGGGGGTTGAGCTCTCTGACATCTACATCATGCTCCATCCAGTTGAGCAGTGGACACATGCGGATTCGAAGACCAAGCTCGTCGAGGCTATTGCCGCAACGCTTGAGCAACAGGTGCCTGGCCAGAACTACTCTTTCTCTCAGCCAATCGAGCTTAGGACCAACGAGCTCATCAGTGGAGTGCGCTCAGATGTCGCCATCAACCTCTATGGGCCTGATTTTGAGGAGCTAGAGCGAACCGGGGCGCGGGTGATGCGGTTGTTGCGCTCGATCGCGGGAGCTGCGGACGTCAACGCTGACCAGGTAGCCGGGCTGCCATCACTCCGAATCGTCGTCAACCGCCGAGTGGCTGCTCGCTACGGCATCAACGCATCTGAGATCCTCGATGCTGTAGCTGCGGTGGGGGGCCGGCAAGTGGGTATTGTCTTCGAAGGACAGCAACGCTTCGCTCTCCAAGTTCGACTACGGGAAGCATCCAGGGCCAACCCTGAATCCCTGCGGGAACTGCTCATCTCCGTGCCAGGGGGTAAGCGTGTACCCCTCGGACAGGTCGCACAGGTTCTCTTGGAGGAAGGACCAGCAGTCGTCAGCCGAGAGAGCGCTCAGCGACGTATGACCATTCAGGTCAATGTACGTGGGCGCGATCTCGCCGGCTTTGTTACTGAAGCTCAGAAGCGTATCCTCATCGAGGGGAGTCTACCACCTGGCTACTTCGTTACATGGGGAGGCCAGTTCGAGAACCTCCAAGCTGCGAGCGCTCGACTCGCGGTGGCTGTACCAGCCGCGCTTCTCCTGATCTTCCTGCTCCTCTACACGACGTTCGCCTCAGCTCGCCCAGCGCTCATTATCTATATGAACATCCCCATGGCTGCAGTTGGTGGTGTCCTGGCCCTCTGGCTTCGTGAGATGCCATTCTCCATCTCTGCAGCAGTGGGGTTCATCGCCCTATCAGGCATCGCGGTACTCAATGGTGTCGTCATGGTCTCTTACATCCGGGACCTTCAGCGTGAAGGACTCTCGCTGATGGACGCGACTGAGAAAGGGGCTCGCCTTCGGCTTCGTGCAGTGCTGATGACCGCACTGACGGATGGCATCGGCTTCCTTCCCATGGCCATCTCAACGACAGCCGGAGCCGAGGTTCAACGACCACTTGCCACTGTCGTAATTGGGGGGTTGATAACCGCTACCCTCCTAACACTCTTCGTGTTGCCAGCTGTGTACAGCTGGCTCGGCGGCATGGCAATCGATGAAGACAACGAAGATGAACTCCCAGGTGCGGAGTTTGAAGAGGTTAAGGTATGAGTGAAGCACGTGTATGGGACCGTCTCGCTGGCCGCTATGACACCGTTGTGCGTTTGTTCGACTCAAGCTACGACAAGGTACGAGAACGACTGAGCCACGACCTGCCTTCTGGCGGACGACTGCTGGAGATCGCGGCAGGAACGGGGCAATTCACCCCCAACCTGGCAGGACAAGCCGAGCACCTTCTGGCAACTGACATTTCACCCGAAATGGTCACCCGACTGCAAGTACGGATGGACGAACTGAGCCTTCAGAATGTCGAATGCACAGTCATGAGTGCATACGATATCGACGCACCGGATGGGAGCTTTGATGGCGTATTCTGCGCCAATGCGCTTCATGTGATGGACGATCCGGTGCAGGCGCTCTCCGAGTTCCACCGCGTATTGAAGCCGGAAGGAGTGCTCATCGCACCTACATTCCTGCACAATATCGACGCCTTCAGACGTGGGCTGTCCCGAGCACTCAGTATGGTATCGCCATTCGTTGCTCACACACGGTTCGATCTCACATCGCTTGAGCAGCTCATTTCGGGTGCAGGGTTCGAGGTGGTTTCTGCGGAGCAGCTACCTGGGCTCTTTCCACTTGGCTATATCGTTACCCGCCCAGAAAACCTCCTCAAGGAACATTGATATCCTCCCCGTCGTAACGAGGATTCCCTACCACGCCTACAACAAGCCCAGCTGGACAGCGTTGCAGGTCGTCTCGATGGGTTCCTGCTTCACTGGGGCCTCTACAGGCTCTCCTCCACAGGCAATCCGGGCATGCCCTGCCCTTCTGATGTTCTCCGCAGCAACGAGGTCCGCATGGCCCTCAAAGCCGCAAGAGATGCACTTGAAGCGGGCCTGTGTCTTGCGGTTATCCGCTGACACATGGCCGCACTGTAGGCAGGTGCGGGAGGTGTTGCGTGGATTCACCGCTATCACCTCACCACCCCGCCACTTCTGCTTGTATTCGAGCTGGCGTCGGAACTCACCCCACCCCTGGTCGAGGATGGCCTTGTTGAGCCCCGACTTGGCCTTCACGTTCTTGCCCGGCGCTTCCGCTGTGCCCTTGGCGCTCTTGCTCATGTTGGACACCTTGAGGTCTTCGAGGACGACCACCGCGTGGTTCTTGCTGATGTCGTTCGAGGCTTTGTGTAGGTAGTCCCTGCGAGCGTTCGCGATTCGGGCCTGGATGCGCTGGATGCGGGCCTTTGCCTTGCGCCAGTTCTGGCTGAACTTCACCTTGCGGGACATTGCCCGCTGGGCATTGGCCAGGGCTCTCTGGTGCTTCTTGAAGCTGTTGAGCGGTTCGTACACCGTGCTATCTGACAAGGTGGCAAGTCGGGCCACCCCCATGTCGATGCCCACCATCGTGCGCGAAGGGTGTACCGGCTCAGGCACCTCTCGCTCTGTCTGGATAGAGACGTACCACTTGCCCGCCCGAAGGCTCACCGTGGCGTTCTTTGGGGTGCCTTCGATGCGACGGCTGTTGCGGTAGCGCACCCATCCCAGCTTGGGCAGCTTGATGCGGCTGTGCCCCTGGCAGATGTAGAACTGCTTGGCATTGGGAAAGCGGAAGCTCTCATACTCCCCCTTGCGCTTGAAGCTGGGGAACGAGGCACGCCCCGCGAAGAAGTTGATGTACGCCCGCTCAAGGTCACACAAGGCTTGTTGCTGAGTGCTCACAGAGCCCATCTTGAGCCACGACGTCTCGTGGTCGTTGCGCCACTGCGTCAGTGCCTTGCACAGGCCTGCGTACCCGAGCTTCTTTTCTTCGGCCTTGTAGCGGTCGCGCTGCATCGCCAGCGCCCTGTTGTAGACGTAGCGGCACTGGCCCGCGAAGACGTGCATCAGGCGGCGCTGGGCCCCATTGGGCCGAAGCTCGAACTTATATGCTTGCTGGATCAGCACCGCCGCCCCCTTCTCAGCCTCGGCCCTGTAGTTCGACCGGCAGCTTGGTAAGCGTGCGATCGCTCAGCTCTGCGCAGAACTCGCAGGCTTGGGCCAGGAAATGCAGCGGATCACCGCACTGGGCTAAAACGACATTGAGGGCCCGGTGGATGGCTTCGTCGCGAGGGGATGGGTGGATCGCTCCATTGCGATCTACATCGCTGCGCTCTAACATCTGTCGCTCCTCCCCTCCTGTCGGTGAGTCTTTGGCTGGATTGGCCGGCAGGGGGATGGTGTATTCGATTGCTGTTTCTTCGCTCTGAAGATAATGTAGAGGAAGCGAGCGGGCCTCGCAAGCAAATATCTTCGGAGCGAAGAAAAAGTGCAGTTGAACAGAGCATTCGGAGAGCGGGCGCGAGCTTGGCGCAAGGCCACTGGGAAAAGCCTCACTGACCTTGAGCGCGAGCACGGCTTGAACAACCGCACCTTCAGTGCTCTTGAGCGCGGCGCCCGTACTTGGAGTCTTCACCAGATCGAAGCCTACTGCTCGGCCCTGGGGGTGGAGCCCTGGCGGCTCTTCAAGTGGGACGAGCCCCTGCCAGAACCACGCTCAGTGGAGAGCTGATGCTGTCGCGCATTCGAGCGGATTTGCTGCGGCGAGTGTGAGCGCCGTTGACTAGTTATATGCAGCGGTCATAGCCTGCCTCCGGCTTAATCGAGAGGGCACTTTCATGGCTAGATTCCTGCTTCTATGCATCCCTCTGATGTGGGCGCAGATATTCACGACATCATCTGCTGCAGCTTCAAAGAAGCGAATTGCAGTCTTGGAGTTCGCGAATGCTGCAGGCCTGAATCAGGCAGAGGTCGACTATCTGGCCAATTTAGTCCGAGGCGAGGCGCTCAACCTCGACCAGTCGACATATTTGGTGATGACCCGGGAGAATATCCTCGAGATGCTACCTCCTGGTGTTGACCTAGCAAGCTGCGAAGGCGGATGTGAGGTAGAGACGGGTCGCAACATCGGAGCTTCTTATGTTTTGACAGGCGAGGTCATTAGATTTGATGGAAGCCTGAAGTTCTCGGTTCGGCTCTACGATACAGAATCCTCAGCTCTGCAAGGCCAGGAGATCGCTACCGCTACTCGACTCCTTGAGCTTGAAGACCCCATCAAGGAAGCGGTCTCAAGGCTACTCAAGCCCTTGCGCCACCCTCAGAATGACTTGGAGGGCAATGGCAACCAATCACCAAAGCCACCTCCAACATCAAACGCTCTCTCAGATGAAGAACAACAAATTCTCTCTAATGACAAAGACAGGCTGAGAGAGTCTAGACTTGGGCTAAAATCTGGTTCATTTGGCATTCAAATAGTGCTAAATTTGGGGGTTTCTTATTCGGAAATACACTCGTCTGGCCTTAGCAGTGAGAGAGACTTCAACTCCTCTCAACAAGAGGAGGGTTTCACTCGATTCTTCGGTACTGTCGGAGGGATTTTCAAAACTGACTTCGGTCTGGGGCTTCATCTTGAAGCTGGGTATACGCCACGAGGAGGTAAGCACTCTCTGGCAGAGTTTGAGGACTCTACAGCCGAATTCAACTACATCATCACTCAAGGACTCATCAGGTACGATTTTGGTACGAAACGGGATGGGTACATTACGAAAGATTCGTTTTATGTTTGTGCTGGAGCTGAAATGGCATGGCTGTTGGCGCAAAAGTTCCGCACATCTGCATCCATCACCTCCGAGGACATCTCAGAACGAGACTTCAGCGCTGTTTTAGGTGGGGGATTGGATCTCGGTCGAGCTGGATTTGGGATCGGGTTACGCTTGATTCAAGGCTTTGAGGATCTCAACCTCCCATCACTGGTGAGCGAAGAAACCAGCAGCTTTGCGGTCGTCGTGCTGTTTTCGATTCTCAGTGACTGAATCCATCCATCACGGACGTTGTCCTGTTTAGCCCTTCAGGAAGCCCGTAACCCATCCTGACGCCTCTCTCCTTGGAGGCGTCTATGACCACCCAGAGTATCCCCACGCTGCGGCTTGCTGCATCGACCCAGAAATTCGTCCAAGGCGTGCTGCGCGCCTCGAAGGCCGTACGTGAGCTCGCGGAGAACGCAGAGAAAGCCCAGCGCAAGATCGCGAGCGATCTCCTGAAGATCGAGGCGGTGACACGCCAAAGCTCAAAGAAGACAGTGGCCGCGCTGAAGGCTCAGGGAACGGCCCACAAGATTGCCGCAACGGAGGCCCAAAAATCCGCCACGGCAACGGCTGCAGCGATGGGCAAGACTGCGACGGCGGCTCAACGCGCCTCGGACAAGACCGCGAAGGCTGGGAAGAAGGCCGGGCAAGGCTTCCAGGACCTCCCAAAAGAAGCCAACAAGGCCTCGAGGGGGGTCGCTGGCGCCTTTGATCGACTCGGGGGCCGCATTGAGCGCGTAGCTGATGGCCTGGTCTCGAAGATCAAATCCGTCACTGGGGCCCTGGGTCTGCTGGTGGCAGCTTCCACAGCTGGAGCCGCTGGGAAGAAAGCGGTCACCTTCGCTGCGTCATTCGATGAGGGCCTCGCGCAGGTGAACACCCTCCTTGACGAGGGCACCGTGCCCATCGAGCGCTACCGAGGCCAGTTGCTCAAACTCTCGGAAACGACATCGAAAGAACTGCTGGACGTCACGCGCGGCCTTTACCAGACCATCTCTGCTGGTATCCCCGCCACCGAAGGCGCCGGGGGAGCGATGGACGTGCTCACCCAGGCCGTGCGAGCTGCGGAAGCCGGGCTGGGTGAGACCGAGGAGACCGTGCGTCTCTTTGCGTCGATACTGAACACTTACTCTGACGAGGGCCTCACGGCCGCCGACGTCTCCGACAAGCTCTTCGCCACGGTCAAGCAAGGCATTACGACTTTGCCTGAGCTGGCTGGCTCGTTGTCGCGGGTTGTGCCTGTGGCCCAGAGCTTCGGTATCTCTCTCGACGAGTTGCTCGGCTCCCTCGCCGCGATGACCAAGACGGGCCTCAGCACCAACGAGGCGGTGACCCAACTGCGCAGCACAATCCTCGCCCTTGCCCGCCCCAGCCAAGGGGTGCGCGAGGAATTCGAGCGGATGGGGATCGAGATTGGAGAGTCGGCGTTTCGCTCGAAGGGGCTCGTTGGTGTGCTGCAAGAGATTGCCGGTGCAACTGGGCAGAGCGCAGATCGAATCGCTGAGTTGTTCCCCAACGTCCGCGCGCTCGTGGGTGCTTTGATTCTCTCCAAGAATGGAGGCGCCACCTACGAAAAGGCGATCCAAGGTGTCGCCCAATCCACCGGGGCCACAGACCGTGCTCTGCAAAAGATGGAGGGTAACTTTGGCCGCCTACTGAAAATACTGAAGAGCCAAGTGCAATCGGCCCTGGTATCCGTGGGCCAAAAAGGCTTCGGCCCTCTGCGCAGTTTCATCGAGGACTTTGGCGAAGCGCTCAACAACAACAAGGAGGAGATCGGCGACTTCTTCGAGACTGTGCTGAGAATTCTCACGGGAGTGGCTCGACTGATTGCCAGTGCCGGGCCTCAGATCTTGCTTTTCTTCGGCACGATGTTCGCTGCGAAGAGGATCCTCGCAGCTGCGGTCGCCTTCACGAAGTTCGGAAAAATCGTCAAGGAGACCTTTGAGAATACCCGGGCTGCTGCTCGAGGAGGCTCCAATGCAGGCACTGCGTGGGCAGATGGCTTCAGGGGCAAGCTGCAGCGAGTGAAGGGCGGTCTGAAGGGGGTGCTTGTCGGCCTGCTCAAGAGTCCTTCAATTCTCGGCTTGGCCGTATCGCTGGGGGCCTTGATCGTCGACAAGATAATCGAAGGAGCATCTGGCCGGGCGGCCATCGAACGATCGACGAAGGCAGCAAGTGCTGCAGCTGAGAAAGTGGCCAAAGACCTTGGCTTCGCCAATGCAGAGGAGCAACGCCAGTTCGAGGATGAGGTCCGCAGAGGGCTTCGAGTGGCCCCCACGGATGCAGCTTTCCGAAAGGAGGAGTCGCAGCCACTCTCAGAGGCTGCAGGCTCTTTCGATGGCCTCGCCAACATTGCTGACAGTTTGAACCGAGCCGAGCAGAGCTTGCCTGCCTTTGAGCGTGCCATCCAGGAAGCACGAGACCGCGTGAACGCCCTCAAGTCTCAGGTACAGGCGGTCCCGAGCGGCAGCCGTATCGATGAGATCGTACGGCTCAGAGAGCAGAGGTTTGATCCCAGGCTTGGAGATGGCGGGCAGGCTGCGACACAAGCTCAGCTGGACAGGCTGCTTGATGAAGAGGAGAAGCGCACACCAAATATCCGGGCTCAAATCGGTGAAATCGAGCAGCGCCGCCAAGCCAATGCACGTGTACAGGCAGAGCTGGAGAAGGCCCAGGAGCAGCTCAACAAGGCCGTTGATGAACTGACCGTGGGACGAAAGCGCGTTCAGGTCCTCCAAGCACAGACCATCACCGAGCAGGGCCCGCCTCTTCCCGACAGCACCCAAGGTGGCTCGGGAGCAGATAAAGGCAAAGACAAAGATGAGGGGACTGGTCGTGCCAACGAAGTAGCGCGCCTGAGGGGCGAAGCGGCTCTCCAGGCCTTGGAGAACGCCCAAGACGCACTGGATCTACGCCGGGAGTCGCTGGAGCTGAGCGCGGGTGAGATCGCGGCACTCCAGCGCCAGGGCCAGACCGAGGCCCAGCTCGCAGCGTTGAAGGGTGCACGCCTGGAAGAAGCGATAGGGCTGAGCGATACAGAGCAAGGACTGATTGAGAAGACGGCTGCAGTTCAGATTCAGTTGGCACGGGAAACGGCCCAGGCTGAGATCACCGAGGCCAAGGGCAGTGCAGAGCTGCAGGCGGCCATCCGGCAGAAACTCGACGCTGACATCGAGGCAATCGAGGTGGAACGTGATGGGCGGCTGCGCGAGGTCAACAACCGCCGCCTCGAAGAGCAAGCCCAGCTTGCAACGCTGAGTATCGAAGCGGCGAAGAGGATCGGGCAGAGCTTCCAAGAGGCGTTCTCGGGAGGTGCTGCTGCTGATGCATCTGGGGGGCTGGGGCAAGAGGTGCAAGAGGCGCTCAGCATTGCCGATGACCTCACCGCGGGATTTTTCTCCAGTCTGGGCTCAGGAGTGTCGGGTGCAACTGTCGATTTCTTCGAGGCTGTGAGCCTCGGGGGGGACGAAGCGCTGGGGACATTCGCGAAAGCTGTCTCCGAGGTGGCGGGCGGGATCAAGAACGGCATCTCGGCAGGGGTCAGCGGGATCGGCAGTGGCATCTCAGCTGCGGCGCAGTTCATCGACGAGTTCACGGGTGGCTTTTTTTCATCGACGTTCGGCCGGCTGTCTGCCGGCGTCACCGCGCTCGTGGGCAAATACGGGGAGGAGCTAAAGAAGGCCGGGATGTTCCTGCTCGAGGGCGCCATCTCGGGGCTGCAGGCAGCGTCGTCGGCGGTGCTGGGATTCGTACAGGGCCTCGTGGGTCCCATCCTCCGCGCCGCAGCATCACCGCTCCAGGGCATTCGCACAGCACTGGGGGCCGGGCTGCGCGAGCTCACAGCGCCCACTGATGAAGATCGCGCCGTCGATACCCTCGAGCGCCGCATCGATCGGCTGCAGCGCCGGCGCCAGGCCGCGGCAAACGTTGGCAACGATGGCCAAGTCAGCGATCTGGATCGACAGCTGAGCACAGCACGGGAGGAGCGACGCATCGCCCTCGAGGAGAGCCGGCTTGCACAGGGCCAGCGTGGAGCCAGGGCGGGCGAGCGCTTTGGGCGTGAGCTGGAGCGCGTCGTTGAGACGGCACGTGCCCTGGCGCAGGCGCTGCCAGAGTTCGCGGGGCGGGCCCTCGACGCCATCGTACGGGCGCTGCCAGAGATCGTCGCGAACGTGGGTGATGCTCTGGCGCAGCTGATCCCGAGGATCGCCCGTCGCCTTCCGGCCCTGGTCTCTGGCCTGGTCAACGCCGCGGCCCGGGCCCTACCTCGGATCATCCGTGCGCTGGGCAAGGCCATCCCCCTCGTTGTCGAGGCGGTGATCAACGGCATCGTCGGTCAGCTCCGAGCCCTGCCCTCGATGGTGCAGGCCTTCTTGGAGACCATCGTCGAAGCGCTGCCGGGGCTCTTCAAGGCGCTGGCGCAGGGGATCCCCGAGATCATCGATGCCTTCGCCGATGCGATCCCCGCGGTGATCTCGACGTTCCTGGATAACTTGCCCCTCATCATCGAGGAGTTGATCGCCGGCGCCGGTGAGATCGTCGGGGCCCTCATCGCGAAGGCGCCTGAGATCGTGGGCTCGCTGATCGCACAGCTCCCGAGGCTGGTGGGTGCCCTCATCGCCCTGGTACCGCGGGTGATCTCGGGCATCGTGAAGGGCCTGGGCCGAGCCCTCGTGGGGATCTTCCAGGGGATCGCCAAGTTCTTCACCGAAGGCCTCAAGAATCTGTTCAACGAGATCATCGCCCGGATCAAGAGCCTGACCAGCTTGGGCGGCAAGGATGGCGGCATCGTCGGGGGCGCGGTGCGAGGCGTCCGTAAGTTCCTCGGGTTCCACACGGGGGGCATGATTCCCGCTCGAGGGCGCAACGTGCAGGCGGCGGCGATGATGCAGGCGTTGGGGGCCCCGGCCTTCAACGGCGGTGGCATGGTGTCGGGGCTGAGCCTGGGCAGCATCGTGCGGCAGGCGGTGGCGGGTGTGCAGCCGCTGCAGCGCGATGACGTGCCCGCGGTGTTGCAGGCCGGAGAGGCTGTGCTCAACCGTGATCGGGGCGTGCCGGCGGCGGGCGGGCCCAATGGCGTGGCCCTGCTGAACCAGGGGGTGTCGCCGCAGGGTGGGCCCATGGTCGCCGAGGTCGTGCTCAACGCCCGGGACGGTGCCGCTGCAGCGCTTCTCCGGCAGATGGTGGGGGCTGTGTCGGTGAGCCTCAAGCAGCCGGTGAATGGGCTACGCCAAGGGCTCGACGATGAGGGGCAGGTGCCGTTCGGACAGGTGCTCGCGAAGAAGAACAAATGAGCACACGACCCAAGACAAGGCCGCCCACTCGGCCCAGCAAGCGCAGCCAGGAGACATTTGTGTCCACACGCCCCAAGACACTGCGCCCACCAGTTCCTCGTGATGAGCAGAGCAACGCGGGCTCTGCGCCGGCAAGAGAGCCCCCGAAGTGGCTGGAGCACGTCTCCGAGGAGGAGCACGAGCTCCTCAGGGGCACGAGGATGTCAGATGGCACGGTCTGGCCGCCATAGAGCCTACTCTCTGGGAGGCGGCCAATCCTTCGGTGCAGGGACAGTGAGTGGGGAGGGCTGAGGAACAGGCTTCACCTTGGGTTTCCGAGGCTCTCGGGGCTTTCGAGGCTGGCGAGGTTGACGTGGCTGCCGAGGCTGCCGTGGAGTCCGCGGGCCCACCGAACCACCAGAGCCGCTCGAGCCACCAGAGCCGCTCGAGCCACCAGAGCCGCTCGAGCCACCAGAGCCGCTCGAGCCACCAGAACCTGCTTCAACGGCCACAACCTGCGCCTCACCTTCCAAACCGAAGGCAGGCAAAGCCAGCAAGCTGAGCGTGAAGGCGGAAGCAACAAGCAGAGTCATTCTTCTATGCATCGTGTCCTCCAAATCCCCCCCGGGTGAAAACCATTGTCATTTGGTTCACGTGCGCCGTTCAAGAGAGTTCGTCATTTTTTTGACACTCGCCTCATTAAATGAGTCACCCGTCAAGTTTCGGCTGATGCGAAATGGTCTTGGTAGGTCTTGGCTGTACCGCAAGTGGAGTCGTCAGCATGGAGCAATGGAACACCTTCATCAACGAGTTGCAGGAGCATGGCTTCGCCCAGTGGGAGGCCGTGCGCGACATCGTGCAGGCGCTGCAGGAGGTAGGGATACGCTTGCCATCGGCGCTGCCTGGCGAAGACGGGTGTGTGTCGCTCTCATGGACGTGTTCGGGCCACAGCTTCCTGCTCGATGTCACGCCAACTGGCCTCATCGAGTGGTTCCACATGGACCACGCCACAGACAAGACCGCGGGCATCGAGGAGCCCATCCCATTCGATCGATCGGCGCCCTACGTGAGGTGGCTGCTCATCATCTGCACCCTCCAGGCCCATGCAGATGATCCAGACCCGTGGATGGATGAGCCGCTCACCGACGAAGAGCGTGCACTCCCGACTGAAGATCCCCAGCCCTGGCTCGCCGACTAAAATTCCCGGAATGCTTTCGAGGTGCCCAGGCGTACCCATCCAGTAGAACCAAAGCTGGAGAAGCCGTCTTGAAGACCGAGAGCCCGATCCCCAACAGCACACCCACCGACCCCGAACTCGCCCAGGCCCTGCGCCTGCTGCTCACCGCCCTTGACCCTGGCCCAGGAGAGCAGGTGCTCTGGTCCGACCTCTGGGAGATACGCCAGCTGTGGTCGAAGCTGGACAGCCCCATCGACGTGGTGCTTACCCTCGACCCTGAGCCGCACTGGGGTTTCAACGCTGGATGGGGCCCGGTGACGGCCTTTGAGGCAGGGTTTCTGGCAAACCTGGGGCCAGACTGGGGGCGAGCCTTCTGGGCCGCAGAGGCCGTGGCAGAGGCGCTGGGTGTGCCCCTTTGAGTTGCATCGCCCTGTGCCCACAAAAAAAGGCCAGATGGGATGGCGGTCAGGGGGTCGCCGTCTCCATCTGGCCCAGAGTTGTGCGTGTTGCTGCACGTGCCAGACAGGCCCCGTAAACCTGCTGTCTGCCTGACACCTCCATCATCGTGCGAGGTGCTCCCCCATTCGCGTGATGAGTCGCGACGCACCCGGCCAGATCTGGCCAACCTGCAGATCCCTCTTTCGCCGCCACCGGTCGCACCTGCCTACGCTCGCCCTCACCCATACAAGAGGAGCAAGCACGATGATCAACGGAACCGAACTCCCTGACGTCCTGAAGAGCCTGATGCCCGCGAAGGTGCAGGTGGTGGTGGGTGGGCATGTGCTGTTCATGCGCACGCCCACCCTGGCGAAGGTGGGCAGCCTGCAGAAGATTCTGGCTCAGCTGGACCTGACCCCGGTGGCGAAGCGGGTGGCGTCGTTCTTCATGAAGAGCTCCGACGTCAAGAGCTTCGGCGAGGCCCTCTCGGGCGAGTTGGTCGGGGCGCTGCAGGCCTTGCTGAGCGAGGTGGGCCCCGGGGCCATGAACATCATCGCCGACGGCGTCGCGGCCCTGCTCGACACCCAAGAGAACGTGTCGATCCTCCAGCGGGCCGAGGTCATCGGACCCCCCACCACCGAGCAGATCGATGGCGTGCACATCATCAGCCAGGAGCTGCACACCTTCGTGCGCGACGAGCTCACGGTGCCTCAGGCACAGTACATCGTCACCGAGGCCATCAAGCTCACGAACGCAGACGCCCTGGGAAAACTACTCAAGGGCCTGGTGGACCGGGTCCGGGCGGCGATGGCGACGGAGGTCTCGACGAAGCCACAGGAGAAGATGGAGCCGGTGACCCACTGAGTGGGCTCGAGCCTGAGGCGCTGTTCCATCTGATGGCCCAGCGCTACGGCATCCACCCCGTGGCCTACGCTCACAGCCGCACCCCAGGCCAGTTCTTCCGCGATGTGCAGGGCTGGATGAGCACCTTCACAGTGCCCATGTCTATGATCTTCCCACGGGGAGGCGGCGGAGATGGCGGCGGGGGCGGCAACGGCGGTGGAGGGGGCTCAACTATCCCCCCTGCGGGCCAGGGGCCATCGACGGTCAAGGACGCCTCGACGGGGCGACAGGTGCGCATCTCAGCGGGCATGGCCGCGGTGCTACGACGCCAGGGCGTGAGCAAGATTTACCACATCGACAGCGCGGCTCGGTCCGACAGGAGCTGGGCCATCCTCTCGCGAGCAGGCAACAAGGCGATGAGCTGATGAAGAGCATCAAACCTGAAGATCTCGCAGGCCTGCTCGAGCAGCATGGAGGTGGAAAACACCGCCGGCCCTCTCATCAAGAGCTGGCAGATCTGGGTGCCCCCGCACCGCAGGGCAGACGCAGGGCCCCTCGGCCACCGGGTGGTCGGCGCCCTGCCGCCACTGGCCCAGAAAATACCCCACGCCGCGGTGGTTCCACTCGTGGTGAGCGCCGGGGCAAGGCCCTCGAGGAAGCGCTGAGCAGCCAGCACGAGGCCTATCAGTCGCAGCGGGTAGCTTTGATCCGAAAGCGCGAAGGGACCTTCGTGCAGACCAACGAAGGCATGCGGTGCACCCAGGCAGGGCTATCCGACTTCGAGGGCGTCATCGCCCCTGGGCGCGCCGTGCGCCTTGAGGCAAAGAGCGTCAGCCCCAGTGCCAAGAAGGCCGACGGCAGTCTTAGCGAGCCTTCGTTCAGGTTAGCGAACATTAGCGAAAAGCAGCGAACCCGCTTCTACGAGGAGATGCCCTTTGGCTCGGTGTGTCTGCTCGTCATCAGCATCGAGTGGCCGGTGGCGCGCCACACCGTCTTCGCTGTGCCGTTTTCGGCCTGGGATAGCTGGTGGTGTGACGCATCGAAGCCCAGGAGCTGGAAGCTGGAGCACCTACGCGCTGTGGGGGTGGAGTGCAATGGCGTGGACTGGCTCGCCGCAGTGAGGAAAAGCCCCCACCTGTTCAGCTGGCAAGGTCCCTGAGGGTCAACTCAGGATCTTCGAGCCCGCCTCTTCTTGTTGGGCTTGAACCTCACCCGAAGCCTACCCAGTCGACCGCTCAGAGCATGGGCGAGTACTCGACGCACCGCAGTGTTCAATTTGAGCAAGTCCACGGCCACCTCGTGACGGGTGATCTCGAGCATGGCGTATGGCCGGGTGCCGGGGTGCTGCACGACCTTGGCTCTGACGAGGGCGCCGCCGACGTTGAAGACCAGGTAGGCCCCGTTCTTGGGCCGTATCTCGTGAGGCCTGGTCCCGAACTCCAGGATTTCGATCAGAGTGGTGGTGCCACCTTCGTATTCGATGGGCTCGAAGGCCTTGGGGTGCGTGTTGGTGATCTCGAAGGCCACGTCTTCGCCGGGGCGTGGTGTCGTGGGCACGAGGGCCCAGTGATCTGCGAGGTGTCCATCGGGCCCTGGATCATCAGAGCGTGGCGTGAGCTCACCGAGGCGGCCCACAGCGGCCTCACCGATGGACGCGGCGCCCTGAATGAAGGCCTGCGCTGCCTGCGCGGCGAGGGTGTCGAGGCCACCGGCGATGCGACCGAGCTGGTTCTGGAACTTCTTGTCGATGCCCATGGCTCAGCTCTTGACCTCCCGCACCAGGGCCACCACGGCTTGGTCCGCCTCTCGGATGGTGATCTCGACCACCTCGAAGGTGCGCTCACCGTAGGGGGGCTCACTCCACTTCAGGCGATCGGTTGGGAGCAGCTCCCCACGGCCAGCGTTGCCGGCGACGGGGATGTCGAGCAAGACGACGATGCGCTCGGCCTCGAGGAGCTGCCGCTTGCCTCCCCCGGTCTGATCTCGCCAGGTGCCACTCATGCGGATGAGAGCGGGGATGTTGTTGAGGCCCGAGACGTGGGTGTGTGCGTCGACGATGCCCAGGGCCGAGGAGCCAGTCTGCGTCAGCTCGCGTCGGATGATGTCGACGGTGACAGGGACATCATCGCAGCTCTCGGGGGAGCCCAACTCCGAGAGGGCCATGATCGACGAGCGGCGTAGCCGACTCACGGCAGCCTGGACAGAGGGGCCAAAGATTCGGTGGGGTGTTGCCATGCGAGCCTCCTGGGTTGGCTCAAGCATGGAGGGGGTGGACGCTCGTGGGCGAAACCCGGCTCAGCCGGTGATGTTGATCCAACCGAGGCGGGTGCCACCACCGGAGTTGAACTCGTTCGCATTGTCAGTCAGTGCGTTGATGGTGAGCGGGGTGGTGACAAGCTCATCACCGGAGCCCAACTCGAAATCAGCGCCCGCCTGCGCTTTGTACATGAAGAACGTCATGGTGCCGCTCTGGTCGACGCCACGATGACGCTCGCCCCGAAGGGAGAAGTAGGGGTCGTTGGCGATGTCACCCACGTAGGCGGTGGTGCTGACGTCATCGATGCGACCGTCGCCGATCTGCATGTGCAGGATGCCGGCGGTGAGCTCCTCGTTCTGACCGGTGAAGGCCATGTTGATGGAGGTGGTGACCGTTGCAGCGGTGCGCCGCGGAGTCTCGTTGGTCTGCCAGTTGAACAGCTCACGACCGACCGAGAGGGCACCTTCTTTGACCGAGCCGAATTCGATCTTGGTGTTGTCGCCCATGGGGTCGACGAAGGCGTCCAGGATCTCCCAGGAGCCAACAAAGCCGTGGGCGGCATTCTTCACGCCGCCGGTACGAGTGAGGGACATGTCTTTCCTCCTGTGAGAGGGATGGTGTGCGCCTCAGATGTGCCCTCAGTTCAAGCGCCACGGCAAAACAGGAGCCAAAACGGCCCTTTTCGGTACGCGGAGCGCCTACCGCGGCATTCAGGTGAGGGCGGCGTCGTTGTCGTAGAGGTCCCGAATCAGCCGGAACCTGAAGCGCAGGGTGATGCGCCAGTGCGCCCCTGCTCTCACACGCCTTCGATCTTGCGGTGTGCCCCTCGAGCCAGAGGAGGTGATGCACAGGGCCGTCTCCGTGGTTGCCACGGGCGAGGTGGGCACGATGTAGTCGCTCACAGGGATGAGTGCTCTCTCGGCCCCGAGCCCATCGTCTTCACGGCCTACGAAGAGCGCCTCGACGGCATCAGCCAGGTCGTCAGCGATCATGCCGTGCGGATCCCCATCGAGATCCCCACGGCCTTTGATCAGGGAGTAGACGTCGATCTGCAGGAGAGACGAGCCGCGGCGCCCGGCACCGTCTTCGACCCACGTGGTGGTGAGCCACTGGTCTGCTGGCACCTGTGAGGGATCACCCACAGCCTCCGGATCGGCCCAGGGGTCTCCATGGTGGATCTGAGCGGTAACGCTGGTGGTCTGCCCGCGGGCCCCGGTGGTGTCGGTGGAGACTTCATCCCCGATGCGCACCTGAATCGAGCGGCGAATGTTGGAGGTCTTGCGACCGGCAGGGATGGTCATGGGCTCCTCCGAGTGCTGTGACCCCTGCAGACCTACGTCGAGACGTCGTCTGTCGGCGAATCCCCGCTCTCCAGATTCGCCGCCGGCGGTCGATGCACCTCAGCATCACCGGCATGAAACAGATCGAACGTTATTTGGTGTTGCCGGACCCGGCCCTGGCCGAGGCCACTGTGATTGCGGCTCGCCGCGTCAACACTCACGAGGTGGCCCAGACGGGGCGTCACGTGAGCCAACCAAGCACAGGTGATGATCTACCTCGAGGTGATCTACGCCCAGGGCTGGGTGGTGAGATCGAGGGCGACGTCGCCGGCACCCTCGTCGTCACAAAGTCAGGGCCGGTGGAGCGCGGCCGTTGGGGCTGGGTGCGCGAGGGTGATGACGCAAGCGCAGATCTGCAGCTGCGCCAGTCTCCCCACGTCGTCGGACGATGGCCTGATCTCATCGACCACAACGAGGCGACAGCGCCTCAGGGGCACCACAACCACCCAAAGCTGTTGCCCCTGGCCAGTGGTGATGTGCTGCTGTGGTGCATGTCGGCGGTCAACCCTCCGGTGCGCCAGCAAGGCTCGGTGGGTGGGCTGCCGATGATCTCTCGCCTCGGGGCCAGTGATCAGAAGTGGAGCCCGCTCGCTCAGATGGTGGGGCCGGGGCCATCGGCGCTGACCTTTGACCTGGCGGAGCGCATCGCCCTCGACGGGGTGCAGTTTCCGGACACTGAAGAGATCGTGTGCGTGCTGCTCAACCAGGACCTGAACATCAGCCCCACAGATCGACGGCTCTTCGTCTACGTCTCCGAGGATGACGGGGCGACGTGGACCGAGCGCCGACGGATCTTCTGCGAGGGCAACTCGCCCGACGTATATCTGCAGAGCGGTGTCTGGTCCGACACCAGCCCGTTGTGCTCTGTGGCGATGGAGCTGCTGCCCTCGGGGCACATCGTCGCCCTGGTGCTCACCGAGCAGGCTGTGTGGAGTCTGGTCTCTGCTGATCGGGGATACAGCTGGACAGCCCACCTCATTCGGACCATCGAGCCTCAGGTCTTTGTCAGCGCAGGCTCTGCCGAAGGTGGGTTCCTCAGTGCGGGCACCGCAGCAGTCCCCGGAGGCACAGTGTCGTGCACTCTGCTGCGCAACGGGCTCGTCTTCGGCACGGTGACCATCCGTCGAAACAACAGCCATGAGACGGCCCGCATCCCGCTGATGAGCGCCGACGGCATCACATGGCAGACCTTCGTCGAGAGCGGCGAGCTGCTCGGCTCGAGCACGGCTGGCTGGGGCATCCTGAATCTCGCCCCTGTGGTGCGCCCCGATGGATACCTGCACCTGTACGGCTCAGCACACAGCGCTTCACCAGCAGGCGGGGGCGCGACTACGATCATCGACGAGCTCGTGGGTCGTGCTGCCGTCACGCGCGACGTGCACCCCGAGCTTGGGAGCTACCAGAACGCCTTCACGCCGATGGGGCCCTACGTCTTCAACACCCGGCACACCGGTGGCCAAGCGGCGCCGGCCTACAACGCAGCAGCCAACACCATCTACTACGAGGGTTATCTCGGCCTGGACGCAGTCGAGTACCGGGGGCAAGTGCTCCTCGTAGCCCAGCACGTGATGGAGAGAAGTGATCTGGTGCTTGAGAGCAGCTCGCTCGTCGCGCTGCGCATGGATCACTGGCAGCCCCTACACGAACGACTCGCCTCACTGCCACAGGCAGGCGGCCGACCCTACACCCGGGGCACGGTCTATGAGATGTGCTGGACGTGCGAAGCGCTGCCAGATGACATGGCCTGGGTAGAGGTGACGGGGGCTTCAGGATCCTACACCGTCACCCTCGAGGATGTGGGATCGAGCAGCTCTGGCGAGGGTGGGTTGCGGCTGGATTCCCAGGGCCGGGCCGTCTCCTACCAGACAACCGCTCTGCAGAACTCTGATGACTCCCTCCAGGGCCAGCTGAGGGTTGTCTTCAAGCCCGTGAGCGGAGGCGATGAGAGCCAAGATGAGATCGGCCTGCGGTTCGCCCTGGCCCACCAGGCTGACGACAAGGAGCAGATCGTCAGCCTGCGCTGCGAGGTCAACGGGGCCACGACGACCCTGTACCTTGTCGAGTTGGTCACGAGCCAGACGCTCGGCAGCGTCGATCTGCCATCGGGGCAGTTCCTCGAGGTGATCATCGCCATGAGGGATGGCGAGGTCTCGGCCTTGGCTCGGGCGCATGATCTGACACTCGATCCTGACTTCGACGCGCCCTTCGCAGAGATCTACTCAGGGGCCATCATCCAGATTCCATTCTTCGAGGGTGACGTGGTTTGGTGGGGCCAGATTGATACCAGCGGGGCCGAGAGCGTCTGGAAGAGCGTGCACCTGCACCGGCCCAGCGCGACTGCTGACTTCAAGATGCCCATCCAGCGGGGCGTGGACTGGGTAGACCAGGACTCGGACCAGGTCCTGGCCACCACCGGCGAGGCGTTGGTTCGCCAGGACGCCGGCATCACCAACCGCATGCGCTCAGCCCAGCTCGGGCAGGAGCCTGCGCAGTGGTTCCTTCGGGGCGCCGAGGCTCGATGGCGTGGAGAGGCGCTCACGCGGGGCGCCTTCAACTTCAAGACCGAGTACACCTACGGCGCCGACCAGATCCTGCGCGAGCCCACCATGCAGCAGTGGAGATCTGACACCGACGCCAACGACGTTGAAATCATCCTCGACGCCGGCGAGGGCCGAGGTCTTCGCCCCACAGCCTTTGCAGTGGTGGGACGCAACTGGCCCGTCATGCGCATCGAGATGTCGGACACCAATGACTGGGGCACCCCAGCGGTGAGCTACATCGTCGGCACGCCCTTCTCCATTGGCCCCGGCATCTCGACCGCCCATCGCTCTGCGGCCCTGTGGTCCTTCGGCCCACATGCGAACTGGACCATCACCATCAACGGGAATCGAGTGACGCTCAGAGGGCCGAGCGGAGGCCCATGGCGGCGAGACCAGTTTGCCTCGGGTGCCCATGGCCCACGCTTCTACCTCGCCGACGAGAACGGCAACGTGGTGCGCATCGAGAGCAACACGGATGACACCCTTTACCTTGAGCAGTCAGCGACTTGGCTGGGCGCCGCCGACAGTTGGGCCATCATCTCGGATCGCTTTGCGGTAGATCTGGCCCACGCCTTCCCTGACGAGACGAGCCGGTACCGGTACTGCCGCCTGACCTTCGCCGGCTGCACCCAGCGCACCGACGGGGATCTACGCCTGGGGCGTATCCTGCTCGGACAGAGCTTCCTGCTCAGCCCCGATGTGGAGACAGGCTGGCGCACAGGCGCCGAGAGCGGCGTCGCGAAGACCACGCGCCAGTCGGGTGCCATGAGCAGACGGGTGAGGCGCCCTCAGCGCCGGTCTTGGGCCTTCGATCGAGGCATCATGCTCAGCGCACCGCCGGCGACGTCTGTGATGAGATCTCCCGAGGTGCAGCCGGCCCTGAGCAGTTGGCAAGGACACCTCGACCTGCTGCAGGGCCTCGAGATTGACGGTCACACGCTCGCGCTCATCTGGGATGGCAACGGCATGGTGGGTGTCGACGGCCAGGCGGGGCCCCTCGCCGCCGGCCCTGTGCCCGCAGATCCAAACACGGTGGCTCTCGTCGAGGTGGCCAACGCCGGTGAGATCTCACAAGCTGCCCATACGCTGCAGGAGCGGCTGCTCGCCAACGGTACCGATCTGGTACCAACCCCCCTCGTCACCGTTCGAGGCCTCGTGCTTCGAGAGGTGCTCTGAGTCTTTCCCCCTCTTTCGCCACCGCCGGCGACCATCACCCAACCTGCCCTCACCCATGACCACCCCCAATGGAGGGCAGAGACCATGTTCAAGCACGAAGACAAGCCCGCACCCAAGATGGAGCGTGCCGTCGAGGCTGCCCTGGGCCTCGTCGACGATGAGAGTGTCAACCAGTTCCGACGCAAGGCGTATACGACCCTCAACCCCCGATACGACGGCCTCGGCGTCCACCGGTATGACTGGTTCCTCAACGAGATCTACGGCGATCACTTCATCGTCCACGTCACCTACACCACCGAGAAGCGTGAAGGTGGCACGACGACCAAGATCCAGCGGAACACGCACGAGCGCATCGACTTCACCGTCGACGCCAGCGGCGTCATCACGCTGGGTGATGTCACCGAGGTGGAGTTCAAGAAAATGTGGGTGCCTGTGTCTTCGGGCACGCCGGCGCCCACGATGGAGGCCGCGACTGAGAGCAGTCTGCGCCGCAGACTCTACCGGGCTGTTCTGCGCGCTGATCTGAACGAGCGAGCCAACGTCGAGCGAGCCATCGAGAGCCTGGGCCCAGACTGCCCCGCGGCTGTAGATCTGCGCCTCACCCGCAGCGGCAAGATGTTCCAGGTGCGTGAGCGCCTGCAAGCTGCCCAGCTCCTTTGATCCATGCCTGCCCCACCCACGCCGTCGACTCTTGATGGCCTCCCCCTGTCCAAGAAACAGCAGCGAAGGCTCAAGAGTCTGATCCGCGCCATCTGGGATGGCAGGCGCGATCGAGACCCAAAGGCCATCGTGACCCATGCCCAGAATGTGCTCCGCCGAATGCTGCGTCAGGGCCAAGAGGGCTGGGAGGACGCCCCCATCGTGCAACTGCGCGGGTCATCGGGGGTGCAGCTGAGACAGAGGCGGTAGGCGCTCCGCGTACCGAAAACCCTCATTTTCCCCCCGGTTTTGGCATGCGCCGGAATGGCCCACACCCTGGGTCCATGCTTGACGCACTTCCCAGCACTGGCCCCCGAGATCACTTCGCCTTCGACTCCGAGGAGCGCCAAGAGGAGCACTCACTCGAGGCGGTGACGCTGCCGAGCCCCAGCGGCGACGGCGTGCTGCTCGGCGACGACGTTGCCAAGGCCGGGCTCGACCCCGACCTGTATCACGCGGTGCTGCCTGCTGAGCTCGGCCGCGCCGGTCGGGTGACGAAGAACGGCAAGCTCTACCTGACCAGCGATTACATCGAGCATTGCGCCAAGCTCAACGAGATGGCGTCCAAGTCGATGATCCCGGGCCTCGACGGCCACGTATACAAGCACAGGAACCTGGACAAGTTTCGGAACGTGGCGCTGCGCCTGCTCAGCGTCGAGACCGAGGAACTCGACGACGGCTCCGTGGTCGCCAAGGGCCGCATCGGCCTGCTCAAGACCTCGACGGGCACCGATGTGTTTGTGTGCTGGAAGGCAGGGCTCCCGCTGGGCATGAGCCAAGACTCGATGGTCTGGTGCGTGCCCCACAAGATCGACGAGGAGTCGCCCTACTGGGCCGCCAACCAGGACCACGCAGGCAAGGTGGTGAAGCTGTCGCGCATCGCCGTGCTGAAAGGGTTCGACGTCGTGCGCTTCCCCGGCGCCGACACCTTCGTGATGCCTGCTGACGCAGAGGAGGCCCTCGAGTCGGCCTTCGAGCGTGTCCTCGAGCGCGTCACCGAGTCGGCGCCCGAGCTGACCATCACCACACCTTCTCCTTCCAAAGACACGGCCCCCTCGGGGGGCGACGACACCCCAGGGGCTGTACCGGCCCAGGAGGCACAGATGACCGAAGAAGAGTTCAAGACGAAGCACCCCGAGCTGTTCAACGCCGTCGTGCAGAAGGCTCAGGAGTCGGCCCCCAAGCCTGATCCCATGACCCTGCTCGACGAGGCAGACCGAGACGCTCTCGTGCGCTTCAAGGGGCTCAACCCCACGCAGCGCGCGCTGACCGAGAAGGCCATGGAGGCCATCACTTCCGATGAGCCTGCGGAGAGTGCCGAGAAGGCCCTCGAAGCTGTGCGTCTGCAGGCCGACGTCGACCGCACCCGCCTGGCCAAGGCCGAGCAGGAGGCGGAGACTGCACGCGAAAGCGCCGCGGCTGCTCAGAAGGCCGCCGAGGAGGCGAACGCTCAGCTGGCTCAGCTCAAGCTCGAGCAGGGCACCCGGCGGGCCCTCGAGGCTTGGGCCGGTGAGGATCGGGTCATGCGCATGATCGCCGGTCGCGTGCAGAGCGCCGTGGAGAGCGGCGCTCTGACGTCCGTCGAGGCTGCGCAGTCACAGGCCACCGCCGACTTCAAGCTCGTCGAGGACGCCAAGGCGCTCAGCCCGGCCAAGGAGGCAGTGGAGGGTCAAAACACCCTCAACGAAGGCGCCCCCGAAGACGGCAAGGAGAGCGCTGACGTCGGTGGGAAGACCCCCGAGTCCGGCCAAGAGAGCGCCAACCCCTACAAGTACGGCAAGTAACCGGCCTCTCCCGGAAGCCAGCAGAGCACAACGTCTGAATTCAAAGCTCTCCGCTTGAGCGCGGAGCCTGAGCCCACACCCATCGCATGAGGTGAAACCATGCTTCCCAAATTCAATCTCCCCGCAGAACTCGCCGCAGCTGCGCCCAAGGGGGTGCTCGGGCTCAACCGTGCACTGCCTGGCGACCACGAGAAGCAGATCGAGGCCGCTCTGGAGTCGTTCGGGCGCAGCCTCGACCATTTGCCCTTGGCTCGAAAGCGCGCGCTCCTCGCCGCCGTGGCGGTCCAGCACGCGTACCTCTCGACGCCTCAGGCAGCCCAAGAGGCCGTCGGCACCACGGACATCCACCTGCACGGGCCTCAGGTTCTTGGTCTCATCTCGGACATCTTCGAGGGCCTCGGCGCCTTCGATCTGGTGACCGGTGTGCAGATGCTGCAAGAGCAGGGCAACATCTTCACTGAGGAGTACACCCGCGAGGACAACAACGATTACGGCGCCGACTCCCCGCTGGCTGTGGGGCGGGATCCCAACTACTCCGCAGCGCCCACGCCTGAAGGCATCGGTCAGTCGAACCGTATCGGCTTCGGCATCACCGAAGACACCATGACGGCCGCCTACTACTTCCTGAGTGCGGAGTCCACGCTGCAGAGCCGGTTCCGCATGCGGTCCAGCTATGGGCGGAATCTCGACGAAATCCTGAGCGCGGGTATGGATCGAGCCATCCGGCAGGGCATCGAGTCGCGCATCCTGGCTGCCCTGGTGGCCAACTCGCAGCACCAGACGGCCTATGACGTCTACCCCGCATCCGGCAGCTACTACGAGGGTGCCAACATCGTGGAGTGGCGTCGTGTCCTCGGCGAGCGAATCGCCATGAACGCGCGCAAGATCCGGGCTCACCGGTACGGCAAGGCACCCACCAACCAGGTCATTTGTGATCCGCTGGCCATGGAGGTGCTCGAGCTCTCGAACCACTACCAGTTCGAGGTCGCTGACCAGGCCAACGCGGGCGACGTGCGTACTGCGACGATCAACGAGTTCTCGAACCTGCGGGCCACCGCTCGCAACCGAGGCATTCAGATCTTCGAGTTCACCGAGCTGCCTGAGTTCACGCTCATCCAGCAGGCCAAGCACGACAACATGCCGACGCTCGTCTTCGGCAACTTCCTCCCCGTGCAGTCTGTGGGCCCCGACTTCACGAACCCCCGCACTGGCCTGCGCGAAGCCGGTGTCGTCACCGCCCACGCCCTGAAGGCCTACCGCCCCGGGCGCATCGCCACGGTGAACATCACCAACAACACCCCGTAAGCGACTCGCTTCGGTGCTGTGACTGAGCCACCTGGGCCGATGGGTGGCTCCCCTTTCGATCTCACCCTCTTCTCTTCATCTCAGACTCAGGAGCAATCACATGCGAACGCTCAAACTGTTTCTGCTCTGCTGCCTGCCTCTGTGTTTCGGGGCCCAGGCACTCGCGCAGAGCCCTCCTCTACCAGACGTCGTCCCCGGTGCCGCCGTGGTCACCGCCGAAGAGAGCACCGCCACGCCCGCCCCCTGGGACGAGGCCGCCCCCGTCCCTGAGGCGGGGCAGATCCTCAAGAGTGGCAGTGACGCTTTGGCCGCGGTGAAGCTCGCCGTGGCAGATCCTTCAGTGGTCACCATCTCCGGAGCGCTTGCAGCCGTGCTCTTCGTCGTGATCGGCGCGCTCCGGAGGTGGGGCCCCCTCGTGGGCTGGCTCACGGGTCAAAGGATCCGATTACTCACGCTGATCATCGGCATCGTGGCAGCGATTGCCATGGGGCTTTCGTCCGAAACGACGTGGCTTGATGCGCTCATCGCGGGTGTCTTCACGGGTCCTGGTGCGCTCCTGCTCCACCAGTACCTGCCCAAGCTGGCCATCAGACCCGCCCCTTCGTAAGCGTCATACCGACCAGTGGGACCTACACGCCAGCCTGTGTGCGTGCCCACTGCCCCTACCTGGGGAACCTTTCAACCTCCGGTGGATGAGCTCGGAGGAAAACGTAGGCACCTCATCCTGGGGGTCGGGTCATGCGCTTGCTCCTGCTCTGGCTCGGCCCCCTTCTCTTCTTTCTCACCGAGGTGGCCCGATGACACTCATTCTCGAACGCGACGATCCCTTGTCCCTGACCAGTCGGGCTGTCGAAGAGCAGATGCCTGTCCCTGTAGAGCAGGGAGAGGATGACGCCGGGCAGTACTTCACCTGGGAGAGTGACGACCGGCACCTGAAGCTGTGTATCGACCATCAGGGTCGGATCCTCGTGGAGTGCGTGGGGCCTCACCCAAAGCGCAAGAGCGCCAGCCAGACACACCGCGGCCTGTACCAGGGATCCCCGAAGAGCTTGGGGCAGCTCTTCTCATCCTGGATCGAGCGAGGGGTGACGCCCTCGGGGGTGAGGTGGCGATGATCTGGCTTACTCGCATCCCTGTGTGGATTTGGTTCCTGCTCGTTGTCTTGCTGTGGTGCGTCTCTGCGCCGGCATGGCTGTGGGCGCCTGTCTTGGCCCTGGGCAGCTTCCTCCTCGGCGGTGAGGTTGGGCCTCCGCCCTACAGGAAGAAGTCCGAGGACATCGCCGCCGTTGACCAGGCCATCGATCGCGCGGAGCAGGCAGCAGAGTCAGCTGATGCTGCTGTGGCGCATCACAGCACCACCATCAGGGAAGAGGACGCCCAGATTCAGGCAGACGCTCAAGCTGCTCGAGACGAGGTCGGGCAAGCAGCTGCAGCTCAGAGGATGCCTGGGATCCGAGAGCCGAACTGGGAGCCACCCTCATGATGACGTGGATGACGGCAGTGATGGTCTCGGCCCTGCTGGTGCCGGGCGAGGTACCCACGCGGTGCCCCGCAGAGCAGGGACTGTGGACCGCCGACGGTGAGACCTTCTGTGTGCCCTGTCTGCCCGCCGAGTCATACGCCCGGGCGGCATCGCTGCCCCAGGGCTGCCCCGGGCCCATCGCCGGTGTCCTGATGCCCGAGGCTGAGTTCCTCGAGGCCAACAAGGCGGTGGCTGAGTTCCGGGCCCAGGCAGACAGCGAGCGAAGGCTGCGCCTGAAGGCACACGACGCGAAGAAGATGTGCGAGCAGGCCCGTGGGCAGCAGGCCAGGCAGTGTGCACTCGACCTCAAGAACAGTCGTCAGGCGTTGAGCCGGGCGACGAGTAGATCATGGACCGACTTTCTTTGGCTGGGCGCCGCATTCGTTGCTGGCGCTCTGGTCTTTTGAGACAGGGCATCAACTGTGGACGGGCTTGTTCAAATCTCAATTGCAGCCGTGGGCACTGCCGTGCCCCTCGTTGCATTCATTCTCCATCAGCGAAAGGCCATTCAGGACGCGGGAGTCAAACAAGGCGAGCTCAAATCTGAGGTTGATACGCTCAAAGAGAAGGTCAAGGAGCTGCGCTCCGACTTCAAATACAACCAGGAGAGCGTCACCCGATCACTCCACGATGTCGGCGTTCAAAATGCCAAGATCGATGAGCGTCATCGCTCGCTGGAGCGCCAGTTGGACACAGAGATCGCTGGTATCAAAGAGCAGCTCACGCGGATCGAAGGCATGTTCGAGCGATGGATCGAACGAGGCCAAACATGAAGATCCTTGTGGTAGACGATGACGAGATCGACCTGAAGGCAGCGGTGAGAGCGCTCAAGGCCAAGTGGCCAGATGCGACCTACATCACAGCACGATCCGGCAGCAGGGCCATTGAGATGATCGACGACTGCGAAGACATCGACTTTGCTGTCCTGGATCTCAAGCTCGGCGTTGTGACGGGTGGACAGATCGCCCAGATCCTCAAACGCCGTGGCGTGCCTTCGATCCTCCTCACAGGAAGCAAAGGCCTGGAGCCCAAGCAATTCCCCGTCCTCACAAAGAAGACGGGCCTCCCAGACCTCGTCGACTCTGTCTTGTCCCACCTTGGATTGGCGCCTTCCCCGGCCCTGTAGGGCCTCATCTGTCTCTATCTGTTCCCTACCTGTTTTGTGCTGGGTGCTCCTGCCCCTGGCCGAGTGCGCTTCTGCACCTCGCTGTCTCTCTTCCTTCAAGATGAGGCTTCAGCTTCTGCATGCTGATGCATTGGCTCCTGCGGCTCGTGGGTCAGAGTGCAGAACAAGAGCGAGAAGAGGGCCTGTTGCTCGGCCACAGATCGGCGCTCTCAAGGCTCGCCGCGCTCCACCTCGAGGTGTGTGGTGCGTGGAGTACTCCAATCAGCTCAGCTGCACGGACGGGTCGGCGCTTCCCTTCGTCGGGGGCCAGGTCGGTGGTGATGACTTTGAGGTGATCGCCTCAGGCTCGAGGTGGCCGATCTGGCGGTGAGCCTGGGCTGATATGGGGTGAGGAGATTGCAAGACGCAGGGCCGGGCGGAGGTAGCCCCTCACCTTCTGCATGCGGGCGTCGAGGTGGCGATAGATCTGCTGCACCCGGGCGAGGCCCTCAGCGAGCCTCTTGGCCCATGCGCTGGATCTCTTCCACGTGCGTCCCAGCTGCTGGGCCATCGACTCAAGTGAGATGAAGACGGCCTTCCGGTCCTGGTGTGGGTGGTTCCTCCACGTGGCCCAGCAGTAGAGGTCCAAGGCCGTGCAGTCGCGACCCATCTCGTGGACGGTGGCCTGGTCCAGGCAGACCATCCGGTTGCGTGCGAGCTCGAGCAGCTGCTTCGTCGGGGTGAGGAGGACGGGCTTGCGTGCCTCGAGGGTGAGGACCTCCTCGTCGAAGAGCCGCAGTGAGATCTCCGACTCCCCTTCTCGGATCTGCCACGTCGTGGCGAGCATCGCGGCGAGCTGCTCGGTGATGGCGGCCCGGGCGCCCTTCGCGCCGCCGCTGTCGGACTTCCCCCCCACGGCTCTGATCAGCGCCGCGAGTGATGGGGAGATCTCGATGGGCTCAGGATCCTTGGGTAGACCGCCGGCGCCGGGCGAGACCAGACCAGAGCGGATCACCGCGGTGACCAGGTGGACAAGGAGGCGGCGCCCGAGGCCCCCGTGGGGCAGGCCCTTCGTCGAAGTCGCATCGAGGCGGGTGTGCCCCTGGCTCGTCGACCAGTGCGCCTCTCCGCTCGACATGGGCAGCGGTGCCACCTGGGCGAAGGGACTCAGGGTGTAGGCGAGCCGACGCTGCTGTCGCGCATCGGTGATGGGGGCTGGTGTCTGGGCCCACAACTGAGGCTGCTCGATCGCGCTCTGCTGGGCGCCTTCGACGAGATCTCCATCGCGCACCTCGAACTCGACGAGTACTTCCCTTTCCAGGACCGTGGAGAAGGCCTCGGCGAAGTAGGCTGCGTACTGGTCCCGAGCTGTGTCGATCCAGAAGCCGTCTGCGCCGGCGAGCAGGACAACTCTGGGCCCGAGCTCCACAGGGGCGACGTTGGCGAGGATGGGGTTGATTCGATCTGCACGGATGGCGCCGCGCAGGATCCCACAGGCGCGAGACCAGATGGCTTGATGCTTAGCAGGCACCAACACCGTCGTCAAAGGCGCACTGGAGGTGTCTCGACGCGATCCGGCGTCGATATCGTACCCTCCACCGCGCTTTTGACCGCGCCCGCTCACAAGCCGCATCTCCCCTACTGACCCAAGGGCTCTGGCCCCGGGCACCGTGTAAAACCACAGCTGGCTGAGAGGAAAATGCTTGTCCGGAGAGGCTGACTTGCCGAGAATACAAGTCGGCCCCCCTGGAAGCCTTTGCTCCCAGTTTCAGCCTTGACCAGGGTTTGTGTTTTTCACTGCCTCGGTTTGAACCCTCGATTCTCCATCGGTTACCAGGCCAGAGCGGAGATTCGGGGGTTTTCTGTTTGGGCCCTGGTCGAGGCCACATCATCACCGATCCATCGTCGATCTCCCCGCATCAGACAAGAAAAAAGATCGCAATTTCGTGCATGTAGCGAAGCCTCGCGATCTTGACCTAACGTTCGCTTGGGTTCGCTATCATTCGCTAATGTTAGCGAGTACTAGCTACCGTGTGGTCCGGGTGATTGTTCGAGATCATTGATCAAATCGTCATCAGGAAGTTGCACCCTCTGCCGAGCTAAGGTTAGCTAAGTCTCGCTACTGCGAGCTAACCTTAGCGCAGTTTTGAAAGGTGGAAGACGTGGGAAAAACGATCACCCTGGCGGTGGTGAATCAGAAGGGTGGCGTGGGCAAGACCACCACCTCGGTGAACCTGGCCGCGGTCCTGGCGAAAACGCACGGGAAGAAGGTGCTGCTGGTGGACATGGATCCTCAGGGCCATGCAACGGCTCATCTGGGCCATGATCCAGACGAGCTCATGGGCGTGCATGACGTGATGCTCGAGGGGAAGAGCATCGCCGAGGTGGTGGAGAGCACTTCCATCGAAGGCCTCGACCTGGTGCCGGCACCGGAAGACGACACTGACATCCAGCTGCAGGGCAAGCCCGGGCGCGAGTTCTTCCTGCGCAAGGCGCTCAGCAAGACGGATGAGTACGACTTCGTGATCATCGATGCGCCGCCGCACCTCTCGGTGTTGATGTTCAATGCGCTTGTGGCCTGCGACCAGTACATCATCGCCATCTACCCCGAGGGCGCCTCGGTGCGAGGCATCGCCAAGCTCGAGCGGACGGCCCAGGTGCTTCGAGACATCATCGTTGCTCAGGAGCTGCGCCTGCTTGGTGTTCTCCCCTGCCGGGTCGACCCTCGACTCAAGCTGACTCAGGCGGTGTTGAGCAGCCTCAAGGGCGCTGAGGGCTTGCCCATCTTCGAGACGATGATTCGACAGAATGTTCGGCTCTCGGAGGCCTTCACCCGTGGGGTTCCGGTGATTGAGTCAGATCCTGACTCCAACGGGGCCAAAGACTACTTGGCCCTGACCGCCGAGGTACTGGGGAAGCTCAATGCCAGCTAAAAAACGAGATCTCGATCAGTCGAAGATGCTCAGCGGCTCGCTCGAAAAGATTGCGGCGCTGCACGGCGAGAAGCCTGTCGAAGGAAGCCCTTCCGCTGGTGCTGCGGCGCATGACAGCACCAGCGATGAGAAGCCGGTGGCAACCAAGGCGAAGACGCCAGCCGCGAAGGCACCAAAGCCCAAGGCGTCGAGCAAGCCGAAAAAGAAGGCTGCAGCTTCCCGCGGGCGTCAGGCTGATGCTTCAGAGGACAAGCCCCGCCACAAGCAGGGCCGGTCGAAGGCCTATGGCATCTCGATGAAGACCGGCCTTTACGAGCTCGCCCAGGAAGTCAGCGACGCCACCGGCATCCCCATCTCCAAGCTCGTAGAGACGGCGTTGGTCGAGCGGTTCAAGGTGCTCGGCCACATCAGCGACTCCTGAAGTCGCCCCCTCCCCGCTACATCTCGCGAGACCTCGCTACCATTCGCTAACTTTAGCGGGCTCTCGCTGATGATCGCTCACCCTCATCAATTTTAGCTTGTCTTAGCTTGTCTTAGCTAATGTTAGCGCATATGCACGTGTACTCGTTCGTCTGCTCTACACTTCGCTCGATGTCGCTTAGGTTCGCTGAAGTTAGCGAATGGTAGCGAGGTCTCGCGAGGTGTAGCACAGGCATTCTTAGTCTCGCTAATGTTAGCTGATGTTTGCGAGAGTTAGCTAAACTTAGCGAACTTAAGCGAGAGTCCGCTAAGGCTGATGAGGGCGTCATATCCAGCTCAATGGCCTCAAAAACTATGACCTGTGTCATGGTTTTCAGAAGGGGAGGGGGGCTCGAGCAGCAACGCTTCATAG
Organism: Bradymonadia bacterium; assembly: GCA_046290225.1. Lineage (GTDB taxonomy): Bacteria > Myxococcota_A > Bradymonadia > UBA7976 > UBA1532 > JBKAGE01. Next base: position 10,281 of record JBKAGE010000045.1, on the reverse strand, counting down.
AGCCCCTCGGGGTAGCCCGAGCTAATCTTGCCCACAGCGCCGAGGAGCAACTGGAGCTCGGCGGCAGAGATCTCGTACCGGCGGCGGCCCCGCCTCTGCCCTTTCAGGCGAAGCACCGTACGACTACCTTCACCATCGTGCCTTCACCTTGAGGGCGCACCTCGGCCAGGCCCCACACCTCGGGTATCTCTTTCTTGATCAACAGCTCTGCGGATGGTGGCTGGCCGCGGTGATGCGCAGCGCGATCAAGTACTACTCGAACCGGAACCCGAAGAGCCCACCTTCTTCCGTCGAGTCCAGGAGCCGAATATCCAACGCGTAATCCTCGACGCTGAAACCTGGCGGCACCTCTTGAGGGATGTCGTCGGTGTTGAGCGACACGATGTACTGGAAACCGTGCCTTTCAGCGAGGGCCGCGCCAAGCGCGAGAGCTTTCCCAACCTGACGCTCGTCGACTCCGTCGAACAGGTGGCTGTCGTGTACGAGAAACCCAGGGCTCCGTCCGCGCTTCAGACTGAGCAGGGTTAGCATCATGTCAAAGCAGAAGATCTGCATGTTCGAGACGCCCCTGCTCTTTGAGCCTTGGATCTCGATCTCGAACACTGGACCGTTATCGGTTGGCGTGATCGTGAAGCTGCCTGCCTGCGACTCCTCGTATAGAGCAGACGAGATTGTTTGGAAGGTCAGAATGGCTTCTGCAACTCGTTCCTCTTGCTCGCTGTAGTCTTGCCGGAGTCGTTCTTGAAGCTGGTCGCGCTCCAGACGGAGCTTCAGCGTGCCAGCCTCGGCCGCCTCGGCCGTCTCGTACCGATGGCGTAAGGCCTCGACTTCGGCTTCTGCCCTAGCGACTTCGCCTTGCAGGGCTGCAAAGTGCTCAAGGGCGCCAGCCGACTGGAGGATCCCCATCACTTCGGCGCGACGCCGATCGAGACGCTCCATCTGCTGTTCACGGTCGGCGAGACGCGCCCGTGCCTCTTCAAGCTCGTTGCGGAGGTACGATTTCCGGTTACTTGTTACTGATTCGTGGAACGCCCTCACTTCGTCGAACCGTCGTTGCACCAAGTCCGGAAGTACGATTCCTACCTGCTGGTAAAGCTTCTCGAGATCAGCTGGTGGTGGCGGCACTTCTTCGACAGTTGTCTGCTTAAGCTCCGTGATGTAGCGCCGGTCGAGGGTATTGTCATCGGACAACTCGCCGAGTTTCCGCGTCAGGTCCGAGGCCTCCTGCTCAAGCTCATGATACTCCGCAACGACTTTAAAGGACGCGACTTGGTCTTTCAGGCGACGGACGCGGTCCTGGGCAACAACAAGCTTTGTCCTGAGTACAGACGCCTTGTCGATGACGTCACCGAAGACTCCGTCCTTGAGCCCCTTCTTCAGGGTCTTCACTGCGCTCTCACGCTCTCTCACAAGCTGCCACTGCTGGGGCACAGTCCAATCAAGGCCCAGAAGGTAGGAGATGTTCACTTGTTGATCCGCCAGCATCTGCTGTCGGAAATGCTGCATCGGCTGGTGAAAGCCCCCCGAGCGCTCACGCCTGACAAAGTACGAGAGGAGTGACCTAAATGAAGGACTCCACGTCTCATTGTTGGAGCCTATGCCAAACATCAACTCGCCGAGCACCAACTTCCAGTTGGTGTTCGAGATCAAATGCGCGCCGTCCTTCTCACGGGGCTGACTTGGCCATGCCTCGAATGAGGCTGCGACTTCGAGTGGACTTGGCTTGGCTCCAGTCCGCTCAACCCGAGTGGACTTGCCGTCGAGATCGAACTCCATGCCGAAGGTGAAGTTGACAAGCTCGTCGTTCCGGAAGAGCGACTTCTTGTCGGCGTTTGAGCCAAGTAAGAAGTGGACGAGTTCCACCATACTCGACTTTCCAGCCCGGTTGCGGGTCTGCTTGTCAGTGGCGCCGTCGCTCTTCTCTGCAAGTAGAATATTGAGACCTCTTCCGAACTCCAGCTCCTTGAAGCTCGCAAGATCGCTGCTGTAGATACGGCGAATCATGATCGATCCCCAGCTTCAGCGTTCCGTCGCCTGATCTGACCGCCCGACTGGTCAATGGCCCCCATTGTGAAGAGAAGGTCGAGGGCCAGGACGAACCAGTCGAACGTGAATCCAGGCGGGTTCTCCGTGCCGGAGCGAACATCGTTCCATAGACGCGACACAGTCTTGGGCTCATCCAGGTGGCGCAACACGACGGCACCGACGGACAACATAGCTTTGCGCGGCTCCACGCCCTTGGTCGGCAGTATCATGACGCGCCTCCATCTCGCTCGTAGATGTCGCACTCCTCAAAAAAGAAGGCGAGCACGGCCAGTACCGCGCTCTGTCTTGCCGGACTCGGAACAGCCCCACCACCTGCGTACTGCTGAAGCTCGCTGAAAATATTATCGGGGCTCATGCCTCCGTCGCGGAGCTCCTCGTAGTGGCGACGGAAGCTTTGCGCGATGTCGTCTTGGCTCGCTGGCTGAACGCTGAAGTACTTACAGACCAAATCTGCACGGGTCATCCCCGCCTTCAAGAGAGTTTCCACGTGCTGTGACAGCATGTTCCTGGAGATCTTGTCCGCTGGCGGCGGCCGCAGATCAGGGTTCTCTGGAGCCGGCATCGCAGAGACTTGGTCGAGCACTGGCGCAAGCGCCTCCAACCCGAGGTCAAGCATATCACGGATTGTTGGGGCCGGCCCCAACAGGGAAGCCAAGTTAGCATCGCTGAGTTCGAATGCCTTCTGCCGGAGTTCCTCTTCGCCCCAGTGACCGACTGAAACTTCGTGGGCGGCGTCTAACTCCAAAAGCTTCTTGGTGACATCTGGGCCAAGGCCGTTCACGGAGTTGTGGACGAAGATCCAGCTGTCGAAATGCTCCTTCCAATGGGGGATGGCGCCATTGAAGTCTTCGTCGATCTTAGCGATCGCGGTCGCTGCACTCATCTCGTTAGGCGCGTACACCTGAAAGAGCGTTCGTGTCGACTTGAGGTAGCCGTCGTTCTTCTTGTCGCCGACATTCCCCCACGGACGGACCCGCCTGAAGTCGCCAGGATGAGCCTTCTCCATGACGTCTGCGAAGAAGTCCTGGAACGCATTGCCAGTCTTTCGATGAAACGCATCGCGGAACTTCAGCTCGTAGAATGCGCGGGCGACTCGGTCCATCAGACCTCCTGATGCGATAGCCCACGCCACGCGTGGACACGTCTAGATCCGAACTCCATGATCATCGCGTAGAAGCGCATCTCGACGCCTTCTGAGTGGCAACGAGTCAACGCTTTAGCTTGTTCGGCCTTGGCCATCTCAGTACTCGCGGCTCGGGCGAAACACCCGCTCGTATCTCGTTCTCGGGTGGAACAGAAATGCGCTTAATATCATGCCACAGCAGCGTTCGCGGATCATGTCTGTTTCGGGTTGTATCAAGCGCTCAGCTCTGCCCACAACGCCCGCTGCTCGCGCCAGTCCAGCGTACACAATGCTGCTCCGCAAGTACCGCTCCGTGAAGGAGCCACGGCGACAGACTCAACCTCCATTTGCAGCGGGAGCTCCTGGATGTCCAGCGTCAGTAGGAACAAGTCCATGCCATTCGCGATGCACTCCCTCAGGGTACGTGCTGCAGAGCGCGGTAGCGGCTCGCACTGGTCGGCGCGGCTTTAGCGGCTTCTTCGCTGAGATGCGGCGGTCGCTCTCGCGGATGCGGTGCACCAAACTACCTAGCGACGAGCTGCGGGAAGAGGCGAAGTACCAGGAGCTGCTCACCCACCCCAACTCGGCGAGGGCATGGTGCGCGGGGTTGGGATTCGCATAGTGCGCACCGTCGAGGCGCTTGAGGTACTACTACTTCACCAGATGCCGATGGAAGAAGTCGAGGGTGCGCATCTTAAGCACGCTCTTGTGTCATACCGCATCCGGTTCTGAGCCCGAAATGTCGGGATGCCGCTGGCATGACTGATGTCTGCCCCTGTGAGAAAGGGCCCGAGCGGCCTGTGCCAGAGAGGGCTCTGCGCCGTTCTCGAGGACCAGGTTCATGCAGTAGGCCTCCCCTTGAACCCGCGCACGTCATGATGGAGGCTGCCGCTGAAAGGAGGCGGCTGTGGCAGACGAAGTGGTGAAGCTCTCGAAGGAAGAGACGAAGAAGCGGCTTGAGGAAATTTTGGGGCGGGCGGTGGAGGTGGATAAAGAGGGAAGGTTTCTGCTTGTAGCAGCTGTTCTCTCAGGAGCTCATCTGGAGGGGGCTCATCTAGAGGGGGCTCATCTGGAGGGGGCACATCTCAAAGAGGCTCATCTGGAAGGGGCACATCTCAAATATGCTCATCTGGATGGGGCTAATCTAGAGGGGGCTCATCTGGACGGAGCGGACCTCTTGTGGGCTCATCTGAAGGGAGCGAACCTCTTGTGGGCTCATCTAGAGGGGGCATGCCTTGAGGGGGCTCATCTGGAAGGGGCACATCTCAAATATGCTCATCTGGATGGGGCGCATCTCGCAGAGGCTCATCTAAATGACGCCGATCTACGTGGCGCCAGTGGCTTCATTTTCGACAGTACCTGCATCCGCAGCGCCAAAATTGACCCACATTCCAGAGACCCCTGGAGTATCATACGCCGCAATTACACCGGCCCGATGATGATGTTTCACTTGCTGTTGCTTCTGGCTTTCATCATTCCGCTGGGACTGCGCACCGCAATGTTGGTGGGCGTCAACAAGGGGCAGGAATTCTCAGAACAGATGCTCCAATCGGATAGCCCAGCCACGCTCAAAGCCAAGGCCGTATTCCCAAAGGAGCGTCAGACCAAGTGCCTTCAGGCCGAGTGTAGAGAAGAGCAAGTCTGGTATGTGCTCCTCGGCTTCGACAAGGACTGGGCCACATGGGTGCCAGCGATTCTTGTCCTTCTCTACAACCTAATACGGGGCTTCTTGACATGGCGCTTAGCCCCGATGCGTGACGAGGAAGAACGGTCACACGTTACCCCGGCATGGAAGGGAGAGCGCCTCTGGGAGGGGTACTACCCCCTCTACCAGATGCATCGCATCGCCAGCGTCTTGCTCTGGGTCGGCTTGTCGTCGGGCGTCTTAAGCATCGGGAGGTGGCTGATGACTCCGGTATGGATCCCTGCATAACAATCGAGCGCAAATCCGTCCCTGCATACCTGCCGAGGTCAAGGTGACACAATGTCTGTTGTGTCAAGCCAGAGCCGACGTGTGCCTTGACGAGATCTCGCTCACGTTGGAGTCTCGCCCACGTGAGCAAGGACACTCCCACCACTGGTCTGGCCCAGGCCGAGCAACGCGCCCGAGCCTACAGAGCCCGGGCCGCCGCCCCCAACACCCGTGGGAGCTACCACTACGCCTGGGAGCAGTGGTTGAACTGGGCCGTCGACCATGACGTGAGGTCGCTGCCTGCAGATCCCCACCACGTGCTGCTGTACCTCACCGAGCTCGCCGACGACCTGGGCCTCAAGCCCTCGACGCTGACGCACCGCCTCGCCGCCATCCGAGAGCGCCACGCTCGCGAGGGCCTGCCCCGACCGGAGAGCGCCGAGCTGGCCCAGGTGCTCAAGGGCATACGCCGGGAGGCGGGGCGCCGCGGGCAGGGCGCCACTCGACGGGCCGCTGCAAACGTCCTCGAAGACCTCGCCGCGCTGCTCGCCTGTGTGCCTGCGCCCAAGTCGGCGATCGACGCCAAGCCCCTTCGTGATCGATGCCTCCTCAGCCTGATGTGGGCCGGGGCCCTGCGCACCAGCGATCTCATCGCGCTCCAGCTCGAGGATCGGGTCTGGCACCCACGGGGTGTGGTGTTGAGGATCCGAGTGTCGAAGGGGGACCAGGAGGGGAGGGGGCAGCAGGTGGCCATCCCCCGGGCAAAGAACCAGACGCTGTGTGCTGTGGCGCATCTCGAAGCCTGGGAGGACTTCCTCGCCGAGCAGCAGATCACCACGGGGCCCATCGTCCGCGGTGTGACTCGCCACGGCACTCTGCGATCCCCCCGCCCCGGGCACATCCCGAGGGGGATGACGCGCCAGGCGGTGCACGAGCTGCTCAAGCGCTACTACGCTGACGCGCAGCTCGATGAGAGCCAGGGCCCTCGGACGACGCACTCAATGCGGGCTGGGCGGATCACGCAGGCCTTCGAGGATGGAGCATCGCTCGAGGAGATCATCCAGATGAGCCGCCACAAGAATCCCTCTACGGCGCTGATTTACCGCCGTCACGCTGATCCATTTGCAGGGATCCCCTCCATCGACTAGAAATTGAATGCCAATCAAGAATGAAATCCACGCGGGGCTTTAATGAAGAAATATACTGAACTGTTCTCACAGATTGAAACTCTCTTATCCGAACTTCGTGATGCTGTTGTTGATAACAATTCAATCAACCCAATACCTTTCTCAAGTAGAAATCAATGGGTTGACTATATTGCCTCCGCAGACGTCGTTGAAGACACCTCACTAGCAATTGGTTACTACGTAAACGAGGTAGAGTTTGATGCAAACTCAAATTGGAACGGTGAGTCGTATTTATCTATATATGGCCTAATGCAGGTTATTTTTGTCCAACAGGATGCCTTTTCCTACATGGGCAAGTCTGTTTTATGTGACGAAGAGATGAAGCAGTTCGAATCCAATGAGTCTTATAAAAGACTTAGGATTGCCCGGAACAGATATTTCGGCCATCCTGTGAAGCAGGGAGGAAAAGGAAACAAAAGGTGGGGGTTTGTCTCAAGAGTAAAGATATCAAAATTCAGCTTTGACGGACTATGCTATAGTGAATCTGAAGGTGGCTATGAATCAGAGTCTATATCCATCTTTGAAGATGTAATTGCTTACGCTGAGCTGGTCAGAGATCTCACGAGAAAGATGCTTCTTTCGGTGAAGAAGAGAGTTGTCACCAAAAGAAGTGCACTGGCCGGAAAACTCGACTTCCATTCAGAAATTAGGAGGTTTGATCGCGTAAAAGACCTTCTAAGGTCCAATACGAGTGATCCAATTAAAACCCTGGATGAAATCAGCTCAGAAATTAAAGCATGTGAATCAGGAGTTGCCGAAAAAACCAATGAGTTCAACATTTACTTCAATAACATGTATGAGCTTAGCTATGCGGCAGGCCGCGTACCTGATGAACTGGCAGGTGTCTCGCTTGAAGTCAACTCAGCAGTGGAGCATGCGAAGGAGTCACCGAGCTTGGCAGCGTCTTATCTAAAGAATCTAACTATCGCTGTTGAACCTCTAATTGAGTTCGCAGACGAATGGCTCCACAATTACCCGAAGTGGATCGAAGAGGTCTAGTTGCTAATCTCAATCTACGCTTCGTCATAGCAAGGTACAGCTTGTTGAAGCAGGAAACCCCTGGGGTAATTCGGGGAATCTCCGTTTTCTACGACGAGAGAATGTTAATCAGATGAGCCGACATAAGAACCCGTCGACGGCGTTAGTTCAGAGCCGTCACGCTGATCCGTTCGCAGGGGTCCCCTCCATCGACGGCTGAGCGCCCTGCTGCACATCGAGCAGTTCGGTGAGGTCGCGCGGCAGCACCTGCAGAGCATTGAGGCCTTCTTCGCTGAGGGTGCGGCGCATCGCACGAAGCACGTTGACGGCGTCCTCGACCTCCACCAGAAGCACGTCGATGTCGTCGAACTGCTCGTCGTGGGGCACATTGCCCTCGCTCTCACCGTTGATGTGGGCCTCGAGGATCGCCTGGGTACCGTACTGGAGCAGATCCCCGAGTTCATCCCGCGCGTCGACGAGGGCGTCGCGGCCGTTGTGGGTCTGCACCAGAGTGCCGTACTTGCCCAGCCCAAAGGTGAACCTGCGCCAGAGCAATGCCATCAGATCGGTGCGCCCCCATTGCCATAGGGCCGAGAAGAGGGTCAGGGCCACATAGCAGCGCCCAGGGGCAGGCGGCGGCTGAGCTTCGTCCTGCACGATCACCCACCGGCGCTTGCCGCGGTGCAGGGGTGCCTTCGGCCCTGGCTGCTGGCCGTGCGATGTCCAGATGCGTCGCTCGAACTGGGCCCCGACGAGGACGAAGGCGAGCGCGAAGAGGATGAGGAGCAGCGGATTCAAGGCTCGCCCCCTCCCTCGATGATCTGTACGGTCTTGCCGTTCTGCCTTTGGAAGACGCGCCAACGCTCTGAGCCGAACTGGTAGTCAACGACACCCAACTGCAGGAAGGCCCTGTTGATCTGTCGCAGCACCTGGCTCTGGGACACACCCTCTTCGAGATCATAGAGAGCTTCGATGAGGGCGTTCATCAGATGTGCATCTTGTAGATCCGTACGGACGGTGCGCACGAGCGCTGGTGCGGGGTGGGGTAGGGCGTCGATCAAGGCTGCTGCTCCTGGGTGGGCCGGTAGGAGCAGCATGGGTCGGCGCTGAGGCCCTCGGCGAAACAGCTTCAGGGGAGGGCGAGGGGCAGCTGCTCACCTGCAAGTGACGGCGGCGCTGAGGTCGTCAGCCACTCAACGGGCGCTGTACGGAATGAGGTTGGCTGCCAGATTCCACAGCGTGTGACCTCGCTGGTGTACCACCCAGGCCAGGGGAGGGGCCTCTGCTCGCTCACTGCCACCGATGCACCAATTTGAAACAGGGTGTTGGCCACCGATCTCAACGCGGCGCTCGACAGGTCTGATGTGGAGTAGCCCTCGGTGCTCGAGTACGGGGGATCGATGTAGACGACCGTGTCTGCGTCGGCCCAGCCCAAAGGCATCGACTCAACGGGCTCGACGAAGACCTCGGTTGGAGGCCACCCGGCGAGGGCACGTGCGAGTCGATCTGCGAGGGTGCGTGGGTTGAGCCGCTCCTTGAAGCCTTTGGCTCGAGCGCTTTCGCTCAGGTGGGCGTATCCATGCACCACCCAGCTGGCGCCTTCGATGCCCACTGGTTTCCCGAAGGCGCTGCCGGCCTGTAGGGCCAAAAAACACGCCCATCGCCGTGCAGGTGACTGAGGTACTGGCGCCTGATGGATGGATGTCATCAGCGATGCGCCGGCGCCGCGCATTGAGCGCAGCTCATCAATGATGGCTTCGCCGAGGTGTTGGTGGTGCACCGCATGCCAGAAGCGGCCCCAGGGCCCACTGTCCGCCAGGATGATGCGCTCTGGCCTCTGGCCGAGGACATCGAGCAGAGCCAGGATGGACTCGGCATACCCGAGCTTGCTGCCCATGTAGGGCACCAGCGGGCGTTGTGATGGGGAGAGGAGGCGTCGCGCCACTGCTGCGGAGCCGCAACACAGATCGGCGAAGGTGTGCATCAGGTGAGCGCAGTCTGTCGCATGAGATCGTTGATGTAGTCGATCGCTTCCTGCTGAGTTTCAGACAGGCCATCGTGGTGGTTGTCGTCGACGATGAGCAGCCACCGTTGGCCCAAGTCTGTGTCCACGACCTCGGCATGGGCAGATCGAGAGCCCTTGCAGGCTGCAGCGCTGATGAGCTTTCGGCCCAGGCTGTCTTTGCCTTTGCACCTGGTGCTGAGTCTCATGCTGAGGGCCTCCGGGGGAGGGGGGCGTTCCGCAGGTCTTCGCGGGCCATGTCGATCTCGTCGACGAGGGCAGTCTTGTCCTTGAGGCGTGCACTCAGAACCATCAGGGCGCAACCGCATGCGACGATGGGCGTGTGCGACACTGGGCTGACCGGGGGATCCCCAAGGCCAGAACGTTTATGGTCTGCCTTGGCGCGCCACAGGTCATCCTTGAGCCAGAGGAAGATCGTCATGCACTGTCTGCCCTCGTCATCACTCCATTCGAGCCGCCACAGGCCTTCGTGCCCTTCAGCTTCCGGGAGGTGCTTGGGCGGTGTGTCTGTATCGAGGTGTGTGGCGGTCCAGCTCATGGCTTCTCCACCTCATCTCGAACGTGCTCCCTCACACCTTCCGCATCAGGCTCTGCCCATTTCCGGTGCCGGTTGGTGTGCAGCTTGTCAGCGATGAGGCGGGGCAGGTCTGGGCCACAGAGCCGCTGAGCGGTATGCAGGGACAGGCAAAGGCAGTCGACCGCCTCCTCTTTGGCGTTGCCTGTACCCTCTTCGATTGCCTGGACCAGTTCTTCTGTTTCACGACGAAGGTGCTTGGCGCACTTGGCGCCGTCGGTGTCGGGGAACGTCTCGTGGGCCCAGACCATGAAGGCGTCGAGGCCCAGACATCCAGCCGGCGTCCATCCCTCAGGCATCCTCAAGTAGGGCTGCTCCCAAATGTGGTGAGCGACCTCATAGTGCCTTGTATCCCCAAAGTTAGACAAAAACGAGCCCTGGAAAAGGGGTCTCGTTTGAGCGGTCGCCGTCGTAGCCCGGTGGCCGTGCTGTGACAAG
>JBKAGE010000044.1:0-98430 GCA_046290225.1 Bradymonadia bacterium | reverse complement strand
CGAAAAAATCCTCATGTTCGAGCTGGGCTGGCTCGCCGCTAACCAATCCACCACTACACCAAAAGATGTGTAGGACGATCAGAGCCGGAGGCTACGGCGAGTGGTTTTTCGTGACCCCCGTGCGTGAAATCGTGGGCCTCACGACGGCTGACGCCGCCGTAGTGGCGGAGCAATCGCCGGAGCTTGATTCCTTTACCCTCTGGCTCGCATCATGAAGATAGGTGTCGGTGAAAGGTGGAAGCATGAAGCAGAGATGGGCCAGGTGGCAGAGCATGTCGATTCTGGTTGTGTTGGCCCTCTCGGGGTGTGGTGGGGCTCAACAGCAACAGCAGGCCCTTGAGCAGTGCAACAGTGACTTCAGGAACCTCACCAACGACTACTTGACCATCATGGGGCAGTGCAAAGGGCCCTCAGAGCCCAATGCCAAGGTCGCCGCCAGGCAGGCCAGCATCATGCGGCAGATGAGCAATGACGAGCTCGAGAAGTTCCTCAATGGCGCCCAGCTCGGGTTCACCAAATTGAGAGCAGGCACCTATGTCGTCGAAGCCAAGGGCTTTCGGCATTTGCTCGTCAACCATGGAAAATCATTGGGCATGCTCTCCGCCTTCAAGGCCCGTCCCACATTGCAGCGGACCAACGAGTGGAATCAGAGGCGGCGGTTCAGCAGGGCGTATCTCGACCCATCCGGCGATGCCGTCTTGGAAGCCGATCTCGATTTGGAGGGCGGGGTGACTCAGGAGGGGGTGCAGGAGTTCTTCAACACCTTCTTCTTGTCGGTCCAGCACTTTGCCGTGTTCATGCAGACCGAATCGCTCTGACTACTCCGCGCGGATGTCGCACATCCCGTCGTCGATGATGCCCACCCCAGCACACTCCGCCTCGCAGGCATTGCCGTAGACCTGACCATCTTCACCGCAGACCGGGGCGTAGACGAGGGGGCAAGCGCACTCTTCTGGCTCGGGCTCGGGCTGAGGGGTCGGATCGAGGCACTCGCCGTCAGCGATGATCTCCACGCCAGCACACTCCGCGTGACAGTCGTTGCTGTACGTCACGCCATCCGCACCACACACCGGGGCGTAGATCTCGATGCAGACACACTCCTCGGGCTCGGGCGCAGGCTCCTCAGGGAGGATACAGCCGCAGCCGCAGTCATTCTGGAAGTACTCGGCGCCTTCAGGGCAGAAGAAGTCGATGAGGGCACACTCCTCGACGCTGTCGCCGATGTAGTCGTGGTTGGGGCCGTCTTCGCAGAGCGGGGGCTCGGGCTCGGGGTTGCAGGCGCAGATGGCGCAGCCCTCTTCATCCGTGGCGAAGCCGTACTCACAGTAGATCTCGCACAGCACCGGCTCGCAGTGGTCAGGCTCGGGCTCCGGCTCGGGGCCGACCAGCGGGGCGCAGTAACCGAAGCAGACCGCACACTCAGGACAGCTCGGATCAGCCAGACACTCAGTCTCCGCAGTGCAGTAGCTGCCAGCGCCACACTCGTCGTCGCTGTAGCAGCCGGAGCGGCACTCGCCATCGACGAGGATCGAGCCCTCTTCGCAGAGAGGTGGACCAGGCTCGGGCTCAGGATCAATACAGGCCATCTCGGTACAGGCCCAGAAGCCATCGTCGGTACACACACAGGTGTTGCAACCATCATCAGCGTCACGGGTCGTGCCAGCCTCACAGGCGGGCTCGGGTTGAGGCTCTGGTCGTGGCTCTGGATCAATGCAGGCCATCTCGGTACAGGCCCACTGACCATCATCCGTGCACACACAGGTGTTGCAGCCGTCGTCGGCGTCGCGGGTCGTGCCGGCCTCACAGGCAGGCTCCGGCTGAGGATCCACGTTGGGGTTCTCGGCCTCTTCGATGAGGGGGCAGCCGGTGAGGGCGGCGGAAAGACAGACGAAGACGGTGGCGCGAACGGCGCGGGTCAGCAACAAAGACATGAGTGATCTCCAGAGGTTGGGGGCGGCTCTACCGGGCCGCGGTGACACCTGAGACCATGAGCACAGGGCGTGCCAAAAACGAAAAAGCCCAAAAACCGCACAACGGCGTCAGCACCTTCCTCAGGGGGGTCGGAAATTCAAAAATTCCACGAGAGGTGCCCATGAATTTTTGTGGGCCACAGAGATTCGAGGGGATCAGTGGGCCGAATGCTGTCTCACTGCGCCGTCCACCCGCCGTCCACGGGCAGGGTTGTACCGGTGATCGATGCGCCAGCTTCTGAGCACAAGAACACCGCCAGCGCGCCGAGCTGCTCTACAGTGACGAACGCCTTGGTGGGCTGGGCGGCGAGCATGACGTCGCGGACCACCTCTTCCTCGGTGATGCCCCGTGCCTTCGCTGTGTTGGGGATCTGTTTTTCCACCAGAGGAGTGCGCACATAACCCGGGCAGATCGCGTTGCAGGTGACGCCGTGGGGGGCCGCCTCGAGGGCCACGGTCTTGGTGAGGCCCACCATCCCGTGCTTGGCGGCGACATAGGCCGATTTGTAGGGGGACGCCACAAGGCCGTGGGCCGATGCCAAATTGATGATGCGGCCGTAGCCGCGCTCTTTCATGGTCGGGAGCAGCAAGCGCGTGGTGTGAAATGCAGACGACAGGTTGATGGCAAGGATGGCGTCCCACTTTGCCGTGGGGAAATCCTCGATGGGGCTCACATATTGAATCCCGGCGTTGTTCACCAGAATGTCCACCCCACCAAAGGCTTCCTGAGCCTCGGCCACCATCTGCTCGATTTGATCAGGGCGGGTCATGTCGGCGTCGCTGTACCGCACCTGTACCCCGGACGCCTCAGAAAGGGCAACGCGGTCAGCCTCGATCTGAGCGGCGTCGCCAAAGCCATTGAGCATGATGTTGACCCCGGCGCCGGCAAGGGCTGCGGCGATGCCCTGACCGATGCCGCTCGTCGAGCCGGTGACGATGGCGGACTTTCCCTGAAGCATGAGCGTGACCTGAGCTGAGGTTGTTCGAAGCCCCGACGATCAGGGCCTCGAACAACCAGATACCACGGCAGGGCAGTGGTGGCTGAAAAGCCGAGTCAACCTGTCAAGATTGACCGGTTCACGGATTCAGGAAGCCGTGGATCACCGGGCGGAAGCGGTCCATGTCCACGAGAAAGGCGTCATGACCTTGAATCGAGTTCAGGGCCACACACTGAACATCGTGACCTTGTCGCCGCATGGCATCGGCGAGGGCTTCCTGCTGTGAGAGGGGGAACAAGATGTCGGTGTGCACCCCGACGACGAGGGCCCGTTTGATCTGCAGACGCGCCATGGCCTGATCGAGATCCCCGCCGTGCTCTGAGGCATCGAAGAGATCCATCGCCCTCGAGAGATACAGGTAGCAATTGGGATCAAAGGCCCCCACGAACTTGCCTGCGTGATGGTCGAGGTAGCTCTCCACCTCGAACTCAGGGCCAAAAGGCTGGTCCGGGCATTGCCCCGTACGCTCGCGACCGAAGCGCGTATCCCATTCTTGAGCAGAGCGGTAGGTGATCATGCCCAGCTTTCGGGCGAGCTGCATGCCTTGTTGTGGTGGGTGAGCCGGATCGTAGTGGCCCCCTGCCCAATCGGGATCAGAGCGGATCGACTCGCGCTGCAGCGAGTGCACGGCAATGGCGAAGGGAGACGCGTGCGCTGCAGAGGAGATGAGGACCAGATCGTCGACCTCGTCGGGGTATTGCAGCGCATAGGCCAGCGCCACCATGCCACCCATAGAGGGCCCGACCACCGCGCCGAGGCGTTCGATGCTCAGCGCCTCGAGGGCACCATGCGCGGCCCGGGCGATGTCTTCGATGGTGAGTACGGGGAAGTCGAGCCCCCATCGGGGAGGCCGGCCAGGCAGGTGGGCCACCTCGGCCTCTCTCGGTGAGGCCGGCCCTGTAGATCCGAAGCAGCTGCCCAGATGGTTCACACAGACGACGAACCAGCGATCTGTGTCGATGGGCTGGCCGGGACCGATCATGGCCTCCCACCAACCTGGAGAGGGATCCGCCGCCGATGACCGGGCGTGGGCTCTGGGCGACAACCCCGTGAAGAGCAAAAGCGCGTTGCTCCCCTCGGGATTCAGAGTGCCCCAGGTCTCGTAGGCGATGTGCACTCGGGGCAAGAGGCCACCATGACGCATCTCGAAGGGCTCGGGCAGCGTGATGGTGGGTGAGGGCTGCCCCCAACGATGTTGGGGTGCGGCGCCGGCCTTCGGCACTGCAGCAGGGGAGGTGCCCATTGTAAAACCCTATATTCCGACCTGAGTGTCGGATAAAGGGATGGTGGATCTCCGAGCAAGTTTCAAGCGCAGAGGTGTTTTTTGGTGTGGTGCACCACACATCATCCATCTGAACGCAATGCGTGATGAGGGGGGTCAGAGGAGGACAGAGTGCCTTGTCGGGCTGTTTGATCAGGGCATGATGTTGTCGAGGCGATCGTAGACACGATCGATCACCTCGACCCGGCCGCCGTCGTCATCCCAGTGCACCCGAGCGGCGTCCCAGAAGTCATCGGTGCGTCGGAGTCTGGCCTCGGCGTCCCAGACGAGGGCGCCGGCGATGTAGATTTTGAGCCTCGCCTCGCTGGCTCCATAGGTGCTGGTGCGGTCACGGGAGCCGGAGCGGTAGTAGTGCACACCCACTTGATAGGGTGCACCGAGGGGGTCTGTGAACTCAGGCTGAGCAAGGTTGATGTTTTCGGGGCCTGCGCCGTTCACGTCATCGATGTCCAGGGTGGGATCATCATCTGCTTCAGGACCACCCCATACAGGGCTGGGCTGATGGTAGTAGCAAGCATACGTGTGGGCACGCCATTCACCCTCAGCGTGTGGGTGCAGCAGGTAGAGATCGACATCAGTACCATCATCATCGGTCTCGTCGTCGTCGAGGGGCGTGTGCCACGTCATCTGCAAGTGCAGATCGGCGGTGGGCACCACCTCCACCTCGGCCCGGGCAGTCACAGGACACTCTGCCGAAGGGCTCCTCAGGCCCTCGCTGTCGGTGACGGTCAGCTCGAAGGTGTATCGGCCAGCGACGTCGAGAAAGAAGCGGGCTGTGGGTGTGGCCTGATCATCTGCATTGCCACCATCAGCGGGACGATCAAAATCTGCGTAGCGTTCCACCACCTGAGCCGAAGAGTTTTCCGGGCGCTCCACCACAGCCCACGACCACCGGACCACCGAGCGATCATCCCCCACAGATTCAGTGCCATCGAGGGTCAGAATCTCCAAGGGAGGCGCCTTGGCGGGCAGGGGAGCGATGACTGGGGTCGGGCAATCGGGGCGGCCGGCGATGGCGAGCATAGGTATGGTGTACATCCCGTGCTCGTCGTGATTGGTGCGGATGTTGAGCTGCGCCTCGTAGCTGCCGGGCGTCGCGGCATGGAAGGTCACGTCGAAAGTGCGCTCACCGATGACGGGGCTGCCCACCATGTCGCCCTTGGCATCAGCGGCGAGGCTGAACAGATCACCTCCAGAGACGTTGATGTCGAGGATCGTGGGGGTGTGTTCACCGCACCCTTGCAAGGTCACGGTTAGGGTCAGCCGCTCGCCATGGGGCACACTGCCAAAATCCAGGACTTCAGGGGCGATTTGCAGGCATGCACCGATGACAGCCGACTCGTCTATCTGATCCGGATCCAGCGCCCGATGACCTCGATCGACACAGGCCATCATCCCCAGAGCACATGCCAACACACCAAACCATCGGAAGGTGTGTTGTGTGTCTGGGAAAGGCATGGGCATAACTCCACAACGGTGTAATCAGCGTTCGACCTGAGCGGCCACGCTGTCAAGCACTCAAAAAAAGCGATGACATAAATCAGGTGGTTTGAGACCGCCGCTGGTTGCATCGAGATTTGAGAAATCTGTGTGGGATGTGTCGAGCAGGCAGGGTGTGAAGTGACGACCCCATCACCAGGCAGAGTGATTCATCCTACAGAGTCTGCTCTTCATCGGCGAAGCTGCTCGGTACGATCTGAAATGGCAGATGCTTCACGAGCAGGGGCAGGAGAATCGCGCCGCCAGGGGCGGCGAAGATGGCCAGGGCAGGCACAGCGCGGCAGAGATCGAGCAGTTGTCTTTGCGCTTGAGCGCGCTCGGCCTCGGTGAGGTTCTCGACGCTGGCTTTGGCGAGCAGCTGGCCCAGCTCGCTGGTTTGCTTGATCTCCGACCAGAGCCTGGTCGAGTTTTCTCGGATGACATCTTCGATTCGATCGGAGAGCCGAAGCCTGAGCCGGCTCAGGCGGCCAGCGAGGGTGAAGGCTTCGTCGAGGCGAGCATGTTGTTGTAGATGGATCAGGGCCTCGACCTCGTAGACGCTCAGTGCCTCTGCAGAGGTCTCGAAGGCTTCGGCGAGGGCTTCGAGGTACAGCTGCTCTGGAGGTGCGACCTCACCGTCTACGCCAGCAGCGAGACAGAGCAAGCGGAGGATCGCCCGCCGCCAGGCTGGATCGGTGACGTCTTCGCCGAGCTGGGCCGGGGAGACGGGGTGGTCGAACTCCCACTCCATCATGGCCTGCTCCTCTTCCGAGAGGCGAGAGGCTTCAGAGAGCGCCTCGATGAGGCGTCGCTCTCGAGGCTCGATGACCCCGTCGGCGGCGGTGAGGGCCACACACGCCGACAAGGCGTGATGCAGGTCACTGCGGGCGATGCCCAGGGCCCGCATGACCTCTGCCTGCTCGGGCATACCACCTAGACGCTCGGTGGCCAGGGCCGTGATGCGGGCGATGCGGGCGAAGGCCCGGGCGTCGTTGAAGAGCAACATCTGATGGAACGGGTGACCCAGCAACGGGTGCCCTGCAGGGAGCGCTCGATCAGCGAGGGCGGCGCCCAGCTGACTGCCCAGCTGAGTGACCAGCTTGGACATGTCTTGATCGGGCTCTGCATCGACGAGGTGGGTGGCCTCTTCGATCCAGCCGGCCTCGTCGAGCCACAGCGCAATCACCAGCACGAGCCGACGAGGGATTTCTTCGCTCTCCATCGAGAGCCCCGGGGCAGTGAGCACCGCGGCGCCGAGGTCGAGCATGTGGGCGGTGGCGTTTTGCAGGGTGTAGATGTTGTAGGCGACGTTGTCGCCGTTCTCGCCGAGGATCCCGAGAATGTCTTCGGGCATACCAAAGGCGTGGCCCCGCCGCTCGAGGGTGCCGTTGAGCCAGCGCTCGAATGCATCGTGATCGTGCAGATCGGGTTGAGGCCGAGCGGTGCGATCCCGCTGACACACAGTGCGGACGAGGGGGACGAGCTTCATGGTGGGGCCTTGAGAAGGGCGCCGGGGGCACCGCACCCCCGGCAAGAGGCAGACTACTCTGCGGGCTGGTACTTCACCGCGAGGATCTCGAGGGCCTTGGTGGCGAAGCCGTCGTCGATCTGCATCACACGCTGCATCGACTCGAGCATGGCGTCCTCGTTCTCGTCCACGTCACCCGAAGACATGGCAATGTCGGCGGCGAGCACATAGCACTTCTTCTTGAGGCCCTGAGTGGAGAGGTTGGCGAGGGACTGCACCGAGGCTGCGAGATCAGGGTACTTGCGCAGGATCTTGATGGCCTCGTTGTAGACCTCGTTGAAGTGCTTGCCGCGGAACTCGGGCAGCTGCGCAAAGTAGGCCTCGACGGTGGCGATCTCTTCGTCGTCGAAGGCGCCGTCGGCCCCGCACATGAGCAGCATGGCGTGCAGCAGCAGCGCGTCGTCGGACATTTGGCGGGCGGGGGTAGCCTTGGCGGTCAGGCGAGACAGCAGACCCATGTGGGGACTCCTCGAATCAGTACGTGAAAAGTGCAGGTGGTCAGCGTGGACCAGCCCTGGAGACGCGTACCATTTGAGGGTCGGGCCAGCAAGCAGAACGCGGGGCTCGAGGTGGGGTTTTTCGGTGGGTGGATTTCGAGGGTAAGTCAGCCTGCTCAGGGGTTGCAGGCGTCGGCCATCTCCACGCCGACGTCGACGTCCGAGTCGATGTCGAGGCAGCCCCCGAGGGTGACCTCACCACATCGCTGAGTGGCGCAAATCGCCACCCCGAGGCCCACCCCCGCCCGGACCGTCGTCTGAGCACCGATGGTGGTGTAGGGGTAGGCGATGACGCCGTCTTCCAGCGTGACATCGTCGCCGATGTTGCTGTGATCCCGCACCAGCACACCGTCGCCGAAGGTGACGTTGTTGCCCAGCTGCCCCCGAGGCCAGATGCGGCTGTTGGTGCCCATGGTGAAGTCGTCGCCGATGACATTGGCTTCGTCGATGAGGCCCTCGGCGCCCACCTGGGCCCGGGCGCCGATCTCCGCAAAGAAGAGCACCAGGGTGTTGGCACCGAGGTCGCCGTCGGGGCCGATGGTGACCTTGTCGTAGACCGTCACGTTGGCCCGCAGGTGGTTCTGCACGTCGATCTGCACGAAGATCCCCAGTGTGACGCCGTCGTCGAGGGTGCTCAGATCACCGACGCTGCTCTGGTTCCCTATGAAGACGTTGTTGCCCAGCTGCACCGAGTCGCCCACAGCACCGCGGACCTCGGAGTCGGCCCCGATGGTGGAGCTCGCGCCGACGACGGAGCCGCTTGCGAGGCGGCTGCGGGCACCGACAGAGACATCGTCGCTCACCCGGGCATAGGTGGAGACCACCACTGCGTCGGCGAGGGTGACACGATGACCCATGACTGCGTTGGCCAGCAGGCTCACCCCCGTGCCGGTCTGCACATCGTCGCCGACGATCACGTTGGACTCGACGGTGGTGTCCTCACCGATGTTGGCCCGAGCGCCGAAGGCGGCGTTGGTCCCCAAGACGGTGTCAGCGCCGATGGTGGAGTCAGCACCGATGATCACGCCGCCAGAGGTCTGCACCCTGGGGTGGATGGTGGTGCCTGAGCCGATGGCGTTCCGGGCGCCGATGACCGCGTCGCTCGAGACGTGGCTGTTGGCCTCGATGCGGGTCAGCTCACCGATGTTGCAGGGCGCCTCGAGCACTGTGTTCGCACCGATGTACACCAGATCGGCCAGCACGCAGCCTTCGGGTACGATGGCATTCTCACCGATGAAGTTCTTGCGGCCGAGGATGCCGCCGACGTTGGCGCCGTTCTGGATGATCGACTCGTCGCCGATGACGGCGTTGGGGCCCAGGACCACGTCACCCTCGATGCGCACGTCGTCGCCGATGTCCGCCGTGGGGCTCACGCAGGCGTCGCCATAGCCGTCGCCGTTGTCGTCGACCTGATCCGGGTTGATGACCGTGGGGCAGTTGTCCACGTCGCCGCAGATGCCATCGTTGTCGATGTCATCGTAGAAGTCGTAGGCGCACAGGTCACAGGCGTCACCCGCCCCGTCGAGATCGGCGTCGATCTGCAAGGGGTTGTTCGTCACAGGGCAGTTGTCCACGTCGCCGCAGACGCCATCACCATCCACGTCGTTGAGGGCGTCGGTGGGGCAAGCGTCGCAGGCGTCGCCCTGGCCATCCTGATCGAGATCGGACTGAGTGACGTTGGGCACGAGGGGGCAGTTGTCGCCCCCGTCGCAGAGCCCGTCGCGATCTGCGTCGTCACAACCGATGCCCGGGCGACCATTCGACAGACCATTGTACAGGTCGATGGACAGCCCATCACCGAAGTCGATGGGGGGCAGGTTGTCGCCGAGCTCGTTGGCGTGATCCCCGCGGTTGGCGGTGTCGTTCTGACCGAGCTGACCGGCATTGTTGCGGCCCCAGCACTTCACCGTGTCGTCGCTGAGCAGGGCGCAGACGTTGTAGATGCTGGCACTGAGCACCGCCGCTGTGAGCGGGTCGCCCGCCTCGTCGGTGCCGAGATCCACAGTGGGCAAGTTATCGCCGAGCTCACCCCCATGATCGCCTCGGTGAGACGTATCGCCGAGGCCGAGATCGCCGTAGCTGTTATAGCCCCAGCACTTCACGTCGCCCGTGTCGAGGATGGCACAGGTGGAGAACTGGCCACCCGTCACCGAGCGGGCCACCCGGCCCGTGCCGAGATCCACCGGGGGCAGATCGTCGCCCATCTCGTTGGCGGCGTCACCGCGGGCGTTGTTGTCGCCGAGGCCGAGGTTGCCATAGTGGTTGTAGCCCCAGCACTTCACCTGGTTGTTGTCGAGCATGGCGCAGCTGTGACGGTCGCCGGTGGTGATCATCTGCGCTGTGCGGCCGACCCCAAGGTCGACATAGGCGAGGCTGTCGCCCATCTCGTTGGCGTGATCCCCACGGGAGCTGGTGTCGCCGTAGCCGAGCTGACCGTTGTTGTTGCGGCCCCAGCACTTCACCCCGCCGCTCTCGAACATGGCGCAGGTGTGATGTGCGCCAGCAGAGATCGCCGAGACTGCAAGGGGATCTCCGTTGCCGTCGGTGCCGAGGTCGAGATAGGCGAGGTTGTCGCCCATGTGGCTGCTGCTGGTGCCGCGGGTGCTGGTGTAGCCGAGGCCGAGGTTGCCATAGTTGTTGTAGCCCCAGCACTTCACCCGGTCGTTCCCCAGCAGCGCGCAGGTGTGATACTCGCCGCCGGTGACCGCAGCCACGGTGTGGGTGTCACCGGCCTCGTCTGTGCCGAGGTTGATGGCCGGGAGGTCATCGCCCATCTCGCCATAGTGATCGCCCATCTGGGTCGAGTTGCCCTGGCCGAGCTGGCCATAGCCGTTGTAGCCCCAGCACTTCAGTGTGTCATCGTCGAGGATGGCGCAGCTGTGGTAGCGCCCCTGAGTGACGGTCTGCGCCGTACGGCCTGTGCCCAGATCGAGGATGTCGGTGTCTTCGCCGAAGCCACCGCGCAGCTCTGCCCGAGTGAGCGTGTCGCCATAGCCGAGCTGGCCGTAGTTGTTCTGGCCCCAGCACTTCACCGTGCCGTCCGCGAGCAGACCACAACTGAAGTGCGTGCCCAGGGCCATCTCGGTCATGGCCCGCGTACGATCCACGCGGGCGAGGGGCAGGCGATCACCCATCTCGTTCGCAGCATCGCCGCGATGATCGGTGGTCATGATGCCGAGCTGACCATAACTGTTGCGGCCCCAGCATCGGGCGGTGCCGTCTGCGAAAAGGGCACAGCTGTGCTGGTAGCCACCGTAGAGGCTGCCGGTGACCACACCCGAGCCGAGATCGGTGGTGGCGAGGTTGTTGCCCAGCTCGCTGCTGCTGTCGCCTCGGGTGCTGGTGCTGCCCTGGCCGAGCTGGCCGACGTTGCTGCGACCCCAGCACTTGGTGTCGCCGTTGCTGAGCAGGGCGCAGGTGGAGTTGTAGTTGGCGCTGATGTCCACCGCGGCCACGCCGCCGAGGTTCACATAGGCGAGGTTGTCGCCCATCTCCACGTAGGCGTCACCGTACTGAGTGGTGTTGCCAGTGCCGAGCTGACCGTAGCCGTTGTAGCCCCAGCACTTCACCCCACCATCATCGAGCAGGGCACAGGCGTGACCCCAGCCGAGGGCCACCTGAGTGGCCGTGCGGCCGGTGCCCAGACGGATCGGCTGGAGCTCGTCGCCGAGACCGCCAGCGTCGTTCCCTCGCGTGTTGGTGTCGCCTTGTCCGAGGTTGCCGTAGCCGTTGTAGCCCCAGCACCGCACGGCGCCGTCGGCATAGAGGGCGCAGCTGGAAGAGCCGCCCATGGAGAGCGCGGCCACCCCTGCAGGGATCTGCGTGGGGCGCAGGTTGTCGCCCATCTCGTTGCTGTTGTCTCCGCGGTGGGCGGTGTCGAGGGCGCCGAGCTGGCCGTTGCTGTTACGACCCCAGCACCGAACAGTGTCGTTGGCGAGCTGTGCACAGGTGTGATCGTAATCCACGTCGATGCTCAGAGCTGTGAGCGGATCTCCAAGGGCATCATTGCCGAGGTCGACGTAGGCGAGATTGTCGCCCATGTGGCTGCTGCTGGTGCCGCGATTACTGGTGTAGCCGTAGCCAAGCTGGCCGACGTTGTTGTAGCCGAAGCACTTCACGCGGCCGTTATCGAGCAAAGCACAGGTGTGATACTGCCCGGCGCCGATCTGAGTGACGGTGCGGCCCGCGCCGAGGTTGATGGCCGAAAGGTTGGCCATCTCGCCAGGGTTGTCGCCGTACTGCGTCGAGTTGCCCTGGCCGAGCTGGCCGTAGCCGTTGTAGCCCCAGCACTTCGCCGAGCCGTCTGCCAGCACCGCGCACGTGTGATGATCCCCCACCGACACCTGCGTCGCTGCCTGCCCCAGGATGATCGGCGCCGTGTCGTCGCCCATACCGCCCGTGGCATCGCCGCGCTGCACAGTGTTCTCGAGGCCGAGGTTGCCGTAGCCGTTGTAGCCCCAGCACTTGAGGGCACCATCTTCGAGATGGGCGCAGGTGTAGTTGCCACCGGCCAGGGTGGAGACCGCTGCTCGATCGGTGAGCAGGTTGACCTCAGGCAGCAGGTTGCCCATCTCGTTGGCTGAATCACCGCGGCTGTCGGTGGCCTGAACGCCCAGCTGACCCGTGTTGTTACGGCCCCAGCACTTGATGCGGCCCGTGGTGAGGGTGGCGCAGGCGTGGTTGGGGCCCACGTCGAGGTGCGTGGCTGTGAGCGGATCGCCGTTGCCGTCAGTGCCCAGGTCGGTGAAGGCGAGGTTGTCGCCCATCTCGCTGATGCTGTCGCCGCGCTGGCTGGTGTTCCCCTGACCCAGCTGGCCGTAGTTGTTGCGACCCCAGCACTTGATGCGGCCGGTGTTGAGGCGGGCGCAGCTGTGGTTGTCACCGGTACCCACCTGAACCGGGAAGCCCTGGGTGCCGAGGTTGACGGTGTTGAGGCTGACCATCTCGCCGGGGTTGTCACCGTACTGAGTGGTGTTGCCCAGGCCGAGCTGGCCATAGCCATTGTAGCCCCAACACTTCAAAGTCTGGTCGTCGAGCACGGCACAGGCGTGGAGCGCACCCACCGACACCTGCGTAGCGGTGCGGCCCGTACCCAGGAAGATCGGGGGTGTGTCGTCGCCGATGCCGCCGGTGACATCACCGCGCCGCTGAGTGTCGTCATATCCGAGCTGGCCATAGCCGTTGTAGCCCCAGCACTGCACCGCGCCGTCAGCGAGCAGGGCGCAGGCCTGGTGGCCAAAGGCTGTGACCGCCGCCACTGGCCGATCGTAGAGCAGGCTGACCTCGGGCAGGAGATCACCCATCTCGTTGCTGTTGTCGCCGCGGTGAGCGGTGCTGAGCACGCCGAGCTGACCGTTGCTGTTGCGGCCCCAGCACTTCACCCGGCCGGTGCTGAGTCGGGCGCAGCTGTGATCGTTCACCACCGAGATCTGCGTGGCGAGCAACGGATCACCATTGGCGTCATTGCCGAGGTCGACATAGGCGAGGTTGTCACCCAGGTGGCTGTGGCTGGTGCCACGGTTGCTGGTGTAGCCGTAGCCAAGCTGGCCGACGTTGTTGTAGCCGAAGCACTTCACGCGGCCGTTATCGAGCAAAGCGCAGGTGTGATACTGCCCGGCGCCGATCTGGGTGACGGTGCGGCCCGCGCCGAGGCTGATGGGTGTGAGGCTGGCCATCTCGCCAGGGTTGTCACCGTACTGCGTCGAGTTGCCCTGGCCGAGCTGGCCATAGCCGTTGTAGCCCCAGCACTTCGCTGAGCCGTCAGCCAACACCGCGCACGTGTGATGATCGCCCACCGACACCTGCGTCGCCGCTTGCCCCAGGATGACCGGCGCCGTGTCATCGCCCATGCCACCCGTGACATCGCCGATCTGTGTTGTGCTCTCGGTGCCGAGCTGGCCATAGCCGTTGTAGCCCCAGCACTGCATCTGGCCATCAGTGAAGAGGGCACAGCTGTGGTTCGTGCCCGTGATGGTGTGCGTGACGTTACGGGTGTAGAGCAGGTTGACCTCAGGCAGGAGATCACCCATCTCGTTGGCTGCGTCACCGCGGTTGTCGGTGCCGAGCACGCCAAGCTGGCCAGTGTTGTTGCGGCCCCAGCACTTGGTGCGTCCGTTGTCGAGCACTGCGCAGGCATGATGACCGCCCACCTCGATGTCGGTGGCGGTACGGCCCGCGCCGAGATCGACATAGGCGAGGTTGTCGCCCATCTCGCTGATGCTGTCGCCGCGCTGGCTGGTGTTCCCCTGGCCGAGCTGGCCATAGTTGTTACGGCCCCAGCACTTCACACCGCCATTGTCCAGCAGCGCGCACGTGTGATGGATGCCTGTGCCGATCTCAGAGACAGTGCGGCCGGCGCCGAGATTGATGGTGGGCAGGGCGGCCATTTCGCCGCGGCTGTCACCATACTGAGTCGTGTTGCCGACGCCGAGGTTACCGTAGCCATTGTAACCCCAGCACTTCGCCGAGCCATCCGCCAGCACTGCACACACATGGTAGTTGCCGACGGAGACCTGCGTAGCGGCCTGACCAAGGAGGATGGGAGGCGTGTCGTCGCCCATACCACCAGTGACATCGCCACGTGTTTGAGTGTCGCTCTGGCCGAGCTGGCCGTAGCCGTTGTAGCCCCAGCACTGAATCTGACCATCGTCGAAGACGGCGCAGCTGTGATTGATGCCCGAAACAGACTGAATCACGTTCCGCGTGTAGAGCAGATTGACCTCAGGCAGGAGATCGCCCATCTCGTTGGCGGCGTCACCGCGGTTGTCGGTGCTGAGCACGCCAAGCTGGCCATGGTTGTTACGGCCCCAGCACTTGGTGCGGCCGTTATCCAAAGTAGCGCAAGCATGGTGACCGCCCACCTCGATGTCGGTGGCGGTACGTCCGGTGCCAAGGTCGACATAGGCGAGGTTGTCACCCATGTGACTGCTGCTGGAGCCTCGAGTGCTGCTGTGACTCACACCGAGCTGGCCATAATCGTTTCGGCCCCAGCACTTCACCCCACCGTTGTTGAGCAGCGCACACGTGTGATGTACCCCTGCACCGATCTCAGAGACAGTGAGGCCGGCGCCGAGGTTGATGGTGGGCAGGGCGGCCATCTCACCGCGGCTGTCACCGTATTGAGTGGTGTTACCAGTGCCGAGGTTGCCGTAGCCGTTGTAGCCCCAGCACTTTGCCGAGCCGTCTGCCAGCACCGCGCACGCGTGATACGTACCCACTGAGACCTGCGTGGCTGCCTGACCCAGGAGGATGGGGGGCGTGTCGTCGCCCATACCGCCAGTGACATCACCACGTGCTTGGGTGTCTTCCTGGCCGAGCTGGCCGTAGCCATTGTAGCCCCAACACTGAATCTGACCATCAGCGAAGACTGCGCAGCTGTGATTGATGCCCGAAACAGACTGAATCACGTTCCGCGTGTAGAGCAGATTGACCTCAGGCAGGAGATCGCCCATCTCGTTGGCGGCGTCACCGCGGTTGTCGGTGCTGAGCACGCCAAGCTGGCCATGGTTGTTGCGGCCCCAGCACTTGGTGCGGCCGTTGTCCAAGGTGGCGCAAGCATGGTGACCGCCCACCTCGATGTCGACAGCGGTACGGCCAGTGCCAAGATCGACATAGGCGAGGTTGTCGCCCATCTCGCTGATGCTGTCGCCACGGGTGCTGGTGTTGCCCTGGCCGAGCTGGCCGAAGTCGTTGCGGCCCCAGCACTTCACCCCGCCATTGTTGAGCAGTGCACATGTGTGATGATGGCCTGCGCCGATTTCGGCAACAGTGAGGCCGGCGCCGAGGTTGATGGTGGGCAGGGCGGCCATCTCGCCGCGGCTGTCACCGTATTGAGTGGTGTTGCCGGTGCCGAGGTTGCCGTAGCCGTTGTAGCCCCAGCACTTCGCTGAGCCGTCTGCCAGCACCGCGCATGCGTGATACGTGCCCACAGAGACCTGCGTAGCGGCCTGACCAAGGAGGATGGGGGGCGTATCGTCGCCCATACCGCCTGTGACATCGCCGAGCTGTGTGGTGTTGTTCTGGCCAAGCTGGCCGTAGCCGTTGTAGCCCCAGCACTGAATCTGACCATCAGCGAAGACGGCGCAGCTGTGATTGATGCCCGAAACAGACTGAATCACGTTCCGCGTGTAGAGCAGGTTCACCTCAGGCAGGAGATCACCCATCTCGTTTGCTGCATCACCGCGGTTGTCGGTGCTGAGCACGCCGAGCTGACCGTTGCTGTTGCGGCCCCAGCACTTGGTGCGGCCGTTGTCCAAGGTGGCGCAAGCATGGTGACCGCCCACCTCGATGTCGACAGCGGTGCGCCCCGTACCGAGGTCGACGTAGGCAAGGTTGTCGCCCATATGGCTGTTGCTGGAGCCTCGGGTGCTGGTGTGACCGACACCGAGCTGGCCAAAGTCATTGCGACCCCAGCACTTCACACCGCCATTGTCGAGCAGTGCGCACGTGTGATGATGGCCGAGGTCGATCTCAGTGACTGTACGACCAGCGCCAAGGTTGATGGTGGGCAGGGCGGCCATCTCGCCGCGGCTGTCACCATACTGAGTCGTGTTGCCGACGCCGAGGTTGCCGTAGCCGTTGTAGCCCCAGCACTTCGCTGAGCCGTCTGCCAGCACCGCGCATGCGTGATACGTGCCCACTGAGACCTGAGTTGCAGCCTGACCGAGGAGGATGGGGGGTGTGTCGTCGCCCAGGCCGCCAGTGACATCGCCACGCTGCGTGGTGTCGTTCTGCCCGAGCTGGCCATAGCCGTTGTAGCCCCAGCACTGCATCTGGCCTCCTGAGAAGACAGCGCAGCTGTGCAGATCGCCTGTGGTGACCTGCGATACGCCCTGCGTGTAGAGCAGGCTGACCTCAGGCAAGAGATCACCCATCTCGTTGGCGGCGTCACCGCGGTTGTCGGTGCTGAGTACACCGAGCTGGCCATTGTTGTTGTAGCCCCAGCACTTGGTGCGGCCGTTGTCGAGCACGGCGCAGGTGTGATGGTTGCCCACCTCGATGTCAGTGGCGGTGCGGCCCGTGCCGAGGTCAACGTAAGCGAGGTTGTCACCCATGTGACTGCTGCTGGAGCCTCGGGCGCTGCTGTGACTCACACCGAGCTGGCCAAAGTCATTACGGCCCCAGCACTTCACACCGCCATTGTCCAGCAGCGCACACGTGTGATGATGGCCGACGCCTATCTCGGCGACGGTACGACCCGTGCCGACGCTGATGGTGGGCAGACTGGCCATTTCACCGCGGCTGTCACCGTACTGAGTGGTGTTGCCGACACCGAGCTGGCCGTAGTTGTTGCGGCCCCAGCACTTTGCTGAGCCGTCGTCGAGCAGGGCGCAGGTGTGATGCTGGCCGACAGAGAGTTGCGTGGCTGCCTGTCCCAAGAGGATGGGGGGCGTGTCGTCACCGAGGCCGCCGGTCACATCACCACGTTGAGTGGTGTCGCCATAGCCGAGGTTGCCGTAGCCGTTGTAGCCCCAACACTTCACAGCCCCTGCCTGGGTGATGCCACAGCTGAATCGACCACCGGCTGAAGCCGACGTGAGGTTCAAGCCGGGGGCCACGCGCGCTGCTGGGAGAAGATCACCCATCTCGTTTGCTGCATCACCGCGGTTGTCGGTGCTGAGCACGCCGAGCTGACCGTTGGCGTTGTAGCCCCAGCATTTTACGTCGCCATTGGTGAGGGTGGCGCAGGTGTGATCGTGGGTGGCGCTGATGTCGCTGACCGTTGCACCTGCACCGAGGTCGACGTAGGCGAGGTTGTCGCCCATGTGGCCGCCGCTGGTGCCTCGAGCGCTGGTGTGGCCGACACCGAGCTGGCCATAGTTGTTGCGACCCCAACACTTCACGTTGTCGTCGCTCAACAGAGCGCAGGTGTAATGCAAGCCAGTGGTGATCTGCTGGGCGGTGAGGCCGGTGCCGAGGTTGACGGCAGGCAGGTTGGCGCCCATTTCGTTGGCGCCGTCACCGTATTGGGTGGTGTTGCCGACGCCGAGCTGCCCATTGTTGTTGCGACCCCAGCACTTCACCGCGCCGCTGTTCAGCAGGGCGCAGGTGTGATGCGTGCTGGCAGAGATGGCTTGGGCGCCATCGCCGAGATCGATGGCGGCGAGGTTGTCGCCCATCTCGTTGGCGGCGTCACCGCGGCTGGCGGTGTCGCCATAGCCGAGGTTGCCATAGCCGTTGTAGCCCCAGCATTTCACCGTGTCGTCATCGAGCAGGGCACACGTGTGGCTGGCGCCCACCGTGACAGCCACGGCGGAGCGACCAGCACCCAGGTCGATGGCGGAGAGGTTGTCGCCCATCTCGTTGGCGTGATCACCGCGGTAGGTGGTGTCGCCCTGGCCGAGCTGACCATAGTTGTTGAGGCCCCAGCACTTCAGCGTACCGTCGTCGAGGATCGCACAAGTGTGGAAGTCACCGGCGGCGATTTGCTGAGCAGAGCGCCCAGTGCCGAGGTCGACTGTGGGCAGCGCCACGCCCATCTCATTGGCATGATCGCCACGATGCGAGGTGTCACCGAGGCCGAGCTGGCCATAGTTGTTCCGGCCCCAACACTGGACCTGGCCACTCTGAAGCAGAGCACAGGCGAAGTCCTGACCAGTGGCCAGCGCGGTCACTGCACCGTTCAGATCGACATCGAGCAAATCTCGGCCCATCTCCGGGGCGATGGTGCCGCGGTCGAGGGTGTCGTCCTGGCCGAGGTTGCCGTAGCCATTGTAGCCCCAGCACTTCACGTCGCCATTGCTCAACAGGGCGCAGCTGGTGGAGCCACCCGCTGCTGCCGAGGCCAGAGTGCCCTGAGTACCCAGGTCGATGGTGGTGAGGTTGTCGCCCATCTCGTTGGCATGATCACCGCGGTAGGTGGTGTCGCCCTGGCCGAGCTGGCCGTTGGCGTTGAGCCCCCAGCACTTCAACGTGTCGTCATCGAGGACGGCGCACGTATGGTGTGCACCTGAGATCAGATCCGATGCGCTCCGGCCCGTGCCGAGATCGACAGCGGGCAGGGGGGCGCCCATCTCGTTGGCGTGATCCCCACGGTGCGCGGTGTCACCGAGGCCGAGGTTGCCATAGCTGTTGCGGCCCCAGCACTTCACGATGCCCGTATCGACCCCGTCGCTCAACTGAGCGCACGTGTGACCTGTGCCCGAGACGGCCTTGGTGACGGTCAGCCCAGGGCCGAGATCGATGTTGGACAGAGCACCACCCATCTCGGGGGTGATGGTGCCGCGGCTGATGGCGTCGCCCTGACCGAGCTGGCCATTGCTGTTGGAGCCCCAGCACTTGACGTCACCAGTGTTGAGGATGGCGCAGGTGGTGCTCTCTTTGGCGTCGATGGAGGTGGCTGTGTAGCCAGTGCCAAGGTTGACGGCGGGCAGGTTGTCACCGAGTTCGTTGAGATGATCACCTTGATTGGTGGTGTTGCCGATGCCGAGGTTGCCAAGTCCGTTGTAGCCCCAACACTTCACGTCGCCGGTGTCGAGGATGGCGCAACCGTGGTAGCCGCCCGTGGCAACGTCAGTGGCGGTGCGGCCGGTGCCGAGGTCCACAGGGTCCAGGGCATCACCCATCTCGTTGGCGTGGTCACCACGATGGGAGGTGTCGCCGAGGCCGAGCACGCCGTGAGTGTTGCGGCCCCAGCACTTGATTTCGCCGTCTTCCGTCAGGCCGCAGGTGTGATCCTGACCCGCAACCGCCTTGGTCAGCGCTACGTTCGTCCCCAAAGCGACATCGGGCAGAGCACCGCCCATCTCGGAGGCGATGGTGCCGCGACTGAGCGTGTCGCCCTGACCCAGCTGCCCGTAGTCGTTGGCACCCCAGCACTTCACAGAGCCGTCGTTCAAGATCGCACAGGTGGTGCTCTCTTTGGCGTCGATGGAGGTGGCTGTGTAGCCGGTGCCGAGGTTCACGACGGGCTGGTTGTCACCGAGCTCGTTGGGGTGATCACCCTGGTTTGTGGTGTTGCCGATGCCGAGGTTGCCGAGTCCGTTGTAGCCCCAGCATTTGACATCGCCGGTGTCGAGGATGGCGCAGCCATGGTAGCCGCCCGTGGCGACGTCAGTGGCGGTGCGGCCGGTGCCGAGGTCCACAGGGTCCAGGGCATCGCCCATCTCGTTGGGGTGGTCACCACGATGGGAGGTGTCGCCGAGGCCGAGTACGCCGTGAGTGTTGCGCCCCCAGCATTTGATCTCGCCGTCTTCTGTCAGACCGCAGGTGTGATCCTGACCCGCAACCGCTTTGGTCAGCGCCACGTTCGTCCCCAAAACGACATCGGGGAGCTTGCCGCCCATCTCTTCTGTGACCGTGCCGCGGCTGAGGGTGTCACCCTGACCGAGCTGGCCATTGCTGTTGGAGCCCCAGCACTTGACGTCACCAGTGTTGAGGATGGCGCAGGTGGTGCTCTCTTTGGCGTCGATGGAGGTGGCTGTGTAGCCAGTGCCAAGGTTGACGGCGGGCAGGTTGTCACCGAGTTCGTTGAGATGATCACCTTGATTGGTGGTGTTGCCGATGCCGAGGTTGCCAAGTCCGTTGTAGCCCCAACACTTCACGTCGCCGGTGTCGAGGATGGCGCAACCATGGTAGCCGCCCGTGGCAACGTCAGTGGCGGTGCGGCCGGTGCCGAGGTCCACAGGGTCCAGGGCATCGCCCATCTCGTTGGCGTGGTCGCCGCGATGAGAGGTGTCACCGAGGCCGAGCACGCCGTGAGTGTTGCGGCCCCAGCACTTGATTTCGCCGTCTTCCGTCAGGCCGCAGGTGTGATCCTGCCCCGCCACCGCCTTGGTCAGCGCCAGGTTCGTGCCCAAAGCGACGTCAGGCAGCTCGCCACCCATCTCAGGGGAGATGGTGCCACGGTTGATGCTGTCGCCCTGGCCCAGCTGCCCGTAGCTGTTGGAGCCCCAGCACTTCACCGAGCCGTCGTTCAAGAGTGCACAGCTCGTATCCTCCTGGGCATCGATGGAGGTGGCGGTGTAGCCAGTGCCGAGGTTGACGGTGGGCTGGTTGTCGCCCAGCTCGTTGAGATGATCACCCTGATTGGTGGTGTTGCCGATGCCGAGCTGGCCCAGGCCGTTGTAGCCCCAGCACTTTACGTCACCCGTGTTGAGCACCGCGCAGCCGTGATAGTTGCCCGTTGCGATGTCGGTGGCGGTGAGCCCCGTGCCGAGATCGACAGGGTCCAAGGCGTCGCCCATCTCGTTGGCGTGATCCCCGCGATGTGAGGTGTCACCGAGGCCGAGGGCGCCGTTGCTGTTGCGGCCCCAGCACTTCACCTCACCACCAGCGGTGAGACCACAGGTGTGATGAAGTCCGCCGGCTGCCTTGAGCAGCGTGAGGCCCGTGCCCACGTCGATGTCGGTCAGCTGGCCACCCATCTCTTCGGGGGTGTTGCCACGGTTGTGGGTATCGCCCTGGCCGAGCTGGCCATTGGCGTTGTAGCCCCAACACTTCACATCGCCATTGTTCAGGATCGCGCAGTTGCTCTGGTTGCCCGAGGCGATGGCGGCTGCGGTGTAGCCAGTGCCGAGATTGATGGTGGGCAGGTTGTCGCCCATCTCGTTGGCGTGATCGCCCAGGCGGGTGGTGCTGCCGATGCCGAGCTGACCATAATCATTGCGGCCCCAGCATTTGATGCTGCCATTGTTGAGGAGAGCGCAGCTGTGCTGGCCGCCGTTGCCGAGGGCCGAGGCCAGAGCGCCCGTGCCGAGGTCCACAGGGTTGAGGCCGCTCATCTCGCCGGCGTGATCACCCCGTTGGGTGGTGTCGCCGTAGCCGAGCTGGCCGTAGTTGTTGCGACCCCAGCACTTCACCGTGCCGTCTTCGAGCAGGGCGCAGGTGTAGTTGTCACCACCAGAGAGCTGGGTGGTCTCCAGTCCGGGGGTGATCTCCACGTCAGGCAGATCACCACCCATCTCCGGGGGGATGATGCCGCGGTTGTGGGTGTCGCCCTGGCCGAGCTGGCCATTGGAGTTGTAACCCCAGCACTTCACCTCGCCTGTGTTCAGGATCGCGCAGCTGGTGTTGCCGTTGCTCACCACGTCAGCGGCGGTGTAGCCAGTGCCGAGGTTGATGGTGGGCAGGTTGTCACCCATCTCGTTGGCGTGATCGCCGAGGCGGGTGGTGCTGCCGATGCCGAGCTGACCATAGTCATTGCGGCCCCAGCACTTGATGCCGCCATGATCCAACACCGCACAGGCATGGTAGTCGGCGCTGGTGATGTCAGTGGCAGTGCGACCTGTGCCGAGATCCACGTTGCCGAGGCCGCTCATCTCACCGGCATGATCACCCCGTTGGGTGGTGTCGCCATAGCCGAGCTGGCCATAGTTGTTGCGGCCCCAGCATCTCACGCTGCCGTCAGCGAGGCGGGCGCACATGGAGAAGAGGCCCGCGTCGGCCTGAGCCACAGCCTGCGAGCCATCAGGCACCGTATCGGGCAGGTCACCGCCCATCTCGGGGGCGATGTTGCCACGGTTGTGGGTGTCACCCTGGCCGAGCTGGCCATTGGCGTTGTAGCCCCAGCACTTCACGTCGCCATTGTTCAGGATCGCGCATGCGGTCTGGTTGTTGGCGTCGACGTCAGCGGCGGTATAGCCCGTGCCGAGGTTCACGGTGCCGAGGTTGTCACCCATCTCATTGGCGTGATCGCCGAGGCGAGTCGTGTGGCCGAGGCCGAGCTGACCATAGTCGTTGCGGCCCCAACATTTGATGCTGTTGTCGTCGAGCAGGACACAGTTGTGCTGGGCACCTGTGGCGACATCAGTGGCCGTACGGTTGGTACCGAGATCGACGCCATCGAGCGCTGCGCCCATCTCGTTGGCGTGATCGCCCCGCTGAGCTGTGTCCGATTGACCGAGCTGGCCATAGTTGTTGCGGCCCCAGCACTTGACGCTGCCGTCATCGAGCAGGGCGCAGACATGGTGCTCACCAGTAGACACCTGAGTGGCGTCTCCATCGAGATCGATGGCGGTGAGATCGCCGCCCATCTCCGGGGGCCGCCAGCCGCGGTTCTGGGTATCACCCTGGCCGAGCTGGCCATTGGAGTTGTAGCCCCAGCACTTCACGGCGCCGTCGTTCAGGATCGCACAGCTGAAGTCACTCTCGGCGCTGGAGAACACCGAGACCGCCGAG
The DNA here is from genome assembly GCA_046290225.1 of Bradymonadia bacterium. Lineage (GTDB taxonomy): Bacteria > Myxococcota_A > Bradymonadia > UBA7976 > UBA1532 > JBKAGE01. The sequence continues at coordinate 75,559 of JBKAGE010000044.1, read as the reverse complement.
CGGCCATCACCGAAGTCGATGTGTGCGAGGTTGTCGCCCATCTCGTTGGCGTGATCGCCGGTGCGGGTGGTGTGGCCAAGGCCGAGCTGGCCATAGTCGTTGCGGCCCCAGCATTTGACGCTGCCGTCGGCACGGGTGGCACAGGTGTGCTGGGCGCCGCCGGTGACGTCCACCGCTGCAGCGCCGGCACCGAGAGAGATGGGCGCGAGGTTGGCCCCCATCTCGTTGGCGTGATCCCCACGATATGAGGTGTCACCCTGACCGAGCTGGCCGTAGTTGTTGAGCCCCCAGCATTTGACGCTGCCATCGTCCAACACTGCGCAGGCGTGATCTCCACCGGTGGAGATCGCCGTGGCTTGGCCATCGAGCGAGATACCTGGGAGTGCCCCATAGGTCTCTGGCGCATAGATGCCGCGGTTGGAGGTGTCGCCCTGACCGAGCTGGCCATTGCCGTTGTTGCCCCAGCATTTGACGCTGCCATCGCTCAACACTGCACAGCGATGCTCTGCAGATGCGGCCGTTGGGAGGGCGGTGATGGCGAGTCCCAAGCCCAGGCTGGACAAGGCGAGGAGGTGAAGATTGCGCATACAGCAGGTCCTCTTCACCCACAGCTATGGGTGAAGTCATCGATGTGCGAACGAAACAGACTTAGCCATACATGCTATCGGCAGATGTGTCGATCCGCCATGGAAAATGCAGCAATCAGACTTGACGATACAAAGGTGTGTTTGTTGTTTGCTGCAGGTGTGTAATCAGCGTCGAGAGAGCACGAGCCGTTGCCACTGAGTGTTCACCGGTAAATCTGGAACCGTAATGCTGCCATCGTCACCTGCTGTGACGTGCCCGGAGGCCTTTGAGTCCCCTTGCAGACGCCATCTCACCTTCTCACCAGGGGTGCAGAGGAATGCCTGCACGCGGCGGGGGGTGACACTCACTGTGCCCGACTTGGGCTCGGGCAGTCGATCGCCCGTCGTAGGGTAGCCCGATCGCGGCGCAGGGCCACCACGCCCGTCGACGAGCTTGAAGGCGATCTCGAAGCGGTCGGGGGTGTCGACGATGGTGGTGGCGTCCCAGCGGAGGAAGCGGTTCAGCGCGCCGGCGATGTCGCCTTCCCAGCCTGTGTCACCGGCGGTGGTGTGATCGCCGGCATAGCCCGTCTCTTCGTGCCAGAGCAGGGTGCCGTTGCCCACGAATCCCCCAGGGTTTCCGTCGAGGCTGAAACCAGAGAAAGCTGGGAACGCCAGATCGCGCCGTAGAAACGTCACCTCGTCGAAGATCGGGTGCCAGCCCTCGGTCCACCAACGGTGACCCAAAATGGGATCCGGCGGACCATGACCGCCCTCGTCCCAGCTGGCGAAGTGTCCCACGTGATGCTTTTGTAGGGCTTGATACAGGTTGAGACCCGTGAGTGGGCTGGGCTGCACAGCTGCGCCAAAGTGAATCACTGGATCATCTTTGCCATGCTCGAGACTGATGAACTGATCACGGGCATCGGGCTGCTCAGTGACTATGCGGGTGAGATCCATGTGATCCCAGATGCCATGGCGCTTCCGGGCGTCGGGCACGATGGGGCCCCAAAGCGCTTTCAGTTGCATCAGACGGCTCGGGCGGTGGTTCCGGGGCACGCTCTGACCTTCGCGGGCATGTATCCATGCAAAATGTCGGCTGTGCAGCAGCCCGATGGTGGCAGCCCCTGCGCCGCCCATGGAGTGCCCGCTCACATACACCCGCTGAGGATCTGCACCATCGACGTTCTTGAGCACCCACTCCAACAGGTGCAACACACGGCGGGCGGTGTAATCCGGGGCGCCGACCCCACCGAGGGCATGCTGACCGTGCCCCCACCAGTAACTGTTCTGCGGATCGTACGGTGCGATGACGATGGAGCGTCCGTCACAGCGGGCCCTCGGACCACCACCGAAGCCGTGCAGGGTGATCTTCACCGGATGAGGTCCACGGCGGTTGGGGATCGCCACCGCCGCAGGGATGCCACGGCCAGCCTTGCGCTCTTCGTCGAGGAACACGTCGGTGATCTGGTGCATCTTGAGCACCGTGCAGCTGCCCACGCGCTCTTCGCTGAGCACCCGAGGCTCAGGGGGCTTGAGGGTGTCGAAGACGGTGAGGTTGAAGCGCCCTTCGGAAACAGCCTGCCCATCGCTGGCGGTGACCGTGACAGGCCACGTGTAGCCGCCTTGGATGAAGTCCGGGGTGAAGGTGACGCGGCCTTCGTGAGGCAACCACCGGGCCCCTGGAGGCAGGCCGCTCACCGAGATGGTCACCGGAGATCCCTCTGGATCCGGGGCCGAGATACGGCCGCTCCAGGGCATGCCCTCGGGGATCTCGGTGCGAGCAGGCAGCCGGATCATGGGCGGGCGGTTGCCGCGCTGGGCTGCTGCGTCGCCGAGGGGCGCCAGCGTCAGCAATACGACAGGGGCAAAAGCAACGGTGAAGAGGCTGGAGCGCGCCATGTGATCCCGGGGGCTGAAGGTGGCTGACACCTTGGCTCAGCTGAGGCTGAGCTGCAAGGTCTGCAACCCCGGGGTGGGGGTGGGGTGTTCCCGGGGCTGATTACTCGCCGAGGCAGGCCTGGCCCTCTGCGCTCTCGGGATCGAGGAGCAGGGTGTTGCAGGCCTGGACGCGCTCGGCGGTGGGCTCCACGGCGTGGCACACGGAGTCGAAGCTGGGCACCTCTTCGCAGGCGAGCACGAGGCGGGAGTCCCGCAGATCGGAGAGGTACATCTTGTACTCGGCGTGGCGGGCGCCGCAGGCATCGAACTGGGCCAGCTCGAGGTAGCGCACGCGGGGGGTGACCACGCGCCACCACTGGATCTGAGTGGAGGAAGGGTCGTAGAGCACGTCGAGGCTGCGGCGGTTCTTCCAGACCCGGGAGGTCTTGAACTTGCCCTTGAGGTCGGCCTCGAGGGAGAAGGCGGCCTTGAAGGCCCCCTCGATGGAGCCCGTGGCGAGGCCGTCGATGCTGCCACCCCAGCTGCCCTCGCCGCTGGCCTGGCCGTTCACGCTCAGCTCGAAGTTCAGCTCGGCCTCCACGCTGGCGGCGAGCTCCATGTCGCTGGACTCGTGGTAGTAGGTGCAGCTCTCGGTGAACTCACCGGCCACCTGGTCGCCACCGGCGCAGCGGCCGAGGGGGCGGGTGATGGTGTCGTAGAGGCCGTCGCGCTCTGCCTTCCACTCCACGATCTGGCGGCGGGCGAGCACATCTTCAGAGGCGTAGCGATCGCGCAGATCTTTGCACTCGTCGTCCCCGGGGGGGCACAGCTCGAAGGCGTCCACGGGCACGAGGGTGTCGGGGCGCACCACGACGAGGTGGTGGGCAGGGGACTGAGCGGAGGGCTGCACGTTGCCGTCGGCGCTGTAGGCGAGCACGTCGATGCTCAAGGTGTAGTAGTCCTCGCCGAAGCCCGGGTGGCGCACGGTGAACTTGTCGAAGCTGATCCGCACCTCGCCGTTCTCGTTGGGGGTGACCTGCTCCCGGAAGACCACCACGTCGGCCTCGTCTCCGAAGAGACCTTCAGCGTAGTTCCACAGCTGACCGAGGGTGCTCTCGGCGGTGTAGTGGGGCATGAGCAGGCGGGCTTCGACGGTGATCTTCCGCCCTGCGGGGAAGCCCTGGAAGCCGGCCTCGATGTTGAGCTTCTCACCGGCGAGGGTGGTCTGAACCAGGTCGGAGCCGAGGCAGTTCCCCGTGGGGGAGAGCATGGTCAGGCCCATGGCGGGGCGGATGTTGAAGCTGCGGTTGCGCCCGGGGAAGCTGAGCACGTTGGGGGCCCGCTGGCCGAAGGCGGCAGGCTCCAGGTAGTAGTCGTAGAGGCTCTCGCTCACCACATCGCCCGGGGCGATGGCCTCGGTGGCGATGATGCGACCCCGGAACACGCCGGGGTTGCTGCCGAAGGGGGCGCCGTCGGCCTTGATGACCTGGATGTTGTCTTCGTCTTTGAGGTCGACGATGAAGAAGCCGTCGGGGTTGGCGGCGCCTTCCTTTGCAGAGATGTGCTCGGGCTTCACCACCAAGCGGTGGGTCTCCACGTCGCCCTCGTAGGTGTGCAGGTCGCCGTCGATGATCAGCACGGTGTGATCAGAGAGCTTCATGCCGTCGAGGTTGAACATGGCGGTCTTGCCGCGGCTGAGGTTGCCCATGCGATCGGCGTCGAGGCGCGCATAGACGTTGATCTCGGGCTTGCTGGTGACGAGGGTCAGCGGGATGGCGTCGTCGTTCTTGCCCGTATAATCAGGCTCGACGCCGTCCTCGGCGTGCTCGAAGGGCAGTGCGGGCCCTTCGACGGTCTCGTCTTCGGCGCTGTCACAGCCTCCGCCCATCAGGGCACCCATGGCCAGCATCAGGGCGGTGAGTGTTCGACGGCGCATCCAGCAAGTCTTCAGAGTGTTCATGTATCCCAGCCTTCTCCAATCCTCGGTGGCAGAGAGGTGCAAGGGCCATTCCAATCATAAGTTCTGGATATATGGGTCGGGCAGGGGGCCACCGGCCTCGCCAGGGGTGGTGGAAGTGGTCAGTGGAGTGGCCACTCTGGTGACCGGTGACTCATTTGCCCTTGAGGGCGGCGAGCTCGGCCTCGAGGGCCTTCACCTTCATCTTGAGCTGAACCCGATGGATGTCGTCCTCGGCCCGGCTGCGGTGGGCCCAGACCTTGGCGCGCTTCTGGTAGCCCTCGAAGAGAGCGAGGGCCTGCTCGAGATGCCCGAGCATCTCTGCAGAGAGGGCGCAGTGACGCACCTGACGCGGCGTCAGCTGAGCGGGGCTCTGGCACGCCACTTTCTCGAGGTAGGCCTTGGCGAAGGGCATGGCCTTCTCGGGCTGCCGGGCGCGGCCATAGTAGAAAGCGGCGTTGAAGAGCGTGTCGTTGCTGCCCTTGGCCTCGTACAAATCAGCGTACACTTTGGCCGCCTCGGCATACCGACCCTGATCGAGCAGAGGGGCCACTCGGGTGGTGTCGGGGGGCGGTGCTGCCTGTGCGGTGGAGAGCCAGGCAGAGCCCAGGAGGGCTCCAGTGATGAACAGCGATGAGAGGGATCGACGCATCAACAGGCCTTTCGAAGCAGACAACATGGTCTTGTGGTGTGCCCTCTAGAGTGATTTTCTGCAAGCCCCTCAGATCGTAAGAGGGGCTCGGGCGTAGACCGCCTGAGCATTCAACGAGGAGACTGGCGAAGATGTTCACCCCCCGCTTTTTGTTCTGCCTGAGTGTCGTGTCCACCGTGTCCATGGCGAGCCAGGATGCAGAAGCCAACACGGCGAAGAAGGCCTGCGTGCAGGTGCAGCCCACCAAGGCCATCGGACCCTTCGATCTGGGGATGACCATCAAAGATGTCGAGAAGATCGGCGCCGTCGAGGATGGCGGCATCGACGTGTGGAAGAAGGTGGGCCACACCGAGCTGCAGTTCGACAAGGCTGACGGCGACGATCGCAAGGTGGTGGCGGTGCGCCACAGCCTCAACAGCGAGACCTGCTTGGAGATGGGCACCCAGCCGAGGCTGGAGAGCGACGTGAATGTGCCTGAGGCCATCGCCTCCTGGCTCGGCAACTGTGGCGCGTTGGAGACCCGGACCGGTGGGAACGTCCTCACCTGCGAGAAGGGGGTGACGGTGCTGCAGCACATGGGCGGCGTCGACATCGAGGTGCGGGCAGATGCAGCCACGCAGAGCAAGCAGGCGAAGTGCGCTGGCTATGTGGCTCCGGGGCAGGGGGCCTGGCTGCCCGGCAAGGGCAAGGTGGATATGATCGACGTCGAGCCAGGCAAGACGTACTGCGGTGGCAGCCGCCAGTTCACCACCGAGCTGGTGGAGGCTGACGTACTGGGCAAGCTGCGGTTCAACACCTGCGATATCCAGCGTAACCGCGGTGCCACTGTGGCCACCTGTCCTTACCAGGGCATGCAGATGATCTTCGCCGGGCCCAAGGGGGCCCTGCACAAGATCAGCTCTGTGGCCATGAAGAAGTAATCGACCGCGTCACGCCAGGATGCCGTAGCCCCCGTCGATGTTGATGGTCTGCCCCTGGATCATCCCCGCGAGGGGGCTGGCTACGAGCAGGGCCACCTCGGCGACGTCGGTGGGGGTGGCGATGCGACCATTGGGGGTGCGGATGCCGGCGATGTTCAACAACTGGTCCCGGTTGGGGAAGTGATCGAGGGCCTGAGTGTCGACGACACCTGGGCACAGAGCGTTCACGGTGATCCCCTTGGGGCCGAGCTCCATGGCGAAGTGGCGCACGAGGCTCTCCAGGGCAGCCTTCGAGGCGCCGATGGCGGCATAGTTCTCGATGGCTCGGGTGGCGCCAGCAGAGCTGAGGGCCATGATGCGGCCGCCTTCACTCATGAGCGGCGCCAGGGCGCCGGTGAGCCCCAGGAACGACTTGGCGTTGATGGTGAGGGTCCAGTCCCAGTGCTTGCCGGTGAGCTCGGTGGCGGGCTTGAGCACCCCAGAGGCGGCGTTGCTGATGAAGATGTCGAGGCCGCCGAACTCAGCCTGCACCTGCTCAGCGAGCTCTTCAGCCGCGCCCTTGCCCTTGAGGTTGACCCGCCACGAGGTGGGCTCGGGGCCACCTTCAGGCCGCGCTTCACGGATCGCCGCTTCGGTGGCGGCTTGCCCCTCGTGACTCGAGAAGTAGGTGAACCCGACCCGGGCGCCCTGGCCGGCGAAGGCGGCGCAGAGGGCCCGCCCGATGTCGCCCGAGCCACCAGTGACGAGGACGCGTTTACCTGTGAAGTCGAGGGTATGAGCCATGGAACCCGGCCTTTCGAGAGGATGAGAAGGCCTGCACCGTATCAGCGGTAGGAGGTCGGGAGAAGGGCCGCGGAGTCGAGTTTACTCTGCGAAGCTGCCCGAGGCGGAGATGCTGAGCGACTCGTCGGCGCCCACGATGTTCACCGTGGCCGAGAAGTCGAAGTCACCCTCGATGGAGAAGGTCTGCACTTCGATGGTCCCCATCTCGAGATCCACCTCTTCGCCGCCTCGCTTGATGCGTACGCGGTGATCAGCGGCGTCGAGGGTGATGCCGTCAGCGGCCTCCGCGGCGAAGTCGTCGATCTCGATGGTGTAGAAGTCCACCCCTTCGGCAATGACCAGCTCGAGATCTGCGAGGGCGCCGCTGCCTTTGCTGCCCACGCCAGCCCAGGCGTTGTCCTGGGTCAGATTGTACGCCGTGCCTCCGGCCTCACCGGTGATGACCATGTCCACACCGCCTTCAGCCACAGCGTTGAGGCCGTCGTCGTCGAGAATACAGGTGTAGATGGCCTGGCAGGACGCGCTCGCCTGGGCACCAGTGCACACAGCTTCGGCGCGCGTGAAGGTCTCGGGGTGCGCTTCGCCGTCCACGCCTTCGAGGATGACTGCGCAGTCGGCAGCACAGGTGTCGTTGATGGCTGCAGCGCCAGGGCAGTCCTCGGCGAAGGTATCGCACAGCGCGCCACAGTCCAGCGCGCCAGGTGGTGGTGGTGCGGCCGCGGTGGTGGCGCTCAGGGTGATGGTGCTTCCATCCGGTGCGGTGAAAGTGCCGCTGATGTGCAACGCGAAGGGATCGAGACTGAGCGCGTCGAGGACGATGTCGCCGACGGTGAACTCCAGATCGAGGGTGGAGCTCTCCAGAGTGACGGGGAAGTCAGAGGCTGCATAGCTGCTGCCGCCATCTTCACCGCCGAGATCGTCGAACTCCAGCCGATAGAACTCGCCCTCGATGGCGATGAGCAGCTCGAGATCGCCAGGGTTACCACTGTTCTTGGTGCCCACGATGGCCCACGCATCTGCACGCTCGATGTCGAGATCTGCAGTCTCTTCGAGGGTGCTGGTGAGGGTGCCAGTGAGGGTGGCTGTGAGGCTCTGTCCCACGCCGCTCAAACCGTCGCTGTCACCAAGACAGGCATAGAAGGCGGTACATGCAGCCTCATCAGGCGCTGCGTTGAAGGCCCCCTGGCAGATGGACTGCGCGCGGGTGAATGTGGGCCCCTCACCGGCGAAGACATCAGGGCAGTCGTCGCAATTGCCACGGACTGCGAAGGCCTCGGGGCATTGGGCCTCGAAGGCCTCGCAGTAGTCGGGGCAGGTGAGCGTGCCCAGAGCAGATCCACCTGCGCCGGCTTCGCCACCAGTACCCCCAGCACCAGCGGCGCCGCCGGCGCCGCCCATACCCGCCTCGCCCCCTGAGCCAGCCTCGCCTCCAGCGCCACCAATGGCACCACCAGCACCGGCCATGCCGCCAGCACCCCCTTCACCCCCTGCCGTACCACCAGCCCCAGCGGTGCCACCGCTCGAGCCGCCTGCGTTGCCAGCGCTTCCACCTGCGCCCGCAGGCATAGGCCCGTCGTCGTCACTGGCTTCCGAGCAGGCGCTGAGGGTGAGGGCTGCGCCGAGCGCGAGCAAGGTCAGGTGCTTCATGGTCGATCTCCCCGGTGAGGTGTGGCCACAATGAGCGCATCAGTCAAAGGCGCGGGGAGGGTAGTGTCACAGCCCCGCCGAGGTCGACAGCTCCGAGAGGGTGTTGATGATTTGTTACAGAGGCGAAACCCGGGGGACACGGTGAAGGGCGCAGCGCTGATCCTCGCCGCCGGCGAAGGGCGTCGTATGGGACGCATCAAGCCCCTGATCACCCTCGATGGGACCACCCTCGTGGAGCGGGCGGTGCGGGTGGCCGCGAGCGCTGGTCTCGAGCCATGGGTGGTGCTCGGAGCGCATCGAGAGGTCATCGCGCCGCATGTACCCCCAGAGGCCGAGGTGATTTGGTCTGAGGCGTGGGCCCTCGGGATGGGGGCCTCCATTGTCAGTGGAGTGCGACACGCCATGACCAGGGGCGGGGCGTCGGTGGACCACCTCATGGTCATGTTGTGTGATCAGCCACGGGTGGAGACGGAAGATTTAAGCGCTTTGATCTCCGCAGCTTTTTCGACGCCGAGTGCGGATGGATCTGCTGCTGCCTATGCCGGAGTGCTCGGTCCGCCAGCGTGCTTTCGGCCATCCGCCTGGCCTCACTTGATTGGCCTGCCACCTGAGTCTGGTGCCCGAAAGCTGCTGCGGGGCGGGCCTCTCGACATCGTGCCGGTGCAGATGCCCCACGGCGCGCTCGATCTCGACACCCCTGCCGATCTCGAGCAGATGCGAGCACTCGAGGGCTGAGTCGAGACTGCGAGGGCAGGTGGCTGCCCTTGAGGTTGGCGTGCTTCCTCGTCATAAACGGCGCCCATTGATGAGCATCTGCATTGATTGGGAACTTGCCATGTCGTGGATGACCGCTCGGGCCTCGGGTCCGATGATTTTGGGGGCGCTGCTCGCCTTCACCTCGCCTGCACAGGCGGAATTTGACACCCGCACCGGCTACGAGGCCTTCGGCGATGACGAGATCGGAGTTGGCTTCGAGGCCTTGAGCGATCTCGACGCCTTCGGCTCGATCATCGTCGCCGCCCCTGATGGCACCCCGTTGGCGCCGGAGGCTCTCGAGGCCGTGCTCGAGCGTGATCCCCGAGGGATGATCGAGGGCCAGCGGGCCATGAGCCTGGGCACGCAAGTGGGCAGCCTGCTGGTGACCTTCGACAACGCCGCCCCAGCGTTGCAGGGCCGCCGGGTGGAGTTCCGTATGTGGTACCGCCCTGAAGGGTCGGACCTCTACGCCTTCGTACGCTATCTCTCGATGCCCGTGGGTGAGCTGCCCGAAGACAGCCCCGAGCTCTTCTCGGCCCCAGGCACGGTGCAGCTGCTGCCCACGGGCCGCGCCACCGATGACGGCTGGATCGAGATCTCCTCGGGCCCCGTGGACTTCACCCTCGCCGGCGCCGTGGAGGCCCGAGCGATCAGCATCATCGGCACCACCAGCCTCGAGCGGCAGATCTTCCGGTTCGCCAGCAACACCGAGGGCACCACTCTGGTGGACGGCCTCACCGTGCGCGATCTGGGCCCGGCCATTGGTACGGGGGAGGCCTGCACCCGGGGCACGGAGTCCGAAACCTGCGCCGCTGAGGCCACATGCTTCATCGGTCGATGCGTCGACGCGCTGCCGGTGCACGGCACCGTGCCCAACAGCGCAGTGCGCCGCGAGTACCTCGCCCGCCAGGTGGCTCGGGCGCGCTTGATGATGGGGGCCCGGTACGCCCTCTCGGTCATGGACGCCTTTGAAGAGCAGATGATGGGCCTCGCCGAGGCCGACACAGTGACCTACTGGTCGGGCATCCGTCGAGCCTACGACGATCTCGCCGATGGTCACGCCAGCCTGCCCCCTCGCAGCCAGGGGTACAGCCTCGGCGGTGGGGCCTGCCTGTACATCGGTGAGGCCGATTTGCTGCCCCGAGGCGGCCGGCACCCGCTGGTGTACGAGGTGAATGCCGAGCACCCCCTCGGGGCGCAGCTGCTCCCGGGCGATGCCTGGGTGGCTGTAGATGGTGCCTCCATCGACGACTTCCGAGCGCTCTCTGATCGCAACCTGAGCTACCCCGGTGATCCCCGAGCCCGAGACGTGATCACCACTCCGCAGTTGCTCGAGGCCGCCATGAAGGCCGGGGCTACGGTGACCTTCGAGCGTTGTCCGTACGACGGCGAGGCGGCGGTGCCGTGCACCGATGAGACCGTGGAGCGCTTCGACGTCGATCTCGCGGCGCTGTCTTCGGGCCTGTGGGAGGGCGAGCTGCTCGATTGGCGCTTCGGCAGCCCCTCGTGCGACTTCCGGTTCCAGCGGGGCTTCGACCTGCCCGACGCCTTGCGAGGCAGCTTCGTGGGTCAGCGCGAAGACGACGGCGTGACCACCCTCTACATCAACGGTGTCTCTGGTCAGGGGCGGTGGGCCAACCTCGCCGAGGCCGCCATGAGCGCCCTCACCGATCGGGTCATCCTCGATCAGCGCCAGGGAGGCGGAGGCACGTTCCAAGGCCTCAACACCATCCTCGAGCCCTTCCTCGACGCCGAGCTGTTCTTCGATGCGCACATCGTGCCGCAGATCGACCCTGAGATGACCGACGCGGATCGTCAGCGCCTCGTGGAGTGTGCCTCGGGCTTCGGTTTCTTTGCTGCGTGTGGTGGCTTCTTCAGCCAGGAGATCGGGGGCCGTGGCCCTCGGCGGGGCACCTTCGCCCAGGCGAAGCTGGCCATCGTCAACGGCCTCGACGTCTCGGGCAACGACTACCTGCCCCGGGCGCTGCAGCAGTTCCGCGATCCGGAGCTGACCCGCATCTTCGGCCCGGCGCCGACCTACGGTGCCTTCGGGCCCATCGCCTCGCTGCCCAAACTGCTCAACGAGGTCTTCGGCGGCAGCTTCCAGCTGCACGACACCCAGTTCATCGACGCCGACGGGACCATCTCCGAGTTCTCAACGGGCTTCGGGGTGGAGCCCGACGTGGAGATCTATCAGAAGCAGAGCGATCTGCTGTTGGGCGTGGACACTGTGATGGAGGCCGCTCGGGCCTGGCTGATGGAAGGGGAGGAGTGACATGAGCTTCACGACACGCAATGCATGGCTGTTGATGGTGGGTGCGCTGGCCCTCGGTTGCTCCGAGTCGGCCACCAGCCAGGACGAGACCCCGGACATGGCCTTTGATGCCACAGTCACCCCCGACGCCATGACCGCAGCTGACGCCGAGGTGATCCCCGACGCAGAGCCCACACCTGATGCAGCGCTGCCCGACATGATGGTGCCCGACGCCGGGCCCCCGCGGCGGGCCCTCATCGAGCGCTCGCCCTTCGGTGATGATCCTGCAGGCAACCTCGTGATGAACCCGCCTCTCGAGATCACCTCGGCCCTGGCCCCCATTGCCTTGCCCCAGGGCTTTGGCGCCGATCACTTCGTGCTGCCGGCTTCGCCTACGCGGCAGCCCGCGGTGCGGCTGTTCAACGCCGAGGGGTTGCTCATCTCGTTCCAGGCTCAGGCGGGCGTGCTCGAGGCCAGCGTGTGGCTGGGCACCACCGGAGATGCTGACCTGAACCGCTCGGTGACGCTGTTGGCGCTCTCGCGCAACGAGGGCGAAGATCCAGAAGGCGTCAGCCTGAGCCCGGAAGGTGGCGAGATCAGCCTCGAGGGCCTGCGCCAGGGCAAGATCAAGTGGCAGAAGTACAGCGGCCTCGTCGACGTGGAGCTGCTGGGCCAGAGCTATCTTCTCGTAGACAATCCCAGCGGCGGCGAGATGTGGATCACCGGCCCCCGGGTCTCGGTGATGACCACGAAGTCGGCCAGGACCCCCAAGAGCGCCTCTCCTCTCAGCCCGCGGCTGCAGGCCCACGCTCGCCGTGGCGCCGAGCTTTGGGCCGAGCGTCAGAAGAAGATGTGGGATCGCCCCGCCGCGGAGAAGTGGCTCATCGAACAGCGTCACCCCAGGGGCGAGGCCCCTCTTCAGTTGCTGCCCTGATCCACCTCGTAGAGCCCCCTGCGAAAAATCGAGGTAGAACCCTCTTCGTGTGAACGCTACAGTAAGTGCGGTTCACACAGGGGGTCCCATGTCGCTGCGAGGCGTTGCCAAAGACACAATGCACATCACCGACGAGGGTCGATACCAGAACCCCGAGGGTGAGTGGGTGGACATCTCTGCCTCGGTGCAGCACGCCATCGAAGACACCTGCACCTATACACCCCACGAGGTGATGCGGCTGTGCGACGGCCCTGATCGGCCTGGGCAGCACCCCCTGGTCACCTTCATGGACATGCGGACTCAAGAAGCTGCCTGGCAGCTGGTGACGCAGATGGGGGTCACCGATCTGGCTCTGCTCAGCTTTGCCTCGGCCCGGAATCCCAGCGGGGGTTTTCTCAGAGGGGCCAAGGCCCAAGAAGAAGATCTCGCCCGCTGCTCGGCGCTGTATCGTTGTGTGGGTCCGCAACGTGAATACTACGAGAGCAACGAGGCCTGCCGGTCCATGCTCTATACCGATCACATCATCTATTCACCCAAGGTGCCCTTCTTCAGGCGCAAGAACCGCGATCTGCTCTCTGCCCCCTTCGAGGCGTCGGTCATCACCGCGCCCGCTCCGAACGCCACACAAGCCATGCGGCGAGATCCCGACTGTATGCCCGAAGTGGAGCAGGCGTTACGTCGTCGGGCTGCCGGGGTCCTCGCCGTGGCCGAGGCCGAAGGACACCGCACTGTGTTGCTCGGGGCGTGGGGATGTGGCGTATTCGGATGCCCACCAGAGATGGTGGCGGGCATCTGGGGCGAGCTTTTGAGCAGCCCACGCTTTGCGGGTGCTTTCGATTGGGTGATCTTCGCCGTGTACGAGCCGGTAAAGCGCCGCCAGACGGCGCCGCCGTTTCAGGCACTCATGCAGACTTCGTGGAGGCGGGTGTTTTCCGACGACATGAGGCGCACGTTGTCGAGACTCAGGCACACAGGCTCTCAAGATCAGCTTGAGATTGAGCATGACGCTGTCGTGATGACCCATGGTCTGGGCGACGCAGTCTATCTATCAATGCATGGCGACGTGTTCTTTCACCCGTATATGGACGATCTCGAGGGTGAGGTGCCAGTGCGCCCCGCAAAACATTTGGGAGAGGTGTGCCTGGCCATTCATGCGGGTGCGAAGATTCGACAATGCGCCGAGTTGACCACACTCCTACCGCGCCGGCCTGACTGCAGTCTTGAGTGCACACATTGTCAAGGTCGGGGGAGGCATCAGCACGCTGGCGTCGAGATGATGTGTTTCGAGTGCTTCGGGATGGGATGGAGTCACCCAGCATTCAAAGCAGAGTAACGTGTGAGTCTTCTTGAACATGGGGTCTCCTCTCAAGGGCCTGTGTGCTGGTCCGTCGAGAGGCAAGATGGCGAGGGTGGGGTATGCAGAGAAACGAACGCTCTACATGAGTCATGCATCAGAGCGATGATGGGCGGGTTACATCTGAGCCATCATGAAGGGGGCGATGAAGTCGCGCTTGCCGATCTGCACGCCATTGTGGCGCAAGATGTTGTAGGCCGTGGCCACGTGGAACAGGAAGTTGGGCTGGGCAAAGCCGAGCACGAAGCTGCGGCCGGTGAAGTGCATCTCCTGACCCAGGTTCATGGTGAACGCGCGGGTCTCGGCCTCTTCGAAGAGGGCCACGTCGATCTCTTTGAGGGTGGCGATGGTGCTGTCGATGCGGGCGTACAGCTCTTCGAAAGAGGTCTCGTTGTCTTCTACACTTGAGGGCTCGAGGCCGGCCACGCGCTGCGTGCCGCGGCGAGCGGTGTCGGTGCAGGCCCACACCTGACGGACCAGCGGGAACATGTCAGGGAACAGCCGGGCGTTGAGCAGCACTCCAGGCTCGATGTTGCCCTCGGTGGCGTAGCTCTCAGCTTTCTGAAGCACACCCTTCAAGGTGCTCAAACCGCTGATGAAGAAGGGGACAGTCAGGTCGTAGATGGAGACGCTCACGTCAGGGGGCTCCTCGGAAAATCAGATGGGTGAATCCCCCATCCTCTGATGGGGGCAGCAAAGGGAAGCCGCCCAAGGCATCGAGGTTTCTGCATCTGTGCATTTCATGCATGGGCGCTCGGCGGTTCGGGTGAGTGGTGCAGTCCCTGCTCACAGCTCGAAGTCGCTGCCCATGATCTCGAAGACATCGAAGAAGAGGCTGTGCACTGGCGTGAGATCGGCGAAGTCGTCGTCGGCGTTCGTCAGCAGTACGACGCCCACTGCGCTGGTACGATCGTAGAACATCAGAGTGTCGGCACCAGGATCGCTCCCCGAGTGGCCGAAGACGCCGCCTGCGCCGCTCCAGAAGACGCCCTGCCAGTCGCTCTCAGAGGGGATGTCGAGCCGAGAGGCCAGCATCGCCTGAGCAGCCGTGGGTGTGAGCACCGTCTCGGTGCCTTCATAGGCGCTGACCACGGCCCCGAGGAATGCGCCCAAATCCTGTGCGCTCGACTTGAGACCGCCATCGGCCCACGTGGACAGGCTGTAGGCGGGCAAGGGCTCCAGGGGCCCGTCGTCTTCAGGTCGGTAGTATCGTACGGCCATGGGCATCGTGGCACCCTCGGCGTGCCAGTATGTCGACGTCATGCCCAGTGGGTCGAAGATCTTCGAAGAGGTCCACATGTCGAGCCCCTGGCCCGTGGCGGCTTGGAAGGCCACAGCGGTGAGGGCGGAGCCTACGTTGGTGTAGCTGTATCGTGCACCAGGGGCATGTGCTGCCCAGTGCCCCTCGTCGTAGAGAGCGCCCTCGGGCGTCAGGTGACTCTCGACGAACAGGGCCTGGTCCATCTGAACCGGCTCTGGGCATCCCAAGTCTGGATCGGCGAGGTGATAGAGGGCGCTGCCGTCATCATCGATGGCGTAGGCGCAGTCATATGCATCACCATCGCGGATCCCTGAAGTGTGCGTGACGAGATGCTCCAGCGTGATCTGCCCCTCGGGGGCCCTGGGGTTGGTGATCGCGAAGGGCATGGGCAGCTCGGAGAGCGGCGTGTTGAGGGTGAGGTGTCCGGCATCGACAGCCTGCATCACGCCCACAGCCATGATCGCCTTGCTGATCGAGCCCAGAGTGTAGGGGGTCTCAGGTGTCGCGGGCACTTGCCCCTCGATGTCCGCGAAGCCCCAACCTCGAGACCAGACGACCTCGCTGCCCTGAACCACGGCGATGGAAAACCCTGGGAGGTCAGCGCTCTCCCATGCGCTCTGTCCTCGGGCTTCGAGGGCCTCTCGAAGCGCATCTGAAAGGTCGGGAGCGCCACCTGCGCCGCCCTGACCTCCACCAGAGCCGGCTTCACCACCGCCGGTGCCGCCCACACCCCCAGCATCAGCCTCACCACCAGAGCCACCAGATGGGGCTGCGTCGGGGATGGGTTCGACGCCATCCTCGCCATCATCACAGCCCCCAAGAGCCATCGTGAAGATCAGAGCGGGCAAGGCGCAGCGGTGCACGAAGTACATAAAGACTCCTGTCTACATCATGAGTTGAGGTGTATCTGGGCGAGCCGGATGTGATGGGGCCTCTCAGACGGCCTCTTTGATGACGAGCGTGCTGCAGGCGTCAAGGAAAGTTTGAGCGTGACGGGGGAATCTTCGGGGCGCTCAAACGAGCAACACGAGGCACACCAGCGTCGCCACACTCGAGATCACCACCACGATGCCCACACGCTTAAGGTGTCTGGCAGTCACGCCGGAGATCACGAGCCCTGCCGTGGTGAGGGCGCCAGGCAACAACGCCATGGTCCAGGGGGCGTCGAAGACGAACCCGATGGGCGAGAGCAGCCCCAGCGCCAACGCGATGCACAAGACCACAGTGGGGAGCCACTTGCGGCCACGGCGTTTGGTTCGGGCGAGGATGGCGTGCACCGCCGCCGTGCTCAACGTGAAGGTCGCCGACCAGATCCAGGCAGTGATCAGGGCATCGAGCCAGGGTACGCCACCGGCGAGGGCCACCATGGCCCCTGCACCGGAGAACATCACCACCACGAGGCTCTCGCCAAAGAGCGTCTTCTCTCGCTTGTGCACGATCAGTCGGCTTAGGGGCAGGGTCAGGGTGGCGAGCACCACGACCACCACCCAGACCGATGCTGGCGCCATGACAAGCCCCGCCACCCCGCTGAGCACAGTGAACAGCGCGAGGATGAGCAGCCGACGCCGTGCGCGTGTTTGGAGAGCTTCCAGCGCTCGGGGACCTCGCCGGCCCAAGAGCACAAGCAAGGGCTCGTGGGCGAGGAAGGCCGCGAGGGTGGCCAGGGTGAGGCAGATGCTGCCGACACTCGGCGTGCCTGCGATCAGCGCGCCGAGGAGGGGGAACCCGATCTCGGCGTAGGCGCCGTGCTCTCGGGGCAGCAAGCTGGGCGCTCGGCGTGTGTGGCTCAAAACGTCAGTCCCCAACGATGCAGGTCGTCTCTGAAGGTGTCGATGTGTTCCACGGGCCACTGGAACATGTCTGCGATGAGGGCATCGAGCGCCCAGGCCCACTCTGCTCTGGCGCTGGAAGAAGCGGTGGTGATTTGCCCATGGCCCTCAAGGCTGATCGCAGCGATTCGCCGGTGGAGTGTATCGTCCGCGTCATACCTCGGCACCTTGATCGACGAGATGGCGCTCGCGGAGATTTGCTTGCCCGAGGAGTGGGCGAGCACCCGCCATCGCACAGGGCTCGATGACAGCACCCCACACAGATAGTGGGCCTCCTCTATAGATGCGACCCCCACGCTCATCACTTTGTCATTGGGCAGCCGGGGGCGCCCCAGAGCGTCGGGGCCCACCACGGCGACGACGAAGTCGGTGGCGATGTAGCGCCAGCACACCTTGTACGGCGCGAAGGTATACGCGCCGATGCGCTGCAACACATAGAACGCCTGCTCACGATAGGGCTGCTCCCAGCGGGTGAAGCCCTTGCGGGCGTCGAGGGTCGCCCGCATCGAGGTGAGGTAGGCGAGGGCATGGGGTGCTATCTGCCCAAGGGCCGTGGGGTCGATGGCGTGCAAACGCGTGTCCGCCGTGTGGGGGCAGAGCAACAGGCTGTGACCCGAGGTGTGCCAGCGTTGAACGTCACGCCCGCGGATGATCTCGTACACCCAGGCGTCTTCGAGGATGGCCGAGATCTTCGGCGCCGGGCGTCGGCTCCGCTTCACGATGTTGGTGTATCGAGAGCACCCCGGCGCATGGGGCCCTTGCCGCTCGAGGTAGTACACCGCGTTGGCGCCCCCAGTGAAGACCCCGGCGCGGCCGCGATAGGCACACACGCCGCTCATCTCGGCGCTCAGTTCGACACATCGCCGCGCGCCCACCATCCACCGATCCGCTTGGCGCTGTGGATCTGTGGGGGTCACCGCTGCTGGGGTGAGGTGTACGTGATCAAGCACTTCTGACAACGGTGCCCAGGGAGAAGGGTGTGCCGAGGAGTGCTTCCGTTGCCAGATCTGCCCGGGCACTGGGAAGGTGGTGGGGGCCCCTTTGGTGAGCATCCACGCGCAGGCTTCTACTCGGGCGCCGTGGAACACACGCAGATCATCGAGCACGTGTACGTGCTCCAGCGCCATCTGGTCGACTGCCGCTGCCTCTGGATGGATCGATAACCTGCGCAGGCCCGAGGAGGCCACGCTCGACGTCATGGTGGAGCTGCGAAGCACCGCCACCGATCGTCCGCCCTCGGCGAGCAGTGTGTCCCAGGTGGCCACCATGGCCAGGGTAGAGAGGTCTTCCTTGAGGAACGCCCGGGCGGTGCCTCTCGAAGACGAGAGAGCGTAGTGATCCCAGGCCGGTTGAACAGCGGTCCTCAGCGCCCGTGATTGGTATTCCCACCCGACCCAGGGCGGGTTGGTGGCGACGACGTCGAAGGGGGCGCGCTGCCATAGAGGCGCATCGACGGTCTGCCGAGCGCCATCATGGGCACGGGACAGCGCGGGCTGCAGGCTGTCGGACCACCAGACTGGCCACTGACGTGGGCGGTGCTCTGAAGAGATGCCATGGCGGTGCCAGGCGAGGGCGAGGTTGCCACGGGCGGCGACGCAGGCTGCAGGATTGATGTCAGCGCCAAAGACATTGGCGCATGCCATGGCCGGTGGCTGGCCTGCAGAGATCTGAGCGTCGAGGGCTGCGAGCAGAAACACGCCCGATCCGCAGAACGGATCAACCACGCGCGTTGGGCCCTCGAGCTGGAGATCGTCGATGAGCTGCGCTGCGAGCCAGCGGGGGGTGTAGAACTCGCCGAGGGCATGGCGGACCTCTCGGGGCAACATCTCGGCGTAGAGCTGGCCGCAGAGATCCGAGTGATGGCACAACTCATCAGCAAAGGCGTCCGAAAGAGACTCCAACTCGCCGACATACGCTTGCCAGAGATCTCGGGAGGCATCGTCGGCGAGCTCAAGTGCCCAATGAAAGGGCAGATCGTCGAGCAACCCGCCATGCCCCGTCAGGGTGATCACGAGGGCTTCGCACATGAACGCGAAGCCCGTCTGCAGGGCGATGATCACCTCTTCAAGGTTATGTGCCCCCTGCAGCCATGGGGCGCTGTGCATCAAGCCCGGGAGGTCGAGCCCTCTCTGACCGTTGAGGGGGCCATAGACATAGCGCAGATGATCGGACCATCGGGCCCGTTGAGCTGTCGGAAGTCGGCGCAGGTGCCTGAGGAGATCAGCGATGATCGCCTGAATGGTCCGGCTGATGCGTGGCTGTAGGGCGGGATGCACCAGAGGCGTCAGTTCCTGGGTGAGCTGTTGTGGATCAGGGGGTGGGGAACCGCAGGACCACCACCGTGGGCTGGCCGGCGTACGGTGAGGTCTCACCCCCCCACTCGATGGGGGCGAAGGCGTCAGCTGCGATGAACTGGAACTGACCACCCTCGGAGACGGCGCGACCCTGAGGGGCGTTGGGGCTCGGTGGGCCGATGCGCTGCATCCAGGTGGACCGTACATTGGCGTTGACCCCGGCGATGAAGAGCCCTGTGGCACCGACGGTACGCTCGGCGAGGGTGGTGCTGCCCTCACCATAGGTCTGCCCCAGCACCAGGGGAGAGCCTGATGCGCCGATCGCGTCGATCGTGCCTCCTTGAGGGCCCACCAGCGCTGAAGCGCCTGATGCGATCCCGTTGGGCAGCAAGAGCCCCAACGCCGAATAACCTGCTTCACCCTCAGGATGCTCCACCGGCAACTCACCGGGATCCCCAGAGACTCGGGCGGTCATCCAGGTGCGGCCGCCGGGATCGACGGCGAGGGCGGTGGGCATCGCTGTGGAAGGCTGTGTCCAGATGATGCCGCCGGCGCTGTTGATTTGCGCCAGCGTGAACATCACCGGTGACAGCGCCGTACCGTCCCAGAAGGTGCCATTGCCTGTTGCGGCGATGACACCGTGACCGCCTGGTCCGACGTCGAAGAGGGCGGTGGACGCATCAGGTGCCCCAAAGGGCTGTAGCCATTCCAGGTCGCCCAGCCCCGTGAAGCGGGCGACGAACTGCCCGGGTGCATCAGGAGCCGAGCCTTCGAAGAAAGGTGTCGCCGCACCATCGCGGGTGAAGGTGGGGTTGCCCGGGCTGCCTGCGATCCAGACCGCCGTGGGGCCTTCACTGCCCAGCTTCGGCGGAGTAGAGCTGGACCATGTCACCCACCACTGCAGTTGCTGGTTGGCGATCCGGGCGATGATGGCGTTGCCCTGGGCCGGGTCGAGTGAGCGATCGAGGAACTCGCCGGCCTGAACATTGTGTCCGCTGACGAAGACCGCCGTATTTGTGGCAGCGAGGCCTGTGCCGCGAAACGGCAGCGGCGCGACGAAGTCGACGACGAAGCCTCCACCAGTGATGTGGATCAGGTGCCCCGGTGCGTTGGGGTCGAGGGCCTCATCTTGTCCGCCAGAGCGGGCAGAGGACACTGGGCCGTTGATCAACACCCAGGCGCCACCGCCGTCATCGGCGGCGAGACCCGCGAGCTGAGCGCTCCCGGTGAAGGTGACCAGGCCGCATCCTCCAACGCTGCAGTCAGGCCCCAGACCGCTCGTCGTCGGCGGTGGGGCTGCGTCTGCAGGCAGGGCCATGTCCGCCAACGGGCCTTCGGCGCCCATGTCGGCGAAGTCCATCAGGCCTGCTTCGCTGTAGTCGTCGAAGAAGTTGGTGTCCCAGACACAGCCCGAAAGCAGCCAGCTCAGAGCCAGTGACCAGATGCAGAGTCGTCGAAGGTGGATTGGGCGACGCATGCGGATGATGTTAACTGCGATGGCCGCTCATCTCGACATTCGAATGCGCTCCTCTTAAATTCGAGGTATGCGCCCCTCGATGCTCACCCTGCTCGCCCTGGCCCTGCTCGGCACGCCCACCGTCGCCGGTGCCTTTGGTTTGGGCTACGCCTACGAGCTGCATCAGTTCGAGCATCGCAGGATCGAGGGTCAGCCCAACGTCAAGGTGCAGTTGCCGGTACATCGGGTGAAGATCATCGACTCCACCGGGCTGCTCGCCAGCATCATCGCCAGCACGCGATACGACCGTAAGGTGGTGACGAAGCGATACTCCACCACGACCACCGAGACCTTCTGGTCCGAATACACGCCGATGCCCCAAGGCATGCGCGTGCAGTTGGTACACGCGTGGTCTGGCGCCGACGTCGACACGCAGCGCACCGGTGGCCCTGTGGAAGAAGTCACAGCGGCCTACAGTGAGTGGCGGTTCGCCGTAGGCGGCCAGTTCGCCGACGAAAACCTCTACATCGACTTCGACTTCATCGACATGGTCTGGCGCGATCTCACAGGCCCCACCCGCATTGACCGCTTCATGTGGAACTTCAACCTCGAGGCGGGGGTGTATGCCGACCGGGTGCGCGTGGGGCTCCGCGGCGAAGCAGACCTGTTCTCTGCCGTCGACTCCATCTTCGACGGGTTGCCCTGGGGCAACGCCTGGGGGGTGGCCAGCTACTACGACATGCCTCTCGGGAGCCTCTCCCTGGTGTGGCGGTCCTACTCACGGGTGGCTGACGATCTCGGCAGCCTCGTGGTGGGCCGCTCCATCACCCTCGGCGGTCACTTCGAGTTTTGAACAGACTGCGCGATGCGCATCACTCGAAGGTGTCGAACCCCCGCCCCCGAAGTACGCGTTGTCCTTCAGGAGAGCGGGCGTAATCGATGAACGCCGCGGCCACCTCGGCGTGGGCGCTCGCTGACATCCGGCCCATGAGATATCGGGCCTGCACGTCGAGCCCCGAGGGCATCTCCACGGCCCGGACCTGCTCATTGACGTCGGTGCGGTACACGACGGCGGCGTCGGCCTCTCCGAGAGCCACCTTGGCCCGGACCAGGCGTACGTTGGCTTCCCGAGAGACGATGTGCCCTTCAATGGCGTTCACGAAGTGCGGCCCACGCAACTCTCGTACGCGGGCGAGCAACTGTGACGTGTAACGCCCGATGGGCACCCCTTCGGTGCCTACGACGATGCGTCGAGCCTGTGAGAGCGCCTCAAGACCATCAGCGGCGGGCGCGTGCTCAGAAGGCACAATCACCACCAGCCTGTTGCGCGCGAAGGGGCGAGGCGCGAGGGCGAGCCCGGCTTTCACCAGAGCGTCGAGGTGTGCCTCGTCTGCAGAGGCAAAGATGTCTGCCGTTGCCCCTTGCTCGATCTGCATGCGCAGGATTTGACTGCCAGCGAAGCTCAACCGCACATCGACATCGGGGTGCCGAGCTTCGAACTCGCGGGCAAGATCGTGGAACGCTTCAGTGAGCGATGAAGCGGCGAGCACATGGAGGGTGGTCTTGGGTGCTCGCTTCTCGGCTTCGCGACAGCCGAGCACAGAAAAGCAGAGCACAGAAAAGCAGAGCACGAGCAGACCTGCTCGATGAGCGTGCGTGTGCCTCTGGCCAGATATCTTCACGAGACGTAGTTTTCACGGGCGTGGTCGGAGATGGCGAAGCTCTACACCGACGGTCGCGTCGGGTTCAATCGGATTGGGAGGTTGTAGATGAGCGAAGACAACAGCTGGGATGCCTATGCCGAGGGCTGGGACGAGGATCCAGGGGCGCGGTCATATGCGGAGCAGGCCTACGCCTTGTTGAGCGAGCTGTTGACGTCCCTCGGGCGCTCGCTCGACGGCGCTCGTGTATTGGACTTCGGCTGCGGCACCGGGCTTCTCTCCGAGAAGCTCGCCCCAGCTCAGGTGCTGGCTCTCGACGGATCGCTGGCGATGATCGAGGTGCTCAGGGCGAAGGGGCTCCCCCACGTGGATGCTCGGGTGGGTACGGTGCCCGCCGACGGCGTGCTGCCTGAGGAGATCTCCGGGCCGTATGGCCTCATCGTGGCGTCGTCAGTGTGTGCATTCCTCGGTAAAGGTTACCCTGGCGTTCTGCGTACACTGGCTGGGGCGCTCCAGCCTGGCGGCCTCTTCGTTCAGTGGGACTGGGCATGGACGGGGGGAGACGATCCCTATGGGTTGACGAGTCAGGAGATCAGCGAAGCGCTCGATGGAGCCGACTTGGAGCGTGTGCGTTTGGAGCCCGCCTTTACGATGGAGACTCCCAAAGGAGAAGCGGAGGTCATGTGGGCTGTGGGTCGGCGCCCCGAGGTGACCTGATCAGCCTTCGCTCTTCGAGCGATCGAGATATTCGGTGATTGCCTCTCGCGAGACCGGGCCGAAGTGCCCCGCGAAGAAGGTGTGCACCTGAGGGTACGTGGCGAGCAGCCACTCGATGTCGCGGCGGTTGTCGGCGAGATCGCACATGTAGAAGTGTGTCTCCGCCGAGGCGCCCACGATGGCTCCGCGGAAGAGATCCCCGACGAAGGCCACCTTGCCTGCGATCACAACCAGGGAGCCAGGCGTGTGACCTGGCAGAGCCACGATGTGTCCCTCGATGCCCGTGAGCGGCGCCAGATCCATCTGCTCTGAGATCCAGATGTCGGCGGCATAGCCCGTGTAAGTCTCGTTTTGATACTTCTCGAGGTCGTCACGGGCCCGATCTCCTGTGGGGCAAAGGCGATCGTTCTGCCCTGCCTCGAGCATGGGGCGCTCTGCCTGACCTGCGATGATCTGCGCGCCGTGACGCTCGCGCAGCAGGCGGGCCCCACCGGCATGATCTGCGTGACCATGGGTGATGATGACAGCCTTGATCGAAGCAGGGGACACATCAGCGTCAGCGATCTCTTCGAGCAACTCCGAGGCATCCCGTTCGAGCCCCGAGTCGATGAGTACCGCCCCAGCGGGCCCTACGAGCACGTGGGCGTTGTTGTACGCAATGCGGACCGAGTGCACCTCACCTTGGGGCAACTGCGTGCGGGTGTAGTCCGAAGCGCAGCCGGCACCGATGGCTGCCCAGCTAAAGACCAGCGCGCAGATCAGTTTGGAGTGCAAGACCAGCCTCCTCAAAAGCATAAAGAGGTTCTAACACAACTGCTCCCATCGCCAGAAAGGCAGTGCTGTCTAGCTCAGCCAGACGAAGGCACCCGATGGGCAACTCTTCGCTCCGTCGGCTTCGCCTCTGTCGACTACGAGTTGTCTGGCAAAGCCAGATACCTTCGCCTGTCTGGGCATCAGCACTTCGCGATGCAGCCGAAAGCGTCCTCGACGATGCTTTAAAGGCGTTAGCCGGCATCGCCTGCGGGTCTTTCGACTGCCTCACTCGCGCTTCACCTCCCGTCGCAGGTGCATGGCCTGGTGACGCTGGCCAACGAAGGCCGAGGCGTGACTTCGAAGGCAGAGGCCTTTGAGGCGCTGGAGTCCCACCTGGAAGTGTTGCTCAGAGGCTTTGTGCCAGATCTTGAAATGTGAAGTTTGATGACAATGAGACAGAAGGCTCGACGACGCACTGTGAATGAGGTGCACTCTCATGCACCTCATTCATACAACAAGGGAGACCTTGTGGCTTCACCGAGAGACAACGCCATCGCCCTCTACATGGACGGGATCCGCGACGGCAACGCCCGCGCCGCAGTCGAAAAGTACACCGGAGACCGCTACACCCAGCACTCCACGGGGGTCGCCGACGGCGTCGAAGGCTTTGTGGCTTTCTTCGAGCCCTTCATCGCCCGGAACCCCAAGCGGGACATCCGCGTGGTGCGGGCGCTGCAAGACGGCCCCAACGTCTTCATTCACGCCCATCAGGTCTTGAATGACGGAGAGAGCAAGTGGGTGACTACGGACTTCTTCGACAGTGACGCCGACGGCAAAATCATCGAGCACTGGGATGTCATCGCCGCTGATACACCTCCGAACCCCTCAGGCCGGACTTTGACCGATGGCCCCACGGAGATCGTCGATCTCGACAAGACCGAGGCCAACAAGGCTGTGGTGCGCGAGTTCATCGAGACATGCCTGATCGGGCGACGGTTCGATCGCGTCACCGACTTCATCAACAGCGAGAAGTATCTGCAACACAACGCCGTGGTGGGCGACGGCCTCGACGCGTTCCTCAAGCTCGCCGACAAAGAAGATGATCCGTTGAGCTACCAGTCGTGCTTCATGATGGTGGGGGAGGGGAACTTCGTCGCCACCCTCAACCGCGCTCGCTGGGAAGAGCAGGATCTCTGCCAAGTGGATCTGTTCCGGCTCGAAGACGGCAAGATCGTCGAACACTGGGACAACTCGGAACCGGTGCCACCCCGAGAAGAGTGGGCCAACTCTGGCAAGTTCTGAACCGATCCTGCCGCTCGACCATCTCATCAGCGCGTTCAACTCTCTGAACTGCACAACGGGAGCGTGCATGTCATCTGCGAAAGGCCGCATCTTGAATCTGCTCGGAGGCCTCGTGCTCTCCGAAGCCGAGCTCAGTCGCGTCGAGGTGCTCGGCGAGCGCTTTGTGTACCTCGAGGTCCGTGGGGCGCCTGCCAAGGGGTATACGCCCGGGGCGAAGGTGCAGATCGTCTTCCCTTCTCGGGATGTGCGCACGTACACCCCTGTGGGCTGGGACAACGGCCGGTTCGAGCTGCTGGCCTTCGACCATGGTGGGTCAACGCCGGCGACGCGGTGGCTCAAGGGGCTCGAGGCAGGTCAGAAGATCAGGTTCGTAGGCCCGTCGCGCTCCCTCAGCCTGCCTGCAGGGCCCATCACCTTCATCGGCGATGAGACCGCCATCGCCGTGGCCGCCGCCTTCAAGCGCGCCCGGCCGCAGGGCTTCGAGACGATCCTCGAAGTGGCGCCCGAGCTCGATGTCGCGCCGGCCCTCGAACAGCTGGGGCTGAGCGACGCCCAGGTCTTTCGACGAGGCGCCCGGACAGATCCAGCGCTCCTCGACGCGGTGGCCTCGGGGGCTCGGGTGGGGATGGCCGGCGGCGGCGCGATGATCAAGCGCGTGCGAGGCGAGCTCAGGGCCCGTGGGGTGAGCGACTTCAAGGTGAAGGCCTACTGGGTCGAGGGCAAGTCGGGCCTCGACTGATTCTCAGAACTTACCGTTGTCGTTCTTCCACTCCGAGCGCGGTGCCACGTGCTCCGTCGTGTCCCAATGTTCGACGATCTTGCCGGCTTCGAGCCGGAACAGATCATAGAGCGCCGAGTGCTCGCCCCCAACAGCACCCTCGCACACCGACAAGACGAAATTGCCCTCGGCGAGCACGCGGTGCTGCTGCCGATAGTCGATGGCGTCCGCTGAGCCCTCAGGGGCCGTCAGCGCCTCTCGCAGCGCTGACAAGTCATCTGTCATGCCCGGGTTGTGCTCCACGAAGCGATCGACGTCGACGAACTCGGCGATGCGCTCTGGTCGCCTTGCGATGAGCACCTCTCGCACAAAGTCCACCACCCGGGCCCGGTTGGCCTCGGTGTGTGGCAGATCCACCACTTCAGTGGGGCCGTCCACCATACTACGGCCCGCAGGGTTGGGCCCCTTACGGGGCTGAATGTTGTCCCAGTGCTCTACGGCCTGATCGCCCTCGAAGCGGAAGACTTCGAATCCGATGCGTCGCGTCGAGAAGTCATACTCGGTGTGGCCGAAGACAAAGTCACCGTCGGAGAAGATGCGCACGATGTTCACCCGAGGGTTGGTCTTCGACAGCCGTGCGAAGAGGGCGGCGAGCCCCTCACTGCCCTCGTGAGTCTGCGGGTTGTGCTGAATGTACTTCGCCTCGTTGACCACGGCGGCTGCAGCGGGATCTCCGCTCTCGATGCCCTTGAGCAGGGTGCGGATGGCCTGTTTGCGCTTCGAACTCAATGAGTATGCCTTCCTGGACTGGAATACTGAGCCCAACTCTCCGGGACAGAGCGACCATACCCGGCCTCATGGGCACGCTGAAGCGTGTTTCTACTCAGTCTTCCTCAGGCAGGCTGTGCGTTTCAGGATGCCTTGATGCGCCGGAGCGCCGCCCAGGTCAGGTGGGGTGAGTGTCGGTCCACCCGCACCATGCGCACCCACATCAGGGTCATGTGCTCGAGGTGCAGGGCCTGGGCGAGTCCGCCAACATCCATCGGCTCAAATCCGCAATCATTGATAAATGTCGCCACAGTTGCCTTGGCCGAAGGGTCTTCACCGCAGAAGAGCATCACTGGGCGTATGCCATAGCCGGGAAATCCTGGGTCCTCGAAGTTCTCGAACCCATAGATGGAGAAGGCCTTCACCACCCGGGCGCCGGGCACGAGGCTTTGCACGTACGCACTGCCCGAGCGATCTCCGAGGCCGTGAGAGAGCCCTGGGCCCACGGGGTTGGTGCAGTCGACGAGCACCTTGCCCGCCAGGGCGTCGGCGATCGTGGGCAACAGTGTCTCGTGAGCGCCGAAGGGGATCGCGAGAAAGACCGCATCTGCGTCTCGAATGGCCTCGTCGAGGGGGCGCGCAGAGAGGCGGAGCGAGCGTGCGAGGGCTGTATCGAGACTCTTGGAGTCATCTTTTGTTTGAGCCAGCCAGACTGTGTGCCCGGCTTCGGCGAGGTGAGCTGCGAGGGGGGCGCCGACCCTACCAGCGCCGATGAACGCGATCTTCATGTTGCCTCCTATGCTCAGCGGCCGAGGGCTTCGATGACGAGGTTGGCGGTTTCGGCTCCGGAGAACTGCTGCTGTCCTGTGATCAGCCGACCGTCACGGACCGCGAAGGGCCGGAACATCTGATCCACGACGAAGTTGGTGTCTTCGAGTGTGCGGGCCTCGCTCTCGATCCAGAAAGGTTGGATGTGCAGGCCCACATAGTTGTCGGCGAAGGCCTCTTCAGCATCGGTGAAGCCCGTCCAGGTCTTCCCCTTCACAAGCAGCTCACCGGAGCTGAGCTTCGTCTCGAGGAGCATGCAGGTGGCGTGACAGACCAGGGCCGTGATTTTGCCCGCTTCATAGAAGACCGCCACGAGCTTCTGGAGCTTCTCGTTGCCGCGGAAGGTGAACATTGGGGACTGCCCGCCGGCGAGGAAGATGGCGTCGTAGTGGGCAGGGTTAACGTCGTCGATGCTCCTGGTGTCGTTGAGGAGGGCCATGTGCTGCGCCGAGTGCTTGAACCCGAGGCTCAGGATGTCGTGGGCCGAGTAGCCACTATCGTCTTCTGGATCGCTGAACCCGTCAGCCTGCAGCGCGCCGCCGTCAGGGCTGCGGATTTCCACCTCGTAGCCCGCTTCGGTGAAGGCCCAGTAGGGGTGGGTGAGCTCAGCCCACCAGAAGCCCACGGGCCATTGGGTCACCGTGGAGGTGGAGGGGTTGGCTGCGATGATGAGGATGCGCTTCTTGCGCTCTGGCTGGGTGATGTTGGCGTTGGCGCTCATGCGCTGGCTCCTGCTGTGAGGTGGGTACAGAGCCAGTGTTCTGATCTAAGGATGTTTCAACAATAGAACGGAATTCAATTTATAGTTGCACACGATTCAATCTTTACGTGTGCCCATACCGGTCGTGGGATCAGAGCGGCTGAGGCGTCGGCGAGGCTCTGCGTGGGCCATGCCCCCCATGGAGCCGGTGACGTGGGCCAGTTGTGCGCGCAGCCAGCGGTGCCCTGGATCGGCATCGTGGCGAGGGTGCCAGATCATGGAGAGCGCGAAGGGCTCCAGGGGCAGAGGCGGCTCGAGGATCTCAAGGGCGAGGCCTGGTCCGAGCCGTCGGGCGATGCGTTCAGAGACGGTGAGGATGCGGTCAGAGCGCGCCGTCAGCTCGAGGGCCGACTGAAAGTACGGCACCGCTCGGGCCACGCGTCGGCTCAGGCCCAACTCGGCGAGGCACTCGTCCAGGTAGCCACCCGGGCGGCCTCTCGGTGCCACCTGCACATGCTCGAGGGCTGCATAGGCTTCGACGGTGAGCGCTTCACCGAGCAGGGGATGCCCCTGGCGTACGACGCAGACGAAGCGATCAGTGATGATTGGACGGATCTTCAGCTCAGGTGGCAGATCGCCATAGATGCCAATCGCGAGATCAGTCTCTCCCGCCCGCAACCGCGCGGCGTCATCGACCACATTGGGCACAATCCTCAGGTTCAGCCCTGGCGCCTCCGCCTGCAATGCAGCGTCGAGCGCTCCACCAAAGACGAGCAGCACATAGTCGGTGGCGCTCACGGTGAATGTGTGTTCGAGCGTCGCCGGGCTGAAGGGGGTCTCGGGGTCGAAGACCAGTGCAGCTGTGGCGATGGCCTGTCGTACCCGTGGCTTGAGGGCCACGGCTCTCGGCGTGAGGACCATGCGCCGTCCGGCCCGTACGAGGAGCGGATCGTCGAGTCGTGCCCTCAGCTTGGCAAGGGCGTGACTCACCGCTGGTGTGGAGAGCCCCAGCCGGCGGGCTGCGCCAGAGACGCTCTCCTCTTCGAGCAGGGCGTGCAGCGTGTTGAGCCCGGTGAGATCAGTGGACGTCATGGCGCATTCTTACCCACACATGATCAGCCGTTCGCCTCGTCCCAGAGCATGGGCTCCCAGAGTTCGAGCTTGTTGCCCTCCGGATCCATGAGCCACGCAAATTTGCCATTCTCGTGGGTTTCCGGGCCGCCCAGAATCTCCACACCGGCATCACGCAACTGTGAGAGCAGCGCATCCAGATCGTCGACGCGATAATTGATCATGAACGTCGATGTGCTCGGTGCAAACCAGTCTGAGTCCTTCGCCGACAGGTTCCACACGGTCACGCCTCGATCTTCCGCGGTGTCCTCAGGCCACTTGAGGATCGCGCCGCCCCACGGCTCGAGGCGCATACCGAGATGTCGGGCATACCAGGCAGAGAGCTCTTTGGGCGTGTTGGATTTGAAGAACACACCACCGATGCCGGTGACTCGCGCCATCTGAACGACTCCTGAATCTCGCGTGGATCTTCAACATAACCGAGCCGATACAACATGCAAGCCTGCCCTGGATGCCTCAGGGGGGTGTGTGAGCTTAGGCTCAGATCGTCTTAACGACTTCGGGGATGGCCAGCACTGCATTGACCATGGCATCGATGAGGTCGGGCGTCTGCGCACCGAGCGTGTGTGCGGCATCGAAGGTGGTGTACGTGCCCTCGATGAGCGAGATGATGAGGGTGGCGGCCTTCAGCGATTGGGCCTCATCGAGGGTGGGATCACACGCGGAGACAGCCTCCTGCATCGTCTGCACGTACATACACATGCCGCGGTGAAGCGTCTGTGCTGTGCCCTCGTCGTGCAGAGCCCGGGCCTCGATCATCATCATGATGCTGAACTCTGCTTCGGTGGCTCTGCTCTCGTCGAGGATGCGTCGGATCACCTGAGCGAGACTCTCCGAACCGTCGATCTGCTCGATGAGCGCCCGAGTTCGGCTGCGGTGCTCTTCGAGTTTTTGCTCGATGAAGGCTTCGATCAGCTTCGACTTCGTCGGGTAGTGGTACTGCAGCGCCGCCAGAGAGATCCCGAGCTGCTCGGCCACGCCACGCATCGACAGGCCATCGAGACTTTTTTTGAGGGCGACTTTTTCGAGGCATAACAGCGCACGGAGGGCGGTGGGCTGCGTTGATTTGCCTGTGGTGTTCTTCACTGCCTGTGGTGATCCAGCTGTGGTGCGCGGGCAATGTAGCAGACTCATAGTCACGCACCCAACGTTGAAGACAACAGTCTTCAGAGCAGGCGTGACCACCCAGGTCGAGTGGCGCGGAGGCCAAGGAACGTGAGGGCCGGGCCATACTTCTTGCGACTCCACAAGAACTTGAACTGCCCCATGAGAAATGGCGGTGCGAGGAAGGCGTCGGCGAGATCTTCCGACTCACGGGCGTTGATCGCCTTGAGCTGCTCGGCAGTGGCCCCGGCGCGGAAGCTCCGGGTATGGCCAGCCTCTATCCAGGACTCGGCGATGGCCTGGGCGCGGTTGGCGAGATCCTGTGGGGCGACGACCTCGTCGAGGAAGTTCATCTCGAGGGCCTCGGCGGCGGTGGGCTTCCACCCTTCGCGGCCCAGCATGCGTTCCGCAGCCGCCTCGCCGATCAGGCGAGGCAAGTGCTCACTGGAGCAGCCCTCGGGGGGCACGCCGAGGCGGGCGAAGGGGGTCAGGAAGTTGGCGTTCTCCGAGGCGATGGCGCCGTCGCAGAGCGTCGAAGAGGTCACCGTGGCACCGATGGCGGGGCCGTTGAAGGCCACCAGGATCGGCTTTGGGAAGTCGATGAACTGATCGAAGAGCTGCTGGTTGTGGCTGCGGATCTGCTCCCGGAGCGCCTTGGGATGCCCCAACTGGATGGTGGAGGACAGGTTGACCCCGGCGCTGTAGTAGTCGCCGGTGCCCGTGAGCACGAGGACCGCCACGTTGTCGTCTGCGGCGGCGACCTTCATCGCTTCGAAGAGGGCCTCCATCATCTCGAGGGTCCACCCATTGAGGCGGCGCGGGTTGTTCATGGTCAGGGTGCGTACCCTGTTCTGCGTATGTGCGAGGATAAGGTTGGTCGACATCGCGTCGGCTCCGCAGGGCAAGTGTCAAGGGCACCGACCCTAACGGAGCGCGCTGCGGCTTCCAGCAAAAAAAGCGTTTACCACAGACATGCACTCAGGCAGCCAGGAGAGAGCTGGCGCCATCGTACAAGCTCTGGTCTCACCACATTTCTAGTCTCCTTTCAGGCTCTTGCAGAGCCCATGTCACCCGAAGGAGATGCTCATGAGCAGCCAAATCGCCCTTTTTGCCGTCACCGCGTTGTGGATCAGCCTCACCACAGGCTGTGGTGAGGACACTACGACGCCAGAAGAGACCGCTCCACCTTCGATGGATGAGTTGATTCAAGACGCTCGAGCGGGCAGCGAGCGAGATCCGGAGGGGTCTGATTTCAAGGGGATATGGCGTGTGCTGTCGCCCGTGGAAGGCAATGGCGTCACCGCGTGGGCCGATCTCATCTGGATCGTCGGGGAGACCCACGCCTGGCATGCGGTCCTGGTCTACGCAGATGAGGCGCAGACTGTACCTCTGGCTCGATGGGACATCGTTCGGGGGTACCGTCTCGGTGGCCCGGCGGCCATCTCCGACACCGCGGTGGAGCTGGACTGGCAAGATGTCAGCAGCTACGTCACCACCTATGTCGACGTGCCTCAAATCCTCGAAATTCTGGGGGTGGACGACTGCAACGCCACGATGAACGTGCCCATGAGCACCGCCACGGACAACTGCGGTGAGCCTTTCTTCCCGTTCCGGGACTGCACGCTGATGGACTTCGTCGACATCAACCCTGCTGGCCTCACCTTTGGCGAGCCTCGGGCGACTGATCGGTGCGTCGAGCGCGTCGATGTCTACGAGGCCTGGACCTTTCAGCGTGTGCCTTTCGACGACGCCCTGGGGCAGATCCTCGATGACAGGCCAGCGGAGCTGTGAGGCAAGCGGGCGGGCACCTTCGGGTGCTCACGCCTGAGATGTGAGGAGCAGCGCGCGAAAGGCTGAAGGGGGCACATCACAGAGCGTGCGGAACGTTCGGGTGAAGTGGGCCTGATCGGCAAAGCCGACGCAGAACGCGATGTCGGTGAGCTTGAGCTGAGGATCCGACATGAGATGCTGGGCGGCCTCGATCCGGGTGTGGTGCACCACCATTGAGAAAGTGGTGCCCTCCTGGTGCAGAGCGCGTTGCAGAGAGCGCCCGGAGACACCGAGCAACCGGGCGGCATCGGCGAGCTGCCACACTTCGAGCAGATCGTGTCGTTGGAGCGCGGCAAGACGGCCCTTCATCGATGGATCTCCCTCGTCGAGCACCTCGACCTCAGCGCTGAAAGCTGTGGCAGGCAAGTGGCCACTGAGGACAAGGGTGTGGGTGATCTCTGGCAGGGGGGCAGAAGAGGGCGCCTGCATCTCGCCATAGAGCGAGAAGAGCGGGCTTGATGCGTCGACCTGCAAGCCGGCTTCGAGATGTTCGACGTGGGCTGCCTCCATGAGGCCGATGAAGATGCCCCAGACGAAGAGGTCGTTCACGGCGGCGATGGCGCCACCATCTCTCGCTACGTGGCGCAGCCTCAGTGTCGTGATGCCACCATCGCGTCGGCAGTCGAGCAACTTGGTGTAATTACGCGAGTGCCCGAACCGCTCGAGGCGCATCCAGCGCTCGGCGATCGCCTCGAGACTCCGTGCCGCCAGCAGAGCACGGATGACCGGGTGCCACGTGAGGGTGCGCAGCGCCCGCCCCAACGAGACGACGGCGGTCCAGCCCGCTCGTTGGTACACGGCGTCGAGGATCTCGACCTTGTCGAGGCCGTCGACCACCAGATCTGGATAAGTGCTCGATACGGATTGCCTGAGCATGGCGGTGAGCGTCTGGCTCGTCATGCTGCCTTGATCTTCGTGGTTCATCGTCTAGCCATCCACGTTGGGCACACAGCGTCCGCCCCGTCGCCAATCCCGAAGTGCATCGAGGAACAGTGTATTGAACGCTTCACCAGAGAAGGGGTTTTGATCGGTGACGAGGTTGCAGTCCCGCACTGCGTGCGACTTGCCCGGGAAGCCGCTCTCGTGGCGAAAGCCTGCAGTCTCCAGTCGATCGCCGATGCCTCGCACCTGGGCCTCGGCGTCCATGACGAACGACTCGATGTACCATTCCTCGATGCCCGAGACCGAGGTGACGTGTCGGTTGGTAAACGAAGCAGGGAGGTTGTTCACCCGGCTCAAGATCGCTGGCGCATGGCAGATGAGGCCGATGGGTCGATCCGTGGCGGCGAAGTCTCGAATGAGGGCATGCAGCGTCGGCGCGTCGAGCAGATCGACCATGACCCCCTGACCTCCGGGGACGACGAGGGCCTGGAAGGCATCTGCCCGACGAGCTGCCTCTGCGAGGGGCACGGGAGATCTCATCTGAGGCAGAGTCTCGACGAGGGCCCGGGCCTGGGCCAGCGTCTCAGGGCCTTCATTCCAGTACTTTTCCTGGAGGCTCTCGGGATCGAGGCTCGGGGGTTGGCCGTCAAGCGTGGCGATGGTGATGCTGTAACCGGCGCCGACGAGGGCCTGATATGGCTCGTAGAACTCGTTGAGGAAGTATCCGGTTTCTCTCGTGGTGCCGTCAGCGAGCGTCTGTATCGGGGCCGCCGACAAGACCATCAGGACTTCGCCAGCGGGCCGCCTCCGCACCTTGGCCTGATCGCTCTGAGGCACATCGACACGATACGCCGCGTTGGGTGCGCAGCCGGAGCCTGCCCAGAGCAGGCACACCAGAAGGACCACCCATGAAGTGGTAGAGACAAGGAGTTTTGGAGTCAGTCTGGTCGGGCGCATGGAGACCTCCGAGTGTACGCGTGAGAAGACGCCAGGCTGCGGATGTGCATCATCCGCAGCGCACACTCGAAAGGTAGGGGCCGTGATCAGGCTCGACTTGAGTGATCGCGCCAAACTCAGTGGCGCACGGAATGAAAAAGCCCAGGTCGACGACCTGGGCTCTACATGGTTCCAAGGACGGGATTCGAACCCGTGACTCACCGGATCACAACCGGATGCTCTACCCCTGAGCTACCCTGGAAACAAGGTCGCCTGATGGTCAAGCCATCAGAGGACCTCACGTCAGAGGCGGTGACATGAGAATCACCACCTCTGGCGTGCCCGCACCCCGAAACCCCGCCCCCGCGAGGCCCCGCCCAAATCCACTGCGCCGGAGGCTGGGATCGAACCAGCGACACATCGATTAACAGTCGATCGCTCTACCACTGAGCTACACCGGCACATGAGCAATACGTGCATGAAAGCAGCTGCTCAGGCCTTCTCGAAGCGGGGCGAGAGTGGCGCCCCCGGTCCGCTTCGATGCGGCGCCCAGCACTAGAGCAGAGGGCGTGCCAGAAAAGCCGGGGATGGCTGTCGGGAGGTGATTTCAGTGGTTTACGTCGTGTTGTTCTGTATCGAATGTCATGCTGTGGCGCCATCTGGATAGCTGGGTGCGCAATTTAGCGCGTCAGCCTCTGCCGTGGGGTGTGATACACCGTGGGACCCCGTGGGTCAGCGTGCACCCCCACAACCACCATATCGCCCGGGCATCTTTGATCGGCGGCCAGGAGGTAACATGCATTCGTCCGAACTCGACATCCACGCCGAAGAAGGCCGTGTGCTCAGCGTGGGCGGCGACACCCCCTACATCATCGCTCAGTGGGGCTCGGAGACGTTGAGCCGGATGGCGCTCAAGTTGCCCGGAGGGCAGTGGATCACCGTGCTCACCGCCCAGGCGCAACATCCTGTGCTCGGGCGGTGCGATCTCGTCTGTGGCCCCTTCGACGATCAGGCCGAGGCCATGAGCAACGAAGCCATCGAGCGGCCCATCACCCCATTTCGGCAGGTGAAGTGGTCGCGCCCCAAGTGCATCCCCCCTCTCGCCGAGCCCGGGCGGCTGCCTCAAGGGGGTGGGGCTGCCATCCTCAATGCTGTCTCCATCACGGCCCAGATCGCGGGGTTGTCGTCTCTGCGCTACACCGGGCCCTATCCGACAGAGGCCTTGTTCGATGCGCTGCACACGTCTTTCGCGCTGGGTGAGGAGGACGCCATCGATCTCGTGGCCACCTGCGCGCGGTTTACAGAGGGGGTGGAAGAAAGCGCGCTGACCACGGCCAACAAGACCCCTGCCGTGGACTGGCACCCGCGACCGTTCATGTGGTCGTGGACCCACCCACAGGTGTGCGTGCAGCGGCGGGACGAGGTCGAAGCGGTCTACGTCAACGGCCAGATGTTCAGCACCCGAGGTCGCACCCGGAGGCTGGTGCGCACCGAAGAAGGCTTCAGCGCCGAGGTTTTTCTTGCTGGTGAGCACTGGGCCACCGTGGCCACCCTCGATGGTGTGGGCACCCTCGTCGACGGGCCTCACTCTTTGCCCGAAGTTGAGGGTCCCATCGTCGGTCAGCCGTTGCCTGCGAGCTTCCGGAATGCCCTCGTTCGGGCCCTTCCGCCCAGGGCGCCACAGCTCATGGCGCCGGCCCTCGCGGCGATTCTCGAAGCAATTCCACTTGAATGGGGCGACGCCGGTGCCGATGAAGCAACCATGCGAGCAGATCGCCTCGTGGTCCATGGCGCCCTGGCGTCACGGCTCAGGACGCGTCCACCAGGGGAAGCTCTGGAAGTTCTGGCGCGGGCCATCGAGGGTCCTGCTCGCCGCGCAGCGCAGCGTCAAATGGCTCGGGTGTGGAGTCGGGCGACGGAGACGCTCCAGAGAGGAGAAGGGCAGTGATGAGAGGTGCGCCCAGGGCCTATGTCGGTGTCGATGGCTGTCGCGGTGGCTGGGTGGCCGCCCGACTGATCATGGGCGCGCCCCCTCTCGTGGAGGTCTTCGAGACCTTCGAGTCTCTGTGGACGGCCTACAGCCAGGCGGCCTTGATCCTGGTGGACATGCCCATCGGCCTGCCCGAAGGGGGTGAAGAAGAGCGGCGTTGTGATCGCGCCGCCCGGCGCCTCATCGGGCCACGCTCGTCGAGTGTTTTTCGGGTACCCTGCCGCGAGGCGGTGTACGCCGACACGTACGATGAGGCCTGTGAGATCAATGCCCGCCTCACTGGGAAAAAGCTCGCCAAGCAAACCTGGAACATTGTGCCCGGGATACGCGAGGTCGACGCCCTGCTGCAAAAAGAGCTTGAGGCCCAGGCCGTGGTGAGAGAGAGCCACCCTGAGGTGATTTTCAGGGCTTTGTGTGGTGAGCCCATGCGACGCAACAAGCACCACGACGAAGGGTTCACCGATCGCCTCGCGGTGTTGGAGATGTTGTTGCCGGGCACAGTGGCCCTCGTGGACGAGATGGTCCAACGCTACCCGCGCTCGGTCCTCGATCGCACCGACGTCGTCGACGCCCTGGCACTCGCTCTCGCCGCTCGCCCGGGCCCCGGGCCGCTGCTCAGCATGCCCTTCGACCCACCTGTAGATGGTCGGGGGCTGCCCATGGAGATCCTCTACCGCCCGATGGACGCTCAGGAGCTGTCTCAGAGCCTCGAGGCCCTCGGCCACACCCCCCTGCCCATGTTCGTCCTCAACTGAACACAAGGCGCGCTCAGCGACGTTGCCCTCGCTTGGCGCGCCGTAGGGCCCGTTTGACTCGAGAGACCACCTCGGCTGCCGTCGCTGTGTGGGGCACCACCTCGGCCACGCCCATGCGCAGTAGCCGGGTCAGCCCTTCGACATCGCTCGGATCTCCTGCGGTCACCACCTGACGACCCGTGGCCAGCCACGCCGGCAGGGCCTCGGGCTCGAGGGTGAGCGCCAGGATGACCGGTGGGGCCTCTTCAGTGGGATCCGAGAGTGACACCGGCACCACCCCGTTCAGCTTCAGGGCCAGCTGTAGATCATTGCTCAGCGTGCCGCACACGCCCACCTGGGCGCCGCCGGTGGGCAACGGCGCTGGCGTGCTGGCCACGAGCCTCGGCGGCGGCGTGGCCAGCATGCGGGTGGCGCGATCGCCGAGCATGCGGATGTCTCGACCACGCTCACGACCGCCAGCGCGGCCGATGATGGCGTCCACCACCCGTAGGACGTCTGGGGCAGAGGGTCGATCAGAGGGTCGTTTGCGCAACAGCCGCATGACCAGATCGTCCATGACTCGGGGAATCTCTTCGGCGCCGGGCAACAGGCTCGGTGCCACTGGTGGGGTGTAGAGGTGGGCGCTCATGATCTCGAAGAGGGCACCATCGAAGGGCAGCTGCCCTGTGAGCAGCTCATACAGAATACAGCCCAGGGCGTAGATGTCGGAGGGCGCCCCTACCTCTTTTGACCGGCACTGCTCAGGGGACATGTATTGGGGGGTGCCCGACATCATGCCGCTCTCCGTCACCCGGCCTCGAGTGTCGTCGTCCTCGATGTAGGCCAGCCCGAAGTCCACCACCATGACCTGTGACTCCGGGCCGTCTCTTCGTGGGTGGGCGATGGGCTCCAGGAAGATGTTCTCCGGCTTGAGATCCCGATGGACCAGCCCCATACCGTGGGCCGCCACCAGCAAGTCGACGAGGCCCCGGGTCACCTGCAGCGTCTGGGCGTACGGCAGCGCGTTGCCCGTACCGAGGGCCTGCCGCAGGGTCTGCCCCGTGAGCAGCGCCATCACGAGGTACAGCGCCCCTTCGTCTTCTCCGAAGTCGTAGATGTGCACCGCGCCGGGGTGCTGCAGTGCGCTGGCCACCCGAGCCTCGCGCTCGAAGCGGGCCCGATAGACCGACATGGTCTGGCGTTGAGGCAGCAGGATCTTCACCGCCACCTCGCGCTCCAGGGCGAGGTGGGTGGCTCGATAGACCGTGCCGGTGCCCCCCTGGCCGATTTGACCCTCGATACGGTAACGACCAGCGACAATCTGGCCGATCTGCAGACCCCCAGGCGGGCCCAGGTCGGCGCTCACGGCCGCACCTCGAAGAGTTGCATGCCTGTGCCCTTGCCGGCGATGGGGTGCGTACCGAGATCGATGTATTCGAAGTCGTCACCGGCGGCGGCTCGCGTGGTCTCGGAGACGACGATCTGCTGCGGGCGGGCGATGGCCTCGAGGCGGGCGGCGACGTTCACCGCGTCGCCGATGGCGGTGTACTCCATGCGGCTCTCGGATCCGATGTTGCCCACGATGCACTCGCCGGTGTTGAGGCCGATGGCGAGCTGGATCGTGGTGCCATAGGTCTTCGACCAGCCCTCGTTGCCGATCTCGAGCCAGCGCATCATGTCTTCGGCGGCGGCAAGGGCCTGGGCGGCGTGCTCGGGTTCGGGCCGGGGCGCTCCCCAGATGGCCATGACGCAGTCACCCACGAATTTGTCTACGGTGCCGCCGTGGCGAAAGACCACCTCGGTCATGAGGGTGAACAGCTCGTTGAGCAGGGAGACCACCTGCTCTGGCGCGAGCTGCTCAGTCATGGGGGTGAAGGCCACCACGTCGGCGAAGAGCACGGTGATGGGCATACGCCTACCGCCGAGGCCCATGTCCTGCTCTCGGGCCACAACACGGTCGACGAGCTCGGAGGGCAGGTAGCGGCCCAGGTCGCTGCGGATGGCCACCTCCCGCTGAATCCGGGCCTCGCTGGCCTCCAGATCGGCGGCGGCGTTGCTCAGGGCCTGGCCCAACAAAGACAGCTCGTCTCGGGTGTCCACCGTGACGCGCTCGCTGAAGCGTCGTTGAGACAAAGCTGCGGCGAACTTCGAGAGCCGGTCGAGGGGGGCGGTGATTCGGCGGGCGAGCATCAAGGCCCCCACGAGGGCGATGAGGATCGCCCCGATGATGGTGCTGATGATGATGAGCCGCATCTGCCGCAGGCTGTGATAGATGACCGCCTGAGGCTGCTGCAGGATCACGCGCCACGGCCGCCCGGTGAGGGGCACCAGGGCCCCCACCATGGTCTCGCCATCGCCCTGCTCGTAAACCTGCGACACCAGCATCTGGCCGCCCTCCGGGGCGGCGAGCTCCAACAGCGGCAACTTCGGCGCTGGCCCCAGAGGCGCAGAGCCCGTGGGGCCGGCGATGAGGCGTTCTTGATCGTCGATGATCCACAGCGGATCGGGCAGGCCCTCGAAGTGCAGCGCGATCAACCGCTCGAGGCGATCCTGTACCGGCCCCACCGACATCAACGTGCCGGCATAGCCCGTGAGCTTGCCCTCGGCGCGTAGCGGCACCACCAGCGGCACCCGCACGCCCCCGTCGACGAGCACTGCGCGGCCCGTGGCCACGTTCTGCTTTGGATCGGCGGCCTGGGCGCGCAGTGCCTCGGGCAAAGTCTGCAAGGGTTGCACTGTGCTGGCGGCGGCTTCGCGGATGGTGTCGAGCAGCTGCCCCTCGGGGCCATACAGCGTCACGTGATCCACCGCCGCCGCTGAGGCCACGAGGCGCAGGGCGTTGCCCACGCGGGCCTGCCCAGGGAGGTCGGCATCGGTGAGGGTGCGGGCCACGGCGTCGAGGGTGTCCTGCACCCGTTCGAATGTGCCTTCTACTGCGCGGCTCACGTCATTGGTGATGGCGAGCTGGAACTCCCGGGTGGTGTGCTCCAAGGCGTCGGCATTGATGTCCACCAGGGCGAGGCCCACGGCGCCGAGGGGCAGCACGGTGAGCAGGGCGCCCATGATCATGAGCTTGTTGCGCAGCGAGAAGGCGGGCCGCCCGCCGGAGACGGTGCTCACGCCTCGTCTTCCCCAGGGCCGTAGATCACCATCCAGGCGGCAAGGATCACCATGCCCCCGGCGATGACGGTCCAGACCCAGCTGCCCTGCTGGGCCTCGATGACCGCCCAGGTGATGGCGAGCAACATGGCGCCGACGCGGGCCCAC
The DNA here is from genome assembly GCA_046290225.1 of Bradymonadia bacterium. Lineage (GTDB taxonomy): Bacteria > Myxococcota_A > Bradymonadia > UBA7976 > UBA1532 > JBKAGE01. The sequence continues at coordinate 35,694 of JBKAGE010000044.1, read as the reverse complement.
AGGGGTTTGAAGAGGCTGTCGACGGGCTTTTGTGGTTCGGTCATGGAGGGTCAGACTTCATCAAAGACAGTGCGCACAAGTCTCCGGGCTCGAGGTGCCCGTGTCCAGCGCTGTGAGCGGTGCCTCAGAACAGGTTGTACGAGAAGCGCAGCTGCACGTCGTGATCAGTGGTCACCTGATCACCGAGGCCCAGGTTGGGGTTGCGCTCCAGGTTCAGGCGATAGATCAGCGACAGGAAGCTCGACAGGCGCACGTTGAGCTGGTTGCGCCACGTGAACACGCTCTTGTCGCCCGGCGACAGCGCCATCAGGCCATCGAACTCCGTGGCGATGGTCACATAGCGCGACACACGCCCCAGGGCCACGATGGTGCCCTCGAGCCCCCAGGGGAAGCTGTCCTCCACGTCGATGATGCGGCTGCTGTCGTTGTTGTCCACGGCCCGCAGGCCGAAGGCGAAGGTGGGCCGGGCGCCGAAGCCCGTGCGCAGGCTCAAATCGAGGGCCTGAGTCTGCAATACGATGAAGTTGCCGCCGGCGCCGATGAGGGGCTCTGTAGGCGAGAACGCCCCGCCGAGACGCACGCGCTCCCGCGGCGTGTCGAGGACCGTCTCGTTCCCGTCTTCGTCCACGAGGGTGATGGTGGTGGGCTCGTCGTAGTCCTGGTAGCGGGCCAGCAGCTTCGTCTCCAGGCCCAGGCGGCCATAAGGGCCGAACCACGACACCAAGCGATAGGTGTAGACCGTGTTCAAGAAGGCGCGATCGGTCTGGGTCCGGAACTCGTCCTGCCCCGCAGGTCGTAGCTGTCCCTGCTCGATCTCCAGGCGGGTGATCGAGAGGTGGGGTCCCTCGAGGTAGCGGGCCCGGCTGTCGAGGAACACGTTGAGCGCCAGAGACCAGCCCTGCTGAGCGCCGATCTCGTTCGAGCGGTCGAACTGCAGGTCGCCGCCGAGGAGCGCCCGGATCTGCCAGGGGTCCGCAGCTTGCGCCACGTTGGAGTTGCCCTGGAGCACGGGGTTCACCAGGATGCCGCCTCCGCGAAAGGTGTTCCCCTCTTCGTCATCCTCGTCGATGACCAGGGTGTAAGGGGTCAGCTCTCCGCCGTTGACGTTCACGGTGACGAAGTTCGTGCGATCGCGATACGTGCCGCCGGCCTGAATGATCTTGTAGAGCCCTTTGGGCAGCACCCAGACCCGAAGCTGCTCTGCCAGCAGCTCGTCGGCGCCGAAGCCCAGGCCGTACTCCGCCCGAGATCGGGCCTCGATGATCTCGTAGGTGCCGCGGAAGGGGATGAAACGCGGATCCACCACCCGGATCTCCACGGCGGCCCACTCCGGAGGCACGATGGTGACGGCGTTGGCCTTCACCTTCACCTTGGTGGTGAGCTGCAGATCGGTGGGGCCTGAGCCGAAGTGCACCACGTAATTGCCCGGAGCGACGACGATCTTGCGGCCCATGCGATCGTTCTTCACCAGCTTGCCGCCCTCGCCGTCGTACACCGCCACCGGGGGCTCCCGGTTGCCGCCGGAGAGCGCCGGCAGAAAGATCGCCCCTCGGCCCGGGGGCAGGGGGGTCTCGTCGGCGAGCAGCTGCGGGTAGACGTTGAGGGGGCTCTCGGGATCCGGCTCGAACCAGCCAGAGGACATATCGAAGTTGGTCTGCGGGGCGATTTGGGGGGGGTTGCCTTGAGACGCTTTCTTCGGCGGTGAGGTGGCCTTCGAGGGCGGCGCCTGACCCGAAGATCCCTGCGCTCCCTGAGTGGAGGCGCTGGAGTCAGGGCCGCTCTGGTCTAAAAAATCGTGCAGCTGACTCGACACCTTGTCGAGCTGCACCGCCAGGATGCGGCTCATGGCCCGCACGGCGCTGCGAACCTCGGTGCCCTGTGTGTCGGCGGTTTGCTGGTATTCGTCGAAGCTCACCCGCCAGACCTCGGTGTCATCGGCGGTGCGGGTCAGCCAGAGGGTGACCGCAAGGCGGGCGTGATGATCCTCACCGTCTTCCACCACCTCGAGGGCGTCGATCTGGCCATCGAGCACGTAATCGGGATCCCGCTCCCCGGCGTTGGTCATCACCTGAGCCGCCACCCCGGAGGCCCGCATGTGGTTGGCGATCAGCTCGGTGACCATCTGCTGGGGCTTCTCGCTCCAGCGGCGGTTTTTGTCGTAGCGGATCTCGTGCACGTCGGGGCGGAAGACCACCTCGGCCCGGCGATAGGTCTGCGGGATCGAGAGCGTCTTCACCCGCAGCGTGATGGGGTGTGGCTCGAGACGCCGCTCCGGGGCAGGGTAGGTGAGGGTGTAGTAGGTGCGCTTGGGCCGCGTGCGGCCACAACCGGTTGTGAACACCTGGGCGAGCATCAGGGCGACGAGGGCGAGGGCGATCCGGACCCAGGGGCCCCCAGTATGGGGCATGACACTGCAGGGTATGACACTGCGGGATATGACTCTGCGGGGCATCACTCTTCTTCCTCCTCGCCGAGCAGCAGCAGCGACGGATCGTCTTTCACCTTCGCAGAGAACTCCGTCATGTTCTCCGAGGTCTCGCGCAGGTACCCGATGGCTTCGACGAGATCACCCCGGGCCTGAGAGATCAGCTGGGTGCTCCGGGTGGCGAGTCGATCGAGCGAAGCCAGGGTCTTCTGCGCGCCTTCGGGGCCGCTGAGATCGGCGACGTTCTCGATCAGGCGCTTGCTCGCCTCGAGGTTCTCGTCGAGCAGCTGGCGGGTGCGCTCGATGTTGTTCACCAGCCGGGCGGCGCCGCTCGAGGCCCGGTGCATACCCGGCCGCACGTCATCGAGCAAGGCGTTCACTCTGCGCACCGTGCCGGTGAGCTCGGCGCTGACTTTCTCGGCGTTGGCCATGATGGCGTCGGTGCGGGTGAGCACCGAGCGCAGGCGCTCGCGGTTCTCGGCTCCGAGGGTCTCGTAGGTTTCGAGGATCTTGTCGGCCCGGGAGAGCAGGCTCGACACCTGAGCCTGCATCTTCGGCGAGGTGAAGGCCGCCACCCGATCGAGCACCACGCTCACCTGCTTGCTGATGACCGCTGCCTGGTTGGTCAGATCGTCGATGAGCGAAGGCCCCGCGGGGATGACCTCTCCGGGCTCGCGCACCCGGGCCCCCTTGCTGCCTCGGGTCAGCTCGACGTACTTGAGCCCGGTGATGCCCAGGCTGCCGAGGCTGGCCACGGAGTCTTCCGCGATGGGGGTGCCGGGGTTGAGCGACAGTGACACCACGATGACCGAGACGTCTTCCGGGTCGACGGAGATGGTCTCTACCCGGCCGATCTGGATGCCGCTGTACTTCACCGGCGATCCCACGTCGAGGCCGCTCATGGACACGTTCTCGTCGCCAAAGCGCACGGTGTACGGGTCCCGGCTCTCGCCGAGGCGCAGCCCCGCGAGCACCACGAGGGCCCCGAGCAGGCAGATCACCGCGATGGTGACGAAGACCCCCAGGCGGGCCTTTTGACCCTTGGATACGGCCACAGTCAGCCTCCCGTGAGTACGTCGAGGGCCCGCCGGGGCCCCCGCATGTCCCCGGCGGCCTGCCGGGCGAAGAAGGCCACCACCTCGGGGTGATCGTTGGCCTTGAGATCGTCGAGGGTGCCGTCGGCCACCACCTGGCCCTTCGACAGAAAGATCGCCTTGTCGGTGATGGTCTCGATGCTGTCCATCTCGTGGGTGACCACCACCACCGCCATGCCGAACTGATCCCGCATGCGCATCAAGGTCTTGTCCAGCTCGGCGCTGGTGAGCGGATCGAGCCCCGCGGAGGGCTCGTCGCAGAAGAGCAGATCGGGGTCGAGGGCCATGGCCCGGGCCAGGGCCGCCCGCTTGCGCATCCCGCCGGAGAGCTCCGAGGGCAGCAGATAGGCGGCGTGGCCCATCTCCACCTGAATCAGCTTGAGGCGCACGATCTCGTCGATGACGTCGGTGGGCAAATCGGTGTGCTCCACCAGGGGCAGGGCCACGTTGTCCCGGATGGTGAGCGAGCCCAGCAAAGCGCCGTTCTGGAACAGCACACCCACCCGGGTCATGAGCTTCACCCGCGCCGCAGGGCTCATGTCGGTGTAGGTCTCTCCAAGAATCTCGATGGTGCCCTCTGCAGGTTCGAGCAGGCCGATGCAGTGCTTGAGCAGAGTGCTCTTGCCGCCGCCGGAGCCGCCAAGGATCACGCGGATCTCTCCAGGAGGCACCGTGAGGTTCACCCCATTGAGCACCGTGCGGGTGCCGTATCGGGCCACGAGATCGCGGACCTTGAGCGCTGCGGTCTCTGTCATGAAGCCTTCACCCAATCCATCACGACACCCCTCAGAGCACGATGTAGAAGAGGATGCTGAACACAGCGTCAGCGACGATTACATAGAAGATCGAGGCCACCACCGACGAGGTGGTGGTGCGGCCCACCTCGCCGGCGCCCCCGCTCACCCGGAACCCGTTGTGCAGCCCGATGAGGCCGATGCCGAAGGCGAAGACCCCACTCTTGATGATGCCCGTGGTGACGTCCCAGGGGGTCAAGACGGCGATGGTCTGGTTCAAGAAGGCGTTCCAGGCGATGTCGAGATACAGGGTGCCCACCAGGAACCCGCCGAGAATGCCCAGCAGGTCCGCGAGGATGGTGAGCAGGGGCATCATGAGGGTGATGGCCAGCAGCCGGGGCACCGCGAGATAGCCGATGGGCTCGACCCCCATGACCTCGAGGGCGTCCACCTCTTCGCTCACCTTCATGGTGGCGATCTCCGCGGCGATGCTGCTCCCGGAGCGGCCGGCGACGAGGATGGCGGTCATGAGGGGGCCCATCTCCCGGACCATGGCCACGGCGGTGAGATCGGCGACGAAGATGTCGGCGCCGAACTGTCGCAGCTGGTGGGCCGACTGAAACGCGAGCACCAGGCCGATCAAGAAGCAGATGAGGCCCACGATGGGCAGGGCCTGAGAGCCGATGTAGATGCACTGGTCGATCAGGTGGTGCCACCGAAAACTGCGGGGGCTCAACAACACCCGGCCGATGGCGGAGAAACTGGTGAGGCTCAGATCGAAGAAGGCTTTGAAGCCGTCTCGGGTGCCATAGAGCCCGGCGCCGATGGCCTCGAAGAAGCCCGGCGGCCGCGGTGGAGGCTCGACGACGTCGTTGAGGCGGAACAGGCTCAGCGCTTGTCGGGCGGGCTCGCTCATGGGGCCCACGGTGAAGCGCCCGCCCGTGAGGCTCGCCGCCCGCCACCCCTGGATCAACGTGGCCACCACCGCGGAGTCCATGGAGCGCACCTCGCTGAGATCGAGGGTGAGCCCCCCCCGCGTGCTTTCGGAGAGTAGGGCGCTCAAGGCCTTGACCTGCAGCCGGCCGAGGTGACCGCTTAAGAACAGCGTGGCGCCGTCGGGGCCAGGCTCGAGGCGGTGCTCCAGAGTGGTCGTGGGGGCGTTGGGAGCCAACGTCGGGGGGCATCCTGTGCGGTGTGCGTGGGGAGACGTTACTCCGGTTCGCAGGTCGATGGCAGTGTGAAGAGGGGCTGAAGAGATCTTGCCCTCCGCTCGGACGTGCAGTTTGCTGTCAACTGTATGTGCTTTGTTGTGCACCCCTCAGGGGGTGACTCGACGCGGCTGCGAGGGAAAGCACATGCCGGGGAATCGCCTGTCCTGCTCACACGGTTCATTTGCGATCATGATGCGTCGACTTCGTCTCCTGCTCGAACCACTCCGGCCAGTACGCCGTACATGGCCGCTCACCCTGCCGGGCATGCTGCTCGCTGCCGGGGCGTGGCTGGGCTACATCTACTATGGCCGTGACGAGTCCGACTTCATCCTGCGGGCAGGCACCATGCTCGCCCTCGGCGCTGTTGTGGTGTGCTTGCTCCTCACCCTTCTGGGGGCCGGCTACGTGGCCTGGTGGCTGCGCACACATCGCGACGCGCCCCCTGTGGCTCGATCAGCCTTCGTCGGCTCGCCCTTCACCACCGACTTTCGGTGCCCGGCGCTGCGATGGTGGCCTCTGATCAAGGTCCGAGTGGCCTGGCTCACCCCGGGAGAGGTGGGGGTCGATGTCGGGCATCAGGGGCCGTGGCTCACAGAAGAGATCACCCCCTACGGTCGAGGCCGCCATCAAGAGGTCGTCAGAGAGATCACCGTGGGCGACGTGCTCGGCCTCACCGCCATCGGCTTCGTCATCACCCGGGCTGCCGCCTTGCGGGTGGCGCCGAGCCCCGGCGGGGCTGATCTCACGACGATTTTACGCCAGACCTCAGGCGAGGCGCTGTCTCACCCCGAGGGGGAGCCCCAGGGTGAGTACATCGAGATGCGCCGGTATCAGCCTGGCGATCCTATGCGCCTCATCGTCTGGAAGGCCTACGCCCGCAGCCGACGGCTGCTGGTGCGCCAGCCCGAGCGGGCCATCTCCCCGACCCCGAGCGCCGTGGCCGCCATGGTGGCGGGCCCCGGAGATGAGCCTTCGGCCTCGGTGGCCCGTATGTTCCTCGAGCAGGGGCTGCTCGGGGTGGACTTCGTTTTCACCGCCGACGGGGCCCCCAGGCCCGTGGACAACGCCGGTGAGGCTGTAGAAGCCATCATCGACTCGGCCCACCACCGCGACGACGGCGGCAGAGGCCTCGAGTCGCTGCTCAGCGAGGTGCCTCCGGCGCAGCTCGGCCGCTGCCTCATCTTCGCCCCTGGCGCGCCGGGCCCCTGGCTCGACCGGGTGGCGCACTTCATCGGCCGCCTGCCAGGATCACCTACGCTGGTGCTCTCCGTCGACGATGTGCCCGAGCCGCCTCCGACGGGCGTCGGCGTCAAGCTCAAGCGCTGGCTCGTCGACACCCCTGATCCTGCTGAGATCTCTGCCCGCCGAAACGAGGGGCTGCCCTCGGTGTACCGGCGCCTCGAAGCAGCAGGTGCTCGGGTCATCGTGCTCCATCGACCCAGCGGCCGCGCCCTCGGGCTCAACCAGCTCGAGGCTTTCCAGATCACCCCCGGCGCAACCGCCGCCGCTGTTGGCGCATAGGAGCAGACATGGTCACTGCACCCATCGACGCCGACATCGCCCCGGCCCCCATCGACGAAGAGCCCATCGGGGTCTTGATCCTGAAGGCGCTGATCTACGCCATCGGGGTGTGGGCCTTCATCTTCAGCTTCTCCACCCCCCAAGGGCAGATCACCGGGGCCATCGCGGCACCTCTGGCGGTCTGGGCCGCTCGTCGGGGCATGGTGAGGCGCCTGAGAGCCAGGGCCTGTGTGATCGTCGGCGTGCTGGTGACGATCGTGGGTCTCTGGTTCGGCCACGGCATCGTGAACGCCCCCTGGCTCGCCAACGGCGTGTTCGGTGGGTTGAGCACGGCCACAGTGCTCAAGCTCTCCGACGCGGTGCTCGTCGGCGTCACGGCCCTCGGGGTGATCTTCACGCTGAGATCTCTGGGCGCTCGCTATAGAGCAGCCTCGGTGGTGGAGGCTGTGGTTGTGGTGGCGGCGGTCTCCTTTGCCTTCGCCAGTCACCGCAACGCCATGATTCACCAGCCGCGCATTTTGAGCGATTGGGCGTGGTCCAATGGCATCGATCCCCAGTCGATCCTGCTGGCCATCGGGGTGTGCGTCTCTGCGCTGGCCCTGTTGGTGCTCTTGCGGGTGGAGCAACACGCCAAGCTGGTGGTCACCGTGGGTTGGGTGCTCGTGTCGGCGGTGGTGTTCTATCAGTTCGTCGACGAGTTCGACGGCCCCCCGGCCATCGAGGTGGATCCGCTCACGCTGGGCACCCCGGGGCAGGGGAAGGGCGACAAGAAGAGCGATGGCAAGGACGGCAAGGGTGGCAAGGGGAATCAAGGCGGCGGCCAGGGCGGCGGCCAGGGGAACGGCAATGGCGACGGTGGGGGCGGCAGCAGCCAGGACCAGCCCGTCGCCGTGGCCATCTTCCACGAGGATTACGATCCCCCCGGACGCATCTTGTACTTCCGACAGCAGGTCTTCTCGTACTTCGACGGCAACCACCTCTCCCCTGATCCCACGGGCAAGTTCGATCAGGACGTGATCACCGAGTTTCCTCAGTCGGAGACTCTCACCGCCTCGCCGGTGCAGGTGCCAGCCTTCCACGTCGAGGTGCCCACCTCGATGTACCTGATGACCGATCACCCTCAGCCCTTCGCTCTGACGAACTCTGTGGCGGTGTCGCCGGTGGAGAACCCCTCACCCCAGCGCTTCGTCTCGGCCTACGGGGTGAAGTCGCTGGCTCTGTCGATGCCCTACACCCGGCTCACGGGCCGTCGATCCATCCCCGGCGACTGGAGCCCAGAGCAAGAGGCCCACTACCTGCAGACCCCTGATGATCCGCGGTACCAGGCCCTCTCTGATCTGATCGTGCGCGACATCGATCCCCGCTTCGTCGGCGATGATCTGGTGAAGGCCCTCACCATCAAGCGCTACCTCGAGCAGAACGGCTTCTACACCCGCAAAGAGACCTACGAAGACGTCGACGATCCCACGGCGGCTTTCCTCTTTGGCTCGATGCGGGGGTACTGCGTGCACTTCGCCCACTCCGCGGTGCACCTGTTCCGCAGCCAGGGCATCGCCGCCCGGGTCGCGGTGGGCTACGCCGTGGACAATCAGCTGCGGGGCGCGGGCTCTGCGGTGTTGATCATGGCCCAGCGAGCACACGCCTGGCCGGAGATCTACATCGACGGGGTGGGGTGGCTCACCTTCGACATCTATCCGTCTCAGAGCGACGAGCCGCCCCCGCAGATGGTGGCCACTGATCTCGAGAGCCTGATGGGCGAGCTGGCCCGGAACGATCCCACTGGGGGCAAGGGGGCCGGCGCCGAGCCTTTCGAGATGCCCTGGGGGGCCATGGCCCGGTGGCTGGCCCTGTGTCTCGGGGTGTTGCTGGCTCTGGGCTACGCCGTGAAGATCGGGCGTCAGCTCGCCGTGGTCTCCGGGCGGGCCTCACATCAGCTGCTCTTCGCCGCCACCCTCGATCGGTTCTCCGACGGGGGCCTCACCCGCAAACGCGGAGAGACGCGAGAGCGATACGCGCGTCGGCTCAAGGCCGTGTCACCGAGCCTCGAGACCCTGACGCACATGCATCTGAAGCTCACCCTGGGGGCCGGCGCGCCCCCATCGGGCGACGAGCTGCGGCGCCTGTCGGCGGCGGTGCGGGCCGAGTGGGCCCGAAACACCCCCCTCGGGCGCCGTCTCCTCAGCTGGGCGAACCCGCTGGGGTGGTGGTTTACCCGTTGATGGCGAGAGGGAAGCGAAATGTCCGACGAAGGCGACAAGCCGAAGGTTGATGCGCAAGCGGCCGATGCCGAGGTCGAGGCTCCACCGCGAGCTGCCCCGCAGCCCACGCCGCCCAGGAGCCCGAGGACCGAGCTGGGGATCCCAGTGCCCAACTTGCACGATCGGCAGGCCGATCAGGCCCCGCCGCCTTCACTGGCGAAGCCTGGGCCGAGCAAGGTCACCGAGACCCAGACCTTCGAGGCGATGCCCAAGGCCATGACGCCGCCCTCCGTGCTCTCCGGCGAGCAGACGCCAGAGCCCAAGGTGGGCCCGGCGAACCCGCTGGGGGGTCGGCCGATGCCCACACCGGCTGGAGGCATCGACCTGGGGGTGACCCCCATGATCACGCGACCCATCCCCGAGGCGGCCATGCCCAGCAGTGACAACGAGACCACAGCCCGTGTCGATGTGCCGCCGGCGCCTCTGCAGCGGGAGCGCACCCTCGCCGGAGGCCCGATGCCCTCGGCCATCGATCTGCCTACGGTGCAGCGAAAGCCCAAGGCCGCGCAGATCACCAGCCTCGACGCCGCGCGAGAGGTGGCAGAGAAGATCAGGGCCCGCATGCGCCATGACGTCATGGGCCGTGACGACGTGATCGAGATGGTGCTGGTGGCCCTTTTCGGCGACGGCCATGTGCTGCTCGAGGACTACCCGGGCTCGGGCAAGACCACCCTGGCCAAGGCCCTGGGCCACGCCATCGTCGATGACGGCGAGTCCACCGACGACGGGCTCGCAGAGTTCCGGCGGATCCAGTTCACCCCCGATCTGCTGCCCTCCGACGTCACCGGGGTGATGATCTTCGACACCGAGACCAACCGCTTCGAGTTCCGTCGAGGCCCGGTCTTCGCCTACATCGTGCTCGTCGACGAGATCAACCGCACCTCGCCGAAGGTCCAGGCGGCCTTGCTCGAGTCCATGGCCGAGAAGCAGGTCACCGTCGACAACATCAGCCACAGCCTCGACGAACTGTTCTTCGTCATCGCCACGCAGAACCCCCTCGACTCCATCGGCACCTACCCGTTGCCCCTGGCGCAGCTCGACCGGTTCCTGTTCAAGATCAAGATGGACCACGTCGACCGGGCCTCTGAGCTCGAGGTGTTGTCCACCTGGGGCACACCCCGGAAGAAGGCCGAGCTCGACACGGTGACCCGGAGTCAGGTGATCCAGTCCCGGCAGCTCATTCGGGAGAACGTGCACGTCTCCAAGGCGATCCACGAATGCCTCGTGGATCTCGCCGGGCTTTTGCGGGCCGACAAGCGGTGTCTGCAGGGGGTGAGCACGCGCTCCCTGGTACAGGCGATCCCCGCGCTGCAGATCCTCGCTGTGCTCCGGGGGCGCGACTTCGTCAGCGCCGACGACATCGAGCACCTCGCCGGCCCGCTGTTCCAGCACCGGCTCGCCCTGGCGCCGGGTGTCGAGTCCGCGACGCCGGTCATCGCCCAGGCTCTTGAAGGCCCCCTCGAGGCCTTGTCGCGATCCACATTGAAGCGGTGGTGAGATGAGAGGCGCCATGATCACAGCCATCGGCCAGCTCTTCAGGCCCCGCCTGCTCTGGGCCATGCTCTTGATCATGGCCGCGCTGGCGTCACCGACAGAGGTGTACGCCCAAAAGAGCCTGTTGTCGTTCTCCAACCTGGGCACACAGGCCGAGCGGGAGGCGATCCAGAGCCTCGACGAAGAGAAGTGGGCCCGGGCGCGTCGGCAAGCAGAGGCGATCTTGAAAGATGGCCCGTCGTTCCTGGCTACTTATGTGCTGGCCATGGTGCACTTCGAGGCCGAGGGCAACCTCGCCCGGGCCCTGTTCCTGATGCGGCAATCGCTCAAGCAGCTCGTCGAGCTGCACGGCAGCCCCCCCACCGACGTGGTGATGCGGGTCATGCATCAGCGGATCATGAGAGAAGAGATGTGGCTGCTGGGCCAGATGGACGATCGTGAGGGGCAGCTCGCCTCCATCGATCGTCTCGAAGCGCTCTACCAGTCGGTCGAGGTGTATCGCATGTGGCCCCTGGTGAAGCTCGGGCGCTTCGACGAAGCCCGGGCCATCGGCAACCGGCTCATCCACGACGAAGATCAAGACATCCGCGAGCGGGCCTACAACAGCATGATGGCCGTCGAAGACGAGGCCCGGAATCGCAAGGCGAGCTACGACTGGGGCAAGAAGGGCAACCGCATCACCCGAGGCGGGTCGTGCATCATCAGCACCAACCTCGCCCTCGCCGCCCGGCGGTGCTTCGACCTCGACGAGGCGATCACCTTCGACAAGCAGGCCCTCAAGGCCACCGATGGCAGCTGCCCCACCTCACCCTATGGTCAGCTCTCTCTGCTCTACTTGATGGTGGGTGAGTTCCAGAAAGGCCTCTCGGCCCTGAAGTCGCTCCGGGAGATCCCACAGAAGCCGCGACAGAAGGTGCAGAACGAGATGTTCATCCGCTCGCGGATGGTGGAGCTGCTGCTGGCGCTCAACCAGTCCGAGAAAGCGCTGCCCCGAGCCGAGGAGATCATCCGCAACCCGGACCGCAAGGGCATGGACTCAGCCTCAGAGGAGATCAGGCGACTCGAAGGCCTGGTGCTCTACTGGGCCACGGCGCAGCTCGAGACGCGGCGCCTCGAAGCCCGGGCTGCGGTCCGTGACTTCTGGGACGGCCTGAAGATCTCCGCCAAGGCAGAAGCTCTGGCCATGAGCCGCTGGAAGCATCAGCGGCTCGCCATCTCGCTGGCCACCCACGGCACGGTGATGCGCGACATGGCGCGGCCCTATTACAGCGACGCGCAGCCCTGGTTCAGCGGTGTCATCGCCGACTTGCTCGGCGACGGCATCTGGGAGAAGGCCATCGACGAGGCCCGGGCCATCGAGGTGGACTTCCCCAAAAAAGCTGGGGCCTTCCTTGATGGTATGAGTGGTGAGCTGAAGTGGAGGGCGGGTGACCACGCCGCAGCCATTGTCCTCGGGGAGCAAGCGCTCGCCGGGGTGCCTGATCGGGCGAAGCTCTTTCGTCGCCGCATCATGACGTGGCTCGCCGACGCGTACATCGCCCAGGGGGAGCACGGCAAGGCCCGCGGCCATCTGCACACCTTGTTGCGTCTGTGGCCGACATCGCTGCCCTTGCTGGGCGTAAAGCTGCCTGCGGCCATTGTGCACGACGACTCGGCCCTCGCCACAGAGGTGGCTGATCGCCTTCAAGACTCACCCTGGCTCGCCCCGGCAAACGATGCCCTTGGGTTTCAGGTGAGCGTGACCCAACCGGCAAACAAGACCGTCAAGACGTGCATCTTGGGCAGCGGCGGGTTTCAGTACGCTTGCGTGCTCACCAGCGTCGACATCCTGAGACGCGAAGCCACAGCGCAGGCCAACACGCAGAAGGCTCAGGGCCAGCCTCAGAAGTCGGCGCCGTCTCCACGTTTCACCCCCGAGCCCCTCAAACACGACAGCCTCGCCGTCGTCGCTGCAGATCGTTTTCACGAGAGAGCCTTTGCCCCCAAGCTGGAGCTGACTCAGACCGATCTGAACAGCCTCGATGGCCGGGCCACCCGCGTCGACGCTGATCAGGCCCTCCAGGAGATCATGGGCCCGCGAGATTTGGTGAACCATCGATGAAGCGCCTGATCCACATACGTCACCTGCCTCTCAGCCTGCTCTGTTGTGTGGTGCCGATGCTCTTGAGCTCTGCCTCCGCCCAGGCTGACGCACCAGAAGACCCATTGGCGTTGCGCAGCGAGTCACGGGCACAGAAGACGTGTGCCGAGCTGGGGGGTGAGTGGCGTCGTCGCGACGAGGTGGCCGGTTGCTACATCAATGGTCGGGCCAACGGCCCCTCGATGGTCTTCGATGAGTCGAAGCCCGACCTGATCCTCGCCTGGGCCCAGATGCGCCAGGGCCGTTTGCACGGTCGATACATCGAGTACCACCCCAAGGCAGGCGTATCGGTGGATGGCCAGTACGTCGACGGCAAGAAAGACGGGGAGTGGCAGAGCTGGTACGGCGGTGGGCAGCTGCGCAACGCCACCCGCTTCGAAAAGGGTCTCAAGGAAGGCGTCGAGATCTACTACTACCCCAACTGCCACCGGCGCCGAGAGGTCATCTGGGTGGCGGACAAAAAAGAAGGGGTGGCCCGCAGCTGGTACTTCAACGGGAACCTCCAAGAAGAGGGCCTGTACGCCGACAACAAGCGGACCGGACAGTGGTCGTTCTTTCACTCCGACGGTACACGCATCCGCCAGGGGCAGATGAAGGACGACGCTGAGCAGGGTCCGTGGAAGGAGTGGTTCACCAGCGGCCACAAGTGGCAGACCGTGCAGTACGACAAAGGCGTGCGTCAGGTCGAGGGCATGAAGGCCTGCGACGAGGTGAGCGGCACGTGGCAGGTCGACTACGAGGCCGCCCTCGAGGGCTGCATGGTGGGCATGGATCGAGAGGGGCTCTGGAAGCGCTGGTACCTCACCGGTCAGCTCATGTGGAAGAGCCACTTCGGCGGGAGTCTGCGAGATGGTGAGCACATCGACTATCACCCCACAGGTGAGATCCTGCGTCAGGGCAAATACGACAAAGACGTGCCTGCAGGGCTGCACATCTTCAAGAAGCCCGACGGCAGTGAGATGGGCCAGTCCACCATCATCGAGGGCACCGGTGACTGGGTGTCATACTTCGCCGACGGGAAGGTCGAAGAAGAAGGCCGTTACCTCGCAGGCCGTCGCGACGGGGTCTGGCGCACCAATTACGACAATGGCAACCCCATGGACCTCTCCGCCTGGGGACCCAATGGCAAACACGGCGCCTCTACGACCTGGCACCGAACCGGCGGCCCCAAGATGGTGGGCAACTACGAAGACGGCCAGCGGGTCGGTGAGTGGGTGAGGCTCTACAACAACGGCCGGGTGGCCTGGGAGGGTCAGTACGTCGGTGGCATGCGCGAGGGCGAGTGGAGCTTCTACTACTGGGCCGGCGGCGTGCGTATGCGCGGTCACTTCAAGGAAGACGCCACTGACGGCATGTGGACCGAGTGGCACAACAACGGCAACAAGGCCGGCTCAGGGCCATATGTAGAGGGTCGCAAGCACGGTGCATGGGCCGAGTGGTGGTACTCCGGAGAGCTGTGGCGCACGGTGGAGTATCGAAACGGCGCCGCCCAAGATGACGCCGAGATCGCCTGTGGGGGCGTAGAGGGCAAATGGAAGGTCGACGTCGAAGGCCGGACCGCAGGCTGCTTTGTCTGTGAAGAGACCCCGGTGAAGGCCGAAGAGGTGGCCTCGAGCCAGCCCAGTGAGATCATCGAGATCGATGCACCGGATGGGGCAGTACCTGATGCCGTGGCTGATGCGGGTGTACCGGACGCAGGTGCACCCGATGCGGCCCCTGTAGAAGACGCAGGAGCGCCCAACGACAGTGGCTCGGATGGCAGCACTCCTGATGGCAGTGCTCCAGACGCCGGTGATCCTGACGACACCGCACCGCTCCCACCAGAGAAGCAGGTCGAGGTCCTCGCCCGCGAGCAGGGCGTCTGGCGGTGGTGGCATCCCAACGGCAAGCTCGAGCAGGAGGGGCACTACGCACAGGGCAAGCCCAACGGCCCCTGGCGATACTTCTACGACAATGGCGCGCTCAAGATGGAAGGCGAGTTCGTCGACGGTGAGGAGAGTGGTGATTGGCGCGGTCTGTATCGCGATGGTCAGTTGAGGTTCGAAGGTCGATACACCGCGGGCAAAGAAGAAGGCGTGTGGAAGACCTATACCCCCGATGGGCAGCTGGTGGCTTCAGGTGCCTATCAAGGGGGGCTCAAAATGGGCCGATGGACATATTGGTACGGCAAGGGGCAGAAGAAAGAAGAGGGGGCCTACGATGCACAGGGTCAAGCCACCGGCACCTGGAAGCAGTGGTATCGCGATGGGGGTCGCAAGGGGGAGGGAGAGTTCGTCGATGGTCAGCGCCAGGGCAAGTGGCAGTGGTGGCGGCCAGATGGCTCTCCGTGGAGAGCCGTGGAATACGATCAGGGACAAGAGGTGCAGAGCGCACTGTGATGAAGTGAAACGATGACCCAACCCGCCCCCCCACATCCAGAAGAGGTCAAACGCCTCGTCACCCTGCAGAAGTTGCGGTTGCTCGACAGCGCCGCCGAAGAGGCCTTCGATCGGATCACTCGCCTCGCTGCCTACATCTGTGAGGTGCCCATCAGCCTCGTGAGCCTCGTCGATGTCGATCGCCAGTGGTTCAAGAGCCGGGTGGGCCTCGACGCCGAGGAGACTCACCGAGATCTGGCGTTCTGTGCTCACGCCATCTTGCAAGATGAGACTTTCATCGTGGCGAACGCTCTCGAAGATGAGCGCTTCCAGCAGAACCCCCTCGTCACCGAAGCCCCCGACATTCGCTTCTATGCCGGTGTACCCCTTGTCCACGATGAGATGCCTGTGGGCACGCTGTGTGTCATCGATCGGGTCCCACGGCATCTCACCGATGCCCAACTCCAGGCCCTTCAGGATCTCGGCGCTCAGGTTGAGTATCTGCTCGATCTACGTGCCAAGACAGCCAGGGCTGAACGACACAACGCTGATCTCGTCGACTTCATGGGGGTGCTGGCGCACGATCTCAAGAGCCCGGTGATCAACATCGAGTCGCTCTTGGAGATCTTGTGCGAAGACCACGGCGACGCGATCCCCGAGATGGTGCCCATGTTGAACATGGCCCACACACGGGCTGGTCGCTTGAGGCGGCTGATGCAGGACCTCTTTTCGTACTGGCGTTTGGAAGAGCGTGACGAGGCCATGGTGCCGGTGGATCTCAATCGTGTGGCCGCCGACGTGCAAGGCATGATCCCCGACTCGGAGCAGGTTCAATGGCGCATCGAGCCACTGCCGACTGTGCTGGGTGCTTCGGTGGCACTTCATCATGTCATGCAGAACCTGATGAGCAATGCAGTGAAGTACAACGACAAGGCACAGCCAGAGATCTCGGTGAAGGCGGTGACGCAAGCTGGGTTCTGGCGCATCGAGGTGTCCGACAATGGTCCGGGGATTCATCCGGATCATCACGATAGGGTCTTCGAGAAGCTCAAAACACTGCAGAGCCGCGACAAGGTGGAGAGCTCAGGCTTGGGGCTGGCCATCGTCAAACGCATCATCGAAGAGCGTGGTGGCAATGTCGGGGTGGAGAGTGACGGGGCGCACGGATCGACCTTCTGGTTCACGATCCCTTCGGCGTTGCCAGCGCTTTGATGCGTTAAAAGCAGCAGGCTTACCCCCCACCTACGACAAAACTCAAACTGCTGGCCCTCAAAGCCATAACCCACCTGTGCACGTGCCCTGCGGAGGCGCGGAGGTGGCGACAGTCGTCGTGAGGTTGGTGAGCTCGTGTGCAGGCGCGGGTTTTCACCCGCAGGGGTAGCAGCGCTACCCCGAGGACGGAAAAGTCGTGCCTGTGCGCGAGATCGCCGGCGTCACGGCGGCTGGCGCCGCCGCAGCGCCGGAGCCCATAAAAAAAGGCGCAGCAAGTGGGGGCTTGCTGCGCCTCGAATGAGCCTTTTGGGCTCGTATGCACTCCCCTGTCCGTGACCATGATTCGAGGGGGGGCAAGAATCATGATCGAGAGCACATGAGCAGACTGGTAGGCTGTTCAGGTTGGGGGACGCCGAACGGAGGAGAGGGAGGGAACCGTACGGCAAAACAACCAGCCAATCTGCTGCGATATGATTGCAGATCGTGTGCCATGACCGAAGGGTCGAGAAATGGGTCCGTTAACGTATTGAAATTACTGGTGTGTGTAGGGGGCTGCATGACAGTGTCATGCAACTCTAGCCTATATTGGCTGTTTCTTAATGAAACGTGAGTTGAATGTGTGTTTCGTTTTGGTTCAGCGTGTTTCGGTTTGGGCCGTTGGGGCGATCGGAAGGTATTCGCGACAGGTGAGCCATTGAGGAGGCACCGCATCTGTCATGGCCAGAATTCCGCCTACAATTGCGCAGTTGGTGTCGATGTCGCCCCCTGCGCGCATGGTGAACCACAATCCCTTCTCGAACTTCCCCAGATGTCGTGCTGCTGCCCAGAGACAGAAGGGCACCGTGTCGGGTGCAGTGATGCGGCTGCCGTTGCCCAGCTGGTTCACGGCTGAGAGCTGGTGCCCGTCGATGCCGAGCTCCAATGCAAACCCCAGACGATTGGCTGTGGGCCCCTCGTCGATGGCGTTCAGCGCCGCCTCGACCATGCCCATGGGGTGAGGGCGTTCGTAGACCGGGGTTTGAAACCACTGCCAGGCCCACGCTGTAGCCACCGCGACAGCAACGGCACCGGCTTGCCCTTCAGGGTGAGTGTGGGTGACCTCGGCGCTGCGCCGGGCGTTGTCCACGAGCACTTCAAGAGGGGCGTCGGCGAACCAGGCGCCGAGAGGCGCCACCCTCATGGCACCGCCATTGCCCATCGAGCCCTGACCGTTGAACAGAGACTGCGCCGTGGCTTTCCACGGAGCGCCCCGCATCAGATCCTGGAGCAGACGCGCGGCGCCCTGGCCATAGCCACGATAGGGGTCCTCTGCATATCGGCGAGCGAAGGCAGTGGCGAGGGTCGGGCAGTCAATTGCTCCGTGAGTCTCGAGGTTCTCCACCACCGAGATGGCCATGATGGTGTCGTCTGTCCAACGCCATGGGGGCGTCGGCAGATCATCAGTGAGATGAGTGAAGAATTTCTGTCCGAAGGCATCGCCCACCGAGAGGCCGTCGAGGGCGAGGCGAGCGCGTTGTGATGGCGTGAGATCGGATGAAGCTTGCTCGGTCGATGACATGCTGTTGCCCCAGAAAGCTGATGGACCACGTTCACTCAGCTTTTCGTGTTGTAGAGACACTATCGTAACGCCACTTCTCTGAGCAGGCGACACATTCGTGAGGTTCGAGGCTCATCGTGCTGTGCATTCGGATTGAGTCGGGAGAACGCAGGATTGAGGCCAGAGTTCGGGGGCGAATAGCGCAGGTGAGCCCATCGGCTCATCGAGCATCTTCAACCTCGAAATCTGCCCTCAAGACAAGTACTCACACTCAATCCGAATGCACAGCACGATCAGAGGACCTCTCAGTGCAGCGTGCGTTGATCCTCGATATCAAGCTGCATGCGGGCCTCTGCCGCCTGTCGCTCCAACATGTCTGCTGCGGCAGAAAATGCCTGTGCCATGGAGATGAGAGCAAAAGGGCACACCTTGAAACTTTGACCACCGAAGGTGATTTGCGCTGGCCCTGCGGGCGTCAGGGAGATGGTGCAGTGGGGGCTGACGAAGTGCTTTGGGCGCTGGCTCATGGGGGCTCCAATGGGGCATGAAGCGGCCAGCTACATGCCGGCTACTTGAGTTTTCCATCGGATCGATCGTTATATTTGTTGAAAATGGATTTCAAGTTCGTTTTTCTGTGGAAGTCATCTGCTGAGGAGGTGCCATGAACGCGATCCACCATCACCCCCACCTCACCGGAGTACCCGAGACGCTCCTCTGGACGCTGCACGGGCGCGCTCGGGCAGCCCTTGATCCGAAGTCATCGCTTCATGATCCCGAAGCTGTGCGGGTGTATCAGCAGATCGCATACGACTTCATGCGGTTTGGACCTCCTGATGTCGCCCATGGGCTTACGGTTCAGCAGATTGATCTCGCAGTGGAGCTCTGGCTGGCCCAGCAGCGGGTCGCAGGTCTCGAAGGCATGGTGGTCGAACTGGGCGTGGGGCTGGAGACACGACATCTGCGATGTGGAGATCACACGAGCTGGTGGGTGTGCGTCGACGTACCCAGTGTCATGTCTCTTCGCGGTCGACTCCTGCCCCCGACGAGGCGCTGTGCTCACATCACCTGCAGCGCGCTGGGCACCAAATGGATGGATCTCATCCCCGACGACGGCCCGGTGTGTATCATCGCTCAGGGGCTGTTGATGTACTTCGAGCCATACGAAGTGCAGAGCCTCGTCGCGGAGCTGTTTCAACGCTTTCCTCAGCTCACTTTGATCTTTGACGCCGTGCCGGAGTGGTTCGCTCAGAAGACTGTGCGCGGTTGGCAGGTGGGCGATGGTTACGCGGTCCCCTCGATGCCCTGGGGCCTTGATCCAGAGACTGTCGAGCCCACCCTGCGGGCCTGGGCCCCGGAGGTGGACTCGGTGACCCGGGTCGACACGGCGGTCATGGGCAACACACCTGGACCATGTGCGCGGGCGCTGCAGCGACTGCCTGGGTTCAAGCGCCCTTCGGCGAGTGTGGTCGTTGCCCGCTCAAAGCTTCGGTGAGGCCCAAGGCCTCAGGCAATGGATCGTTGAGGGTCATCTCCGGGCGAGCCCGTTGTAGATGGGCCCAGCGTGAGCGCGCGTGCGCATGTCGACGATCCTCGAAGCTCCGAAATATCTCGAGCACGCGCTCATCGTTCAAAAGAGGGGCGAGCAGCCGCTGATGGAGCTGTGCATCGCCCTCGCACAGCACGCGGTGCAGGCGGGGGTCTCGGAGCCATTCTACGGACCAGGGCAGGTGAGGAGACAGGCTGCGAAAGCTGGAGGTGCTTACCGTGTGTGCGCGCTCGGCGAGGGCGCTGACGAGGGGATCGCTCCAGGTGACAGCAGGGTTTTGCATCAGCCGACCCCATTGCCACCGATCTGCATGCTCGAGGATGAGCGCGGTGGACCACGGCAGGGCCGGGTTGCTCGAGAGCTGATCCCAATGCCAGTGGTCAATATGGCGCTCGATGAACTCGACGCTCCACGGCAAGCCCGTGTTGGCCGAGAGACGCTGCCAGGATGTGAGCACGTCAGCGTGTCGCTCGAGCAAGCCCTCGGACCAGGGCAGGGTGTTCACGGCGCAAAGCTGTTCGGGATCCCAGCGATCCCAGAGCGTGTGCAGGAACGCATCGGACCAGGGCAGGCCGTCATTGCTGCTCAGATGCGAAAACCAGCGCCGGAATCGACGCATCACGAGACCCAGCGACCACGGCAGCGCAGGGTTCTGACTGAGCCGCGACCAGCTCCACTGGTCGGCGTAGCGCACGACGAGGTCTTCCGACCACGGCAACCCCGTATTGCTCGACAGGGCGTCCCAGTCGAGCACCTCGGCATATCGATCGAGGAATGCTGTGCTCCACGGAAAGTCGACTCGGCGAGACAGCGCCCCCCAATGCATTCGATCTCGCCATCGTTCCACCCAAGAGGCTCTAAGCGTGATGGCGGGATTCTGGAGCAGATGCCACATGCTCCACTGCCCCCTGTGGGCTTCGAGGCAGGCGTCGTCCACGTGCAGATGAGGGTTGGCGCTGAGCAGTCTCCACGGTGCGCGATCCCCGCCTGAACTCTGGGGCAAAAGAGGCGCGATGATGTCGAGCACGGGTCCTGCAAAGGGATAAAAACGCAAGAGCATCACCGGAAGCTCGAGGGAGCACTGGCGCAATACTGCTGGCACGTGTGACGCCCAGCTCGCCTCAGGCAGCTGGGCGGCGAGAGTAGGCGTACGTCGGACTGGGGGTGGAGGCTGCCAGCCCAAATGAGCAGTGATGCCCTTCAGACCTCTGGGCAGCTGAGCCGCGTCGAGGGCACGCTGGAGCTCGCCGACGTATCGAGCGATCAAACCGGGCCTCAGCGCGATCTCCGTGAGCACGGCTGTGTGGACCGAGGGATCTCCGGCTTGCAGTACTTGCCGCAGAAGGCGCCGCCCCGGCCCATGATCTACATCTCGTGTTGTGGGGTTGAGTTGTGCCCATCTGCGGTAGCCCTCAAGTAGGATCTCGCTCGCAGGCCAGCCTGTGGGGGTCAGGGCGAGGAGCAATTCACCACAGAGGGCGTCGAGGGCCCCGTCGAGCCAGGGCATGGGGTACACACTCGCCGCAGCTGGAGCGGCGAGGAGCTCTATGAGATCGGCCTTCTGCTTCGCTGAGGGGGCAGAGGGTGAGAGGTAGAGCGTGGCCACTGTGTGAGCGATCTGAAGGCTGGGGTGTCGAGCGCGGCGACGCCTCGGCGCAAGCCAGCGCGCAAGCTGTGCATGATCTGCAGGGGCTGCAGCACGGGACAAGACACCGAGGGCGATGAGGATGCTCACCCGTGTGATGGGGTGTGTTTCTCGATCATATCGACGCTGAAGAGCAGGCGTGATCGCGGTGTGGTGCTCAGGCAGGTGGCCCAGGGCATAGGCAACCCACGCGCGAAATCGCGGGCCAGGGCGATCGAGCAGCTCGATGAAGAGATCAGAGGCCTCGACATAGAGCGCTCGACAGCTGTGGAAGTGTTGCAGGTCAGGGCCATACCAGCGACTGAGCCACTGTCCGATCTCTCGGGAGGCGTATCCGTGGGTGGCCAGCGTATAGACATTGCCATGGGCGCCCAGGAGCACGACGAGACGCAGCAGATCTGTGGCGAGAGGCGCCTGCGGATCGGCGAGCATGCGCAACAGAAATGGCATGGCCGCGGCGCTGGCGCTGAAGCCGCCGCTTTGATGGTAGATGCTGTGCCGCAGGGCGATCATGGCATCTCGCCGTCTGTGCTTGCTCGACCAGTAGCGTCGTAGATGCGTCGGGGTGTCGCTGGCGTCTCCGTATGCATGTTGGAGACTGGGCCAGTTGATGTCGTTCAGGTCGTCGAGCAGGTGAGCAGAAGGCATGGGTCACTCATTCTGGAAGACATGCTCCAGAGGCGACGGTGGAGGCTGAGAGACGACAACACCGCCTCTGCTGATTGCCCAGGGGGTCAGGGCAACAGCGCGTCGATGATCCCAGAGACATCTCCCATTTGGTCTACGGAGACGCCAGCGGCCTTCAGCGCCGTGAGCTGAACGTTCACCGGATGGTCCCGGCCCTCGGGGGACACGATGTGCACGCCGCGCTGCAGCCCCCCTGCGCCACCCGCGACGAGGGCCACCATGTTGTCGGTGGAGTGAGATGTGAACTTGCCATGGTCGTCAGAGGCTACGCCTGCTTCTGCAGCACCGTAGCCACCTTCGTTGAGGTAGAC
The DNA here is from genome assembly GCA_046290225.1 of Bradymonadia bacterium. Classification (GTDB taxonomy): domain Bacteria; phylum Myxococcota_A; class Bradymonadia; order UBA7976; family UBA1532; genus JBKAGE01. The sequence continues at coordinate 13,522 of JBKAGE010000044.1, read as the reverse complement.
GATGGCGCAGTGGTCGAGCAGGGTGCTGTCGGCTTCCGGGGTCTCGCGGAGCAGCGTGAGCAGATGGGCGAAGAGATCCATGTGCCAGGCGATGCCCCGAGCGAGATCTGTGTGGCTGTGCTCGTGGAGGATCGTGTGAAACTCGGTGCCGTCGAAGGCCCGGGCCTCGGATCCTGCGAGCGCTGCCTCGATGGCAGGGGCGTTGTGGGCCACCCGAGACTGCCAGAACGTGAACATCAAGGTGGCCACGCGGGTGAGATCGCAGGCAAAGGCCATGCGGATCAGCTCGGCAAAGCGTCGACCACGCGCCAGCTCACCGCTGTATCGGCGCGAAATATCGATGTCGGGATCAGGGGGGGTGGAGGTGAGGAAGCAACCTCCGCCTGTGGGCACTGGAGGGCGCTCGAGACGGACTTCCAGGGCCCGCAGCTCGTCGTAGTGTTGTTGCAGGCGCTGTCGATCGGCGCGGCCGAGTCGATCGATCAGACCACCCATACGACGATCCACGAGATCGAGCACGCTCTTGCGCCGGCTCAACTGCATCTGAGCGATGTGCGCCGCCTGGGGATCTCCGGGCTCGATGCCCACCACCAGCGATTGGTAGGCCTGCCAGGGGCTCACGTCGGGCTGCACTGGCACCACGCGCCCGTCCATCTCTCGAAACGAGAGGGTGCCCCGGTTGAGCAAGTCGCCACCATAGGCCGCGGCCTGGGCCCGAAAGGTCAGGCTGTCGAAGCGGGTCTGGCCGCCGATGGCCCGGGCCGCGATCTGATCGGCGCTGGGGCCGGTGACCGTGGTGTCGAAGGGATCCCCCACCTGTCTGTGCCCGCTGAGGAGCGGGTTCACGTGGTAGTGGAAGCTCTCCACACCGGCCGAGCGGCCTCCGGGTGGGGTCGGCGCGCCGATGGCGCTGATGGGCACCGACAGGCCCGAGACGAGGGTGACATGGTCCTGAACAGGTGCCAGAGGTGCCGTCGCCGGTCGAGCACCCAGCCGCAGCGGCCCTGTCGTGTCAGGCACCACGACATTCGGGCCGTGATCTTGATCGGTGCCCAGTGAGTATCCCCCGAAACAGGTGACGAATCGTCGTGGGGTCGCAGCCTGAGCCCAGGCGGGTGATCCCATCGCTTCGAGCAGGGGCAGGCCCAGGGCGACGCCGGCGCCCTTGAGCAGGGCCCTGCGGCTCAGTCGAAGGCGTTTCGCCATGATCACTCCTCCCTTCGGTGGACGAAGGCCGGATGGGCGATGAGCGCCACCAGCAGCTGGTCCAGGCGAGGATCCACCTCCCTGAGGTGCGTGGTGAGGGCGTCGTACATGGGGGCATCGGCAAAGTCGAGCGAGCGCCCGAGGGCGAACTGATAGAGGTGCTGCACCATGCAGCTGTCGACGAGGCCTTCGCTCACGAGCAGAGCGCCGAGCTCCGCGGGCCCGGAGAAGGGCAGAGGATCCGCCTCCGCTCTCACCAGAACACCTTCGCTCTGGATCGGGCAGTCGAGGTTCAGGTTGCACCCGTCAGGTGTGTCGAGATCACAGACATTGCCCAGCTCGGGCACAGCGAAGTCGAAGGCCCTGAAGCGGCCGTCGCGGTCGAAGTTCTCCAGCCCGAAGCCGATGGGATCCATCAGAGTGTGGCACGTGGCGCAACGACCTTGAGCGGTGTGGGCGGCGTAGTTGTCCACACGACACGAGCCTTGTGGTCTCGGGGGAGGGTTGTCGGACTCCACGTCAGGAGGTGGTGGCGGGATCGGCTGGCACATCAAGCGCTCCCGCACGAACTGCCCACGACGCGTGGGGCTGGTGTCGAGGGCGTTCGCAGCCACGGCGAGCACTGTGCTGTGAGACAAAATGCCCGCTCTGCGTTTGACCCCTCTCGACGTGGCGAGGGTGTCGACGACGAGGGCGTCTTCGAAGGCCTCTGCAGGGAACCACTGGGCCCGACCGGGGGCAGGCCACATCGCCTCTGGCAAATCATAGTGTGCTGCCATGGTTTGCCCCAAGAGCGTCTCTTCGAGGGTGAAGAGATCGACCCAGGGTCGGAGATCTTCGAAGACCACCCGCTCGATGAGGGCCTCGGTCTCCTGAGCCATCTCCCAGGGCAGCTGTAGATCTGCATCTTCATAGCCCAGCCAGAGGCTGTGAAACCGCAGGACCTGCCCGATGGCCCGCCAGTCGGTGAGCATCTCTCGCGCCGCTGCGGTGCGCCCCTCGGCAGTGTCGAGGGCCCCCGCCTCGGCGCGGTCGAGCAGCCAGGCGTCGGGGCTACTCCCCCAGAGCAGATAGGACATACGCGTGGCGATCTCGGGCCCTGAGAGCCGAAAGAGGCCGTCACCCACCGCCTCGCCGATCTCTACGCGGTACACGAACTCTGGATCCTGGAGCAGGGCCTCGATGATGGCCAGGGCCCCTTCGTCGAAGTTGTCGCGTTGTTGCGCCCACTGCACACCGAGCACGAGGAACTCGCCAATCTCCGCTTCAGTGAGTGAGCGACGCAGCGCACGCCGGCCAAACCGACGCACGAAATCCGACATGCAGATGCGATCCGTGACGCTGCTCGGCGTGCATCCGATCAACCTGGCGAGCCGTTGGGGATCGTCGCGAAGCCGCTCCGCGATCTCTCGAGCGAGCAACTCGACGCTCTCGATGAGGGGGCGGCTGACGAATTGAGCGTGTTGATCATTGTCGAAAGGCTGCCTGAAGTCTTCGGGCAGCCTCGATTTGCCCGGCCGGCTGCCGTCATCGAGCAGATCGCGGACGGTGTTGTCGTATTCGTAGACCGAGAGCCGCCGCAGGCCAGAGACGGCGACAAGATCAGCAGGCATGGCCGAGTCAGAGGGGCCAAGGCCAGCATCGGGTGAGCAGTCGCCCTCACACCCGTCGGAGATCGTCATGTCGGCGAGGGCAGGGGACACCTCGGCGTCGCCCACGGATCCCTGTGCTCCGAGCTGACCCTGAATTTCGACACTGCCGCCCTGGCAACCCCAGGTCGCGAGCGTCATCAGGCAGAGCATCGGTGACCACCGCGTCACCCCCATGTCATTCTCCTCAGCGGCACGGGTGTGCACAGTGTAGCGGGCCATTGGGCTGGACGAGGTGTCGAGAGGATCTTCGTGTGGGCGGAGTGCCCAGTCCAACCTCCACAAAGGCGCCCCTTGAGGGGGGTCGAGGATGGACAGGGTAACCAGGCCGCCTCTGAGTTATGGTGCCCCCGCTGTCCAGGTTGAAATCGTCCCCATGGAGAGATCATGCACCGCACCCCCGAGCCCGAGCTCATGGACACCGCCGAGCAGGCACAGTCATACGCTGCCGCTGATTTTGTCGAGACCGACGTGCGGTTTGCGCAGATGTGCCTCGAGGCCTTCGCCGGATCAGAGGTGAGGCATGTGGCTGATCTGGGGTGTGGCCCGGGGAACATCGCCCTGCAGATTGCGGCGCTCGACACAGACCTCCAGATCGTGGGGTACGACGGCGCTGAGGCCATGTTGGCCCACGGTCGGGAACAGAGCGTTGCCTCAGGGCTCGGCGAGCGTGTGCGTTTTGAACGCTCGTTCATTCCCAACCCCGAGCTGCCTGCTCAGGCCTTCGACGCCGTGATCAGCAACAGTCTGCTGCATCACCTGCACGATCCTCAGGGATTGTGGGAGACGATCAAACACATCGCCCGCCCTGGGGCGCCGGTGTGTATCGGAGATCTGCGGCGCCCAAGCACACCCCAAGAGGCGGACCGCCTCACCGCGCTCTACGCCAGCGATGTGCCGGAGATCCTACGCCTCGACTTTCACGCCTCGCTGCACGCTGCCTTCGAGGTGACGGAGATCGAAGGGCAACTTGAGGCGGCGGGCATCTCAGGGTGGTCCGTCACAGCTGTGGGCGATCGACACGTGTACATCATGGGGCGCATGCCCTGAGCAACGCTCAGCCGTATTGCACCGAGCGTCGACTGATCGAGCCGTATTCGAAGCCCTCGAGCCCCCAGGACAACCGATCGCCCACGCCGGCGCCGGCGATCACGAACAAGGGCCGCAGGTGCTCGTCGGTGGGGTGGGCCATCTTCGGCGAGGGGGCCAGCGTCTTCCACTGAGCGAGGGTGTCCAACGCCGAAGCCTCGAGCTGTGTCTTGACCCAGGCGTCGAACTGCGTGGCCCAGGTCGGGGGGGCGCCTTCGCGGAAATCCAGAGCCCTCAGATTGTGGGTGATGTTGCCGCTGCCCATGATGAGCACGCCCTCTTCGCTCAGCGTACGCAGACGCAGGCCCAGCTCCATGAGCGCTCGGGGATCCATCTCCCGAGGGATCGACATCTGGAGCACGGGGATCTTCGCCTCGGGGTACATGACTTTGAGCGGGATCCACACTCCATGATCGATGCCGCGATCCACAGTCTTCACTGTGTGCTCGTCGCCGAGCAGCTGGGTGATACGGGCGGCGAGGGCAGGGGCCCCGGGCGCCGCATACTGCATCTCGTAGAGCGCCTTGGGAAACCCGCTGAAGTCGTAGATGAGGGCGTCGTGGGTCGCGGTGCGACCCAGCTGAATCCCTCGGGTCAGCCAGTGGGCGCTGATCACCAGGATGGCTTTGGGGGTAGTCAGCGTTCTGGCCCAGCGGACGAGGGGCGCGGCCCGATCAGGCTGCAGGGCCAGAGTCGGGGCGCCGTGGGCGACGAAGATGGCGGGGATTCGAGCAGACATGAGAGCCTCCACACATACAACGGGTACACCCCACTGTATGTCGAAGGCCTGCCTCAAGGCTCACTTCACTGCGCGAACAAACCGTTTCTCCGAGAGCCCCCGGCTGCTGAGCCAGCGGTGCATCTTCTCCGTTTCGCCCGAGGGCACGCCGGCGAGGGCGGTGATCTTGTTGCCGTGGCGGGCGATGCTCATCTGAGGGCGCTGGCGTCGAAGCGCCTGTTCGAAGGCCGTCGCTTCGTCGGCGTTTTCCCAGACCGAGAGCCAGAGCAGTCGCGCCTTCTCACCTGTGCCGTAGACGATGTAGCCGTCGCCATCCCAGCCATCAGCAGCGCTGACACCCTGATCTGCTTCTGCATTGAGCAGCACCCGGATCGACAGCTCGCCCAACGTGTTCTGCGCCGTTCGGGTGGTCGGGTCGACACCGGGAGGGTGCTCGGAGAAGTCCACCTTCAGGGGCGGATCTGTTTTCCGGTTGAGGTAGCGCTCCGGGTGAAGCACCTGCTCCGAGGAGATTGGCGGATCGGTATAGGCAGCGTCGATGGCTGCCCAGCCCTTGCCCCTGATCAGCTTCAAGCACATCGTCAGGCCCGAGAGGTAGGGGTACACCATCTGGGTCTGGAGGATGAGCGGGGCTTTTTTGAAAGCGTCACCAGATGCCGCTGCGAGATCTTCCGGTTCGAGGCTGCTGAGCATGCTCTCGATCGCCTGAGCGCCGGCGGCGCTGGTGAGCGCCTCGAAACTGTCGGGCTGCCGTGACCAGAGCATCACCACCATGGCCGAGCCCTCAACGAGGCTCGACAGCGCCACGGCCATGTCGTCGTCGTGCTTGGTGGACTCGCTCATGCTGAAGAGATCGAAGTGCTGGTCTTCCAGAGCGTGGGTCAGCTCGTGGGCCAGGACCATCTTCTCCTCATCGCCGAGGGCGAGCCCCATGAGGCGATCCATGAGACCTGGGGCTTCGAAGCCCTCTTCTCGCAAGATGAGATACAACTCCTTGCTTTCGGGATCGTAGAAGCCCGCCACCTCGCCAGCGAGCAGCTCCACAGCCATGGTCTTGAGATCGAGATCAGGCGGGATCAACCCGAAGGCTGTGAGGGCGGCTTTGTCAGAGGCCCGTTTCTCTGGAGGATACTCACGGTCGATGAGGGTGAGCATATGGGCTTGGAGGGCCTTCTGCGTCATGTGTTGGGCGGGGACATGTTGCTTGAAGGCGAGGCCCCGCACCGAGGCCAGCTCAACCACATAAGCCAGAGACCACCACGTCAGGGCTTCGCTGGTCTTGCCCTCGACGGCGGCAGCGTCTCCTTTGGCGATGAGCCCGGCAAAGCTCTCCGATGGCTGAGCGGGGGCCGCCTCTGGGGCGGTTGTTTCGGGCTGGCTCTTTTGAGGCTGGCTTTTTTGAGGCTGGCCTTTTTGAGCGAAGGCGAGGCTCGACCAGAGCAAGACACACATCAACGCGGAAGTTCTCAACTCAGAACCCTCATGGTGCCCGCGGTGACCCCAAACTGCTCGTGTACGCCGACGCGGCGGTTCAGGGTGGAGGGGTCGATGCGGCCGGCGAGCAAATCGGACCACGCTGAGATGAACGTGCGGGTGGTGGCTGCATCTTCCCGCACACACTCGACGCGGAATCGGCGCACCCCGGCCTCGAGCATGCGAGGCACCAGGCTCGCAGCGCTCTGGGCCTGGGCGTTGAAGACGGTGTTGCGGCACTCCACGTCCACGAGCACCGGGTGCACCTTGCCGGTGTGATCTTTCAGGCCCACCTGATGTGCCTCGCAGGGCCGCCCGCAGGTGCGGAAGTCGCGGCCGTTGCTGAGCAGGTGGGCGTACACGCAGTGCTCGGTGTGAAAGGTGGGGATGTGGTGATGCACCGTCACCGTGGCCCGATGGCGGGGGATGCCGAGGGCTTTCATGCGATCGAACAGGCCGAAGAGCTGCTCGGCGTCGAGATCATGAGCTACCGTGAAGCTGTCGAGACCCAGCGAGAGCACGTGGGCCGCAGTGATGGCGTTGGTGACGTTGAGCGAGAAGTCGCCGTGGATCTCCGGCCGCTGATCTGCAGGCAGGGTGGAGAAGTGCATCAGCCCGCCCCAGTGGCGCACCAGCACCCCATCGGGGGCCAGGGTCTCGATGCGGCGGTCATAGCCTGCCTCCCCGGGCTTTTGCACCCGCACGCTGGCGATGTGCACCTTCAACCCTGCTGTTCGAGCCCGCTCTACAGCCTTGCGCAGGCCAATGAACTCCATCCAGTCGAGCTCCACCTCACGGGGACCACCCTCGTCGAGCAGAGCGATGAGGGCATCGAGCTGCGCGTCCGTTCTACACAGCGGGATCAACGTAGGCGCAGGATCCTCCACCTCGGGCACCTCGGCCCAACGCTCGGCGATGGCGGTATGGAGTCGGGGTAGGGCAGGAGATTTCTCCAACTCGAGATCTGGCCCTGCGGCAACGAGCACGTCGAGCTGGAACACCAGATCGCGGCGGAGCGCTTTGAGGGCCGACACCGGCACATGCAAGCCTTCGCCGAGGCCCGAGAGATCGAGATCACCGAGGGTGAAGGGGGTGCCTCCGAGCGCACCGAGCTTGTCTCGCATCAGCTGCTCGGTGAGGCCGGCACCCGTCGATGGGGCCAGGTCGAAGTCCGTACGCACGTCGACGCTGTGGCCCATGGCCGTGGCGAGCACCTTCAACGGCGCGCCGGCCTGACCCCACACGCGCATCGACATCGGGATGCGCCCCTCGGGCCCTCGGGCCACCAGAGAGGACACGCGCTTGTGCACTGCTGGATCGCTGTTGAGCCAGACCTGTTGCCCGATCTCCACCCGGCGCAGATCGGGCCCGGGGCGTCCGAAGCCCAGCAACCAGTCGGTCCACTTGCCCTTCTTCACCTGATTCACCGAGAAGATGGGTCCGCCGGCTTCGTTGGGGCTCTCGGGGTTGCCGGCATCGAAGACCACGCCCATCCCCGGCCGAACCTCGGGCAGGGCTCGAGGCGCCCCCGTGGCCGACTCCGGATCACCGCCGAGAGGTGCCAGGGCGCTCTCCAGCACTCCTTGCGGGGCACCAGGGCCATCTGCGAGGGCGAGGCCGCCGGTCCGCGGCAAATCGCCCGCGTCGGGTGACCAGGGCCGAACCCGCACTTGATTGCCTTGCATACCGATCACCTGTCCGAGGCGTACACCGCGGTTTTTGGGGAACCTGCCCCCCACCAGGGTCTGATGATCGGAGCCCCCGAAGAAGCCATCACCGAAGCCTCGGGAGTAGACCACACCCATCTCGGTGAGATCGGATTTGAGCTGGCTCACCGCCTCGCCTTCTGGATCGAGGGCGGACTCGCCCTCTTCGGCGATCTGCTTCGCCCAGCGGCGATAGGCTTGCACGGTGGTCACCACATAGGCTGGTCCTTTGTAGCGGCCTTCGATCTTCAAGCTGTGCACGCCGATCTCTGCCAGAGCGGGCACTGCTCTGAAGCCCGCCAGATCACGGGGGCTGAGCAGGTAGCGCACATCACCGAGATCGCGCATCTCCCCATCGACCTCGAGATCGTAGGGCATACGGCACGACTGAGCACACTGCCCGCGGTTCGCCGAGCGGCCGCCCCAGGCTTCGCTGGTGAGGCACTGCCCCGACCACGCCATGCACAGGGCCCCGTGGATGAAGACCTCGAGTTCCAGCGACGTGTTGGCTTTGAACTTGGCGATCTGATCGATGGAGAGCTCTCGAGGGACCACCACCCGGCTCACCCCGAGGGTCTCGGCAAATCGGGCGGCCTCAGGGCTGCTCACGGTCATCTGCGTGCTGGCGTGGATCTCCAGGTCCGGGCAGACCGCCCGAGCGATGAGGGCCACCGCGGGGTCTTGCACGATGATGGCGTCCACCCCGGCGAAGGCCACGTCGCGGAGCGCCGCCTCTACATGAGGCAGCTCCGACTCGAAGACGAGTGTGTTGAAGGTGAGGTAGCCCCGAGCACCTGCCCGATGGATTTGGGCCATGGTCTCTGGCAAGCCCTCTCGGGTGAAGCCAGCGGCTCGAGCGCGGGCGTTGAAGCCCTCGTCGAGGCCGAAGTACACCGCGTCAGCGCCTGCAGCGAGGGCGGCGTCGAGGGCTTCTTGATTGCCCGCAGGGGCGAGGAGCTCAAGTCGAAGAGGGCGATCGGCCATCAGATACTCCACCGGTCGTGCTCAGAACGTGTGGACTGTGGCGATCTCTGCCCATGGACGCAAGGCAGGTGTGGAGAGGAGCGCCTCAGCGGACCCACATGGAGGCCGAGGCGGGCTCTGCATGTGAGGGCTGCCCCGCCGGATCCCAGAATCGGTCGCTTGAGCCATTGTCCATGAAGGTGTTGCGGCCCACCTGGTTCCGCACGCCGAACCAGTTGCTGTAGTCGAGGCCAGTGGCATCGCAGCCCGAGTTCTCGTCCCAGGCGACGACGTGGTTGGTGAGATCGAACGTCAAGGGCACACAGCTGGCAGTGCGCATGGGGGCGAGGTTGGCCACGATGCTGCCGCCGCTGTACGTGGCCAGGCTCTCGGTGGCGTTGTCGCGCAGCCACGCCCATCGCGCGTTGGTGATGGCCTGGTTCGCCATGGCTGTGGTGAGCGGGTCGTTGGTGTGCGAGGTGGCCACACCAGAGGTACGGTTGAGTACCAGGATCCAGCCACCGCCTGCGGTGGTCATGTCGCAGTACGCCTGGAACGGCGCTTCGCCGCCATCGCCATCAGGATCGATCCAGTAGAGGCCATCGGCTGCGTTGCCATCTACGTCGAGGATGCCCTGACACGAGGCCCCAGCGCTCCCGGCGTCACCGCCAGGGGTGCAGGTGCCCGGCATGGTGCTCACAGGATCTACGTCGGCGCCGATGTCGAGGCAGCTGCCGATGGTGACCTGACCACAGCGTTGCGTGGGGCAGTTGGCCACGCCGAGGCCGACGTCCTGACGGATGATGGTCTGCTCGCCGATGGTGGTCTCGGGGTAGATGGTGACACCATCTTCCACGGTGACGCCTTCACCGAGATCAGCGGTGTCGCGAATCAGCGCGTTGGCGCCGATGGTGACGTCGTTGCCGTAGGTGCTGCGAGGCCAGAGGCGGCTGTTGTTGCCGAGGCTGAAGCGGTTACCGGCGGTGATTTGCTCATCGATGATGGTGTCGGTCCCGATGGTGGCGTCATCACCAATGGTGGTCCGGAACAAAACCGTGCTGCGCGCCCCGATGGTGCCGTCGACCCCGAGGGTGGCGCCGTCGTAGAGGGCGGTATCGTCGCCGATGCCGCAGCGGGCGCCGATGGTGACGAAGATGCCCGTGGTGACGCGATCGCCCAGGGTACAGTTGTCGGCGACGCTGCTCTGGTTGCCGATGAAGGTGTCGTCCCCGAGGGTGACGCCGTTGCCCAGGGCGCCACGCACCTCGGCGTTGGTGCCGATGCTCGCGTTCTCGCCGAGCTCTGCACCTGAGGCCAACTCGGCACCAGTGCCGATGTGGGCGTTGCGGCCCACGACAGCGTAGTCACCGATGGTGACGCCGTTGCCGAAGTCGGCCTCGGCCTCGACGATGGCGTTGGACTCGATGTAGACCGTCTCGCCGAAGACAAAGTCATCACCGATTTCAGTGTTCGATTCGAGCGTGCAGTCGGCACCAGTTGCGCCGTTGGCGCCCATGCGAGCGTTGTTGCCGAGGAAACACCCGGCGCCCAGCTGAGTGTTGGCCCCCACGCGGGAAATCTCACCGATTTGCACGTTGTCAGGGACCACCGCCCCGGCGCCGATCTCCGTTTGAGTGCCGATGCTCACGCCAGCGCCAATGCTCGCGCCGTCACCGATACGGGCAATGACGCTGATGGTGGTGCCAGCGCCGATGCCGACGTTTTCACCGATCTGCACACCGTTCTCGATGTCAGCCCCGGCGCCGATGCTCGAGCCAGCGCCCACACCGACGCTGCTGCCGATGCTGCCCATGACAGTTGCGCCATCGCCCACACGCGCGAAGGCACCAATCACGGCGTTCTCGCCGATGACGATGTCGTTGCCAAGAGTGGCAGTGGGGTCGATGTCAGCGGCGGTGCTCACGCAGGCATCGCCGTAGCCATCGCCGTTGTTGTCGGTCTGGTCTGCATTCGCGACGGTGATGCAGTTATCGACGTCTTGACAGATGCCGTCACCATCAGCGTCGTTCGTCGCGTCATTCGCGCAGGCGTCGCAGGCGTCGCCCAAGCCATCTGCGTCAACATCACTCTGACCCGCGTTTGCGGCCAGGGGACAGTTGTCTTCGGTATCGCACAGGCCGTCGTTGTCAGAGTCGGGGCAGCGCACGCCGCCCGAGTTGTCCAGATCGACGGGGGTGCCAAAGTTGGCACCGAAGTCTATGCCGGGGTTGGCTTGCATTGAGTTGGCGGTGCTGCCGTAAGTCGTGGTGTTGCCGGTGCCGAGCTGGCCGTAGCTGTTGTGGCCCCAGCACCTCACCGTGCCGTTGTCCAACAGGGCACAGGTGTTGTGGAAGCCAACGCCCATGGACACTGCGGTACGGCCATCGCCGAGGTAAGTGTAGGCGAGGTTGTCGCCCATCTCACCGGCGCCGTCGCCTCGGTCGAGGGTGTTGTTCTGCCCCAGGTTGCCATTGGAGCCCCGACCCCAACATTTCACTCCACCATCATCCAAGATGGCGCAGTTGTGGGTGTTGCCTGAGACGATGTCGACTGCGGTACGGCCGGTACCAAGCTCGGTGTAGGCGAGGTTGTCGCCCATCTCGTTGCCGCCATCACCGCGCTGAGTCGTGTTCCCTTGCCCCAACTGGCCCTGGTTGTTGTAGCCCCAGCACTTCACCTTGCCGTTGTCCAGAATGGCGCAATTGTGCAGGTAGCCTGCGCTGACCTTCACTGCAGTGCGACCGGTACCGAGATCGGTGTACTGCAGGTTGTCGCCCATCTCATTGGGGCCATCACCCCGCTGGGTGTTGTTGTTGTGGCCGAGGGTACCGTTGTTGTTGTAGCCCCAGCACTTTACCCCGCCGTTATCGAGCAGCGCGCAGGTGTGATAGTAACCGCTGGCCATCTGCACTGCGGTGCGACCAGTGCCAAGTTCGGTGTAGGGCAAGTTGTCGCCCATCTCGTTGGCGTGATCACCGCGGTTGGCGGTGTCACCAATGCCCAGGTGGCCATAGTTGTTGTAGCCCCAGCACTTCACTTTGCCGTTGTCCAGAATGGCGCAATGGCCATGGTAAAAGCTGCTCAGGTGTACCGCGGTGCGGCCAGTGCCGAGATTTGTGTAGGCGAGGTTGTTCCCCATCTCGTTGGGCCCATCACCACGCTGGGTGGTGTTGCCTTGACCGAGCTGACCCTGGCCATTGTAGCCCCAGCACTTCACGCGCCCATCGTCGAGGATGGCGCAGGTGCTGTGGTAGCCATGAGTGACTTGCTGGACTGTGTGCTGTTGGTCTTGAGCATTGGTGCCCAGATCGATGGGAGACATGTTGGCCACTTCATTGGCTTGATCGCCATAGCGGCTGGTGTTGCCCTGACCGAGCTGGCCGTGATCGTTACGGCCCCAGCACTTGAGCTGGCCGGCGTCATCGATGGCACAGTGGTGGTAGCCAGTGCTCGCAGAGGCGGTGCTGAAACCGGCGAGGGTGATGACCCCCGCGGCGAGAGCACCTTGCAAGAGCTTTTGAGTCAGTGACAGGGCCATGGGAACTCCTCGAACTACGGGTGCCGAGCTGTAAAGCAATCCGGCACAGTGTAAGTCATGAGGAGGCAGTGTGCTACACCTAAGGGGGGGGGAGATAGAGCTTGGGTCTATCGAACCCACATCGCGGAAGAGCCAGGCTCGGCCGCAGCCACCTGCCCGGACCAGAACGGCTGGTTGGAGTAGCGGCTCATGTAGGTGTTGCGGGTGACGGTGTGATAGACGCCGAACCACAAGCTGTAATCGCTGCCGGTGCCATTACACCCAGAGCTCTCGTCATGGGCGATGACCAGAGCGGTGAGGTCGAACTGCAGTTGGGTGCAGCGGGCGGTGCGCATGGGGGCGAGGTTGGCCACGATGCTGCCGCCGCTGTAAGTGGCGAGGGACTCAGTGGCGTTGTCGCGCAGCCACAGCCAGCGCGCGTTGGTGATGGCCGTGGCGCCCATGGCCGGTGTGAGCGGATCGTTGGTGTGGGATGTGTTCACGTTCTTGGTGCGGGTCATGACGAGCTGCCAGCCGCCACCAGAGGTGGTCATGTCGCAGTAGGCCTCGTAGGGGGGCTCGCCACCATCGCCGTCAGGATCGACCCAGTAGAGGCCAGTGGCTGCGTCGCCGTTGGCATCGAGGATGGCCTGGCAAGAGGCGCCAGCGCTCCCCGCATCGCCACCAGGGGTGCAGGTGCCGACCATGTTGCCGAGGGGGGCCATGTCAGCGTCAACGTCGAGACACTCACCGATGGTGACCTGACCACAGCGCTGAGTCGCGCAGACTGCGACACCGAGCTCCACACCCTGGCGGATGGTGGTGTCCTGGCCGATGGTGGTCTCGGGGTAGATGGTGACGTCGTCTTCGATGGTGACGCCCTCGCCGACATCAGCGGTATCGCGGATGAGTACGTTGGCGCCGATGGTGACGTCGTTGCCGTAGGTGCTGCGGGGCCAGAGGCGGCTGTTGTTGCCGAGGGTGAAGCGGTTCCCGGCGGTGATTTGCTCGTCGATGATGGTGTCGGTGCCAATGGTGGCTTCGTCGCCAATCGTGGCCCGGAAGAGCACCGTGCTGCGAGCGCCAATGGCACCGTCGACACCGAGAGTCACACCGTCGTAGATGGCGGAGTCTTCACCCACATCACAGCGTGCGCCGAGAGAGACGAAGATGCCAGTGG
>JBKAGE010000043.1:0-103002 GCA_046290225.1 Bradymonadia bacterium | reverse complement strand
CAACAGTGGCGCCCCCAACACCCCCCGCAACATCGGCAACCGTCACGGCCAGGTCACCATCGGTGACGGCGTCGACATTGACGAGGATGTCGCTGACTTTGCCAACATCCAGTAGGCTGTATTGACGGAGAGGCCCTGATCTATGGGGCCTCACCTACTGATCCCACCTGTCCCTCTTGGGTAACCCCCTGTTACCCAACCTTCCCCTTTCAGAGAGTTGACGAGAAACAGTCAGACACTCGTTTACATTCGCTTACCAAAACATGAAAATCCCCAGGAGAGCGCTGAGGTTTCGTTCGGGAGATTTTCATGAAGTTTTGGGACAAGAAGTTTGGGGCACTGCCCCTGCTCATTGCTGGGTGCCTGTTTGCCCCCACAATGAGCCATGCACTTGACGTGGTGACAGTGGCGCGCAACCCGCTGGACACCACTGTGCCAAGTGTGGCGGTCAATGGAGAGTCGACACGCTTCATGGCCATCGTACGCGATGGAACGGCGCCCTATACAGTGTCGTGGGACTTCGACGGCAATGGCACGTGGGACACGACCTTCAATACCAATGACGCTTACAATCTGTCTTCGGATTACACGTACCCCAACCAGGCCAACGACACGCTGTTCGTCGCCAACATTCGGGTGGTGGACAGCACCGGCGCCACGGCATTCGGCAGTTTCCCTGTTCAGATCTATGCGGATGTACCGAGCATCGCCAACGCGAACTCGGCCAATGCAGATCAGCTGAACATCCTGCGCACCCGGGCCATCAGCCGCGCCTTGTGGTTGATGCACCTCCAGATGACGAACCGGTCGGGCAACGGCGCCGATCTGACTGGGATGGTCGATAAGACAGCTGGTAGCTCTTCGGGTACCGATGGTGATGTGGCTTTCAACGGCGCCTTCATCTGGACCCTCGCCCTGAACGGCCACTATGCCGCCTACCCGCCTGGGACCTACCAGGGGCCCGAGACCGCCGACTGGGTCTCTCAGAACAACACACTGTGGAACAACTCCCCCTACGCAGAAGATGCCATGCGGTGCATCAACCACCTGCTCAACACCATGGCGGTGGAGACCAACATCCCCGACATCGACGAGAGCGATGACGGCGAGGCCCCCATCGCCGGCACCAACGATGGGGTTGGCCTCTACTGGAATGGTAACCGCGGCCCCGTCTACCCCAGCCCCCATGCCATCGGCGGGATCGCCGTGGGCACAGTGCACCTCGTAGGGACCGTGACCCAGATCGGCGACGACAACTATGTCGAGGGCAAGACCTGGCCCTTCATCGTGCAGCAGATGATGGACTGGCTGGTCTTTGCCCAGATGGACGGCAACGCAGACGTCAACGGGATGGGCTCCTGGTCGTACTATCCCAACCGCTCGGGGGCATCCCAGGCATATGGCTCACTGGCCATGTGGGGTTACATCGGCGTGGAGGGTGCGTGGCGCGCCATGGCCCCCTATGGGGTCATCTTGAACGAGCACGTGAAAAAGCGCATCGCCAACAACCTGCGCTACACGGTCTATCACTCCAACAACTGGCTCGACGGTGCTGTGCGATACACCAACACGAGCGCCCCCTACAACAACGGGCACTGGAACCTCACTGGTGGTGGTTTGGTCGCTGCTGGTTTGCTGGGATGGAACGACACGGACCAGTTCAACTGCGATGGCAGCAACGGCATTGATCCCAACGAGCAGCTCTATCAGCCCTACACCACAGTGACCCGCTGTGAAGCCCGCGAGATTTACGACGACTTCTACACGTTCCTCGACGACAACTGGACCGGTCACTGGACCGACAACAACTAC
The DNA here is from genome assembly GCA_046290225.1 of Bradymonadia bacterium. Lineage (GTDB taxonomy): Bacteria > Myxococcota_A > Bradymonadia > UBA7976 > UBA1532 > JBKAGE01. The sequence goes on along the minus strand of JBKAGE010000043.1, from coordinate 101,190 downwards.
AACTCTGGCTGCACCACCTGCGGCAAGATGTACTCGATGTTCAGTACCCAGAAGGGTGCACGGGCCATGGTGCCCGAGCTGGCAGCCTATGGAGATCATGACTGGTTCAGGGAGTTCAGCGTCTATCTGATTCGCGCTCAGCACAACAACGGCTACTGGCTGAGCTACGACTCCTACATCTCCCAGAACTATGTCAGCTGGGATCTCGGCACCGCATATGGTGTCTTCATCCTCACCCCCACGCTGTTCGACCCGCGCCCCGAGGCCTTGGGCTCCGCCACCCCGAGCACGGTGATCGAAGGATGCGCTGGTGCTGGCGCCGGTGCAGTGACATTCGACCACTCGAACAGCTTCCATCCTGATCCCGACAACCAGATCGTGGCCTATCAGTGGGATGTAGATGCCTCTGACGGTCTCTGGTGGGACACAGGCGCCCAGGCCGACTTCCAAACCGCCGATCTGAATCAGACCTTCGATCATACCTATGCTGGTCGCGGCTCGTACAACGCCACGCTCCGAGTGGTCGACGCCACGGAGCCCGAGCCGGGCAACGATCTCACTTCGGTGGTGGTCACAGTCCAGGCGGCAGAGAACCTGCCTCCGTCGGCCAACGCCAATGGCCCCTACACAGTCAACGAAGGCGATGACCTCACCCTGGCAGGTACAGGCTCTGATCCCAACACGACGTGTGGTGACAGCATCAACGCAGCCTGGGACCTCGACAACGACGGCCAGTACGACGACGCAGTGGGTCTCACCCCCACCGTCGGCGCGGGTGTACTGAGCGGCCTCGCCCGTGGTGAGGCGCTGCCGATTTCGCTGCGAGTGACGGACAGCAGCGGCGCTTCGACTGATTCGGACACGACGCTGACGATCTTCAACAACCGCCCTGTGTCGTGCTTCAACGCCAATCCCAACCGCGGCGCCTGCGGTCAGGCCATCACCCTCGACGCTGGCTGCTCGAGCCACCTCGCCCCGGATGGGGAGCTCGTGAGTTTTGAGTGGGATCTCGACGGCGACGGCAACTTTGATGATGCCGAGGGCGCGCTCAGGCAGCTCACACCCGACGCCTTTGGCGAGCTCAACGTGGGCCTGCGCACCACTGATGGCTGGGGCACCGTCGACGTGTTCTACGCAGTCATCACTGTGGATCAGGGCAACAGCGCCCCGGCGGCCAGGGCCAATGGCCCCTACACAGACTTCACAGAATCGGACTTCATCTTCTCCGCTGCTGGCTCCTCGGATCCTGATGGGGCCTGTGGTGACAGCATCGTGAGCTATGAGTGGGACCTCGACGGTGACGGCCAGTACGACGATGCTGTCGGCCCCAACCCCACCGTCAGTGGCAACGCTCTGCTCGCCCTCGGCCTGGAGCGCGCCAACCCACGCACGGGCTTGCCCAAGCACGAGATTCGAGTGCGGGTCACCGACAGCCTCGGCGCCACCAACGAAGACGTGGCCATCTTGACGCTGTACGGCTCGAACCCCATCGCCGTGGGCATCCAGGACCCTGAGGTGGGGGCCATTCTGATCGAAGACTTCGACCCCAACATCGCTGGCGTCGCGGTTGTACTGTTGGACGGCACTCGTTCGTATCACGAGAACCCGAACCGGGGCATCGTACAGTGGGCTTGGGATGTTGATGACGACGGCAGCATTGATGCCAATGGCGCCAGCGCCAACATCCCGATCTTCTTCCCCGAGATGCCCGATGGTCAGGTGACCCGGACGATTCGCCTGACCGTCACCGACAACGCAGGTACTCAGGCCACAACGACCTTCCAGGCGGCCTACAAGCCCCCCCCGACGCCTCCCAGCACCGATGCTGACCCCGATGACGACCTGCCCGAGGATGGCTACACCATCGATCTTGGCCAGGGGGTGACCTTCGACGGCAGCAACACCACCGATCCCGATCTCGTGGAGTTCAACGACTACGTGAAGACCATGGAGTGGGACATCGACGGCGATGGCACCTACGACTACAGCTTCACCCGGGCCAGCGGTTTTGACGATCTTCAGATGACCCTGGCGCTCACGGCCCAGGACCTCGCCGGCTTCGGCATCGACAGCCCGGGCGACTATGTCGTCACGCTCCGCGCCCGGGACAGCATCGGCCTCAGCTCGACCGACACCACCACCCTCACGGTGCACGGTGTGGATCCCGTGGCCATCATCAGCGCAGATGGAGAGCAGGCGGGGTGTGGTGCCCCTGTGAACTTCAGCGCCGCTGAGAGCTACCATCAGCACCCGGACCGTGTCATCACGCGCTATGAGTGGGACTTCGACGGCGACGGGGTCGCCGACTCGGCCCAGGCCTCAGGCAGCTTCTTGTACCCTGCTTTTGGTGACTACACAGTGACCCTCACCGTCACCGACGACACGGATCGCAGCCACAGCGCGACGTACACGGTCATCGTCCGCGGGGGCAACCAGGCCCCCGTGGCGGCAACGAACGGGCCCTTTACGATCAACGTGGGCGAAGACCTCAGCTACGACGGCAGTGGGTCCTCGGATCCCAATGGAAACTGCGGCGACACCATCACGCGCTATGAGTGGGACTTCGATGGTGATGGGGTGGCTGAATACGCCGGCCCCAACGCCAATGGGATCTACGGCTTTGGCCCCCTCTCCAACCTCGATGCCTTCGCGGTGGCGAACCCCTCTACTGGGGAGCCCAAGATGACCGTGAATCTCACAGTGGTGGATGGTCAGGGCGTGAGCGATCTCATCAGCACGACGCTGACGGTCTACGGCACCGAGCCCGTGGCCAATGCTGGTGTGGACCAGGCAAACGTGGGTTGCCAAACGCCTGTGACCTTCAGTTCTGCCGGCACCTACCACCAGGACCCCCGCCGCAGCATCAACAGCTACCAGTGGGACCTCGACTACGACGGCAACAGCTTCGATGTCGATCTCATCGGCCAGAGCCCCTCGCACACGTTCACGAGCCCCGGCGTTCACACCGTGGCGTTGCGGGTGACCGACACCCAGGGTAACACTGACATCGATACCGTCACCGTCACGCTCTCCGTGGACAACGTTGCACCTTCTGCCGATGCAGGGGGCCCCTACCAGACGGCGATCATCAACGACAACCCGGTCCCCGTCAGGCTCGACGCCAGCGGCTCCTTCGACGCCAACGCGCCCTGTGACAGCATCGTGAGCTACGCGTGGGATCTCGACGGCGACGGCCAGTATGACGACGCTGATGGGCCTGTTGTCGAAGGCTACACCAACCCCAACTGGGCCCCTGGCCTCTCCCAGGTTGTCCGGGTCCAGGTCACTGACGAAGGTGGCCTCACCGCCGACGCCCAGGTCTTGATCCAGGTGCAGACCGAGCCGCCCCCTTCCGTGGAGGCCCTCGGTCCCGAGGCAGGCCTGCGCATCTGCGGCCAGACCCAGGCCACCTTTAACGTCAGTGATCCCGAGGGTGACATCGTCACCGTCATCGCCACCATGAGTGGTCAGGAGATTGGCCGCGTCGATGTAGATACCCCCGATGACGGCTCTTCTGTGGGCGGCTCCATCAACTTCAACCCCGGCGATTTCGACGATGGCGACTACCTCGTGACCTTCACCGCTCGCGATGCTGGCGGTGGTGAAGCCAGCGACGTCACTGATGGCACCTTCGCCATCACGTGTGACTCCGACGCTGACGGCGACCTTGTGCCCGACGTCGAGGACAACTGCCCCAACGACGCCAACCTCGACCAGTCCGACACTGACGGTGACGGCCTCGGTGACGCCTGTGACGCCTGCATCTTCGACGCAAACAACGACGTCGATGGTGATGGTGTGTGTGGTGACGTCGATAACTGCCCCCGCCACGCCAACCCGGGCCAGGTGGACGACAACGGCGATGGCCATGGCGACGCCTGCGTCGATCCTTCCGCAGACTTCGGCCTCCGCGGCGAGGTCGGTGAGGGTGTGGCCGTGGGCGCCAACGCTGATCTCGGCAATGACGGCCGCATCGGCGACAACGTGGAGATCGGCGACAACGCCGACTTCGGCAACGCCGTGGATCTCGGCAACAATGCCCAGATCGGTGACGATGTCGCCGTGGGCCGTGACTTCGATCTCGGCGAAAACGCCCAGGTGGGCAATGGTGTCAACGCCGGGGACTTCGTCAACGTGGGCAACGACGTTCAGATCGGTGATGGCGTGCAGATCGGCCAGGACGCCGACATCGGGGATCGCGCCGTCATCGAGGGCGGCGACAACCCCGCGGAGCTTCGATTCGGTGCTCAGGTGGGCAATGACGCCCGTGTGGGCGCTGGCGCCGTGGTGGGTAATGGATCCTCTGTGGGCGCCAACGCTGATGTGGGCGAGAACGTCGAGATTCAGCCCAACAGCAGCGTGGGCGACAACTCGGTGGTCGGTGACAACACCCAGATCCGGGCCAACTCCGAGGTGGGCAACGATGCCAACTTCGGCAGCGGTGTCACCGTGGCCGACTATGTCGAGATTGGCGACAACGTCGCCCTCGGCGACAACACGAGCATTCGCTACGGTGCTCGCTTCGGCAATGACATCAGCGTCGGCGCCAACAGCAACATCGGCGGGGTCGTGGAAGACGGCGTGACCATCGGGACCAACGCCAACGTCCGCGGTCGAACCACCATCGGCACCGGCACCACAATCGGCAACAACCTGTCGATGCGCAGTTTGGACGTCATTGGCGCCAACGGCACCATTGGTGACGGCCTGACAACAGGCTCACGGGTGACGGTGGGCGACAACGCCAACTTCGGCAACAACGTCACCCTCAACTACCGGGCTACAGTCGGCAACAATGTCACCCTCGGCGACGAAGCCCAGATCGACAACGGCACGCTCGTGGGTGACGGCTCCAACATCGGTGCCCGCACCCGCGTGTATTCCCGGAGCACCATTGGGGCCAACGTCACCATCGGCCAGGACTGCATCATCCTCGGGCGAACCACCATCGGCGATGGCACTGTCATCGAGGACTACACCATCATTTACTACTCGGCCGACATCGGCGCCAACGTCGTCATCCGCAACAGTGGCGCCCCCGACACCCCGCGCAACATCGGCAATCGCCACGGTCAGGTGACCATTGGTGATGGTGTGGAGATCGACGAAGACGTCGCTGACTACTCCAACATCCAGTAGCACCCTCGAAGCGATCTCAGGGGCCGTTCCAGCGCCTTGGAGGCGGCCTTGATCCCCACCATCCTCCCCCCACGCTCTGCGGCAGCAGCTTCAATTGCATCTGACCCTCGGATTACGTAGAGTCTGCCGCCCGTTTCGCCCAAGTGCCTGCTTCGTCCAAGTGACTGCCTACCCCTGGGGAGCCCCGATGAATCACCCCGCCACCGCGCGCACACCTTTCATGATCAGTCGCCGCCTCTGGGCGACGGCGATGTGTCTGATGCTGCTCTGTCTGCAGTGGTCCCCTGCTGGTGCTCAGGCTTGCCCTGAAGGCAATGTACTCAAAGACATCAAGGCGAAGTCGTCTCGGGCCAGCTCCACTCAGCGCATCGCTGATGGCGTGGCCAGCAACGAGGGGGATCCCTGGAACACCCAGCTGAGCGCCATCCTCAACAACGCGAAGTCGGAGGTCACCTACGATCTCGGGGCCGTGACGCAATTCACCGCAGCCCTGGTGCAGGCGGACAACAACGACGTCTACACCATCGAGGTCTCCAACGACGGTGACACCTGGCAGACCCTCTGGGCAGCCCAGCCCGTTCCCCAGGCGGGCATGCGCACCCGCTCGGCGAAGGATCTGCTCGGTGAGGGGCGCTACCTGCGGGTGAAGGCCAGCGGCGGCGACAAGTCGTACAGCATCGGCGAGATGCAGGTCTTCTGTAAGACCCCAGCGCAGTGGCCCCCAGCCCTCGAGCGCAAGAAGGGCAAGGCCAAGGCTGATCCCGGCAAGCTGCGGCTGCGGCGGCTGGCGAAGTGGAAGGCCGGCATCGGGGTGCTCGGCTTCTTCATGCTGTTGATCAGCTTCTCGGTCCGCAAGAAGGGCGACGGACCTCTGGGCAACCTCGCCCCCTTCGTCGAGGGGGTCCTCGGCGTCATCGTCTTCGTCAGCCTGTTCTTCATGATCGAAGGGCCCGATCCCAAAGCCTTCATGCTGTGGCCGCTGAGTGTCGCGGCCTGGCTCGGGGTGGTCTATCTGGCGGGGGCGTTGTTGCTCAAGAACCAGTTGTCCCCGTGGTTCGAGATCGGCATCACTCTGGCCACCGGCGTGGCCCTGTGGTTCACCTACCACGCAGAAGATCGCAACGACGAGCTGCCCTGGCCCCTCATCGCCGCCGCCCTGGGCATCATCGCCATGCTGGGCCTCTGGCTCTCCACAGGTCGCAAGTTCCATCGGCCGACCTTCGATCGGCTGCAGCGCCCGATCCTGATGGGCGTGCTCACGGTGATGGCCACCCTCGCCTGGACCAACTTCTGGACCTTCCACGGCTGGCGCGCCGTGCACATGCACGACACCTTCCACTACTACATGGGCGCCAAGTACTTCCCCGAGAACCGGTACACTAAGCTGTACCACTGCGCCGCCATCGCCGAGCTCGAAGACGGCCGCAAGGCCCAGGTGAAGAAGCGCAAGATCCGCGATCTCGTGGACAACTCTCTCGGGCCCAGCGAGCGGGTGACCACCCGCCCGGAGATCTGCACCGAGGCCTTCACCTCGAATGAACGCTGGGAGATGTTCAAGGCCGACCTGCGCTACTTCCGCGGCAACATGGGGTCGAAGTACTGGGACAAGATCTTCGGTGATCACGGCTACAACGCCAGCCCGGTCTGGACGATGACCGGCAAGCTCTTTGCCGACATCGCCCATGTCCCCATCGAGCCCAGGCTGCTCGAGCTGAGTAAAAAACTCGCTGCGAATGGCAAGCTACCGGGCAAGGAGTTCCGGGAGTTCAACAGCCTGACCAAAGAGCGCAACACGGCGATGGACGTCATGATCCAACGCCTGGCCCTCATCGATGGCCTGTTGTACGCCGCGGTGTTCATCCTCTTCGGCTGGGCCTTCGGCTGGCGGGTCATGGCCGTGGCGGCGCTGTGTTGGGGGGCAGGCTACCCCTGGGCCTACTTCTGGACCGGGGGGGCGTATATGCGCATCCCCTGGCTGTTCACCGCGGTGGCGGGCATCTGCTTCTTGAAGAAGAAGAAGCACTTTGTCGGCGGCTTCTTCTTGATGTGGTCACTCTTGCTCAGAGCCTTCCCTGGCGGGCTCATCGTCGGCCTCGCCGTGAAGATCCTCATCGACATGATCCGTGGTCGCGACGCAGAGACCATCGCCGCCGAGCAGAACCAGCCCGGGCGCCCCCTGTCGAAGGTGGCTGCGTTCATGGGGCCCCTCAAGGGCCTCATCGATCGTATCCAGCCCAAGCATCAGCGGTTGATCACGGGCACCTTCGCCGCCATCGCCGTGCTGGTCACCCTGAGCCTGCCGAGCAACGACGGCCTCGGATCGTACAAAGAATTCTGGGAGAACTCCCAGAAGCACGTGGCCACGCCGCTGACCAACCACATGGGTCTGCCCACCATCATGTCGTACCACCCCGACAAGGTGGGCCGGGAGCTGCGCAAGGGCAACCTGCAAGACCCCTGGAAGGTCTGGAAGGTGGAGCGCATCAAGACCCGCAAGCTCTGGTGGCGTCGTGGCATCTACATCGGCCTGCTGGGGCTCTTCGTGGGCTTGCTGGCCATCATCAGCCAGCGGTTCAAGGAAGACTGGGTGGTGGCCTCGGCGAGCGCCATCATGGTGCTCGGGATATTCGAACTCACGAGCTACTATTATGTGTTCATGATTCTGTTCGCACCGCTGGTGGGCAGATCGCCGCTCAGACTGGCGGCCTATATCTCCACGGCGGTGGTGGGGCAGATCATCTTCTTGAACGTGGGCTGGTACGACGAGCAATACACATTCGAGTCGATGTTGATGCTCGTCGGCGTGCTGCTCATGCTGTTCGATCTGATCGGACAAGGCCGGAATGATCTCTATGATGATCCCGAAGACGATCCGCCAAAGGTCGAGCAGTCAGACGATCCTGTGAGTCTCGAGAAAGAGGCAGAGCAGGAGAGCGAGGTCATCCCCGCCTGATCACGCCCCTCGACGGCGTCGATCCCCTGCCCCGGGCTCACGCGATGGCGTGACCGCCCATCAACCAGTCCAAGACAGCTTTTTGTGCGTGCAGGCGATTCTCGGCCTGGTCGAACACCCTCGACTGAGGGCCGTCGATGACCGAGGCCGTGACCTCCTCGCCGCGGTGGGCCGGCAGACAGTGGAGGAAGATGGCCTCTGGACGGGCCACTGCCATCACCGCATCGTTGACCTGGTAGCCCTGGAAGGCCGAGTTACGGGTCTCGGTCTCTTCTTCCTGCCCCATGCTGGTGAACACGTCGGTGTTCACCACGTGCACCCCCTCGGTGGCCTCGACGGGATCTCGCACCACCTTGATCTTCGCGTCATCCTTGAGGGCCTCGTGGAGCACGGCCCGATCAGGATCGTAGCCCTCGGGGCAGGCCAGGTTGAGCTCGAAGCCCAACACCCGAGCGGCGTTGATCCACGAGTGAGCCATGTTGTTGCCGTCGCCCACGTAGGCCACCTTCAGCGGACGCAGATCGCCGAAGACCTCGCTGCAGGTGAGCAGATCCGCGAGCACCTGACACGGATGCGCCAGATCGGTGAGCCCGTTGATGACCGGCACGTCGGCGTGGGTGGCCAGCTCGGTGAGCACCTCGTGAGCGTGGGTGCGCATCATGATGCCGTCAACATACCGGCTGAGCACCTTGGCGGTGTCGGCGATGGTCTCTCCTCGGCCGATTTGGATGTCGCGGCGAGCCATGACCACGGCGTGGCCTCCGAGCTGGTTCATGCCCACCTCGAAGCTGACCCGGGTCCGCGTGCTGGCCTTCTCGAAGACCATGGCCAGGGCCCGGCCTCTCAGAGAGTAGGTGTGGCCCCCGGCCTTGCGCATGGCCTTGAGGGCCTGGGCGCGCTCGATGAGTCCAAGCAGCTCTTCTTCGGTGAGCGCCGCGAGGGTCAGCAGATCCCGTTTGCTCACGCCATCTCTCCGAGCACAGCGTCCACAATCTCCACAGCAGCATCGATGTGAGAGCGGCCGACGATGAGAGGCGGCGAGAAACGCAGGGTGTCCTTGCCTGCCTGGGTCAGGATCAAACCCTTCTCCAAGGCGATCTTGCGGAAGGTGGGCCGATCGATGCGCTCGGGATCGACGACGAGCCCCGCCCAGAGGCCCTGGCCTCGAGCGCCGTGCACCACCTCGTGCTTCTCCGAGAGCGCCTGAAGGCTCTCGATGAGGTAGTGGCCCATGCGCTCCACATGATCGAGCAGGCCTTCCTGCTCGATGACCTTGAGCACGGTGAGGGCCGCACGGCACGCCAGTGGGTTGCCGCCGAAGGTGGTCATATGGGTCCCGGGCTGGAACCCCTCGGCCACGGTGTTGTTGCAGATGATGCCGCCGATGGGCACCCCACCGCCGAGGCCCTTGGCCACGCTGATGATGTCCGGTGCCACCCCCTCGGAGTGCTGGTAACCGAACCATTTGCCAGTACGGCCGATGCCCGACTGCACCTCGTCGAGGATCAGCAAGATGCCGGCGTCGTCGCAGATCTTCCGCAGACCAGGCAGGTAGCCCGGATCAGGTACCCGCAGACCCCCCTCACCCTGCACCGGCTCTACGAAGATGGCGCAGGTCTCATCGTCGATGGCCCCGGCCATGGCATCGAGATCATCGAAGGGCACATGCACGAAGCCTGGGAGCATGGGCTCGAAGCCATCGTGGTACTTGGGGTTGCCCGTAGCACTCAGGGCACCGAAGGAGCGCCCGTGGAAGCCGCCGTGGGTGCAGATGAACTTGTAGCGCTTCTCACCGCGGACCTTCTGCATGTAGCGCCGGGCGAGCTTCAACGCCGCCTCGTTGGCCTCGGCGCCGCTGTTGCACAGGAACACCTTGTCGCCAAAGCTGATGTCGAGGAGCTTCTCCACGAGCTCGAGCTGGGGCTCGTTCACGAAGAGGTTGCTCACGTGCAGCAGCGACCGAGCCTGCTCAGCGATGGCGGTGGTGAGCGCCGGGTGGTTGTAGCCCAAAGCGTTCACAGCGATGCCCGCGGCGAAGTCGAGGTACTTCTTGGTGTCCTTGTCGATGAGGTGCACCCCCTCACCCTGGATGAAGATCACCTCTGCGGGGCGGTAGTTGGGGGTGAGGATCTGCTTGGCCCGGGCAATGCGGGTCGTGATCGGCTCTTCGATCTGAATCATGACTTCTCCGGTGAATCAGGCTCGGGGGCGGAGGCTGGGGGCATGTCGAGAGAGGCGTCGAGCTCGAGGCCCTGCTCGGCCTTGAAGCCCTCGACGGTGTGCAGCTGCTGAGCGAACTCGTCGAGGTCGATCTCTCGCGGCCATACATACAGGAAGGTGCGGTGCCCCCAGAGCACCCGCTCCACAACAGAATCTTCGATGATGGCCCTGATCGCCCGGGCGCTGCCGATGGCCTTGATCTCGATGGTGTCGCCATCAGGGCGAGCCAGGGCGAGATACTCGACGTCGGGCAGCAACGTTGGCGTGAGGGACCATGTGGCGATGGAGTGCTCTTCACCAGTGTGGCCGTTCGTGAACGTGCCGCCGGTGCCGATGGCGATGTCCATCTCCATCAGTTTGGGCAGGAACGGCACCACATAGCTGTTCCAGCGCTGCAGCCGCTTGCTCGAGGAGTCACCCTTTCGGGCTACGCCGAGGATCAGGGGCCAGAAACGCCACAGCAAATAGGCGATGACGACGAGGAAGGCAGAGCCGGCGGTGATGAGCAGACTGGACAACGTTCACCGTGATGGGTGTGGGTGGATGAGGTTCGATCGACATGATGGCACGTGTTGCATGTCCACTACACGATCTCGGTGCCGACGCCCCCATCGGTGAAGATTTCGAGCAGCAAGGCGTGCAGCACCCTGCCATCGACGATGTGCACCTTGCGCACGCCGCCTTCGAGGGCGGTGAGGCTGGCCTTGAGCTTGGGGATCATGCCCCCCTTGGCGGTGCCGTCGGCGATGAGACCAGCCACCTGGGCCTGGCGCAGATGGGTGATGGTCTCGCCGCTCTGATCTTTCACGCCGGAGACGTCGGTCATCAACAGAAGCTTACGGGCCTTGATGTGGGCCGCTACAGCCCCAGCGGCGAGATCGGCGTTGATGTTGAGCGGCTGGCCCTGGCCATCGACGGCCACAGGGGCGATGACGGGGATGAATCCACCCCGCGTGAGGAAGTTCAACTCGCCGTCATCGACACGCTCGATGAGGCCCACCCGACCGACGTCTTCACCATCAACGGTGGTCTTGCGGCCCACGAGCAGGTTGCCATCGGCCCCCGAGAGCCCTACTGCGCGCCCTCCGGCCTGGTTCATCATGGAGACGATCTCCTGGTTGACCTTGCCCACGAGCACCATGCGGACCACCTCCATGGTCCGGGCGTCGGTGACCCGCATACCGGCCTTGAACTCGCTCTCGATGCCCAGCTCGGCGAGGGTGGCCTTGATCTGCGGCCCACCGCCGTGCACCACGACGGGTCGTACGCCAATCGAAGCGAGCAGGACCACGTCACGGGCGAAGTTCTGGGCGGCCTCGGGGTCCACCATGGCGTGCCCGCCGTATTTGATGACGAAGACTGATCCCTGAAACCGCTGAATGTACGGTAGGGCCTCGACGAGCACCGCGGCCTTGTGCTGGGTGGGGTTCACTGAGGCTGAGCTCCCAGGGCTGTGATCGCCGAGGCACGGTAGCTTCATTGGGGTTTTTGGGCAAGATGGCCCCGCCCCTCACCTGCGGCGAGGCGCCTCCACCTGCTGGCTCTCGAGCAGAGCCTGACGCTGCTCCATTCGACGTACAAAGTCGCGGGCATCCACCCAGGCCGACGGCCCGGTGATCACCATGTGCCATGACTGCTCAACCGGTGGCGGAAGTGCCCTGAGGCTGGATTCCGCCCGAGTCAGAGACACAGAAGCGTATCTGCTGAGCCACTCGAACACCCTCCGCTGTCGATACAGGTGGGCATACCCCAGTGCGCTGATCCGATGCGGATCTCGCTGACCTGTGTTCGCCCCTGCTCGCACCAGCGCCTGCACGGTGGCAAGATCGCCATTGATGGCAGCGAACATCAGCGGAGTACGACCCTCGGTATCGAAGACATCGAGCCATGCTCCGCCTGCAATCAGCCTCTCCGTAGCCCGGGCGTCCCTACGGGACACCGCCTCGAACAGAGACTGCTCCAGCGGCGCGATGTACGGCTGCACGCGAGAAGGCAATGCCCCGTGGGTCGACATCCGGAAGCGCTCTCCCCGGACTTCGAGTCGGGCGCCGTTGCGGATGATGAGCCTGTCTCCAGCGTTGAGGCGCGTACCAGGGCGCAGTGGACCAAAGGCCCGGGCTCGAACCGGCCGGATCAACACCCCCTCAGCCAACTCGACGATGGCCCCCTCCCCGTTGGCGAGGAAGACCGCAGGCCGAGGCAGCGGGGGCATCTGCTCTGGCAGTTCGAAGTGCTCGATCTGGCCACAACACCCCTGGGTGATGCAGCTGGGGTTGCAGCCAGCGAGCTTCTCGGTCTCACATGTCGCCGTGGACATCGGCCCACAGTCTTTGCTGAAGTCCTCCACAAGGGCGCAGGTGTCTGCCGGACACAGCTCGGTCACCTCAGAGGGTCCCTCGCCATTCCATGGGTCAGGCACGGGGCCTTGGGGTCCGCACATGATGTGAACCCCATGAAGTTTGAGGAGCGCCCGATAGTGCTCGCAGTGATCCTTCACAGTGCATGGTGGCTCCACACAGACCTCGACACCAGGAGGTGTGTCACAGGTAGGCGCAGGCGGCAGGCCCGCGAGCATGAACTGTGGGCTCTCGAGGAACACCCCACACAGCTGCCGTAGCTTCGTCGAGGCGGCGACACTGCCTCCGAGGGTGTTCAGCTCGCCATCCAGGTCGTCGACACCGAGGATGGCCTCGATCAGCGCCTCCTCCGAGACATCGCCGCCTTCCCCTACGGCGCTGTCGATGCAGCTGTCAGAGATGAGCCTGTACTTCAGCGCCTTCACCGCATCTCTCACCGAGGGCTGCAAGCCGTCGCCCTCAGCCTGAGTCACGAGGTGATCGATCCAGTCCGGAGCGTCGCCCATGGCCTCGGGCTTCGCGCAGCTGCCGAGCTCTCTCTCCCAGGCGAGCAGGCCTTGAAAGGTCACTCCTGTGGTGCCGGGCTCGTAGTCCGAGAGATACTGCCCAACCTCGTGGGCGAATCGGCCGCTGCCGAAGGGCCCGGTCAGCGCATCCTCCTTGGCGAAGACTTCGGTGGTCGGCCACAGCAGCGCCTCGCTGATCGACCTTAACAATGTCATCGGGTGGCGGCGATGCACGATCGCCCCCTGACTGTTGAAGTGCAGCTTGGGATCGTTCTCGTCGACACCATCCGGGAGATCGACCAGATCAAGCAGCTTGCTCCACGGATCGAGCACTGTGGGCAAATGATGGGGTGATCCGAGGCCCGCGTCGCCGTGGGCGGGTGACTGCCGGTTGAACCACTGGGACAACACAATGGCCCGAACCACCTTCTTGAGAGACCAGCGGTGAGGCAGGAACTCGCCTTCGAGCAAGCTGACGTGGAGCATCATCTGCTCGCTGGTGCGGGCGAACCGATGGGCCACGGTGAGCCGCTCTCCCATGATCTGGGCCCAAATGTTCTCCACCACAGTGGCTGCGGTCATGTAGGCCAGGGCCTCAGGGCCGCTCAGCGGCACGCCCTCGACCTTCAGCGGGCTGTCGTCGGCCTCGAGACCCGAGACACCCGCGCTGAAGGCACGCGCCACATCGTGGATGGATGCCTGATGCCCCGTGATCCCCGCGAAGTTGGCGGATTGGAAGTGGGACAACTCCCCCTCGTATGACGGCGCCTGCTCTGGGGGCAGAAATCCTGGCGTGCTCGGTGCGTAGTTGTTGCCCGAGGCGCACCAGGGGTTGATGTTCCACGGCTTGAGCGGACCTCCGAGGATCTTCTGGTGGAAGGCAACGAAGCCGCCACCGGGCGCCTGGTCGAAGGCCGCGGTGGTGGGCAGCTCAGGGCCGGTGGCGCTCCCCCAGATCGCTTCGTCCAGCCCTGGCCTCAAGGGGAAGAAACGATCCGGCGGGGTGACATTGAACGCGTCGTTGTGACACTGCAGACAGCCCACCTCCCGGTTGAGATAGATGTTGGCCATGGCGCTGCCCACCACCACCGCCTCCTCACCGGGCTGTATCTCGTGGCCCGTGCGGGTCACGAGCGGGTAGAGGTAGGCCTCGTAGATCGGCGCCAGGTTGTCGGCCCTGATGCTGGAATAGATGAGATCTCGCATGTTCCAGTCTGCTGCGGCAGCCTCAGCCCAGTCGGGGATCTCGTCGAGGGCCTCACCAAAGGGATGCTCCTCTGCATTGTGTGTCGAGACGAAGTGCGCGAGCTCGCCGTCATCGAAGGCGATCTGCCCGTCGCTCCCCTTCCGCCTCGCCTCGCCGAAGCACTCTCTCACCGCGGCCCGCTCTCCAGAGCGCTGGACCTGCAAGTGATCGAGCATCAAGACACCCCAATGCTCTGTGAAGTCGTCCGTGTCCATGAGCGCGTCGACCAGGGGCCCCCGACCCACGATCTCGACGATCTTGAGGAGCGTCTCTTCCTCTGCTCGACTCTCGAGGCGCCGGCCGAGCAGCTCGGACACAACCTGCACCACAAAGGCGCGATCGCCCGCGTCGTCAAACGGGGGCTGCGGAATACATGCACTCGCGATCACCACGGCAAAGGCGCTGAGCAGACTGGCTCTCATCTTTGGATGCTTCATGAGGGCACCCCCAGGATCCGGCTCCTGATCCGCTGTGCCACCTCGAGCTCAGTCCCCTCGACGCCAGATCTCAGGCTCGGCGAGAAGCTGCTCACCGCGAAGAGGCCCTCGGCGAAGGGGTTGATGCCCGCAGCCATGAGCGCCGCCCCCCGCGTGTCCGCAGGCGAATGGCCTTCTTCTTCTGCAACAGAGACTGAGTACCCGGGCGTCCGGGCCATACCGTTGTCGTCGAGGCTGCCCGCGATGCTCCGGCCCGTGATGGGGCCGCCGATCAGCAGATTCAGATACCCGCGGTAGCCGTGATAGTCCCGCGAATCTGTCTCGGGGATGAAGCTGACCGACCGGCCGAACTCGGTGTTGATGATGATCATCGTGTCTTCAAGATCGATGCTGCCATCGGAGATGAGCTGAGCGAGCTTCTGGGCGACATTGTGCACCCCGCCACAGGTGATCGCCGTGTGCGACGTGATCGCTTCGTCGTGGGTGTCATAGCCGGCGAAGAACGGCTGCTCGAACCCGCCGTCGATGACCGAGACATAACGAGCGCCGCCGATGTCGTCGTTCAGGAGCATGGCGGCGAGGTCGAGCTGATGCGTCGTGCGGTTGAGAGAGAGGTTGGCCTTGCCCCCCGTACACGAATCCCCAGGGCTGGCGACGATGGCGTCTCCGCCGAGGAACCCATGCAGCACCTCACCGTTGGTCAGGATCTCCTGAGCCGCTCTGTAGTCTTCGTACCCCTTCGATCGGATATGGTCGCCGATCCCCTGCCAGCGCATCTGTTGTCGATACTGTCCTCGGAGCTTCGCGAGATAGTTTCGGGCCGCTGAGGTGACCCCCTGACTCAAGAGCGCGTCACCCAGCCCCTGAGGGCCAATGTCCAGCCACAATGGGCGGTGTTGCCCTCCATGACTTCCCGTAGCAGTGAAGGCAGACAACATTCGGCGAAAAGTGGCGTGGGTGGGGTTGGGCGCCAGCACGTACGAGAACGGTCGCTTGAGCCACTCTGCCTGGAGCGGATCGTTCACCGCAGCGTCTGCCAGTTGGGCGCGATGCCGCCGATCGAGGGCGGCGCCCAGCCCGGCGAAATTCGCCCCCCCCAATGTACTGCCCGTGATGGCGAAGGGCACGGCAGCGTCGTGTGGATCCAGCGTGTGGGCCATCGCCACCATTCGGCAATTCTCAAAGGCCAGCGTATCCCAGAGCGGCTGTGTCGCCGGCCCCCAATAGACAGACCGCCCACTCTCGTCCTGACCGAAGGACTTCACCCGATTGCCTTCAGGGGGTGAGTCACAGCTCCAGGGCAGCGCCAGCATCTTGGCCTCTGCCCCCTTGGCGTCGATGCTCACAGGGTTGCCAGAGGTGTCGACGAAGCCGGAGCTGCCCTCTACCGACTGCTCGAGCCAGAAGGTCTCCCAGAACGAGAGACCACCCACATGGAAGACCTCCAGAATTTTGTATTGTGTGTCTGCGACGTATCCAATCTCGGGCATGGGCGCCCCCCACTGGCCCGCCGCAGCTCGAGCGAAGGGCGGGAGGGCCATGGAGGCCACCCCCGCGCCCAGCGCCTGCATGAAACCCCTACGGGTCGTCGTACCCATCTCGATCCACCTCCACGGCCACGGTGGTGGCCTGTATCTGGTGATGGGCAGGGAGCAACCCTGCACCACCAGGTGGCCTTTACAGACCCAGGGGGCAGTTCTTTTCGATGGTGGTTAGGAATGCTCTATCTGGCATGCGAGAGCTGTGCAGGATGATAAAGAGCTCACCGAGGATCGAATCGGGCAAAGATGGGGTCTGTGGCTGGGTCTTTGTAGGCAGTCGTCGCTGCGCTCCGCCTGCGTAGGCAGCTTTGTCGGCCGGCCTTCGGCCCGCCTTGGAGCTGCGTACACGTCGGCGTACTCGCTGGCGCGAGCAGGCCTCCGGGTAGGCAGGGTCGCTCAGGGCTTCGCCCTTCTTGCTCGCTCACCTGCGTAAAGAGTCAGTTTGGGTGTGGCTCCAGAGTGTTTCCAATGCTGTTGGGGCTTACGCAGAACGCTGAAGCTCAGAGACTTGCAGGTTCGCGGCAGGTCGAATTCCGGCGGGGTTCAGCAACAAGATACAGAAGAAGCTCTTTACGCAGGGGAGCGAGCAAACAATGCGTCAGCATTGAGCGACCCTGCCTACCCGGAGGGGTACCGCGTTAGCGGATGCCCGAACGTGTACGCGACCGACGAGGCGCATCGAAGATGTGCCGAAGGCCGGGCGCCTACGCAGGCGGAGCGAAGCGACGACTGCCTACAAGGGCTCAGCCTCAACCTTCGTCACAGCCCAACTCGAACCAGCCATCGCGTGTGAACATGCGCCCCCCAGCGACAGCCCTCAGAGGATGTATCGGCTCAGATCTTCGTCGGCGAGCACCTTGCCCAGGCGCTCGTCCACCAGAGCAGCGTCCACCTTCACGTGCTTGTCCGTGAGCTCAGGTGCGCGGAACGAGATGTCCTCGAGCAGGGTCTCCATCACCGTGTGCAGGCGACGGGCACCGATGTTTTCCAGACGGGTGTTGGCTTCGTAGGCCACCTGGGCCAGACGGCGCAGGGCGTCGTCGGTGAACTCCAGCGTGATGCCCTCAGTGGCCAGCAGTGCCTCGTATTGCCGCACGAGGCTGTTTCGGGGCTCAGTGAGGATCCGCAGGAACTCCTCCTCCCCAAGGCTCTCCAGCTCTACGCGGATTGGGAAGCGCCCCTGCAGCTCAGGGATGAGATCGCTCACCGATGCCACGTGGAAGGCCCCAGCGGCGATGAACAGGATGTGATCCGTTTTGACCACCCCGTGCTTCGTGCTCACCGAGGTGCCTTCGACGATGGGCAACAGATCGCGCTGCACCCCGCCCCGGCTCACGTCGGGGCCGCTCCCGCCCCCAGGGCGACTGACGCCACCGGCGATCTTGTCGATCTCGTCGAGGAATACGATGCCGTTGTGCTGTACGCGATCAAGGGCCTTCTCCATCACCGCGTCCATGTCCACGAGCTTGGCGCTCTCCTCGGCGGTGAGGATCTTGAGGGCCTCGGGCACCGGCACCTTCTTCTCTTTTTGAGCGCGGCCACCGCCCATCTGGTTCAGGCCGAGGTTGCTCAACATCTCCTTCATGTTGAGGCCCATGCCCTCGAGCCCCGGGCTGCTGAAGACCTCCATCATGGGCAGTTGGGTGTCGGTGGTCTGCAGCGTGACGTACTGATCGTCCAGCTCGCCGCGGCGCAGCTGCTTGAGCAGCTCGTTCTTGCGATCCTTGCTCAGGCTCTGGCCCTGTTGTGAGGCGGTGCCGTCGGGGCCCACGGAGAAGTAGTTCTGTGGAGCCGGGGCCTGGGTCTCGCCGCCGCCGAGCAGCTCCACGAGCTTCTCCTCAGCCATCCGCTGGGCGTTGGTCTCCACCCTGTGCATCTCTTCGGCTTTGACCATCTGCACCCCGATGTCCGTGAGATCGCGGATCATCGACTCCACATCGCGGCCCACGTAGCCCACCTCGGTGAACTTGCTCGCCTCCACCTTGATGAAGGGGGCCTGGCCGATCTTGGCGAGGCGCCGGGCGATCTCGGTCTTGCCCACGCCGGTGGGGCCGATCATCAAAATGTTCTTCGGGGCGATCTCATCGCGGAGATCCTCCGGCACTCGACGTCGCCGCCAGCGATTGCGCAGCGCCACGGCGACGGCGCGCTTGGCCTTGTGCTGCCCGACGACGTAGCGGTCGAGCTCGGAGACGGTCTCTCGGGGGGTAAAGACAGGTTGGGTCTGACTCATGAGATGTCGAGGGCCTCCACCACAAGGTTGCCGTTGGTATAGATGTCGATGCCCGCGGCGATGCCCATGGCCTCGGTGGCCACGGTGCGGGCGTCCAGATCGGTGTGGGCCAGCAGGGCCCTGGCGGCGGCGAGGGCGTAGTGACCTCCGCTGCCGATGGCGATGGCGTCGCCATCGGGCTCGATGACGTCGCCGGTGCCACTGATGAGCAGGGTGCGATCGCGATCACCGATGAGCAGCAGCGCCTCAAGGCGCCTCAGGTAGCGATCAGTGCGCCACTCCTTGGCCAGCTCCACCGCCGCCCGCACAAGGTTGCGGTTGTGGTTCTTCAGCTGGGCCTCGAACTTCTCGAGCAGGGTGAAGGCGTCGGCGGTGGCACCGGCAAAGCCCACGAGCACCTTGCCCTCGGGCAGCCGCCTGACCTTGACGGCGTTGCCTTTCATCACGGTCTGACCGAGGGAGACCTGGCCATCGCCGCAAAAGACGAGCTGGTGGCCTCGACGGACGGCGAGGATGGTGGTCCCGTGGAACGTCGGGGCCGAAGAAGGGCCTGAGGCGTGTGCTGACATGAAGGGGCTGACTCCGAAGCGTGTGCAGGTCTGAACCCCTATGCACCGCCCCTGGGGTTGTCAACGTCGGGGCCTCGATCCTCTGCGGGCTGTCGTGCCCGGGGGTGCGCCTGGTCATAGGCCTTCATGAGGGCTTCCACGGTGACGTGGGTGTACCGCTGCGTCGTGGACAACGAGGCGTGGCCCAGCATCTCCTGGATGGCCCGCAAATCAGCCCCGCTGGAGAGCATGTGCGTGGCGCAGGCGTGACGCAGCCAGTGCGGGGTCGCGCCCCCCTCGGCGCAGGCGCTGCGATGTTGCTCCACCAGGCGTTGGATCGCCCTGGGGCCAAAGCGCCGACCTCGGGTGCTCAGGAACAGCGCCTCGGTGGGCGACGTGCCCTTGGCGAGCAATGCGGGTCGCCGCAGCATCCACGTGGACAATGACTCCACAGCGTGGCGTCCCATGGGCACCACCCGGGTCTTGTCCCCCTTACCCGTCACACGCACCAGACCGCGGTCGATATCGACGTGGCCCACGTCCAACCCCGCGACCTCGGAGACGCGCAGGCCAGCCCCATAGGTCAGCTCCAACACCGCCACATCTCGAGCAGCCATGGGGGTCGCCCCTGCCGGCGAGGTCACCAGACGGGCGGCGTCGTCAGCAGTGAGGAATCGAGGGGCCTGTCGTGGGCGTTTGGGTGTGGAGATGCGCGCCGTGGGATCCACCTCGATGTGCTCACCTCGCAGCAAAAAACGGTAGAGGGCTTTGATGGCCGACACCTTGCGATTGACCGTGGTGGCCGACAGGCCTCCATCATGGAGCGCCTTGAGGAACCAGCGCACATGATCGCGCTCCGCGCTCAGCACCGGTACCGGCGGCGTGAGGCCGTCGAGGAACCGTGCGAACTGGCCCACGTCGCGCAGGTAGCCATCTACAGTGCGGGGACTGGCTCGTCGTTCGATCTGCAAGTAACGTCGAAACGCACCTATGGGATCATGTTCGGTGGGATCGTGCATGGGCTGATGCTACCCCTCGTCACCCGTAGACAGAAATAAGAGGTCCCAACCCGGGAGGAATCATGAAGCGCCCCCTCGCCTTCCTGCTCACCAGCAGTGTGGCCCTCACCGCCTCTGCGGGTGAGCCCGACAGTCAGGCCGAGCCCGATCCCTACGCGCCCACGTACGGCAAGCGGATGACCTTCGTCGCCGACTATGAAGTCACACCTCTGCCCGGTGGAAAGCGATTCCAGCCCGTGCTCCTGCATCGAGAGTCCGGGCTGAGTCCCTTCATCCGCAGCTATCGACCCGTGCCGGAGGAGTTCAAGTTCGCCAATCGCAGGGTGGAAGTCACCGGGCGACCCTATACCCCTTCGCCGATGACGCAGCACGTGACCGGCGAGCACTTCGAGGTGGAGTCGATCACGCTGGTGCCCTGGCAGACACCCAACGAAAGCGTCGATGGCATCCCGACCCCCTTCACCGTGATGAGTGCGCATCAAATCGGGCTGCGCCTGGGTCGCTGGTCGCGATACGAAGGCACGCTGAAATCCGTCGATGTCAGCCCCGAGGGCGAAGTCACCGCCCGCATGCACATGGCGGAAGACAACGCAGAGATCATCATCGGGCCCGTGACTCGAGGGCCCAAACGCGTAGAGAAATGGCGGCCGTTGATCGGGCAGCAGGTCACCCTGATCGGCCGTGCTCGAGCAGACGAGGGTGGTCAGCTCCGCGTGCCGGGCAACGTGGCGATGTGCAAAGGCAAGGATCTGCGATGTGGTTTGGACACAGCGGGCAAAGGCAAGAAGAAGCGCCTCAAGCCAAAAGCGCCCTGAGTGTGCAGCGCGCTCAGTCGTCGAAGATCGGGCGCGCGGTCCGGGTCCCAGCGCCCTCCACGTGCACCGTAAGCACCTCAGCGAGTTGAGAGAGCCGATAGGGCTTGCCGAGGACAACGCTCATCCCCGCTGAGAGGCACAAGCGCGTCTCTTCTGGGGAGGCGTTCGCCGTCACGCCGACGATGGGCAGAGTGCACCCCTCTTCCCGGAGCAGCCTGCTCGCCGTGAGGCCGTCCATCTTGGGCATCTGCACGTCCATCAAAATCGCGTCGAAGGACCCCTCGCCACGCCATGCCTCGATGGCAGCGATGCCATCGGTGACGAGGGTGCAGTCATGGCCCATGCGCCCGAGCATCAGCCGAACCAGCCGCTGGTTGACGGGGTTGTCTTCGGCGACGAGCACCGACAGCGCTTTATCGGCCACTGGGGGCGACTCTTCAGGCATCGGGGTCAGGCCATCGGCGGGCTCAGCGGGGAGCGTGAACCAGAACAGCGTCCCCCTCCCCTCCTGGCTCTCCACCTCGATCTGACCGTTCATCCGCTCCACCAACTCGCGGCAGATCGACAACCCCAGGCCGGTACCGCCGAACCTGCGGGCCACCGTGGGGTCAGCCTGAGTGAAGGCCTCGAAGATCTGCGCCACCGCCTGCGGGCTCATACCGATGCCCGTGTCCTGCACCTTGAAGACCACCATCTCGGGCTCTGACAGCTCAAGATGCAGGCTCACTCGGCCCCGCTCTGTGAACTTTACCCCGTTGCTGAGCAGATTGATGATCACCTGCTGCAGCCGCGTAGGATCACCCATGATCCAGCGAGGCACGTCTTCGTCGATGTGCAGATTGACCCGCAGGCCTTTTCGGTGCGCGCTGAGCATGACCAGCTGACAGCACCGTTTGCAGATGGCCCAGACGTCCATGGGGATCCGCTCGACCTCGAGGCGCCCTGAGGCGAGTTTTGCTGCATCGAGCAAGTCATCAAGCAGAGCGATCATGCCCTCAGCGGCGCCACGGGCGGTGTCCACCAGCTCCCCACGTTGCTCGTCGAGACCAGCATCGGCGAGCAAATCGAGGAAGCCCACCACGGCATGCATCGGCGTACGCAGCTCATGGCTCACCGCGGCGACGAGGTTGCCCCCCTCCCTTGGCTCACCATGGGCTTGGGGGAGTACCTCGCCAATGAGGAACACCTGATCCTTCATGCACCGCGTGCCGCTCAGCGTCACCTCGCGCTTGACGGGGCGGCCCTCGGGGTAGAAGGTCCAGGCCTCTTTGAGCACTCTGCCGTCGGCGACTCGATCGCAATAGCTGCGCAACCGGGCCCTGAACATTTTGGAAGATGGGGCCTTCAGTCGGCTGTTGAGGGCCTGTAGATCGGTCGAGCCCCAAAGGTTCAACGCACTCCCGGTGGCTTCGGTAAAGGCCATATCGGAGAGGTTAAGCACCCAGACCGGGGCCGACATGTGCTTGAACACCTTGGGCAGTAAATCGCTCATCGGGGCGTTGACCCCCATTGAGTCGAGGCCCGGGCAGGTCGAGTGCGCGAGGAGAGCAGAGGAGGTCCCATGTCAGACGAGGCAGCCCTGAAGGCGAGGCTGGAAGCGCTCGAAGCCGAAAACCAGAGACTCACGACACAGCTCGCTCAGAGGGCACGTGTGGAGCGTGTGTCGGAGCGCACGCTCAGGTGGGGGGCGAGGGCGCTGCTGGGGCGGTCGTTCAATCGGGCGGCCCGACGCCTGTCGGAGGCTGCAGAGTCATGGCAAAAAGGCGAGCGCGAGCACGCACCCATACCCGAGACGGTGGACTTCTTTTCTGCCGCCTTTGCCCGATTTGTCCGCGTGGGACTCTTTGGCCTGCTCTTCGCCATACTGCCTGCTGCCGTACTGATCATTCAGACGGTACTCCTGCTGTTCCAGAATGCCAAGCTTGATACTCAAAACCATCTGGCCCGAGAGCAAGTGGTGGCGGCCCTCGTGGAGCAGAGAGAGATGGTCATCAAAGAATCGTCAGAACTCTCCATTCAAATGGGACGCTTGAGAGATCAGCACGGCGTCTGTCAGAGCCTGCGCGAAATGGGTCAGTCGCTGAAGCCGACGAAGGCCACAGATGACCCGGTGGAAGAGCTCGCCCTCGGCGCTGTCGATCTTCTGCCCAACATCAATCGACGCAAAATGGCTCAGCAGGTCAAGCAACTCAGAGCATATTACAGTGAGCATCACATCGAGCTCGCCGCCCGCTGTGTCATCTCCGATGATGTGCTGGCACCTCTCGAGGGGCTGCGACAGCTTCCGAGTGACGATCGCCGAGCTCTTGAGGCCTACACATCGAAGCACTATCAGAAGTTGTGTATGGCTATGGACGATGTCGTCGCCGCCTGCGGCGTCCGTCAGTCCCGACTCAAGTCGATCCGCAGCGATCTCGACCGCCGCCATCGCTCCATCACCGAGCTGTTGATGGAGACCCCCTGAGGCATCAACCCAGCAGCGCTTCCACCTCAGCCCACCAGGCCTTCAGGTCAGTCTGAGCCCGGGCAGACATACGCGCTCTGCGATCCCGCTTCTTTTCTCGCCGAACCTTCTCGATGGGGGCGAAGAGACTCCAGTTGAGGTTGCTCGGGCTGTAATCCGACAACACCCCTTCCCCTCTGAGGTGGCGCTTCATCGCCCCGAAGGCCGTCGTCGCCGGCGGCGACGGCAGAGTCACGCCCTTGAGCTGAGCCAGTAGATGCCACGCGATGAGCAGGCCACAGGCGGTGGATTCCACGTACCCCTCGACACCGGTGATCTGCCCTGCAAGCCAGAGATTGTCATCGTCATGCCAGTGCAGGTCATCGCTGAGCAGGCTGGGTGAGTGCACGTACGTGTTCCGATGCACGCTGCCGAACCGCAGGAACTCTGCGCCTTCGAGGCCAGGCATACTGCGGAACAGCCGACGCTGCTCGGGATACTTGAGGCGCGTCTGGAAGCCCACCATGTTCCACGCAGTGCCCTCGCGATTCTCCATCCGCAGCTGGGCCACGGCAAAGCATGAAGAGCCCGTCCGGGGATCAGTGAGGCCCACGGGCTTCATGGGTCCATGGGCCAGGGTGAGCGGCCCCCGCTCTGCCATGACCTCGATGGGCAGGCAGCCTTCGAAGTACTTCGCCTCTTCGAAGGCTTTGGGCACCACCTTCTCGCCATCGACGACCCCCTGCACGAAGGCCATGTACTGCTCTTCGTTCAGGGGGATGTTGGCGTAGTCGGCGCCCTCGCCCTTGTCGTAGCGGCTCTGCCGCCAGACGATGTCCCAGTTGATGCTGTCGGCGTCGATGATGGGGGCGATGGCATCGTAGAAGTAGAGGCTGTCGCGTCCGGCGCGGCGGGCGATGTCCTGGGCCAGCTCTGTCGCCGTGAGGGGCCCGGTACAAATCACCGTGGGCCCCTCGGGGATCGAGGTCACCACCTCGTGACGCACGGTGATCAGCGGATCTGCTGCGATGATGGCAGTCATCTCATCAGAGAACTTGTCCCGATCGACGGCGAGGGCATCCCCTGCAGGCACGGCGTGTTTGTCGGCGGCCTGCATGATGCGGCTGCCGACATGGCGCATCTCCCACTTCAGCAACCCGATGGCGTTGGATGTGTTGGCGCTCCGGAAGCTGTTGGAGCACACGAGCTCTGCGAGACCGTCGCTCTTCTGCGCCGGTGTGCGCCGCTCGGGCTTCATCTCGTACAGTTCCACGGCCACACCGCGGCGGGCCAGCTGGATGGCCACTTCGCACCCGGCGAGACCACCCCCAATGACTTTGATCGGGCCCGTGTCTTTGATCGAGCTCACCTTACTCTCCTCACAACAGCGCCATCTCTCCCCTCAAGCGCCCTCAGCGCCGGGAGATCCGATGTCGACACGCAGGGCAGGAGAGCGTCGGCTGCTCGGGGCTGTCGGGGTGGACTGAGGGTCGCACCACGAAGCGAGAGGTGCCTCGAGCGTGAGGCGTGTACTCCACCATGTAGCCGTGTCGACAACGGGGGCACTCTACAGCCACTGGGCGATCACGGCAGAAGAAATCGCACCGTGCTCCATTGGAGCAATGATAGGTCCATCGCCCGCCTCGCCCACGCCGTGGCGTCACCTGGCCATCTTCACAGTGTGGGCAGGCCATCGAGAAGGGTGCCTGCCGACTGAGCCTCCCCGGGGTTTCCAAGGGCGCAGTGCCTCTGCAGCGCGGAAAATCGTCGCATCCCCAGAACTGCCCCCGTCGGCCCCGTCGAATGCTCATCGAGCCACCACAGTCCGGGCACGACACCCCATCATTCGATGTAGGTGAGGGGGTGGGCGATACGCCCACGCGCCACCGCAACAATGACCTGGCCACCTCATGGGGCCATCGCAATGCCGAGGCGTGGTCGACTTCAGGATCAGCGAGCCAGGTCTCGACGCGAGCAGTGAGGGCCGGCGTGAGCGCCTCCGGGCAATGGGCTGCCAGCAGATCGACGATCCGACCACCTGCCGGGCTCAACCGAATCTCTGCGCTCGTTGATGGCCCATGGACCCAGCCGTGATGCACCACCCTGGTGAGTGATGCCCCTACGCTCGCCGGTGTGCTCACCCCGGCCCAGATCAGTCTTCCGGCGATCTCGCCCCACCCCATGGGTCCGTCGAGGGGCTCGATCCCCCATCGGGCCCATGGATGCTCTGGCCCTGCGAGGCAGGCTGCAGTGTGTGACCAGATGAGCGCCAGCACAGTGTGGGCATCAGGGGCGCTGACGAGCTGTCGCAGCCCCTGGGGCCCTGTGTCGTCGAACCACGACGGCCTCAGGGCACCATGAGCGCTGGCAGGGGCCTGGAGTGGCGAGTCTCGGAGCGTGCCATGCCTGGACAGCACGCCCCTAGCCTGCTCGACATATGTGGGCGGCATCCAGGTGCTGCGCGTCCTTGGATAACTGATCAGGCCCTTGAGATAGAGATGCTGGGTGATGGACTCCACCTCTGGCCGGCCGAGATGACGCACCACATGACCCGCCCGTGTCTCCAGTTGACGCCGTGAAGTGGCCACCCACAACCCCGCGGTATCCAGTGGTTGCTGAGAGCGGCGCTCGTCTATGGGCCATGCGTCCTTGAAGGCGCCACTCATCAGTCCCAGGGCCGCCACCTGCACCCGTCCCGGAGCGCTCCCCCCAACGGAGGACAGTCGCTGACCCAGCTCGGCACTCAGGGCCCGATCTACGAGATGGGCCCACCGGGCCTTCTCTCCCACATCGGCTCCGAGAGGCTTCGCATCGGCGAGGGCCTCGTGCAGCGTTGGCTCATCGAGCACACTCGGGGTGCGGAGTCGCCAGAGGTCACTGTGGGTGTGCCTCAGCGCCCACCGAACCTGACCGGCAATGCCCTCCCCCTCCCGGTCATCGTCAGTGGCCACATAGACATCACTTGCCTCTGCAGCAGCCTCGACGAGGGCCTCGATCTCCGACCGCCTGTCCACCCTCGGTCGCCAGCCGAGCTCGTTCGCCTCCATGAGGCTGCCGCGGGTGAACCCCACCTTCCAGGGCGCCCCGAGCCGCCATCGGAGCACCTCTGCGGTGCGGGGAGACTCGACGATCATCAGGGGCTGATTCGAAGCGTTCACCTGGGCTGCTCCTGTGCCAGATGACCGCGAGCGTATCGCCCTCCGGGGTGGCTGCTCAACCACCCCTCCATCTCCATGAGAATGACTGCAGCGCCGGCCTGGGCCACCGTCAGTCCAGCGCGACGGGCGAGGGCTGCCACCCCCTCGGGCTCGACGCTCGCCGCTGCCCAGATCGCCGCGGATACAGGATCGCTCGGACAGAGATCTGCTGGCTGCTCGACTGCAGACACCCCCTCCGATTCGGGCAGCCAGGCGTCCACAGCGCTCAGGCATCGCGCCCCCTCTTCGAGAAGCGCGTGACACCCCTGATGCAGCGGGCTATCCAACGGGCCCGGGGCAGACCACACAGGTCGGTGGGCCTGCAAGGCCGCTCGAGCCGTAATCATCGAGCCCGATCGACGATCAGCCTGTACCACCACGAGCTGTTCCACCCAGTGCGCCAACCACCGGTTCCGCTCTGGGAATACCCAGGACTTCGGCGGCATCTGGCACGGGAAAGGGCTCACGACGGCGCCCTGCTCAGCGACGCGCTCCGCGAGCTTCTGGCGATCGGCGCTGAGCCTCTGTCCGAGCCCGCCACCCATCAACCACACTGTTCGGCCACCGACGCTCAGAGCACCTTCGTGGGCCGCGGCGTCAGCACCTGCAGCCCCACCTGAGATGACACTCCACCCCTGCGCACAGGCCACCTCAGCCACTCGCCTCGCGAGATCTCGGCCATACCGATCTGCCCGACGTGCGCCGATGATGCCCACAGCCCGGCCCCTTGGGGTGACTCCCTTGACTCGGAGCACCCCCTCTGGGGGCAAAGAGATGGGCCAATGAGGACACAACGGCGTCAGTATCGACGCCGAGAGGCAGGCAAGGGCCTCTTGCTCGATGCACCAGTGTCCCCATGCTTCGGCAGTCTGGCTCCACTGCTCGAAGGCAAGCCAGGTCGTAGAATGCTCAGGCCATTCACCTGCACTGCGTACGAAATCAGTCCAGAGGTGACGTTGAATCTTTTGGGGAGCGAGGGAGAGGAGGAGGGCCCGCTCTGCGGGGCTCTGGGGATCGGGCTGCATCATGATCATCCATCAGTGAAGGGTAAACCTCCACGTGGACGATCTGGGGCTCAGTAGTTCCGACGCATGGAAATCCGATCACCGATCTTGAGATCTTTCTCTGCCCGAGTGACCAGAACGGTGCTGCTCCCGGGGCGCGTGTCCACCACCAGCAGCTCGCCGATCTCTTCCCACGGCAGAAGCTCGAGCACATCCTCGTCCAGCTCTTTGCTGCCGTCTCCCCGACGGATCACCTTGAACCGGTTGCCCACCTGCACACCATCTTCTGCGCCCCGATCGATGAAGAGCAGCTCGGACTGCCCCAACATGGTGATCTGCTGGACGCGCTCGACGACGAAGCCGTCGAGGTCGATGAGGTTCTGCTGGGGGCTGACCCGTCGGTAGTGCTCCTCGAGAGGGCCCACGAGGGCGCCGCGCTCGATCTCGGTGTAGCTCTTCACCATACGCCCGGTGGCCACCTTCTCGTCCACGCGAACGATCTCTACCACGCCCCGGACACGCACCTTATTCCCCAATTCTTTACCGGAGTCGGGGTGGGTGATCTCTTTGCCACGTGTGTAGACCGTGTAGCGCTGCCCAAGCTGCACCTGAGAGAGATCCTTGAACTTCACGTAGACCCGCGAGGTCTGGTCGAGCCAGAGGTTGGCACTCGGTGAGGCGATGATGTCGCCGAGGGGCTCCTCTTCGTCTTCACCAGCGAGGTAGCCGACGTTCACGACCTCCTGCACAGCATCTTCTTCTGCGTTGACGTAGATCATCGAGGGCGCGGGGCGCCGCCGGGTGTCGCCCTGCCTGGAAACGACAGTGTCGCCCTGCAGAGTCTGGCGCAGCCTGAGAACGTCGCCCGGGTAGATCCAGTGGGGGTTGGTGATGTGTGGGTTGAGCGCCCAGACCTTGGGCCACACGAAGGGGTTGTTGAAGACCACGCCGCAAATGTCCCAGAGCGTGTCCCCGGATTTGACCACGTAGATGTCGGGCCCCAGGAGGGTGCCAGGGGCGGCGTCGACGAACTTGATCGAGCCCGCCTTACCATCGCCCTGTAGCTGGTCAGACCAGAACGACAAGCCACCTGTACGGCTCGGGCCAGAAGTGCCCTTCGCCGAGATCGCAGCTTGAGCCGCAGCTTCGGTCGCGCCCCCGACCAGGGTGCCCACCGTCACAGCGCCCACCGTCACAGTGCCTACGGTCAGACACAGAGCGAGCCGTGCACACCAGTCTCTCATGAATCCTCCACTCAAACTCTCGACCAGGGGTCTACATGCCACTTCGGGTCTCTTCAAGGCGGGCTGTAGCCCTTCTGGCGGCGTCGGTCCGCGGATACACTGCCACAAGACGACTCAGAGTCTCCCGAGCGTCGCTCGACAGCCCTCGCCGATCAAGGGCGAGGCCGATCTCCAACAACGCCTCTGGCACATGATCCCCCTTGGGGAATCGCTTCACCATCTTCCGGAACCGCTCGATGGCCACAGCGTCCTGGCCTCTTCGAGCAGCACAATGCGCCAACCAGAACAATGCGCCCTCGGCGTAGGCATGATCTGGCCAGTTCTCCAGGAAGTCGTTGAAACCGACCGCAGCCACCTGGAAATCGCCGCGCTGAAACGCAGCATAGGCGGTGCGGTAGCGCTCCACCGGGCCCGTCTGCGACGTGGTGGCACGCTGTGGCAGAGGCACCACCCTGCGCACCTTCACGGAGCGAGCGTTATCATCACCTCGGGCAACGGACTTACGCGGTGACTTGTCCTTCGACTGTTTGGCCCCACGGGCCACTCTCCTGGTCTTGGAGGGCCTGGGCAACTTCTTCTCTTCTGGAGGAGGCGCAGGCTGATATTGCGCGTCCAGAGCGTCGAGATCTCTCTGCGTCAGCACACGGGTGCGTGTGGGCTGCCCCACAGAAGCCGGCGCATAGGACGGGCTTACGCCACCCCGAGCCTGAGGGGTCACGGGCACGACGGGCAGGCCAGATGGCCCCACGGTGGCTACAGGCCTTGGAGAGGCGAGATCAGGTGCGCCCTCTCTACCCCTGGGAGAGATGGGGGCCGACGCCACAGGTGCAGACACAGCAGGCGGTGTGTACCCCCTGACGGTTTGCTGCGCTTCGAGCTGATCTTCCAGAAGAGAGATACGACTCTTGAGCTGGTCTACCCGCTTGCGCTGCGCCGTGTAGGCATCCTTCAAATGCTGCAGCTGGGACTGCGTCTCGGCGAGTGTTTGCTGCTGCCGCTGAGTCATCCCTGCGCCACACCCCGCCATGCCGAGGCAGATGCCGCCGACGAGGAGCCGCTGATGGAGGATGAAGGAGATGTGCAAGCGTTCCACGGGGAGACCCCCTCCAGTGACCAGCACTACGGAAAAACGCTTGGATTTTCAGCGATCAGCAGAGGTTGTGTCAACAACTGGGCTGAGGTGTGGGGGTGGGTCGAAGGTGTTGAGGGGTGTTACTCGGGCAGGTCACAGGGCTGATCGGGACCACCACGGAGGCAACCGCGGAAGCTGCCTTCGAAGACGAGATCGTTGCCACCAATGGTCACGGTGCCCGACCACTCACCATCAGGCATGCTGTCGATGCTCAAGGAGCCCGTGGTGTCCGCAGGGGTCACCCAACCCTCGAGGTTGAACTGATCGAGGTCGAACTCCAGACGGGAGATCTGGTCGACGAGCAGCTCGCTGAGGGCCTGCACGAAGACCTCCTCGCACAGCCCGCTCTGGGGGTTCCCCGAGAGGGCATCGTTCACATCCTCGCAGGGGATCAGCGTGTTGAAGAGATCTTCCAGGGTGATGGGGCCCTGGCTGTTCAGGATCGCGGGGATGATCCAGGTCTCGGCGAGGCCGAGGATGATGACACCGTACTTGAGGGTCATGCTGTGGGGCATGATGTGCATCTCGGCGCCATTGAGCTCAGCGTCGAAGACCCCAGCGATGGCCCGGCGATCGAGGCCGAGCTCCTGGTTCCCGAAGGTGCGGGTGCACTCCTCGAGGGTGTTGAAGGGGCAGTTGTTGCGCCACACGAACTGGAAGGCCTGCCAGCGGTGATCGTTGCCGGCGAGCATGTTGTTCTCGTCGGGGAACGCGTTGATGAACTCGAACTCGCCCACGATGGTGAACTCGCTGACGATTCGGTAGATGTCACCGATGATGTTGAGCACGTTCAACACATCCATGGGGATGGTGTTGTTGATGACCTCGTCGATGAGACGCGCGCCAAAGCCGCGGATGGTGGCGCAGGTGCCGTCGCCGATGTCGGCGTACTCGCAGATGAGATCGATGATGGCGTTGCCCCGGGGGTACTCGCCATCGCCGATGCCGCCGCCAATGGCGCCGATGACCCGCAGCACGGTGCCCACGGTGTTGAGCGTGTCGTTCTCGGAGTTCGTGAGGATGCTGGTGAGGTCGAACTGCGACTCCACGAGGTAGAGGCCCTTGAATT
Source organism: Bradymonadia bacterium (assembly GCA_046290225.1). Taxonomy (GTDB): domain Bacteria; phylum Myxococcota_A; class Bradymonadia; order UBA7976; family UBA1532; genus JBKAGE01. The sequence goes on along the minus strand of JBKAGE010000043.1, from coordinate 70,087 downwards.
GGATGGGCAGATCCCTGAGGTCCACCTCGACGTCGGTGACCTCACCGCCGACGATGGTGACGTTGTCGGTGCACCCGAAGGTGATGGTGGCGTTGGTGCTGGTCTGGCCCTGCACAGCCACGGCGAAGGTGGCGCCGTCGCCGAGCTCACGGACGGTGGCGCGGTTGCGCACGGCGTTGAAGGGATCGATGAACTGCTCGAGCAGCGCGCCAAGCAGATCCGTGGGCGTGCGATCGAGGGCTGCGCAGTTCTGGTTGTCGAACAAGGTGATGCGGGTCTTGGTCACATCGACGAAGCCATACCGGCTGTTGGCCTCGTCGAAGTTCACGCGGACCTGGAGGGTGCCCTGACCCGGCTGGCTGACGAAGGCATTCCAGAAGACGTCGGCGGCCCCGGGGGCTGTGGCCCGGACCTGGAAGTCCACCGGCAGGTTGCCGCCCTGCAGATCGAAGACAGCGCGACCATTGGCGTCTGTGGTGGCCGACAGGGTGCGCAGGCGGCTGCCTTCGATGCTGTTGGCCTCGGCACCGTTCATGTCGAGCATGGTGGCGGTCACACGAGCCGCAGGCACGGGGCTGCCATCCGCCCGGCGATAGAACACGGGCAGCTGACGGGTCTCGCCGTAGAATACGATGACGTTGATGTCACCATCGATGACCAGCTCACGGCTGCCAGGCACCACAGGGCCTTCACCCATGTCGGGCTGAGGCGTCACCGCGGCATCGGGATCAGGGATGATCATCCCACCATCAGGTGTGGGCTCACTGGGGCTCTTTGCCGAATCGGCACAGCCGACGCCCATCAGGAAGAGGGCACCGAGCAACCACAGGTAACGGCTTCGCATGAGTCTGTTCGTGTTCATCATCCACACCATGTTTGACTCTGCCCATCGAGTTCATGTCAAAGCCGATGAGCGACCACAATTCTCCACCTCATGATATTTAGCACGAGGCGTGCCCAATTGTGCGGACCTGTAGGGTCGAGATCAAAAAAGGCTGGTAGAGCCCATGGTTGCGGGCAAAATCGCCCCAATGCCGTAGACTCCCCCTGCCCCATCGGTGGAGTCACCGGACCCGGGGCAGGTGGCTGGGCCGGTGGCCAGTCCGACATCAGGATCGCGACCAGCGCCCCACGACGGGCATCGAACCCCCATCACATCAACCGGCAGAGCGCTCTGCCCCCACATCGTGAATCAGGAGGCCTCCGTGAACCCCTCGGAGCGGATCGAAGAGTTTCGCAAGATGGCTCAGGCCAACCCCGAAGACGAGCTTGCCCACTTTGCTCTGGGGCAGGCGCTCCTCAACGCTGACCGTCCTGGTGAAGCCATCGGAGCGCTGAAGTACGTGCTGCGCCTCAACGAGGAGTTCAGCAAGGCCTGGGTGCTCCTCGGTGAGGCACATGCTGGCTCAGGAGATGATCTCAAGGCGGTGGAGATCTGGCAGCAAGGGTACGAGGTGGCTCTGAAGCAAGGTCACCTGATGCCTGCCAACGAGATCAAAGCCCACCTCGAGGCCCAGGGTGCCCCCATCCCCGAGGTCACCGCCGGCGGTCCGGTAGAGGCGGTGGTGGAAGATGATCGTCCTCTGGAGGAAGGCGAGATTCGCGACCACCGTACAGGGCGCATCGGCCAGAAGATGCAGTTCAACCCTTTCGCCGACGAGGTGGGTGATTGGATCCAGGCCCACATCACCCAGGACAGCTGGCAGGACTGGATGGAAATGAGCGTCAAGGTGATCAACGAGCTGCGACTCGACCTGGGTGATCCTCAGGCGCAGCAAGTCTACGACCAGTACATGAAAGACTTCCTCGCGATTCCCGAGAATCTCTTCGAGGGCAAGGTCTACGAATAGGGACTGGAAGATCATCCCCTGAGCGAGACGTGCTCAGGGGAAAGAAGAGGGTACCGGAGGTCGGGCTCGAACCGACACGTCCTCGCGGACACCGGATTTTGAGTCCGGCGCGTCTACCAATTCCGCCACTCCGGCGTGCTCGGTGAAGAATGTTGCTCGATTCGGCAACACCCTTCTGAGCTGTGCGGCGAGACTCTAGTCGCCGATCTCACAGTGATCAAGTCTACGATGAATCTCAGAGCGCAAAGGGCAAGGTGACCTTCATCGGATCACCGCTAAAGGCTGGGAATTGGAAGGCTTTGGTCAGCCTCTCGACGCAGTCGCCCACGGGAGAGTTCTTGAACTTGCTGCCGTCTTTGACGGAGGCAGAGCTGACTCGACCGTTCCGACCGATGCGCAAGGCCACCTTGATCACACCAGAGGCACCGGGCTGACGGGCGCTGCAGCCCTTCACCCGGCTGGCGTTCTTCCGCACCACGCCGAGGATGTCGTTGCGCGACAGCGTCTTCGGGAGCAGCGGATCTGCAGCAGGCGGCGGAGGCGCAGCACGCTTGGGTGCCGCAGCAGGCCGGGATGCTGTGCGGGCGTTGCTCTTGTTGCCATCGAGACCACCGAGCAGATCGTCGATCTCGTCGGTGTTGGTGTTCTTCTTCTTGGTCCTTCGAGCAGGGGCCGGGGGCTTGGGCGGCTTGGGCGCAGCGGCGACTGGCTGCGGTGCATCTTCGGCCTGCGTCTTGGGGCTCTCGACCTTCGAGGTGTTGGAGCGGGTGCGTCGACGTGGGCGACTGCGCTTGGGGGGAGGCTTCGTCCCGTTCTTGGCCACCTCGACTGGGGGTTTGGCGGCCTCGACGGGCTTCTCCCCTTCTGGGTTTTCAGCAGCGGGCTTGGCCGCCTCGGTGGCTGCAGGTGTAGCCGCTGCTGCAACTGGCTTGGGCGGCTCGGCCTTCGGTGGCTCTGCAGCGGGGGTCGCTGGCTTTGGCTGCTCACCAGGCACGGCCCCACCGGCCACCTTGGCCTTTACGGGCTCGTTGTTGTTGGCAGCCACTGCGGTCCCGCCGGTGTTGCCCGAGGTCTTGCCGCTGTCGTCGAGCACGAACTTCCACAGTGCGAACCCGCCACCACCAAGCAGCAACAAAGCAACGGCGGCGATGGCCACCCACTTACTCCCACTGGAGCGAGGCTGAGTCACCAGCGGCGCGACGGCACCCGGAGGCTCGTTGAAGCTGGGGGCCGGCGTGGCTGAGGCCGCCACCCCACCGGCAGCAGCTGCGGCGGGCTGAGGTGAGCCCCCCATCATCGCCGAGATGTCGATGAGGCCCGAGGCGCCAGAGCTCGCCGTGGTGGAGCCCATGCTCACGGGAGCGGGGGCTGCAGCGGCAGCAGCAGCTGCGGGTTTGGGCGCGCTCTTGGAGGCGCCCTCCTGCAGCATGTCGAGGCTGAAGAGCACCGAGTTTTCGTTGCGTTGGGATCGTAGGGAGCCTTCGAGGCGCGGGTTGTTCGGCTCTTCCTCCTCTGCAGGAGGCAGTGCCTGGGTGGGCTGCAGTGCCGTCGCAGCAGGCGACTGAGCCGCGCCCTCGTCGACATTGTCAGAGGCCATGACATCGTCTTCAGCAGGGGCGCTGCCGCCACTGAAGGGCGACGCCGCCGGCGCGGCGCTGAAGAAGCCAGCGAACTCAGGGATGCTCCCGAGCCGCGTCCAGTCCCCCATGCCCTCGCGCCACCCGAAGGTATCAGCGCTGACGTCACCGCTGTCGATGCGGGCTTGCACCCCATCTTCGGTGAGCGGCCCCACCTGCTCGCGGTTCACCACCACGTACCACGTCGCAGCACCCGCCGCAGCGGCAGCCGGCGCCGCCTCTTGTGCCGACGCTGCAGCCTCTTGCGCCGGGGCTGGTGCAGCGGCCGGCTCGGGCGCCGCAGCCTCGGCAGGCTGGGCCTTACCGTTGACCACGATGACGTGTGAGCACTTCTTGCACCTGATCTTGAAGACCTTGTTGCGGATCTTCTCGTCGCTGATCTGGTACTTCGCGCCGCAGTTGTCGCAGACGATTCTCATATGGACGGTTCTCCCGGACAGCTGGCAGGGGGGAGGCTGGCGGTGATTATATGACCCCGATCTGGGGGGCGCAACCGCAGCTCATCCCCGGAAAGACTACGCCTTCTCAGAACGAAAGTGTCCGGGATTTGATCTGCGAGGGGCGCGTTTTCGAAGTGCGGCCCGGGTACCAAGAGGACCTCAGCGCAGGCTGTTGTCCTTGGCGGTGGCCTTGAGCGAGGGCAGGAAGTTCTTCTTCAAGCTCAGGAGCTTCTCGAACTTCACCTTCTGGCGGGCGTCGGTGTACAGCACCGGGGGCTTCTTGAACTGACCATCGATGAGCAGGTCATCGAAGTTGTAGAACTTGGTCTTCACATCGCCGCCTTCACCTTCCTGAGCAGAAGCCACGGAGGGCGCCACAAAGGCGGCGAGGAGCAGGCTGAGGACGATCTTCTTCATGGGGTTCACCTCGACTGAATCCGAATGCTCGATTAGGAGCACATCTCATTGCTCAGCGCAAGCTGAGGTCGCTGCCAGTCGCCTTCACTTGGGAAAGGAAGTCCTTCTTCAAGTGAAGCAGACGCGCAAACTTAGCCTTCTGCCTGACGGTGGTACATACGACCACCGGCTTGTTGTTCTCGCCCTCAATGTCTTGTTTCTCAAACTGGAAGAACTGAACCTTCTCGTCAGCTTGACTGTCAATCTGAGCCACAGCAGAGACAGGCATAGCCATCAATGTGAGCAGTCCCAAGATCCATACCTTCTTCATGAGGGCTCCTCTCGACGTACGTTGAAGTTACGGTCTGAGGATGATGGTTCCAGCGCACCTGTCGTGAAACCAGTGCATCTCACTGCACATTCAGGTGGGACAACAACTCTGGAGGGGGGAAGCAGGCGCTGAGAGTGCCTGTTGTAGATGAAGGGCTGGAGGGGGGCTGGACTCAGCCCTCACCCTTGGCAGCGTCAGCCTTGGGGGCCTCATCGGCTTTAGGGGCCTCGTCAGCCTTGGGTGCTTCGTCAGCCTTGGGCGCCTCAGGGGCAGCTTCAGGCGTATCTCCCTGAGGAGCAGCTGCACCATCGGCAGCAGCGCCATCAGCAGCAGCGCCGTCAGCAGCAGCGCCGTCAGCAGCAGCGCCCTCGGCGCTCGTCCCGTCGTCCATGGCCTTCAGCTTGCTGCCACCACTCTTCACCTCCTGCTCGAGGAACTTGATGGTGGAGTGAATGGGGTTGTCCTGCGGGGGCTTGGCGATCTCGACGTAGGCCTTGAAGGCCGTGAGCGCCTTGGCCTGGTTGTTGAGCTGCTCTTCGTAGATCTTGCCCAGGCGCAGGTGCACCTCGCTGTTGTCCTTACGGGTCTCGAGGCTGGACTCGTAGAGCTTGGCGGCCTCTTCGAACTTCTGGGTACCGTAGAACGAGTTCGCGGCACCCACCGTGGCGGCGTAGTGCTTGGGGAACCGGGCGCGGACCGCCTCGAACTCCTGCAGTGCGTTCTCGTAGTGCAGGTAGTCCAGGTAGATGCTCGCCAGGTTGAGACGGGCCTCGTCCATGGTGGGGTCGATCATCAGGGCCTTGCGGAACTGAATCACGGCACCGGGGATGTCCCCCTTGCGGTACAGCGTGAGCCCCAGGTTGTTCATGGCCTTGGGGTTCTCTTTTTCGTAGCTCAGCGCCTTGGTGAACATCAGCTGGGCCAGGGGCAGCTTGGACTGCTCCAGGTAGATGAGGCCCAGGTTGATGATGGCCGGCACGTTCTTGGGCTGAACAGCGAGGACCTCTTTCACGTAGCGCAGCGAGGTGTCGGTGTCGCTCTTGTACCGGTAGGCGGCGGCGAGGTTGTTCCGGGCCTCGAGATCGTCGGGGTGCTTGCGCAACACGGACTCGAACTCGGTGATGGCCAGGTCAGCATCGCCGGAGAGCAGCAGCGCCCGGCCCAGGGCGAGGGTCATGCCCCGGTCGATGACCTTGTTGTCGAGCACCTTGCGGTACGCCTTGGCGGCGTCGGCGTAGCGCCCGAGCTTTTCGTAGCTGAAGCCGAGGTTGGCCCAGGCGACGAGGTACTTGGCCTCGATGCTGGTGGCCTTTTCGAAGGCTGTGGCCGCGGTGTTGAAGTCTGCAGGGCTCTTCTTGAGGGCCTCGACACCTTCGTTGAAGGCGTTGACGGCTTCTTTCTTGATGCCGTCGACCTTTTCAACCTTGGGCTTCACCACCTGCTTGACAGGATCTTTCTTGATCTTGCCATTGCCACCGCCGCCACACGCGGAGAGCGCTGCGGTACCGACGCCGAGGAGGACCGCATACTTGAAGGTACGGATGATCATCACTTGCCCTCCTTGGCGGCAACCTGACCCTTGGTCTCGGTGCCGTTGTCAGTGGTCTTGGCAGGGGCCTTCTCGGCAGCAGGCTCGGCAGTGGGCGCAGCCTTCTTGTCACCCTCTTTGCCAGCGGGGGCGGCACCATCAGCAGGCGCAGCACCATCGGCGGGGGTGGCCTTGGGGGCCGGTGCCGGGGCCTTCTTCTCGATCATCTGCTCCAGCTTGCCAGCAGGATCGGTGATGAAGCTCGTGGAGAAGGTCGCTGCCACGGGGTGCGTGGTGTCGTTCACGTTGTCGCCGAGCACGGGGAAGAGCTCGGGGCTCAACCGCACCAGCAGCTTCGAGGACTTCCGGGACCACTCGTTGTAGACGTTGTTCTGGTGAGCGAGGTTCAAGGCGCGACGGGCGGCCTCGATGCCCTTCTCTTCCAGAGGCTGGATCGTCTCGTCGAGCATGGCCTCGTAGGTGAACAGCTCATCATCGCTGAGGCCGTCGGGCACGGGCAGATCCTTCATGGACTGCGCGAACTCCTGGTACATCTCACCGATGCGGTACACCGCACCGGCACTCACCTGGTGGTCGCTGAGCTCGAGCACCTCGAGGTAGCCCTTCTCGCACTCGTTGAGCAGCTTACCCTTCTTGACCAGGGCGCGGCGGAGCTTGGAGACAGGGAACTCGAGCTTGACGCCGTTGAAGTCGGCGTAGGTGTACTCCACCTGCATGAAGCGGGCTTCAGCAGCGGCGTGGCGCACCTCGGGCTTGGTCTTGGCGTCGTCGGGCAGCCGCTTGTAGGCCTTGAGGGCCTGGTCGAGCAGACGGCCGGTGTCGCGGCGGGCGCGCTTGCCACCCTTCTTCTGAGCCAGCTTGGCCCGGCGCACGTAGAGATCGGGCACCTTGTCGGCACGGCTCTTGGTGAACTTCTTCAAGAAGGTGTTGTAGGTCTTCTCGGCGTTCTTGAGATCACCCTGCTCTTCGTAAAGACGCGCGATCTCGAGGTAGACGTCGGGGGTCTCTTCCTTCTCGGGGAACTTGGCGACGAACTTGCTCAGGGCGCTCACCGCCTGGGGGTACTCCTGCAGCGCAGCGCGGATGGCGCCAGCGTTGTAGAGCGAGTCGGACATCTTGGCCTTGGCGATGGCGGCGTTCTCGTCGTCGCCGTCGATGGGGAACGAGGCCATCTTCTCGAAGTACTCCGCGGCCTTCTTGAACTCGGTCTGGCTCTCGTAGAGGGCGCCGAGCACGAAGTGGGCCTCGGTGGACTGGGTGGTCTTGGGGTACTTCTTGATCAGACGCTCGTAGAGGCCCACGGCCTGCTCGGTCTTCTCGGCCTGCTCGGTGAGCGCTGCGGCGTTGAAGAGGGCGATGGCGGCCTTCTCGTGCTTGGGGAACTCGTTGACGAAGCGGAGCATCTCGGTGACGGCCTTGTCCTTCTGGCCTTCCTTCGAAAGCTGCTGAGCGTACTCGTTGATCGACACGGCGATGACGTCGAGCAGCTGCTTCTTCTTGAGCACCTTGTAGTTCTTGCGGTCGAGCATGTACCGGGCCCAGCGCTCCATCTGGTCCCAACGACGCAGGCGGTAGTTGGAGTCGAAGAGCGTGGCGGCGGCGAAGCCGGCGAAGCGGTGCTTGGGGTGGTACTCCATGATGACTTCGAGGCGCTTGACGCCCTCGGAGTAGTGCCCCTTCTTGATGTAGATCTCCGCAGCGCGGAACGAGACGGCCGGCACCTCTTTATCCTTGGGATAGGTGTCGACGTAGTTCTCGCACGCCTTCACGAAGGCCGTCTCGGTCTCGTGCAGCTCGGTCTTGGGGATCGGCTTGAACTCTTTGTCGTTGCCGCGCTTGGTGTACTCGATCTCGGCGCCCTGGGTCTTCTTCTTCTTCTTGGAGACCTTGGCGTCCTTGGCGTGGCCCGGAGGGGGGATCAAACCGGCGGCAGCCATCTTCTCCTCGGCGGCGAGGATGACAGCGTAGGCGGCGTCGATGGAGTACTTCCCCTTGGCATCCTTCTTGACCACCTTGGTGTAGTGGTCGATGGCCTTGTCCCAGTCGTTGGTCTGGTAGAAGTAGATCTCGGCGAGGAAGAACTCGCGCTCGTACACATCCTTCGCGTCGGGGAACTCGTTGAGGTACTTCTCGTAGTACCCCGTGGCCTTGCGGTAGTACTTGTCCGCGAGTTCGGGGTTCTTGAGCTTCTCTTCGTTCTCCTGGGCCTTGGTGTGATACCAGTCGGTGATCCAGACCAGCTCGCCCTCGCGGTACTGGTTGGCCCGGGTCATGGCCTCGTCGTTCTCTTTGTTGGTGACGTACCAGCTCGACTTGGGATCGAAGGTGCCCAGGAACCGGTTGATGGTCTTGTCGATGTCGTCGATGTTCTCGAGCTTCTTGAAGGCGGCGGTGATGTACTCGGCGTACTCCGGCACCTTCTTGCCCTGCTTCTCCGACCCGATGAGGTACTCGTAGACGGCGATCTCGTCGGAGATCTTGTCCTGCTTGTTGTACAGGCGAGCGATCTTCTCGAGGCGCTCGGTCACGAGCTGCTTGTCACCGATGCCCTTGAAGTAGTCCCGGGCTTCCTTCCAGCCCTCGTCCACCTCGGCGTAGTTCATGCACAAGCCGTCGAAGGCCTGGTTGGTGAAGTAGATCTTGCGCTTGTCCTTGCCGGTGGAGAGCTTCACCACCCCCTTGAAGGCGTTGATGGACTCCCGGAACTCCTTGAGGTTGAAGTACACGTAGCCCAGCTTGTAGAGGGCGTAGGGGTACTCGCTGGCCTTCTTGTTCTCGGCCACCTTCAGGTAGTTGGTCTTGGCAGCGAAGAGCAGGTCGTTGTCGAAGTAGTACTCCGCCACCTGCAGGTAGGCGGGGGTCACGAACTTGCTGTTGGGGAAGTCCTTGGTGAGACGCAGCATGTAGCTGGCGCCTTCCTTCTTCTTCCCTGCGGTGAGCAGGCCGCGGCCGAGGTAGTACATGACCTCGTCGAGGCGCTTGTAGTTCGGGAACTCCTTGAGGAGCTTCTTGTACTCGACGATGGCCTTGCTGTAGTCGGGCTCGGGCTCTTCGGGGCGCTTCTTCAGGGTCTCGTTGAAGAAGGCCTCCATCTGCTTCTCGTACTTCCGGCGTTCCAGGAAGTAGCGGTACTTGGCCTCGTCCCACTCTTTCTCGGCGATGCGGAACAGCAGATCGGCTTTCTTCTTGTAGAGCGGGTTCTTACGCAGAATATCCCGCATCTGCTTGATCTGCCGCTGACGCACCTTGGAGAGCTTCTTCTCCTTCTTGGCGATCTGCTTGGCCTTGGCCTCGTCTTCTGCCACGGGCAAGGAGTCGACGTTGTCCTCGGGCTTGATGGTGTTCTTCGCCGCCTTCTCGTTGGTCTCCAGGGCGTCGCCCGCTTTGGGCTTCTTCTGGGCCAGCGACGGCGTCGCCATCAGGCTGAGGAGGATGAGGCCCTGGATCACAGACCAGAGCCCCGACTTACGGGTCGAGTGGGAGAGGGTCCGCTTCATTTCTTGGCACACCTGTCGTTGAGTTCGCTGCGGTAGCTGTTGACCTCGTCGGCCCAGTACTCGCCCTCGAAGGGCCAACGCAGGTACTGGTTGCCGATGAAGACAGAGGCGGCCCGCTCAGCAGCCACAGCATCTTGGGCGGCTTGCTCGTCTTCAGTGCCCTGGTAGTCAGACTCGATGTCTTCGGCGAGCTCGGTCGCGGCGAGCTCGTCGATCTCGATGCGGATCTCGGCGGCCTGCACCTCGAGATCGGTCATCTGCCCGTCGAGGGCCTGAAGCAGCTGGTTGATCTTGATGCCCAGCGCGATGCGACCCTCTTTGGCCTGGCCCTCGACGGTCTCGAGGAGGCGGCCGGCGAGATCGCCACCGAAGTCACCGTAGCCAGCCTTGATGGCGGCCACCTCGTCGCGGAGGCTGATGACGGTGGTGTACCGATCGTAGAACTCGACGTTGGAGATCACGGCGAGACGCACCAGACGGGGCAGATCGACCCCCCGACGGACCTTGCCCTCGACGAAGGCCTCATAGAGGGCTTCGGGCTCGGCGTATTCCGCCAGGTAGTTCTGGATCGGCTTGCTCAGCGCCAGGTACTTCTTCTCGATGCGGTTGATGGCATCGTAGGCGTAGTCGAAGTGGCAGGTGTTCATGAACGCCGCCGCCTCGAGCAAGTGGGTGTCGGGGAGGAAGTAGCTCTCCCAGTCGGGGCCGTCGAGGGTGTGGAACAGGCCCATACCACGGCTGATGTCACCCTTGAGGAAGTACGACCACGCAGACTCGTAGAGGGCGTCGACGTAGTTCGTCGAGGTCGTGGGCACCTTACGGTAGTAGTAGATGGCCACGTCGTTGATGCCGATGGTGTAGGCGATCCGACCCAGAGCGAGGTACGACAGATGCGCGATGCGCTCGTCGCCTCGGGCGAGGCCGGCTCGGGCGGCACCCTCGAAGTTGCCCGAGGCGCCGATGAGGGTCTTGTACTTGTCCTCTTCGACGGCCTCTTCGTCGGCCTCCATGACGATCATCAGACCCTGCAGGTACTGAGCACCAGCGTAGTCTTCTGAGCCCTCGGAGACCTCGGGCAGGTAGGTGCGTGCCTCTTCGTACCGGTTGTAGTCGAAGAAGAACTTGCCCAGGAAGTAGTTGTAGGCGTCCTGGAACTTCTGGTCGAAGCCGCCGACGAAGTGGGCGGTGAGCGACTCGAGGGTCACAGGGTTGTAGGAGATCTCTTTGGTGGCCTTGCGCAGCCCCATGAAGGCGGGCTCGAAGACGTCGGTCTCCGGGCCATAGCCGAGCAGGGTCTGGTAGATCTCCGCGGCGTTGCCGTAGAGGCCCAGGCGGAACAGCGAGTCGGCGAGACCCAGAGCAGCCTGGCGAGCGCTGGGCTTCGCCGGATCTTCCTGGGACTGGAGGAACTCGTCGTAGAGCTGGGCGGCCTTACGGTAGTTGCCGTCTTCAAAGGCTTCCTTGGCGGCGCCGAGTGCCAGGGAGATCCGACGCTTGCGCTCGGCCTCGATGCGGCGCTTCTCCTCTTCCTCGGCGCGCTGGCGCGCGGCCTCGAGGCGGAGCTGCTCCTCAGTCTTGGCCTTGGCGTCTTCTTCTTCCTGACGCATCTTCTCGAGCGGATCGACCTCGGGCTCGGGGGCAGGCTCGGGAGCCGGCGCCACGTCACCGCTGCCACCGGCAGTCATCATCGCTTCGATGACCTGCTTGGGCACACCGGCCTTCTCGAGCTTGGCGAGATCGTCGGTGGTGAGGTTGAAGCTGGAGTTGGTGCTCTTCAGCGTCTGCATGATCACGTCGGGGGGCAGCCCCGACTGGTGCATGCTGATGACGTTGTCAACTGAGATGGCGTGTGCCACCCCGGTGAGGGCGAGCCACAATGCGGCGGTGGTCAACCACCGCTTCATGCGTCGCCCTCGTGCATATCGATGGGCAGGCATAAGGGGCGACTCCTCAGAACGCGTCAAACAGGATGCCAACACCGCCAGTGATCTCGGTCAGCTTCGAGATCCCTCCGCCCACCTTGGGGAAGAAGTAGTGGCGGAAGTCGGTGCGAACGTTGATCAGATCGGTGAGGTACCAACGGAAACCGACGATGTAGTTACCGCCGAAGTTGTCGGTCTTGTTGTTGGGCTCGGGGTTGAGCTCGGTGAACTCGTCCAGGTGGGTGTTCCCGGCGCCGATGCCCACGTAGAGATCGAAGTGGGTGAGCTTCTGACCGAGGAAGCTGATCTTGCCGTAGATGGGGGACCACAACAGGTTGACGTTGTAGTACATCTTCACGATCTGACGCAGCTGGGCGCGGTTGAGCCCGATCTCGTTCTCGAGGAAGTCGGCGAGGTCGGAGTTGGACTCCGAAGCGTAGGCGAAGGACGCCTCGACAGCGAAGGCCTCGGAGAAGTGGTAGCCCGCCCGGAGACCCATCGGGTAGTACACGATGAAGTCGTCGTTGGGCACGACGCCGAAGTAGGGGGTCAGCTCGAGCTTGCCGTCTTTCTCGAAGAGGCGGCGCTGAACGATGTTCACCTTTCTGCGCTCGGCCCAGAACAGCTTGGCATCTTCGTCGATGGCCTTCTGCCCTGCGGTGGCGTTGTCGCTCGAGTCGGCTTCGGCGGCGCTGCTCGCTTCGCCAGAAGTCTCCTCAGCGGCGGCCTCGCCAGCCTCTTCAGTTGCGGTCTCGGTGTCGGTTTCCTGGGCGTAAGCCGGTCCGGTGCACCACAGCGCTGCAAGCGCCCAAAGAATCATTCGCCTCATGCTTATCTCGCCTTGGCCCGTGCCAGGTCGTGCAACCATCACTTGTTAAACCAGAGACGGTTGTCGATCAGGGTGTCGGTGGATCGGGACATCTCGACCGCTCGCGTGATGTCGGCCACAGTGCCGCTCAGCTCGGTCGACAGGAAGAACTCGTTGCCCGCGGGGAATCGGTCGTTGCTGCCCAGAGTAGAACGCACCCGGAGGTTCCAGGCGCCGGCGACGCGGTTGCGCAGAATGACGCGCAAGTCGCGGCGGGCGCTGAACTCGTTGGGGCGCTCGAGGAAGAAGTGCTGGCCCGACGTCTCGCACGCGAAGTCGACGAGGTCGGCGGTGCGGCCCTGCCGATCGTCGCCGGCGAGGCGAGGCGGCTGGAGCTGCACGACGAGCACTGGGATCTGGTTGTCGATGTAGGGGCGCATGGCGTCGGCCATGCTGGTCGCCGAGGCGTCGTTGCCCTCGTTGCCGTCGGTGAAGAGGATCACCGTGGGGTTGAGGCCGTCGGCGGCATCGCTGGTGATGATCTTGGTGTAGACGTCGTTGAGGGCGTCCCACATGTTGGTGGGGCCATCCTCGCCACGGCTGTACTTGTTGAGACAGTCGTTGGTGACGTCCCGGCTCACCGAGGGCGACGCGCAGTCGGACTCGATGATGGGCAGGCTGTCGAACTTCATCACCGACACCCAGGTCTTCACCTCACCGGTGCCGTTGCTGCTCTCGGTGGGGAAGTCGCTCACCAGCTCGCGGAAGAACGTGATGCGCTCGCGGTTGGGGTCGGAGGCCCGGTTGGTGTCGATGGTGGGCGACTGCGGATCGCCACCGATGAGGCTCACCGAGTTGTCCATCATCAAGATGACGAGGCGCTCGTCGCTCTGGCGCTCTTCGCCGCCGGACCAGCGGAACTCCACCTCTTCGACCAGCAGGTTGACCTGCTGATCGGTGGGGTTGCTGGCGGACTGAGCGGCGCCCTCACCGTCACCGCAGGAGGCGCGCTCCACGGGACAGTTGTAGTCGAAGTCTCCAGCCTCGATCACCTCAGACAGCGGCTGGCGCTCGTTGCGCAGACGCTGGTTGGGCAGGATGAACTGATCCTTGTTGAGGAGGAGCACGGAGTGATCGAACTCGGAGAGGTTGTCCGCGGTGGCGCATGCGCCGGCGGAGAGGATCCGAGTGAAGGTCGGGCGCGTCGTGTCCAGGGCGACGGTGGCGTCACACGCCGCCGATGCCGCAACGGCTGCCACCAACATGGGGGTGGCGAGCGTTCGCATGCTGTTTCTCAAGATATTTCCTCCGAGAATCGCTCGGCGCGGGGATACAAATCGCACAGGGTTTTCTCCCAGGTGCTGGAGGCGCCTTGGGTCTTGGGTAGGGCCACCCGGCTGAGCGAACGCGCCTTGCTAGCATGTGCCCTACTTGAGTGTCAACGTGGCTCCTTATGGGGTGTCGTGCCCAGGGCAAATTTGTTCACAAAGTGACACTTGGCGCCCGATTTGACTCTACTCGCACGCCTTGAATAGGCTTGCGCCCACGTGCCTTGCGCGGCCATGGATTACAAAGGCAGGTTCCCGAGCACACCGAGTGAAAAAAATTTCACTGTGGGGTGTTCTGGCGTCTTCCGAATGATGGCCGTAATGCGCAATAGTGCGTCTGTGTCCTGCGCCTTGCGCTCACCCACCGTATGAGGGGGATCTCATGCTCCGTTCCGGACCCGCCACTGGCCAGTCCTCGTCCCAGCCTTCTTCTCAGCGGGCGCCGATTGCCTGGTTTGGCCTCGCGGTACTCGCAGCAGCCATGGTCGGCATCGGCTGTGGCGAGACCATCACGTCGGGGACCACCCCTGAGATCGACATCAACCCTGGTGAGTTCACTTTCCCAAGAGTGAACATCGACGACAGCGTCACCCAGGAAGTGGAGGTGGTGTCCATCGGTGACGGCGCGCTGATCATCGAGGGCATCAACGTGAACCTCAACGGCGAGTTCGTCTTCTCCTTCATCGGGCCCGACGGCGCCGAGCAGAGCAGCCTCACTGAGCGCATCGCCCTGCAGACCGACGAGCGACTGCGCTTGAAGCTGGTCTACACCCCCACGGACGAAGATCGCGACGTCGGCGACATCGTGCTTCAGACCAACCTCGCCAACTCCGCGGTGACCATCCCCGTCGTCACCAGCGACGCCATCCCCGAGATCGGCGTCAACCCCCTCAGCCTCGACTTCGAGCGCGTCGACGCCGGCCAGGAGAAGATCCTTGAGGCCTCGATCAGCAACCGCGGTCAGCTGCCCCTGCTCATCTCCGACATCCGCTCTGCTGGCTCCCCTGACTTCACCCCCCTGCTCCTCGACCGGGACATCCGTCAGTTCACCGAGCTGCTTGAGGATCCCGATCAAGATGGCGAGCCCGGGTTGTCCCCTGGTGCGTCCGTCATCCTCAAGGTGAAGTACGCGCCGGTGACCGAGGGTCCCGACGCCGGTGAGATCCAGATCGTGAGCAACGATCCCATTCAACCCCTTGTCTCCATCGACCTGCGGGCCAACGGCGCCATCCCCTGCCTCGAGGCCGTGCCCTCAGCAGTGGAGTTCCGCACCAGCTTGGTGAACCGCACCGACAGCCGCTCTTTCACCCTGGAGAGCTGCGGCACCCAGCCCCTCGAGATCATCAGCGTGAACCTCGACGCTGGGGCCGACGAGGCCTTCGAGCTCGACACCGCGGTCTTCGACGAGACCTTCGCCGGTGGCCTGCCGGAGATTCTGCCCCCTGTGGCCGACGACGGCTCCCGGACCTCCCGCACCCTGCAGGTGAACTTCAGCCCCCTCGAAGAGCGCGTACACAACGGCGTGATCCTGGTGGAGACCAACGATCCCTTTGATCCCATCAAGGAGATCAGCCTTCTGGGTCGCGGCGTCTCCAACGCCTGCCCTCAGGCCATCCCCGCGCAGAACGAGCTGTTCGTCTCCCCCCTCGACGTGGTGCTCCTCGATGGCTCCCCCTCCATCGACCAGGACAGCCCCAGCGGCCAGCCGGCCTTCTACGAGTGGGTGGTGGTCTCCCGCCCCGAGGGCTCGGTGAGCCAGCCCTCTGATCGACTCAGCCCCGCTGATCCTTCCATGGGCCCGGCTCAGAACCCCACCACCCCCTTCGCCCAGCTCTGGATCGACGTCGCTGGGACCTACGTGGTGGAGCTGCGGGTCACCGACAACCTCGGGCTGTCCTCGGACCAGTGCCAGACCTCCGGCCGCATGACCATCGTCGCCGAGCCTCAGGAAGACATCCTGGTGCAGCTGACCTGGCGTACCCCTGAAGATCCTGACGAGACCGACGGCCGGGGCACCGACCTCGACCTGCACCTCGTGCACCCCTTCGCCGACGGCTGGTTCGCGGCGCCCTTCGACTGCTACTACGAGAACAGCAAGCCCGACTGGGGCGTGAACGACGATCCCTCGGACAACCCGGTCCTCGACGTGGACGACGCCAATGGCTCCGGCCCGGAGAACATCAACCTGAACAACCCCGAGAACACCACCCTGCTCGGCGCCCCCTACCTCGTGGGTGTGCACTACTACCGCAGCAACGACCTGCTCGGTGACTTCGAGTACGGTGCCTCTTTCGCCCGGCTGCGCATCTTCATTCAGGGTGAGCTGGCCTGGGACTTCGACGGGAACGAGAAGGAGATGCAGGCAGCAGACCACTTCTGGGACGCCGCCCGCATTCAGTGGGGCCCCGAGGGCGGCACGGTTGAGACCGCCGACCGCTACTACGACCAGCGCCCCTGATCCGGAGCGCCCCCCGCCCCTGCCCCCCAAGTTCACTCATTCGGAATTTAATCCTGCCTTCGGTCGCGCCGACCCCGGCCAATGCATCATCCTTCCAGCACACCTGGAGTCTTGAACGTGCAACGATTGATTGTTTTGAGCCT
The DNA here is from genome assembly GCA_046290225.1 of Bradymonadia bacterium. Classification (GTDB taxonomy): domain Bacteria; phylum Myxococcota_A; class Bradymonadia; order UBA7976; family UBA1532; genus JBKAGE01. The sequence goes on along the minus strand of JBKAGE010000043.1, from coordinate 53,728 downwards.
GCTCGGCGCGCTGGCCACCCTCTTCTCGGGGTGTGACAGCAGCATCGAGGCCGGTGACACCCCCGAGTTCAGCGCCTCACCCGACTCGTTCTCTTTTCCGCGGCTCGCCGCAGGAGAGACCCGAGTCCTCGAGATCACGGTGACCAACCCTGGCTCCGCGCCGCTGCAGATGGCCGACATCACCCTCGTCGACGACTCGTCTGCCGGTGAGTTCCGCTTGGAGGTGGACCGGGGCAACGGCGCCGAGCCCCCGCCCGGTGGTGTCATCGAGCTTGCCCCAGGGCAGGCCGAGTCGATGAACCTCATCGTCACCTACTCCGCCGAAGACGAGGTGGTGGACTCTGGCAGCATCACCCTGCGGACCAACGATCCGGAGCGGGGCAACGTCGTCCTGCCCATCATCGCCGGCGAGTCCGGCGCTGAGATCAGGCTGACGCCGCGCACCGTGGACTTCGGTCAGGTGGAGGCGAACCAGACGGGGGAGCAGGAGCTCACGATCTCCAACGCCGGCACCGGCGTACTCACGGTGACGCGACTGTCCATCAACGGCAGCGCCGACTTTGGGGCTCGCCTCGGTGATCGCGACATCATTGGTGATCTCTCTGATGATCCTCTGGTGCTCGAGCCTCTGGCCTCCGAGACCATCACGGTGACCTACTCTCCCCCCACCCTGGGCCCCGACGCCGGTGAGCTGCTCGTCGAGTCGAACGACGCCGTGGAGCCAGTGGCGACGGTGGTGCTGAGGGCGAATGGTGCCGCCGCCTGTATTCAGGCCCTCCCCGACACCCTGGACTTCGGATCCGCCCTGTTGGTGGAGAGCCTCGACGCCGAGACCTTCAACCGGCGCTCGGTGAGCATCGAGAGCTGTGGCACCACCCCGCTCAAGGTGAGCCGCATGGAGATCGAAGGGGCAGATGGCGTGTTCCGGGTGCTCTCGGAGTTCGAGCCCGCTGAAGACGGCACCTTGTTCGAGCTCGCAGCCGCAGGGCCCGACGGCAACTTCCCTGCTCAACTGGTGGAGGTGGGTTTCTGGCCCACGGAGCTCACCGGCTACGGCGGCGCTCTGCTCATTTACAGCAACGGCGATCCCAGCCCGCTACGCATCGACCTCTTCGGCCGTGGCGTGGACAACGCCTGTCCGATCCCCGTGGTGCGGCAGGAGTCGATCAACGTAGCTCCCCTCGACATCATCACCCTCGATGGTGCGGCGTCGACGGATCCCGACGGCGAGGTCCGCCGCTGGCAATGGACGGTGGTCTCCCGCCCCGACGGCAGCGTGAGCGAGCCTGTGGAGTCGTACGAGAACCCCACCCGTCCTGCAGATGGCGGCCCAGATGACGACGACACCACGCCGCAGGCGCTGTTCTTCGTCGACCTCGCCGGGGAGTACACCTTGGAGCTGCGCGTCATCGACGCTCTCGGCCAGGCCAGCTGTGATCCCCCGGTGGCCACCTTGAGCATCCTGGCGATCCCCGAGCGGGACATGCACATCCAGATGGTGTGGTCCACCCCCGACGATCCCGACGAGACCGACGACATCGGCACCGACATCGACTTGCACCTGCGCCATCAGAACGCTGAGGGCCGTTGGGGCCAGGAAGGCAACAACTGGACGGTGTACTTCCGCAACACGCAGCCTGACTGGGGCATCCCCGGCCAGCAGTCGGATGATCCCACCCTGGACATCGACGACACCAACGGTGCAGGCCCGGAGAACATCAACCTCGACAGCCCCGAGGTGGGGGTGACCTACGACATCGGCGCCCTCTACTTCCGGGCCCAGAGCACGTTCAATGACCCTGAGGTGGACCCGCGAATGGATCACCTCTCCTATGTAACGGTGCGCTTGTTCATTCGAGGTGAGCTCTTCGCCGAGTGGGTGGACCGGCCCATTCAGGAGAACCGGGTGTTGTGGTGGATCGCCAGCGTGGCGTGGTGCGACGACGCCCCCACGTGCCCCGAGATCACCACACAAGACCAGGTGCTCACCGAGCGGGAATACGTCATCCCCTGATCGGCACATGCCGCCGTCCATCCGGTGCCTGAGTGCACCACACTTCCTCTCTCTGGTCTGCCCGCCGACAGGGTGAAATTGTATTCACCTTGTTGGGCTCCGGGCACCATTGCTATGTTTTGCGCCGCTTCTCCCCTGGAGGTTCGATTGATGCAGCTCTGCAGCGGTGTATCCCGTGGATTTCTCTCCCTTCTGCTGTCCCTCTCGGCAGTCTTTGGGCTCTTTGCGTGCGAGGACTCTTCCGACGGCGGCGGTGGGAACCTCACCCAAACCGACTTCCCGGAGATCAGGGTGGACCCTGAGCTGATCGTGTTCTCGGGCATTTCGCTCAATGAGACCACGACCCGTGCCTTCACGATCTCCAACGTGGGCGGCGCCCAGCTCGCCATCTTGGAGATGACCCCCTCCAACGGCCTCGACTTGCGGGAGTTCAGCTTCTCGGAGTTCGAGTACCCCCTGGTGCTCGAAGCCGGCGAGTCTCAAGAGGTCATGGTGACCTACACCCCGCTCAACCCCGGTGAAGACTCCGGCAGTCTGGTCTTGCAGAGCAATGATCCCGACCGCCCGGAGACGGTGGTCCGCATTCAGGCCCTCGAAGCCCAGGCTGAGCTGCGCTATGCGCCGGATCGCCTGCTCTTCGGCTCCGTGGCGAGTGGATCGAGCGCAGTGGAGGCGCTGCAGGTGATCAACCTGGGTGCAGTGCCCGTGGACATCGTCGATGTCTACCTCACCGAGGAGACCTCTCCCGACTTCACCCTCACCGGTGACTTCGAGGCCCGCCCCACCCTCGATCGCGAGAACCAGATCAGCTACGAGGTCCTCTACACGCCTACAGGGCTCAACCAGGACTCTGGCGATCTCGTCATCGAGACCACCGACGAGCTGTTGCCCATCATCACCATCCCCTTGCGTGGTGAAGAGCCCAGCCCCCGCATTCTGGTGAGTCCGGAGTCGGTGGCCTTTGGCGCCGTCGATCTCGGCGCAGTGACCGAGCCGGCGACGGTGCTTGTGGAGAACGTCGGCGACGTGCCCCTGGAGATCGAGCGCATCTACCCTCAGCCCAACCCCCCCGAGATCAACGGCCAGTTCCAGTTCGACCTGCCTGAGGGCGCCCTGACCATCGAGCCCGGCGACGCAGTGCGCATGACCGTGGCCTACGCCCCTCAGCAGCCCGGTACACACCTCTCGGGCATCGTGATTCAGAGCAACGACCCACGGGCCCCCTTCGCCAGCGTGCCCGTGAGCGGCCGCGTGCGGCGCCCCTGCATTTCTGTGGAGCCCGGCTCCATCGACTACGGCCGGGTGGCTCTCGGTGTCGAGGCCGGCCCTGTGCCCGTCCGCGTGGTGAACTGTGGCGATCTGCCCCTCGAGCTCTCCAGCGTCGCCATCGATGGCGATCCGAACTTCCGCTTCGAGGCCGCCGACGGCGCCAACGTGAACGATCCCATCGAGCCCCGTGGCTTGCTGGTGCTCAACATGTTCTACAACAACGTGGGTTTGCAGGAGAATCAGGTGTCGGTGGGCAACATGCTCATCGAGAACAACGATCCTGAGCAGCCCCAGGTGGATGTGCCCCTCCGCGTCGTCGGTGGTGGCGCCCCAACCTGCAACCTCGTCATCGTGCCGAGCCCCGCCGACTTCGGTCTGGTGAGCCGCGGCGGCTTCAGCATCCGCGAGGTCGAGGTGGTGAACTCGGGCACCGGGAACTGCGAGATCCGCGATCAGACAGTGGCCCCGCTGATCCCCATCATGTTCGGCCCTCCGAGCTTCGCCATCACCCGCCCGCTGCAGGGCCCTCAGGTGGGGCCGGGCTCCTTCAACCCCGTGGAGATCACCTACACCCCGCAGGTGTTCAACTCCGACGTCTACACGCTCAACGTCACCTACTTCGATCCCTACTTGATGGAGGAGCGGGTGGCCATGGGCCGTCTGGTGGGCGTGAGCGGTGAGTCCGACATCGAGGTCATTCCCGAGCGGCTCGACTTCGGTGCGGTCACTGCGGGCCAGTGCGCCAGCCGCGAGGAGCGGGTGACGGTCTACAACACCGGCATCATCAACATCTGCATCACCGACATCTACCTCGACGGCCCCGGCTGCAACGAGTTCTTCGTGGTCGACCGCCCTGTGGCCAACGAAGAGGGCTGCATCGAGGTGAACCGGAACATCCCCGCTGAGGTGCGGCTGCAGTACGAGCCTGCGAACCTCGGCGGCGACGAGTGCGCCCTGGTCTTCGAGTCCGACGCCAGCGACACCCAGGAGCTCCGCGTGCCTCTGACCGGTGAGGGTGTGCCCGACGCCGAGACGAGCGATGTCTTCGAGCAGGTGAGCGGCCGCGAGGTCGACGTGCTGCTCGTCGTCGACAACTCAGGTTCGATGAGCGAGGAGCAGCAGAACCTGCGCAACGGCATCGCCGACTTCCTGCGGGGCGCCGATCAGTTCCGGAACAACTTCCAGATCGGTGTCATCACCACAGACATGACCAACGAGAACCAGTCCGGCAAGCTGCAGGGTAACCCCCGCATCGTGACCCGAGACGCCGACACGGCCCGCCTCGTGGGCAACAACGCCGACGTGGGCACCGGTGGTGATGGTGACGAGCAGGGTCTCGAGGCTGCTCAGAAGGCGCTGTCCAACCCCTTGTCCTTCGACACGGGCATCGCCTGCAACAACGACATGGACTGCGTGGCCCCTGATATGTGCGTCGGCGGCTTCTGCGGCGGTCACAACCGCGGCTTCTTGCGCGAGCGGGCCCGCCTCGAGGTGGTGTTCCTCAGCGACGAGGACGACAGCTCCCCAGGCACGCTGAACTTCTACATCGACTTCTTGAAGAACATTAAGGGTTTCCGCAACGAGTCACTGCTGGGCACCAGCATGATCGTGGGTGCCGACAACGGCCGCCCCTCTGACTGCGAGGGCGCAGGCGGGAACGCCTCTGCCGGTCGGCGCTGGGGCGAGGTGGCTGATCGCACCAACGGCGCGATGTACAGCATCTGCGACAACAGCTTCGGTACCAGCCTGCGGGAGATCGGCAACCGGGCCTTTGGCCTGCAGCGTCAGTTCTTCTTGAGCCGCCCTGCGGTGGCCGACAGCCTCGAGGTCACCGTGGACGGTCGCCCGGTGCCCGGCGCCTGGGCGTACGACGAGGAGAGCAACTCGGTGATCTTCAACGAGGGCCAGATCCCCACCGCCGGGAGTCGCATTCAGGTGGACTACGAGGCGGAGTGCTTCCAGCGCCGCCAGTGATGCCCGCTGCGGGGCCGCGGGGCTCTGCAAAGCTCAGTGAATCTCAGGGGCTTGAAGCAGGTCTTCTGCCCGCCAAGCGTTCGGTCGCTCAGTGCTCGAACGCTCAGCATCTGCACACACGTTTTGAATCGAGGTGAGCATGTCTCCACACACAACCCGCCCCGGGCGTCTCTCACTCGGCCTCCTGCTCCTCTCGAGCTTGGTGGCGAGCTGCGGCGGCGACAACTTCGAAGAGACCAAGTCGAACGACATCGAGGTCAGCCCCACGAGCCTCTTCTTCAACCGCCCCAACCGCACCGGTGAGGTGCTCGGCGAGAAGATCACCATCGACGCTCGAGGCGGTGAGACCCCACTCACCGTCACCGGGATCACCATCGAGGGCTACGAGGCCTGCAACCTCTTCGAACAGGGGGTGAACAATGTGCAGGAGCTGCCTCCCGACGTGAAGGCGCAGTGCTACTACGCCTGGAACCCTGGTCGGGAAGTACCCTTCACCCTATCTCCCGAGGGCGTGGGCACCGACACGGGTGATCCGTCCTTCATCGAGTTCGACGTCTACTATCAGGCCATCGACACCAACCCCCCTGCGGGGACCGATCTGGTGGTGACCAGCAACGTCGTCGACCGGGACAAGCAGGAGATCCGGGTGAGCCTGAACGTTCAGGCGGCGAGCCCCCGCATCTCCGTGGCCCCCACCGTGGTGGCCTTCCCCGGGGTGGCGATGGGGAGCGAGACCCTGTTGCTGCGGAACACCGGCAACGGCCCCCTCGAGGTGTACGACGTGCGCCTCGAGTACCTCACCGCGCAGCCTCAAGACGAGAACGGCGCCCCCATCGACGAGTACCGCATCGAGCTGCTCGATCCGGATCTGCCCTGGGTGGTGAACGAGCAGGACGCTCAGGAGATCCGGGTGATCTACGAGCCCGCCGACGATGTGGCCGATGAAGCGGTGCTCGTGGTGGACAGCAATGATCCCGAGAACAACCCCCTGCGCATCACTGTGACCTCTTCTCCGGTCTTCGCGGTGCTCGAGGTGGGCCCCAACCCGGTCCGCATGCCCGCCCTCGGCCAGGGTATGTCCCGTACCCTGGTCACCCTGCGCAACACCGGCGCCAAGAACCTCGAGGTCCTCGACGTGAAGACCACCGGTGAGGGCTACCGCATCGCCTCCGCCACCAGCTTCACCATCCCGCCGGGCCAGGCCGTGGACTCTGTGGAAGTGGTGTACCAGCCTGCGGATCCGAACACGCCGAACAACGGCACGCTCCAGGTGGTGTCCAACGCCAACAACGGCGCCGACAACCCCGAGTTCCCCGGCGATGCTCGTCGCACCGTCGTGGAGGTACCTCTGGTGGCTTCTGGTGGTCAGGCCCCCGCCTCGCTCACCGTCGATCCCGCCGCCATCGACTTCTCCGACGTGGCTCTGGGGATGTCCCAGGCCCAGAGCGTCACCCTGCGCAACACCGGCGAGTCCGATCTGGTGATCTCGAGCATCGCCATGGGCGAGGTCTCTATGGGTGTAGGCAGCGATCCCGAGTTCAGCATCTCCTCTGGTGGCGTCGACGCTGATCTCACCCTGGCCCCTGGCGACACCCACACGGTGGAGGTGACCTTCGCTCGCCCCGCCGAGATGGGTCGCTCTCACATCGCCGCCCTGGTCATCGAGTCGAACGTCGTCGGTGGCGCCTCCACGGTCTACCTCACCGCCAGCGCCCCTGCAGAGGAGTGATCGATGTCTGCCCTCGAGCGCTACGGACAGCTTCGAGGGCAGATCGATGCCTTCAATACCCGGGTCGATCGCCTGCAGGGCCCCTACCTCAATTGCAAACGCGGCTGTGATGGCTGCTGTCGTACCCGCCGCACGGCATGGGCGGTGGAAGTCGAAGCCATCGCCCAGTGGCTCTCGACTCAGCCTCAGGCCCTGCGCGAATCCCTGCGCGCTCGGTTGACCGATGCCTCGGTCCAGGCCGGAGAGCGCTGCGTGTTTCTCGACGCCGATGGTGCCTGCGCCGTCTACCCGGCTCGGCCCGTCATCTGTCGGACCCACGGCCCCGCCGTGCAAACCGCTGAAGAAGGCCTGGTCTGGTGTGGCCTCAATTTCGAGGACATGTCACCTGAGCAGGTCGTTGAGGCCCTCACCTCGGAAGCCGTGCTCAACCTTGACCATCTCAACAAGATGCTGGTCCTCATCAACACCATGTATCTGCAAGAGCAGCCCGTAGGGCAGCAGCCAGAGCCTCGCCTGTCACTGGAGGCCGCCCTCACAGGGCCCTCGGCGGCAGAATGACCCGTGTGCACCGCGGCCCGCTCCTCGGGCGACCGCGCAGCCTCGGCCGCAGCTGGCCACTGGCCCTCGCCGCCCTCCAACACCTTGGTCTCACCGGTCCCGGCACAGGCCATGTGGCGTGGCGCGCGCTCGATCCACTGAAGGATCTGGCGCCGTTCCTTCCAGATGGATTCGAGGGCCACTGGCTCGAGCTCGATGATGGTCCGACCTCTCCCACAGCATCCGCGGTGTGGCTTCGGCGGGCTGTGGCCTGCGAGGTGGAATGGATCAGTCATGGGGCAGATGGGGGGCTGAGGCTCACCTGCCCCATTGGCCCCTCAGTGTTCACCGCCCCAGAGACAGTGTGGGATCAGGATGGGGGCACAGCTCAGCGCCCCTGGATCTGGAGCCTCTCCCCCGAGGCAGTCTCTCACGACACGCCACCCTTCTCGCCCCACACAGGTGAGGCCGAGGCTGCGCCCCCGAAGTTGTTACTGCACCTTCAACAGCGCTGCATCGAGGAGGCTGGCATGCCCGGAGAGCTCGTGCCCGGTCGGCGGGGTACATGGGCGCTGGTTTTGGCGCCTCTGGAGATCAGCCCCACCCTCCTGAGCATCGCCACCGAGGCCCTCTCTGGCCGCCCCCGAGGCCGATGGCGGTGGATGGGCCCACTCGACGTACTGGAGAGCCTTTGGTCCGCCCGGGAGGCTGGCACGGCGCTCAGGGCGGGCATCTCCACACGGCAGCAGCCCGGGGCCCTCGAAGACTTGATCCACGAGGGCCTGTTGGATCACCAGCGGTTTCAACGGGGCATGCACGATTGGACCCTGTGGTGGCCTCGCCTGCACCCGTCAGCAGAGATCGATGGCCAACTCTCTGCCCAGGCGCTGATTCACCGAGGACAACGACGCAGTCATGATGACGTGCTCGAGTGCACCACCCCCGAGGATGATCCGAGGCGGCTTCACGGGGCTTTGTCCCCACTGCCCGCTCTGCAGAAACATCTCGAGGATGAAGGGGGCTGGCGTCATCACTGGCCCGTGGCAGAAAGCGAATCAGGGCGTCGATATGCTGCGCTGGTGCAGGCGATGATGCACGCTCTGCACGATCACACGTCCCCCGATGTGCTGCCAGCGCATCTCACGCCTGTAGTCCCTTCGGCGGTCGGTCGGTGGTGGGCCGGCGTCGCCGGACACGCTGATACGCCGGAGGCCTGGCTGGGCATCGATGCACGGCGGCTCATCCCACAGGCCCTGCCCGGCTTCGAGGTGGATCGCCAGGCCTCAGTCGAGGCTCGACGATTGGGTTTCGTGAAATCTGTCGAGGGGGCCTGTATCCGGCTGGAACTGGTCCGAGGCCCTGCCAGAGATGGCTTTTCGCTCCGTTTCGCCGTGACCCCCTGGCCAATCCCCATGCAGGCCCTTGAGGTTGCCAAGGGCGTATGCGCACCGGGTATCGTGGTGACATTGGAGCAGCTGTGCCCCGAAGGGCCGAAGTTGTACTGGCTCACCCCCAAACGCGAGCGGCTCCAGAGCGCCCTCGCAGATGCTGCAGATCTTGTCTCCACTCGAGCCCTGCCCGCTTTGGAAGAGGCTGCTCGAGTGGCTGCTCGATGGCGTCGAGCCCTCGACGAAGACGAGACCCGAGATGACTGTGACTGATCAGGACTGAGAGAGATCATGCCGATTCGACCCCACTGGATCTGCCTCGCCGCCCTGGTGGCGTGTGATGACGGCGGAGGTGAGAGCACTTCAGCCGACGCCACGACCGCCCCTGACGCCGCTGTGCCTGCCGACGCTCAGGTGGTCGATCTGCCCGATGGTGAGGTGCGACCGGTGGTGGGCAACATCTCTGGTGATCTGACCTATGCCGCCGTCGATGATGCCGGCGGGCACCTCTACAGCGTGCGTGGCGACGGATCCGACGTACAGCGGATCACCACCGAAGCCGGGTTCTGGGGCGCCCATGCCGTGGCCCCAGATCGGCGCCGAGTGGCGGTGGTGCGTCACCAGATGGCCGATCGCTCGGACCGCGGTGTGGTGTGGGTGCTTGATCTGCGAGCCGCTGATGCTTACGCCATCACCCCCGATGACTGTGACGCCGGTGCCGGCGGCGTAGGCTGGCGGGACGATCGCCGGCTCATCTTTTCGATGTCGTGTGCCGACGGCGCCGAGGGTGTGTGGATGTCGGCCTTCGACAACACCGGCCGGGATCGCGACCTGATGTTGCCCCTCACGGATCTCGACGTGCAGGCCCGCGACGTCACCGCAGCGGTGGGCACGCCGCTCTTCGCCTACAGCCGCCTCGAGGAGATCTGCGAGGGTGACGCCTGTGAGATGCGCTCAACGCTGTGGGTGGGCAACGAGAGCGTTGGATCAGTCTGCCGGGTCACCGACGGTGATCCTCAACGCCGGGACGTGTGGGCTGGGGATCGAGAGCCTGCCTTCACGGCCAACCTCGGTGCCCTGGTCTTTGCCCGCCACGTCCCGGAGAAAGATGGTCCCCTCTCACCGCACTATGATGTGTTCCGCATGGACGTCGATCAGCGGGCCATCTTCGATGGCGGCGACTTCTGCGGGCTTCCAGGCACTCTCACCACCCTCACCGACGCCCTCATCTCCGACATGTCCTCTGGGGTGGAGGGCCTGCTCTCCGAGCGCCAGCCCCAGCCTCTGACCGAGATCGCCGATGGCACCGTCACCTATCTGTTCCTCGGACAGTCCGGCCCGGCAGATGATGTGCGGAGCGGCGCGTTTCTCGTGGACCTCTCGGGCATGGCAGGCCCTCTCCTGCCCAGCGCGAACATGAGCCATGTCCGTTGGATCGTCACTGAATACGACACCTCTGGCGAGCGCTGATCACAGACTCGCCGCATAGGCTGACCCCCTGCCGCTTATCTGCGGCGAATTCTCCCTGAGGGCTTCAGTCCTGGCCTCGATCTCGCCGTAGAGCACATAAGAGGTGAATTCAGCCACTGGCCTGGGCGGTCCAAATCTCGAGGCACACAGAGACAGGCTGTTTCCTTTTCGACCTTTGAGACATCTCTGATCACAGCCCCAGTGATCGAAGAGAGGTGGCTCAGATGAATGGTGGGCTCATGTGATTCTGGCTCGGCGCATCGCCGGAGAGAGGTATTGGTATGTCTTCGTCGTTCTCTGTTCTCAGGCGATGCCCTCTCCTGCTCCTCGCCCTGTTGTGTATGCCCCTCTCTGGCTGTGGTGCCGCCCCCTCCCCCACACCTGTCGTGACACCGGCGAAGCAGCCTGCCACTGTCCAAGGGCGTCTGCGGACCTGCCTGGTGCGGCTCAAAACCACCCCCACTGACACGGGGGCCTTCCGCTGCGCGCTCACGGCAGCCCGGCGTCTGGGTCAGGGGGCTCGGCTGGCCCAGGCCATGGAGAAGCTGCGACAACAACACACGCAGTCATCTGCGGTGTGGGCTTTTACAGGCGAAGCCTTGCGGCTGACGGACGAGAAGGCCGGCGCCGCTCTTCTGGAGCAATGTGCCGAGCAGTTCCCCGACGAGGCCCCCTGCTTCGTTTCTCAGGCCCGGCACGCCGCGGCCCGTGGTGACGAAGCCACAGCCTTGATCACCCTCGCCCGAGCCCGTGACCTGGATCCCAAGCACATCGGCGCGCTCTCCCTCGCCGCCCGCTGGCGCACCGAGGCAGGGCAATTCTCCGAGGCTGCACCTCTACTCGACAGCCTGCTCCATGCTGCACCTCAGGCCTACGAGAGCTTCATGGCCCAGGGCCTCATGGCGCTGCGCACCGGTCAGCCTGCAGCGGCCATGAGCCTCAGCCTCAAGGCCGTCTCTCTACACCCCGACGCTGCCGCCCCCCACTTCTTGATGGCCCGGGCGTTCCTCGAGCTCAATGATCGCAACCAGGCACGGAATGCCCTGGAGTCGGTGCTGGTGCGCCACCCCGGGCACCATCGCGCTCGAGCGGTGTTGGGCCACATCCTCGTGAGCCTCGGCGAAGGGGCCAGAGCCACGGCACATTTCACCGCGCTGGTGGAGGCCGAGCCACACGATCGCGATCACCAGCTCGCCCTCGGTCGAGCGCTGCTTCTCTCCGACGATGGTCGGTCGGCCCTGGTGTGGGCTGATCGGGTCCTGAAGAAAGATCCGCTCTCTCACGAAGCCCTGGCCCTCAAATTCCAGGCTCTGGTGACGCTCAACCGGCTCGATGAAGCGCTCACTCTGCGCCCGGCCCTCTATGAAGACGAGCGTCGCCAGGGCGAGAGCCGCCTGCTCGTGGCTCGGGCCCTCGCCAGCGCAGGCTCCGAGAGCTGGGCCGAGGTGGAGTACGGCGCCCTCGTCGACAAACACCCCGATTTGCTCTCGGCCTGGCGCAGTTATGGTCGGTGGCGCTACAGCCAGCGGCGCTACTTGCAGGCTGCGGCCATCTTCCGTCGGGGGATAGACCATCATCCCAAAGCAGCGATCCTGTACTTCGACCTGGGCGATGCTCTGGAAGAAGCGGGTCGTCGAGGCGATGCCCGAGCCATGATGTCTCAGGCCACCAAGCTCGATCCCACTGATCCCGACTACGCCGACGAGCTCGCCCGTATGGAGTTCCTCGATGGCGAGATCGAGCTGGCCCTCGGTCGCTGGCGCCAGCTGGTGACCCGGTTCCCCGAGCACGGCCGACCTCGCCTGAGGCTCGCCCACGGGTTGCTGTCGGTGGACCGGTTCCAGGAGGCGGCGCAGCTGCTCTCGGGGCTGGTGGTACAGCGGCCTGCAGACGCCAGGCTGCACATGCACCTCGGCCAGGCGTTGTATGGTGCTGGAGACAGCCTCCGCGCCGCAGATGCCCTGGAGCGGGCCCGAGCCCTCGGCGCCCCGCTCCCGGAGCTGATGCCCGTGCTCGGGGCGGTCTACGCCGATCTCAACCGTTCAGGTGAGGCCATCGCCGCCTATCAACACGCCGTACGGCTCGCACCCACCGACGAGAGCCTGCGCTTCGACTTCGCCCATTTACTGCAGCGCCAGGGCCAGCTCGAGGCGGCAGCGGATCAGCTCAGAGCCCTGCTCGTGCGCAACCCCGATCATCTCGCCGCTCGGCAGATCCTCGACGCCATGATGCGGCGCGATCCGGCCCTCGAGGGGCCCCACGCCGTGAAAGAGCCTGGTCTCATGGCCGCCCAGGTCGATCCTGAGCTCCAGGCCCTCGCAGCCAGGGCGCCGTCGGTGGACGAAGCGCCTGGCGCTGTGGTGCTGCGGGACGAACGGAAAGTGAAGGTCGACGGTGGGCGAGTGATGCAGATCACTCATGTACGCTCGGTGCTCGTGCGCCACCGAAGTGCAGTCGAGAGTCACCAGGCGACGTTGATCCCCTTCAACGTGAACGCCCCTCCACAGATCGTGCAGGCCCGGACCCTGACGCCGGACGGCGCAGTGGTGCCCGTAGCCCCTCAGATGATTTCCACGGTGAACCCCTTCGCCGACACAGCGCTCTACGGTGAGGGTCGCCGCCTGCGGATGGAGTTCCCTGCAGTGGAGCCAGGGTCGATCGTGGACTACACCGTGGTGGTCGGCCGCCCCAGGAGCGTCGATCTCGGCGCATGGTGGGACAGCTACGTGCTCGGCAACGCCGAGCCCACCGTACGGGTCCGCTACACCCTCGATTTGCCCGCTGAGACGCAGTACACCGCCCACGCCCCTGCCCTACCGGCGCCCAAGGAGCAGGTGACGGGGGGTCGACGAGAGGTGATTTGGGAAGCCCACGACCTCTCGGGCTACATGCCTCGACGCAAGCCTTCTGATCCTCCGGTGCCTGCGGTGCACATCTCCAGCTTGGAGGACTGGGCAGCTGTGGATTCCTGGTACCACGACCTGTTCTCACCGAGCACTGCCGTCGATGCACAGCTGAAGGCACTCACGGCGAAAATCACCGCGAACGCTACGGATCGAGAGGCCAAAATCGCCGCGGTCTATGCCTACGTCGAGTCCAAGATCCAATATCTGGGCCTCGAGATCGGCGTGGGGGCCTACAAGCCTCGACCGGCGGTGAGCACCCTGGCCCGGGCTTCGGGGGACTGCAAAGACATGACTGCCCTCATGGTGGCCATGTTGGACACCCTCGGCATCAAGGCGCTGCCGGCTCTGGTGCGCCCCCGCGACTCGGGCTTCGTGCAGAAGGATCACCCCTCTCCGGCCCAGTTCAGCCACGTGTTGTTGTATGTGCCTGCGCAGACACCGGAGCAACACGATCTCTGGCTCGACGCCACCTCGGGCATGGGCACCCTCACCGCCGTCCCCGAGATGCTCCGCGGGCGCCTGGCTTTCGTCGTCGATGGGGACGGGGGCGCGCTCAAGCACGTACCGGAGAGTGACCCCGGCGCTCACACGCTCGTGGAAGAGGTACAGATGGTCCTCACCCCCACCGGTGGTGGCACCCTCGAGGCCCGCACCGCCCTCACGGGTGATCTCGCTGGCAAAGCTCGACAGCACCTGGGTCGCCTCGCCCCGGTGGCTCGGCACACGCACCTGAGATCACCGGGCTTTGTATTGGGCGGCGCCATGAGCCCCGACAGCATCACCCTCGAAGGGCTCGACTTCCCCGAGGCCCCCGTCACCATCAGCACCCGCCACGAAGATCTCGATCTCGTGGGCGTACAGCTCGACGGCAGCCTGTTCTACACCCTCGACGTCGATCTGCTTGAGGGCGCTCCGCTCAAAGCAATGACGGTGAGCCCACAGCAGCTGCCTGCCCGCACCCTTCAGCGCACCATCGTCCTCGACGCCCCCGAGGGATACCGTTTTCAGTGGAAGCCCCTCTCCATCTCCCTCAATGAGGCAGGGGCACACATCTCCATCCGCGAGCAGCGCGAGGGCAGCCAGACCCGCATCGAGATCACCCTCGAGGTCTCCGATGGGCGGTACAGCCCGCGGGGCATCATGGCCCTCAAGGGCAGTCTCAGACGACTGCAAGGCGCTCTACCCTCCCGTCTGGAGATCAAGCCGGGCGGAGACTTCGACCAGATCGCGTTCTTGAAGCTGATCACCGAGGAGCGCCCTGAAGATCGGCGGCTCGGCCGAATGCTCGCCCGGGCGCTCATCGGCGGCGGTGAGTACGATCAGGCGGTGGCGGTCCTGGAGCGCTATCCCGACCAGGGTCGCTCCCTGGAAGATCTCACGCTGTTGTCGGCGGCCCTCATCGAGGCCGAGCGTGTGCCAGAGGCGGAGCAGGTCTTCGCCAGTCTCGGTGCCCGGGCCGATGCGCCACCGGACGTACACCTCGCCCTGGCGAGCCTGCTGGTGGCCAAAGCCATGCACCGACAAGCGATCTCGGTGCTGCGTGGGGGCCTCGATCATCACCCCAAACATCAGGGTCTCGGTGATCGCCTGGTGAGCGCGCTGTTCCACACGGGAGACTTGGAGGGTGCCCTCGTAGAGGCCCGACGTCAGCAGACACTTCGGCCACGGGATCCCAAGGCACAGCGACAGCTGGGCGACGTCGCCCTGGCCATGAGCCAGACCCAGGAGGCTGAGCAGGCCTATCGGGCGGCCCTGGCCTTTGGTGGGGAAAACGCCGATGTACTCAACAACCTCGCCTGGCTGCTGCGCGACTCTCCGACACAGAGGGGCGAGGCCATCGGCTTTGCCCTCAGGGCCACTCAGCTCGCCCCAGAGTCCCACGCCGCATGGGACACGCTGGCAGAGCTGTGGTTCCTCGATGGGCGCCCGCAGGCGGCCGTGGCGGCCATTGATCGGGCGCTGGCGCTGAATCCTGCTCAGGAGATCCGTTACAAGGCCCGCCGGCGGAAATACGTCGCAGCCCGCAAGCGCGCTCAGCGTTGATGGCTCGGAGTACAGTGCGTCAACCCCTGTCGCGCTCTGTCACCTCGGCCTGCTGAGCCATCTGCTCCAGAGCCAGAGCACCACCAGGACAGCCCCCACCGGCGCCCATGCCGCCACCACCGGCGAGCCATCGGAAAAGCGCGCCGAGAGCTCTCCACTGCGCATCAGTCCATGGGCGAGGGCCACCACAGCGAGCCCGCCGAGCAGGCCCCGACCGGCGCCGAGCCAGAGCCCGAGCACTGCACCGAGCAGCGCCCAGAGAGGCGTCAGAGATGGCAGAGCGAGGCGTCGGTGCCAGACGAAATGGTGATGCACGTTCTCAAGGTCGAGGGCATCGCTCGGCAACGCGTTCGGTGGCCCGAGCATTTTCAGCTTCCGCGACCAGCGCCCTGCGTCGAGGATCACCGTCGCCTCACCCACGGTGGCCTTCACCTGGGGACCCCAGAGATGCGCCTCCGAGAGGATAAGCGTGCTCTCATCAACGCCAATGTTCCACTGGGCCTGACGTGCTCGGGCCAGAGTGGGTGGCGCCTCATCCCTAGACCAGACCGCCCAGATTTCACGGTGCTCTCCCCTGCCCCGAAGGCTGATGGTGCCACCTTGAGGCAAGGGCCAGGTGCCCTCTCCCTCGCTGAGGGTACATCGTGCAGCATCAACCAACAGCCCGCGCACCCCAACGAGGCTTTCTGGGACCAGGGTGGTGGCCGACATCACGCTCAACGCGCCGATGAACAGCCCGAGGGCCCCTGCAGGCCAGAGCACGGAAATCGGGTGGCGTCCCAGTGCAGCGAAGGCGAGATGCGCGCCGTCCCGGTGCAGGCGTCCGTACACCAGGGCGCTCGCGCCCAGGGCCACGATGGGCAGCGCCGCCTCGCCCAGAGCGGTCACCACAGCGAGCGCGAGGGTGCCCCATTGCACACATGACGCCCGATGCGCCTGGACCAGCAACTCGCCCACATGGCCCAGCTGCCCCAGCCCGAGCACAAAAGCGAAGAGCGCAGCGATCCACACACTGTGGATCAGCAGCGATCTGAGCAGCAGGACTCCACTCAGCCCGCCGCGATGTGCCGCGGGTGACATGGCGCGCTTACCAGGATTGAGGAGGACAGAGCAGCGAGAAGCTGCCTACAGGCGGGGCGCTCATGGGCGCTCAGTCATCAGAGATGTGATCTTCCACCATGGACAGGAAGTCTTGGAGACCGATGTTCTCCGAGGCCTCTCTGAGCTTGCCGAGGCCTTTCACCTCCACCTGGCGGATACGCTCCCGGGTGAGGTTGAGGATCTCGCCCACCTCTTCCAAGGTGATGCCGCCGCGATCGGCAACATCGAGGGCGCAGGTCTCGGCCATATCCCAGACCTCAAGATCGGGGAAGTTGAGTTTGATCGAACCCGTCTCGGGGTTCACGTCGAGGTAAAGGTGGTGCTTGCACGACACATACGGGCAAGGACGCACCCCACTTGCACATTGAGAGCGATGGTCGGGTCGATCGAAATCGAAGCCCTCCAACTCTCTCGCCACCGCCTTCTCTTCTTTGGACAGTGCCTTCGAAGCGATGGTCTTGGAACGACGTCGGCCTTTTCGACCGAGCTTTGGGCGCTCGGGTCGCTTCGGTTTGGGTCGAGACTCCGGTGGGCCGTTGGGGGGCCCCGAGTTCGAACCGCTCATCCACACTCTCCTGGGTCTTCTCGTTTGGTCGAGCAGTAACACACCCCCTGAGGGGGTTCAACGGTCGGTCAGCAGCAGATAAATCCCCGTGGCGACGAGGCCTGCGGAGAGGGTGTAGGCCACATCTCCCAACAAGGCCTGACGCTGGGCACGATCAGCGGCATCGTCAGCGAGCGCAGGCGAGCCAGCGCTCTCGAAATCATCCTGTGACTGCAGGGCCTGAACCCCGAAAATCACCCCGACGACCCCCGCAGCAGCGCCAGCGCCCACGGCACTCCACCCCCAGACGGAGCGGGTGCCGTCCGCCTCGGGGCCCTGGCCCTGCGGGCCTTCGGTCAGGGCCTCTCCCCAGAGACCTTTTTGAACCTGCTCCACAGTGAGGATGCTGGGGATCTCCGGCGCACAGAGACGACCGAGGGCCTGCCATGCGGCGGTGCTGTCCGGCACAGGCCGGCGATGGCCACCGATGATGCGACGCCGCGTGGGGCTCAGACGCACCACGTGCACATCTGCGCCTTCTGCCACAGCCACACAGACCTCTTCCGCCTCTACGGCGGCGGCAAAGGCCTGCAACCCTGGCCAGACCTCGGACTCTCTGCGCAGCCCCTGCAGCTCGGCGAGGGTGGCCGCCCGAGCCGTGGCCCCGCCGATGTCGAAGCGCACCGCCCGCATGCCCCCTTCGAGGGGCTCCACGAGACGGGTGCCCACGAGCACCCCGTCACGGGAAACACGTATGCGGAAGGGTCGCGCCGGCAGATTGCTCACTGTGGCTGGGGTCTCGCCGATGGAGACCCCGTTCACGTGGACCTGCAGGCCCGGTGGCGTGGACTCCACCTTCAGGCCCCCGGTGAGATCGGGCGCCATACGGGTCATCATGCCCTTCAGCCGCACAGCCACCTCCGGCGGAGGTGGATGGGCAGGCCCGGGGAAGTTGGGAAACGCCAGCACCCCTCGGGTGAGGATGCGATCGGCCTCCGAGACCCGCTGCTGCGTGAGCCGCACCTGCGCCAGCAACAACGTGGCCTGGATCGCGACCCCTGCTTCGGCGAGGGCGGAGGGATCCTCCATCAGACGCTCCACCGCCGTGGACAGGTGGCGCTCTGCAGCTCCGAGGTAGAGGTCGAGATAGGCCTGCTGACCCTTCTCGAGGGCGCTCTGGGCATCGGCCATGCGGCGTCGCCGGGCGGGGGTGGTCAGCGGATCCCGCAGCGCCTGGCCTTCCAGACCTGGGGCCACCCCGAGGGCCAGCCGGGCCCCGTTGAGGAAGGCTTCTCGATCGCCATCGGTGACGGGCTTCACCGTCTCTCTCACGGCGAGCCCCACCGGGCGGCCTTTGAGATCGGCCTTGGCCAGCGCCGGTGATGGAGCCTTCGGCGCCGCCTCTTGGTCCTTCACCTGCGCTTCGGACTGAGCGAGGGCCGTGGAGCATGTGAACGCCCACAGCAGCCCCCCGAGGGCGAGCCGACCGATCATCATCTTCAGGACGCCCGCCGCTCGATCTCGCCCTTGAAGGCCTTGAGGTTCTCCGGGAGCGTGGTGGCGACGAGCTTCGTGGAGATCGCCTTGGGCACGAAGCCCTTCACGGCCACCTCGATGTCGTAGGTGGCTTTGGTGCGACCGCCGGGGAGCTCTTCGAGGGTCCAGCCCCCGTCGTTCTTCTTCATCATGTCGCCGCGGACGAGCTGCCAGCGCAGACTCTTGCCAGGTACTCCGGTGAGCTTCAGGTTGTAGGTGAGGCGCTTGACGATCTGCAGTTCGAACTCCACCTCCCAGCGGTTCTCCTCCTGCTTGACGATGCGGGCGCCGCTCTGGTTGGGCACGAAGCTCGGATAGCGTTCGAAGTCCACAATGACGTCGTAGACCTGCTCGGGGGTGGCGTCGATTTCGATGGACTGACGGACTGGGCCGGACATGTAGAGTGGACCTCCAGGGTCTGGGTTGTGAACTCAGCGGACTTTAGCTCAAGTGGAGCGGCCGTGAGGAGTCTTTCACGCAGCTGGCAGCTGTGGTGACGCCAGCAACCGGGCCAGGTGGTCGAGGTGGGCCGCCGTAGCACCGGTGAGCGCACTCAATGCTGCCCGTGGATCAGGGCCTGGATCAACACACCTGACCGCAGCGAGCTCCACAGCGGCTCGCCAGTGGGGCACCTCAGTGGCCCCAGCCCCCGCCAGGGCCTCGGCTTCTTCGGTGATGTTGGCCACGTTTGGACCATGCACCACAGGCACGCCATGGGCCGCAGGCTCCACGAGGTTCTGCCCACCCCGGCGTCCGAAGGTGCCACCGACGATGGCCACTGAGGCCAGCCCATATGCGGCGGCGAGCTCGCCCATCGTGTCCAACACGATCCAATCCGCCAGCGGTGCGGGGCCCTCGCTCCGCAGAGCGCACGACACACCATGGTGGGCGCCGAGGGCCATGATTCGGGCGCTGTCGGCAGGATAGCGAGGGGCAATGACACCCCGCAGACTCGACCCAGCCAGGGCGCTCATGGCCGCCTCGAACTCGTCGGGGTGCAGACTGCCCACCACCACATCAGGGTTCCCCAGAGCCGCTCTCAGGGATTCTTCTGGCTGTGGTGCCACCCTCAAGGCGTCATATTTACCGTTGCCACAGACGAAAGCCTTCGAGGGTGACACCCCGAGCTGCACGGCCCGGGCTCGATCGCCGTCGCTACGACCACAGAAGCAGCTCACTCGGCGTGCCGTGGTCTTGAGCAGCCACCGCCAGCGCAGGCTCTTCTGGCTGACTCTGCCGTCCACCACCATCACTGGCACCCCTTTGCGGGCGCAGGCCGCCACCTGCCGAGGCCAGAGTTCCAGATATTCGAGGACCAGGACTCTGGGGCGTACCTGCGCCACGGCCCGAGCCGCCACCCAGGGCAGATCGAGGGGGGCGCTTCGGTGGGGCACATCAGGGCAGAGGCGACGTGCCATGGCTGCCCCGGTTGACGTCTGGGTCGTGAGGAGGAGCGTGAAGTCGGGCCATCGGTGCCGGATGCCTTCGATGAGCGGCATCAGCGCCCGCACATCACCTGCAGAGGCACCATGTAGCCAGAGATCAGCCTGGGGCAGTTGGCCCCAACGCCCCGAAGGGGTGCTCAAGGGCTCTCCGCGGGCCCCTCGGCGAGGGTGACGGTGAGCGTGTAGGGATCCGTGCTGTTCTCTGTGGGCTTCTGACCATCCACCCACAGCTCTCGCACCATGATCCAGACCTCACCACCCTCCACCCTGAGACCGCGGCCGGACTCGCCTTTGTCAGGGCCCTGGGTGTTCACGATGTGCATCTTCTGGCCATCGCGGTTGTAGAGCTCCATCACCACGTCGATGTGGGGCACACCGGTCAGGTTCACGTCGACGTGCACCTGCCCTGCGGGGAGATCGAGGTGGTAGAGATCCCAGTCGGAGTGCTCCGGCACCTGACGCCGGCCCAGGAAGCCCTTGAGGGGCACGTCGAGCTTCAAGGGGCTCGCCGTGTGCTGGCTGTCATTGGGCTCGTGCTCCTCGGTGGGGGTGAGCGGTGCCTGCCTGAGCAGGCCATACCACGCCCCGAACCCCAGCCCGCCCATGAGCACCAGAAGCGCGAACAACTTCACCCACGAGCGGCGCTTGAGGCGGCGCTCGTAGTTCTCGAAATCGTCCCGGGTGAGCAGATCGGCGTCGCCCACCAGCTCGGGCGATGTCTCGAAGGCCATCAACTCCACGGGCATCGAGTTGAACTGTGCCGTCCATGGCGTGTCGAGACGCTCGCCACTGTCGGTGCTGTTGCCAGGGCTGTTGCCGGTGGCCTTCGGTGTCGAGGATGCTGTGGCGTCTGCCCAGCTGGGCGCGTGCCCTGCCAGGACCTTGTCGATGGCCTGCGAGACCGCGAGGGCCGTGGGCGGACGGTCTTCGGGGTAGACCGACATCAACCGCTTCACCAACGCCTCGACATGGGGCGGTACCCTCAAGTCAGGGGCCGCCACGGAGAACGGATCGAGCTCCCCCTTCAAGTGACCTTGCAGGACGTCCATGGGGGTGGCTGCGGTGTACGGCAGCCTGCCGGTGATCATGCGATACATCAGCGCGCCGAGGGCATAGATGTCGGCTCGGCCGTCTACCTGCTCCCCGCGGATCTGCTCTGGCGCCATATAGTGGGGCGTACCCACGATGGCCCCATGCTGGGTCTCGAAGAGCCCTGGATCCGTCCGCAGGTCTTTGGTGGTCATCATCTTCGCCAGGCCGAAGTCGAGGACCTTCACGAAGGTGTTGCCCCCAGTGGTGTTGGCCAGGAAGACGTTCTCGGGCTTGAGATCGCGGTGCACCAGTCCCACGTTGTGCGCTTCGGCGAGGCTGGCGCACATCTGCTTCACGATGCTCAGAGCATGGGGGGGCTCCAGACGGCCCTCGTCATCGAGGACCCGGCCGAGATCACGACCAGTGAGATATTCCATCACCAGATAGGCGAGGCCCTTCCAGAGCCCGAAGTCGAAGACGGTGATGGTGTGAGCGTCGGCGAGGCGGGAGACCGCCATGGCCTCACGGCGGAACCGACGGATCAGCTCGGGGTTGCCCCGGAGATCGGCGCGGACCACCTTCACGGCCATGCGCTTGCCGATGCCCACGTGCTCGGCGAGGAACACCGATCCCATGCCCCCCTGGCCAATCTTCTCCAGGATGCGATAGCGGTTGTCGATGACCCGATTGATGAGGCCGTCATCGCCTTCGCCCGCCATGGACTCGGGCATCCGCGCACCGCACGCGCCGCAGAAGGCGTGGTCGGGTGGCACGGCGGCACCACACACACCACACTGACGGCCCACGCTGGGCGCTGGCCGCAGCTCTGATGAAGGTGCTGCGACGGTCTCGCCGGAGGGATCGGCAGGTTCGGTCATCTGGGCGCTGTCCTCGCTCATGGGCTCATCGCCTCGGCCAAAACCCTGGGGGCCTTCTGGAGCCCGCCCTGGGTCTGGAAAGATTCTACACCGGAGAGCCGGCCCACGACCTCAAGCATCTCGCCAGGGCGCACGGAGATGGGCGCCCGTGTCACCACGCGTACTGGGCAGAGGTTGTGAGTCTTCGCCTCTGCCCCATGGGGACACGTGGCCATCAGAATCACGTCGCCCGCCCCGAGGGCGCCTCGACGCAGGGCGATGACAGGCCCCTCGAGTCGCACCCGCTGATTGCGCAGCGCTTCTGCATTGTCCACCATCCTGACCCATGACTCCTCGATCAACCCACCTTGCTTGACGAGGGCCTTGATCTTCCCTCGTCGGGTACGCCTGCGGGATTTCTCTACATCAGAGGTGATGCGCTCCACGGCGATCTCGATGCTCTGGGGTGCCCTGGCCTCGGCGTCAGCCACCAGCTTGAAGGTGTGGCTGCCCACACTGGGCACGGGCACCTTCACGTCGAAGTGTCCCTGATGATCAGCCTGCTCGGTCACCCCGCCCACGGCGATTTGGGCCCCTGGCAGGCTGCGGCCGGTGATGTGTACATCTTCAGCCGCACGGGACCAGCCCTGAACAGGGCGGTTCACTGTGATCCGGGTGCGCGGGATGGGCAACTGCAACACCTCTTCGAATTGTTGCACCTTGCCCTTCTCACCCACGAGGCTGAGCGCCAGGGGCAAAGGCCCGTGGCTGCCGGTCATCTGATCGACTTTGGACAAGAACGGCGCCGGATCGAGCGAGAGCCGATGCCCATCGGCCACGGGCTCGATGGTGGCCCCAGGTACAGAAGGTACCCATCCCGGCATCACCTGCATCTTCACCACGACCCGGGCGCCGGCGGTAAACCGGGGCACCTCGATGTCGGTGATGCGATAGAACAGCTGCACATTGAGCACCCGCTCCACGGTCTCTCCGCCGTCTTCGGGGATGGCGGTGAGGGTGATGGGGTTGTCCCCCACCTTCATGGTGCTCACGGGCAACGTGAAGGTGATCGTCTGAGCATCCTTCATGGCCACGACGCCCCCCGGATAGGTCAACCGGGCCGGGCCGCTCACCTTGAAGGGCACAGTGATGGTGTAGATGTCGTCGCCCCGGCTCACAGTGGGCGCACCGGCGATCTCTCCCGTGAAGCGGCTTCGGGCCTGCCACAACAACACCGCCACGGCAGCGAGCAGCAGGACGAGGCCGGCGAGCACCCACACCAGCTTCCGATCTCGCTGGCGTCGGGCTCGCTGTGTGTCTTCTGCCACAGCGGCAGCGAAGCGGGCTGCGGCGTAGGCTTCGGCGGCCTGGGCGTCTTGTGCATCCTCTGCCGAAGGCTCGGTCACAGGAGACGGCCCCGTGGGCACTCTTTGATGATGCGCAGCTCTGCGCTTCGCTCGAGCAGCCCCTGATGATAGCTCGGGGGTGGGTGTCTTCGAGATCCTGGCCACTGAGGGCTCTGGTGCAGGCTTGGGCTCCGGCCTCTCAGACCCTGATACAGTGGACTCCGGCATCTCAGGCGGGGGGCTCTTGACCGTCGCCAGAGCCGGCCTGGGCGAGGGCGTCACTGGCGCAGGCCTGGAGGTCGGCGCTGGGGTGACCTTGGGGGATGACGTCCTTGCCGCCTGACCCGTGGCGAGAGGGCTCGGACTGCCGAACAGGGTCTTCTTCTCCACCGCCGGGATGACCGCAGGTGCCCCGATTTGCGTCGCGGTGTGAGACACCTCCACCACGGTGTTCGGAGAGTTTTTCGGCTTATCTTCCTCAGCTCCACGCTCTGCCCGCTGCGTGTCAGAAGCCTCGCTGCTCGCCTTCGAGGGGGCCTGAACGAGGGGGCTCGGCGCCCCGAACATGGTCTGTTTCATGTGCGCTGGGGGCTTTTTGGCCGGCGCCTCCACCGCCACGTCCTCCTCGTCGGCAGTCGGTCGGGGTGAGGGCAGACCGATGAGGGTCTGATTGCTCAAAGCGCGGGCGCGGCCAGGGGCGCTCGAGGCCGGACCGGGCAAGGCCCGGCCGCACGCCTTGCAGGTCAAGGCGCCCTCGTCGTTCTCCTCTCCACAAGCGGGACAGCGGTTCACAGGTGCTCCACAGTGCTCAGCGGCAGAGTGTCGACCACCCTCGGGCATAGAGTCAACGTCGGGGCCGATGATCAGGTATCATCCCGCCGCGCACGTCGGAGAAGGTGGCGAGCGCGGACGAACAATCAGGAGGTGTCGCGGTGCGACTCTGGCGCGTGTGGATGTGGGTGATGGTCTCGGTGATTGGGCTCTCCGCCTGTGGTGGCGGTGCGCCCGAGAGCACACCTGCAGCTCAGAAAGGTGATCCCCAGCTCATCATCGTGTCCTCCCTCGTGGGCTACATCGAGCCCTGTGGATGCACCATCGATCTCACGCTCGGCGGCATCGACCGCCTGGCCACGGTGATCGAGCAGGCCCGGGCCGAGGGGCCCACCCTCGTCGTCGCCGTAGGCCCCACCCTCTTCGATCGCGAGCCCGTGCCTGATCACATGGTGCCGCAAACTGAAGAGAAGGCCCGCCTGCTCGCGGAGAGTCTCGCCCGCATCAAGGTGGACGCCTATGTGCCCTCGTCATTCGAGCTCAAGCGCGGTCCAGACCTCTATCGCGCCCTGCGGAAGACCTGGAAGACGCCCAATGTCACCGTGAATCTTTCCGGAGATGCGGTGGAGAAGGCCGTGGGCGCCCAGGTCATGCAACTGGGTGATCTCAAGGTGGGGCTCTTCGGCCTCGCCAACCCCGACGGGGGGGCCACGCCCGGGGGGGATCCTCAGGCGATCATCCCTGCAGCTCAGGCTGCTGTCGATGCGCTGAAGGCACAAGGCGCTCAGGTGATCGTGGGCCTCGCTGATCTGCCCCGGCGGGGTTTGAGGCGGGCAGCCCGCAAGATCAAGGGTGTGGACCTCTGGGCCCTCGGCGATCACCCCCGAGAGCAGGCCCTCACATCGAAGGCCCGAAGCGCCTTCATCATCGAAGCCGGCGATCGAGGGCGCAATGTGGGGCGGGTGGTGCTCCATGGCGGTGCTCTGCCTGGGCCATTCAGTGATCCGGAGGGCGATCGTCAACGGGCGATTCAAACCCTCGACTTGCAGATCCGGCTCAAAGCCGATGCCTACAAGCGCAGCCGGGATCGCGCCCTCGTGGATCAGCTGCGAGCCCTGGGCAAAGAGCGTGATGCCTTGATGGCCCAGGTGGCTCAGGGCGAAGGCCGGTATCTCGAATACACGCTGGTCCCCGTGGCAAAGGACACGATCTCCGACCCACGCATCGCCCCGCTGATGGAGGTGTACGCTCAGAAACTGGCCATGCTCAACGTGGCCCACGCCCCCGAGCCGCCGCCAGCCCCAGAAGGCAATGCGTATGTCGGCGTCAATGCCTGTGCTGATTGTCACGAAGAGGCGATTCAGGTCTGGGAGACCACGCCTCATGCCCGGGCTTGGCAGACCCTCGTCGATGCCGACAAGACCTTCGACGCAGAGTGTGTCTCGTGTCACGTCACGGGCTGGCTGAAGCCTGGAGGGGTGTCACTGCGCGATCTGCGCAACCTGACCAATGTGCAGTGCGAGGTGTGTCACGGCCCTGCGGAGCGGCACGCCGATGTGGGTGGGGATGAAGCCTCGGTGACGCTCAAGTCGACCGAAGACATGTGCAAGACGTGCCACAACGCCCACCACTCGCCCAAGTTCGACTTCACCACCTACCTGCCCCGGATCCTGGGCCCCGGTCACGAGGCCTTCAAGGCTGCTGAGTGAGCGCACGCACCCCCGCCTCGGTGAGGGCCCAGACCTTGCCCCGGCCATCGTCGACGAGCTCGAGCACGCCCGACATGGTCCCCATAGAGCGCCACGCCCCCTCCGCCCGTCGCCATGCGCCGGCCGTCCCAGCAGCGTAAATCGTACCCTTCGAGGTCTTGAGCAGGTCGCGCATCTCCGAGGCGAGCCCCTCAGGTGCACGTGCAGGCTTCCAGGCGCCGTCGACGATCTGGCCAAGGCCCTCGAGCGTAGCGACCCAGATACGCCCACTCTCCGTGGCGGTGTTGAAGACCACTTCGCTGTCCATGTAGGCGTTCTCGTCGAAGACCTTCACCGTGGCCCCCTCCACCCGAACCAGCCCGGCGTTGGTGGCCACCCAGACCACGCCACCGTCGGGGAAGACCCCGTTGATCCACCCGTCGGGCAGGTGGGGAATACTGGGATCCGGCTCCACGGCCGTGAGCAAGTCCCCCATCCACCGCTCGGTAGTCTGAAGGTCGGGGCTGATCTTGAGCAGCCCTTCTCCCCGAGCACGGCCTGCGCTGTCGGTCCTGAAGAGCGGGCAGTAGATGATGCCCTCTGGAGAGACGACGAGCCGACCTGCGGAAGGCATGGTGGGCAACATCCCAGGCAGGCGGGCGACGATGTTCCACTGGCCCTGGCCAAAGCCCTTCAACACCAGCAACTCGTCGCCCCCTGGCTGATGGGCCAACGCCCATGCGCCGCCTCGGGGATCAGGACCCAGGGTGAGCACTCGGGTCCCCGCAGGGGCCGGGGACCACGAACGCCAACGCCCCTCGTGAAGCCTCAGAAGACCATTGCCGTACTTCAAGATGACGTCTCCGGAGCCATCTGTGAGCAGACGACCCCGACCATCCCCCCCAGCAAGGCTCTTCGTGCGCAGGCTGGTCTGCTGATCACCCTTCCAGCTGGTGAGGCCGCGGTGAGGCCGGGCGATCCAGAGTGTGCCATCTGGCATCGCCGTGGCCGCAGTGAACTTCAGCCCAGAGGACGCCTGATGACGGAGCAGCGCGATGACTCGACCATCTCCCGGGCCTGGAGTGACCTTGGACCGCTGGATGGGCCATTGGGTGTCGGTGATGGTGACGTCCAGAGGATTCGACGGAGACTGGGCATCCGTGGCGGTGTCGCTGGCTGACGCATCAGAGGGCGACGCCTGAGCCCACATGGGGCGCTCCCAGTCGACGCGGCCTTGTTGAGGCGGTGTGGTGGGGCTGTCTTCGTCGGCGCCAGTCCCCGACGGCGTGCTCTCAGAGGGAGAAGACTCAGATGGCGGCGTATCTGCAGGCGCTGGCTTCGTCGGCGCCGCTTCAGTCTCTGGGGAAGTTGCTGGCTCTGGGGAAGTTGCTGGCTCTGGGGAAGAAGCTGGCTCTGTTGCCTTGCTCGCAGGCGTCTCGGGCGAAGCCTCCCCTGATGGTGGCGCAGCGATGGGCGGCGCGGCGATCTTCGGCGCTGCGATCTTCGGTGCTGCCATGGCCACCAGGCGGGGCCCCGTGGCCCCAGCTGCCGATGGGGCCTGCAGGCCAAACTGGGCCTGCCAGAGACGATCTCCAGCCCAAATCATCGCCCCTGCCCCGTAGGGCACCACCGCCTTGAGCGGGCCGCCGGCGCCGGTGATCCGCCAGGTGGTCCACTGGCCTTGATCGAGGATGGCGATGGACTGTCGGCCCGGACACATCGCCACCACCCGGCCCTCGGGCGAGGCCGAGACGGCGGTCACGTTGAGATCGCACACACCCTGCTCAGGTACGTGCTCCACCAGAGCACCCTCACCGATCTCCACCACGCCGTGACCAGCCGTGGCGGCCCACAGCTTGCCATTCGGTGTCCGGGCGAGGGACTGCACGCGATATCTGCGGGAGACCATCTCCAACGCACCTGCCTGCCAGCGGCCGAGGCCACCGGGGGTGCCCACCCACAAGGCGCCACCCTCACCAGGGAGCAGAGCAGTGACACCTGCGGCGAGGGGGCCGGCGGCGGCGAAGCCCCACTGGCCATCAGCGCTCTGCCATGCGAGCCCTCGAGACAGACCGAAGTACCAGGTGCCCTGCACCCGGGCCACGGCGGTCACCGCGCCTTCGATCTCTGCAGGGCGCTCGATGCGCTCGAATCGACGCTCCGTGGGGAACCACCGGACCAGTCCGTGGGCCCCCAGGGCCCAGAGCTGGCCCTGTTGGCTCCACAGCCGCTCCACGTACTCACCATCGGTGAAGGGGCTGCTGTCCACCCGCTCCACAGGGGCTTCCATGGCAACGGGCTTCTCCGGGCCACCACCACATCCGACGATGCCGAGCAGGCACATCACCGCTGCTGCCGACCACACCCTGCGTTGTCTCATCTGCACTCCTCCATCTCTCGAACCCCGGCAGGGTGCCACCACCCACGCTCAAAGACCACCATCCAGGGCGATCCGGCGACGATCGAAGGCCAGGTGTCTCTTTCACGATCGGAACCGAATTTGCTTATTATGATGCCGTGGCCTGCGCGCTCTGAAGGCGTCCGAGGCGCGCAGTGAGGCAGGGTGCCGATGTGTGGCCGAATCTCACTGCAGCGGCGATGATGAATTTCTGCATGATGGACCGACAGAAAAGTGACAATCGGTCGTCATGTGGACTCAAGTGCAATCAACACCCACCTTCAGGTGTCTCAAGAGAGGCAGGCGGGGGTCGCGATGCACCCAGTCGGCGGTGGGCCCGCCTGTACGAACAACCACCGGGAGCACGCTGTGGCGCACTCGCCCGTGAAATCTTCTGCCTCGTCCCTGATTCGGTCCGGCCGGCGCCTCGCGCTGCCCTGGGGGCTGATGCTGAGCCTGCTGGTCCCCGCAGGCCTCTCTGTGGCACCGAGCTCTGCTGAGGCAGGCACCCGGGTCGATGGCGACGCCCGCGTGGGGCTCATTCACGAGCTGCGCTCGCTCAACCGCAGCCTGCGCCTCGCCCGGCTCAACTTCGAACGCCACGCCCGCCTCGATCGGGAAGACGCCATCGAAGCCCTGAACGACGCTCAGATCGCGTTCTTCCGAGAAGACTATGTGCTTGCCGTACTCCGGCTCGTAGAGCTGACGGGTCAGGAGAGCTTCAAAGATCATCCCGGATACGGCGAGGCCCTCACCTATCTCGCCGAGGCCCTGTGGCACCTGGGCATGGAGTCGGCGAGCAGCGCCCGCTTCAAAGAAGCCCTCGGGCAGCGCGCGCTGCCCTCTGCCTACCGACACACCCTCTCCCGCTACCTCACCGTGGCGGGCTCCAACGCCCCCATCGGCGATTTGCAACGCTTCTGGGATCGCTACCAGTCCCTCCGCGGCGACGCCGAGCTGGAGACTGAAGACCGGGACATCCGCTACCAGTACGCCAAGGCCCTCTACGGCGCCGGTCGCCTGAGCGTGGCTCGGGCAATGCTGGAGCAAATCGGCGCCGACGAAGCTGATCCGCACCGGCTCAAGGCCCTCTACTTCGTCGGGGTGGTCTATCTGCGCGACGATCACCAGGTGAAGGCCATCGAGGCCTTCGAGTCAGCCCTTGAGGTCTATGACAGCCAGCTCGCAGCAGCGAAGGCAGAGAAACCGCCTACAGCGCTGCCCGAAGCAGGCTTCGACCTCGCCACCCTCGAGAGTGAGGCCAGGGCTCACAAGGGCCCGGAGCAACTTGAGGTCATCGCCCTCGACGGCGAAGACATCGAGCCCGAGGCCGATCCACAAGGGCGCTTCGAAGCCGAGATGGCCGCCCTCGCAGCTCAGGAAGGCACGGACGAAGAGGCCCAGGCCATCCAGACGCGCGATCACGTGGGCCATCTCACGGCCCTCGCCCTCGGCCGACTGCACGCCGCTCGCGGTGACTTCGCCAAATCGTGGCGCCACTACCGACGGGTGCTGGTCCTGGGCAGCCCTGAAGAGACCGCAGCCCTCGCTGAAGCCAGCTTCGTGCTCTCCAAGCGCGGTGACTTCGACTGGAGCCGGCGGCTGGTCGATCGCCAGCTCCGTCGCCGCTCCGAAGATCTGAGCAGCGCCCGGCTGCGTCTGTGGCGGGCTCAGCTCATGGCCCAGGCCACTCAGTACGAAGCCGCCGAGAGCGACTACAAGCAGATGGAGCAGGCCCTTCAGAAGCGCGCAGACCAGCTCGCAGCGGATCTGGGGGCTGATCCCCGCATGTTCCCCGAGGCCCTCCTGGCCTGGAGCGCCCCTGAGGATGCCCGGTACATGCGCACCCTCGAGACCGATTTGATTTTGCAGTCCACCGAGCTCGAGTCGGTCCAGGGGCTGCTCGAGGAGATCAGCGCCCTGGCCAAAACTCAAGGGGCGCTGCCTTCGGTGGCCCGAGGCCGCGAGATTCACAAGGGCCTCGAGGCCCAGCTCGCCGCCTTCGAAAACCGCCTCAAGGATGCTGAGGCCGCCGCCCGTCAGGGTCCCCCTCGCAGCGGTGTACCCAGCGGCCGCCTCACGGCGGTGGCCCCAGAAGCCATGCCAGCCTTCACCGAGATCCGTCGCAGCACCGAGCGCCTGCGGGGCCGCCTGGGGCGCTTCGCCACAGCCCTCGATCGCTACGAGCGCGACTACCGCAACCGCATCACCCGCACTTTGTCGGAAGAGAGCCCCCGCCTCGCCCGTCTTGGGAGCCAGCTGAAGGCACAATCTCAGAGCGCCGAAGCCCTCGCCGGCGATCTGCGCTCTGTGGCTCAGAGCAACCTCGACCGTTATGTGGGCGAGGCCCAGTTTGGTCAGGTGAACCTCGCCTGGTGGCGTAAGTGGGAGATCTCCCAGCGCATCAAGGCCGCCAGCGCCGAGGTGCAGGCCGCTGACGCCGAGATGCGCGAGGCCCTCTCCGAGTAGCGCCTTCCGGACCCTCGTACCTGCCCCTGTTGCTCAAGACCCGGCCCTCTGCTACCAATCGCCGGCCATGACGCCTCCGGGCCAGCCTCAGGAGCATGAACCCCCATGCATCGGATACACTGCCTCTCTCTGCTCTTTGCCCTCGTCTCCGCCACGGGCTGTGGCAAGGAGATCGGTGATGACTGCAGCTCCAACGCCGAGTGTGGTGTGGGCCGTCTGTGCGATCTGGACTCCAGAGACGGCTACTGCACGGTGACCCCCTGCGCCCCGGGCAGCTGCCCAGAGGAGGCGGTGTGCGTCGAGTTCGAAAATCGAGAGACCTACTGCATGCGCGGCTGCGCCAGCGCCGACGATTGCCGCTCGGGCTACAGCTGCTACGAGGAAGACGAGAGCCCCGTGGCCTATTGCAGGCAGGACGACTGATCTCTCCGCAGATGATGTGCAGATACCTGGGCCTCGGGCCTGCTCTTCTCGGATCTGCCTTGCTCGCCGCCTGCACCGACAACGTACCGGATCCCGACGGCGCGCCACCTGAGCCTCCGACTCTTCAAGGGCTCACTGCAGGCATCGTGGTGCCGGGTTCGACGCTCTCTTTCGTCGGCAGCGGCTTCCTGACCCCACCCGCCGGCGAGACTTCTGTACGCTTGCTGGGCACCCTCGACGATGATCCTGTCACGCTGACCTTCCCAATTGCAGAGCTCACGGGGACTGCGCTGCGCCTCACGGTGACTCAGGCGGCCCTGGAGGCTGCGGGGCATGGTGAGGGCGGTGTTTTTGCCGGTGATGTCGAGGTCGTCGTACGCCCTGCTGATCGCGAGGTCACGCTCCAGACATTCGCCCCACTCTCCTTCGAACATCGACCGAGCCTGTCTCCGCAGCTGTCCGAGCTCGGCCCCGCGAGGGTGGCCCCCGGTGCGGTCCTCATCGCCCAGGGAGAAGGCTTCATCAGCGAAGGCGAGGGTCAGAGCTACCTGTCTCTCTCCGGGCGCTTCGACGACGCCTATGGTGGCGGCTGGGATCTCACCGAGGCCATCCTCCCCCTCACGAGCCGCGTGGGGCGACGTGAAGGGGTGTTCTACCTCAAGCCCAGCATGCTCAGCCTCGCGCCCGGGCGCTTCTTTGGACAGGCGACGCTGCGCACCACCGATCTCGAAGGGGTGGAGCGTGAAAGCGAGCCCGTCGTGGTGGAGCTTGTTCAAGAAGCACCTCAGGTCGAGGCGATCGACCCTGCGGTGGTGGCCCGTGGGCAGACCATCACGCTCACGGGCAACGGCTTCCTGCCCAACGATCCCCGGGCCAGAACCGCCACCCTCATTACGGCTACAGGTACATTTCAGTCCGATCTCGGCGGTCCCCCTCAGGTGCTCGAAGGCCCCACAGCTTTCCGGCTGATGCCACAGGTCTGGCTCGACAATGGTGAGATCAGGGCCACTCTCCAGACACAACAACATCCCGAGACGGGCGAACTGGTGGGGCTGGGCGCAAACGCGGGCACCTTCACCGGCACCTTCGTCGTCAGCCTCTTCAGCGGACTCGATCGCGTCGACACCGATCCGGTGCCCGCCACGCTGCATGTGGCCCCCATGACCCAGAAGGTCTGGCTCAACTACCGACCGGGCTTCTCCGAGGGCCTCGCGCTCTTCGGGTTGCAGTGGGCCGAGCCGGAGATCAGGGCCAGGGTGCTCGAGGTCTGCCGCCGCGACTTCGACGGGTTCAGGGTAGACTTCTCCGAGACTCGCCCGGCGGGCTGGGCGGAGTACGTCACCGTGGACATCGGTGGGCGGGATCCGAACAACCTCGGCCTCTTCGGTCTGGACAACACCCTCGAGAAGGATGACGGCAACATCTCTCTCTCAGAGCGCATTGGCGGTCTCAACGCTGAGAGCGCCGCTGCTGGCATCCTGGCCTACGGGGGCGTCTTCGTGGAATCGTTCCTCACGTTGTCGCCAGATCACCCCACCCCGGCCATCATCGCGTCTCCGGCCTTCGACAAGATCTTCAGCCCCTTCAGCCCGGCGTTGTCTGCAGAGGCTCAGTCCATGTCGCGAGCGGATCTCGCCCCTGGCGCCCCCCGTGAGATCATCGCCCGGGAGGCCATCAGAGTGCTGGGCAACCTCGTGGGCACCACCATCTCTCACGAGGTGGGTCACACCCTTGGACTGGCGAGTGTGGACGGTGACGTGCACAATCCCGTCGACACCGACGGCGGCCTGATGGATCGCGGTGAGTTCCGCAGCTTTGAAGAGCGGGCAGAGCTCGCCGGCGAGGGTCCCAGTCGGTTTCTCGGCGCGAACCGCGCCTATCTGACGCGCCTGCTCGGTGAGGCCCCCTGATCATGAAGCAATTTATCTCTTTGTCTCTCGCGCTGAGCGCCCTCGCCTGGGCGCCCGCCTGCAGCAGTCCGCCCTCCAACTCGGCGACGCCTGATCCTGATCCTGGAGCTCAGGGGGGATCGAGCACGCCCGAAGGCAAGACCTGTGAGCGTGATCAAGACTGCACGCCGACCTGGACCCCCCGGGTGAACGGCTGCGGCCCCGTAGAGCGCTGCATGGAGTCCGCATGTATCAAACCCCCGGCGATGACCGGGGTGGCGAACAGCGAGACCGGACGCCTGGTCTTCGAGACACCCATGGGCCCCCGTCAATACCGCGTAGAGGTGGTGGACGAGTCCTACGAGACCCAACGCGGGCTGATGTGTCGCGACAGCATGGCCGATGATTGGGGCATGGTCTTCTTGATGCCCACCACCCGCGTGCAGAGCTTCTGGATGAAGAACACCCTGATCCCTCTGGACATGGTGTTCCTCGACGAGGAGTGGCAAGTGGTGGGCGTGCTGGCCGATGTGCCGCCTCTGAACCTTCAGGGGCGCTCTGTGGGCAAGCCCTCGCGGTATGTGCTCGAACTCAACGCCGGCGTTGCCGCACAGGCGGGCATCGAGGCGGGGACCAAGGCGAGGTTTTATGCCCCAGGAGGCTGAGGTGCGATCAGTCCCGGCCCCCACCGAGCAGCGCATAGAGCTCTGCGGCGAGGGTGTCCTGGATCAAGTCGTCCACGACTCGGCGCAGGGCCTGGCGCTCCTCCTCGGAGCGGAAGATGAACTCCACCCCCATGCCGGAGTCTTGATCGCTGGCTTGACCAGGCTCGATGGCCCATCGGACCACACCAGGCACGGACAACGGCCGCTCGAGGTTGGGCAGATGCAACAAGAAGTGCTGCTCTGTACCCATCGGGAGCGGCTCGGCGCACCGGATGAACACCCCCGTGCCGCTGAGGTTGCCCGTGCGATCGGCGTCACGGGCGCCGGCGTGATAGCTGACATCCAGCTCGATGGGCGCCCGCGGGGCGGTGCGCCGGACGGTGAACTCGATGTTGGGATGTGGTGTCTTGCTCATGTGAGCACGGTCTCACACCTTACGGCGTCAGGCCAAGGTTGATGGCGGTCAGACCCTCTCGCTGGGCCACTGTGTGGGGCATGGTCACGTTGGGTAGCAGCGTCGCGCTCTGTTTTGTCCCTCTGTTCAATCTGCTGGCCTTCGAGTTTGCCCTGGCCATGACGGTGCCCATCACGCTGCTCGGGGCCGCTGCTGGCATCCGCACGGTGAAACGCGCCCGTCGGTATTGGGGCCCTGCGCTGCTGCGATCCTCCACGCTGCTCTGGCGCATGTGGCTCACTGCCGTGGTGCGGGCGCTGCCCCTGGCTCTGCTGCCCCTGCTCCCCATCACCCTCAACGCCCTCAGAGTGACCAACTGCAACTACCTCGAGGGGCTGCTGTTCTATGGCCTGCTTCCTGGGATCACGTTGCCCGTGGCCTGTGGTTGGGGGGTGCTGGCGGCCCTGGCGGGTCGATGGCCACGTATACGGTTCACCGCAGGCGTATTGCTGACGCTGGTGGCCGCCTTCCTCTGGTTCTGGTTCACACCCGCTGTAGACGTGTTCCACCCCTTCGTGGGGTACTTCCCCGGCTCGATCTACGACGAAGTGTTGTTGCTGGACGGCCGGCTGCTGTGGTCGCGAGTCCATGATCTTCTGTGGGTGATCTGGGCCCTGTCGCTCGCCCGAGTGCTCTACACCCCACTGGGGGTGAGACTGAGGATCAAGTCCGACGCGCCAAGCCGCTTGCTCAGCCGCACCTGGGGTCATGGCTTGATGTTGCTGCTCTGCTCGGGGGCCATGGGGGCGATGCACTTCGAACTGCTCGACCTCGATCTCTACCGTACGCCGAGCCATGTGCAGCGCCGTCTCGGCGGCGCCTTGGAGACGGCACACCTCAATGTCTACTTCCCCGCGGCGTGGTCTCCAGAGCATGTTGATCCTCTGGTTAAAGATCTCACCTTCATCCGTGGGGAGCTGGTGGACTTTTTCGGCTTCGAGCCCACCCGCAAGATCGACGTCTACCTCTACCCTGACGCCCAGATGAAGAAGCGGCTGATGGGGGCCGGCCGCACCCGGATCGCCAAGCCCTGGCAATACGGCTTTCACGTGCACCGCCCGCAGGTGGGGCAGGATGTCACGATGCATGAGATGGCCCATGTGTTCTCTGCAGACATCGCCAACGGGCCCCACCACCTGAGCCTGAGTACCATCGGTTTGCCGAACATGGCGCTCATCGAGGGTCTCGCCGAAGCGGCCACTTGGGATGGTGATCTCCTCGACTTCCATCAATGGTCGGCGGCGATGCACGATCTCGAGATCGCGCCACCCATCGAGGGGCTGCTCCAGCCTCAGGGCTTCTACGCCTATTCCTCACGGCAGGCCTACACCGTCTGTGGCTCCTTCGTGCGATTCCTTCGAGATACCCGGGGGGCCGATGTCATGGCCACGGCCTATCGTACAGGCGACGTAGCGTCGGCAGCAGGCGAGCCGCTCTCGGCCCTGGTGAAGGACTGGCAGGCCTACATCGAGCGCGAGCCCCTGGGCCCCATTGCCCTGGAAGCTGCTCGGGTGCGCTTCGATCGGCCTTCGATCTTCGGCAAGGTCTGCGCCCACGAGATCGCTGCGCTAAGGGCGGTGGCTCGACAACGCCACGATCTGCCCCGCGCTCTGGCGGCGGTGGAGACGATCCTGACCTTCATCCCCAATGATCCGCTCGCCCGCCTCGATCGCATCGATGTGCTGTACCGCAACGGAGATCTCGACGAAGCCGCCCAGGTGGCTGCTGAACTCGCTGCGGATGATCGAGTGGGCCGGCAGCGGCAAGCGCGCGCCCGTGAATGGCAAGGTGATCTCGCCGCCCGCCGTGGAGACATCGCCTCAGCGCGGGCCCACTACTCAGCGGTGCTGGCCTCGGCCTTCGAACGCGGTCAAGCCCGCAGGGTGGCGGTGAAGCATTCGGCCCTGGACGAGGGCGCGGTGGGTCAGAGGGTGCTCGACTTGCTCACCGCAGCAGGTCAAATGGATCGTGATGATGCTTCTGCCTTGATCGCTGATCTGGTGCACGAGGCCCCTGACTGGCCGGTGGCCCGCTATCTCGCCGCTCGACAGCAAGTCTTCTCTGATGAGCCTGAGGATGCAATCCGCGGCCTCCGAGCGGCCCTCGCGGGGGGACTCCCCCACCCTGCGTTGAAGATCGAGGCGCTTCGACTGGTGGGTGTGGCCCGCTTCCGCGCCAAGGCTTATGCAGAGGCAGCAGAAGCCTTCGCCGCGGTGGCAGCCCGAACAGATCTGGGCATCGAGGCCGGTGAGCGGCATGGGCTGGAGCGCTGGGCCAGACGCAGCCGCGCTTTCGGTGACGTGCGAATCAGCCGAGATCATTGACAAGGGTAGCTCGGGTCCTGAATATCCCCGGAATATCCGACCTGCCGTGGGGGGTTCGCCCACAGCGACCCCTCAGGGAACCCAGCAAGGAGCGCTCATGCGTCGTTCGGTCACTGCTCTGCTGCTCGCCGGCAGCCTCTCCCTCACCGCCTGCGGCCCCCGCTACGTGCCGGGCACCCAGATCGAGATGACCGACGAGGTCGAGGTCGTGGTGAATCTGGTGGAGCGCTACCGGGTCGCTGTGGAGCAGCGCGACGCTGAAGCCCTGCGCTCTCTGGCGAGCCGCCGGTACTACGAGAACGGCAGCACGACGAACGATCCCAGCGATGATTATGATTATCGCGGCCTGGAGAAGGTGCTCTCGGACCTGAAGTCCCACGTGAAGGACATCAAGTACAACATCACCATCGTCGATGTGCAGATCCTCAACGATGAGATCGCCCAGGTGGATTACGATTACACCAGCCAGTACCAGTACACCCTCGGTGAGCAGGACCGCTGGGAGACGGTGGATGATCGCAACCGCCTCACCTTCCGGAACGAAGACGGGAACTGGCGCATCCTGAACGGGATGTGAGGGCTCCGAGGCTCCGGCCCCGTTCGCGGTCGCCTGCGACGCGATACGCAGCGTCTGGGCGGCGCTTCCCTCCTCGACGCAGCGCTGCTGCGCCTGCGGGTGAATCACCACCCAGCCACTACGCCTCACGCCGCAGTCGACCACGACCGGGACCTCCGCCTCTCCCCGGGGCCCGCCTGAGCTTTATGCTCACACCAGAACTTTCTAAAAAGCTACAGCACAGGCTGCCGGAGGCAGACTCGGCGTCCGCTACAGCTTTCGCCGAAGGCGAGGCGTCCGCTACAGACGGCGCGTAGCGAAAGCTTTTGCTGGGTCGTCCGCTACAGGCGGCCCGAAGGGCGGCCGTCCGCTACAAAGCACGGCCGTCCGCTCAGGCTGCACCTCTATCGCTTCAGACCCAACAGCTCGTGGAGCGGGTTGCCGAACACGTACCAGTACACATCAGTGATCGCCGGCGCGCGATCGAGCAGACGTCTTAGGACATCAGTGCCGCCCGTGTCTTCCAGATCCAGTGTACGGCTTTCCGAGGCGAGCACCTGCATCGTGGCGGCGAGATCACCGCTCATCAGCCAGCCCATGCGGTTTGCAGTCCGTCGGACCGAGCCCGACCAGTCCTGGAAGCCCATGGGGCCCAGGGCCGCCACCTGTCGGGCCAGCGGCGCCAGGGCCCGGCGTTGCTCTCCGGTCAGGCGATCGGTGAGGAAAATGTCCCAGAACTCCAGGCGAGCAGGCTGAACCTGATCGATGAAGTCGTCGCCGAGATCCCCCTCGAGGGCCATGTTCAACGCCGCCACCAACATGGCCAGGCTCTCGGTGGCCGGGATGAAGGCCGCGTAGACCGCTGCGCCACGGGTCAGCTCGAGGCTGCGGGCGAGCATGAAAATACGACCGGGGTGGTCGAGCTCACCGAGCAAACCGTCGCCCACCATGAGCGTGGGCGGGTGCAGCGCCGAGAGCGTGACCGTCGGTGGGTGCCCTTCGGCGATGCGCACCTCTCGCTCTGGAAGGCTCATGGCGGCGCACATCTTCTCCACCCGATCCACCAGGGGCGGGTGAATCGACGCTGCGGGGCTGCCCGATGCCTCCTCAGGCGCCGAGAAGAGCTCGCTGACGGCGGGGCCCAGCAGACTGTGAAGCCGGGTCAGCATCTCGCCCACCGGGCTCTTCATCCCCGGCTCGCACACGAGGTTGACCCAGTCCCCCTGGGTGATCTCGATGGGATGGTCAGGATCGAGAGGGCCCCTGAGCTGCTGCAACA
The DNA here is from genome assembly GCA_046290225.1 of Bradymonadia bacterium. Taxonomy (GTDB): domain Bacteria; phylum Myxococcota_A; class Bradymonadia; order UBA7976; family UBA1532; genus JBKAGE01. The sequence continues at coordinate 15,621 of JBKAGE010000043.1, read as the reverse complement.
GGTCGCGCTCTTCTGCGTCGAGGGCGCCGACGAAGTCGAGCACCTGCAGGGGCATTGTGGCCCAACCCTTTCGCCCAGCGCCGTGGTAGAGCGACACCAGATCCCGAAGATCCTGCAGCTGACCGGGGCGCACCCTCATGGTGGCCAAGCGGTGCCGAATCGCTCGGGAGAGGCGCCGTACCCCAGCAGGCTCCGGGGCAGCGTCGCGCATCTCACGGTAGAGGTCGGAGAGGGCCTCCTGGGCCAGAGCGTGCGTGCGATCCGCGGCCTGAATCTCCTCGTAGAGTTCCACCGCAGCGGCGCGCTCCCCACGGGCTCTCATGGCCGCACCCAGCAACTCGAGCACAGGGATCTTGCCACGGCCAGGAATCCGGCTCACGGCCTTCCAGGCTGACTCGAGCAAGGGCAACCGCTCTCGACTCGGCGCCACATCGAGCACGCGGATCAAGCCCCGAACGGCAGGCAGGAACAGCGGAGAGTCCTTGAGAGCTTTCTGGTAGCTCGTCAGGGCCTGCTCGCCATCTTCCTGCTTGAGGCTGAGTCCTGCTTGCTGGCACCTGAGCTCCGCCCGTCGGTTGGGATCGGTGGCCTGAGCCAGCAAGCGCTCGATGATGATGAGGGCGTCCTCTACACGGCCAGCGTCGGTGTATCGCGGAAGCAGCCGCCGCAGGGTGTTACCATCTTCGAGGCCGACGTCGAGGGTGCGACGATACAGATCCAGGGCTGCAGCGATGTTGCCCATGTGCGTCTCGACGATCTCTGCTGCGCCGAGCAGGATCACCTGCTGCCGCTCGGGCTTGTCGAGCACGGCAGCGAGGCGCTCCCTGAGCCGGACAGCTTCGTCCCACTGCGCGGCGCGCTCGCGCAGCGCGATGAGCGTCTCCATGGCGGACAACCGTGTACTCGGGTGATGAATCGCAGCTTCAGCGTGACGCAGCGCCCGCTCGGTCAGGCTGGCATCCTTGAACGCCATGGCCCGCCTCAAGTGGCCATCGGCCTTGTACCGCGCCGGATCGACGCCCATGGGGGCTTCGGGCAGATCGGAGAACCGGGCAAAGAGCGAAGCCGCAGCGGTGAGATCGCCCTCGTCGTAGAGGGCGTCTGCAAGGGCCAGGGCCACCTCGCCATCTCCGGGGCTCCACCGATGGGCGTCCTGGTAACACGCGAGCATCAGCTGACGTTGCCCGCTCTGCTCGGCGATGCGGCCACGGTCGAGCTGAAGCCCGGAGACGAGAGGGGCCAGCGCTTCGGCAAAGGGGCCCTGACCACTGGACTGCAGCCGGGCCAGCAGCCAGCTGGCCAGAGCTTCGAGCGTCTCGGGGTTCCCTCTCCGGCGCACGAGATCGGTGAGCCGCCTCAAGGCGTCGATGTGGCTGCCATTGGCCTGCACGGCCTTTCGATAGGCCTCCTCAGCGGCGATGACGTCGTTGCGCTTGTGCTCGTGGAGTTGTCCCAGCTCGTAGTATCGATCGCCCCGGGCTTCCGGGAGCCCGGTGTCTGCGGCGAGCTGCCCCAACCATGCGAGCAAATCCCAGTCCTGCTGTGCTTCACCATAGGCGCGGACCGCCTCGTGCGCTTCCCGATGCGAGGGTGCTCGGGTGATGAGGAACTGCCAGATGCGCACTGCAAGTTTCGCCTGACCGACCTCGGCCATGGTCCTCGCCCGGCCCTCCAGCAAAGCGCGAACCTGCTCGAGGTCTTCGATCTGTGGCGCCAGCGCGCCGAGGGCCTTCACCAGCCCTTCGTGATCGTCCGTGGCCTCGGTCAAGGCCACCAGCCGCTCCAGCGCGCCCCGATGGCGGGGCCGCTGGTCGAGCAGATCCTGCAGGGTGACGATGGCCTCTCGAGGCCGACCCAGGCGTGTGCTCTGAACGTCGGCGATGTGCAAACCCCAAACCACCAGGGCCTCGTCGCCGGACCGTGCGTGAGGCTCCCCTTCGGGCCCCGTGGACACCAGCAGCGCCACCAGGGCCTCATAGCGCCCCTCTGACTCGAGCAGCTCGGCGAGGGTGCGAGCGGTCTCCATGTCCTCCGGATCTCGACGCATCACCTCGGTGAAGGCGTCGATGGCCCGGCTCGCATCTCCGACCCCATCTCGGGCAATGGTCCCTGCGAGGCGGTGGGCCTCGATTCGGCCCTGCTGCTCGAATTCGGGGATGATCTCCTCAAGCTGAGTGAGGAGCCGGCTGGGGCCTTCATCGGCCTCGATGCACCACTGAGCCACCTCGACGATGAGGTCGAGATCGGTCGGCGTTTCTCCAGAGAGCGCGATGGCTGCGCTGAGCGCTCGATCAGCATTGCCCACCTGCTCGTGCAACAATCGCACGCGCTGCCGGAGCAGTTTGAAGCGCGGCTGGCCCTCGAGCAGGTCGGCGCGATGGGCCAGCAGCTCCGCGGCGCTGCCCCACGCTTTCTGCTCTTCGTACAGGCTCATCAGCATCTCGCAGGCCCGCTGCCCCTCGGGACGCAATGCCTGTAGTCGGCTCCAAGCGGCGTCGGCTTTGTCCGGGGCGTCGAGCCAATCCCGGTAAATCACCCACAGATCGCGCAACGTGTCGACCTGGGGAAGCCCCGAGACCACGGGCAAACGACGTTCGAGTAGGTTGGCCAGCTGGGGGTACCGGCCCAGCTGCTTCAAGTGATCAGCGAGGTATCGTGTGGCCTCGTCGTCAGCAGGATCGAGAGCCACGATGGCCTCGAGAATCCGCGCGCTGGCGTCACTCGTACCCGGCCGACCTCTGAGCTTGAGGGCCAGCCGCAACCAGCCCAGGCGCCGCTCTGCATCTGGGGCTTCATCCGCCCGGGCCTCGGCCTGCTCGGCCAGGGGCTCGGTGATGAAGTGGGTCTCGCCATGGCGCAAGAAGGCTTCACCTGCGGCGGAATCGCCAGGGCTCACCTCCAGGGCGTCGAAGATGAGGGCCAGCGCGCGCTCGTGATCTCCGAGGTGGGCATCACACAACCGGGCGAGCTGGAGCAGGAGCACGAGACGATCAGGATCAGCCAGCTCTCCAGCGAGCTGCTCTTCGAGATGGCCAGCCACCCTCGACCACCCGTCGTGGGTCTCGGCGAGGCGACTCACCTCGCTCCAGGCCGCCTCACCCTGCTGGGCATCACCCAGAGCGAGCAAAAACAGCTCGAGGGCAGCCGACCAGTCACCGAGACGCTGCTCCACCACCTCTGCGAGCTCCATGGCCCCCTTCGCGCGAGAGGTAGAGCGGGGTTGCTGCCGCAGCCAACGGCCATAACGTTCCACCAGGGGTGCCCACAGGTTGCCCGCTCGGGCGAGGCGCCACAGATCAGCCCATAGGACCTCTACAGCGCTCTGCTGCTCCAGGGCGCTGGCGAGCATCCAGAAGGCCCGACGTACATCCCCGAGGCGGATCTCGAGAACCTCGGTGGCGTTGCGCAACCAAGCCACCCGGGCGTCCGGGGCCTCTGCCTGCTCTGCGAGCCGCCGCCAGACATCGGCGAGCAGCTCCCACGACTGCAGATCTGTGGCCAGACGCACGAGGTGTTCGAGGAGCTCGCTTTCTCTCGGGTGACGCTCGAACTCCAAGGCCAGCACGCTCATGGCCCCGGCCTTGTCCCCGAGGTGCTCGTCGAGGATACGGACCTCGGCGAGCAGCAAGTGCTCGATCTGGGTCGCCCCCTCAGCCCGCTGCCGGAGCACCCTGAGGACGGGCAAGAGGCGGTCCCAGAGTCGCCCCGCATCTGCGAGCTGCTGGAGCGTCGACAACAGACCATCCACAGGCAGATGGGCGTCGCTGGCCAGGGTGACCGCCTCGGCCATGTGGTCGAAAGCCGTGCCTGGATCGCTCCCGTGCTCGCTGAATCGCCGAGCAGCATCTGCCCGTAGGGCCACCTTCACCCGATCGCTCGGGGCGAGTGCCAACAATCGGGCCAGGGCCTCTTCGGCCTCTCGCCAGCGGCCCTGATGGCAGTACAGGGCATAGACGGCCCGCAGCGCTTCGGGATCATCCTCACAGCTCTCGAGGACCTGGCTCCACGCGTGGAGCGCTCGCTCTGGCGCCTCCAGGGGCCCCTCGAGCATTCGGGCCCAGAGACGATCGAGGTGGGCGAGATGTGTGGGATCAGTCTCGGCGATCCGCTCTTCCTCAAGTACTCGAGCGGCGACCTCGTACATACCCTCGCCGGCGGCGAGCTGACGCACAGCCACCATGGCCACACGGTCGACGGGCTCCAGGGCCCGATAGGCACGCCATGCCTCCAGGGCCTCCGCGCTCTGGCCCGACGACCACAACGCCCGGGCCCTTCGTCGGATGATGGCTGCATGATCTGAGGCGCCGCCTGCGGTGATCAGGGCCCCGAGGCGTTGAGCTTCCAATGCATGATCACCCCGAGCTGCGGCGCTCGCCGACAAGGCCTTGAGGGCCTCCACGTCTCCAGGCTGTACCTCGGTGATCCAGAGCCAGACCCGCTCCTGCAGTTCAACATCGGCTTCAGCAGATGCCAGCGTGCGCGCAGCCTCTCGCGCTCGATCGATCGATGCTTCGTCATCGAGATCACCGCAGAGGCGTGCTGTCACGTTGACGTACTTGGACCATCGGCCAGCCTCTCGGTGCAACAGCGCGAGCGACACCCGGGCTTCTCGTACACGCTCGGCGCCTGCCTCACCGAGGGTGAGGCCCTCGCCCTCGATACGACCCCAGAGCGTGGCCGCCTGCTCATTGTCTTCGATGACCCCCTGAGCCACCTGAGCCGCTGATTTCAAAACCTCGAGGCGGGCTTCACCAGAGAGGCGCTCCGTAGCGCTCAGGTAAAGCGCCATCAGGGCCTCGACATCGCCCACCTCTTCATACGCTCTCGCGAGCTCGGTGATGAGTTCGAGATCGCCTGGGGCATGCTGTCGCAGCTCTTGCAGCAAGAGGATCGCTCGATCCCATCGCTGCATCTCTCCCCCGACGAGGTTGCACAGCTCGCGAAGGGTGTCCAAGTGCTCCAGGGTCGGCGCCAGGCGCCAGCGGCGCTCTAACACATCTGCCCGGGCCCGGGTGTAGCTGACCTCTTTGTAGAGGGCAGAGAGCGCGTCGAGGTGCTCGAAGCTCTCCGGCTCGAGCTGAAGCAGACGCTTGTGACCCTCGATCAACAACCCCACGTCTCGGGGCTCTTCGACAGCTGCATCGAGGAGCCCGCGGGCCGCCTCGCCGATGGCCTCTGGGGTTTTGGCCTCAGCGAGCCCCTGAGCCAACAACGCTCTACGCCGATCGACGTCCCCAGACTGCTGGTAGAGGCGGCTGAGCTCTCTGCGGATCTGGCTCACGTCGAGATCGGAGGTCGTACGCAGCGGATCGAGGATCTGCGCCGCCATGGCGGGGTTGGACAGCTGCCGCTCCGCCACCGAAGCCATCTCCATGCGCAGGGCCGACATCGGCGCCTCGCTCTCCATGGCCGCGGCGCCGCGCTCCATGACCCCCATGTAGCCCGCCCAGTCGTCCCGGGCTTCGAACCACGCACGGATCTTCGGCATGACCACCCGCACGCCACCGAGGGTGTCGCTGTCGATCAACGCCTCAGTGAGGATCCCCGTGGCCTCTTCGGGGACCTTGAGGTGATCGGCGAGCTGGGTGGCGTACAACAAGAGGGCCTTCAGCCTCAGCGCGCCGTCCTCTGATGTTTTGAGCGGGCCATCGAGCAGCCACTTCAAGCCCTGAGCCGCTGATTCTGCAGGCTCGGTGAGGGCAAGGGCGTCGACGAGCAGCTTCAACGTGTCCGCATCGCTGGCGCCGGCGGCAACGAGGGCCATGAGGGGGTACCGGGCAAACGCTTTCTGATCGAGCGGACCCGCGTACAACATCGCCGAGCGCGACAAGGCGTCGAGACGAACGGGCTCGGGCAAAGGCAGGGCGCCTGCTGAAGCCAGCCACGGTGCCAGGGCCGGGTCGCCGCCGGCCTCCGCGAGGCGCTCGGCGATCTCGGTGAAGGTGCCCCCGGGCTGAGGCGAGAGGACCACGGCAGCGTGCAACGCTGTGCGGGCTTCCTGAGCGCCGCTAGGCCGTGCGAGCAGAATCCATGCGAGGCTCATCATGAGCCGAGCGCCTACAGCGCCGCCCCGGGCTTCGGCAATGGCCCGAACGAGAGGGGCCAGGCTCAGGGCGTCGCCGATCTCCAGGGCCCCCCACTCACCTGGGGCCTTCAGAGCGCCGTCATGTTCGATGAGGGCTTCGAGGGCACGACCAGCGCCTGCCGGATCGTTGAGGTGGGTCGCTCGGATGGCCGCCAGCGTGAGGGCAGCTTCCACCTTGGCACCGTCGAGTTTGATCAGCTGGTCGAGGAGACTGTTCACCTTGGGCCAGTCCTCGGCGCGGCGAGCCACCCGCGCAGCGGCGCTCAGGTAACGTGTGCCCTGAGGCACCCACACCAGGGCCTGCTCGAAGTGGCTCAGCGCCGAGGGCGCGTCGTGCAGGCGCTCCTCGGCGATCACCCCCGCTTTGAAATACAGCTCCGCCTTCTCCGCAGGTGTTTGCCGCGTCACCACGTCTGCGAGCCAGATGCGGGTGAGGTGAGACCAGAGGCCCTTCGCCCGGAGCAGAGGCTCCATACGCTCTGTCGCCCCTTCGATGCCCAGGGCAGCAGTCCGCCGCATACCGTCAGCGAAAGGCTCGGGGTGCTCCGGGCCCACCTCGAGGCCCTCGCAATACAGGTCGAAGGCCTGCCGGGGGTGATGGGCTGCATATTCTGCGTGCTCGGCGAGACGCAGGAGCAGCGAGGCGACAGCCTCTGGAGCCCCAGCCTCTCTCCGCAAGGTCTCCAGTCGATCCTCGAGCACCTTCACCAGCAAATCACCTCGATCGAGGCGCTCACAGAGTTGCTGCAGCTCATCGATGGCCCCAGTGGGCACACCCCACCGGTCGATGAAGTCGTCGAGGGCGTCTTCGACATCGTCTGCGAGCTCGGGATACAGGACCAGGGCCTGGTAGTAACGCTGTACCGCCTCTTCGGGCTGATCGCTGTACTCCGCGATCAACCGACCCACCTCCAAGATCACCGTCGCTTCTTCAGAGAGTGTGCTCGCCCGCTCTTCGGCCTTTTCCAGTGAGGTCATGGCCTCTTCGAAGGCACCAGCGTCCGCCCGGACCCGGGCGAGGGTGACGAGGACCGCCACATCGGCAACCCCTTCTTCGACGAGGGCACCGAGCTGGAGGGCGAGGGCCGCTTTGAGAGATGCCTCACCGTGCTCGAGCACCCAACGCAGCAGCTGTTGCCCCTCGTCTCGCTCCGTGGGCAACGCGTCGAGGCATTGCGCCGCACAGAACAAGACCGGCGCACGATCACCCGCACCCGTAGAGGGATAGAGCAGCTGCCTCACAGAGGGCCAGCGGGCCATGAGGAAGAGTCCGCCGAGCCACGGGCCCACGGTCTCTGGCCGCCGACCCTGCCGCGCCACCCCCTCAAGGGCATCGAGCACCCGCTCCGCCCCCACACCGTCACCTGCCTGCAGCTGGGCGCTCAGCGCCTCGAGGTAGGCTCGGGCAGCGAAGGGCAGATCACCGCCCTCCACTGCACGAAGGGCGAGGGTGAGCCCCGCCTCTGCCCGTCGGGCGTCATCGGTGATTTGATGGAGATCGGCCAGGAGCTCTGCCCCTGATGCGTCTGCATGTTGTCTCATGGTTCAGCGGACTTCCGTGTTCTGAGCGGCGACCGCGGCAGTCTACCTGCTCCCGGTCGGAAACACCCGAGGATTGCGCCAGGGTTGACACCAGAAATCCACCCCTCGTATCAACCCCGAAGGCTCGGTCATTTGGAGCGGCATGCGTACCCCTCCCCTGGTTCCTCTTTTTTCTATGTATTCACATCGCTGGCCCCTCGCCCTGGCGATCTCCACAGTGGGCGTTCTGGGTTGTGGCCCAGCCCCGACCCCGACGACGTCTCTTCCGACTTCAAGTCCTCATGCCCGCGCTCAAGGGCTCGCGCTCTCAACGCTGAGCCCGGGCTTATCCGGCGTCGCGCTGCCCAATGCACATCAGCCCACCATGACGATCCATCTGTCCCTCGATGGCGGTCACACGGCCTCTGATGCTGTGGCAGCAGAAGCGCTTTCGCGGTGGTGGGGGCGTGCAGATGGTCCATTGAATCGCAACATCGACGCCTTGGGCGGTACGCTGAAGGTCTGGCGAGGGCCCGACGGCATCGCGGTGCAGGCCACCGTGCGCGCCGATGAAGGCCAGGAGGCGGCACGCGCCATACGTGCAGGGCTCGAGGGGGCGCTGCCCACCCAAGCTCAGCTCGAGGCATTGCCCCGCCCCGAGCCCACCTCAGATCACCCGCTCGCCGTCACGCTGCGCCGAAGCTACGGTGATCATCCGCACGGTCGCCGGGTAGGCCCCCTGGCCCTCCGTGAGGCCACCGCCGCCAGCGTCTCTGCTTTTCGAGCCCGCTGTGGCGGTCGCGGCCTGGTGGTGCTCGAAGGCGGCGGTGACATCACCTCTGCATTCGAGCAATTTCGTGGCGCATTGGGATCCAATGCCAAAGCCGATGGGTGTACCGCTGGTGCTTCTGAGCCAGCCGACGCAGATCTCACGGTGGAGCGCAGTGCTCAGATGGGCCCTGGCCAACTGTGGGCCAGCCTGCCTGCTCAACTGGATGGCCCCGAGCATGCTGCGGCACTGATGATCGCCGGTGAGCTCATCTCAGCAGCTCTCGAAGAGGACGGACGTGAGCATCTCACAGGGCCTATCAAAGCCTCCTCGAGCCTGTACCTGCCCGCCGACGGGGTCAGCCCGAGGCTGAGCCTGCACGCCACGTACGACGCTCAGCAGTTGGAGCCCCTCTGGCGAACCCTGCTGTCCACCCGACGCACGTTGGCTACAGGGGTCGACGCTCAGTCGCTGACACGGGCGAAGTCCAGGGTCTGGCGACGCTGGCTCACCCTCGAGGGCGATCCTCGAGCCCACGCCCGCTGGGTGGCAGGGCTCATCCGTCGATTTGGCCCTGAGGGGCCCGCCCGCTGGCGTGTGGCTGTGCAGAGCACGACAGCTGATGAGGCAAAAGCCGCGGCGCAGGCCCTCCTGTGGCGCAACGGCCAGTTTCACCTTCACCTGCCCTCGTCAAAGGGGGAGCGGGTCATGGCGGACGGGCTGCTGAGGGGTCGACTGATGAAGGCCCTGGAAGATGCCCCCGCCGCAGACACCGTGCCCGTGAAGTCGGGCGATCCCTTCGAGATTCGCCCTGGTCTCACCGGGCTTCATGTCGCCCTCCCCGACAGCCCGGCCATGGTGGTCCATCTCGCCTTGGGTCACGGTGGCCCCAGCAACCTGCCGATGGCTACGCTCGCAGCCTCGATGCTCAGTTGCCCCACCCTCGATGGTGAGGTCTCGGTGAGCGAAGCGGGCGTACACTGGTACACGACCATCGAGCCCACCGCCCTGGCCTCCACGCTGGCGGCCCTCGACGCATGCCTCGAGGCCGTGGACGAGAGCACCTCTGTGGAGCGCGCCCGCCGTTGGGCGCACACATGGCTCACGGCCTCTCAGCACCCTGGTCATAAGGCCCGCCGATTGGCGGTGTCCCAGCTCGCGCCGGGCGGCCTGACCCCTGAAGCGATCGCGCAGTTGTCACCGGGTGCGCTGAGGGCGCAGGCGTCGGCCCTCCTACGAGGCCCCAGGCTTCTGGTGGTGGGCAGCACCGAGGCACCTGAGAGCCTCGCCGGCATCATCGAGAGCCATCTGTCTCCTGGGGCGCCCGTGAAGGCAGGGGCAATGCGTGCCAAGTCTCCTCCGACGCGGCCTCGAGAGGCAGGCACCCCCCAAGTAGAGCAGCATCAGGCCTTTGCATTCCCTCTCCCTGAGAGTCGAAACCCGCCCTGGCTCTACCGTGCCCTCGCCGCAGCCCTCGTCCGGCCCGGCGGGCACCTGCACACCCAGCTGCGTACGCTCACAGGTGGCTCTGGGCTGGTGTCTGCTGAGGTGGTGCCCACTGGAGGCGGTGGCATTCTTGTGTTCTCTCTCAGCACCCCAGGGCATCAGGGCGCTGACGCTGCGCGCCTTTTCTGGTCATCTGTAGAGCGGATGATCACGCTGGGCATGGAGCGCAGACCCTTCGAGCACATCAGACGTCGGCTGCTCGGTGAGCAGTCGATCGAGCTGGCCACCCCCTCGGGGCGAATCGGCCGAATCGCCGCAGCCCTCTTGCGCCGTGGAGAAGGTCAGGCGCAGAGTCTCCTTGAAGAAGACGCCCGTCTCTTGGAGAGCCTCGCCCCGATCGATATACAGAACGCGGCGCGGGAAGTCCTACGCAGGGGCGCTCATGGTGAGGCCTCCGTTCAGATGAACCCCGTGCAGAAGAACCCTGTGCAGAACAACCCAGTGCAGAAGAAGGGGTCCGCCCCTGGTGAGGAGTCCACATGAGCTGGTGGCGGTTGTCGGTGAACGTGCCGATGGAGCAGGGCGAGACGCTGTCCTGGCTCATCGCCGAGCAGGCCGACGTGGCGGTGGAGATTCAAGACGAGAGCACCATGGTGAAGTCAGCGGTCACCGAGACCGGCAAGGTGCGCCTCGTCATCAGCAGCGCCACCCCCCCGGACGATGATTTGCGGTGGGTGGTGGAGGGCTGGCTCCAGCGATTCGGCATCACCGACGGTGACCTCACGGTGGAGCGGCGAGAGGACGAAGACTGGCGTACCGGGTGGCGGGCCTGGTTCACAGGGCGACAGATCTCTGCACGCATTGCGGTACGGCCGCCATGGGAGCCCGAGGCCACCCAACCTGGCGTGCACGATCTGATCATCGAGCCGGGCATGGCCTTCGGCACGGGGACCCACGAGACGACGCGGGGCGCGCTTAAGCTGCTCGACGAGATGCTCGGCGCCCGAACGGATCACCCCACCCTCCTCGACGTGGGCAGCGGCTCAGGCCTGCTCGCCTTCGCAGCGTGGCGTCTCGGCGCTCGACCTGTGGGTGTGGAGATCGACCCTGTGGCCGTGGAGAACGCGCGTCACAATCGAGGCCTCAACGGCGCGGACGATGCGGTCGAGCTTCATGTGGGCTCTGCCGCTGATGTGGAAGGCCTCTTCGACATCGTCGTGGTGAACATCATCGCCCCTGTCCTCATCGAGATCGCCGATCAAGTGAAGCAGCGAGTCGCCGGAGATCTCATCTTGTCGGGCATGCTGGCCCACGAGCGGGAGCAGGTCCTCGCGGCCTACCCAGAATTCACCGTACTCGAGGCGCGTGAAGAAGGTCAGTGGTCCGTACTCCATCTGCGCCGGAGCGTTGATGAAGCCTGAAGGCAAAACGCCGCTCAGAGTCCCTCTGAGCCCACTCGATCCTGACGCCGCTCTGTGGCCTCTCACCGAAGAGGCCCGGCACTACATCGTCGACGTCCGACGACTGAAGGCGGGTGATCCTCTGCGAGTCTTCGACGCCAGCGGCCTCGAAGCGCCAGCAACACTCGTCGTACACGACGGGATCTGGAGTGCCGAGGCCACTGGGCCTCTGGTTCAAGGTCATGGCGGTGCCGATCTCACAGTCTGCTACGGGTTGCCCAAGGGCGAGAAGCTCGACGCGGTGCTCCGCCAGCTCACCGAGCTGGGCGTGGGCCGGGTAGTCTTGATGCAGACCGCCCACAGCGTGGTCCGCCTCGACGCTCAGCGTGCGGCGAAGAAGCACGCCCGCTGGAGCCGTATCGTGCAAGAAGCTGCGCGTCAGTGCGGGCGGGCCGACGCACTCCACATCGAAGGCCCTGTGCCCTTTGAAGAGGCGCTCGTACGCACCAGAGAGATCCCCTGGCGGGGCATCCTCCACCCTACGGTCGAGGGTGAAGCGTGGTCGTCACTCACCCACGGCGGCGCCCTGTTCATCGGCCCAGAAGGTGGCTTCTCAACTCAAGAGGTCGACGCAGCGCTGGCAGATGGCGTGACACCCATCCACCTGGGCCCTCTGGTTTTGCGGACGGAGACTGCAGCCGTGGTCGGAGCAGCGCTGGCCCTCGATCGGATGGGCGCGCTCGGGAGGCCTCGTGCGCCAGTCTGAACTCCTCGCGGCGCGGGCGGCCCCCTTCTGGCGGCGTTTCATCGCCGACATCCTCGATCTCGCGCTGCTCTCTACGGCGATTTGGGGGGCGTGGGTCGCAGGCTGGATCAGCCCTGCGCAGATGCCGCCTCAGACATACGACTGGGTGGACTACACAGCAGAGCTGATCGGCCATCACGGTGAAATTTTCCTCCCTGCGGTCATCGTGACCATGACCACGGGGCTGATTTACGGCATTCTGTTCCATACCCTGTTCGAAGGCACCATCGGCGAGCGGCTCATGGGGCTGCGCCTGGTGGCCGATGATGGCGATCTGGCGGGCCCTGTGCGGGCCCTCTTCCATGGACTCGGCACCACCCTCGGTGTGCTGATTCTGGCTCAGGGTTATATGTGGGCTGCTGTTGGTCGACGGCGGCAAGGGCTCGCGGAGGCGGTGAGCGGTACAGTCCTCATCACTGGCCTGCCGGAGCCTCATCAACTTTGATCCTGCTGGAGACTGAATGGATCTGCTCGCCCCCATCATCGACGCGCTGAAGACAGAGGGTCTCCTGTCTCAGCAGGCCGTCGGTGAGATCCTGAAGCGCCACCAGACTGTGGGTGGCGCTCCGGATACGGTGATTTTGGAGAAGCTGGATCTCGACGCTGAGGGCCGCTTGCGCCTGTTGTCGGCGCTCTCTCAAGTGGTCGGACGACCACCGACACTGGCTTCGGGCCTCGAGATGCCCATGCCCCAGGCCCTGGAGGCCCTCTCCCCTGAGCGACGCCGCCAGTGGGTGGTCCTGCCATATGCCGAAGTGGGCCGCACGCTCTATGTGGCCACGACGGCCCTGCCGGTCTTCGATGACGCCACCTTCAGCAAGGCCCTGGGCCGACCCGTACGCACGACTGTCACCCTCGAGGTGGATCTATGGGCGGCTTTCGAGCGCCTCGGTCAGGGGCAAATGCCCGAGCGACTGACGAAGTTGTTGCCTCCAGGCGCTCAGGTACAGCGTCAGGCGAACCCACAGCCCTCTCCAGAGCCTGAGGATGATGGGGCGCAGCCCAACCTCGACCCCCTGGCGACCTTGCCTCCAGTGGAGGCCAAGGTGTTGCTCCGACGCCTCCCAGATCCGGCCCCAGTGGTGGATGATCCCTTCGCTTCGGAAGCGACATTGAGCACACCACCAGCGGCCACCCCAACACCTGCGCCACAGCCCTCGCCTCCGCCAGGACCGCCGCCACCGCCACCGCCGCCCCCCTCGGGGCCCACGCAGGTGTTCGATCCCTTCGTGCCGTCTCCCAAGACGATGACGTCGACCTCCACATCGACGCCTGCGCCTGTCCCGCCACCTCCGGCAGCGATGGCGCCTCCGCAGCACCCGGCGCCGGCCACCCCAGCCCCCGAGACGCCCACTCCGGCGCCTCAACAGAGCAGTCCGGCGAGCTTCCTCCCTCTGGTCCGAGCGCTCGACGATCCCGATGCGCCTCTGGCGGTCCGTGCTCAACGGGCCCTGCTCGCAGGGGGTGCCCATGGCCTCGAGGCCCTCTTCGAGGTGTTCCCCGGGCGCCTTCGCGTGGATCGCTACACCACGGATCCCTGGGCGCTGAGCGCGCCATATCACAGCGGAGTCCTGGCGACGATCGCGGCCTTTGGCACAGCGGCCGGCCCTGGCCTGGTGGTCCGGCTCGGTGATCCTTCTCCGGAGATCAGGTACTACGCGGCCTTCCTCCTCGCCGAGATCGAGCACCCCGACGCAGCTCTGGCACTGTGCGGTCGACTCTTCGATCGGGATCCAGGTGTCCGCTCAGTGAGCGCTCTGGCCCTGGACGCCCGACGTGGACAGGCGGGCTTCGAGCTGGCCATCAAACGCGTCGTCGAGGGCCTCAAGGGCTCACCCATCGAGCGACGAGCCGCCGCAGAAGCCGCCGGCCGCATGCGACTCGCATCTTCGGTGCCCGGCCTCGTGGGCTGCCTCTCGAACCCGGCGCCGGGCATGGTGGATCCGATCCACCGCGCGCTGCGCGCCATCACGGGTCACGATTTGGGTAAGGAGCCCATCCCCTGGCGAGAGTGGTACTCGAAGCACCGCCACAAGCACCGTCTCGAGTGGCTCCTCGAGGGCCTGACCCATGGCAATGCCCGCGTTCAAGGGGCGATCTGGAGGGAGCTGGTGATCCTCGCAGGGCGCGATCTGGGGGATCCGGTCCGAGGCACTACGCAAACACGCACCTCTGCCCGCCGCAGCTGGCGCGCTTGGTGGGAAGAAGAAGGCCGCAAGAAGTTCCCCCGGTGGGCCTAAGGGCTCTTCTGCTCCGGCGCTGCGGCGGCGCCAGCCGCCGTGACGCCTCCGCGGGGCTCGTGCATATGTGGGTTATGGCTTTGAAAAGGACGGGTTGATGGGCAGGTGAGAGGTAAGCGAGACGCTGAGGTCTATGCCTATTGGATCTTAAGGGGCGAGAGGACCTGCATCGACAACGAGAGCTGCGAAGAGCAGCGTCAAGTACACCAGCGAGTACAAGAAGGTGTCACGAGCCCAGCGGCCCGCCTTCAGCTGGCGCTTGAAGCCCTTGAAACAATACACCAGGAAGCCAACGCCGAGCACCGAGGCCAGGGCGAAGTAGATCCAGCCTGCCACGCCCAGCGGCACGAGCAGGAGGCTCACCGGCACCAGCACTCCAGTCCAGAAGAGCATTTGCCAGCGGGTATGGCTCAGGCCGTACATCTCCGGGAGCGTCTTGATGCCTGCCCGGGTGTATTCCCGCTGGCGGTAGACCGAGATGGCCATGAAGTGGGGCAGCTGCCACAGGAACAAGATGCCGAAGAGCACCACCCCTGGCCAGTCAGCGCGGCCCGTGACCGCCGTCCAGCCCATGAGAGGTGGCATCGCCCCAGAGATTGAGCCCACCCACAGCGCCACCGGACTGCGCTGCTTCATCGGGGTGTAGACCCAGACGTAGCTCACCAGCGCGATGGCTGCGAGCAGCCCCGTCATCGGGTTGACGAGGAACGTGAGTGCGGGGACCGAGATGGCCGACAACACCAGGCCGAAAATCAGCGCCGCCCTGGCAGAGAGCCTGCCTCCTGGTAATGGTCGATTCTTGGTCCGGGCCATGAAGCGATCGCTGTCACGCTCCAGGTAGCAATTGAGCACATTGGCAGCGATGACCACGAGCACGGTGCCGAAGATGGTCACCAGAATGCGCATGAGGTCGAGCTCTGCCGGGGCCATCCACAACCCCCCCGCTGTGGTGATGATCACCAGCAAGGTAATGCGAGGCTTCGCGAGGGCGGCGAAGTCACGCAACATGTCCAGTGCTGACGAGCGGGGGTTTTCAGTGAGCGCGGTCATGGGGCATGTCCAGGCTGTGGGGGCGGGTCTATTACCGCCAAAAGGGCCCTGAGATCAAGGATCCTGAGCCTTTGCCACTGAAAATGATGCCGGACACGGCCAAACGTCGTGGCCGAGGCTCAAAAAGCCAACCCGCACCCCCAAGGCCCCAACACAGCAGTCATACAAGTCAGAAAAATGTCGTGCACGTGAGCCGCGGAGGTGGTGGCAGTCGTCGTGAGGTTCGCGAGCCTTCGTGCAGACGGCTCGAAAAGACGGGAGTCGTAGCCAGCGGCTCTGATCGTCCTACACATTTTGGTTGGTAT
>JBKAGE010000042.1:0-107298 GCA_046290225.1 Bradymonadia bacterium | reverse complement strand
CTACACCTCTTTGGCACCAGTACTCGCATTCGCCAATTAGGCTCAACGATACCAACCAAAATGTGTAGGACGATCAGAGCCGGAGGCTACGGCGAGTGGTTTTTCGTGACGCCCGTGCGTGAAATCGTGGGCCTCACGCCGGCTGACGCCGCCGTAGCGGCGGAGCAAAAGCGCCGGAGCTAGTCACACACGTCGGGGAGCTCGGCGGCAGGGGGGAGAGGCTCCTCCACATCTTGGCAGGCGCCGATGACCACCTCACCGCAGCGGCGGCGCTCGCACTCCTCCGCGCCCACGCTCACATCTGCGCGGACGATGGCCAGCGTGCCCACGTCGGTGTTGGGGTACAGCACCACACCGTCCTCCAGGACCACCCCATCGCCGAGGCTCGAGGAGTCACGGACCAGGACCCCTTCGCCGAGGGTGACCTCGTGGCCCACCTCCACAAAAGGCCAGATGCGGCTCAAGTTGCCCATCTGGAAGCCATCGCCGATGACCACCTGCTCGTCGATGATCACGTCGTCACCCACCCGCGCGCCTTGACCCAGCGCCGAGCGGAACAGGACGAGGCTCTGGGTGCCCAGGCGGCTGTCCGCGCCGAGGGTGGCCCCGTCGTACACCGCTGCAGCCGTTGCGAGGACACAGCGTGGGCCCAGTTGAGCGAAGAGGGACACCGACACATCGTCGTCGAGCGTACAGTCCTCGCCCACGACGCTCTGGTTGCCGACGAAGACGCGATGGGCCAGGCGGGCCCGATCACCCAGCGCGCCTCTGATCTCGCAGTCGTCACCGATGGACACGTCCACACCCGTCGACGCGCCGCTGGCCAGCTCCGAGCCCACGCCCATCGTGAGGCCATCGGCCACCGTGACGTAGTCTCGTAGGATGCTGCCCGCGCCGATGGTCACCCCATCGCCGACGATGCTGTTGGGCCCGATCGAAGCGCCAGCACCAAGGGTGAGATCTGCGCCCACGCGGTTGTTGCCTTCGATTGCGCTGTTGTCAGCCAGCGAAGCTCGAGGGCCCACGCGGCTGTTGTCGTGTATGTGAGCGTTCGTGCCCAACGTGCTGTCGGCGCCCACCGACGCCAGGGTGCCTACAGAGCTGCCGGGGCCCAGTTGAGTGTTGGCGTTGACTCGAGCTTGAGCGCCCACCGCGCTGTCGTCACCGAGGATCACCCCCGAGCCCACGGTGGCCAGTACCCCCACCGTGGCGTTCACGCCGACGCCTACGTTGTCTCCGAGACGAGCGCCGTCTTCCACCACCGCACCAGTGCCTACGACCACACCAGCGCCCACCGCCGCACTCTCACCCAGTGTGCCGTGGATGACAGCATTGGCGCCGACTTGAGCGTAGGCGCCGATCACCGCCTCGTCGCCGAGGATCACACCGTCGCTGAGGGTTGCCGTGGGATCGACCTGAGCCTCGGGGCTGAGGCACGCATCGCCGATGCCGTCGCCGTTGTTGTCCACCTGATCCGGGTTGGGCAGGTTCGGGCAGTTGTCGACATCCTGACAGACACCGTCGTCGTCGGCGTCGTTCGTCGGGTCGATGGGGCAGGGGTCCACCTCGTCACAGAGATCGTCAGCATCGGCGTCGAGGCAGCTCATCAGCGGTTGATCAGGCAGTGACAACAGTGGGGCGTCGGGCAGAGACACCGCAGGGAGATCGTTGCCCATCTCCGCATCTTCGTCGCCGCGATCATTGTCGTCGTTGAGGCCGAGCTGCCCAGCATCGTTTCTGCCCCAGCATTTGAGCTGGTCCGACTCCAGGAGCGCACAGGTGTGCAGGCCCAGAGCGCTGATCACCTGCCCCTGCTCACCGAGGCTCACCGTCTCACCAGGCTCGATGGGCTGCCCTGTGCCACCCCGAGCCTCTGTATCGCCGAGGCCGAGCTGACCAAAGCCGTTCTCGCCGAAGCACACGATGCTGGCGTCTTCGAGTTGGGCACAGGTGTGATGATGGCCCGCCGTGAGGGCGACGATGGTGCCTTCGATGGCCACCGAGGAGAGGTCTGGCCCCATCTCGCCCGGAGCATTCCCTCTGTGGGCGTGATCGTTGAGCCCGAGCTGGCCGAAGGTGTTGCGGCCCCAGCAGCGGGCTGTGCCGTCGTTGAGCAGTGCGCAGGTGTGTTGCCCGCCCGTGGCGAGGCCCACGACCGCGCCGCCCACGTCGATGGTGGGCAGACTGGTGCCCATCTCGTTGGCGTCATCACCACGATCGGCCACGTCACCCAGGCCGAGCTGTCCGTATGTGTTGGCGCCCCAGCACTTCACCCCACCCGTGCTCAGCAGCGCGCAGGTGTGCTCAGCGCCGGCGTGAACGTGCGTGACCGTGACACCTGGGCCGAGATCGACAGTGGGTAGGTTCTCTGCCTCGTCGCCGTCGTCGCCTCGATCTGCTGTATCGCCGAGACCGAGTTGCCCGCTGCTGTTGCCACCCCAGCACTTCACCGCTCCGGTACTCAGCAATGCGCAGGTGTGCGTGCGGCCTGCCGAAATTTGAGTGGCTGCGCCGCCGAGCCTCAGCGCCGACAGATCATCACCCATCTCGTTGGGGCCATCACCTCGAGCCTCAGTGTCACCGAGGCCGAGCTGACCGTGGGCGTTTTCGCCCCAGCAGTAGACCGCGCCGTCACCGGTGAGGGCACAGGTGTGCTCTGCGCCGAGGGTGACCGCCGTGGCCAGAGCACCACCTGGCAAGGCCACCGGTTCGAGGCCTCCATCCACCGGTGTGTTCTGAGTACCGCGGCTCTCCGTGTCGCCGAGGCCGAGCTGGCCGGAGTCATTGGCGCCGAAACAACGCACCTGCCCTTCGCCCTGGATCACACAGGTGTGATCAGCGGCTTCGGCAGAGGCGCTCAGGGCCAGCGTGGCAATGAAAGCACCACAGAGGGCGCGATGGTTGCGCATGATCTCTCCCCTTTTGCACATGACGTGGACGCGTCATGGAGAGCACTACGCCGAGGGCTGGCAGAATCTTTTCGAGATCTCTTCGAACGCGTGTCTCCAAGGCAGTTTAAGCGAAACCCCTATGATTTCGATCTGTTCATTTCTTCCGCGTTCGAATTGCCTTGGGGGTGCGACCCATTGGAATTGGGTCGATTCTTTTGTTCGAGCGCTCTATAAGGGCCACAACTCCGTATCTTCGAGGTGCCGAAGTGAACGAAACGCTCAAAGGCCAGGTGGCCGGCGCCACCGACAACCGCCCCGCACTCGTCCGCATCCCCGCAGGTCCGTTCGTCATGGGCAGCCCCGCCGGCGAAGAAGGGCGTTACGAGCGAGAGAGTCAGATCCAGGTCGAGATCACGGCCGACTTTCTCATGGCTCAGACCCCCATCACCCAGAGCCAGTACGCGGCTGTGGTGGGCACCAACCCTTCGTTCCACAGCGAGGGTCCCGAGGCCGCTCAGTGCCCCGTGGAGACGGTGAACTGGTTTGGCGCGCTGCACTACTGCAACGCCTTGTCCGAGCTCGAGGGGCTCACGCCCTACTATGAGATCGACACCCGGCGTCTCGCCTATGTCGAGGGGGCCGATGGCTACCGTCTGCCCACCGAGGCGCAGTGGGAGTATGCCGCTCGGGCCGGCACCACGACCCGGTTCCATCAGGGCGACACCGTTCTCGACCTCGCCACCGAGGGCTGGTTCCAGGTGAACGCTGGGGATCGTCCGCGGAAGGTGGCCCAGCTCAAGGCCAACGCCTATGGGCTCTATGACATGCTCGGCAACGTCTACGAGTGGGTCGGCGATCGCTTCTACGGCGACTACAACACCAGCGAGCCCACCATCGTGCGCAAGGATCCCACCGGCGCAGAGTGGGGCAAGGCCCGAGTGATCCGTGGCGGCTCGTACCTCAACGGCGCCCTCACCCTGCGCTGCGCCCATCGCAGCGGCCGCGATCCCGGTGAGAAAGACTCCACCATGGGCTTCCGCGTCGTGCGCCCCGCCTGATTCCCTCAGTGCTCGCATCCCATCTGCAAGGCGCACCTCTCGAAGGGGTGGTGATCATCGATCTCACCCGCGTGCTCGCAGGGCCTTTCTGCACATTGCTGCTGGCTGATCTCGGCGCCACCGTCATCAAGGTGGAGCGCCCGGAGGTGGGCGACGATGCCCGGAGCATCGGGCCCTTTGTCGAAGGCCACTCAGCGTACTTCGCCTCGGTGAACCGCGGGAAACGGTCCATCGCCCTCGATCTCAAGGCCGAAGCTGATCGAGAGACCTTCGAAGCCTTGCTCGACCGGGCCGATGTGTTGGTGGAGAACTTTCGCCCTGGTACCCTCGACCGCCTCGGCTATGACTGGTCGTTGCTCCACGATCGGTGGCCGCAGCTGATTTGTGCGTCGACCTCTGGCTTTGGCCAGACCGGGCCCCGAGCCAACCAGGCGGCGTACGACATGGTGGTGCAGGCCATGGGGGGCATCATGAGCGTCACCGGTCACCCCGGGGGGCCGCCCACTCGGGTGGGCACCTCGGTGGGCGACATCACCGCAGGCCTCTTCA
The DNA here is from genome assembly GCA_046290225.1 of Bradymonadia bacterium. Classification (GTDB taxonomy): domain Bacteria; phylum Myxococcota_A; class Bradymonadia; order UBA7976; family UBA1532; genus JBKAGE01. Next base: position 102,800 of record JBKAGE010000042.1, on the reverse strand, counting down.
CCGCCGTCGCCATCAATGGAGCGCTCTATCATCGGGCGCAGACCGGCGAAGGCTCTCGCATCGACGTGGCCATGCTCGATTGCCAGCTGGCGATCTTGGAGAACGCTCTGGCGCGGTACTTCGCTACAGGTCGATCTCCAGGGCCCATCGGCGCCCGTCATCCGAGCATTACTCCCTTTGGCGCCTTCAGAGCCAGTGATGGTCACCTGGTCATCGCCGCGGGGAACGACAGCCTATTCCAAGGGCTGTGTCAGGCCATCGGCTGGCCCGGCCTCGCTCAGGATCCACGCTTCGTCACCAACCCCGACCGGACCACCCATGCCGAAGCGCTTCAGCAGGCCATCGAGTCTGCCCTCGGGGGTCACACCGTCGATCACTGGCTGCAGGTGCTCGAAGCCGCAGGGGTGCCCTGTGGGCCCATCAACACCATCGAGCGTGTGCTTTCCGATCCGCAAGTACAGGCTCGGAACATGGTGGTGACGGCCATAGGTGAGCATGGCGCGCCGGTCCAGATGGCCGGCAATCCCATCAAGTGGTCAGCCTGCCCTGATCCTGCTCAGAGAGGGGCTGTGCCCACCCTCGATGGAGATCGCGAGGCGATCCTGCGCTGGCTGGAGAGTTGAGCGGCGGATAAGAGGTCCCAACAAAACAGCGGACCGAGCCAGAGCCACAGCGCTGTTGAGTGCAGCCAGACGAAAGTACCCCACGGGCAACTCTTCGCTCCGTCGGCTTCGCCTTTGTCGACTTCGAGTTGTCTGGCAAAGCCAGATACCATCGTCTGTCTGCACTCAGCACTTCGCGAGACATCCAAAACCGTCCTCGACGATGCTTTAAAGGCGCTAGCCGGCATCGCCTGTGGGTGTTCTGGATGTCTCACTTGCACCTCACGACCCTGGCTCGGTCCGCTGTTTTGTTGGGACCTCTAGGTCCGAAGAAACATCCTCTCAGAGGCTGCGTAAGGTGGAGTGACTTCACGAACACACAGCTCAATGACACTCGGGAGAATTGCCATGACCGTCAGCCGCCGCCGTTTCATCCTCAGCTCTTCCGCCGCCCTCGTCGCCGTTGCCTGCACTCAACCGCTGGCAAAAGATGCCCCGAAGACTGGCATGAGCAAGGCTCCGGTGAAGCTCGGCGAGGGTGAGCCTGCCGTGGGCTCGAAGCTGAACCTCAGCCCCAAAGAGTGGAAGAAGAGGCTGACGCCAGAGCAGTATCGCATCCTCAGAGAGCACGGGACCGAGCGGGCCTTTACAGGTGAACTCTGGAACCATAAGGGCCACGGGGTCTATCGCTGCGTCGCCTGTGACGCCCCGCTCTTCGCTTCGAACACCAAATTCAAGTCAGGGACCGGGTGGCCCAGCTTCTACCAGCCGATTCAGAAGGGTCGGATCGCCGAGCACAAGGACAACACCTACGGCATGGTTCGAGTCGAGGTGCGCTGTGATCGTTGCGATGGCCATTTGGGTCACGTCTTCAATGATGGCCCCCAGCCCACCGGCCTGCGGTACTGCATCAACTCCGCCGCTTTGAAGTTCGACGAAGTGCCTGTAGCCGCCGCTAAAAAGTAGGCAGCTTCGTCGTCCTTGTGTGCAAGCTCCGAGAGCTGCGTACCTGCATGGCCACCTTCAGCGAGAGATCTCCGCCGCTCAGTCTCCAGAGATTTCACGGAATCTCTCGAACCCCTCGAATGTATGAGTTGCCGAACCCCAAAGCAGGAGTGGCTCATGCAGGCTCAGAACGATCACATTGATCCCACCGATGATCTCACCATGTTGTGCACGCGCTATCATCGGGAGCTCGGGCGCTCGTTGCTCGGTGATGTGTTGCGACACGCACCGGCGAGCATCATCCCCACCTTGATCTCGCACTTCTGGCCAGGCGTTTCATTGGTGGAACGTCTCGATGTGCTCTGGTGGTTCGGGGATGATGGAGATCAGGCGAAAGCGGAGATTGAGGCCCTGAGCCTTCAGGCCCGACAAGTGGCTCGCCGAGATCCAGAATTGGCCCCTCGTGTGGCGCGTCTGCCTCCTGATGTGCAGCGTACCTTGCGAGACCTCTTGTGGTATTGAGGCTGTGCGTGTTTCGAGGAGCGTGAGCCGGTGGCGATATCGAGCAAAATCGGATCAAAGCGGAGCGGGGTCGAGCTGCCCATGGCCCGCCCGGTGAGTCCCGACACCGTGCCCGACAGCTCTGATCGCAGTGTCGATGAGCCCTCGATCATCATCGATGACGCCCTGCTCGATCCGCTCACCGGTGAGACCCTGCCCGATGCGCAGAGGGCCTCGCCGAGCAAGCGCTCCACCCCCAAAGCCCTGGAGCCTCGACGGACCACCGAGCTCGAGATACCCGAAGAAGACGAGGCCCCGTCGAGAGATACGCTCTCTCACATTCCCGGGGTGAGGCGCGTCAGAGCGTTCCTCCATCGTCATGGCCGCAAGCTGTGGTGGCTGCATTCGGCCTACGCCATGATGCTCGGGGCCTTCATCGTCACCTTTGCTCAGAAGGGTTTTCGCCACGCCCGGTGGCTCACCTTGTCCTTGGTGGCGGTGTGGCTCATCACCGTCATCTTGTTCCGGGTGGTGGGCAGCGGCGCCGACCAGAAGCTCGAGTCGTCGAAAGAGAAGCTCCGGTTCCTGGTCATCACCTATGTGCTCAAGAACCTGTACCAGGGCATGCTCTTTTTTCTGCTGCCCTTCTACTGGAAGACCGCCACGTTCAGCGCTCCCAATCGGTGGTTCGTGGTGTTCCTTGGCGTATGCACGCTGGTGGCCACCCTCGATCTGGTCTTCGATCGTGTGCTCATGCGGTGGCGATCCGTGGCCTCGGTCTACTTCGTCATCACCCTGTTCGCGGTGATGAACCTCGCAATCCCTGCCATCTACCCCATGCCGGCGCTGTGGAGCCTGTTGCTCGCCGCTGCGGTGGCTACGGCGAGCTACTGGACGCTCCACGTCTCCCCACGGCTGCTGCATCAGCCTCGCGTGCTCGGTGGACTCGCCTGCTCGGTGGCTGTGGCGGTGGCTGTGGCCTATGTCGGCCGACCCCTCGTGCCGCCGGTACCTCTCACGGTGATGGATGCTGCTGTGGGGCCACAAACCCTCGAGGATGGGCGGTTGGCCCTCAAGGTGACCGAGCTGCATCACTCTCTGATGAAGGAGATGGTGGCCGTCACCGACGTCATGTCCCTCTCCGGAGCCGGCGAGACCTTCACCCATGTCTGGCGGCGAGAAGGCGAAGAGGTGCGGCGCATCGAGATTCTCGATGCGAAGCCTGTAGAGAAAAGCCGAGTACGGCTGCGCAGTCACTTACGTGGCACTCAGCTACCGGAAGAGCGGCCTGGGCAATGGTCCCTCGACATCGAGACTGGAGATGGCCAGCTCGTGGGCCGCTTCAACTTCACTGTCACCGACTGACGCGATCGTCTTCGAGCGGTTGCAGCCATGGCCGTAGCTTGGTGACATCCTCGATGGGCGCGATGTCGACCTCGGGATCGAGCAAACGCTGGCTGCGGCGGCCATTGAGCGACACATAACCATCGACTGTCAGGCGTGTACCTGGAGGCAACTGCTCAGCGAGGTGGTGGGCGAAGTCCAAGATCATGTCAGGCTGAGTCGACATCATCCTGATCTGAACCGGCGTGAGGTGTTCGCGCAGATCGATCTGGCTGCGTTTACCTTCTCGCTCAGCCCAGAAGTCGATGGCGCCACTCTTCTCCATCACCATCACGTGCCATGACAGCCTGAAGCCTTCCTCTGTCCACAGATGGTTTCCAGGATACAGGTGATGGCGCAGGGGCATGATCACCTGCGCCATTCCATAGAGCACGAGGGCCCAGGTGGCCAGCGGTCGAATGGGCTGCGGAGCCCTGGTCGAGGGCTGACCCCCACACCACCGGCGAGGCCAGCTGTAGCCGAAGAAGATCGGCGTGAAGGCCATCATCATCCAGGGGAACAGCCCGATCTGAAAGAGACCCCAGGTCATGAGATGGAAGGCCAGCACAACCAGGTAGGCGAAGGGCCGGCTTCGGCGCCACATCAGCCAGAAGGGGATCGTCAAATCGAAGATCATCCCTGCCCAGCTGAACACATATGCGGTGACAGGCTCGGTCATCAAAGGTCCGAGGATGGGGAAATCCTGGTGCCCTGCGAGCCAGATACGGAGAGGCTGGGCTTCGAAGAGCCAGTCGCTCTGCACCTTGGCCAGGCCCGCGAAGAAATACACCACTGTGAGCTGACCTCGGACCGCCCACACCGTGCCTGCTGGCACCTGGCCACCCGTGTTGCGCCAGCGGGCGTCGAGGGAGAAGGCGCGCTCGGTGGGCAGCCAGATCATCAGGGCCGAGACGAGCACGATCAGGTAGTAGTGGTTGAGGTAGTTGGCCTTCTCCAGCAGCTGCACATAGGTGAACAGGCAAAAGAAGGCGGCCGCGGCCAGTCGCGTATAGAGCCCCACGGCGATGAGCACCGCGAGCCCTGCCAGCGCCCAGAACACCCCGTACATGCCCCACCCCGGGAGAGGCCTCAGGCCTGGGAGCCAGCTGAAGTTGAAGGTGGGGGTGACGTAGAACTGGGTCACCCAGTCATAAAACAAAAACCGCAGGGCGCTGGCGCACATGAGTACGCCAAAGGCCACGCGGAACATGGCCAGCGAGGCGCCATCGACTGGGTGATTGAGGGCGCGTGTCAGTGACATGGCTCAGTCGCCATCGTTTTCGCTGAAGGTGCGGGTGACGCCGAGCACGTTGGCGACGTCGGCAGCGAGCAAGCGCTTGACCACTCGAACAGCCTCGAGAGCCGTACGCACTTGCTCCGGACTCTCAGCCACGGCGATGTGCAGAGGCTGCTCGATGGCGTTCACCGCAGAGATGGCTTCGGTGAGCCCTGCAGTGAGATCTGCCGCGAGGCCCGACTGGCGACGCTGGATCGAGTCGATCAGACCCGGGCCTTCGCCGACGCCAGCATAGATCGCGGCGATCCCTTCTATGGTTGCGGCGATCTCGGCCCGGGCGAACTCACTTCGGGTCGACAGCACCTTGTCGGGCTGTGGGACACCCCCGGTCTTCTCGCCGAGAGGGGTGCCAATTTGAGTCACCAGAAGGCTCTCGGTGATCTCTACATGACGGTTCACCAGGGCGTCGATGACCGCCTGTTGCCTCGGGAAGGGATCACCGTTCGCTGCGGCCATGGCAGGGCCATAATCACCACGCCAGGCTTCAGAGAGCGCCACGGCCGCTCGATCGACATCGGCGACGAGGGCCACGAGCAAATCACAACGTCGACCTACGAGGGCTGTCACCAACTCGGCGTCATCGGCGGGCTCGAAGAGCAGCATCTCGATGGCGCCGAGGCCTTTGCGGCTCGAGCCCAGGTTGGCCACGAAGCCTTGATCGATGGCCTCGGTGCTCGACTCGACCTCGGCGAGAGTCTCGGCGATGGCCTCGTGGTCTGGCGGCCAGGCGATGGACGAGCCCAGGCGGTTCATGGTCACAGGGCCGATGCCGAAAGCGTCAGCGTGAAACCAGGCACGCTGTGCTGTGCGCCAAGCCTCTCGCGCCTGAGATGCGCCTGCCGCGGAGGGGGCAGCGCACACCGAGTCCAGCGCCTGCCTCAACGCCGTGACCTCAGTGGAGAGGGCTGCGTGGACGGGGATGCCCACCGCCTCGGCGATGTGGGCCACCACAGCTTTGTCCCCTGAGGCTGAGCCGTCGTCATCCGCGCTGCTCAGACAACTCGTGAGCCCCAGAGCGCTGCACAGCAAGACACTGAGAGCCGAGAACTTCGAGCGATGCTGCATCAGAGAGACTCCAGGAACTTCACCACCCGATCACGATCAGCAGCTTCGAGGTGACGGAACCGTTCACGAGCCGCTTCGGCTTCACCACCGTGCCAGAGGATGGCCTCGGCAAAACCTCGAGCACGGCCGTCGTGCAACAAGAGGGTGTGGCGGTTCACCGTCTCCAGAAGACCGATGCCCCAGAGCGGCGCCGTGCGCCATTCGCGCCCCGTGGCTTCGAAGTCGGGGCGGCCGTCGGCGAGGCCCTCGCCCATGTCGTGCAAGAGCAAGTCGGTGTAAGGCCAGATCTTCTGATTCGAGACCTCGGGCACACCTTCGAACTCACCCGTCTCGAAGGAGGGCACATGACAGGTGGCGCACCCCATCTCGTTGAAGAGCGCCTTCCCTGCCAGTACCTCTGGATCATCCCAGTTGCGTCGAGCGGGCACCGCCAGAGTTTGCGTATAGAGCGTGACACGATCGAGCTTCCGGGCGTTGACCTCGGCCTCCATCATCTGCCCATCTTCGTCAAAGAGCGCCCCTGTGGGTGCCTCAACGCACTCGGTCTGGCCCTCAGCGCAGTTTTCTTCGGGAAACAGCGGCGTGGTGATGCCGATGTCACCGAGAAAGGCGCCAGCGTTTTGCTGAATCAGCGAGGGGTTGTTCGACTTCCAGCCGAAGCGGCCGATTCGGTGCGCCTTGGCGACAACATCCCAGACGCGGTTCGGGCGGCCGCTCACGCCGTCACCATCTGCATCGTCCGGATCTGCGTGAGCCATCAAATCAGCCTCGGTGATGGCCTCGAGCAGGCCAAGCCCGAAGACCGCAGGCGCTGTGCGCCCGGAGATCAACGTCTCGGGGGGCAGATCGCCAAAGGCCATCTCCGAGAACACATAAGTGGGGCGTCGTAACGAGTAGGGCGTGCCATCAGCGTACTCACCCGTCTCCTCAGTCCACTCGATGTCCACCTGCCCTTCGCCGGGCACCCCGAGGATGCCGAAGGGGTTGAGCTGTCCACCGTACCCCGGCACCGGCACCACACCACCATTCTCCGCGACCCCAGGCAGACTCAGCCGGATCAACATCGAGTCCATGGGCTCACCGGGCTCTGGAGGCCGGCCGCGGCCATCTTTGAAGTGACACGCGTCACAGGATCGGGCGTTGAACACCGGCCCGAGCCCGTCACGGCCGGTCGTTGACGCTGGCGCTGTGACCCAGGGCTGGTTGAAGGCAGAGCTCCCCACGAAGAACTCGCCGCGACGCTCGGAGTCGAAGTTCCGGGCGCCGCGCGCGTATGCATCGCGGGTGACGTCAAAGACAGTCGTGTCTCCACCTGAGAGTTCCTCACCGGGCTCGGGTGAGAGTGTCTTGGTGTCGTCTCCACAGGCAGACAGGGCCAATACGACGAGGGGGTAGGCGAACAGGCAGGTAGGGCGGGGCAGCATGGAGAGAGGCTCCTGGGAGGATTACTCCTCCAGGTTGATGGTGATGCCCAGAGCAGTGGCGGCGTCGGCGATGTCGGTGGTCTGGGCGCGGAGCAGATCGATGGTGGCCTTCACCTTCACGCGGCCGTCGGCGCTGTCGTCACCGAGGATGGCCTGGTCGAAGGGCACGGGGATGTTCTCGGCAGAGGCGACGCTGGCGGCGAGAGCCGTCTCGAGCTTGGCGGCAAGCTCGGGGTTCACCTCAACGACGAGATCTTTGATACCGGGGCCAGAGACGTTGCCATAGCGGCCGAGGTAAACGTTCTGAATGCCGCGGGCGTTCTCGATGATGTCCACGTGGGTGTTGTCGGAGAAGCAGGAGTGCTCGTCCTCCTGATCCTTCTCCTCCCACGCGACGAACATGCGCTCGCCAGCAAGCTCGGCGCCGCTGAGGCTGCCCATGCCGGTGAGGATGTCGGTGAGCGCAGCGTCAGCGCCCTTGCTCACAAAGGACGCGCGGTAGTTGTCGGCGTCGGGGGCCCAAGCGGCCTTGAGGCCTTCGAGATCGGAGATGAGGAGATCGGTGACCAGCTCGAGGTAGAGCCGGCGGCGATCGTTGTTGCCCTCACCGGCAGTGTAGTCGGTGGCGGGGCGAGCGCCGGGGCCCGCAGGATCCATGTCCTGACCCCAGAGCAGGAACTCGATGGCGTGGTAGCCCGTGGAGATGTTTTCTTCGGCGCCATTTTCGTTGGCGCTCTTGATCAGGTCGAGGGTGATGTCGGGGAAGTTGGCGGCGTTGTTGATGATGCCGGCGTCAGCCATGCCCTCGACGTAGTCAACATAGAACTCGTCCATAGGCCAGGCGTTGAGCTGGCCCTCAGGGCCGCTCTCCTCGTTGTCGATGGGCCCGGCGTAGAAGCGGAAGACCTCACTCTGACCATAAGGCACGCGGGACGCCTTCCAGGCGGTCTTGGCGGCGGTCAGGTTGGCCTCGCTGGGATCAGCGAGGAAGACGTCGATGGCATCGTGCAGAGCCTGAGCGGTGGCGAGGGCATCACTGTAGGTGGCGTAGACCACGCTGGCGTACTGGCTTACCACAGCGGCTTTGGTCTCATCGCTGGCACCGCTGTTGCCACCAGCGTCGTCATCATCGCTGCCACAGGCGACTGCGGCGAGAGACAGGGCAGAGATGGTCAGGATCTGGTTCCAGCGGCGCTTCATGACGATGGGCATGAGGTTGGACCCCTTTTTGAGTTTGAAGAAGGTGTTTGGATTATGAATGTCAATATCAACTTGAGGAGGTAAAGGGGCAGGCGGGTTGGGGCGCCACGGGAGAACGGCAACCCCCAACCCGCCTGTCCAGCGCGTCGAGAAGCAAGGAGCAGTGCGAGCACGGCGGATGAGCGCCATGCCCTGGATGGCCCGAAGTGTGGTGAGCTCATCTGCGGACAACCCTAACGCCAGCCCTGGGCGAACCTCAAGAAGAAAATGAATGTTGTTTTCAATTGGTGGCAAAGAGAGCGCTTTGAGGCGTGCGCGTGTTCGAGAGCAGGACTCATGGTCAGGCCGAGAGAGGCATGTGTTCGATCAAGAGCAAGGTTCTGTGCCCTTAAAAGTGCCGTAATTTCTGGGGGATGAGTGTTTTTTGAGAAAAAAACGCTGTTCGCGTTGACACGCTGAACAGTCACCAGTATTGATTGTCACGTCAACGGCGCTCATCACTTCTTGAGCGCCTTCCAACACCCGATTGATTTGAGGCCACCATGTTCTGCTTTTTCGATACCGATGTGCTCGAATGCGCCCTGTTCCAGCAGGAACAAGAGCGCTTTGAGCAGGATATCGAGGGGGGGAACCTCGCGTAACCGTTGATTCTTTACGGTTAGGCCCGGCGCCCACCCCTCCACAACCTGGAGCGGTGGGCGTTTTTGCTTTCTGCACTCTCCGTTTCCAGTTTTGGCGTATGACCATGCCTGACGTGCGACAGGTGTGTATACACCCGATGTGTATCTGATGCCGCTCCGGTATGAGTGGTTTGATATGAGGCCGACTCACCCAAGGCGTGTGTCGATACACTCGGGGTGTATCTAATGTGCAATGCTGTATGGCTCATCGAGCGCAAGGGGTGCTGACCGACTGTCTATCGGTTGCGGACCGGTTCGATTCCGGTATGGGCCGCTTTTTGCTCCGCTCCTCCGGCTTTGGGAGCGGGCGCCTCGCCGGCCAGCCACCCACTCCCAAAACCTCCGGAGCTCCGCGGCCCCCGGCCTTTCGTGGTTGCTGGCTGGGGTTTGCGGATACGGATGGAGAGGTACTTGAAGGGGGCGTTTTTGAGAAAGGTTGAGAGAGATCTGCGGGCGAGCCTTTTTGGCCTGTAGCCAGATGTTTCGGAGTCGACAAAGGCGAAGCTGTAGGGGTGTAGGAGCACCCTAAAGGCAGGTTTTCCTAGAAACCCCGAGAGAAAATAGCGGGCGTCAGCCCGCGAGCCTGTCCGGCCTGTGGCCGGACGCTTCGGAGCCGACGGAGGGTGGCGAATGCCAACCGGAGGAGCGGAGAAGCGCCCGAAGGGCAGGCTCCCTAAAAACACTGTCCCTGTCGTCTAGCTGGCCAAGGATGCCACGTTCTCAGTGTGGAGACGCGGGTTCAAATCCCGCCAGGGACGCATATAGACATCGACACTCGACCCCATGATGGGGGCGCCACTCTCGTTTTGAGGTCGAGTGTTGATGGTGACTTTGCTCGGGTAGCTCAGTTGGTAGAGCGGTTGATTGAAGATCAGCGCGTCGGCGGTTCGAGTCCGTCCCCGAGCACTTTTGGTCCACTCCCGAAACCTCCGGAGCTCCCCGGCGCCGTGTCGCAGGTGGGCTCTGGTTGGGGTGGTTGATCCCCTGTCGTTCAATGGTCAGGACCCCGTGCTTTGACCACGGTGATGTAGGTTCGAGTCCTACCGGGGGATCTTAGATGATGGCTCATCGAGCGCAAGGGGTGCTGACCGACTGTCTATCGGTTGTGGACCGGTTCGATTCCGGTATGGGCCGCAAAAATAAAGAAATTCGCCGCTCACAGAGCGGCTCGTGTCCCTGTCGTTTAGTCAGGCTCAGGACGCCACATTTTCACTGTGGAAGCGCGGGTTCAAATCCCGCCAGGGACGCCAAATTACATCTGATCCCCTGTCGTTCAACGGTTGGGGATGTCGCGCTCTGAACGCGAAGATGCTGGTTCGAATCCAGCCGGGGGATCCATTGAGGTCTGGAGTGATCCAGCCAGAAATGCTGAGAGAGCAGCGAGTACAAACGAGAAAGCTTGTTTGCTCTGAAACCAGATGCCTCAGAGACGACGGAGGCTGTGAAGAGTGGGCTCTCAAACAACGCTGAGAGAGAACAGCGAGCGTAAGCGAGCGAGCCTGTCTGGCCTGTGGCCAGACGCTTCGGAGTCGACGGAGCCCGACAGGGCGTAGGAGCGAAGAAGCGCCCGAAGGGCAGGCTCTGAAAAAATGCTGCGAGCGAGCCTGTCTGGCCTGTGGCCAGACGCTTCGGAGTCGACGGAGCCCGACAGGGCGTAGGAGCGAAGAAGCGCCCGAAGGGCAGGCTCTGAAAAACACTGTGGAGACGAGGGTTCGATTCCCTCCAGGGGCACCCATATCTTTCGGGAGCGGCCATGTGGGCGAGGGAGGAGTGAGATGGGTCTCGAAGGCCCTTCGCGCCCACTGCTGAGATTGGCCTCAGTAAGAGCAACTGTAAATATAACGGTCCTAAGGTAACGAAATCCCTATGTCGGGCCGCTCCCGCCCTTTCTACAACCTGGCCCTCATCCTCGATGGCCAGATTCAGGTAACAACTCCACACCTGCCGCGTTTCTCAAGGCGTGCGGCGCCCCTACATGTGGCCGAGGTCGTTGACATTGGCCCGCTCTACCTTCACAATGCCGCGATTTTTAAAGGTCTTCGCCACAAAGTTGGCCCATATCGGGCCACAAGTGAGAGTGTGGCAACGAGGCAGATGGTCGCGCGCCCATGGGTACCCTGGAAATCATCTTCCTGGCGGTCTACTTCGCCGTACTGCTGATTCTGGCCGTTTATGGCAGCCACCGCTATCACATGGCCTGGCTGTACCATAAGCACAAGCAGAACCCCCCTGTACCGCCCGAGTGGTCCGGGCAGCTGCCCAAGGTCACCGTCCAGCTGCCCATCTTCAACGAGAGCTTTGTCGTCGAGCGCCTTGTCGAGCAAGTGTGCAAGATGCGTTACCCCGCAGAGCTGCTCGAGATTCAGGTCCTGGACGACTCCATCGACGATACCGTGGAGATCGCCCGGCGGGCTGTGGAGCGTTGGCGGGCCAAGGGCGTCAACATCGTGCACATCCACCGCACCGATCGCACCGGCTTCAAGGCCGGCGCCCTCCAAGAGGGTATGCAGGTGGCCCACGGTGAGTTCATCGCGGTCTTCGACGCCGACTTCTTGCCCCCTGAAGACTTCCTCGAGCGGACCGTGCCCTTCTTTGCCGACGACGGCATCGGCATGGTCCAGGCACGTTGGGACCACATCAACCGTGATTATTCGGCCCTGACCCAGGCCCAAAGCATCTTGCTCGACGGCCACTTCATGATCGAGCACACCGCTCGGAACCGCTCTGGGCGTTTCTTCAACTTCAATGGCACCGCGGGCATCTGGCGCCGCACCTGCATCGAAGACGCTGGGGGTTGGGAGCACGACACGCTCACCGAAGATCTCGACTTGTCGTATCGGGCCCAGATGAAGGGCTGGCGGTTCGTGTTCTTGAACGATCTGCTGTCGCCGGCAGAGATCCCTGTCGACATGAACGCCTTCAAGGTGCAGCAACATCGGTGGGCCAAGGGTTCGATCCAGGTGGCGCTCAAGCTGCTGCCCCGCATCATGAAGAGCGATCTGCCCCGGAAGGTGAAGCTCGAGGCCTTCGTGCACCTCACCAACAACGTGGCCTACGTGCTCATGGTGGTGCTGTCGATCATGATGCCCTTTGCGCTGCAAATTCGCATTGGCCACGGGTGGCGGGAGACGCTGCTGCTCGATTTGCCCTTCTTCTTGGGGGCGACGGTCTCGGTCTGTGCGTTCTATCTGCTCAGTCAGCGAGAGGTCGGGGGCAACTTCTGGCGCCGGGCCTTGTTCCTGCCCTTTGTGCTGTCCGTGGGCATCGGCCTCGCCATCAACAATGCCAAGGCTACGCTCGAAGCCGCCTTTGGCCACGAGAGCCCCTTCGTGCGCACCCCCAAGATGGCCATCGAGCGTCGGGGCCAGTCCTGGGGTCAGCGGCTGGCGAAGTACAGCAGTCGTAAGGGGTTGATGCCCTTCATCGAGCTCGGCCTCGGCTTGCTCTACACCTGGACCCTCGCTGTGTGCGTACACCACGAGGTCTACTTCTCGATCCCGTTCCTGATGTTGTTCCAGGTGGGCTTCATGTACGTGGGCTTGATGAGTCTGCTGCAGAGCTTCCTCGTGGCTCGGCGGGCTGCCTCGGCGGCCTGAGGTGACATCACGGTCTTCCGGGCTGCCCCTTGCGTTGGGGCTCGCCGCAGGCCTCGTGCCGTTGATCTTCGGGTTGGTGCCTGGAGACGAGCCCGAGCGGTTGAGCCGTCTGATCTGGGGATACGGGCTCTCGACTCTTCCTTTCATCGGTGTGTTGTTGACCTGGCGGCGTCTGCCTGAGGGTCGGCGGGGCTTCTGGTGGCTCATCGGCACTGCCGCTCTGGTCCGTGTGCTCTTGTTGATGCTGCCGCCGCTCCTCTCCGAGGATGTCTGGCGCTATGTCTGGGACGGCGCGGTACAGTGGGCCGGGCAGAACCCGTACGTGTACGCTCCGGTGGATTCAGCCCTCGACTGGATCGTGGCAGAGCGGCCGGCCCTCGCTGAGGTCAGAGCCGCCATCGGCCACAGCCATATTCCTACGATTTATCCCCCTGCGGCTCAGGTGGCCTTCGCGGCCACTGCAGGATGGTGGCCCCACCAGGGAGTCGTCCGTTTCTTGATGGTGGTGGCTGATCTGGTGGCCATCGGTGTGCTCTGGCAGTGGCTCCACCGCCTCGATCTCGATCCACGCCGAGCTGCCTGGCTGGCCTTCGCTCCGGTGGCGGTGCTTGAAGGGGCCGTCGGTGGTCACGTAGACGCCCTCGGCGCTGCAGGGCTGGTGGTGGCGTGTGGTTGTCTGCCCACTCGGCGGGTGCAGGCAGGGATCGGGCTGATGGTGGGCATCGGCACCAAGCTGCTGCCTGTGGTGCTGTTGCCCTGGATGTTGCTGCGACGTCACTGGCTGGCTTCGGCGGTGGCGGTGGTGAGCATGGTGGCGATCTCCGTGCCGTACTTCCTCGCTGGTGATCACTTGCTGCAGGGCCTGACCGCGTATGGCCATCACTGGCGGGGCAATGACGGCGCTTTTGCGGCGATGATGGCGCCTCTGCACGACTGGCTGGCGTCGTTGGTGCCCGAGGGCAAGCCCCTCGACTTGCCCCTCGAAGTGGTCAAGGTGGCTCGGGCCCTGGTGGGGGGTGAGCATGATGGCCCGCCCACGCACATCTGGCCCGACGAGCTGGCCTTTGCCACAGTGAAGGCCTTCGTGGCCGGCGTTGTGGGCTTGATCGGCCTGGAGCGGCTGTGGCGGGCCCGCACCATCGAGTCCTTTGCGGGGCCCGTATTGACAGCGGTCATGCTCCTCTCGCCGGTGGTGCACCCCTGGTATCTGTTGTGGATCATGCCCCTGGCCATCGTGGGCATCGCTCAAGGCCGGCGCTGGCCCTGGGCGGTCGTGGTCTGGGGGCTCACCGTGTGGCTGGCTTACGTGCCTCGCCCCGCATACCTGGAAACAGGTGAGTGGGCGGTGGCTTCCTGGATTTCATGGGCCGAGTATCTACCGCCCTGGGGCATCCTGATCGGCCTCGCCGCGAGTGGTGTGATCGCTCGGGGAGGCCGCCGGCGTGCCACATGAAATCATGGCCATGATTTCACCCTGTTCGGTGTGCCCCTTCTCGGGGTAAAACACCGCTTTGCCCCACTGGTCTTCCTGTCTCGAATTGTCCGAGGTTTTACCGTAATGGGTCTCGCGCGTATCTGGTCCCTGCTGTCTCTCGTCACCCTCGGGCTGCTTCTCGGGGCTGCGTTGACAGTGCCCGAGCTGGCTGATCCTGTCATCGGGTCGTCGACGGCCACTGCCGTGGACCGAGAAGGACGCTATCTGACGGCCGCCGTCGGCGCTCAACTTCAAGATCATCGCCGCGCTGCAGAGACGGTGGCCCACGACGCCCGACTGGCGAAGGTGTTTGCCATGGGTGAGCTGCCTTTTGAGGCGCGACAGTCATTCATGGCGAGGGCGCTCAAAGAGGTGGCAGGCGATCAGCCGAGGTTCCGTCTGCTGGTGGTGGCCACCACCGGGCAGGTGCTCGCCAGCACCCTGCAGGGGCAGGATCTTCAAAAGCAAATCGCCGAAGGCTCAGCAGTCAAAGGCGCCCTCGCCGGCTCGGTGTCGACCATGGGCCTCTCCGATGGCACCTGGGTGGTGTCGGCGCCGCTGCGGGATCCAGAGGGTTCCACCATGGCTGCTGTGGCCCTCGCTGCCGGTGGTCCTGGCAATCTGATCATCGACGCGCATCAGAAAGGCCGCTTCGAGTCAGTGTTGCTGCTGCTCGACAAAGGGGAGCTGGTGGGTGGTGCGGGTCCCGAGTCCGACCGGAAGGGCCTGCTCAAGGCGGCCATATCGCCCACAGCTGACCAAAAGCCCGAAAGTGCCATGGTCAATGGCACGCGTTACGCGGTGCGTCGCTTCACCGTCGGTGGGATCTCTTTTGCTCTGGGCGGAGTGCAGCCTCAGAGCGTGACTGTAGGCCTCGGCGATCTCGTCGATCGCATCAAGGTGAGTCATCCCGGCACGATGATGGCGGTGGGCATCGCCCTGAGCTTGTGGTTGATCGGGCTCGTGATCGGGCTGCTGTCGGTTCGAAAGGGTGTGGGTCGGCTGAAGACCTCACTCGACGAGATCGCAGAGTCTCCCGTGGTCATCGACGTCGATGCGCCACGCCTGCCAGGGTGGCTGCGCTCCGCGGGTGCTGCGGCACAAGATGCTCTCGAGGCGGTCAAAAAGGGCCAGCCTGCTACAGAGGCCTCAGCCCCGGTGCCCGACACTCAGTCAGCAGAGAAGATCGAGGCCCTGGAGGGTGAGATCGCTACTCTCAAGTCGGAGCTCGAAGCAGCCCGCAAGACGGCGGCCAAGGCGTTGAGCCCGGCCCTCGCCTCTGACGATCATGCCCCTGAAGGCTCGATGGGTATGGATGTCTCTCTCGAGACCCAGCACAGCTTGCCAGCGATGAAGATCGGGCCCATCCCCAGCCGCGGCACGCCGATCTCCGAGCGTGCGCCCGAGCCCCTCAAGCGCGACATCGTGCTCCCTGCTGCAGACGAAGATCCCATGCCCGGCCTCGAGGATGACGCCCCCGACGAGGCAGAGTCCACCGCTGACAAAGAGGTGGGCCCCGAGCTGCGTGAGGCGAGCATCCCCGGCGCGCCGCTGCCCCCAGAACTCTTGTCTGCCAATGTGAGGAACGCGGCGCGTATGCCCGAGCCGCCTCCTCCGTTGCCGCCTCAGGCAGATCCTGACGTTCAGGAGATCCCTGAAGACGAGGCAGAGCGCACGGCGCACTCGGAGAGCCCTGGCCAGCCCCTGATTTCGGGCCCGCTGCCGGATCTCCCGAGGGTGACCGAGAAGACGGCCATCGGCCCGCCGCCCGAGATGCCCGAGGGTCGCCCGAACGAGCGCCACTTCCGCGCAACATACGATGAGTTCATCGAGACCCGCCGCGCATGCGGTGAGGGCACGAGCCTGACCTACGAGAAGTTCCGCCGAAAGCTGATGGCGACCCGCAACCAGCTCTTCGAGCGCTTCGAGTGCGAGGACGTACGCTTCAAGGTGTACGTGAAGAATGGGAAGGCTTCGCTGAAGGCGACACCGGTGTTCAACAAGCCGGTGACGACTTGAGCGGACGACCGTGCCTTTGGCACCGTCTGTACGGACGGCGGTGCCAAAGGCACGGTCGTCCGCTCTCAGTGGGAGTCGTCGCCGCAGATGCACTCGAGAGCGACATCGTTCTCTTCTTCGCGGGACTCAGCAGGCAGGAAGGGATCTTCGAAGGTGCCATCGGCCTCGCCGATGCGCAGCGCCTCTTCTTCGATCTTGCCGTCGAGCAGCAGGGACAGCTCGAGGAAGCTGGGGAACAGCACGTCTTCACACTGCAGGGTGCCGTCGTCCTTGGGGCAGCCCTCAGCGGCAAACTCCAGAGCACCCTTCATCGCAGCCCAGTACTCGCCGTTGCGCCACAGGGCGAAGTGGTGACCGATGTTCCAGGGCTGGCGCTGGCGAGCGTTGTAGGCGTCGACAATGCTCCGCTTGTAATCGGAGAGCATGCGGCTGCCGGGCACGTCGTTGAACTTGTAGTTGTAGTCCATGGGCACCGTGCGCGAGCCGGGGTTCTTCATGAGAGCGTACTGGTAGATGCTCTCGAAGACGGTGCCACCGTGGTTGGTGCGCTGAGGCGGGCCGGGGCGCAGGATCTTGCTGGTGTCGTACATGTAGTCGAACTCTTCGAGGATCTCGAAGAGGGCCTTGTTGTGGCCGAGCTGAGGGGCCCGGAAACCCACAACCTTGTACGGCTTGAGATCGGGGTGATCCAGGTTGGGCTTGCCCTCGGCGCTGAACAGCTCCTGACCGTTGTGCTCCACCGGGAACTTGGGCAGGGGCATGCACCGATCAGTGCTGCGGTTCCAGTCCGGGGCGCCACAAGCCATGCCGTCAGGGCAGGGGTTGTGCTTGTTGCAGCGGGCGGAGCACAGGCTCAGGTCGGGGTTGACCGAGAGGCAGATGCCCGAGTCACAGTCGCTGTCGGTGCCACAGGCAGCCCCAGTGGCGGTACCACTGGCCACGGGCTCGTACTTGGGGAACACGGCTTTACCGGCCTCGTCGAAGATGGGCTCGAAGAGGTTGTTGTCGGTGAAGTCGTGGAACTCCTGGATCTCTTTGCGCCACTCATCAACGGACCAGCCAGAGCCGTCCTGATGGCGGACAGCGTGGTTGGCGATCTCGTGGCCCTCGTTGATGGCCTGCTGGCTCAACCCAGTGCGAGCGATGATCTCCGGCTGGCTCTTGGCGGTGCCGATCCACGAGCCGCGTACGCTGCTGTCGTAGTAGCAGGTGTTGATGAAGTAGGTGAACGAGAGCCGCTTGCCGTACTTCTCCTGGAAGTCGCGGGCATAGCGCATCGTGTCCTGCCACATACGGAAGCTCTTGCTGCCGTCGAAGCCCCCAGTGACATAAAGGGGGCCGTTGGCGAACAGGCTATCGGCCTTGCCACCTGTGACGCCGGGTGCCGGCGTCTCGCTGCCGGGGTTCTCGCTGTCGGGGGCAACGGTTTCGCTCTCTTCACCACCACAACCGGTGAGAAGGGCCCCACACATCACTGCCGACATCCAGAATTGACGCTTCATCACACACTCCTGAGCACGATGTGGGAGGGTACAGCAATTGTGATGCCATGTGGAGGCGATATCAGATCGGCGGAATATCGCTGATCGCTGGGGTGTGATGGGCGCCTAAATGGCTACTCGACTGTCCAGGGTGGAGACCCCATAGGCCATTATGGGTGACGGACCTCACAGTACGATCACAACAGGTAGATCAATCTTCGACGGAGATCAGGCGGCCGAAAATGGCGTTGGGGCCCACCCAGCCATTGATGTGCCCTCGGTTGTTGCCAATCTGAAACCGTTGGCCTTGCCTCGCCTTGACCAGGTGCAGGTACTGACTGCCTCTGACTTTGCAGAGCACGATGTCACCCACCTTCAAGCCATCGGGATCGACAGGCTCTACGGTGCACAGCTGGCCGGAATAGATCTTGGGCTGCATCGAGTCGCCACGGGGGCGAAAGCGTACAGTCTCTCCCGCTTTGAGTTTGGCGATGTACGCGGTGGCCCAACCCATAACTAGGTGCTCCAATCTCTATACGCCTCAGCCATCTCTCGTGCTGCTTCGGCATAGGGCACACGGCCGGTGAGCGTGCACAGCCCTGGGCAATAGGTGTCAGCGCCCAAAATGGGGTCTGAGCCAACGATGCGCAGCACTGCCCGCAAAGCTCGATAGGCATGGCTCGCTGGCACTGGCTCTGGCATCTCCATGGTCGGGGCGATGACGAGATGAGTGATGCGCGCGTGCCCGGTCTCCACCACGAGGCTGGCGCCTACGGGGAGCAGGCCCTCTGGCCTATGCTGGATGGCGCGTTGCACCTTTCGTTCGATGTCGTGGCCGAAGAAGTCTCGGTAGTGCCGATCGATGCCACCGTCCATGAAGCCATGGCTGTTGGCCGGGGATACGAGCGTGCCATGGGCTACATCGAGGATGTCGGCGCACTGAATCGAGACTTCTGGGTAAGGGGCGAAGGTTTCACGCCATGCCTCGACCATACCCGGTTGGATGTCGACGAGGTGGAGGTTCATGGCGGTTTCATTTGCAGGCCTCATTACCAGAAACAGCGTCATCATCCATACGTGTGAGCGCCTCAGGCGATTGATCTGGTGACTCAAAGTCGACAGGGGCTCTGATGGGGCCGATGAATGGAGGATGATCCATCTCTACATCGTCGAGCGGACTGTCTTGAAGCAGCTCGATCAACGCTGCCCCGGTCTGTGAGCTGATATCATGAGTAGACATGTGATGACTCCCTCACTCCAGGTATGACGGTAGGGGGTGGAGTTGGGCAAATCCAGACGTCCAATGAAAGTGGTGGTGCTCACTGCATTCTGCGCCAGAGCTGCCGGAGCCCCCGCATCACATTCTCGCGGTTGCGTCGATCCTTCATCCACTGAGGTAGGCGGCTCTCAAGCGCTGTGTTCGAACACCCTTCCTCATGTCGACCGAGCTGCCTGCGGCGATTTTCGGCGCCGATGAACGCTTCGATGAAGGTGAGGTGTCTCGTGTTGTAGGCCCAGAGTGTGTGGCCGCAACATGGCGTCTTCAGCCAGAGCTCGACCTCTGAGCCATATGGGTGCTCGTTGTAAGTGATGCCTTCAAAGGTTCGGGTGAGGCCGCAGGCACTGCACGTCAATCGGCCATCACGGACCACCGCTCTGGCTTTGCAGCGTGGGCATCGAACGAGGATCTCGTCACTGAAGTCATGGATGGAGTCGGCGCTTGCCATGCATCACGCTTTCACTGCGCCGAGCATGTACTCCTGGTTACCGTACCCGCCACGGATTGCTGCTGGCACCACCCCGAGCACTGTCAGCCCCAGCGTTCGAACCGCCTCGCTCACCTCATCGCAGACACGGGTGTGCAGGGCCTCGTCGGCCACGATGCCGCCGTCGCCCACCTCGTCGGCCCGGGCTTCGAACTGGGGCTTGATCAACAACGCCGCCCACGCCCCTGGCGCCAGCAGCTGCACCGCCGGTTCGATGATGCGGGCGAGGCTGTTGAAGGAGATGTCGGCCACCAGCGCGCCCACCGGATCAGGGATCAGCGCAGTGCTCAGATTACGAGCGTCGGTCTTCTCGAGGGAGATGACCCGCTCGTCTTGCCGCAGCTTGTTGTGCAGCTGATTGTGGCCTACATCGACGGCGTACACCCTGGTGGCGCCGCGTTGCAGCAGCACATCAGTGAAGCCTCCAGTGCTCGCGCCCAGATCGAGGCCCACCCGACCGGTGGGGTCGAGCTGGAAGTGATCGAGGGCGCCGGCGAGCTTGAGGCCCCCTCGGCCCACGAAGCCGTGAGTCTTGACCCCTTTGAGGCGCACCGGTGTGTCGACAGGGAACTTCTCGTGGGCGCGATCTACCCGTCGCTCCCCGGCCACCACCTGCCCCGCCATGATGTAGGCCCGGGCCTTGCGCAGATCAGGGGCGAGGCCCACTTGCACGAGCAAATCGTCGAGGCGAGCTTTTGGGATCTTGGGCGGCACGGTGATCAGAGATCGCGATGGGCGATGTACTCCACCACCCACTGCAGCACCTCGCTCCGGGCCCCGAAGGCCTGCTGGGCGATCTCCACGGTGCGGGCGGCGGTGGCGTCGCGGTGGGCCTTCACCTCGTCGGGGCTCAGGTGGTGCAGGTAGCTGCGGCCGGGCTCCTCGGCGTCTTGCTCGGCGTCGAGGATGTCGTCGGTGATTTGGAACAGCAGGCCGATGGCTCGGCCGTACTCGGTCATGGCCTCGACGATCTCGGGTGAGGCGCCCACGGCGATGGCGGCGCCTCGGGTCGACGCCTCGAAGAGGGCCCCGGTCTTGAGGCGGTGCACCTTTTCGAGGGCGGGCAGATCGGGGAAGTGGCCGCCGATGTCGAGGACCTGGCCGCCCACCATGCCCGGGCCGCCAGCGCATTGGCTCAGGAACCGGATCAGCTGCCCCACCTGTGGGGTGTCGAGCTGCCCGGCAACGCCGAAGGCCTCGGTGAGCAACACGTCGCCCACGAGGACCGCCATGCCCTCACCATATTTGATGTGGGTGGTGGGACGGCCCCGGCGGAGATCATCGTCGTCCATACAGGGCAAATCGTCGTGGACTAGGCTGTAGTTGTGGATCATCTCTACAGCGAGGGCCCAGGGCATGACCTGATCGGTGGGGGCCCCGCAGGCCTCGGCCACCATGAGCGAGAGCACTGGGCGCACCCGCTTGCCGCCGCTGGTGAGGGCGTAGGTGCTCGCCTCGGCGAGCTGCTCGGGCCAGTGGGCCCAGGCGGTGGCCATGTGGGCCTCGACGGCGCTCTCGAAGAGGCCCTTGAGACGGCCCCAGTGGTCTTTCAGCTCGGGCTTCACAGATCGTCTCCCATGAGATCTTTCTGCAGCTCCTCGACGCGGCGCTCGGCGCCCTCGAGCAGGGTGTTGCCCTGGTTGGCGAGGTGCACGCCCCGCTCGTAGAGGGCCAGGGCCTCGTCGAGGGGCAGGTTGCCGCTCTCGAGGCGATCGACCAGCCCCTGCAGCTCTCGGATCACGTGCTCGAAGGGCGGCGGCTCTTCGTTGAGGCCCCGGATCGGCAGGGTGGTTTGGTCGCTCATGGGTTCGTCCTTTGCTTTCGGCTCATGTATGAGCCCTCACTTTCGGCTCACGGGTGAGCCCTCACTCGTCTGTAGATGCGTCATCTGGAAGCAGGTCGTCGGGGATGGACGACTCTGGATCGAGCCCTGAGGGCAGGCCCTTGCCGGCGCCGGTGACCTCGGCCTCGATCCAGCCGTTGCGCAACAAGATCTGGATCGACTCTCCAGGTTGCACATCGTCGTAGCTCGCCACCGGCGGGCCCTCGGGTCGCCGGGTGATGCTGTAGCCCCGGCCGAGGCTGGCCAGAGGCGACAACGTGTGTAGCTTGCCCAACAAGACCCGGAAGTCTGCCCGGGCGGCCTGTACGTGGTCGAAGCCCAGCTCCGACAGACGGGCCCGGGCCACGTCGAGGGTCTGCCGCGCTCGGGCGAGGCGGGCCTTCGGGTGTTGGCGGGCGAGGCGTTGTTGCAGGCGGCTCAGAGCCTGCTCTCGGGTGACGAGGCGTTGCTGCATCACCCACTCGAGGCGGCGCTCGAGCTTCTTGAGGGCCAGGCGTCGGGCGTCGACCTTGAGGGCCCGGGACAAACGCTGTTGCAGGAAGTTCAGGTGCTCCCGGCGGCGTTCGATGCGGCGCTCCAGGGCTGCGGTCATGCGGTGGCTCAGCTCGTCGAGTTCGAAGAGCATGTCGTTGCGCACGGGCACCGCCGCTTCGGCCGCAGCAGAAGGAGTCGCAGCCCGGTGATCGGCCACGAGATCGGAGAGGGTGGTGTCGGTCTCGTGGCCCACGGCGCTGATGACCGGCTTCGGGCACGCGGCAATGGCCCGGACCACCACCTCTTCGTTGAAGGCCCAGAGATCTTCGATGCTGCCCCCACCCCGGCCCACGATGATGACGTCGACCTCGGGCTCTTTCGCCAAGCGGGCGAGGCCTCGGGCTACGTCTGCGGCGGCCCCTTCGCCCTGCACTCTGGCCGGGTAGAGCACCAGCGGGATCTGCGGGCTGCGTCGATGCAGGACCGCCTCGATGTCCCGGCGGGCGGCGCCGGTGCCCGAGGTGATGGCTCCCACCTTTCGAGGCAGGAACGGCAATCTTTGTTTGCGCTCGCGGTCGAAGAGACCCTCAGCGAGCAGCTTGGCCCGCAGCGCCCGAAACGCCGCTTCGAGGGCCCCGGCCCCGGCGTCGGAGATCTTCTCGACGATGAACTGGTAGTCCCCGCGGGGGGCATAGACCGAGACCTTGCCCAGGGCGAGCACCTTGAGGCCCACCCGCATGTCGAAGTCGAGGGTGCGGGCGAGGTTGCGCCAGACCACGGCGTCGATGCGGGCGTGAGCGTCCTTGAAGGTCAGATAGATGTGCCCCGAGCGGGCCTCGGTGAATTGACTCACCTCGGCTTCGAGCCAGACCTGGGCGAACTCACCTTCGAGGCGATCTTTGATGAGCCGGGTCAGCTCGGAGACCGAGAAGGCGTCGTTGCCCACCGACCGCGGCGGATCGTCGGGCACGGTGGCTTCGGAGGGATCGTCGTACGGGTCGCTGTGGGGTCCGGCCTGAGGCGTGCTGAACGGCGCATCTCCACGGAGAGCGTCCGGTTGTTGGGGCGCTGACTGTGGCTGCGGGTGCTCTTGTTGGGGCGCGTCGACCTGCGCTGCGCTGGGTGTGCCCCCCAGTTCGGCAGCGATGGCGTCGAGCAGAGCGCTCTGGCGGTGTCTGGGCATGCGCGGCATTGTGGTGAGATCCAGGTCGAGAATCCAGAGCGGAATGCAGCGGATCAGACCGTAATTGTGTCATCCTCTGCCTACTGAACACAAATACTGAACGGTTGGAGACTTCTGATGGCATTGAGCGAGGTCATGCAGGCCCTGGAAGCCGCGGGGAAACCGGGCACTGTGGCCATCTACCGACGACATGGTGTGCAGGGCGAGACCTTCGGGGTGAGCGTCGCTGCGTTGAAGACGTTGACGAAGCTGCATCGGCGCGACGACGCCCTGGCGATGCAGCTGTGGGAAACAGGCAATCACGATGCCCGAGTGCTCGCCACTCAGATCGTCGAGCCCCGTCGCTTCTCGCCAGAGGTGATCGAGGCGTGGTCGGCGGCCTGTGACAGCTACCCCATCAATGACGCGGTGTGTGCCCTCGCGGCGAAGTCACCCGAAGCCTTGACCTTCGCCCGGTCGTGGATCGAGCGAGAGGCCGACTTCGGCGCCGCGGCGGGCTGGACGGTGTACTCGGCCCTGGTGACGAAGGGCAAGGTCGAGGTCGACGAGGCCCGAGGCCTGCTCGAGCGCATCGTCGCGGGGATTCATCAGAGCGGCAACCGCACACGCTACTCGATGAACAACACCCTCATCGCCATCGGCGGTACGTTGCCCGAACTGCAACAGGCTGCCATCGACGCCGCCGAGCAGATCGGCCCTGTGGTGGTCGATCACGGAGAGACAGGTTGTCAGACCCCTGAGGCGATCCCCTATATCGAGCGCATGGTGGCCCGGCGAGCAGCCAAAGCGGGTAAATGATGCAGCTCGAGACCGCCGAGGGGCGCACGGTGGTGGAGCTGACCCGGATGTTCAATCGGGGCTTCGAGCAATATGTCGTACCGCTGTCGCTCACCGAGGCTCAGGTCGAAATGTGGATACAGGTCGACGGCATCGAACGATCTGAGTGCGTCGTCGTGCGCAAGGGCGACGCTGACGCTGCGCTGGCCATGGTGGCCCGAAAGGGCGACTTCAGGCGGATCGCCAGTATGGGGGTGGCTCCGCCGTGGCGTCGACAGGGCATCTGCACCGCCATCGTCGAGCACCTGAAGCAGGGGGGCGGCACCCTCGAGCTGGAGGTGATCAGCACCAACACCCCAGCCATCGCGGTGTACGAGAAGGCGGGGTTCACTGTGGTCGACCAGTTGTCGGGCCACATCATCTCCAACCCTGAAGGCTGCGCGGCGGAGCTGACCAAGATCAGCCTCGATGAAGCCGCTGCGCGTCTCGTTCGAGATGGGGATCCGGATCCCACTTGGCTGCTGAGCACCGCGAACATGGGGGCGCTGTCGGCACCTGCAATGGCTGTGGCTCTGGGGCCTGCGACCCTGGTGCTCGCCGATCCGTCAGCGGAGGAGGTGCGCATCAGAGGGCTCTCGGTGCCCCCGGACGCCCGGCGACAGGGTCACGGTCATCGCATCTTGCGGGCGGCGTGGGCCCGGTGGCCCAACCGACGCTGGATGGTGGTGCCGAAGATCATCTCGGCGTGGGCGGGTTTCTTCGACGCCGCAGGCTTCGAACGCCACCCGGTGCAACAACATCGCATGCGCTGGCACGGGCCGTGAGCGCTCACTGCGCTGAACATGGTGTGAAATTCTGCTACCCTGTCGCGCCCTGATCGACGGGAGACGTGCCATGACCACCGCCAACCCCGAAGCTGTCGCTGCCGAGAAGCTCCGTCGCAAGCTGTCTCGGAAAATGCTGCGGACCGTCACCGGTTATGGGCTGATCAACCCCGGCGACAAGATCATGGTGGCTGTCTCTGGCGGCAAAGACAGCTACACACTGCTCGACTTGCTCTGGCAGGCGAAGCAGCGCTCTCCCGTGCCCTTCGATCTCGTAGCGGTTCATCTCGATCAGGTACAGCCCGGATACGACGGCCGCCCGCTCGCCGAGTGGCTCGAGGCCTACGGCGCGCCCTATGAACTGTTGCGCAAGGACACGTACTCGGTGGTGAAGTCGGTGACCCCCGAAGGTGGCACCTACTGCGCGCCCTGCTCGCGGTTTCGTCGGGGCATCCTCTACGAGGCCGCAGAGCGCCTCGGGTGCAACAAGATCGCCCTGGGCCATCACCGGGACGACAGCTTGCAGACGTTCCTGATGAACTTGTTCTACAGCGGCAAGCTGCAGGCCATGCCCGCGAGCTACACCACCGATGATGGGCGCTTCGACGTGATCCGTCCGCTCATCGAGTGCGCCGAGCGCGACATCGCCCAGCATGCTCTGAACGTGGGCTACCCGATCCTGCCCTGCAACCTGTGCGGCAGCCAGTCGGGCCTCAAGCGACAGTCCATCGAGGCCCTGCTCACCCGCCTCGAGGGTGAGATCCCCGATGTGCGTACGGTGATGCTCGCGGCGCTGCAGAATGTGCGCCCCAGCCACCTGCTCGACACCAAGGTGGCCGAGGCCTGGGCGGCGTTTGCCGAGGGCGAGACCCCTGCCGAAGCTGCCGACGAAGGGTGTGGTGGTGCCCCTGCACCACGGAACCCCGATCTGGCTCTTCCCGTCATCAACTGAAACCCTCTCAAACCCTCGGGCTTCTTAACCACATCACAGCCCGAATCCGAGGAACCAATCCCATGAGGCGCAGGATACAAAAGCTGCTCGACGAAAAAGTGAACCCAGCCGTGGCGGCCCACGGTGGTCACATCGAGCTGGTCGATTACGCCAACGGCATCGCCTATGTGGCCATGAGCGGCGGCTGTCAGGGCTGCTCCTCTGCGGCGGCCACGTTGCGCGAGGGCGTCGAGCGGGAGATCTTCGCAGCGTTTCCCAGGGTCAAACAGATCATCGACGTCACCGATCACACCTCGGGGGACAATCCGTACTACGCTTGAGGGGTCTGCCACCGACCCCGAGAGCCTGTCATGCCCCACATCCCCCTGAGCGAGGCCCACGAGATCTTCCGGGCCATGATCCGCCGTTTCACTGCTGATGAGGTCACCCCGCACATCGTCGAATGGGAAGAGGCGGAGATTTTCCCCCGGGCGTTGTACGACAGGGCGGGGGCCCTCGGGATCCTCGGCGCTGGCCATGACGAAGCCTATGGGGGGTCTGGGGGGGATCAGCTCATGCAGCTGGTCTTCATCGAGGAGATGATGCGGGCCGGCTCTGGGGGCCTCGTGGCAGGCCTGGGCTCGCTCAACATCGCCCTGCCGCCCCTCTACATCCTCGGCGACGAGTCGCAGAAGCAGCGCTTCATCCCTCCGGTGCTGAGGGGGGAGCACATCGCGGCTCTGGCCATCACGGAGCCCGGCGCTGGGAGCGACGTGTCCGGGGTGCAGACCCGGGCGGTGCGCGATGGCGATCATTATGTGCTCGATGGGGCGAAGCTCTACATCACCAGCGGCATGCGGGCCGACATCGTGATGACCCTCGCCCGCACCGGGCCTGATCCCCACGGTGGGCTGACGTTCTTCGTGGTGGAGAAGGGGATGCCGGGCTTCACGGCTTCTCGTGCGCTCAAGAAGACGGGCTGGCGGGCGAGCGATACGGCTGAGCTGAGCTTCGACGGGGTGCGGGTGCCGGTGGCCAACCGCGTAGGCCCCGAGGGGTCAGGCTTCGTGGCCCTGATGCAGAACTTCCAGAGCGAGCGGCTGGCGCTGGCCTTCTACGGTCACGCCACGGCGGAGGTGGCCCTGGAAGACGCGGTGGCCTACGCCAAAGAGCGCACGGCCTTCGGTAAACCCCTGGCGAAGATGCAGGCCATCCGACACCGCCTGGCCCGCATGGCCACTCAAGTGGCGGCGTGCAAGCGCTTCAACTACGTGCTGGCTCAACAAGCCCTCGCTGGAGAGGCGTCACCTGCAGAGGTGAGCATGGCGAAGAATTTCGCTGCGGAGGTGGCGGAGCAGGTGACTTACGGCGCGGTGCAGGTGCTCGGAGGCCTGGGCTACATGCGAGAGTCACGGGTGGAGCGCCTCAGCCGTGACGCCCGGTTGTTGGCCATCGGGGGTGGGACCACAGAGGTGATGAACGAGATCATCTGCCGCTGGGGCCTCGAAATCTAGAGCGCTCAAAAAATCCTGTAAGGAATTCGAACAGGTACCTCTGGTGCTCTCAGGCATTGCAGGAGAGCGCACATGAATTCACGAAATCACATCTTTGCTTTGGGATTGCTCGCCGCGGTCGTGGGTCTCACCACCGGCTGCGACGACAACGAGTCGGACAGCAGCTCTGGCTCGTCTGACGGCGGCGGTCAGTATGCAGGCGGTGCCGGGGGCGGTGCCGCTGGTGCTGGGGGTGGTGCCGGGGGCGGCTATTACGATGAAGACAACTATGGCGGTGGAGGCGGGGAAGCAGGTGGAGGATACGCTGGCGCCGGGGTTACGCGGGGGCGCCGGTGGGGGCGGGGGCGCAGGGGGCGGTGGAGGCATGGGCGGAGGGCCACAAGCAGGGCCCGATGCCGGTGCCCCACCGCCCATGGATGAGGTGGACGATCCCGACCAGCCGCAGCCCGGCGATCTCGTCGAGAATGACTTCGTCGACGCCGAAGAAGACGCCTTGTCGACTTTCTCCGTCGACGTCGACACTGCGAGCTACACCGCCACCCGTGCCCAGCTGAGGCGCGAGGCATTGCCGATCCCCACGTCGGTGCGCATCGAAGAGTTCATCAACTTCTTCCGTTACGACTACCCCTCTCCGAGGCCCGACGATGCCCACCCGTTCTCCGTGCACATGGAGGCCGGCCCTTCGCCCTTCGGCGAGGGCAAGCAGATGATGAAGATCGGCATCAAGGGCATGGAGATCGCACCGGAAGACCGAGATCCCGCCAACCTGGTGTTCCTGATCGACGTCTCCGGCTCGATGAGCACGCCCAACAAGCTCGGCCTCGTGCAGCACTCGCTCAAGCTGCTCACCAACAGCCTGCAGCACGACGACACGTTGTCCATCGTCACCTATGCAGGTCGGAACACTGTCTTGCTTGAGCCCACCCGCGTCGAAGATCGGGGGATCATCTTTGAGGCCATCGACGGCCTCACCTCTGGGGGTGGTACCAATGGCGCCGGCGGCCTGCGCGAGGCGTACGCCCTCGCCGAGCAGGCCTATGTCGAAGGGGGCATCAATCGGGTCGTGCTGTGCACTGATGGTGACTTCAACGTGGGGCTCACCGGCGAGCCTCTCATTCGAGAGGTGGAGTCGTGGCGTGATCGCGGGGTCTACATGACCGTGCTCGGCTACGGCTACCAGTTCAACGACAGCTTCCTCGAAGATCTGACCAACCGCGCCGATGGCAACTACGCCTTCGTCGACAGCCGGAACGAGGCCCTGCGGGTCTTGGGTGAGCGGCTCGTGAGCACGCTGCAGGTCATCGCCAAGGATGTGAAGATTCAGGTGGAGTTCAACCCGCTGCGGGTGGAGCGGTTCCGCCTCGTGGGGTACGAGAACCGGGTGCTCGACCACCAGGACTTCCGCGACGACACCGTGGACGCCGGTGAGATCGGCTCAGGCCACTTTGTGACCGCGCTCTACGAGATCGAGCTCGCCGAGACCGAAGAGGGTGAGCCGGAGCCCGGCCCGAACGAGACCCTCGCCGAGGTGCGGTTCCGGTACAAGACCCCCGAGGGGGATCCTGATCGACCCGGCATCGAGTTCAGCACCTTCATGCAGCTCGGGGCGTTGCAGGCTGCCGTCGACGATCTCAGCGAGGACTTCCGGTTCGTGCTCGCCGTAGCGGAGTTTGCCGAGATTTTGCGCCGGAGCCAGCACAGCGAGGGTGATCTGTTCGACGAGGTCATCGGGCTGGCCACCCGAGAAGACGAGCCCCTGGGCGATCGCATCGAGTTCATCCAGCTCGTGCGACGCGCCCAGAGCATCTGGCGCTGATGCGCCTCAAGGGGCAATCGCGCTGGCCCCGTTGAGGCCGAGCACGTCGTCTTCCAGTACCCCCTCCAGACCTTCGACTCGGGCCATCAGCGCCCGGGCCAGATCGCCGCGTTGCTGACCCGCCCGCTCCCCTGACAGCCTCAACACCTCAGCTTGCAATCGCAGTTGCCGCATCAGCTCGGCCACTTCGTCCAGCTCCTCGAGGGTGCGTGATCTCAGGCGCTCGAGGCGCTCGATGTTCTTGAGGTTGCCCCGGGCCGCCCGGGCTGCACCTGCGCGCCCTGCTGACTCGAGGGTCACGATGCGCCCCTGCACCGACTCTGCGCAGAAGTCGGGATCAGCGAGCAGATGGTCAATCTCTTCTACACGGCGCACCGCCGCTTCGATCTGAGCCACGAGGCGGCGGGCCTGACCCTCGTCGGGCAGCAGCGCTGCGAGAGGCGCCCCCTGAGCCAGCCTCAAAGTGTGCAGGAGAGGGGCATCTTCAGAGGGCGTCTGCGCAGACGCCGGCACGGGGATGGCCGCCTCGCTCAGCGGCGCCATGAAGGGCCCGTACACCGGCCAGAAGGGCACCAGAAGCGCCACCTCCACAAAGCCCTCGGCGGCAGTGGGGCGTTTCAGACAGATCACCGCTGCTGCCCAGCCCAGGCCCACGCCCAGATAGAGTACAGCCAGGGCTTCGAAGATCATCGTGCATCCTCACGGCGCTCCTGGCGCCATTGCTCGGAGCGGTCGTACTCGGCGTCGGGCAGAGGGGCAGCGCCCCTGCGGTAGCGCCCTTGAGCAGAGTCGAGCGACTGCAGCACCGCGTCGACGAAGCCACCTTCGATCCCGCGGACGAAGGGCACCTCCACTGTACGGGGTCGCACCAGGAAGGGCCGCAGGGTCCACGTCATCTGGCTGCCCACAGAAGAGAAAACCAGGAACAAGGTCAGCGCCATGAGCTTCTGGCGGCTGCCCACCCAGCGTTTCAGAGCGCCGAAGAAGAACGTCAGCCCGCCGGCCCCGGCCACGGCACAGCACATCACCGTGAGCAGAGTCAGCGTGTGGTAGTTCACCTGCACGCTCATGGCCAGCATGAGCAGGGGGGCGCAGGCGGCGCCGAGCATGCTCGACAGCGCCAGGGTGCCCAGGACCACCAGCAGATCACGGCGGATGCGGGTACGACCGTGAAGGGCCGCCTGCATCGCCGAGAAGGCGGGGGTGCAGAAGCCTGCTGTGAGCAGGACCACCAGGGGCAACTTCACCGCGGCGTAGAGCACCTGCCAGCCGCCGCGGTACATGCCCAGGGTGGCGCCGAGCACCCCCGTGCCCAGGATGATGGTGGTGACCAGGGTGCGGGCGCTCTGGGCCGTCGTTGCAGGATCTTCGAGCGTGTTCAGGGCCGCGGTGCGGTTGCGCAGCAGGTCGTCGATGAGACCTAGGGCGCTCCATGCACCATCAGAGGGTGGCGCCTGTGTCGGCGTCGTGTCGAGATCGGGCGTTGCCGTTGCGTGCATCGTCTTTCCTCACTGCATGAATTGGGGCGGTATCGGGGCGGTGTGAATCAGAGCGCCGTGGCGACACGAAAGAGCATGTGGGCGCCAATGCCGAGGCAGATCACCGACCAGCCCACCCACAACCCGCGGGAGCGCCAACGGATGATGTCGTCGGCCTCTGGAGAGGTCTCCATGGGCCCGAAGAGACGGGGGTAGACCATCCAGAGCCCCAAGACTGCGCCAAAGACGATGGTGGCCAGGCTCAAGAGCTCTCGCGCCATGCGCTCGCCGCTCGTGGCGGACATCAGCAACAGCGCCGGGGCAAGCCCCAGGAGCACTAGGCCGGTGTCAGCGAGGCCGCGCTTGAGGGCGCCGAAGATCCGACTGGGCGCCGGAGCCACCCCGACGAAGGCCGAGCCGATGTAGAGCGCCGGGGCAGTGAGGGCTGCCACACCGAGCCAGATGGCTGGCAGGGCTGCGGCGAGGGCCAGGCTCGACATGGGCCCGCCGCCCATGCCCAGGGTGGCGCCCACGAGGGCGGCGCCACATACACCTGCAGCGATGCGCTGACCGCTGGCCTCGATGTCATAGGCCGATGCTGGCAGCTTCGGGCGCTCAGGCGGGGGCGGTGCGTGTCTACGCGCCTCTGACGCCGGCGCTGCTGTGCCCTGGGCAGGCTCAGATGCCTGCGCTGTGGGTGACGGGGCCTCAGGTGATGGAGATTCCGACGAGGGAGCCTCCGAAGATGGGTCGAGCGTGGCCGTGGTCATAAACACCTCCTGTCAGCATCAACTGCGAGCACCCATCGGTGGGGTCGACTGTCAGTGAGCTTAGAGGGGTGGTGTGCTCAAACCCGGGCGAGGGTGGGGCGAGGTCGAGGCGAAAATGTGCAGAAGTCGTGCAAGCGCCCAGGTCAGGTGTCTGTCAGGTTGCCGCAGGGTCTCATTCGGCGGGGATCACCCGGAGCACGAAGGCCACTTCGCCCCCCGGCGAGGCCGCACGGACCAGCACCTGCGTTTCGGCTTCGAGATCGAGGACCATCGCTGCCTGATCAGTGCTGCGGGCGAGGAGAGCCCCAGCGTCGTCATATGCCGCCAGGGTGATCACCCCGTCGGCGTCCTGGGCCCCCACCACCACCGTGCCGCTCAGGGTGCCCGACCACCAGTGGCTCTCGTTGGGGGCTACCGTGACCATCTGCTCGTCTACGAGTGGGTCTGGGCCTTCAGGTGCGAGGGTCTCCACGCCTGCGTCTGCCTCTGCGACGCCGGGGGCGCAGTCGAGATCTTCAGCGCAGTCTGCAGAGCAGGTGAGATCGACGTCGCAGCCGTCGTACGCCGTGATCGTGTCCGCAGTGGGCACGCCGCGGTTGCTGCCCTCTTGAAAGGAGGTGCCGCTGTCTTGATCAGCGAGGATCGTGTCTGATTTGACGGCGCAGCCGGTGTTGAGCGCGAGGGCTGCGATCAAGGCCAGTGGCCAGAAGAACCTCGTCTGCGTGATCATGGTGCCCCCTTCGTGGCGAATCTCTTTTCGAGTTGGTACCCTACGGCGATGCGCATCAACGCCGCAAACACCCGGACATGATCCCAGCGGAAGAACTTCAACTTCTCCTCGCCGCCAAGGCTCAAGGCCTGCTCACCGATCAGCAGATGGTGGAGGTGGCCCACACGGCAGGCACCACCGGCGAAGACCCCCGCGCCCTCATGAGCCGATGGGGCCTCGTGGACGAGGTCACCCTCGCCGCCCTCGGCCGGCAGGTGAGGCCCTCTACCCTTGCCTATGGCGATCTGGGTCATGGCGAGCACGACACGGTGCAGCCCGATCTTTCGATGGCCAGCACCATGGCCCCGGAAGACTTCGACGACCCCTCGGGAGAGGCCACACTCGCCGCAGAAGATCCGGTGGTGCTCGATCTCGGCGGATCCGACACTGTAGGGCCTCCGGAGAAACCTGCGCCCGATCTGGGATTGAGCGTCTCCTCCGATCAGCTGCTGGCCCTTGCCCCCGATGGCCGGGCCTTCAACCGACGATATACCGTCACCGAAGAGCTCGGCCGTGGCGGCGCGGGTGTGGTCATGGCCGCCGACGATCGGCTGATGGGTCGGCAGGTGGCGGTGAAGATCCTCAGCGCCGCCGAGGCCCCCACGCGGATGAAGGCCCGGTTCTTCGCCGAAGCTCAGACCACCGCTCAGCTCGAGCACCCCAGCGTGGTGCCCGTGTACGAGATCGGCACCTGTGACGACGGCCGGCCCTACTTCGCCATGGAGCGGGTGAGGGGGCGATCACTCAAAGAGCTGCTCGAGGCCCTCAACGGCGGCGACGCTGCGCTCCAGGCCGAGTTCACCCGGTTCCGTATGCTGCAGCTGTTCAGCCAGGTGTGCCTGGGCGTCGACTATGCCCACGCCAAGGGCGTGATCCATCGAGATCTCAAGCCCGACAACATCATGATCGGAGACTTTGGTGAGGCCCTGGTCATGGATTGGGGCATCGCCAAGATCCTCGACGAAGGCAATCTGCCTCTGGTCCATGGGGAGGCAGAGCCGTTTTCACCGACGCTCACGCCAGCCACCCCCATCTCCCTCACCGGCGACAGCGCTCAGACCCAGGCGGGGGCCATCTTCGGCACCCCAGGGTATATGGCCCCGGAGCAGGCCACCGGCGACGTCTCCCTCGTCGATCGGCGGACCGATGTGTGGGCCCTCGGGGCGGTGCTCTACGAGATCCTGACCGGCAGCTCACCCCACGCCGGGGCCACCCCCCTCGCCATCTTGATGGCCACAGTGCGTCAGCCCGTGGTGCCCCCGAGGCAGCGCGCCCCAGAGCGAGAGGTGCCGCCCGATCTCGAAGAGATTTGTCTCCGGGCGCTTCAGCGAGAGCGAGAGGCGCGGTACCCCACCGCCCGTGCCCTCTACGACGACATCGAGAGGTACTTGAACGGTGCACGGGAGAACGCCCGCCGCACCGAAGAGGCCCAGCGGCTGGTGCAAGAAGGCGAAGAGACGCTCTGGTACACCGGCATGATCGCCGACGAGCTCGCGGGGCTCACCGAGCTGCTCGCCACCACACCACCGCCAGGGGCCCATGCTCCCCAAGAAGAGAAACGCGCGCGGTGGGAGAAAGAAGATCGACAGGCCTGGCTCGAGAAAGAGCTCGCCGAAGCCCACACCTGGGCTGAGCGCAAGTTCACTCAGGCGCTGGAGCACGTGGTCGATCACAGCGAAGCCCGCGGGCACCTTGCCCGCATGCACTGGGACCAGTACCGGCGTGCTCGGGACCGATTCGACGCCCTTGGCGCCCGACGACACATCAACGCCGTGGCGCGATACGACGACGGCGATTACCAGGATCGACTCGCGCAGGTGGTGCCGCTCTCCTTGGAGACCAATCCCCCAGGCGCCAAGGTTACGCTCTACCGGTACGTCGATCGCGATCGACAGCTCGTGGCCATGCAGCCTCGAGTGCTTGGCCAGACCCCGCTCAAGGGCTATCCGCTCCCCGTGGGCCGCGTATTGCTCGAGATCACCGCGCCAGGGCATGCCCCCGCGCGGTTGCCCGTCACCGCGTGGCAGGGTGACGAGTTGAGCTTCGAGATCAACATGGCCCCCAAGACCCTCGAAGAGGCCGGCTTTGTCATGATCTCAGGGGGCAGCTTCTTGCGAGGGCACGATCCTCAGGCGGTCATGCCATTGCCCTCGGGGCTGATCCCCGTCGGCGCCTTCGCCATCAGCAAATTGCCGGTGACGTGCGCCGAATATCAGGCCTTCCTCGATGATTTGAGCCCCGAACTCGCCCGCCAGCACGTACCGCAAGAGCAAGAGCCGCTCTGGCGACAAGATGAGCACGGCCGGTGGCTGTTGCCTGAAGAAGACGAAGAGGGCGATCGGTGGCTGCCCGACTGGCCCGTGCTCAACGTCAACGTCGTCGACGCCGAGGCCTACTGCGCGTGGCGCACCGCCCGCACCGGCTGGACCCATCGCCTGCCCACCGAGTCCGAATGGGAGAAGGCCGCCCGTGGCACTGATGGCCGGGTGTTTCCGTGGGGCGATCATTTCGATCCGACCTTCTGCTGCATTCGCGGCTCTGCAGAGGGCCCGCCCACCCCTCAGCCGGTGGGCAAGTTCGCCTCCGACATCTCGCCCTATGGGGTGCACGACATGGCGGGCGGTGTCAGAGAATGGACCTCGTCGTGGTTCGACGAGCACCAGAGGGCGATCCGAGGCGGATCGTGGAATCTGTACGCGTTCTTGTGTCATCCCGCGGGGCGCTTCGGCCAGTACCCCACCACGCGACTGTCCAGCATCGGGTTTCGGGTGGTGATCGATCTGGATTCTGTGGGTCAGTCCTCAGACTGACCCGCTTGCCGCCCATGGCGGCTGACCCCCCGGCGACCCACCCAGCAGTGGGCACGCTCAAGCCGAACACCGATACGTCTCTCATGGGGCCAGAGCGGCCTCGATACCCCCATTGACCGAGGAGACGTACATGTCGACGATTCGAATTGCCCTCACCGCCCTTGCTGTCGCTGGTCTATGCGCCCCCGCCTTCGCCGCGCCGCCTCAGAAGCGGGCCGAGAAAGCACCCCAGGCCGTTCAGGCCAAGAAAGGTCAGAAGACCGGGCGCCTCGGCACCCCGGGCACTCAGGTGTTGAAGGGGCAGAAGGGGAACACACTCAGCGCGCCGGGTACGCAGATTTTGAAAGGGAAAACGCGTCGAGACCGGCCCGGTGCGCCGATCAAACCCTGATCGACTTCACCCCCTGAGGCGCGGCAGCATGATCAGGGCATGCGCAGCTTGAGCTGCCAGACCTCGTCGTTGGGCGCCTCGAGATCGAACCCGCCGAACATCAGCCCCAGAGCACCGGGGCCGCCGGGCAGACACGCCGTCAGCCCACGGGCCTCAGGACCATCCTCGAGCTCGAGCTGCGTCCAGGTGCTGTGTTCGAAGTCGAACCACCACAAATCACCGTGCACCTCGTCGGCGTATGCCCCACTGAGGCCGAAGCCCATGTAGAGCCCGTGCTCAGTGGTGCTCACCCAGGGGGCGCGGCGGCCAGGGGGCCGCTCACCCTCGATCGCCACCGGCGCCCAGCGCTCAGTACGCACATCGAACAGCCACATGTCGTCAGGCCAGACCACCTCGACCCCGTACCTGTGCCGCACGCCATACGCCTCGCCGCCCATGAGGAGCAGGTGATGATCGCCATGAGGCATCAACACCGCGTCCCGTCGGGCAGAGGGCGACTTCGGCGTGTCGAGGTGTTGCCAGCCAGGGTTCTCCGGATCGAAGAGCCAGGTCTCGTTGCTCAGGTCGAGATCGTGAGCCCCACCGAACAGGTAGAAGGCATTGCGGTGATCAGACCACGAGAGCGTGCACCCCTTGGTGTGCGTCGGGTGCTCGGGGAGCGTCAGGAGACGCCAGGTACCTTCTACAGGGTCGAGCTGCCAGGTCTCGGCGAATTCTTCTCCCCATCGCAGCCCACGGCCGCCGACGACGAGGGCTTTCTGAGCGATCGGATCCCACGCTGCGCAGCCCATATAGCGAGGCCGAGGCCCGGCATCGGTGGGGATCGGGATGAAGAGTGGGGGCATGATGCGGGTGTCGACGTGCCAGACGTCGGCAAAAGCCTCGCTGTCGTGATCATCAGGGCTGAAGTCAGTGCCCCCGAAGAGCAGGGCCGTGCCGTCACCTCGATCGGCCACCATGAAGCCCCAGCGGGCGTCGGGCAGCTCGCCCTCGGGGGTGATCGACTCGAAATGCACATCGAGCGGATCGATCATGGGCGGATCATCAGGGCCCACGTCAGCGGGATCAGGCACAGGTTGAGCATCAGCAGAGCTGAAGCCCCTCGAAGCGTCTGCGCCAGGATCGACGTCCACATCACCCTCGCCGCACGCCATCGGCAGGATCGACAACAGGATGATGGTGAACAGTCGGCGCATACCAAAAATCTATTAGCAGATCGTGTGCCATAAGCGACCGTGCGTGAATCGATCACTCGTCTGCCGTATCGTTCAGTCACACGAGACAATCAAGAGGTGGGGTTGATCACAGGGTCGACCCCGAAGGGCGCAGGCAGCGCCTGAGGAGAGCATATGAAGCGGCAGTTTGCCTGGGTGCTTGTGGCATCGATGGCGGTATGGCCCGTGGCCTGTGACGACGACAGTGAATCGGGCGGCGAGGGCTCCGGAGGTGCGGCAGCAGGCGCTGGTGGCGAAGCAGGCTCGGGGGCTGTGGGCGGCGGTGCGTTGCCGGGTGGCTCTGGAGGAGAGCCCGTCGGAGGTGGCGCGCTCCCAGGCGGCTCCGGGGGAGAGCCTGTGGGTGGAGATCCTCTGCCTGGAGGTGCTGGGGGCGAGGGCGGCGAGCCACAACCCGGAGGGTCTGGTGGTGTGGGCGGCGAGCCGATCGGTGGAGAGCCCGTCGGCGGAGAACCACTGCCCGGTGGCAGCGGTGGCGCTGGCGGTGAGCCTGTGGGCGGAGATCCGATGCCTGGGGGTGCCGGTGGTGATGTCGGTATGGGCGGCGCCGGGGCAGGCATTGGTGACGGCGACGGTGCCTGCGACAACCCAGGTGACATCGAGTCGCTTGCTCTGGAGAATTTCGATGACGTGACCACCAACTGTGCGTTGGGTTGTATCGGTCAGGACTCAAGCTGCTTCAGCGGGTGCGTCACAGACGAGACCGGCTTGTCGGCCGAGTGTGCGATCTGTTTCGCTGAGGTTTTTGACTGCACAATCGCCAACTGTGCGGGTGATTGCATCATCGACGCCGCCGGCGAGGCCTGCGTGTCATGTCGGGAAGAGAACTGTGGCGAGGCCTTCGACGAGTGTGCGGGGATCTCGCTCTGAGCAGAGCAGTGACGCGCTACACTTTGATCTTGATGGTCAGCTCGCTCTGACCATCGGCCCCCGTGCCTTCGTGCACGCTCTCGATCTCTCCCATCGAGGCCGCCTTGCGCTTGAGCGCCTCGACGTACACCCCCTGAAGCGCCTTCTCGATGGCTTCGCGGACCGCTGCTTCAGTTTTCAGCAGATCTTTGGCCAATGTCTGCGACATCGACGCCTTCGCCCGCTCAGCCTGAAGTTTTGCCGCGGCCTGTGCAGAGGCCTTGTCGGTGGCTGTACCTGTCACTCGTGCTGAGCGTGTGCCCTTGATGACAATGGATCGCCCATCAGGTTCGAGGGCGATCTGCACCCCGTCCTGATTGAGCACCACGCGATCCCCTTTTTCTGACCAGCCTTGTGCGATGAGGGCTTGCCGCAGCAGCGTCGACATCTCCTCGGGCGACAAGATCGGCAGGAGATCAACCTGCATCGACAGGGCGTCAGAGGTGTTCACGTCCTTCTCGGACCGGACCACTGGCCGAGTGGGCAGGCGCAGGCGGTAACCACGGCTCATGTAGAGATCTCCTCGAGGGCAAGGTGGCCATCGTGATCGTTGACGGCGCTCATCAGCAGTTCGGCTTCCCAGCCAGCGAGATCCCAGGCGTGGGGTTTGAGATCGGGCATGTGCTCACACCCGCTCAGAGCGACCCCGAGCAGCTCGCCGATGGCGGCATCGTGGTGACCGCCCTGGTGCAGCGCCAGGGCGAGGTAGCATTTGAGCCCTCTGTGCTCTGGCCATCTGGCCAGGGCCACCTGCAGGACATGTATCGCCTCGGGCCATAGACCGTTCTGGGTCAAAGCGGCGCCAAACTGGATCATGAACGGTCGGTCCAGGCCTTCTGGGATCCCCAGGTGGGCCGCTCGCCGGTAGTATTCCAAGGCCGCCCGCTGGCGTCCTGCGGCATCACATGCATAGGCCGCGGCGATTTGCGCGTGCACATCATCAGGCGCCGCCTGGGCCTTCTCCTCCGCCACATCGGGCGTCGTCACGTCCATGGTGTTCCCCTCGCAAACGCATCGGCGCGACATCGTACCAGCGGAGGACTGTGCCCGGCGACCCCCAGATTTGACTGATGGTTTACATCAGCACAAAAACTGAGGTGTGTGTCTATGTGAGCTTGTGTGAGGTTGAGAGAGAGGGCAGTCGTGTAAATTCCCGGAAACAGGAACACGAAAGTTGGGCTCTGAAACCGGGTATCAGTGGGCCTCTATCGGGTGATCTGTGAAACAATAATCCACAGGTTTTTGACGATTAAATTGTTTGTTTTTCAGGTGCTTATGGCACTTTGTTTAAACCGGTGGTTTCCGTTTTTGATCACAGCAAGTGGACGATTTTCTTAAGAAAAGTTCAGGAGTGTTCGTGTAAACCTCTAGAAAAGGTCGCGTGGATTTATACAAGATGGGCCCCCTCATGTAGGGTGCTCAACCGGAAACAGGCGCTGCAAAGGAGGATGTGTGAGGGTTCAGAGCGTAGAGGCCACACACACGATCAACTTGCGGGATCTACTGGGACATTGGAGCTCAGGCTACTTCGAAGAGGTGAATCGGATCCCCACTGATCGACCTGATCCTGAATGTGTCGTTGATGCTTCTGGCGTCGATCTGTTCGACACACGAGTGCTCGGGGCATTGCTGGTGATCCGAGATCATCTGGGCTTGAACACGTACACACGTTTACCCCTCATCAACCTTGACGATGAGGCGGTCAGGGTGCTCCGCATCGCCAACTTCGAGCAGCTATTCGTCTTCGATAGCTAACTATTTTCAGTTCAAACCAGATTCATTTTTTACTGGTCATATATGTTTAGATACATGTTCTAAACAAAGAGAAGCCCGGGCTGTGCAGCCCGGGCTTTTTTGATCCTTCACTCTGCGGACACAGCGGCCAGTCTAAGAGGTCCTAACACAACGACGGACCGAGCCAGGGTTGTGAGGCGCGAGTGAGGCGTCAGAAATACCCGCAGGCGATGCTGTTGCATCGTCGAGGACGGTTTTTGCCGCCTCGCGAAGTGCATCGCAGCACTGGCGACGGGAGCCGTTTTGTTAGGGCCTCTAAAGCTCAGTCGATGAAGGGGTCGCTGAACTTCTCGTCTTCTATCATGGCCTCGTCGGTGAGGGTGTGCATGAAGGCCACCAGCGCAGCCTGGTCAGCAGGAGAGAGGCCGAGGCGCACCGCCCGGACCGGACCAGGGCCAGGGGCCCGGAGCGGGGGGCTCAGGTTGCGGTGGGGCTGCACCCCGTTGTTGTAGAAGGCCACCACCTGCTGCAGGTTGCGGAAGCGACCGTCGTGCATGTAGGGCGGCCGGACCCCAATGTTCCGGAGCGAAGGCGTGCGGAACACGGCGATCTGGTTGGCGTTGCCGGTGACACCGCCGATGCCGTCGTCCTCGCTTGCGATGTCGAGGCCGTTGTTGGTGGGCCGGGGCGCAGAGAACGACTCCACACCGTGGCACGCCGCGCAGCCACCGCCGCCGTTGCCGGCGGGGCCGAGGTAGATTTGCTTTCCGCGGTTCTCCTCGGCGGTGAAGTTCGGGAAGGGCTGGCCAGGGTTGTTCACCTGAGCCCGGCCTTCGTCGTAGCGGCTCTCGAAGCTCACCATGCTGCGGACGAACTGGGCCAGGGCCAGGCTCACCCGCTCCGAGTCGATGTCGTCGTCGCCGAAGGCCGCCTCGAAGAGGGCCGGGTAGTAGTCCAGGGTCCGCAGGCGCTGCTCCATCTCGTCGAGGGTCATGCCCATCTCGACCTCGTCCTGAATCGGCCCGAGCACCTGATCTTCCAGGGTGGCGGCGCGCTCGTCCCAGAAGTAGCGGCCTCCGGGGTTGAACCGAGCGTTGGTCAAGCCCATGGAGTGGCGACCGGTGAGGCCACCGTCGAAGCCCTCGCTGAATACAGCGTTGTCTGAGAAGCCGATCTCCGGCACGTGGCACGAGGCACACGACGTGGTGCGGTTGCGGCTCAGGTTGGTGTCGTAGAACAACACACGGCCCAAGGTGGCCCCAGCGTCGGTCACCGGGTTGTTCGGTGGCGCGCTGTCGGTGGCCAGGGCCCCACCGCCGGGCCCCT
Source organism: Bradymonadia bacterium (assembly GCA_046290225.1). GTDB lineage: Bacteria > Myxococcota_A > Bradymonadia > UBA7976 > UBA1532 > JBKAGE01. The sequence continues at coordinate 62,586 of JBKAGE010000042.1, read as the reverse complement.
GACGGTAGTGGGCGGGGTAGTTGGGGTTGGCGTAGTTGAACGGCTGCGCGGGCAAGTCGAGCACTTCACCCACAGGATCATCATCTGCCGGGGGCTCGTCATCGATGGGGTCATCATCGATGGGGTCATCGTCGATCGGATCGTCTGCCGGGGGCTCATCGTCGATCGGATCATCATCGACGGGGTCGTCCATGGGCGGCTCGTCGTCGATAGGATCCTCCTCCCCCGGGGGGACATCGTCGCCCGGAGGCGGCGGTGGGGGAGCATCACCACCCGGAGGAGGAGGGTTCTCGCCGCGAGGAGGGGGGGGCGGCGGAGCGCCACGGCGAGGTCGTGCGGCCGCTTCGTCTTCGGAGACGTTGGCGTTGATTTCGTCTTCAGCCGTCTCCGTGTCGGTCAGCTCGGTGTTGTCACACCCGAAGGCCAACAGGGCCAGAAGTAGAGATGAGTAGAGTGAAGAGCGGTTCATGAGTTCTCCCGTGAAAGCTGTGCGCTGCGTCTGCATGATCCCTTGAGCACGACGCATGCCAGCTTGGGAATACAGATGGGGAGGTGAATGTTTTCAGTGTTTTAGGTGGGGGGTGGCTGTGGGGGGGCAGATCTCGCCGGCGAAACCTGCAGGCCGATCTGCAGAGCCTGCAGTAAGCCCATGTCGCACCCTGTGAAGTGGGCTCTTGCTATCGCACCACGCCGCTCAGTTGTCGTGACACCTCGGGGGCGGTGAGGGCGTCGTCGGCATACCAGGATTCGTAGTCAGCAAGGTACAGCTGAGCCTCTTCGTACCGGTCGTCGCCATAGTGGGCTGCGGCCATCTCACGTCTCAAGGCGTCGAGCCGATCGCCGAGGGCAAAGATGCGCCCCACACTCTGCCCCAGTTGCTGGGTCTCTCTCGCCGTGCTGGCGCTCAGCTGTGCCCGTATGCGCTGCGCCGCCAAGCCCGCCCGCTCTGGATCACCCACCTCACGTGTGCTCAAGGCGTCGATCCAACGTCGGAGCAATCGCATGACACCTCGAGCGAGGTCGAGGCGTTGGGCGTCGTAGAGGGTGTCGAGCCATTGAGTGAGCACCTGGGCCCGATACTGCCAGACTTGAGCCTGAGCGTTGGTCTCGGGTTGGCGCTGCAGAGTGTGCAGCCAGTGCTCGACGAGGGGGTCTTCGAGGCATTCCACCAGCCGGACCGAGGGTCTGCGGATCAAGGTCTGAACCTGCTCCGGGTTGCTGGTCCTCAGCGTGGCCAGTGCCACGAGGGGGGAGCCGTGGGCGAGCCGGCTCTCGATCTCGATCTGTCTCCAGTGATTGAGATTGAGCCGTCGAATGTTCTCGAGGGCGATCAGATACACCAGCCAGTCGCCCGAGTCGGTGCCGTCCACCCTGAGCCAGCCCTTGATGCTGCGCTTGAACCCGGTGCTGTCGTTCTGAGTGCCCACGATCATGGGCAACACCCGCACCCCCAGACGCCAGAGGCGCTCGGTGGCGATGGTGTAGCGCAGGTTGAAGTCAGCGTTGAGCTCAGCATCCCAGATGCGCCCACGCATACGCCGGCCGCGTCGAAGTACCGCCCGCTCGCGGTGGCCCCCCTGCTCGGTCATGTATTGCAGGGCCTTGCGCCCGATGAGCTCGCTGGCGGCGGTGGCCAGCGCCACCCGTGGGGTTTTGATGGTGACTGAGGTCTCGGGCAGTTGCCATCGGCCGCCCATCATGCCTCGGGCCACGGCGAGGGCGTGGCCCTCTGCTTCGTCGAGGCGGTGCGCTGCCACGTGTTGTGGGGCCTTGCCCCTGCCCCTGCCCAGACGTGTGCGGGCGCCGAGGGCAGGCCAGCCATTGAGCTGCACTTCGCCGTTCACCAGCCGAAGCTCCAGGGTGTTGCCCTGGCGCATGCGCGGATCGCCCTCGGCGTACGCTGCCGACAAAAAGTGCATTTGCTGGTTGGTCGAGCCGATCCACCGTCGATCGAGTGTACGTTGAGCGGCCTCATAGCGGCCGTCCACGAGCAAGTCAGTGGCGTCGAGCAGCCGTGTGACGGCAGGGTCGGTTCGACCCTGTGCGTGCAGCTCTGCCAGGGTGAAGCCGGTGTAGATCATGACGGTCAGGCCATGAGCACGCACGGCTTCGGCAAGCACGGCGAGGGCCCCGGCCTGAGCGAAGGGCTCCCCACCAAGCACGCTGATGCCCTCGACATCGGCGGCGCGCACATCACGGACGATGTCGTGCACCAGACGCCGCGTTCTGGCTTCGAAGGAGAGCATCTCGGGGTTGCAGCAGCCAGGGCAGCGCATGGGGCAGCCCTGCACCCAGAGGGCATAGCGTAGCCCTGGACCTTCAGCCTCTGTCCGGGGCACCTCGAGGGCGACATTGAGCGAATGTTCTGGTGGTTTCATGGCGCGCCAGTGAGTCGTTCGTCGACGCCATGATGCCCGAAAATCGTAGATGAGACGAAGAGGACTGCGAGCGGCGCTCAGCAGAGCCTGAGATCAGTGGAGACCGGGTGTGGCTTGACCCATGAGAGGCTCTGGCTCAGCCATGGGGGGCTCTCTGTTTTCAGGCGAGAGGCACCAGCGTTGAATGGCGTCGGCAATTTGCGTCTTGCGCACGGGCTTGGCCAGGTGGTCGTCCATCCCTGCCTCGAGGCAGCGGCTGCGGTCGGAGGCCATGGCGTTCGCCGTGAGGGCGAGGATGGGCAGCTGCACGTTGAGGCGGGCGAGGGCTGCCCGGATCTGACGGGTGGCCTCGAAGCCGTCCATTTCGGGCATCTGGCAATCCATCAAGACCAGATCGAGGGCCTCTGGATCTTCGAGCACCCGATCGATGGCCTCTTGACCGTTGGACGCCTCGAGCACATCACAGCCCATCCGATTCAGCATGCGGGTCACCACCCGGCGGTTTACCGGGTTGTCGTCCACCACGAGCATCGTGAGCATGTGGGGGGTGCTGTCATCGGGCACGTGCATGGCCGACAACGCCTCCACGACGGGCAGGGTGGACTGCTCGGGCATCGTGAGCTGCTCCACCAGGCCGGCCTCGCTCGAGCCCAGAACCCGACGCAGGCGCTCCAGTCGAATGGGGAAATGCAGCCAGAGTCCCCCCTCGACGCCGAGTACACCAGATTTCGGGCCCTCGTCAGAGAGCGCCACGATGCGCTCTGGCCAGTCGTCCTGGGCGTCGGAGAGCAGACTCGTGGACATCAGGGTCGCGTGGGGTGGGCCGTGCAATTGGGTGCCTCGAGCGCGCACCTGGGCCGCCACCTCGGCGCTCTCTGCTTGAATCGGTGTGAAGCCGATGCGCTGGCAGTGAGCCGCCAGCGCAGCTCGGGGGTTGGGATCAGGATGGACCACCATGATCCAGCGCTCCTCCGTCGTCGGGAGGGTCAATTCATCAGGCGTCGGCGCCGGTGGGAGGGGCAGCTCGAACCAGAAGCGAGAGCCTTCTCCTTCCTGACTGCTCACCGAGATCTCACCGTGCATCAGCCAGATGAGGCGGCGGCAAATCGCCAGGCCGAGGCCTGTGCCACCAAAGCGGCGGCTCGTCTCCTGATCAGCTTGCTCGAAGCGCTCGAAGATGCTGGCGATCTTCTCTGGTGGGATCCCGATGCCGGTGTCTTGCACCTCGAAGCGCAACCACTCGTCGTCGATGCGCGACACTCGAAGGTGAACATGCCCCTCAGAGGTGAACTTGAGCGCGTTGGCCACGATGTTGGTCAACACCTGCCGAATACGCGTCGGATCCCCGTGCACCCATCGGGGCACGTCGGCCTCCACGTGTACGAAGAGCATCAGGCCCTGCTTCCAGGCCTCCGGCGCCAGCAGATCGGCGACGTCTTCCACCAGCAGGAGCGGATCAAAGACTTCAGGGGTCAGCCCCACCTTGCCCGCCTCGAGCTTGGAGAAATCGAGCACGTCGTTGAGGATCGCCAGCAGGGACTCTGCGCACCTGATCACGGTGTTCGCTTGATCTCTCTGCTCTGCCTGTAGAGGGCCGCTGGCCAGAAGCTCGGCCATGCCGATGATGCCGTTCATCGGCGTTCTGATCTCATGGCTCATGTTGGCCAGGAACGCTTCTTTCGAGCGGCTCGCCGCGAGGGCCTCGTCTCGGGCGCGGGCCAGCTGTCGATCGCGGATCTGCAGCTTGGCGGCCATGGTGTTGAAGCCGTCAGCGAGATCGCCGAGCTCGTCGTTGCGCTCGATGGGCAGCCGGTGATCCAGCCGGCCCTTACCGATCATGCGGGTAGCTTCCACGAGGCGCTCGATGGGTCGAACCACGGTACGGGCCAGGAGCGAGGCGAGCAGCGCTGCCAGCAAGATCGCCATCAGTCCCGCCGAGACCATCCGGCCCGCCTGAGCGAGGCCTTGGGCCTGTATCGCGTCAGCGGTGGTGTCGGCCTGTAGAATGCCCACCACATGGCCCTCGCTGTCGAAGATGGGAGCAGCTGCAGAGAGCCATTGTCGATCATTCGAGGTGTAGATCTCGCTGACGGTGGGGTGCCCGTCGAGAGCGGCGCGCTGATGAGGCCGGGCGCGGGCTGTATGCCCGACGTAGTAGCGCCCGGTCTCGTCGGGCTCGCTCATCAGCACCCACTCCAGGGTGCTGCGCTCGGCGTAATCTTCGGCAGGCCTCAGCGTATAGAGCGGGGTTTCGAGCTGGTTCTCGGTTTGAACCTCTTGCAACAGGCTTCTCAGCGCTTCGGCGACCTCTTCGTCCGAAAGCTCGCCGTCGTCAGCTTGAGAGATGTGATGGTGTGCGTCATTGAAGAAGGTGGCCGCTGAGGTGACCACAGCCTTGAGTCGGGCTGCTGTTTCGTCTTTCAGGGCGGTCTGGCTGTGCTGATACAGCAGCACTGAGGGCACAATCACGGCGATGCCGATCAGGCACGTGGCGAAGAGGGTGAGCCTCATCGCGAAGGGGACCCTTCTCCCCTGTACCTGACTCTGTGGTGGCACGTAAGCCAACCGGCATGCTCCTGCTGAGAATCCAACCCCTCCTTACGGCTTGGTCGCATGAGAAGTTGAAAATCCGGCCAGCAGCAGGGTCATTCGCGCACCGGTTGATCTGCAGAGCGTCCGAAGATGTAGAGCCCGGCCACCATCAACATCACCCCGAGGGGCAGCGCCCACAACACAGGTAGACCAGCGCCGGTCCCCAGATAGCCCACGCCACCGGCCACCATCATCGCCAGGGTGGCGTACGGGATCTGCGTGCGCACGTGGGCGAGGTGAGGGCAGCCAGAGGCTGTGGAGGAGAGCACGGTGGTGTCGGAGATCGGAGAGCAGTGATCTCCCCAGATGGCACCATCGAGCACTGCGGCGAGGCAGGCGAGCACGACGGGACCTTCTCCAGAGAGGGCGATGGACAATGGCACCGCCACGGGGAGCATCAGGGCCATGGTACCCCACGAGGTCCCGGTGGCGAAGGCCACCAGCCCCGAGAGCAGGAACACCGCCAGAGGCAGGATCACCACCGGCAGGTAGGCCTCTACGAGGGCCACCAGGGTTAGCCCCGTGCTCAAATCATCGCAGACCGCCTTGATGGACCATGCCAGGATCAACACCGCCGCCGCAGGGGCCAGAGTGCGTACCCCCTGACCATAGGCTTTGAGGGCTTCGAGGGGGCCCAGAATGCGTTGACCCATGGCCAGCACCAGGGCCACGACGCTGCCCACCAGAGCTGAGCGCAGCAGCACCCCGGGCATTTCGAAGCTCGCCGCGGAGAACAGCTTCCGCCAGTGATCCAGGCTGCCGAACTCGAAGTCACCCTCGATGGCTCCGCCCCCGGCCTGGGCCAGCCCCACGCCGATGAGCACCAGCACCACCCCCAGGGGGATCACCGCGTTGCGGGCCTTGGGCTTCACCCCGGCCTTGAGTTCTGTGGGCATCTCCGCTACGGGCTCCTGGGTGGCCGGGCGGACCCCATCACCGCGACGCGCCCGGCGCTCGGCGTGGTACATCGCGCCGAGATCTCGCCCGGTGAAGGCGGTGCAAAAGACCAGCGCCAGGGCGAAGAGGCAGTAGAACCGCATCGCCAGGATCTCGAAGAAGATGGCATATCCGCCCTGGGGCAGGCCCGGCACCCCGAGCAGCTCCGGACCCATGCTGTCGAAGAGGCCCACCTCGTATCCGATCCAGGTGCTCACGATGGCCACCCCGGCCACCGGGGCGCTCGTGGAGTCGACGATGTAGGCCAGCTTCTCGCGGCTGATGCGGCGGCTGTCCGTGAGGCCGCGGGCAGTGGTGCCCACCACCACTGTGTTGGCGTAATCGTCGAAGAACAGAGTCAGCCCCATGAGGCCCGTCACCGCCTGGGTGCTGCGGGGCCCCTTGGCGAGACCAGACAGCGCGTCGACGAGGCCCCGGGTGCCGCCTATCCGGCTCACCACCGAGATCATGCCCACCAACGCCAGGGTGAAGCCCAGAATGTAGAGGCTGAACGATTGCTGGAGCACTGGGGCGATGGTCTCGCTGAAGACCGCCCACAGCGCCGTGAACGGATCGCCCCCACGGCCTGCCCAGACCCCCGCCCAGATCGCGATGAAGAGCGCGGGGATCACCCGTCGGAAGATCACCGCCAGGAGCAGCGCAACCAGCGGAGGGATCACACCACGCCAGTCACCGAGTCGGGGGGTGGTGGTCTGGGTCTTGTCGCCTCGGGACACCTTCACCTTGACCCGATCGTCACCGACGTCGGTGATGGTGATCTCCACAGGATCACCCACCTCGGTGTCATCGACTCTGCGGGCGTCGACCACCTTACGAGCAGACTCGGCGTCTTTGGGAGAGGCATTCAGCGTGAGTGGCGTGTGCGCCTCCATGAGGAGAGACATCTGGGCCAGGGCCCCTCTCACCTCACGACTGACGGTGTGATGTCGGACTGTGGACTCGTCCACGGGCAGCCAGGGCAGAGCGCCGATCAGCAGAGCGGCGAAGGCCAGCAGCCCCCAACGCTTCAACGGCGTTTCCGCGGATCGAACGCCTCGGCGAGGGCCGGCGTGGTGGAGATGGCACCATTGGCGCCCACCACCGCCGCTTCGACACCAGGCAGCTTCTTTGCCAGGGCGATGCCTGCCTCGGGCCCGAGCACGAAGATGGCCGTGGACAAGGCGTCGGCCATCATGGCCTTGCTCGCCCGCACCGTGACCGACTGGCTCAGCTGCGCCGGGTGTCCCGTACGCAAATCGATGATGTGGTGATATCGCACCCCGTCGAGCACGAAGAAGCGCTCGTAATCCCCGCTGGTCACCATGGCGGCGTCGGTGAGGGGCAGGGTGGCGATGAGCTTGCCCGGAGTACGTGGGCTCTGCACACCCAGCGTCCAGGGCTGGCCGGAGAGCTTCACCCCCGAGACGTACAGATCGCCCCCACCGTCGACGATGAACCGCTCGAGCCCGTGGCGCTTCATGATGTCAGCGGCGCGGTCGATGGCGTACCCCTTGGCGATGCCACCGAGGCCCAGGGCCATACCCGGCTCGGCAAGGAACACCGTCGAGGCCTTGGCGTCGAGCTTCACCTTCTGCCAGCCCACCCGCTTCAAGCGGCCAGCGATGGCCTCGGCCGTGGGCAGCTTCGGGGGCTTCGTCTGGAAGTCCCAGAGCCCGCGCAGCGCCGCCCAGGTGGGATCGAAGGCGCCACCGCTCATCTCGGCGAGCTTTACGGCCTCGTGCACCACGGCGAAGGTCTCGGCGCTCACCTTCACGGGGTGATCACCGGCGCTGTCGTTGACGGCGCTGAGCTCCGAGTCCGGGCGCCACTCGCTCATCAACAGTTCGATGCGGGCGATCTCGCTGAAGGCGGCGTGGGCCGCGGCGTCGACCTGCTCGGCGGATGCCCCCGAGACCGAGATGCGGAAGGGGGTGCCCATGAGGACCGCCTCACGCCGCTGAATGTGATCAGAAGGGGCGCCCGAGGCGGTGCCCCAGAGGAGCAGACAACACAACGTGAGCAGGTGAGCGTACATGGAGAGCTACGGTACCGGGCGCGGGGCCCGGGTACCAGTGGGGGAGGGGGTGGCCTGATGGCCAGCCTGACTGGCCGCCTTACTTCTGGCCCTCAAGGTGGGCCTTGAGCAGGTCGCCGAAGGTGCCGAGGCTCTTGGGGGGCTCGTTCTTCTGGGCCTTCTTGTACTCGACGTAGGCGCCGCGCTCCGAGTCGTCGGTGAGGGCCTTGCGAGACAGGCGGATGCGCTTGCGGGATTTGTCGACCTCGAGGATCTTCACCTCGATCTCGGTGCCCACGGGGAAGCGCTTGCTGTGATCAGTGCCGCGATCGGTGCCCATCTCCACGTTGGGGATGAGGCCGGTGACGCCCTCTTTGATCTCGAGGAACACACCGAACTTCTCGATCTTGACCACCTTGCCCTTGATGTTGGCGCCGACCTCGACCCCCTCGATGGGGGTGTGACGGGCGGCGTACACCTCGGGGGTGCACAGGCCGATGCGCTTCTTGTCGAGCTCGATCTTCTCGACCTGCACGTCGATGCTCGTACCCTCTTTGAGGACCTCGTTGGGGTGGCCCACGCGCTCGGTGGCCTTGATGGCCGACACGTGGAGCAGGCCGTCGACGCCGGGGGCGAGGCGCACGAAAGCGCCGAAGGGCTGCATGCGCACGACCTCGCCGGTGAGGGCCTGGCCGAGCTCGAGGCTCTTGGCGAAGGTGGTCCAAGGGTCACCCTGGAGCGCCTTGATGCTCAGGGCCACGCGGCCCTTGGCGGGCTCGACGCGGATGACCTTCACCTCGACGGCGTCGCCCTTGTTGAGCTTCTCGCGGGGGTGGCCCACGCGCTCGTGGGAGATCTCCGAGACGTGGATCATGCCCTCGATGCCACCGCCGAGGTCGACGAAGGCGCCGTAATCCTTGATCTCGGTGACGCGGCCCTGCAGGTGATCACCGACCTTGATGCGGTGCTCCAGCTCGGCCTTGATCTTCTCTTTGCGGGCGGCCTTGCTGGCCTCGAGCAGCTTGCGGCGCGACACCACGAGGTTGCGGCCGCCGTTGCCGAAGTCGGTGATCAGGAACTCGAAGTCCTTGTTGACCATCGAGAGCTGATCTTTGACGAAGTGCTCGGCGATCTGGCTGGCGGGGCAGAAAGCCCGCATGCCGTGCACGCGCACCTCGTAACCGCCCTTGTTGGTGCCGGTGACGGTGCCGGTGACGGTGCTGCCGCTCTTGAAGGCCTCTTCCACGAGGTGACGGCCGGCGTTGGCCATGATGCGCTTGCGGCTCAGCCGCACGGCGCCGCGCACGTCGACGACCTCGGCCTCGACGTTGTCGCCCTCGTTCAGGGTGAGGTTGTTCTCTTCGTCGCGCAGCTCGGAGAGCTCGATGTAGCCCTCGCTCTTGCCGCCGTAGTCCACGAAGGCCACGTTCCCGGTGATCTTGACGATGCGGCCCTGGACCGAATCGCCCACCTTGGGGGTGCGGGCGTTGAGGCTGGCCTCGGTGACCCGGTGGTGTGCCGGGGCGGGGGCTGCTTCAGCGGCGGGGGCTTCGGCCTCTGTCGCTGCACGCACCTGGGGTGCGGCGGCGGCAGGTGCTTCCTCAGCGGGCGCTTCTGCTGCAGGTGCTTCTGCAGCAGGCGCCTCCGCTGCGGGGGCAGCCTCGGACACCTCGACGGTGGGGTTCACATCAGAAGACTGACCGTCTACAGGCTGCTCGGCAGTCTGGGGGGTCTGGTTGTCTTCGGGGGCAGAGTTCGACTCAGGGCGCTCGCTCATGATCGCTACCGCTTGTCAGGAGGCTGAGCTGGTCAGAAATGCTGTCAGCCAGTGCGCCTGAACCACACGTCAGGCCGGGAAATAAGCCGGCGCACTATAGGGAACCGTCGCAGGCCGTGCAAGAGGTCAGATCACGACCTTCGAAGTGGACTGTTGAGCCCTGAGCTGGGGGGGCCGGCATCCATAGATAAGGTCAAGCCCTTCGGACTCTCCTTCCGAAGGCAGAATGAAAGCGGCGAGACATTGTGTTGGTCTCAACGTGTGGATAAGGTGCCTTCATGGGCTGTCGTCAACACCTTGACGGGCGCTGAAAAACCCAAGTCTTAGGAGCAAAGATGGGGAGTCTGGTCGATCAAATCGCCGAGCTTCAGAACCTCGATGAGTTCGCTGATCTTCACTGGCAAGGCAGCTTCGAGGACTACCTCGAGATCGTGAAGAAGCGGCCCGAGGTCACCCGGACCGCCTTTCAGCGCGTCTACGATATGGTGCTCAGCTACGGCAAAGAGGAGCTGATCGATACCAAGAAGAAGATCATCCACTACAAGTTCTTCGACGATCCCGACAACAAGGGCAAAGACGCCATCTACGGCCTCGATATCCCCTTGATGCGTTTGGTGAACGTGCTCAAGAGCGCCGCCATGAACTATGGCACCGAGAAGCGCGTGATCTTGCTTCATGGCCCCGTGGGCAGCTCCAAGAGCACCATCGCCCGGCTGCTCAAGCAGGGCCTCGAGCGCTACGCCCGCACCCCCGAGGGCGCGCTGTACACCTACGAATGGGTCTTGCCCGAGAACCTTCGCCACATCACCGGTGGCGAAGAGATCTTCAAGAGCCCCATGAACGAAGAGCCCCTCAAGCTGATCCCCGAGGAGTGGCGGGCAGAGGCCTTCGCCAAGCTCGGCATCACCAACGACAAGCGGCCCACCCGCATCAAGGGTGATCTCAACCCCGCTTGCCGTCTGATCTTCCGCGAACTCATGGAGCACTACCAGGGTGACTGGTCTAAGGTGGTGCAGCACATCCGCGTGCGGCGCATGATCCTCAGCGAGAAAGATCGCGTCGGCGTCGGCACGTTCCAGCCCAAAGATGAGAAGAACCAGGACTCCACCGAGCTCACCGGCGACATCAACTACCGGAAGATCGCCGAGTTCGGCTCTGACTCTGATCCCCGGGCCTTCAACTTCGACGGCGAGTTCAACATCGCCAACCGCGGCATCATCGAGTTCATCGAGGTGCTCAAGCTCGACGTGGCCTTCTTGTACGATCTGCTCGGCGCAAGCCAGGAGCACAAGATCAAGCCCAAGAAGTTCCCGCAGACCGACATCGACGAGGTGATCATCGGCCACACCAACGAGGCCGAGTACCAGAAGCTCCTGAACAACGAGTTCATGGAAGCTCTGCGGGACCGCACCATCAAGGTCGACATCCCCTACATCACCAAGCTCAACCAGGAGATCCGGATCTACCGGAAGGACTTCACCGAGCGCCGGGTGGTGGGGAAGCACATCGCGCCCCACACCATCGAGATGGCCGCCATGTGGGCGATCCTGACCCGCCTCGAAGATCCGAAGAAGCACGATCTGACCCTGCTGCAGAAGCTCAAGCTCTACGACGGCAAGACCCTGCCGGGCTACACCCAGGACAACGTCAAGGAGCTGCGCAAGGAGACCCTGCGCGAGGGCATGGACGGCATCAGCCCCCGCTACATCCAGGACAAGATCTCCAACGCCCTGGTGAGCCAGCGCAGCGAGACCAGCATCAACCCGTTCCTGGTGCTGCGTGAGCTCGAGAGCGGCCTCAAGACCAACAGCCTGATCACCAACGAAGAGCTGAAGAAGCGGTACCGCGAGCTGCTCGACGTGGTGCGTCAGGAGTACGCCGAGATCGTGAAGAACGAGGTGCAGCGGGCCATCAGCGCCGACGAAGACGCCATCAAGAAGCTCGCCGCCAACTACATCGATCACGTGAAGGCCTACACTCAGAAAGAGAAGGTCAAGAACCAGTACACCGGCCAGGACGAAGAGCCCGACGAGCGGCTCATGCGTTCGATCGAAGAGAAGATCGACATCCCCGAGTCTCGCAAAGACGACTTCCGCCGCGAGATCATGAACTACATCGGGGCCCTGGCCGTCGAGGGCAAGCAGTTCCAGTACGACACCAACGAGCGTCTGCACCGGGCCCTCGAGCAGAAGCTCTTCGAAGACCAGAAGGACACCATCAAGCTCACCAGTCTGGTGTCCAACGTCATCGACAAAGAGACCCAGGCCAAGATCGACGTCGTCAAGGAGCGCATGATCCGCGACTTCGGCTACAACGACGAGTCCGCCACCGACGTGCTCAACTTCGTGGCCTCGATCTTCGCTCGGGGTGACGCCCGCAAGTGATCTGCCCCGATCACCTCTCCCCACCGCTCAGGGGGCCCCTCGCCCGCCTGGGCCTGACCTGAGGAATTCTCATGTCGATCAAGACAGATCACAGCCGGTTCAGGCAGATCGTCCGGGGCAAGATCCGGTCGAATCTGAAGAAGTACATCTCCCGGGGAGAGCTGATCGGGAAGCAGGGCAAAGACAAGGTGTCGATCCCCGTGCCTCAGATCGACACCCCCCGCTTCAAGTTCGGGAGCAAGGGTCAGGGCGGCGGCGGCGTTGGCCAGGGCGATGGCGAAGTGGGCCAGAGCCTTGGCGACGGCGAGGAGCAGCCGGGGCAGGGCGAGGCCGGCGAGGGCGAAGGCGACAAGGCCCTCGAGGTCGACGTCACCCTCGACGAGCTCGCCGAGCTGCTCGGTGAAGAGCTGCAGCTCCCGAAGATCGAGCCCCGGGGCGCCAAACAGGTGGTCACCGAGCGCGATCGCTACACCGGCATCCGCCCTGTGGGGCCCGACTCGCTGCGGCATTTCAAGCGTACCTACAAGGCGGCCCTCAAGCGCACCATCGCCATGGGGCGCTACGACCCCAAACGGCCCATGATCATCCCCATCAAGGAAGACATGCGCTACCGCTCGTGGAGCACGGTGAGCAGCCCCGAGGCCAACGCGGTCATCATCTACATGATGGATGTTTCCGGCTCGATGGGCGACGAGCAGAAAGAGATCGTGCGCATCGAGTCTTTCTGGATCAACGCGTGGCTGCAGAGCCAGTACAAGGGCCTCGAGACCCGGTACATCATCCACGACGCCACCGCCCGCGAGGTCGACGAGCATACGTTCTTCCACACCCGCGAGTCCGGCGGCACCATGATCAGCAGCGCCTACAAGCTCGCGGCGCAGATCATCAAAGACGACTACCCCGCCGCCGACTGGAACATCTACCCGTTCCACTTCAGCGACGGTGACAACTGGTCCGTGGATGACACCGGCCTGTGCATCCGGCTGCTGCGAGACGAGATCATCCCTGTGGCCAATCAGTTCAGTTATGGCCAGGTCGAGAGCCCATACGGGTCGGGCCAGTTCATCAAGGACATCCGCGAGCACTTCCTCAAGGGCAGCGACGCCAACGAGAACGTCGTGGTCTCTGAAATCAAAGACAAAGACGCCATCGTGGGGTCGATCAAAGAGTTCCTGGGAGCGGGCCGATGATTCAGTACATGAAGGTGCGACCCCTCGACGACGAGCTGCGGGTCTGGAACCGCAAGATCGAAGCCCTCGCCCGAGAGATGAACCTCGACTTCTTCGAGACCATCTTCGAGGTGATCACCTATGACAAGATGAACGAGATCGCTGCCTATGGCGGGTTCCCTGTGCGGTACCCCCACTGGCGCTTCGGCATGGAATACGAGCGCATGTCGAAGTCGTATGCGTACGGCCTGTCGAAGATCTACGAGCTGGTCATCAACACTGATCCGACCTACGCCTACCTGCTCGAAGGCAACGAGCTCGTCGATCAGAAGATGGTCATGGCCCACGTCTTCGGCCACGGCGACTTCTTCAAGAACAACTACTGGTTCAGCCAGACGAACCGCAAAATGCTCGACGTGATGGCCAACCACGCCACCCGCATCCGGCGGTATCAGGATCACTTCGGCCAGACCAACGTCGAAGAGTTCATCGACGTGGCCCTCTCCCTCGAGAACCTCATCGATCTGCACGCCCCCTACATCAAGCGTAAGGCGAGCCGAACCGAAGAGGAGCGCCCCACTGATCTGCCCGACGAGCTGGTGGGTGATCCCGATGTGCCCCGGCTGAAAGCCAAGGAGTACATGGATGACTTCATCAACCCCGAAGACTATGTGAAGGCCCAGCGCGAGAAGGCCAAGAAAGAGGCGGAGCAGCCCCCACGGTTCCCCAAAGAGCCCCAACGGGACATCATGATGTTCCTCATGGAGCACGCCCCCCTCACCCGCTGGCAGCGCAACGTGCTGGGCATGATTCGGGAAGAGGCCTACTACTTCGCGCCTCAGGGCATGACCAAGATCATGAACGAAGGCTGGGCCTGCGTGCGCGCGGGCACCTATGTCTTCACTGATCAGGGCATGGTGGAGATGGCCCACCTCGTCGAGCGCGGTGCCGGTGAGGTCTTTGACGGCGAGAAGCGTCAGCAGGTCTACGATCGCAACATCATCCCCGATCACGACACGGTCACCGTGACCACCCGCCGTGGCCTGGAGCTGTGCGGCTCGAACAACCACCGTGTGTTGCTCGACGACAACGAGACGTGGAAGCGCCTCGACGAGCTGAAGGTGGGCGACCGCATTGCCATCTCTGGTGGTGGTGATATGTGGGCCACCGAGCCGGTGCAGATCGACTGGCTGCCCCCAGAGTCGGTGACACTGCACGACGTGGCAGACGAGGCTGGGGTCTCGGTCTGGACTGTCCTACGTCATCGCGCTGGCAAGAGCACTCGCAAGGCACACTCCATCGAAGCGGCCCTGCAGGCCTACGACACCGCCCAAACCTTTGCCTCGGCGAAGAGCCTCAACCGCCGTGGGGGCGTGTACATCCCTGGGGTACTCGACGAGGCTCTCGGGGCCTTCTTGGGCTACCTCGCCGGCGACGGCCACATCAGCCGCCGCAAGCGCCACCTGGGCCTGACGACAGGGGACGAGCCCCAAGCGCGGCGCTTCTTTGAACTCGCCGAGTCGCTCTTCGGGGTGACCCCCACGCAGCGCCTCGACGGCAACCGGTGGCGGGTGCTGTTGCACGCAGAGACGGTCTCCGACTTCCTCACACAGGGCCTGGGCATGACCGAAGGCCCCAGCGCCCACGAGAAGAAGGTGCCCGACGCCGTGCTGCGCTCCCCTGAGCCAGTGGTGCGGGCGTTCTTGCGGGCCCTCTTCGATTGTGACGGCTACGCTGGCAAGCAGGGCGTCATCTTGAGCACGGTCAGCGACAAGATGGCCGAGCAGGTGCAACTGCTGCTGCTCAACTACGGCATCCTGAATCGCCGCCGCCGTCAGAAAGATGGTTGCTGGCACGTGCACGTGACCGGGGCCTCAGCGAAGACCTTCGCCGAGCGCATCGGATTCGGCCTGGAGCGCAAGCAGACAGCCCTTGAGGCCTATGTCTCCGATCGCAAGTGGTTCAAGGCTGAGCGCTGGTTCGATGAGGTGGTGGCGCTCACCGAGGGGCGCGAGGATGTGTATGACATCTCGGTCACTGACACCCACCGGTATGCCGCTGGGGGCCTCATCAATCACAACTCGTACTGGCACTCCAAGATGATGACCCAGCACATCATGGACGACTCCGAGGTCATCGACTTCGCCGATCGTCACGCCGGCACCATGGCCATGCGGCCCGGGGGCATCAACCCCTATAAGGTGGGCATCGAGCTGTTCCGTCACATCGAGGAGCGGTGGGACAAGGGCCAGTATGGCTGGGACTACGACAACTGCGATGACATGGCCGAGCGGGCCAACTGGGATCGCAAGACCGGCAAGGGGCTCGAGAAGATCTTCGAGGTGCGCCGTCATCACAACGACATCACCTTCCTCGACGAGTTCCTCACCCCGGAGTTCTGCGCCGAGCAGAAGATGTTCACCTTCGCCTTCAACCGCAAAGCCGACGAGTGGCAGATCGCCTCTCGGGAGTTCCAGCAGGTGAAGCAGAAGCTGCTCACCCAGCTCACCAACATGGGCAACCCCTTCATCGAGGTGTACGACGCCAACTTCGAGAACCGATCGGAGCTGCTGCTGCGTCACCGGTTCGAGGGGGTCGACCTCGACGAGAACTATGCCCGGGACACACTGGCCAACATCTACAAGGTCTGGAAGCGCCCGGTGCACATCGCCAGCCAGCGCAACGACAAGGGCGTGCTGCTCAGCTTCGACGGCGAGAAGCCCTCGGAGCGCCCCTTCGACAAGATCTGATGTCGTTGATCTACGATGGGCCACCAGCAGGCCCTGATGTGTGGACGGTGATCCTGGCCCATGGTGCCGGCGCCCCCATGGACACCCCCTTCATGCAGTTCATGGCCGAAGGCCTCGCCGCCGGTGGGGTGCGGGTGGTGCGCTTCGAGTTCCCGTACATGGCTCAGCGGCGCGTCGACGGCAAAAAGCGGCCGCCCAACGGCTTTTCCAAGCTGGTCAAGCACTTCGAGTCGGTCATCGACGAGGTGGTGGGTGATGGGCCCAGAGATCGGCTCGTGCTCGCGGGTAAGTCGATGGGATCGAGGGTGGCGCAGCACATCGCCGACATCGGCTGGGACTGCGCCGGGGTCATGGCCCTGGGCTTCCCGTTCCACGCCCCAGGCAAGCCCCCAGGCGATCGCATCGTTGGCCTGCAGCGTGGCAGCGGCCCACCCATCTTCATTTGCCAGGGCACCCGAGACCCCTTCGGCAAGCCCGAAGAGATCGCCGGCTATGGCCTCGCCGAGCGGGTGAAAATCGCCTGGATCACAGACGGAGATCACAGCCTGGTCCCCCGCAAATCTTCTGGGCGCACCGGGGCGCAGAACTGGCGCGAGACCGTCGAGCAGATGCTCGGCTTCATCAAAGGGCTCCCCCCAGGCGAGTGATGCCCTCGTGGGCTCTGCAGCGATCTGCCCTTGGCAGCAAGAGGGCTCAGTGGGTAAGACCCATGCATCACCCCACTGGGAGCCACCCATGCACAATGTCCTCTCCGCTTTGAACCTTTCTGCGCTCAACCCCGGCACCGCACTCGGCGGCGAGTGGCTCGGCAGCCCTGAGCCCGAGGGCGGCGCCTGCCTCGCCAGCACCAGCCCCACCACCGGTGAGGTCATCGCCGAGGTGCAGACCAGCGCCGCAGGGCACTACGACCAGGTCATCGACCGGGCCTCTGAGGCTGCCGTCGCCTGGGCTGCGTTGCCCGCCCCACGGCGTGGCGAGGCTGTGCGGCTCATCGGAGAGGCACTGCGACAGAACAAGCTGGCTCTCGGGCGTCTCGTGGCCCTCGAGAACGGCAAGATCGAGCAGGAGGGCCTCGGCGAGGTGCAGGAGATGATCGACATCGCCGACTTTGCCGTGGGTCAGAGCCGCATGCTCTACGGCAAGACCATGCACAGCGAGCGCCCGGGGCACCGCATGTACGAGCAGTGGCACCCCCTCGGCATCGTGGGCGTGATCACCGCCTTCAACTTCCCCGTGGCCGTCTGGGCATGGAACGCCTGCATCGCCGCCATCTGCGGGAACGTGACCATCTGGAAGCCCTCGCCCAAGACCCCGCTCACCGCCATCGCCGTGCAGCGGCTGGTCGAGGACGCCCTCGCCGAGGGTGGATTTCCACCGGCGTTTTTCCTGCTCACCGACAGCGACGCCAGCATGGGCCAGAGGTTGGTGCACGACGAGCGGGTGAAGCTGCTGTCGTTCACGGGATCCACCGCCGTGGGGAAGACCGTCGCCGCTCAGGTGGCGGGCCGACTCGGCCGCAGCCTGCTCGAGCTCGGGGGCAACAACGCCCTCATCATCGACGAGACCGCTGATCTGTCGCTCGCCATCCCTGCCACTGTCTTTGGCGCTGTGGGTACTGCGGGGCAGCGGTGCACCACCACTCGGCGCCTGCTCGTACATCGCAGCCGGCTCGACGAGGTCTGCGATGTGCTGGTGAAGGCATACGCTCAGGTGCGCATTGGTGATCCGCTGGAGGCGGGCACGCTGATGGGTCCGCTCATCGACGACGCCGCTGTGGCGCGGTTCAGCGATGCTGTGGCCCGTGCCAGGGCGCTCGGCGGAGAGGTGCTTTATGGCGGCGATGTCATCGACGGGCCGGGGCATTTCGTGCAGCCCACCCTGATCAAAGCCGAGCCTCAGTGGGACGTGGTGCAGCAGGAGACCTTTGCGCCGATCCTCTACATCATGGCCTTCGACACCCCCGAAGAGGCCATCGCCATTCAGAACAACGTGCCCCAGGGCTTGTCGTCGGCGCTCTTCACCACTGATCTCCGTCGCGCAGAGCGGTTCCTCTCTGCTCAGGGCAGCGACTGCGGCATCGCCAACGTGAACATCGGCACCTCAGGGGCGGAGATCGGCGGCGCTTTTGGTGGTGAGAAAGAGACAGGCGGAGGCCGTGAGGCGGGCTCGGACGCCTGGAAAGCGTACATGCGGCGCCAGACCAACACCATCAACTACAGCACCGATCTGCCGCTGGCTCAGGGGATCAAATTCACTCTGGGCTGAGGCCAGGCTGTTGATTGGATCAGAAATCCACTTTTTTTAGATCCATCGTGAATAGGGGTCGTAACACGCTCTGTCGCCCACACGGAGAAGCCCCATGCGTCCCACCCTCGCTCTGCTGATGTTCGCCGCGGCGGCCTTGATGGCCTCCACCGCTTCCGCCAACAGCCTGCCTGCCTCTGCCAACGGTTACAGCGTGACCTTGGAGCGGCCTTATGGTGGTGCGCTGCCGACCTACTATCACAACGGCTCGACCTATGTGCTCGGCGCCCACGGTGATCGGTACAATGTGCGGGTGACCAACCACACGGGTCGGCGGATCGAGGCCGTGGTCACCGTCGATGGCCGTGACGCCATCAGCGGCGACCTCGGTGACTTCAAGCGCCAGCGGGGCTACCTCATCGATCCCCACGACAGCATCGTCATCGAGGGCTTCCGGCGCAGCCTGAGCGATGTGGCCGCCTTCCGGTTCACCTCCCCCGGCGACAGCTACTCCGGCCGGCGAGGCACCCCTCAGCACGTGGGCGTCATCGGCGTCGCCGTGTTCCCCGAGAAGAAGAGGCGTCCCCGCCGGATGCCCCTGGGCAAGGTGGCGCCTCCGCCCTCTCCTCGCCCGTGGTGGGGCTTCCGGGGCGAAGAGCAGAAGGCCCCTGTCGGTGGCCTCGCGGATAACGATGCCCCTGCTGCCGAGGCTGCGCCTGCACCTGCCATGGACGCCACCATGGGTGACGTCGCCACGGCTACGCCCCGTCGGAAGAGTCGCCGGAGCGGTGCCGCCAGCGGCTACGGTGGCGCCAGCCGGAACAACATCGGCACCCGCTACGGCGAGAGCCAGTACAGCCCTGTCGTAGAGGTGGAGTTCAAGCGGGCCCGGAAGAGCCGCCCCGCCAAGATCCTCGGCATCTACTATGATGACGCCGAGGGCCTCTCCAGCCGGGGGATCCAGGTCTACCCGCACTACTCCGGCCAGCCCTCACCGTTCCCCGCTCAGCGCTTTGCCCCTAGCCCTTACTGAGAGCGCCTTACTGAGAGCGCCTTCCACAGACCATGCATCTGGTACAGGTCAACTGCACTCAATCCTTGCCCGATGAACTTCTCGAAGGCCTTTACTTCACCGCCCAGGGCGACGCCGGCGGTGAGCAGCGCTTCTGCTTTTCGGATCGATGACTTCGAGCTGCCTGTCAGGGCAGAGATCGATGCTGCGTCCTGACCTGCTTGGAGCAGCGCTGCCACGAGGTAGACCCGACCCTTTTTGATCTCCCGAGGGGCGGTGAGCGCGCGGTAGGGCTTCAGCAGCCAGTGGGGCATCGTGGGATGATCGGCGGCACGCTTCAGCGTCAGCCCGACCCTCGCCGTCCACCAGATTGGGCATGTCGTGGGCTCGTGTATGGCCAGACGCAGCGGCTGAGCCGCAGCATCCACGGGGTGGGGCCAGATCATGTCGTGCAAATCTCGAGGGTGAGCGACCCCCAGCCGATCGAGGATGAGATCGACACACAGAGAGGGCCCCGACACCAGCATCCCCGAGGGCAGCCGGAGGGCGCGAATCAGGACGCCGCCCCATGTGTCTGAAGGGCCAAAGGTCAGATCGAGGCCTTTGAAGCTCCCGCTGCGAAAACCAGAGCCTGTGCGGTGCAGATACCAGCGCCCGGCGGTGGACTGGCTCGGGTGTCGGTGGGCGAATGGGTCCGCGTGCCCGGGGCCATATCCATACAGCTCGATCTCCACGAGCTCGAGGCGCTCGCCCGCGAGCTCAAGGTGGGTGTGGTGGAGGAGCCACCGGCCCAGGGCGCTCAACACCTCTGAGGGCAGCTCCCCTGAAACCAGTGGCTGTTGCAAGCGCTTGTGGAGCGTCATACCTCACCCGAGAAAAGCGGCGCGGCGGCCTGCAGGCGGGGGGTGAGCAGATCGACCAGCGCCCTGACGCGGGCGGAGCGACGCAGGTCAGCATGAATCAGCAACCACAGATCCACGCTCGCTTCAGGGATCACCTCGGAGCGGCGGCTGAGCTTGGGCTCGGGATCTCCGAGGTAGCAGGGGAGCAGCCCTCGCGCTCGAGTGCAGCACAGCACACGGTGCATCGCCCCAACCGAGGAGACCTCCATGAGCACTGGTACATGGGCGTGGTGTTTGCGGCGCCAGTGAATCGTGGCCACTGGCCCGGCATCATCGGTGTATGTCACCCACTCCTGCTCGTTCTCGTCGTGAGCAGGCCCATAGACAGCCCATCCGATGCGTCCGAGCTTGCGGCCCACCGCCGAGGGGGGTGGTGTGCTGCTCGGCCGGAGCGCCACGTCAGCCTCTGCCCCGAGGGTGAGGATGGCGTCGCGGACCACGAGCACCGGCCGGAGCCCGGGGCAGGCTTCTCGGACCGCCGCGAGCTGTGGCGCCACGATGGGCAATAGGGTCTCGGGCAGGGTCAGGCTCACTGGCCCTTGAGCTGTGCGGTCGTGTCCGGTGGCCGTACGGCGAACCGCCAGGATCGCCTCTTCCACCTCGTGAGCTTTGGGCAGCAGGGCTTCACCCACCCCTGTGAGGGCGTATCCTCGTGGATCCCGCTCGAAGAGCTGGGCTTCAAGATCTGCTTCGAGCGTGGCGATCCGTCGATGGACTGTCGACGGGTTCACCCCGAGGACCTCTGCCGCCGAGGCGAGGGTGCCTCCTCGCGCGACGGCCAGAAATACCCTCAGATCATCCCACTTCAGCGCATCCATTGGTGACTCGCTCCATGTCTTGCACAAATGCAAGCCCATCGTGCATTTCGGGGCCTTGTTGGGTCAAGGTTGCAAGATTATCTTCATCTCATCGCAAGACAACAGCACTAAGAGGTCCTAACAAAACAGCTCCCGTCGCCAGAGCCGCGATGCACTTCGCGAGACATCCAAAACCGTCCTCGACGATGCTTTAGCATCGCCTGCGGGTGTTCTGGATGTCTCACTCGCACCTCACGCCCCTGGCTCGGTCCGCTGTTCTGTTAGGACCTCTAAAGCAGTATGAGGAGGACACCATGATCAGCATTCGTCGCAGCGCAGAGCGGGGCCAGGTGAACATGGGCTGGCTCGACAGCCGCCACACCTTCAGCTTCGGGAGCTACTACGACCCGCGATTCATGGGCTTTGGCCCACTGAGGGTCATCAACGAAGATCGGGTCACCCCCGGGGCCGGGTTTCCCCCCCATGGCCATCGGGACATGGAGATCATCTCCTATGTGGTCGAGGGGGCTCTGGCACACAAGGACAGCACTGGCTCTGGTGGGGTGATTCGCCCTGGTGAGGTCCAGGTCATGTCTGCAGGTCGGGGCATTCGCCACAGCGAGATGAACGGCAGCCAGAAAGAGCCTGTGCACTTCATGCAGATCTGGATTCAGCCCGAGAAGATCGGGACCAAACCAGGGTATGCGGATCACGACTTCGGCCAGGCAGAGGGCCTCACCTTGCTGGTGAGCCCTGAAGGACGAGAAGGCAGTCTCACCATCGGTCAGGACGTCGATCTCTACCGCGGTCTGCTGGAGGCAGACGGCTCAGCGCACCTCGACATCCGACGCAACCGCGCTTGGGTCCAGGTGGTCAAAGGCAGCGTGACGGTGAACGGCGAGCTGTTGCGCATCGGTGACGGCGCGGCCATCACCGAGACCGAGGCCCTCGACCTCACCACTCAAGGCGGCGCTGAGGTGCTCGTCTTCGACATGGCCTGAAAGAAAAGGAGCACCCTCTCATGTCTGCCCCCAAATCCGACCTGAAGATCCTGGCCTTGTCGGGCTCTTTTCGCGCCGCCAGCCTCAACACTGCTCTGCTGCGCGCCGCGCAGACTGTGGCCCCCGAGGGGGTGAAGGTGGAGATCTACAATTACCGCGACATACCGCTCTACGACGATGACCTGCCCGAGGTGCCAGAGAGCGTGTTGCGTTTGAAGCGCGCGATCACAGAAGCGGATGGGGTGTTGCTGGCGGTGCCGGAGTACAACTACAGCGTGCCGGGGGTGCTCAAGAACGCGGTCGACTGGGCGAGCCGCCCAGCCTACCACTCGCCCTTTCGCGACACGCCGGTGGGCGTGCTCTCGGTGACAGGCAGCCCAGTGGGTGGGGCCCGCGGTCAACAACATATGAAGACGATTCTGCTGGGGATGGCGGCGGCGGTGTTCCCCTGGCCGGAGTTCATGGTGGGCAATGCAGGGTCGAAGTTCACGGACGGCGTGCTCACTGACGAGCAGGTGCACGATCGGCTCGTGAAGTACATGGCCGGCTTCGCCAACTGGGCTGGAAAGCTGTCGCGTTGACAGATGCGTGCATTGAGTCGAGAAAGAACGGCGGGCGCCAGCCCGCGAGCCTGTCCGGCCTAAGGCCGAACACTTCAGAGTCGACAGGGCCATAGGAGCGCCCAAAGGCAAACTCCACAGAAACCCCAAGAGAGAACAGCGGGCGTAAGCCCGCGAGCCTGTCCGGCCTAAGGCCGGACGCTTCGGAGCCGACGGAGCCCGTAGGGCGTAGGAGCGCAGAAGCGCCCGAAGGGCAGGCTCTGAAAAAACACTGTCGGAGTGGCAGGATTTGAACCTGCGACCTTCACGCCCCCAGCGTGCTGCTCTACCAGACTGAGCTACACTCCGTTGATGGACCCATGGCGAAGTTGGGGCGGGCCATCCTCTGCACCCGCCCTTCTGCCTGGGCCCGAGGTCGCAACGGCAGGACTCGAACCTGCTCGGCTGAGCGTATGAAACTCACCGGCCCCCTGTGCGCGTTGCGATATGACGCTGCTGAGCGTCAGCCGATCCCCAACATGGTTTCGAGGAACAGCTCACGGTCGTAATCGATGATGATCTCCACCGGGCCTTCAGGATCTGGCTCGAACCCCCATTCACCAGACCAGTGGCCCCCTTCGACCCGGTAGGGCATCCCCCGCACCCAGGTGCCGATCTCCGGCCGCAGGGCGCACATGGCCGCCAGCGGATCGTGGAACTTCTTCCCCTCCGGGCGGCGCGAGAGATACGACTCCATGCCTCGGAACACCCACTGCATGCCCAGGTGAGGGCCGCCCGATGCCTCGGCCATGGCACGAAGCTCATCGTGCATGTGCTGGTCGTAGATCACGCCATGGCACACATTCTTCGAGACCATGCGGGTCGGATGAGCCCCTGCCCGTTCGAAAACCAGCCTGGCCGATGCCACGTCGCCATTGAGGTTGAACGTCGGGCAGGTCAGCCGGCCGTCGAACTTTTCCAGCCGCAGCTCTGGAGGCACCACATTGTCTCCAGCAAAGCCGCCCTGAATCGTCAGGGGGCCCGGCCAGGAGGTGTCATTCAGCCTGTAAAAGCGGCCCAGGTTCTTGAGCGCAGCCCCCGTGACGAGATCCACATTGGGACCGACGCTCTCCAGCACCGCAGATCCAGTCTCGGCATCATGGCTCGGGGAGATCTCACCGAAGGTGCGATAGTGCCAGGCGGACACGCACTTCTCGTACTGCCCTGAGCGCCTCGACATGTGGTCGATGTCGAAAGCGCCTACAGGCAGGTGGCCCAGATCCACATGATCCAAAAACCAGCGAACGAGCCCCACCTGGTGAGGTGTACCCGGTGTGATGGTCACGCCGCGTAAATCCACCTCGGGGTGGCCCGCCAGCAGCGCCAACGTCAGGAAGTCGTCGGGATCCCCCGTCTCCATGTCGAATACGAACGGTTTCATGTCTCTCCTCAGCACACATGCTTCAGTGTGCGCTGTGCATTGAGATGCGTCTGGGGGTCGAACCCAGCACAGTGAGGGTTGCAATCTCACGCCATCGCCGGATGGAACGCATCAAAATAGTTGTGTCTATTGGTTATAGTTGCGGTGTCTTGCCTCTGCCATGGGCAGAAACGATACACTTGATGCGATGGATGACTGCCGTCACCCATCGCACCTCACGACAGGTTCGAGATCAGGTGGTCAGTCGAGTTGACCGGGCCTGCGCTCGAACAGCGTCCGAGATCGGGGAGCGCGGTGAAACCGGGCATGCGTCTTCGGGATCTCTAGGGGGATATGTGTAGACCTTGAATGTGTTTGTTTTTTCAAGGTTTAACCCCGGTGGTACCCCGGGGCGCAAGGCGCAACCGGTGTCGTCAGCGCTGCCCCGGCATAGGCCGGGCCAACATACAATTCACCTGTGGGTGATGGCCTGGACATCCAGGCATCACGGGGTGAGGTATGCACATATGGTGGGCGACGAACTGCACGGTAAACCAACCTTATAGGTGAGGTGTGTCTCTCTGGACGTGCGAACGTTAACAGTGAGTATGTATTGATGCAAGCTATGGTGAGCGTTTTTTGATGACAGCGTTGAATTCTATTGGTTTTTTTCTCACAGAAAACTTTGGGGGCAGGTTGAGGGCTACCAAACAAAGGTCGCCGTCAGAGGCCCCAACACAACGGCGGACCAAGTCAGGAAGGTGAGGGGAGCTGTTTTGTGAGGACCTCTCAATGCCAGGCATGTGCACATTTGGAGAGGGGTCATGTCAGAAATCGGGTGCACGACTCGAATCACCGATCACTTGACCATGAAGACTGGCATCGTGGTCGCACGCTGCCGAGAAGAGGCGAAGACATGAATTTCTACCGTGCATTGATGCCCTCCCTGGTGCTCTTGATGGCCACTGCGTGTGGTGACGACGATGCATCACCTGATGGGTTGAGTGGCGTTTTCGAAGTCAGTAGCCACACCCTGGACACGAGCGGGTGCGATGCGCTGCAGCCCTTCAATGAATATGAGCTCGATCGGAGCGAGTACGATTACATCACGTACTCCGACTTTTTTTCATTGAGCACCAGGACTGAGTTTGGCGTGACCGTAAAGGCTCTCATGGACTGTCCCTCGGCCGATGCGTGCTCATCGAACAACCGTGATGATGATTTCAGCAACTCACGAGTGTTCACCGAACGTCGTGGAAACGGGTGGGTGTCTACCATTGTACGCTCTGGATACAGGCGCAGCCGGCTCGAGGCTGGAGAAGAGGCTGTCTCAGCTTTCGACTGTGAAGTGCAGCATACGGAGACGATCATCGAACCCACCGACACGGGCATTCGCATCAGCCAGCGTGTAGGGGAGATGTTCCCAGACGTCGAAGACGCCGATGCATGCTACACCATCGCGGACAATCCGCCTGTGGATCAGCTCAACTGCATTGCTGCCGAGGAAGTGTTCGCTGAGCCTGTCGCCACAGAGTGAGTCGTGGGCTCCATGGAGCAGAATGGGCTATCGGTGTCGCGGTTTTTGGGGAATAAAACCAGTGGTCGTGCGTCGTCAGCGCCACGAAACGACGCTGGATCCAACCCCAGAGGAGATGACATGAAGCTGCGTGACACCTTGATCCCCACCGCCATCGCGGCGATGGCCATGTTGATGACGACGGGCTGCGATGATGAAGAGAGCGGCCCGGACGCCTTCAACGGTGTGTTCGAGGTGACCAACCACACGTTGAGCCTCAATGGGTGCGACACCCCCCAGGCTGTAGAGGCGTACGATTCATTCGGCCACCCTTATGTCGTCGAAGGGCCGTTCTTTTCTCTGAAGAGCGAGTCGTTCTTCGGCCAGAGCGTCAAGACGCTCGAGGCGTGTGACGCAAGTGATCCGTGCCCGATCGAGAGAGGCGAGGACGAATTCGGCTTCTCGGAGACCTTCTTCGAGAAGCGTGGTGATGCTTGGGTGACCGTGGCCACGGCTGCGGGCGGCTCTGGCACCTCGTGCACTGTGACTCAGACTGAGTCCATTCTAGAGGCCACGGAGACTGGCATGCGGGTCACCCGACGCATCGAGCAGGCTTTCCCCGAGGTGGCTGACAGCGATGAGTGCCTCGATTTCGTCGACAACCCCCCCACTGATCAATACGAGTGCTCCTCATTCGAAGAGGTCCTCGCTGAGCCTTTCGCTGCAGAGTAGAGCGATGTGATCAGCGACCCGAGAGGCTCTGTTGCAGTTGCATGAGCGCCGGGTTGCCGGGCTCGAAACGCATGCCCAGCTGGGCGGCCTCGCGGGCGGCCTTGATGTCGCCGGCATCGCGGAGGGTGCGACCTCGGGCCAGCCAGTAGCGCCCGTTGCGCAGCTGCGGATGCATGTTGTCCAGGGTCTTGATTGCGCCCTGGGTGTCTCCCTTCTGGCGCAGCCCCTCTGCCTGCAAAATCTGCCAGCGTGGATCCTGTGCTTGTGCGGCCTTGATCTCCTGCGCGAGTTTCAGCAGTTGCTGCGGGTCTTCTTTTTGGATCAGCAACTCGCCGAGGTAGCTCCTGACGTCGATGTTCAGGCCGTCGCGCTCTGCAGCGCGCCGGAGCCACTTCTCCGCCTCTTCTACTCGACCCGCTGACATGGCGTTGGTGGCCCTGTTCTGAGCGAGCAGCTTCTCGTAGGGGTCGATCTGCTCTGCTTTCTCGTAGGCTTGATCAGCCTCGTCGAAGCGTTGAAGCCGGCTGAGCATGTCGCCATAGCGGCGCCAGGCGAAGGCGGTGACGCTTGGGTATTGCAGCCCGGGCTGCATCACCTTCAGAGCGCGCTCCGTGTCTCCGCTCTTGAAGAGTCGATCGGCCCAGTCGAGGCGCCAGAACGGATGTGGAGAGCGCGCTTGGGCCTCAAGAGCATCCATCCGCTCGAAGTAGGGGGTGCTGGGGAAGTTGGTGAGGGCGAGCATGTGCAGGCCCTCGAAGTTGACCTCCCCTTTTTTGTCGGCTTCGAGCAACAGCATGCGGGCCCGATGGCGTTTGTCGCGCTCACCGAACAGTCGCCAGCGTTGGCTGTAGGCCAGCCCCAGGATGAGGGGGTTCTTCTCGCCGCGTTTGTCGGCCGAGGTGACGTCGGCGAGGGTGCCGTCGGACTGTGGCGGCGCCTCGTCGGCAGAGGGCTTCTTGCGGATGAAGTGATCGGTGAAGTTCACGTGAGGGATGTCGCTGGTGCCGCCCTTGCGCATGTGACAGCCCGCACAGCTCGCTTCGGGATCAGCCGCGGTGTGCGCTTCGCCACAGTCTTTGGGTGTATGGCAGCTCAAGCACGCCGCCCGGTGGCTGGCGGTGTTCGAGGGGCGGTGCGGATCATGGCAGGTGGTGCAGACCAGGCGCTTGTCACCCTGAGCGCTCCCTTGAGCGCAGGCGCTCAACGACAGGCGGTGACCGTGGCTGGCGATGCTGAAGGCGCTGCCGCCGGCCTGGGCTTCCTCGAAGATCGACATGAAGTCTTCGAGAGGGGTCTCCGGGGTGTACTCGTGCAGGGCCTTCTTGCTGGTGAGGACGCGGGCAGCCCCCTGCAGGTGGCACTGCTGGCAGATCTGCAGCTGATGAGATTCGCTCAGGTGCTTGGGGTTGACGATGTGCGGATCGGGTTTGCCCTCTGGAGGCACCTCGCCCGCTTCTCGGGCGGCGATGTGCCGGGTGCCGTCGCCATGGCATCGTGTGCAGGTGATGCCTTCGGGGATTTTGCCCAGATAGTCCGCAGGGGCGCCCCGCTTCGCCGGGGCGGCGTCGTTGTGACAGAACAGGCATTCGGGTCGAACCCACCGAGTGAAACGCAGCGTGTTGGGCTTCTCATAACCCGGGCTCATGTCCCAGATGCGGCGTTTGGCGTACCAGGTGAGAGGCAGCTCGACCATCTGGCCACCGGCCCAGCCGAGATAGCTTCGGGTGTGGTTGCCTGATCCCACGACATAGGCCACCTCCAGGGTGCGGCTGTAGTCCGTGCCCGGCAGGCGCTCGGTTTGCCACCACCGCCCAGCATCGTCGACGTAGGCCTGGTACTCGAGCCCTGTGTGCTCGTGTCGAATGGTGGCGGCCTTGGGGCTGAAGTCTTCGATGATCTTCGCCTTGGAAGGGGCGTACATCGATCGGCCCATGCCCGTGGTGAGATACGACTCCACGATCTCGGGATGGCAGTCCTCGCAATCCTCGACCCCAGGTGGCTGTACGAAGGCCTGCTCTGCAGGGCCTTTGGCCCTGGCTTGGTCCGCCGACGAGGCGCCGAGGGTGGGCACGGTGGTGCGCTGAGATGTGGTCGCGTCAGCCTGCGCGAGCGTCTTCGAACTGGCTGATGAGGGCGGTGTCTTCGATGTGCTCTTGGGCGTGGATTCGCTGCAGCCGAAGTACAGCATGGGCATCCACAGTGCCATGAGCATCATCTTTGAAGATATCCGGTGTGCTGGTGCGGTCATCGTCACCCATCCGCTCGTCGCTTTGGCCCGGTGCATGATATCCACTGGCGGCGTCGAGTGCACCGTACACCAAGGAGGTCGTCTGCCCATGAAGCGTCGCATATGGTCCATCGCCGGAAACAGCCAGAAACTTGATGGAGGCGCCATGTTCGGCAACGCCCCCAGGGCGCTGTGGTCCCGGTGGCTGCCCCCTGATGAGTTGAATCGGGTGCCTCTGGCGTGCCGGGCGATGTTGATCGAGGAGCAGGGTGACGACGGACGCCTGATCTTGTTCGAGACCGGCATCGGGGCCTTCTTCGAGCCCAAGTATCGTGAGCGCTTCGGGGTGCAAGAGGCCCACCATGTGCTCCTCGAGAGCCTCGAGGCCGCTGGCTTCTCTCACACGGACATCGACGTGGTGGTGCTCAGCCACTTGCACTTCGATCACGCCGGTGGGCTGCTCGAGGCGTGGGCGCCCGACACCCCACACCGACTGCTGTTCCCCAAGGCGCGCTTCGTGGTGGGCCGTGAGGCCTGGGATCGCGCACAGCGCCCGCACCCTCGAGATCGGGCGTCGTTCATCCCCGATCTACCAGGGTTGCTCGAAGCCACTGGGCGTCTGGAGATCGTCGACGGTGAGACCTCGCAGGTGCTCGGCGACGACTATCGTCTGCACCGGTCTCACGGTCACACCCCAGGGCAGATGCTCACCGAGATCCCCGGAGAGGACGGCCCGGTGTTGTTCTGTGGTGATCTCATCCCCGGGCGCCCGTGGGTGCACTTGCCCATCACCATGGGCTACGACCGGTTCCCCGAGATGCTCATCGACGAGAAGCGCACCGTGCTCTCCGATCTGATCGAACGGGGCGGGCGGTTGTTCTTCACCCATGATCCCGAAGCGGCGATGTCCACCATCACCCGCGACGACCGGGGCCGGTTCGCCGCAGGGGAGCACTGGGCCACATTGGAAGGCGCCACCGTTTGACCTCGCGCCCTGCCCTCAGCGCCCCCCGGTTGGGGGTGATCTACATGATCTTCGCCGCACTGGGCTTCACGGTGATGGTGGCCTGCGTCAAGGTGGCGCGGGCCGACATGGAGGCCTCTCAGGTCATTCTGTGGCGGGCGTTGATCACGGCGCCCATCGCCGGCGCTGTGGCATGGAGAGGGGGCCTGGCGCTCCACAACCGGAGAGTGTTCGGGCTTCGGGTGCTGCTGGGCTTTGGGGCCATGTTCTGTGTGTTCACGGCGGCGAAGGGCATCGCCGTGGCCGATCTGTCTCTCATCTGGCGTCTTCAGCCGATCTTCGTCGCCGGCCTCGCCCCGCTGGTCCTCGGGGCGGGAGAGCGCCTCGGCCCGGCTTTGTACGGGGCTTTGGCCGTGGGCCTCGTGGGCTGCGGCATCCTGCTCGGCCCTCAGGTGGAGATCGGGGGCTTGCAGCTGCAGGCGGGGTTGTGGGCCCTCGTGGGTTGTGTTCTCGGCGCCGGGGCCCACGTGTGCTTGCGAGCCCTCGGCGCCACTGATCGCGCCCCGGCGGTGGTCTTCTGGTTTCAGGTGATGGTGGCGGTCCTCGCTCTGGCCCTCACTGTGGGCTCGGGCCTCGAGGTGATGCCACCCAGCCACGCGTGGTGGCCGCTCATCGGCGCCGGAGTCGCCGCCGCTGGCGGGCAGCTGCTCATGACCCAGGCGTACAAGTTGGAGCGGGCGGCGGTGATCTCTGCGGCGGGTTACATGGCTCCAGTGTGGGCCGTGCTCATCGATCTCTTCGCCTTCGACAGGGTGTTGCCGTGGACGGCGATCATCGGTGGGGTGTTGATCCTGGTGTCGAGCGCCTGGCTGATCCGCGTGAGCGCACAGTCCTCGACCACTCAAGCGGGGGCGAGGCGGGCCCAGGCCTGACGGATGACCTTGCGCTCTTGCCGCGTGATGGGGGTGAACTGCACCGCCATGCCCCCGGCGCGATCCCCCTTGCTGGCCCACCGAATCACCTTGCCGGTGATCTGGCTGAACCGACCGGGCTGAGCCGACTCGAGCAGCACCTTCAACTCACTGCCCACGGGGAGCAGCTGGTCGGACTGGATGAACATGCCGGTGATGGAAAGGTCGACGGCCTGGCCACCCCGCTCGGGGGTCTGGGCGGTGGAGAAGCGCACGCCCATGGCCACCGGCGCCCGATCGCTGCCCCGGGTCTGCACCACCGCGGGGCGCACCACGGTCTCCTGCTGCTCGGCGACGTTGAAGGCGGCCTCGAGGTGGTCGAAGAAGCGGGCTGCGCGCTGACGCTCACCGCGGCTGGCGAGTTCGAACTCGATGCCCATGGCGGCCTGGGTGCCGCTGAAGTCGAGCCGGGCCACCCGACCCCGCAGGTGGATCATGGCCTTGAAGCCCCGATGCTCGAGGCGCACGTGCACGCTCGTGCCCACGGACAGAGGCTTGGGGGTGATCAAACGCACACCGGTGGGTGACAGGTCGACGGCCCGAGCGCTCATGGGGGTGTCGTCGGCGCCGAAGAAGTGGGCGTCGAGATCACAGCTCACTCGATCGTCACCGCGGACGTTGAGGCCGCCAGTGGATCCCTTCACCTGAGCGACGAGGGCATCACGGTGCTCGGCCTCTTCGGGCTGGAACCGCACCACGGCGCCGCTGCGCTTCTCCCCACAGTTTTCGAAGATCATGTTGGCTTGCTCGACGGTGCCTTGAACGAAGTGCACTTCGCCGAGCCAGGACAAATGCAGCTCCAGGCAAACTGCGTGGCCCTCGCGCATCCCGAACTTCTGCGGCAGGAACAGCCCGCCGGCGGGGCCGTCGGGCAGGTAGCGATCCATGAACTCGCCAGGGCTCTTGAGCCGATGGGTCACGATCCACATAAACACCTCCTGCAAGGGCTGGTTGTATGCCTTGGTCAGGAGGATGGTTACCCTGGTTTACATGTAGGTCAAGAAAACGGTCGTCCGCTTCCAGATACGCTCACGCCTTTCGGGGGATCGGCGTAGCGTCGATGATCCGCTTCGGGTCGACCCAGTGCATCGTCTTCACCTCGTCGAGCACCTGGGGCAAATCGCCGTCGAAGTCGGGATCGTTGGGGCAGCGGGCGTGCCAGAGGGCCTGCCGCTTGGGCATGCTCGCCAGCGACATCATCTCCTTCACCATGCCGCGATCATCCGTGCTCACCACGAGGATGTCGCTGGGGAGCCCCGGGTGAGGGGGGGTGACGTGAAACACCATGTCGTGGTGCAGGTGCCCCTGTTGCCAGTGGGCAACCAGGCGGGCTTCGTGGCCGCAGTGTGTGCTGAGGGCTTTGAGGATCGCCTTCAGCGAGGGGCGGCGGGCAAGCTGATTGAGCAGCGTCTGCATGGGTCTGACCCCCTTTCCCTGAGCAGCATCTCGGGCTGTGATCTCCGCTGTGTATATGCGGCGCGAGATCAGGCAGCACGGTGCGGCCAGACAGGTGTGGCCTCATGACCGTTCGCGGTCATTCGTCGCAAGCTTATCATCGAATCCGGTGTTCAATGAAAGCGCTTCATTGGCCTCGACGTTCTAAATGCCCTGTTTTGGGGTCTCAGTGGCCGAGGATTTCCACCATCATCAGCCCCCATGGCAGGAGGGCCGAAGCGGTCCAGAAGAGTGCCAGCTTGCGGGTACGCAGGTGCCCGTCGGGGGTGAGCACAATCAGTCGCAGCGCGTCGACTGCCAGCTGATCCCGAGGGGTACCGTCCGCTGTCGATGTATAGAGTATCGGCTCGCCCTGGCTCTCGAGTTGAGGACGTGGGGCGCCAAAGCTCAACGTGAAGGTGTGCACCTTGCCCGCTTCGGTGAGGTATTCGAGGGTGTAGTACCACGTGGTCGATGCGTTCTGGCCTCGACCCGTGCGCCTGGTGTTCTTCGACTTGAGCCGGCCAGTGGCAGGTGTGCCGTTCTTCAGGTGAATGAGGCTGTGCCATGTACGCCCCATGGCATGCATGACAAGCCAGCCAGCCAGAAAGAAGGCGGCCCCCCACAGTACGCTGTTGAGCTGGCTCTTCTTGATGGCGCCGTCGGCGGCGAAGCCCCATGCAAAGATCCCCGGGAAGGTCACCCAGAGGATGCCCCACCAGTTGTTGCCGAGGGTGAGGTAGGCGAGCCAGAGGCCCAGTGGGAGCTTACGAGGCGCCACGGGCAGGCGCTCTATCGGAGGCAGCTCGGGCCGGCTCAGGGTGTAGCGCTCTCGTTGGGGGCCATGAGCGGTTGTCTGCGTCGAGGCGGTGGGGTGAGCCTCTGCTTCGGAAAGAGCGCCCGCCTCTGCCTGATGCTCGGCCACCGCGAGCTGGCCAGCATGATCGCCCTCTACAGGGTGTCGTGCCTGAACATGTTCGATGGCCGCTTGAGCAGGTTTCCTGAGCTGGGGTTGTCGATCGACGAGGGCGTAGAGCCATGGGAGTTGGGTGCGATCGAACACAGCGCCGAGCACCCTCACTGCGATGGCCTTGCTGTCTAACTCCGTCTCGCCGTCGATCAGGGTTTGCATGGCGCCATCGGTGCCAGGCTGCTGCACTTGGATCAATGCGTCCCCGACAACCTGTCGAGTGGCTGGGGCACCACCGTCGAGAATGCCGAGCCACACCGGCAGCCACCCAGGAGCCTCTGCGATGGCGTGCTCGGGCGTCAGGGTCTTGAGCAAGCCCCGCCGTTGGGTGGGCGTGCACTGCTGGTAGACAAAGGCGAGGGCCGATCTCAGCTCCGCTGTGGGGGTCAGGCTCAACAGGTGGCTGTGCTCGAAGTGGGCCAGAGCGTCATCCCGAGCGCGCTCCGTGTGCAACGCGCGCCACTGCTCGAGGCTCTCCGGCAACGCGAGGGTGGCCAGCTGATGTCGGCGGTGGGTCGTCCACTGGCGATCTGGGTCAGAGAGCTCTCTCAGGAGCATCTCACGCTGGTCTGAGTCGAGGCGCGCCTGACCATGAAGTGCTCGGGTGCGCAGCCCGATCAGCGCGTCGATCCGTGCCTCTGCAGGTAGATCCGAGGTGATGATGGTGAGCTGGGCTCTGAGGGTGTGCTCAGAGGGCTCGAAGGCCTCGTGCCCGAGCACCGCGTTGAGGGTGTAGACATAGGTGAGGGGCGGGTAGGGCGCCCCCTGTTGCTGCCAGCGCTCCACGATCTGCATCAAATCGGTGGCGACCTGGGATCTCGTCTCGGCGTCGACAGGTGAGGCCTCGGTCAGCGCGAGCCACGTCGACTCTGCCCGCTGCCGCACCTCGAAGCTCAGTCCACCCGGATCACCTCGGCCTTCGAGCAAGGCGCTGATGTCGGGGGCGAGCTGTAGAGGTGCCCGGACCGCTACTGCATCCAGCGCTTTGGCGGCTGATGCCCGAAGCTCCGTGCGGAAGTCGGCGTCGGCGATCTGGCTCAGCGCAGGCGCGCACTCGGCGGTGCCCACCTGGGCGATGGCGTCGATGACAGCGGGCAACGCCTTGGGGTGACCTTCTCTGAGCAGCCACTCCAGAACGGGCGCGATTTGCTCGGGTGCAGTGTGCTCGGCGAGGCCGGCGGCGAGGGTGCCTTGAGCGCCAAAAGGCAGAGCTCTGATCAGCCGCACTGCAGGGGCGAGCAAAGCCCCAGTGGGGGCGAGGGTGCCCGCGCGGTCGAGCTGCGCCCAGGCTTCGGTCATGGCTTGACGCTGGCTGTTGCGTACGCTGGCGTACAGCGGCACCAGCGCCTCTTCGAAGGCCAGCCCGTCCGGGCCGACGATGTGTTGGAGCAACCACCGCTGGTAGGGCACGGCGCTGTCGAAGTCGTCGAAGGTGGTGTTCTGGATGCGGGTGGCCCACTGCGCGTGGGACAAGGGCAGCGCCGCGAGGGTGAGCCACAGGTGGTTGCCCCATCCATAGATGGCTTCCCGGGCGCTCGCTTCGAGGAACAGCTTCTGCTGCTCTGGGTTGAACGGGTGAGCGATGCCCTTGATGGTCTGGAACAGCACCCGACCCACGTCTTTGCTGGGCGCCCTGCCTTCGAAGAGCGGGAGCTTTGCGGCGATCTGACCGAGCAGGTCGACGGCCTCTGGGGCATCACCGGTCTGAGCAAGGGCCCCCAAGTGATCCATGGTGTACAGCAAGACGTCGTGCTGCGTACGCAGGCGCATCCACCCGCCGTCTTCGTCGGTACACCAGGCTGAGGTGTCCTCGACGATGTCTTCCCGATGTTCGAGCAGCCAGCGGCGACGTTGTGGCGTGCCGGCGTCGAATCTCTTGAAGTCTCGTTGTCGGGCGTGGATGCCCCGAGCGATATCGGCTTCACTCGACATGTGCGCTCGATGCAGTCTGATCAGGTGGCTGCTTGAGAGTCGAGCCACTCGTTCAGATCAGAGAGCATCTGATCGACGCCAGGGCCCACATAGTAGAAGGGCTGATACATCGTGGGGTCGAAGTCGGTGCGGGCCATCTCGTCGATGTCCCAGGCCCGATGCGGGGCCCTGGGGGCGCGATCCATCTCGCCCACTGAAGACAGCACTCCAGCGCCGAAGGCCTTCACCTCGCCGCCTTCCTCCACGAGGCCGAACTCCAGGGTGTACCAGTACACCCGAGTCAGGGCGGTGAGCAGCTCGGCGTCGGCCATCTGGGCCACCTGGCCGAAGCGTTTGCTCACCTGGGCGATGCCAGGGTGGATCAGCGTGGCGCCGTGGCCGATGAGCTCGTGCACGACGTCAGGCTCGGGGGTGTAGAGCGGGGCGCTGTGATGGCGAATGTACTGGGTCGACAGGAACACGCCCTCGCCGAGGTGCCCCATGAAGACCCGCGGGTGCACGAGGCCCGCTACGGGGGCGAGCCGAAATCCGGAGTGCGCTTGAAGGCGAGCGCTCACCCACTCGAGCTGTGGGATCCGATCCTTGGGCAGGTCGAGATCACCGCAGGTGTCGAGAAATGCAGAGCTGGCCCTCGCGGTGTGGCGCGCCTCGAGCTCGGCCCAGATGACCCGCCAGACGGCGTGCTCTTCTTCGGTGTACTCCACCTCGGGCACGGGGCCCTCGCGATAATCGAAGGCCACTCGGGCGATGCGATCGCGCCGGGCACGGTAGTCGGCGTCTCGGAATCCGGGGTGCTCCTGGTCGAGCTCGACGAGCTGCCTGCGGCTGAGCAGCTGCGCGGCGGCGTCCGGGTCCCAGCGGGTGTCCAGATCAGGGATGTGCATGGTGGTGTTCCGACCTCACGGGTCTGAGTGATCAGATGGCCCGGAAGTGTAGCGGAACTTATCTATCGCGTGGATTGCTCGCCGGATATGGGGAGGGCGCGAGGAAGAGGGCTTACTCCACGCGGAAGCGCAGCAGGCCCAGGCCCTCCTGAGCAGGCTCGGCCTGGGTGTTATAGAAGTAGTGACTCACCCAGAGCACGCCCGCCTCGATGGCTGCTCGGGTGTAGAAGCCCATGCTGCCCTGATAGGTGGGCTCGTTCCCTGCGAGGATCTCCCAGTTCCAGGACGGCTCGCCGTCGAGGTTGAAGACCCGGCGGGCCATCACCACATCGTGGCCCGTGGCGTCCTGGTAGACGATGACCGGGTTGTTCTCGCTGTCGAAGTCGATGTTGCAGTCTTCGCCCACGACGTGGATCGCGTGCTCCCGGCCGCCATAGTTCGTACGCACGCCGTCGTCTACCCACTCGTCCAGGCCCAGGGCCGGGGCGAGGTAGCGCAGCGAGTCGGTGGTGCCGTCCTGGTAGCAGAGGTGGATGTTGCCCCCAGCGTCGACGGCGATGTCGACGTTGGTGCCCATGTCGCCATCGCGCTCCGGGTGGCCCCAGCCCGCGAGCAGCTCGGGCACGTCGAAACCCTCGGGGGTCAGACGGGACCACCAGAGCTGGCCATAAGTGCGATCGTACCAGGCCAGGACCGGCAGGCCGTCAGGGGTGCGGGCCTGGGTGGTGAAGAGGCCCGTGCCCTCGGGGTACGTGCCGTCGCCTTCACCCTCGACCGGGCTCGTGGCCACCACAAAGGCAGGGTTCCAGTCGTTCGCCGTGGCGGGGTTGGGGTTTCGGGCCAGGCGGTAGCGCAGCTCGCTCACCGTGGCATCGCCGTCGGCGATCTCCGCCACGCGGTAGGCCACGCCGGGCACGCCGCGGTTGTCGAGGCTGATGCTGGCGTACGCGCCAGAGCCTTCCGCCTCGTCGAGGGTGAGGGTGGTCCAGGTGAAGGCGTCGCCTTCAGGAGCGCCGTGGGCGTACTTCAGAGTACCCTCGTCCAGATCGTGGTAGGCCACGTGCAGGGTGCCGTCGTCGGCCCGAGCGATGGCAGTGTAGATGCCGACGTCAGGGCCTTCGTCCTCTACGCCACCGCGGGGGCCGTTGGGGCCCGCCACCACGTCGCCCTCGGGCACGCCGTCCACCCACCACCAGGTCGTGTCGCCCTCAGGGTTGAGGCGGCCCACCACCAGATCGCCGTAATCTTCAGCGTAGGCCGAGACGTAGGCCACCTCACCAGCCACCACCATGTCGCTGTGACGGCCCACCCGACCCGGATCGAGGGGGCTCTGCTCCACGCAGGCACAGACCGTCCCGTCGAGGGCGCACGACATCGGGTTCACCGTGCCGTTGTCGGTCACCATCAGCTCGAAGCCCGGATCACACGTCACGTCGGCGCAGGCTGCCGGCGTGGGCTCACAGCTGTTCGAGGCCAGACAGCAGTACTCACCATCGCCGCAGCCGCCAGCGCAGAAGGCCTCGCACTCACAGATGCCCGCGGGGTTGCACAGGGCGTTCTCGCCCTCGGGGCAGGCCAGCATGTCGCAGGCGCTGGGGTTGCCGTCGCAGGGCACCACCGCGCAAACATCGCGGCCACCCACATTGCGGCAGAACTGGTTGGGATCGTCACAGTCGTTGTCGTCGACACAGTCGATCTCGCCGATGGGTGCGCCCATGTCGGGCTTGATCGGCGCCCGGGCGTCGGACTCACCCTCGCCGTCACCGCTGCGGTTCGAGTCGGAGCAGCCGATGGCCAGCAGGGCCACCAGTGCGGTCATGAGGCCCTTGAGAGAAGCGCCGCTGCGGGGCATGCGGCGTCGGCGGATCAGCAGGCCTGCGGCGAGGAGCAGCGCCATCCAACCCAGGGTGCCCGTGGGGCTGCGATCTCGGGTCACTGCGCAGTCACAGCCCCCGCTGTCGGGGTTGTCGCTGTTGCGGGCGTCGTACGAGGGGCGGCCGATGAGGCCCTGCTCGGAGGTGCGCACCCGGGCTTCGGCGGTGTGGCCCGCTTCATCGGTGGCTTCGATGACGATTTCACTGAGGCCCCCGGCCTCGATGATCGCCTCGGCCTCGATGGGCTGCCACTCGCCGTCATCAGCGCGCCAGCGGACCTCGAGATCATCACCCGAGACCCAGTCGGTGGCCGACACGTGCACCGTCTCGGGCTGCACGTCGACGTCGATGATCGGGGCCCGGCTGTCGATGATGAACGACAGCTCCGCGGGATCAGGATCGAGGGTGTGATAGTCGTCGGCGCGGCGGGCGCGGACCGCCAGGGTGTGGCGGCCCTGCATCAGCAGCGCAGGATCGCGGATCACCATCTCGTCGGTGGCGCTGAAGAGGCTCCAGCTACCGCCATCGATGCGCCAGGAGTACTCCATCTCGGCCTCGTCGGCGGTGCCGTCCCAGGCGTCGAGGGCCACCCGCACGAAGGGCTTGCGCCAGCCCTCGGGCACCCCAGGCTCCAAGTCTGCGGGGTTCGGGGAGAAGACCTCGAGCAGCTCTACATCGGTCTCCACGGCGAAGCGAGCGCCCATGCCCGGAGGGGGCTCATTGGCGTCGGCGCGGTCGAGGGCGGTGAACACCCCGAGGAACGTGTTGTTCTCGATGCCCCGCAGCGAGCCTTCTTGCAGGTCGAGGCGGTAGCCCAGCAGATCGGGCAGCTCGATGGGCTCGGCGAGAGACTCGGTGAGGCTGGGCAGCAAGCCGTTGAGCAGCGTGGGCAGCAGCGTCACCAGACGCTCTGTGGCCCCCGGGGCCAGGATCTCGGCGTTGTTGGCTTCGAGGTTGGTGATGCCACCGGCGATGTCGCCGAGGACCGGGATGATGCCGTTCTCCGGGGTGAAGTCCACGGCGATGGGCACGGAGATGTCCATACTCAGGCTAAAGATACGGATCCAGCGACCCTCGGCGAAGACGTGGAAGTCGAGCCAGAAGTCGGGGATGTCGAGGGTGAGCAGCGGATCGACGATCTCGCGCTGGCCGTCTTCGTTGGGCTCTGCGGACAGGATGTTCTGGCCGAAGGTGACGGCAGGCACCGCTTGAGGGGCCACCGTAAGGGCCACAGGAGCCGGCTGGCGGCGGGTGAGCTCGCGCAGGCCCGGCACCAGGGCGCCGAGCAGGGTGCTGTTGAGCTGCTCGATGGTGTCGGTGCCCAGCGTGAGGCACAGCGTGCCGCTCATGTAGCCCGCCCACATGAAGTGGTCGACGATGTTCTGGCTGACGGCGATGCCCACCTCGTAGGGGTTGCCGTTGGGATCAGCGTTGCCGCGGAGCGATTCTGCCCGGGGCAGCTCGTCGGTGGGGGGCTGGGCCCGCAAGGGCACGCAGCGAGCAGGCTCGGCGATGGCGCCGGAGATCACACCGAGGGACAGCCCGTTGTTCTCCACCTCGACATAAGAGCCCGGGGTGGCGATGTAGGTCAGCTCTGCCTCGACCCCTGGAGAGACCGAGGACACCAGGCTGCCGGTGTCGAGCACACCCTCGACGCCGAGCGGCGCGGGGATGCAGGCCCCGTTGAGCTCACAGGTGCCGTCGACACAGCGACCACCACCTTCCAAGGGGCAGTCGGCGTCGATCTCACACGTGGCGCAGGTGAAGTCTTCCACGAAGCCGTTGAGCAGATCTTCGAGGGGGCCGTCGAGGAAGCCCTGCAGCACCCCGAGGATGAAGTCGCCGATGAAGGGGAAGTTGATCACCCCGTCGATCAGGTCGCAGGCCTCGCTCAGGAACCCACCGTTGCCGCTCCGGAGGCGGATCTCGAGATCAGCGAGGTTGTACTGAGGGTTGCCGATGCTGAAGGTCAGATCGCGCCGTGGATCAGGCGTGGACAAATCGAGATCGACCGCCACGGGGAATCCGGGACCGTTCACCGACAGCGTGCATTCGGCGATGCCATCGGCGAAGACGTCGAGCATCACCGAGAGCTCGCTGAAGGTGATGCTCGCCCGCACGGTGCTGGGATCGATGAGCTGCAAGTCGACACCCTGGATGTCGATGCCGATCTGGCAGCCGTTGCTCCCGTCGTCGCACACCGCCTGGCAGTAACCCCAGTCGAAGAGGTCGATGCCGAAGAGCGGATCTTCGATGGTGCCGCCATCGCCGGGCAGGCAGATGTCGAGGCCCTCGGGCAAGGTCTCCGCGAGGATGGGCTCGAGGTTCTCTTCGAGGAACTGAATGCCCGGCTCGCTGATGCGCACCTGGATGGCCGAGTGCACTCGGTCCTTGTCGTCGAAATTGCCTTCTGAGTCACACCCGCCGCAGCCGCCACCGCGACCACATGCTGCGAATGTCATCAACAGAAAGGCGCCTCGCCAGATCTTGTGCCAGCCAGACATCATATTTTCCCCATAAGCAGGCTTTGGAAACGGCCAAAGCTAGCGCCACGGGGGTGGGAGAGTCAATCGCCGGCCCGCTCGGTGAGGCGCATGGGCAGCCCGCCCTTGGGGCGAAGGGTCACCGTGGGCTCTGGGATCACCGGGTCATCAGAGAGGCCGTCGAAGCGCAAGCGGCTCATCATCACCGCCAGCAACAGCACCCCCTCCATCTCCGCGAAGCGATCGCCGATGCACTGTCGACGGCCTCGGCTGAAGGGGAAATACAAGAACCGGCCAGGGTTCGGGGCCTCGGGGGCGAAGCGGTCGGGATCGAAGCGCTCGGGGTTCTGCCAGAGCCGCGGGTGGCGATGCATCGACCACTGAGAGAAGAACACATAGTGCCCTGGCTCGATGGTGAAGCCCCCGATCTCATCTCGCTCGATGCAGCGGCGGGCCAGCACCCACACCGGTGGGAACAGACGGACCGATTCTTTGAACACCTGGGTGGTGTATTGCAGTGCCTTGAGATCGTCGAGGGTGGGCAGGCGCCTGTCCGCGCCGAGGACCGTGTCGAGCTCGGCTTCGATCCGGCGGGCGACTTCGGGATGCTGGGTGAGCAGGTGCAGGGTCCAGGCGAGGGCGTTCGCCGTGGTCTCGTGGCCCGCGAGCAACATGGTGAGGGCCTCGTCGCGCAGCTGGCGATCGCTCATGCCCTCACCGGTCTCTTCGTCGGTGGCCGCCATGAACATGCCCAACAAGTCGTGGTGCTCTGCCCCTGAAGCCCGGCGCTGGGTGATGATGTCCTCCACGGTGCCCTTGAGCACTTTGTTCGCCCGCCAGAAAGCCAGAGTGGCCGGTGTGGGCACGTACTCTGGCCAGGGTACCGGGGCGGTGAAGAGGAACAAGAAGCGTTCGAGCACCACGTCGACCGCTTTGCCGAAGCGGCTCGCCTCGTCGGTCATGTCGAGGTTGCACAGGGTGAGGCCGGCGATCTTCAGCGTGAGGGTGAAGAGCTCTCGCGCCATGTCGAGGCTCTGCCCTGCCCGGGCCGCCTCAGACCAGCGGCTCACCGCCTCGTCGGTGCAGGCGGTCATCGTCTCCGCGAAGCCCTTCAGGGTCTTGCGGGCGAAGGCGGGCTGGGCGATGCGCCGTTGCCGCAGCCAGAAGTCACCCTCGCTCGTCACCAGCCCCTGGCCCATGGTCAGCCGCAGCTTGCGATAACCGCGGGTGTCCTTGCGGTAGCGGGCATGCTGAGAGACGAGCACATGCTCGATGTACTCCGGGTTCGACAGGCACCAGGCCTTCACGGGGCCAAAGCGCAGCTGGGCGATGTCGCCGCAGTTGTGCACCACGTCCATGAAGAGCCCCAACGGATCAGAGGCCATCCGTGAAGAGTGGCCCAGGAGACCGCTGGAAGGCAGCGAGGGGATCTCGACGGCGGTCGACATGTCAGCGCCCTGATGGCTCGAGTTTCAGATCTTTCAGCTCGATGGTGGTGTCTTCGTTCCAGCGCAGCACGTCTTGACGTTGCTCGTAGCCCTCTTTGGTGAGGAGCACCCGGAACTCTTCTTTCTCGCGGTTGAGGCCCGTCTTCTTCAGCGGGGTGTCGCCGATGAAGCGCCCGTCGATGAAGACCTGAGCCCCGGGTGGGATCGTGTTCAGGATCAACGTGCCCCCAGAGCGCTTCAAGAAGGCCGACATGCGGTGTTTGCCGTCGGTGAGCGCGTCGGCTCTGATCTTCACCTGCTCCTGGTGATCTTCGTAGCCTTCTCGCTTCAAGATCACCATATGAGTGGCGCCGGTCTCCACGTCGGTGAGGCTTGCGGGCGTGTTCTTCCCCGTGGCGGTGCCGTTGAAGAAGATCTCTGCTCCAGGCGGCGTGGAGTTGATCACCAGGGTGGCGCTCTTGACCACCTCGCTGCCGCCGCCGATCTCCGGTGCCACCACCTTCCAGACAACGTAACCCGTGAGGGCCAGCACCATGACCGTGGTGATCCCCACGGGGCCGAAGATCAGTTGCCAGACCGACTTCTTGCGCCGACGGCCCTTCTTGTTGACCGTGTTGCGCTTTGGCTTTTCGCCTTTGCCCTTCTTGTCGGCAGCTTTCTTGTCTGCTGCCTGGCTGTCGGCCTGCTTGCGCGTATCAGCAGCCTCTGCCGGCGGTTGATCGCCCGAAGGCTTCTTGCGCCGCTTGCTCTTCGGCGGCCCCTCGCCTGTGATCGTGGGACGCCCGGACTCTTCTGCCCGGTTCCTGGGCTTGCGGTTCTTGGAGGGCGGCCCGCCATCACTCGTGGGGCGCTTCTTGCGCGGCTTCTTGGCGGCATCGTCTCGTGCCGCAGGCTGATCGGCTTGAGGCAGGCCGTCGCTCGACGGGCGGCCTTCAGGGCGCTCGCGCTTGGGCGGGATCGGCTTCTTACCACCGCCGCTGCCACCGGAGCGCTTCTTGGGTGGCAGGGGCTTGCCGCTTTTGCCTGTGCGGCCAGAGGGCACCGGTGTGGGCTGTGGCGCCACCGGTTGCGGCACCGCTGGTTGGGGGATAGGCGTCGCCATGGGGATGCTGCTCGTGGGTGGCAGCGCCCCCAACGCCCCCGTGGATTCTACGGAGGGCAGAGTGCGTGTGGGTCCGGGGCCGTCTTCTGGATCACCCAGGCCCAGGGCTGCGATCTCCGCTTCGGGGATCGAGAGGCCCACAGTGGCCGCCATCGGCGGGTCGGGATCAGGCACCACCGGCGCGGGCACAGCGACAGCCTGAGCGCTCTTGGGTTGTGGGCGCTCGAGATCAGCGATGTCGGGTCGGGTGAAGAGGCGCGTGGGCGTCTCTTCTTGTTGGCCGATGGGGGCGCCAGCACCGCTCGTCACCGAGCTGAGCATGTCGGGGTCGACCTGTAGCGCGCCCGTGGGCTCGAGGGTGCTGTTGGTGCTGTCCCAGAACGTCTCCGCGATGGTGTGCTCGTCATCTTCCGAAGGGTCGAAGTCCTGTTGAGCGGGGACACCGACCCGTTGTTGCACGGGTTGAGCGGCGAGAGGGTTCGTCGGCGAGCCCGGGAAGGGTCGCGCCTGAGGTTGGGGGATCGACGAAGTGTTGATCGAAGCGCGGCCCTGACGCTCTTCAGGCGACATCTCGTGGATCACGCTGTGAGAGATCGCCGAGAAGTCGTTGGCCTCCCGCATGGGCTCCACTGGCATCGAGCGGCCGTCTTGCCCGGGCATCGGCAGCACAAAGCGCTGGTTGCCGAAGATCTGCGACATGAACGACGAGACCTGGGTGCGGTTGAAGCCCGGGTAGTTGCGGTACAAGAAGCCCGAGAGCGCAGCCTGCAGCTCTGCAGCGTTGGCGTAGCGCTCCTCTTTCTTCTGGGCCAGGGCCTTGAGCACGATGGCTTCGAGCTCCTGGGGCAGATCCGGGCGGCGGGCCCGCATGCTGGGGATCTCCGCCTTGCGCACCTTGTCGAGCAGCTGCAGGGCCTTCTCTTCCTGGTAGAGCATCTCCCCGCAGATCATCTCGTAGAGGCAGATGCCCGCGCTGAAGACGTCGGTCCGGGCGTCGACGGGATCACCCCAGGCCTGCTCCGGCG
This sequence comes from Bradymonadia bacterium, assembly GCA_046290225.1. Classification (GTDB taxonomy): domain Bacteria; phylum Myxococcota_A; class Bradymonadia; order UBA7976; family UBA1532; genus JBKAGE01. The sequence continues at coordinate 19,109 of JBKAGE010000042.1, read as the reverse complement.
ACATGTAGAAGAACTTGCCCTTGATGACCCCGTTCTCGGTCTCGCGGCTGCGCTGGCTGGCCTTGGCGATGCCGAAGTCGACGATCTTCACCTCGCCGTCGTAGCTCACCAGCACGTTCTGGGGGCTCACGTCGCGGTGGATGATCTCCAGCGGGCGGCCATAGTTGTCCATCTTGGTGTGGGCGTAGTGCAGCCCGGCGCTGAGCTCCATGCCGATGAAGGCGATGAGCTCGAAGGGGATCGGCACATCGAGATCAGCGCACTTCACGAGGACCTGGTAGAGGTCCTTGCCGTCGATGAACTCCATGGCGATGTAGTAGATCAGTTCCAGACAGCCGAGATCGAAGGTCTGGCAGATGTTCACGTGGGACAGCTGCACCGAGATCTTCGCCTCGTCGATGAGCATGTCGATGAACTCTTGATCAGCGCTGTGCTTCGGGTTGATCACCTTGAGGGCCAGCAGCTTCTCCACCGCCCCCATGCTCACGGTCCTGGCGAGGTGGATCTCTGCCATGCCGCCGACGGCGATGCGCTTGATCAGCTGATATTGTCCGAACTGGGCGCCCTCTTTGAGGGCCGCGGCTGACATGTCGGAACAGACTCCCCCTGGGTGATCTGCGCCCAGGTATTGATGAAATGGCCCACGATGGGATGGACGCCTCGCGGCCTGTGGCGGATTCTAGAGCCCAATCGGGTTTACGGCAATAGACCGATCTTCATGGGGCGCTCACCGAAGGCTTCAGTGAATACACGCGGTTTGGCATCGCCGGGTCAGGTTCTTCTGCAAGGTGATGTAGCGGGGCAGAGTGTCGGCCGAGGGCCAGAGGCCCGCCGTGGGCACATGGAGGGGCCAGCTCGGATCACACAGATCGGGGATCGAGAAGGGCTGCCCGCGCCACGTGCCCTCGAGGGTGATGGGCCGAAGATGGGGCACACACCAGTTCCGCGCCATGGTGTGCAGGGCCGTGGGACTCCACAGCCCCGCCCTCAACTTTGCCGAGCGTTTGGGCCGTTGTCCCCCGCCGAAATCCGCAGCGTCGATGCGGAGGTACGGATCGGGCTCCACGAGGCCTGCTGGGAAGATCAGGCTGTTGTGACATGCTGTGTCGATGCGCATGTTGCTCAGCATCGCCGCGGTGTGCTGGTACTGCAGTCCGAAGTAGGGGGTGAGCCCGTGGGCCAGCCATAGCCCTGTGATCACCCACGCTGCAGGAGAAAGGCGCCGAGGCCACCGCGGGCGGCCCTCGAAGGCGATGACCAGCCCGCCGGCGGCGAGGGCGCCGAGGGTGGCCATTTTGGGCGCGTGATCCCATCTGATCTCACCATGACCCAGAGCGGTGGCCGTGGCGGTGATGATGCCGGCGACGATCAGCAACGTGGGCCTGCTGAGCAGTCGGCGCCACATCACCGCCTCTCTCGGGCTCGCCCCAGCGACGTAGCCCGACATTGTCACTGCAGCAAAGGCCGGGGCCAGGGTCACCGTGAGGGGGGCGTGGAACACAGCGCCGATCACCCAACGCAGCGGGTGCCCGCGCCAGATGAGCCAGGCCAGAGCCAGCTCAAGGGCGATGGAGAGCACGGGCATGATCGGATCGAGCGTCCGGCTCACCTCTGGCAGTCGGAAGTACTCCACGGTGACGTCCCAGGCGTGCACCGCGCAGCTGATCTCGGGGTTCAGATAGTCGTGGTTGATTTTGTGCAGGGCCGCCAGCAGATAGGTCGCCGCGGTGAGGCCTCTGATCGCAGTGAGGGCGTTGCGCTCACGGCCCCACAAAGCGCCCACCAGGGCCACCAGCGCCACCCAGGTGAGGTACATCGACTGAGTCAGGACGTCGTTGAGCCCGATCAGGGTCCAGGCGGTGCCTGCGGCACACAGCGCGAAGGCCATCGGGTGAGGGCGGACCAGCAGCCACAGGGCGCCAACCCCCTCGACCAGGGCGGGCCAGCCCCAGCCTGCCTGGTCGAAGTCCGGCAAGGTGATGTGCACCAGCGAGGCGATGGCGAAGGCCCGGGCCCACCAGCACCATGCGGTGAGCCCCCATGGTGAACGGCCAGACATCCAGTGGCTCTGTGTTGAAGGGCTTGCAGCAAAACGCACTGCTCAGCACCCTGTGCGCTCAAACGCGATTCGCTCAAACGCTGTTCGCTGGCTCCAGGAGCGCCACATGACTGATCGACCTTTCGTGCCCGTGGGCTGTGCCGTGCTCACGGTCTCCGACACCCGAACCTTCGAGACCGACAAGTCCGGCGCCATCATCGTGGATCGCCTCGAGACGATGGGCCACCCCATCGTCGATCGACAGATCATCCCCGACGATCGCCGACTCATCGAAGAGACGTTCTCTGGCTGGTGTGCCCGAGAGGACATCCGGGTGATCATCGCCACGGGTGGCACCGGCATCACCCGCCGCGATGTCACCCCCGACGCCTGTATGGCCCTGAGCGCCCGCGATCCAGGGGGCAAGCACATCCCCGGGTTTGGCGAGCTGTTTCGCTGGTTGAGCTTCAAGGACATCGGCAGCTCGACAGTACAGTCCCGTGCCGGGGCGTGGCTGGCTCAGGGTACGCTCATCTTCGCGCTGCCAGGCTCCAGCGGGGCGGTGACGCTGGCCATGGATCAGATCCTGGTGGAGCAGCTCGACGCCCGCCATCGGCCGTGCAACTTCGTCCAGCTCTTGCCCCGGGTTTGAGGTATTACCCTCAGCGCCAGGGGCTCACCTTCACCACACGGGCGTGCCGTGCAGGTAGGGGGACCGGGGTGCTGGTGGCCGCATCGTCATCCTCGCGGACGACCCATCGAGGTGGTTGGGCCAGCTCGAGGCCTTGAAATGCTTCGTTGAGCTGTAAGCCGAAGAACGACACCCCCGAGCCCAGAACACACGACAGCTTCCCCGACTCGATCTCTGCCGAGTCCATGCCCTCCATCTCATAGCTCAGCTGAAGGTGATCCGCCGCGGGCCGGAGGTACATCCGAAACATGTCAGCGCCTTTGCGCATGACCAGGATCTCGTCGTGGGCCATGGCCTCGAACCCGCGCTGGCTCAGGAACCCGCGCAGATAGTCGGTGAGCTCGTCCATGGCAGATGACAGGTCAGTGCCTGGCGTGAAGTGCAGGCGTACATGGCGACGCAGTGGGAGCTTCATCACATAGGGGACCCCCACCGTCACCAGCAGGATGATCGACAAGATCATCGCCAGGATGAACAGCGGCGTCTCCACCTGAGGCAGAACATCACTCATTTCGGTTCTCCCAGGGCGGCGGCGAGCCAGCGCAGACGGTCAGCGTGCAGGTCGGTCCCTGCCTGATGGGGCACATCGATCTTCAAAAGACGGTTCTCCGGATCGCCAGGCGACTTGGGGGTGATGCGCAGCGCCACCGGTGGAGCCGAGGCGGGTGGTGTTCGGCCGGCGCCCAGGCGTGCGCGCACACCGGGGTGTGCGATGGCTTTCAGGTGCAGGTCACCCTGAGGCGTCGGTCGTTGACCCTCGATGAGGGCCTGACTCACCAGATCCAGCACAGGTGCCAGATCACGGGCCTGTGCTGGAGAGACATCCACGAGCACCACATCAGGTAGACCGAAACGGATCATGCCCGAGGTCACGAGGTGCCCTGGAGCGTCTTTTGTCGGATCAGCCACCATACGCACCGTGACGAAGCGGCGCCCTTCGAGGCCAGGGTGTTGGTCCCCGAGGCGCAGCCCCTGCCACGACTCCACCGAGAAGGCCTCCCGAGTGGTCTCGTCCCAGAGTGCGGGGGCCTTCAGAGCCTCGGCGAGCGTCAGCATGGAGTGTTGTGATTGCTCGAAGGCCTTGCCCTGCGGATCAGGCCCCGTGAGCCACGACACCACCACTGCATGGGTGGCGGCATGGGTGGCGTTTTGTTGTGCTTCGGAGAGGCCGCGACCATGGGCCTTCAAGATCTCCGCGCTCGGTGGGCTCACCTGCTCCCCGGACTGTATTTCCACCAGAACCGCAGGGCGGGGCGGATCAGCAGGCAGGCGCTCGAGGGTCGTCCAACCCTCTGGCAGGGCGAGGCCCGCTTTGACCGTGCTCAGTGTCGTGGGGGCGTCGATGAAGAGCGTGAATGCGTACGCCCGCTCCGCCAACGTAAAGGCCTCCAGGGGTGGTACATCGTCACCAGGAGGCGTCGGCGTTTCGGGGGTGGCCTGAACAGGCACGCTGTTGGTTGTGGGGGCCGCGGGTGCCGGAGAGCGATCGCTGCACGCCGCGAGAGGCGAGAGCAGAGCAAGGGCGACGAGGCAGTGGCCGGTGAGCATGGATCCTCCTGAGCCCGACGTGCGCTCCTGCGTAATGGGGGTTCGTGGCGACGATGTCCAGGGCTCTTTGGCGCACTTGAGTCAGGACCGGCCAAAACGGGGCAGCAAGAACCCCGTGGTCTCACGGTACTTTGCATAGACCTCGCCCAGATCGGCGAGCAGCCGGCGTTCCTCCAGGGCTGTGGCCAGGACGATCCACACGGTCCAGATACCGGCGAGCATGGCAAGGTCGAGCCGCACCGTACCCACGGACCACACCATCAGCACCTGAGAAGAAGCGATGGGGTGTCGCATGACCCGATAGAGTCCGCGTGCCTGAAAGACCGGCTCGGGCACAGGGGCCTCGGCGAGGGCAGCCCTCACGTGGGCGGTGCCGTTCAGATGCGCGCCGCCGACCAGCTCTGCAGACCATGCCTGAAGCAGAAGGCTCACGATCAGGAGGCCCCGCATCACCCAAAGCCCGAGGGTGCCAGGTTGCCACAGGGCATGATCGACTGGCTGCCAGAGCAGGCCCGTAGTCACCAGTGCCGCTGCAGAGCCGATGACGTACATGGGCCGTTCGAAATGGGCGCTAAAGAGCCTCAACATCAGGCGTTTTACCGGTCGTTGGGTCCAGAGGCTGTGTTGGAGCGGCAACACCAGAGCCAGCGCTACATCGACGAGCATCGGCGAGGTGCCCAGGGCGATGATGGGCTCTGGCGCCACAGTCCGAGGCCAGACGTGCCAGAGCACGAGCAGCGGGCTGCACGTACCGCATATGAGCAACACCATCATCAAGCTCTTCAGGCACAGGTCACGCATGGTCTGGATTCCCTGAGTGGGCTGTGATTAAAAAGTCGTGCTGCGTTCAACAACGTCGACTACACACGAGGGGATCACCATGTCTGCACTCACCGTACACATCGAAGGCATCGAAGACGGCAAGCCGATTCCGGCCCGCTTCGCGTTTTGCGTACCCGCTGACGAGGGTCACGTGACCCTGGCGCCGAACAAGAGCCCGGCGATCAGCTGGTCTGCGGGACCCGAAGGTACACTGTCGTACGCCATCATCTGTCATGATCCCGATGTGCCCTCAGTGGGCGACGACGTCAACCAGGAGGGCAAGACGGTGCCTGCCGATCTGCCCCGGGTTGATTTCTACCACTGGGTGCTCGTGGACATCCCCGCCGACAAGACCTCTTTCGCCGAGGGAGAAGAAGGCGACGGGGTGACCCCCAAGGGCAAGGACACGGGGTCCGTGGCCCATGGCGTGCGTGGCAAGAACAGCTACACAGGCTGGTTCGCTGGTGATCCCGACATGGCCGGGGACTATGGGGGTTATGATGGTCCCTGCCCGCCCTGGAACGACAGCATCGTGCATCACTATCACTTCACGGTGTATGCCCTCGATGTGGCGTCGGTGGGTTTGGCGGGCACCTTCGACGGCGCTGAGGCCCTCGCCGCCATCGAAGGCCACGTGCTGGCCAAGGGGTCAATCATGGGCACCTACTCGCTCAACCCCGACGTCCCCGCCTGAGCCGAATGACGGCGAGCTGTATCGACTGACATGTCCTCACACGTCAACCGTTGAAGACCGCCTCTGGGGTCTCTGCGGTGAGGATGCGTGCGGTGTAATCGTCGAGTTGCTCTGAGGTCGCGGAGTCTATCCGTACTTCTTGATCTTCATTGAGGGCGCCAAACTTCAGGCAGAGCTGTTTCTTGAGCAGCTCCTTCTTGCCTTCAGTTTTGCCATCACCGAAGTACTTGCGGGCGAAGTCGGAATGATATTCGCGCTTTCGCTTTTTGAGCATGTGTTGGAGCCCTTCTTTTACGGTGTCGTTGAGCGACGCCATCAACAAGTCATAGTAGCTTTCGGCCTCGCCTTCGTCGACCACCGCCAGAGCATCGAGAAACGCTTCAATGATCGCGAGCCCGCCCCGTGTGTTGCCATGTACCAGTGCTGACAACAGAGAAAGAGAGGGTGTTTGAACTGCAACATGGGGGTCGTCGATGCGCGGAACATTCGAGGGGCCGATGACGATGGGTCGATGGACAAACCCATGGCCCATGTCTATGGGGGCTGATGCCCATCGAGCAACGGCTCGACTTTGGGTGAACACCAGTACACAAGAAGGCACACCATACTGTCGCCAACAATAGGCATGATAGCTGGGCCAGGTGCGCTTCTTGGCAACATCTCGGCCACGCTGTACCTCCACGATGATCACCGAAACGAGACGGTTTTCACGCGTCAGCTTGATGACCAAATCGGCCCGCAGCTCGGGGGGCTGTGTGTCGCTGAATGTGGTTTCGGCGGTTTCCAACGCGTCGAAATCGGGCATTGTGCCTGGCGCGATGGTGTTCAGGAGGGTTGGGGCGAGGCGTATGTGATCGCGAAACAGATCGACGATGGACTCGTGGAATTGAGAAGTCGCCACAACATAGATCTTTCGAAGTGTGCTTGTTGTTCATCACCCCAGAAGGCCTCACTTGATTCCCTCTTTTTTGATCGGGTAGCCTGCGCAGTGTTTGTGTTGAGGTTACACGATGGTCGAGTGGGTACTGGTCGATTTGGAGTGGGGGCTCTATCAGGCATGGCGTGAGGCTTTTGCTGATGTAGACGCGGTGACGGTGGTGCAAGGATCCATCTTCGAGCAGGGGGCAGGCGCACTGGTGAGCCCGGCCAACAGCTTTGGCTTTATGGATGGCAGCCTGGATTTGCGTCTCAGCGAGCATCTTGGCTGGCATGTGGAGCGTCGCGTACGTGAGCGGCTCTTCGAACTACACGATGGAGAGCTGCCGGTAGGGTGTGCCGAGATCGTGGCCACAGATCACCCTGAGCACCCTTGGCTGATCAGCGCCCCCACCATGCGGGTGCCCATGGATGTCTCTCGTACAGCCAACGCCTTCCTGGCATTCAAGGCGGTGCTCAAGGCAATCAAACAACACAACCATGGCGATCAGCCACCCATCACCAGGGTGCTCTGCCCAGGTCTGGGGACCGGCTGTGGGTTCATGCCCTTCGAGCGCTGCGCACTTCAGATGCGCAGGGCGTGGGCGGTGTTCATGGAAGGGCAGGTGCTGGTGAAGGGTGGCCTCGCCGCAGCGGCGCGAGAGCACATGGCGTTCGTGGGTGATGACGGTTGACTGGTGAGTTACCCCAGCGGGTACCACCAGCCCTCGAACATGCGCTTCGAGGCGCCGCCATCAGCAGATGTGCTCGCAAGCCGCTCTCGGAGTGTGCCCTGGTCTTCGAGGATCAGGGCGCGGCGCTGTCGGGGGTCGACGGCCACTGCCTCAGGCTTGCAATCTGTTCGGGCGGGCACCGGGCCGAGCACTGTCGGCGCTGATCCTGGCTGCCAGCGATAGAGCGCGAAGGGTGATATGCCGTCGGCTGCCTTGAAGTCTTCCGTGCGGCCTGGAGGCCCGGCCAGCAGCAAGTGGTGGCGTGTGTGTGCGTCCCAGTCCATCGAGCGCAGGCCCCGGCCGCCGAGTGGTACGAGGTGTAGATCCTCGAAGCGGCAAGGCTGCCCGAAGAGCGCCTCCTCCGGGTTGCTCAGAGTGACAATGAGCGCCTTGCCGTCGAACGTGGGGTTGCGCAAACCCACGAGCAGCTGGCCCTCTGGCGTGGCGCCGAGGGCTTCGATGCTGATGCCCTCTGCCTTCGGAGCCAGGGCGGGGGCTTTCTTCACCCCGGGGGCTGCGGCGCGGATCAGCCACTTGATGACTCTGTCGAAGAACACGTGGTTTCGAGCTGCTGGCGACCAGTGATCGGCTACGAGCATGTCATCGAGCAATTGATCAGTGTAGCCCACGAAACGCGGCGGACCCTGGGGTGGGTGATCAGTGGCGAAGAGGCGTGATCGGGTCGGCCGGCGTTTGCCTTTGCGGTTGCGGCCGTGAGAGCCGATCCAGAACGCACGGTGGCCCACGAGGGTGGCGTCTTCGATGTCGGCTTCCCGGTACTCGCCCTCCTTGTTCTTTCGGGCGTCGAGGGCGGCATCGAGCTGCACCGTGGCGTGGGGCCGCTCAGCGTCAGGGGCGTAGATGTGGAGGCGGTTGTATTCGTCACCGGCGGTGATGATGCGACCGTCGGGCAGGATCACCGCCGCCGAGCCGTCGACGGCACCTTGGAAGACGAGGCGCTCGGGCGTGCTGGGATCACTCATGAATGTGCTCCTCGGGCATGTGCTGGCCACATGTCGGGCATTGACCGTCGGTGTGACGTTTGCGGGCCTTGCTCTCCTGCAGTTCTTCCATGAAGCAGCCACTGATGATGCCCGCAGGCAGGGCGAAGAGGCCTACCCCCAAAATCGCGATGACGGCGCCGAGCACCCGGCCCACCATGGTGATGGGGTAGACGTCACCGTAGCCCACCGTGGTGAGCGTGGCCACGGCCCACCACATCGCCCGGGGGATCGAGGCGAAGGCCTCAGGCTGTGCCTCGCGCTCGGCGTAGTACATCAGCCCCGCCGCCACCACGAGCAGCATCAAGATCAACGACACCGTGATCAGCAACTCGGCGAGACGCCCGCGGAGCGCACGGCCCATCAGCTCGAGGGCCCCCACATAGCGGCCGAGCTTGGCCAGACGAAACAGGCGCATCAACCTGAAGGCCCGGACGAAGCGCATGTCCATGGACAGCCAGACCATGAAGAACGGGGCCACTGCCATGAGATCGACGAGCATCATCGGGGTCAGGGCGTAGCGCAGGCGGCCCAGCACAGGTCGGGCGTAGCGTGCGTCTTCGACGCACACCCAGATGCGCAGCAGATATTCCACCGAGAACACCGCCACCGAGATCCACTCCACCATGTCGAAGAGGGTGGGTGCTGCGGCGTAGATCGAGGCCTCAGTCTGAAAGATCAACGCCACGATGTTGAGCACGATGAGGCCCAGGATCGTGATGTCGAAGGCTCGACTCAGCGTGTCGTGGCGCCCCCGGCTGGGCTCGATGATTTGGTGAATGCGAGCGCGTGCGCCCATGACGATCACTCCAGAGCAGGCTGACACCAGTTGCCGTCGCCAGCGAAGGCGATGGGCTCACAGCGGGGGAACATGGCCGGGCAGTCTCCGGGCCCCTGACACTGGTCGGAGCACCATGATCCCTGGTTGGTCTCGAAGCACAGCGAGCTGGCGCAGGCCCGCTGCCCCTCCACCATGCTGCAGTCTTCACCCGCCTGCAGATCACCCCGCTCGCCGGGCACACAACACACCACGAAGCCGTCGCCGTCGAGGGCCAGGCAGCGATCAGCTGCCTCACAGTCATAGTTGGAGAAGCACTCGGTGTACCCGCCGGCCTCACACGACTCTGGTGGAGGGCCCAAATCAGGTGCCGGGGCCATGGCGTCAGGCAACGCTGCGTCAGGTAGGCCCACATCAGGTGTGGCCGAGCCACCAGCACCGCCAGCGGATCCGCCCGCGCCTCCAGCCATGGCAGCCCCAGCGCCGCCGGTGCCTCCATCATCTTCGTCATCACAGGCAAAACAGATACAGAGGGCCATCAGGGCCCAGGCAGAGGCTCGAATCACAACAGACTCCTGGTCGCTCACAGGCGGGTCATCGACTCAACTTCCCACCACATCAGGCCATATAGCAGATAGAGGTGGCCGGGGTAGAAAGCGTAGAAGAACCAGCGGTTGATCCTGGGCAGAGTCAGCTGCACCTGGGCGCTCGCCAGCACCACCCCCGAGGCCATCAATGCCCACATGTTCCACGGCAGCATCGACGACGCCATGGGCAGCTGCGCCACAAAGGCCAAAGGGCCGCAGAGCATCGCCGCCATGACCGCGTCACGGCGGTATGTGGCGGCGATGATCGTCGGAATCCACGCGCCCCCGGGGCCATACTCGCACCACCACGCCCCCGCAGTTCCCGCCACGAGGGCTGCGATGCCCTGCCAGCGGCCGGTGTGTCGTATGCCCCAGTGCATCAGGGCGCCACACAGCAGCAAACACAAGATGTTGCCCTGGTGCGTGCCCGAGATGAGCACGTAGGCCGGTTGTGCCAGCAGCGCCCAGAGGGGCAGGCGGCGCAGATAGACGATGTCGAGGTGGGGCTTCACCGCCAGGCGGATCCCCATGATGTAGACGAAGAGGGGGAAAGCCAGACGCCCTGCGGCGTGCATGGGGGCCATGGCCTCGGGCCACAGGGTCTTGCCCAGGTGGTCGATCACCATGGTGATCAGGGCCAGCCACTTGAGCGGCTCGAGGGTGCTCAAAGCGGTGGGCTCACAAACCAGAGATCCAGAAGCAGAGCTGCGCCGTGAGCACCGCGAGGTAGTTGCCGGCGGCATAGCCCACCAGCGCCATCAAGATCGACACCGGTACGAGCGCTGGTTGGTGATGGGCGGCCACCACAGGGGCCGAGGCTGCCCCGCCGATGTTCGCGGCGCTGGCGATGGCGGCGGTGTGCAGATCCACCCGCAGCAGCTTCGCCGCCCCCACACAGGCCAGCCCGTGGATGGTGATCCAGAGGAAGGCCCCGGCGAGGAACAATGGCGCTTCGGACAAACCGCTGATCGATGCCCGGGCCCCCATGCCTGCGAGGAACAGGTACACCAGAGCAAGACCCATGGATCTCGAACCCGGGATGTGACGCAGGGGGGTGAATGAAGCCCCGAGGGCCAGGGTGGTGAGCCACAGCGTGCGCCAGGTGCCCGTCGAGAGCACTGGTGGCAGCTCTGGCATCAGCTCGGCGAGGGCAGACGAAGCCCACGAGAGCCCCGCCACCACCGCGGCGAGGTAGATGACGTGCACCATCTGCAAGGGCTGACTTTGCCCCTCGTCGCCCAGAGAGGCTTCGGTCATGCGGGCCATGCGCTCGGGATCCACCTTGGCCCAGCGGTTGAAGCGGCCAGCAAAGGCTCGAGAGCTGAGCAGCAAGGGCAGCCACACCACGTAAATTACGTTGTCGGCGAGAATGGCCAGGCCCAGATCGACCTCGGGCCCTTCGAGGCCACCGGCCACCGCTGCCATGTTGCCCGTACCGCCGATCCAGGCGCCGGCGAGGCCACCGAAAACCTTCCAGCTGTCATCGCTCAGGCCGTGATGCACCAGGGCGAAGGCCAGCGCCCCACCGATGACCACGCCGAGGCTGCCCACGAGCATCACCGCGATGCCCCGGCCCATGACTCTGAGGGCCGCTCGCAAGTCGACCGAGAGCAGCATCAACACCAGAAACGAGGGCAGCGCCGCCGACTTCAGCAGATCGTAGGCCTCGGACTTCGGCGGCAGCACCCCTGTGTTGTTGAGCAGCACGGGGGTGGCGTAGATCCAGAGGAGCGGCGGGAAATACTGGAACACTGTGCCCAGGAACGTCTGCTTCGTGGCCCGCTCGAGCCAGAAGTAGAAGGCACAGATCGCGCAGAGGGTGGCGATGACCGCCCCGGTCGTCTCGATCATCAACCGAGCTGGGCGGGTCGGGGGTTCATGCCCACGGCCTCACGGGCCCGGGCCAGCACACCCTGAGCAACAGTGCGAGCGCGCCGGGCGCCGATTTGTAGGGCGGCCTCGATCTCCTCGGGGTTGGCCATGAGGGCGTCGTATCGCTCTCGGGCAGGGCCGAAGTACTCATTGATCTTCTCGAGCAGGGCCAGCTTGGCGTGGCCGTACCCGAAGTTGCCGCCCCGGTACTTCGCCGCCAGCGCAGCGTTCTCCTCTTCAGTGCCCATCAGGCTGTAGAGGGCGAAGACCGTGCAGGTGTCAGGGTCTTTCGGATCTTCGAGGGGGGTGCTGTCGGTGGTGATGGCCATCACTCGCTTCTTGAGGGCCTTACCCTTCAAAAAGATCGGGATGTGATTGTCGTAGCTCTTCGACATCTTGGCCCCGTCGAGGCCCGGCACCAGCTCAGGCGTGCCGTACGCGGTCTTGGGCGACTTGAACACCGGTGAGAAGGCCCGGTTGAAGTAGCCCGCCATGTCTCGGGTCATCTCGAGGTGCTGAGACTGGTCTTTACCCACAGGCACCACGTCGGCGTCGAAGGCCAGGATGTCCGCAGCCTGAAGCACGGGGTAGGTGAACAGCCCCACCTTCGCCTCTTGCCCGCGCTCCACCTTCTCCTTGTACGACACCGCCCGCTCCAGCAGGCCCATGGTGGTCACCGTGCCCAGCATCCAGGCAAGCTCGGTGACCTCGGGTACGTCGGACTGCCTCCACAGCGTGGCGCGCTCGGGATCGAGGCCGAAGGCCAGGTACGTGGCGGCGAGGCTGGTGACGTTCTCCTTGAGCACCGCCGCATCTTGCGTGCTGTTCATCGCGTGATAGTCGGCGATGAAATAAAAGGCGTTGTCCTGGTTGGCCACGTGCTTCCGGATCGCCCCGAAATAGTTGCCCAGGTGCTGGTGCCCGGAAGGCTGAATGCCCGAAAGGTAGCGAAGGGGTGCGCCCACTGTACGATCTCCACATGAAGCAAATCGCCGAGCAGGATAGCCGCCTCACTCATGGAGATCACGCTTCACGGTTGAACACACCCTCGCGAACCGCTACACGCCCATGTATGGCTGGGTTGTCCACAGGCACGAGGTCCCTGCTCCGCGCGTTGGCGTACGTGCTCTGTGTTGCCGTGGTGTCGACCTCGGTGACGTGCACCGAAGCCCAGGCCCAGGTGCCTCTGACCTTGCCCGGGGGCGACAAAAAAGAAGACGCCCCGGACGTACGCCTCGTCGACGACCCTCGCCAGCAAGTGCAGCGCGAGAAGCAGGCGCTCAAAGAGTCATTGCAGACCCTGAGCGCCAAGCAGGGCGACGAGGTCCAGCGATGGACGGCCCGCATCGAGGCCCTCGAAGAGAGCCGCAAGGCCCTGGTGGTTCAGCGCCAGAAGCTGATCCTCGCCAAGCCGCCCACAGAAGACGAGCGTCTGTGGACGGTGCCCACCATCATCGAAGATCCCGACGAGCTGCCCACCCCCGACGCTGCGGTGCCCGATGCCGCGGTGCCCGATGCGGCTGTACCAGATGCCGACCTCGATGGGGGTGTGGATGGTGGCGCTGATGCAGGCGTTGATGGTGGTGTCGATGGGGGCGCAGATGCCGCTCTCGATGCGGGTGTGTCACCCGACGCCGGCAGCGCGGATGGTGGTGTCGATCTCGACGGCGGTCTGGGCACCGTCGCCGAGCTGATCCCCGACTCTGGCCTGCCCGACGCCATGGTGCCCGACGCCGTGCCGCCGGACGCTGCGCTTCAAGTGGTCGTCCTGCCTGTCATTCAGGCCCCTGAGGCCAAGGGCTACCTCACCCCGGAGACACACCCCGCCGAGGTGCAGGAGATCGATCGGCTGTTGGCGTCCACCCGGCGCCTCGAGGGCATGTACAGCCAGGTACGCCGGGTGTTGAGCGCTCAGCACGCAGTGATCGAAGAGGGCATCAACAAGGCGAACACACTGCTCGAGCAGATGGAGGCCGCTCAGAAGGCCGAAGGCAAGACCAATGAGGGCAAAGACACACTCTTCGCCTTCAAAGAGGTCGAGCTGCTCGCCCGCGACGTGCACCTTGCCCGCATCGAGGTCTCTCTGGCCAAAGCCAAGCTGCGTCGAGGCGCTGGCGGAGGTGACGGCGATCAAGACGACATCGTCGCCACCGTGCAGGCCCTGCCCAAGATGGCCAGCCTCGAGGGGCCCGAGATCGAGCCAGTCGATGCGTTCACCGACAGCTACAAGCGCGCCGGTGGCTACCGCAGCCGGAACGAGCGCATGCGTCAGGAGCAGGCTCGCCTCGCCGGCAAGCTCGCCGAGTATCTCGAACCCCTGCGCAAGGCCCGGGCACGCCGGGCCCGGCTCGAGCTGCTCATCGCCGAGCGGGCCCTCGCCGACCAGGAGAAGAACCTCACCTGGGCCATGGATCATATGGACTTCGGCCCCAGCACCGTCGAATACGCCGAGAACATCTTCAAGCGCTCCATGGGGTTGCGAGAAAAGAACATCCCGGTCCTCGAAGAGAAGCTCGACATGCTCCGCAGTCAGGTCTCCGGGGGGCTCGATGACAACAGCAACTTCTCCAGGGCCCGGCTGCTTGAGCTTCAGCGCACCGATGTAGACGAGCACATCCACTTCGAGCGAGAGAAGCTGCTCCGCGACACCTTCCGACTCGAGATGGTGAAGGTGATCCGTCAGGTGCTGCGCGGGTCGAAGATCCCCGAGCCCTTCACCCAGCGGTTCAACATCTTCCTCGATCCCAAAGCCATGGCCCAGCGTCAGAAAGAGCGCGAGGCGCGGTGCGACGGGTGGCGACGGGCTCAGAACTCGGACAGCAAGAAGAAGGCCGAGACCGAGGCCCTCGAGAAGAACAAGAAGCAGCTCATCGAGACCTACGAGAGCCTCGCCGACGTTTGTATGCGCATGGAGTGGGTGCAGGGCACCGAGGAGCGCCTCGGCGACATCGCCCGCTATCACTTCGAGCGCCTCGCGTGGCAGGCACGGGGCTTCTGGTGGTACGCGTGGCGCACCCTCGTCACCCTCATGCTGATGGCCCTCACGGTGTATCTGACGCGGTGGGTGATGCGCATCACTCATTGGATCGCCGGCACCCACAATCTCACCGACGGCGCCCCCACCAAGAACGCTACTGGGCTGAGCGGGTATGGTAACCAGCAAGATGCGTCCCCCCTCGTGACGCCTGACACCAAAGCGGCGCTCAACGCCGGCCCCGCCGCCGACGAGACGCTGTTCCAGGCCTGGGTGCGGGTCAAATGGCCGCGGTTGCGGAACACGCTGGGGCTGTTGACCTACCTCGCCGGCATCGGCGGCCTGTGGCTCGCAGCTGGTGTGCTCACCGCCGAGTACGTGTGGTTGCTGCCCGTCGAGTTGGCGAGCCTGCTCGAGTGGGCCACCTCACCCCTCTTCATGGTGGGTGAGAACGAGGTCTCGCTATGGTCGTTGGCCCAGCTCGCTGTCTGGGTCGTCGCCGCTGTCTATATCGGGCGTTTGTTGCAGGTCTTCATCTCTGATCACCTGCTCGATCACTTCCGCGTCGATCGAGGCTTGCGGGACGCCATCGGCACCATCTCACGCTACATCGTCGTCGCTCTGGGCATCGCCCTGGGGCTCGCCGCCGTGGGCATCGGCCTCGGCGCCCTCGCCGTGGTCTTCGGTGTCATCGGCATCGGCATCGGCTTTGGGTTGCAGAACATCGCCAGCAACTTCATCAGCGGGTTCATCCTGCTCATCGAGCGCCCCATTCGTAAGGGTGACTTCGTGCAGGTGGGCGACATGGTGGGCGAGGTGAAGAACATCTCTGCCCGGGCCACCATCATCGAGACCCGTGACGCCGTCACCGTCATCGTGCCCAATGCCGAGTTCGTGAGCGGCCGGGTGGTGAACTGGACTCTGGGCAGCGGCGAGCGCGTGAGATCACAGGTCGTCGTGGGTGTGGCCTATGGCACCGAGGTCCACCTCGTGCGTCGGTTGTTGCTGCAGGCCGCTCGGGCTCACCCCGGCGTACTCAAGAGCCCGCGGCCCTGGGTCGAGATGACCGGCTTCGGCGACTCGAGCCTCGACTTCAAGCTGCATGTGTGGACTCGGCGCATCAGAGGGTTGCCGGGTTTGATCAGCGATCTGCGCCAGAGCGTCGACGCGTTGTTCCGAGAGCACGAAATCGAGATCCCGTACCCGCAGCGCGACATCAACGTGCGCTCTGCGATGCAGCCGCCTTTGGGTCAGATGCCAGAGGACGGTGGCTTGATCATCGAAGAGCAGTCTGCCGAAGCGTTGCCAGAGCCTGCCCCCGAGATCGAGTCGCCGGTGGAGTCCTCCGGTGAGCCTGTCGAGAAGACCCCCCGCAAAGACAAAAAGCGCTGAGATAATCGTGTGCTGTGTTCGGATTGAGTGTGAGTGCTTGTCTTGAGGGCAGATTTCGAGGTTGAAGATGCTCGGTGCTTCTTCAGAGGCTGCCCTTCGGGCGCTTCTACGCTCCTACGGCTTCGCCTCCGTCGACTCCGAAGCGCCTGGCTTCAGGCCAGACAGCCTCACCTGCGCTCTTCGCCCCCGAACTCTGCCCTCAATCCTTCGCCCTCCCGACTCAATCCGAACGCAGCACACGATGAATCGCCTCAAGCAAGCGCTCTCCCATCAGCCCGCATTCGCCAGATAACCCATTTGAGCCATACATGTATGTTCGCTCATGTGCGTGTGCGCACACATGGGTATGCGCACACGTGCAGAGTAAATGGTGAATATGGGGTCATGGTCTAGTGATCATGTTGATAATTAAGGCGTTTGACTTGTTCTGAGTTTTTGGCATCCCCCTTGCGAATCTCCCTGAGCACAACACAACCACAGTGCCAGGAGAGAGAAGATGTCTTTCGTTGCTTCCAGCCACATCAGTGGCCGTCGTACCCGTACGCTCACCGTCGCCCTCACCCTCTTCGCCGGGGCTGTGTGGAGCGCCAACGCCAACGCCGCCGTCGATCCTGATCGAGACTACGTGGTCATCGACACCGATGGTCTCTCCAGCACCGATCGCAGCGACTTCCTCGACGACGTCGACACCAACGTCACCAGCCTCGTCGCCGGCAAGGGAGACTGGTTCTGCCCCACCGGCGACACCGCCTGCGCCAGCGCCCTGAACGCAGACGGGATCACTGCCACCGTGGCCGACGTGACCGGTGAGGCGGATTTCGACGCCTGGGTGACCTTCAAGAACAGCAAGACCGGTGCGGCGCTGTCCCTCACCGATCCCGGCAACCTGACGGAACTCGCCGACGAAGTGGACGACACGGCGGCGGCAGGGAGCTACTCGGTGCTGGTGGGCACCCTGCGTCACTCCCGGGGCACCTACGACAGCTCCATGAACGCGGTGACGCCTGCCGGGTTCGACCTGCCAAAGTGGACGGACAAGGGTGACGCCAGCGACTCTGCTGTGGACTTCATGCTCTGCGAGTCTGGCCATTGGGTTGGCCCTGGAGACCTGCTCACTGATGTCGGTGGTGGTCTCTCCATCATCATGAGCCCTGTCGATCCCTGCCCCGACTGCTACACCCCCAACTGATTGGCCTTACCATCCCGTCAAGCTCTTTCCGAAGTCCTGACAGAGTGGCTCCTCTTGTGAGTACTACTGTTTTGTTTAGAGCGTTATGAGGAATAAACTGTTAGACCTGACTCGCCTACCGACGAGATCTCAAGCTTAGGAGCACTTGGACAGTGTCTTTCAGGAGCTTGCCCTTAGAGCGCCTCGGCCCTTGAACTCTGTCGGCTCTGGAGCGTCTGATCGGAGTCTAGACAAGTCCGTTTGCGCCTTCTTCCCTCGACCTCATCGCCGATGTTCTTCGCCTGCCGCATCAGTGTCTTCCTCAGCATGATCAATGCCCGAAGATGAGTTGGAGACAGCACACAAGATCATATACGAGGCTGAGTTCGTCGGAACAGCGACCTTGTCACTTGGCTTAGCCCGTCCTGTCGCTCGGATCTTTTACTCAGTAAGCGTCCTGCCGTATACACATATGCCTCTGTAAGGGTAATCTTCCCTTAAGAGTAGTGTGGAGATCGGCAAGGCGTGACCTTTAAACCTGTTTATATCTTGTGGTTGCTTAGCTTATGGGTGTGCCTAGCTCAGTGTAGCCACGAAGCTTCTCCGCTCATTGTTGAGAGCAGCCTGCAGAACGCGGCTCATGAGGAGCCGGGTGGGGAATTCATATTCTATGAACCTCTGAAGCTGCCGGCAGTGAGATGGCGCGCCCTTGGCAAGGTGTCGGCTCATCAAATTGCTGAACTCCATTTGACAGACGCAGACGGTCAGGTGTCTGTGCTGCCCACCTACATTGATGAGGTTGAGGGATGGCAAGTGGTCAGAGTGCAGCCCGGTTGTGGGGTGCACCTGTCTCGGATTTCACCCATCAGCGGCACACTGTCTTTTTTTATTCGAGAAGAGCATGATGACTCACTAAGTCTTGTGGATGAGTGGTCGATTATATGGTGGCCTCGTCCAGAATATGCAGATTCAGACTTGATGTACGCCTCCGAGCTTGCCAAGGCGGGCAGGTTTGAAGAGTCTGACGGGCTTTTTGAGCACATCATTGCCGATGAGCAACGGAGTCACTTGATACGTCACTGGGCCTGGCGTCTTTGGGGTCGTGCATTGTGGTCTCAAGGAGCGGATGCCGCAGGCCAGGTCTGGGAAGCTGGTGCGTTGTGGGCGGAAGATCGTGGCCTGGATAGGATCGCATGTAGTCGGACTTTAGCCGCGATCAGAGCCTATTATGATAGTGGGGATGTTGAGAGCGTTCGGAGTGCACAAGAGTTTGGAGAGCGCATATGTCCTCTTGAAGACAATAGGTTTCGAGCTAGACTCATATTGGTGAATGCTTATGTTGCTCGGCATAATGGGTTCTACCGACAGGCAGTTGAGATGCTTGAACAGGGAGAGTTTCTCGCAAGAGAGGTTGCAGACTGGCCATTATGGTCACAAATTGTATATAGCAGGGCACGTGCTTGGGTTGTTCTCAACCAGTTTGATAAAGCTGAATCTGATTTAAGTCTTATTCATCAAAAAGCATATTCTTTAAGCATCAGAGGTGAAAAGTTACTTGAGAATGTTGGGGCAGGTTACATGATGCAGGCCGTAATGTTCAATATTGAAGGATGGATGATTGGTCAAGATGTCATGAACTTGAACACTGATCCTGGAAATGTAATTCATGCTACAGAGCTGTTGATAAATTCAGTTGAACTATTTGATGATAAAGGCCTGTATAATCTTGCAGATCAGGTTCGGTTAAGCCTAATTGAAGTATTAGTGTTTATAGGTGAGCTTGAACAAGCGAAAGAACTGAGGTGGACCCCATTGGTTGGACAGTAAATCAGCGATCCTTATGTGACAACTGGAGTTGCCACCCGTCGCCGAAATATGCGCTCGCGGGCGTGGCG
>JBKAGE010000041.1:0-117147 GCA_046290225.1 Bradymonadia bacterium | reverse complement strand
ATCACTATAAAGCCCTCGTGAACAAGAAGGCTGCTGAGGCTGCGTCCAAGATGGCATCAGAGATGGCATCAGAGATGGCATCAGAGATGGCATCAGAGATGGCATCAGAGATGGCATCAGAGATGGCATCCGAGATGGCTTCTCAGATGGCTTCTCAGATGGCTTCTCAGATGGCCTCTGAAATGACGAAAGGTGCGCTGCTCGACAAGACTCGGCAAACACTCAAGAAACACATGAGGCTCAAGTTTCAGGACCTGTCAGAAGCACACGAGGCAATCATCGACACCGCCGACATTGACACCCTCGACCAAGCTCTCGAACAGCTCCTCATCGCCGAAACCCCTGACGCCGTACTGGGCTGACTTTCAGACGCGGGACTTCCTCAGCGCCCCGAGTGCTGCGCCACTGGCTGACTGCGCTTCACCATCACCCGCTCCGCGGCCTCTACTTTGCGGGTCCACTCCGCGAACTTCGGGTAGCCCTCGGGGCTGATCTGCCCCCCTTCGATCTGCATGTGGCTCTCCACGATGAGGCGCGTGTCGCCAGCATCCACCTTCACCCTGTAGCTGTGGCCACTCTCGCTCCAGGTGCCCGCTCGGGCCTTGGCTGTCATGGGCACCTCGCTGGTGAGGGTCAGCTTCAGGCGCTGGTCTGTGGGCAGCTCCACCGCCATGGGGATCTTCCGCTCGGCGAGGCTGGCGTAGCTGCGAGCGGGGGTATTGGGGAACAGCCCCAGGTTCAAGTCGCCGGGGGCCTCAGCCTTGAAGGTGTACTTGAGCACCAGCGGTCCGTCAGACGGCCCCGCGAGCGGATCTTCGAGTGAGGTGACCGTGGCCGCCCCCACGGCGCCCACGAGCAGCCGCTCTACGAGGCGAGGGCGCTCCTCCGGAGTGAGGCGGTTGAAGTACTCACCGATGACGATGGCCTCCTGGCCCTCGAGCACGTCGACCACCTCGCCGGTGAGGCTGCCGTCGGCCGCCCACTTCATCTTCACGTCCAGGCGCCGGCTGTCGGCAACGGTGCGGGTCTTCGGGAGCGACACCGGTGCGCGGCTCACAGCCGGCGGCCAGGCCTGGAGCGCCTCACCGCCGAGCATAATGAAGGGCACAAAGCCCACCGGAGCACGATCAGGGGCCGGATCGAGCCAGATCGGTGACTTGATGCCCGTCTCACTCAGGGCGCTGCTGGCGTGAGGCAACACCTCGATGAGCGGGTACACGAAGTCCGCCACCTGTCGGAATGGCCCGGAGGGCACGTGAATCTGCGGCCGGGCCAGCAACACGCGGTGAGGTACGTCGAGGGTTTCGAGGGCGGCGGAGAGCACTGCTGCGCGGTTGCCCCGCCCGGTGATGCGCATGCGATCGACGTCGTGATCGGTCATGCCCGTGCTCTCGGCGACGTCGGCCCTGACCTTGCGCACCAGCGCGCGGAAGCGGGGCATGAATCCGTCGTCTTCTTGTGCTTCGAGAGCCGCCTTCACCCAACTGTCGAAGGCCAGGGTGCGGCGCCGGCGGGCGAGCAGCCGATCGCGCAGGTAGTCGAGATCTTCCGAGAGCTTCACATTCCAGCCCACCCGGATCGAAGGCAACCACAGACCCGCAGGGACCTCGTTGCCTTCCTGGGGCAGGCGCAACGTGTTGAGGGCTTCGAAGCGCAGTCCCTTGATCTTGCCCAGACGAGCGGGCTCGCCCTTGGGGCCGAGGTGATCGTCGTCGAGGCCGAGGCGCTGCACATCGAACTTGCCCCCGGTGGGGGGAAACACCTCGAAGCGCTGCAGGAAGATGGGCATGTCCACCCCCTGGAAGTACATGCGGGGGGTGAGGAAGCCGTGGTTGTAGATGTAGCCGTTGTCGCCGGGCTCAAGGTACACCGCCACCACATAATCACCCTCGTCGAGATCAGGCAGCGAGGTGGTGTCCTTCTCGGGGGTGTCTTCGGCGTACAGAATCTGGCCGTCAGCCTTCCGGGTATAGAGCGAGAGCAGCTCCGAACCTTCAGGCAAGCCCAGCTCACCGTAATACTCCGCCGCCTCCCGTGAACGAATCGCCAACACCTCGTGCACCCACCGCAACGACTTGCCGTCCTTGAAGATCAGCAGGGCGCTGTGATCGAGCAACCGCACGGCGGGACCCGGAAGTGGCACCGATTTCTCGTAGGCGGCGATGACCGCCTCAGTGTCAAGGGCGATCTCGGCGAAGGGAGACCAGTCCGGGCGTGCCCGGACGATCTCGATGGCCTGTCGAGCCTTGGGGTGAGCCTGAATCAACGCCTTGAGGGCATTTGACAGCGCCGTGTCGGGCCAATCGCTCGGGGGGAACACCGCCGAGGGGTACGGGCCGCCAGAGAGTTCGATGGGCACTTCGAGATCAGCGAGGGCCAGGGCGTCGCCGGCGCTGCTGCCCGCTTTGTAGAGGCGGGCCGCTTCTTCGAGCCGACCCAGGGCCACGAGGCATCTGGCCCGGGCTCGACGAATCCCTGCATCCTTGGGTTTCTCCGCGGCGAGGGCCACCAGGCGAGCCAGGGCTTCTTGATGGCGCTCGAGGGCCATCAACTGCTTCACCGCCTGCATGGGCTTGCCACAGCGTGTGAGCTGCTCCACGAGGGGCAACCGGGCTTCGGGGCTGCCCTCCTGCTCGGCGAGGGTGACGCGATCAGCGACCAGGGCGCACGGATCGGGCGCGGTACCCAACGCCTTTGGCAGAGCCTGCCGGGCGCCGGCCCGATCGCCGAGGGCCAGCAACAGCTCGAACTTCAACCGCCGGGGCCTGTGGGCCTCTGGCGCGGCTTTGATGACCGACTTCACCCGTCGCAAGGCCGCCGCCTGGTCACCCCCTTCAATGTCGAGGCGGGCGAGGGCCAGGTCTGCCCGAGGGCCCATGAGGGATCGCGCTGCCTGCCAGTGCACGCGGGCGGCGTCACGGCGGCGCCGGCCCGAGCGCGATGGATCTTGCTCGCTGGCCTCCGCCCGCCAGCCTTCGAAGGCTGGGGTGTCAGGAGCGCCTTCGAGCAAGCGGGCCACCTCTGCAGGATCTTCATCGACGAGGGCCCGCTGGATGGCAAAGGCCTTATCCAGCCAGGAGCTGCCTGTGGGCAGTGGTGCAGGGTGGGGCCAGCGCCAGATCTCGGGCACCCGCGGCGCCGCCCAGGCCACGATCAACGGACCATTACCGGGGGCGGTCAATCGACGCACGCCCGCCGGGAACCGGCCTGCCGGATCGCTGGCGACGAGGGCGCCGTCGCGCCACGCCATCATGGGCCCGTCGACGCTGATCTCGAGGTGGGCCGGGCCTTTCTCCAGGGCGATCTCACTGAGCACGATGCCGTCTCGATCAGGCCGGGCTTGACCCTTCTTGAGAGCCCAGCGCTTGCCCAGAGCCTGCACAGTGTCGCCGTCGAGTAGTACGCCGTCTTTGGCGAGGCGCCGGAAATCGAGGAAGGGCAGGAACGAGATGCGCAGTGTGTCCCGAGTGATGGGGACAGAGGTGATACCACCGACGCTCTTCTTCTCATGGCCAGCAGGCAGCTGAGCCAGAGCGCGCCGGGCCCACAGACCTGCCAGCGCGTGTACGGCACTGCCGGTCCCTTGGCTCCGCTCGCCCTTCAATACAGCTTCGCTGGCGGCGAGGGCGCCAGGATAGTCGAGGGCATCGAGGGCCAGCCGGGCCCTGCCGAGCATTTGAAGCGGGCCCTCACCCGCAGCGAAGGCCTTCTTCGCCTCTTCGAGATCTCCCGAGAGGTAGCGCCACCAGCCCGCGGCGCCTGGATCGAGCTTTCGATCATCCTGCGCCTCAGTGTACTGCTCCGAGAACGGCTGAATCTTGGGGCCGCCCCCACACCCCGTGGCGCTGCTCAGCGCCCACATCGAGAGACCGGCCATCACATAGAACTTGAGCTTATGCACCGCCCACCTCCACTACCTGGGCCAGGGCCTGATCGATCCGACTCAGCCACGACCGGAACGCCGGGTATTGATCTGCGGGGATCTGCCGCACGTCGAGGCGCAGGGTGGCGTCGAGCACCACGCCCCCTGGGCTGACCTCTGCTGTGGCCTCGAAGGTGCCAAACGGGCTCTCCAGCTTCACCGGAGACACGGCCTTCGCCGACCAGCCTTGAGGCAGCCGCAGCTCGAGGCGCTGACGCCACGTGTGCTTGAAGGTCAGCTCAAGGGGATTCGCCCGCTGAGCGGCCTCAGCGTAGCTCGACACCAGGCCCCACGGACCGCCACCGAGGGGCACCTCCACCTTGCCGTCGTTCAGGCTCAGCGGGAGCGTCAGACGCCCCGAAGCTGTCACCGGATCGAAGGCAGGTTTGATGCCTTCGACCGCGGCGTCGAGGATCTTCACCCCCGGGAAGCGATCGCCAAGGGCTCGAGCCACCAGCTCCGCCCGACTGCCTTCGGGCTCCAGGGCCCGACGGGCTACGGTGCCCGGATGACCGCGTGTCTCCCAACGCCATTGGCCTCGGCCCACCCCGCGGCGGTCGAGGGTGATCACCATCTCCCACTCGGTGACGTTGCGCTTTGACGACTGCACGGGCACTTGCCTCGGCTCGGCGTCGCGGCCCACGATGAAGGCCACGGCCCCCTGATCCGAAGGCGGCAGCGTCCACGGGTCGTTGCGATCCACTGTGGGATCGAGGAATCGGTCGAGCCCGGGCAGATACACGATGGCGTGGTTGAAGATGGCCAGGCTCGCAGGCTTGGGCGGCAGGGCACCCGAGGATCGAGTACGCACCAGCGTCAGGTGGGCCTCGTGACCCAGGGCCCGAGCCAGGGCGATGAGCAGCGTGGCCTTGTCCTTACAGTCGCCATAACCCCGAGCCAGGGTAATGCGCGGCTGCTCGGGCTGGAAGCTGTGCATGCCCAGCTCGAGGCCCACATAACGGGTGCGGGCGGCGACCTCGGCATAGAGGCGACCGATTTGCGCCTCGGCGCCCTCCACCCCCCTGGTCCACTCTCTGGCCAGAGCCTTGAGGGCCCGATCGGGTTTGTCTCGATCTTGGAGCAGCGTACGGTATCGGGTGTCGATCTCGCCCCAGCCCTTCGCCGTGCTCACGTGCACGAAGGCCCTCAGGCTCGATCCGCCGGGCATACCGGCCTCCCAGGCCACCGCCGGCACTTGCTCTGCTGTGAAGCGCGCGCCACCCCCGTCGAGGGCCGAGCGCTCGATGGACACCCCTCGATCCGCGAGCTCGATGGCGAGGGCGTCGGCGGCGGGGCCAGCGACGTCCACCACCGAGCGCGCTCGAGGGAAGTACTCCTGCAGATAGGCCAGCTCACCGTAGTACCCGGGGAAGGCCGGATCACCTTCGATGTCGGTGATGGACCAGCTCACCTCGATGACGTCACCCGGTCGAGGCTGATCGAAGGTGAGCACCTCGGCCCGCAGATCATAGTAGAGCCGATACTCCGGCTCGGAGAGATCGCGATCGCCCCGTGCAGGTGAGCTCGGCGGCTGACCTTCGCGGTACAGCCGCGCGGTGTGGATCTCGATGCGCTGCCGACCGGGCACGTAGGCCAGAGACCACTCTGCGAACTGCCGGGCGCCCTCGGCGTCGAGCAGCCGCACCACGCGACGCAGTCGACGGCTCGCCAGCCCGGTGGGCTGCACCTCGGTCCGAGCGTGGTGATACAGCACATGGGCCGAAGCCCCCTCCGGATCAGAGGTTTCGAGGATCTTCGTCAGCTCGGGGCCCAGGCGCTCGGGACCGCCGCGAGCCGAGAGGGCGTCGAGGCGGCGCTCCAACAGCTCGTCGCTCGGGCTCAGCTTCAGCGCACGCGCCAGCTGGGTCCGGGCCTCCTCTGCTTTGCCCAGGCGGGCATAGACCTCGGCGAGCAGCTCCACCACCGGCGACGCCTCGGGGATCTGTCGATCAAGGGTGAGCAGGCGCTCCAGCGCTTCGGTCCGTCGGCCCTGAGTGAGGCGGATTTGAGCCGCCTCGAGGGCGTGGTACCACAGCTCCGGTCTGAGCGCCGACACCCCGTCGAGCATCTGCACAGCTTCGTCGGCGCGCCCGCGCAAGTGCAACGTGTTGGCGAGACGATAGTGATCATCAGGGCCAGCGAGCTTACGCTCGATCAGGCTCTGGAGCGCGCCGAGGGCTTCTGCGTGACGGCCAGCCGCCTTCAGCGACGACGCCGAGGCCTTCAGCAAACCCGGCAACTCCCCGCAACGCGACCGGGCACCTTCCAGAATCTGCACCGCGGTGTTGGGCAGGCCGATGTCTTCCATGACGAGGGCCTTGAGACGCCACGCCGGGGCAAACCGCTCGTCGATCTCCAGAATCCCCGACACCTGCTCCAGCGCCATGCGATGGCGCCGGGCGTAGTAATGGCCCTCGGCCACCTCGAGCCGATCGAAGAGATCGGCCACCACATCAGCAAGCAGGATCGGCTGCTCCGGTAAATGAGTGGTGCGGATCGCCTGCTGCCGTGCCTCGGGGAGCAGGCGCACCCAGGCCCGCAAGCTGCGAGGGCTCGGATCATCCTCCCAGGCGGCCTCCACCGCCACCTGGGGCTCAGTCTGGTCATGATTGGGCAAGCCGGTCACCCGGGCGTAATCCGCCAGATCTCGCAAGCCCTGAGCTGGAGGCGCGTCGAGTTCGGAGATGGCCCAGAGTGCACGCCAGATGTGGGCGTATTGCTCCGGCGGCTCAGCATCCACCAGAGGCTCAGGCGCCGGGCCTTCTATGGCTGTAGACGCCTTCAGCCCTTTCAGGGGCACACCTTCCGGATCTGTCAGTCGAGCGACAAGGCGCCAGGCCCCTTCATCCTGGCGCACCTGAAACATCAAGCGATTGCGGCCTGCTTTGAGCACCAGGGGCACCGCAACCTGATCGAGCCAGGACCGATGGGGCTCCTTCGCCTCGTAAATCTGGTCACCATTGAGCCAGACCTTCACCTGATCATCGAACCCCAGGCGCAGGATCGCACCGCCGCCTGGGGCTTCGATCTCGGTCACCAGAGTGGCCTCGTTGTCGCTCGCCGGGCGGATCACCGCGTCGAGCCAGATCATGCCGTGGCCCATCTGCTCTGGATACACACGCCATTCGGAGGCTTTGATGGGCGCCAGAGGGTCCGGCGCCTCCCCAGAGCGCACCAGAAAGGCCGAGATCAGCCCCAGGGCCTCACGGGCCTCGGCCACCGTGTCGAGATCGAGGGTGCGCAACGCGTGATCGCGCAACAGCCACCAGGCCACGGCCCGCACCAGCGGCCCCCGTCGAGCATCCTTCGCCGCAGCATGCAAGGCCCCGCTGATTTCACCCTGAGGCCGCCACGGGCCCAGCGCAGCGAGCCGCATGAGGTCCACAGCCCCTGCAGGTGTTGCCCCTCGCTCAGTCCCCTGCGAGACGAGCCGCTGGGCTTCAGCGGCGATGTAACCCGACTTCAGGGCCACCTGGGCCATGGGATCAGGCCGCGCTCTCCGGCGACCGTGGGCGTGGGTGGTGAGGGCCATCGCCACGAGCACGCCCCACAACATCCACCATTTACGACGGGTTTGGGCGCCTTGCATCACACTCTGTGCTGGCATACGTTCGATGCATCTTTCCAAAGGTTTACCCAGAGGTTTCCCTAGAGATTGAGAGGGCATGTGAGCAGCTCGGACCCTCGTGGTCAAACAGGCGATGCCTTTCGAGTGGCTCACACTGTCGATCCATCGCACCTCTCGGGGTGAGCGAGGTTCTGATGAGCAGTAAAGACGGCCTCGAGCCGACGCGACCGGTCGACCCGCTCGACGACACCGGTGATCTGTCAGACATCGCCGATCACGTAGAGTTTCAAGGTTCGAGCGGCAGCGTCACCGAGTTGCTCGGCTCGGTGAACGGACCCGCCCCCAGAGACACCGCCTCTGGCAACGGTGTCCCCAGCAACAGTGTCCCCAGCAACAGGGCCTCTGGTCAGAACACCTCGGGTGACATGGCATCGTCCCACCCCGATGCGAAAGATCGCTCCACCCCTCAGTCCCCCATCACCCCGCGGCCGATTCTGCCGCCTCGAAACGAGAGGCCAGCCTCGGCAGAGGCGCCTACTCGAGATCGAGGCGGCCTCGCCGACGCCCGCACCCTGAAAGACACCGAGTTGCCTGCGGAGCTGCGCAAACAACTGCGTACGATCCCCTTCACCAGCGGCGATGTCGATCGCTCTCAAAACCGGCTGCCCACGATCCCCGAGTCTTCGGGCCCTGCAGTCGACCCGCTCTCGACCTCACCTGATCAGCCCATGGCACCTCCGCGGCATACGGCTGATCCACCACTCACACCTTTGCCCAAGCGACGTTCGGAGCCTGTGCGCACCCAGGCCCCCACCCTTGTCGACGCCAAACGCAGCGGCCGGCCCAAGAGCCCCGCTCCTAAGGGTCACAGCCGTCGACCTGTGGGCACCAACCCCAAGAGCAGGGTCGCCGCAGCGGCGCGCATCGACCCCCAGGCTGTGGCCAAAAAACACAGCTGGACCCCGGAGATCGATGACGTGGTGGGCGACTGGCGCATCGACGCCGAGGTGGGCCGTGGCGGCATGGGGCGGGTGTACCGCGCAGTGCACACGGTGACCGAGCAGGTGGCCGCCCTGAAGATGCTCATGCCCCATGGCCAGAAGGATCGGTCTCACCGCAACCGGTTCATCAACGAAGCCAAAGTGCTCGCCAAACTCGAGCACCCCAACCTCGTGGGCATGCTGGGCTTCTTCGAACATCGCGATCGGCTCTTCATCGTCATGCGCTTCGTGCAGGGGCGCACCCTCGAAGACGTGCTTCGGGATCGCGGCCGCATGGTCGCCGACGAGGCCATGGCCATCTTCGATCAGATCTGCGACGCCGTGAGTCACGTGCACAGCCACAAGATCCTGCATCGCGACATCAAGCCTTCGAATGTCATCCTCCAAGATGATGGTCAGGTACTGGTGACCGACTTCGGCATCGCCCGCGCTGTGGGTGACACAAGCATGACCCTCTCAGGCATGGTGGTGGGCACCGCAGAGTACGTAGCCCCAGAGCAGGCCTGCGGGCTCAGCCGCGACGATCTGCGCAGCGATGTCTACGCTCTGGGGATTTTGCTCTACGAGATGGTCACCGGCCATGTGCCCTTCAGCCACCCCAGCCCCGCCGAGGTGTTGCGCCAGCACGTGAGCGCCCACCCACCTCCGCCGCGGGTGGTGTGCCCCGAGGTGCCCGAAGCCCTCGATGCCGCTTTGCTCACCGCTCTCTCCAAGGCACCGGAAAAGCGATTCCACACGCCAGAGGCCTTCAAGAAGGCGGTGCACGCCGCACTCGCTCAGCCCAATGGCCC
Source organism: Bradymonadia bacterium (assembly GCA_046290225.1). Classification (GTDB taxonomy): domain Bacteria; phylum Myxococcota_A; class Bradymonadia; order UBA7976; family UBA1532; genus JBKAGE01. The sequence continues at coordinate 107,865 of JBKAGE010000041.1, read as the reverse complement.
CAGAGGCACCCGGGCACCTGCCAGTGCAGCACCAGCACCGGCGCCAAGGACACCAGCGCCACGGTCCACCCGCATCAGCCCCGAGGACGAGTTCGCCCGTCCGACCCAATCTCAACCTGAATCCGCTCCACCCCAAAAGAAGGGCACACCTGTCTGGTTCGCCATCCTCTTCACGGGACTCCTGCTCGGCGGTGGTGGCTTCGCCGCCTGGTGGTTCCTGCTGCGGTGAGATCCTGCATCGACAGATGGTGATGTGAGCGCGTTTCTGCGCGCCTTCAGCGCGCTCATCGAAGCTGATCGTGTTGTATCGACTGTGGCCAGCGCACCACTGAACTGATATACAGTACCCAACCCCTCACCATCGAGTTCAGTGCCATGCCCAAAACCAAAACTGTCTACATTTGCCAGGAATGTGGTGCCCGCTCACCGAAGTGGCTGGGCCAGTGCCGCTCGTGCGGCGCCTGGAGCAGCTTCCAAGAAGAGGTCGAGGCCCCCAAGAGTGCCAGCAGCAGGGCGGGCTTTGGCGCTCTCTCTGCGAGCAAGCCCCAGCGGCTCATCGACATCGACAACGACACTGTGGCCCGGAGCGGCACCGGCATCGGCGAGCTCGATCGGGTGCTCGGCGGCGGCCTCGTACCCGGCTCGCTCGTCCTCGTCGGTGGTGATCCGGGCATCGGCAAATCCACGTTGTTGCTGCAAGCCTCGGCGAAGCTCGCCACGGGCGGTCGCAAAGTGCTCTACGTCACCGGCGAGGAGTCGCCCCAGCAGACCCGCATGCGCTTCAACCGCGTGGGCGCTCAGTCCGACTCGCTCTGGCTCGTGGCAGAGACACGCTTCGAGCAGATTCAGGCCCACGTCGATCAAATCAAACCCGACATCCTCGTCGTCGACTCGATCCAGACGCTCCACACTGACATGGTGCAGTCCGCCCCAGGGAGCGTGACTCAGCTGCGAGAGGTCACAGGCAAGCTCCTGGGCATCGCCAAGGGCAAGGGTGTCGCCACCTTCCTCGTGGGTCACGTGACCAAAGACGGATCCATCGCTGGTCCACGTGTGCTTGAGCACATGGTGGACACGGTGCTCTATTTCGAAGGTCAGACCGGCAACCCCTTCCGGGTGCTTCGGGCAGTGAAGAATCGCTTCGGCAGCACCAACGAGATCGGCACCTTCGAGATGCGCTCTGATGGCCTCGCCGAAGTGACCAACCCCTCGGCCTTGTTCCTCGCAGAGCGGGCCACGGGGGAGGCAGGCTCCGTCGTGGTGGCTGGCTTCGAAGGCACTCGCCCCCTGCTCGTCGAGGTGCAGGCCCTCGTGAGCACCACGCCCTACGGCAACCCCCGGCGCACGTGCATCGGCGCAGATCCAGGCCGGGTGGCGCTGCTGCTGGCGGTGTTGGAGAAGAAATCAGGGCTGCAAGTGGGCGGCAGCGACGTCTTCGTGAACGTGGCCGGGGGTCTGCGCATGGACGAGCCCGCTGTCGACCTGGCCATCGTGGCGGCCCTGGCCTCGAGCCACACCAACAAGCCGATGGATCCAAATACAGTGTTCTTCGGTGAGGTGGGCTTGGGCGGTGAGATCAGAGCCGTGGCAGGGCCCGATGCCCGAGCCTCAGAAGCCGCTCGCATGGGCTTCACCCGCGTGATCGTGCCCAAGAGCAACGCTGAGCGGGTGGCAGAGACGACTCAGATCGAGGTGGTGCCTGCCGGCAAGGTAGACGACCTGCTCGACCTGATTTTCTAGAGCGTTCAGCGAAGCGTCTGCTCTGCCGTATCCGCCATCACGAACTGCTCGGTCCACCGCTGTAACTCTGGCAACTCAGCACAATCAATGCGCTCGAGGAGCGTCATATCGATGGCACCAAACTTCAGTGCCATCTGACGCTTGAGGATTGCGCGAGCCTCGGTCAGGCGACCTTGATCACGTCCCTGCTCAAAATCGTCAGCAGATCTTGTTGACGTACGACCGCGCGCATCAAGACAAAGGCCATCCCCAACATGTGAGGCAGGGCGGCTGACTCGGTCAGCAGCTCCGCTTCGGAGTACGCACCCAGATCTTCGAGGCGATACCGCAGTTGCAGGAGGTAAGGCTCAAGCGATGAACGGCTCTCATCATTGAGATCGAGCAGCTCGGCGAAGGCCTGTGGTGCAGTCCAGCGGGCGGCGCCGTGATAGAGCACCACGGGGATGATGGCTGGCAATGGAAAGGCGATGGGTGCTCCGTGCCGGTTTACACCCATCTACGCTCGAAGGGGGTGACATCCTTCCCCCAATTTGGAGCCTCAGGTCTGGTTGTCGAGCAGCTCGGCGATGTCCACCACCTGGACCTCGTCTTCCTTGCCCTTCGCCTTCACGCCATCGTCGATCATGGTCATGCAGAAATTACACGCCACAGCGATGGTGTCGGCGCCGGTCTCCATCAGCTCGTCGGTGCGCTTGAAGTTCATGCGCTCGCCGATGTCGAGCTCCATCCACATGTGACCACCGCCAGCGCCACAGCACAGACCACGCTGCTTGTGACGCTCCGACTCAACGCGGCTCACGCCGGGCAGGGCGTCGATGATCTGGCGCTGGGGATCGTAGATCTCGTTGTAGCGACCGAGGTAGCAGGAGTCGTGGTAGACCACCTTCTTGGGCTTGGCCTTCACCGCCGATGCGCACCCAGCGGCCTTTTCGGGCACATCTTCCGTGGCCTTCGTCTCTTCGGCCTGCTTCGGGGTGAGCTTCTTCTCATCCACGAGCTTGGTGAGCAGCTCCGAGTGGTGGATCACCTCGTAGTTGCCCTCGAACTGAGGGTACTCGTTCTTGAGCGTGTTCAAGCAGTGAGGGCAATGGGTGACGATCTTGCGCACCCCGGCCTTGTTGAGGTTCTTGATGTTCTTCTCGGCCATCTGCTGGAACAGATACTCGTCGCCGAGGCGGCGGGCCGAGTCACCGGTGCAGGTCTCCTTCTTGCCGAGGATGGCGAAGTCGACGCCGGCCTTGGTCATCAGGCGAGCCATGGACTGGGTCACCTTCTGGGCCCGGTCGTCGTAAGCACCAGCGCAACCCACCCAATACAGGTACTCAGCGTCGCCCTCGTTCTTGAACTTCTTGATGTCGACGACCTCGCCGTTCACCTCGCCGACGCCGTCGGTCCACTTCTCGCGATCGTTCTTCGACATCCCCCAGGGGTTGCCCTTGCGATCCATGGCCTTGAGGGCCTTCGAAGCGCCATGGCCCACCTCACCGAGGGTCATGGACAAGTAACGACGCATGTCGACGATGTCGGGCACGTGCTCGTTGCCTACGGGGCAGACCTCCATGCACGCACCACAGGTGGTGCAGGACCACAAAATGTCTTCGTGGATGACCCCACCGGCGAGCTGGAGCTTCTCCTCGTCGAACGTCTCGCCCTTCTTGGCGGCGTGGTAGAGGTCCTCGGCGTGGTGCTTGATGTCGGTGATGATGTGCATCGGGCGCAGGGGCTTGCCGCTGAGCGCCGCGGGGCAGTTGTCAGTGCAGCGACCGCACTCGGTGCAGCTCAGGCCGTCGAAGAGCTGCTTCCAGCTGAGATCGGCCACGGTCTTCACCCCGAAGTGCTCGGGCATGTCCTCGTCGCTCTCGAACTCGAGGTTCATCTTGCGCAGAGCGCCCTTGGGCTCAAGGCTCATGAAGAAGATGTTCGCCGGGGCGGCGAAGACGTGGCTGTGCTTGGACCAGGGCACGTAGTTGGTGAAGGCCACGAGGTTCACCAGGTGGCACCACCACGCCACGTTGTAGATGAGCTCCTTCGTCTCGTTGCTCGAACCGCTCATCATGCCGGCGAAGATGCTGCTGAACCACGCGCCGTGGGTGGGGGCACCGGTGCGGGACAGGTAGCTGGCGTGCTGGATCACCTCGAAGACCATGAGGCCGAGGATGAAGAACAGGGTCTTCATGGCATCGGTGTGGCCGTCGTGCTGCAGACGCTCAGGCTTGATGACCATGCGGTTGATGAAGGCCATGGACAGGCCCACGATGCACAGGAACCGGAAGGTGTCGGCGATGGCTTGGTAGCCCCCGCCGCTCAGGGGCAGGTGGAAGGGCTTCTCGGGGGCAGGGTTGCCCATGGCCAGGTCGAAGGCCCGCAAATGACCGTCGATGATGAAGTTGATCGTATCGACGCTGAGCACCATGAAGGCGCCGAAAATGAAGATGTGCAGGATGCCGCTGTAGGCGTAGCCATTCCGTGGCAAGCGCCACTGGGCGATCACGTACTTGAAGACGTTGGCGACCCGCTTGGGGGCCTCGTCCCAGCGCACCTCGGCCCGGCGGCCCTGCACGAGCTGCTTGTAGCGCATGCGCAGCGCCTGCACGAAGAAGAAGCCGCCGACGGCGAGGACGAGGAAGAAGAACGCAACGCCCGCCCAGGTATAAACAGGATGATACGACATAAGCGAACAGCCTCAGTCTGCTGCGCCGGGCGCCCAGTGTCCCGCGCTCATCCCTACAGATGCATTGCGCAGGCAACGGCCGCCCGGGTTGTGAAGAGTTTTCGCACTGCCAGTGCACGCCTCGGCGGTGCGGTCTTCAATGTAGGTAAAATTCAGTCAATCGATCCGGGTCGATACCAGATCGAGCCCTGGAAATCGACCGTGATCTCTGTGGTGTAGAGCCTCAGGCTGCCTATGACGTGGTCAGAGACGTGTCTCCTGAGCCCTCTGCGCCCGCCTCAGAGGCCTGATCAGGCCGACGCCACTCCATGATCGGTGGCAGCGGCGGCATCTTCCCCAGATCGGTCCGATCACGCTCGGCGCGCTCGATGTGGTGCAAATACCAGCGGTGTCCGTTGTGGCGCAGGGTCCAGAAATGCATGACCTGACCTCGCTCCGGACGCCCGGCCACCACCTTATCGTCGCCATCGACCAGCCAGTCGTCGCCCTTGACCTCCACGCGACACACCAGCTCGAGGTCGGCAGGGGCAGGGCCGGGGCCCACAGGGTGCAGGCTCAAAGGGTGCACCTTGAGCACTTTGACGAACTCACCTTTGTGGGCGAGGCCTCGACGCTCGAGTTCTTCGAAGTGCTCAGCCATGGAGGCCGTGAAGCCCTCGGTGACGTAGTTTTGCAGGCTGCTCATGTCTCGCTGTTTCCAGCCCTGCCAGACATGAGGCCCTGCCAGCTCGATCCAGCGGTGCACATTGGCAGGGTCGAACTCGCGAAAGAACGGACCGACCTTGTCGACGAGCAGTCTGATGGTCTGTCGCTCCCCCACCTGCTCTCGAAAGATGAACCACCCCGCGAAGATCATCACCGCGAAGCCGCCGATCCAGAACAGGACACGGCCTCCGCTGGAGGTCACCGCCGGATGATACACCCCTTCAGGTGGGGCGGCGTTGGGCGCCATGGCGTTGTGAGGGGCCACGCTCGGCGGGGCGCCCTCTTGAGCGACGGCGCTGCCCACACTGAGCGACAGGGCGCCGAGGAGAAAGAGCAGCCCCAACATCACGCAGGAGGCCCTTCGAAGGGAGTGTGGCCGGTCCATATGGGGTGCCTTCCGGTCGAGTTCGATCGCGTGTGTCTACACCGGAGACTCGGAGATTTGCCAGACCTCTGTGCGCGCCCCCTTGCTGGCGTCGATCTCGGTGAGGAACCTGCTGGGTCGCATGAAGATGCGGGTGCGATCCCGATCGATGCCCCACTGTGGGTAGCACAGATACAAATCACGTCTGGCCCGAGTGGTCGCCACATAGAAGAGCCGACGCTCCTCTTCTTCCTGCTCTTGTGACTGCAGCGCCCGGGCGAGAGGGAACCGGCCGTCGGCCATGTCGAGCATGAACACGGCGTCCCACTCGAGGCCTTTGGCCTGATGCACCGTGCTCAAGAGCAACCGCTCGTCGGTGTCTCCCCCAGCCACCACCTGCTCCGCCGACAGATTCTCCACGAGAGACAGCTCGTTGAGGAAGTCGCGGTAGTCGGTGTACTGGGCGGCGAAGTGACCGAGCTGTTTGATGTCTTCCACCCGCTGCTCGGCGTTGGGGGCGCCGTCTTGCAGCCGGCTCTCGAGGCCCGCGCCCAGGATCTCGTCGAACATCGCCGCGGGGTTCCTGATCATGGCGGGCTTGTCGAGGCGCAACAGCAGACCCCGGACCCCTTCGAACGATTTTCGGGCCCGGCTCGGCAGCTGCACGTTGATGCCGCTGTGCAGCGCCGCCATCGGATCCCCCTGAGCGGTGAGGGCGCTGACGATGCGCACGGCGAGGTTGTTGCCAATGCCCTCTCGCATCTTGAGCACCCGCATCCAGGCGAGCTGATCGCGGGGGTTGTGTAAGATGCGCAGGTGGGCGAGCAGATCCCGGATGTGGGCCTGTTCGAAGAACCGCAGGCCGCTGCGGATCACGAAAGGGATGCCCCGGCGCTGCAGCTCGAGCTGCAGCTCCATGGCCTGATAGTGGGCGCGATAGAGCACCGCCTGGTTGTTGAGATCGACCCCCTCGTCCCGCAGCTCGAGGGCCCGCTGAGCCACGAAGGCCGCCTGCTGAGCACCATCGGCGAGGGCCACGAAGGCCGGCAGCTCACCGTCACCACAGGCCGAGGTGAGGGTTTTGTCGAAGCGTCGGCGGTTCTGGGCGATCGACGTGTTGGCCAGATCAATGATCTGCGGGGTGCAGCGATAGTTGGTCTGCAGTTTGAAGATCTGGCAGCCCTCGAACTGCTCGGGGAACGACAAGATGTTGGCCACATCGGCGCCTCGCCACCCGTAGATCGACTGGCAGTCGTCCCCCACCACCATCAGGTTCTGGTGGGCCCCGAGCATCAGCTTGATCACGCTCGCCTGCAGGGCGTTCGTGTCCTGATACTCGTCCACCATGATGTGTTGGAAGTGCTCGGTGTATTGCGCCCGCACGTCCTCGTGATCTTCGAGCAGCAGCCGCCAGTTCACCAGCAGATCGTCGTAATCCATGAGGTTCATCTCCACCTTCCTGGTGAGGTAGGCGGTGAGGACCTTGTCGATCTGAGGCTGGAGGTCGGCGAATCGCGGGAAGTCGGCGTCGAGCACCACCGACAAGGGCCGATCAGTGTTGAGAGCGCTCGACAGGATCCCCAACAACACATCGGCCTTGGGGAACCGTTTGCCGGAGACGCCGGCGACGGTCTCGCCGATGACCGCGGTCATGAGATCGCGGCCCTCTTGAGGGTTGATGATGCCGAAGTTGGTGCCATAGCCCAGACGCTCGGCATAACGACGCAAGATGCGATGCCCCACATGGTGGAACGTACCGGCCCACATGCGCTCGGTGACCACAGGCACCAGCCGCTGCACCCGATCGGTCATCTCCCGAGCGGCCCGGTTGGTGAACGTGAGCAACATGATGCGGCCCGGATCGACCCGGGTCTCGATGATGTGGGCGGTACGATAGACCAGGGTGCGGGTCTTGCCGGTGCCCGCACCAGCGATGACCAGCATGGGTCCGCTCAGAGCCTCGGCCACCTGCCGCTGCTCTTCGTTGAGATCATCGAGGAACCCCGGACGCTCCGGGGCCGGCTGAGTGCTTTTGAGGGTATACCTGCGCATAGGCGCAGTATTGTGCGCGCCGAGCCTGAGCGGGGCAAGGGGCCTTCAGCGACGGCGCCTCAAGGGCAACGCGACGAGGGGCAGCATCCACAACAGCAGGCCGCCGGGCATCTGGCCGGTCTGACAGCCCCCTTCTTCCTGCTCACCGTCCTTCACCCTGTGCCTGATGCCGAGTTCGAGCCGGTTGTTGACCACCAACATAGGTGGCCCCTGGGGCAACAGTTGCTGCACCTGCATGGCCCCGATCTCGCCTTCGCCTCTGACTGTGATGCCTCGATCTCGCTCCACCTGTGAAGTGTCGGCGCGGTTACGCGGGCTGTACTCAAGCCCCGAGGGCGTCTCGATGACATCCCGGTCGCAATACATGAGCCGAAACGCGGTGCGCACGGGGGGTACGTCGGGCAAGCTCTCGTTGAAGCCGAAGATGGGGTCCCGCACCATCTCCTCAGGACTCAACGTCGTATAGAGGCGCGTCAGATAGGGCCACCGTGTGAACAGCTGTACCTGGGCGCGATCCGATCCTCGATCTCGATGGCGAGAGGCTCGCCGTCGATGGGGGCGTCGAGCACCTCCGGGCCCCAGGGCACCTCCGACAACCTCCAGGGGCAGAACAACCACGCGTCCCATTGAGCACGCACCTCAGCGGGCACTGCCGCAGGAGGCTGGAACAGCATCAGAGTCTGCGCCCTCAGCTCAGGGATGGCCTCATAGATCGAGAGGCTGTCCATCTCACACCAGAAAGCATGATCGGACTGACTGATCGTGCTCTGCATTCGTATTGAGTCGGGAGGACGCAGGATTGAGGTCAGAGTTCGGGGGCGAAGAGCGCAGGCGATGCCAAAGTATCGTCGAGCATCTTCAACCTCGAAATCTGACCTCAAGACAAGTACTCACACTCAATCCGAATGCAGAGCACGATGAGCGTACCCGAGTCAAACAGGCTCCCTGAGGGTGGCAGGAAGAGGGCTTGCCAGTCTCGGAAGGTGCTCAGGCCTCTCAGATCCGCCACGGCCTGCGCAGGCTCGGCGATCCTCATGCCGGGTATCTGACCCAATATCTGATTCGGCTGCAGCACCTGAGCAGAGTCGGTGACGAAGCCCAGGCCACCCTCTGCGGCGTCCACTGCGTGACTCACCGCGTCAGCGTAGTTGCGACCCCCATTCTCCCAGTCGATGAGGGCATCGTTGACGATGATGTGCTGATAGTTGAGGGGCACCGCCCGGTGATCACCGAGCACGTGCACAATGATGCCCATGTCGGGCTCCGCCGCCACCGCCGTGGGCCGCAACGGAATCCCCGGCGTATCGCTGGTAAAGGTCAGATGTATCGGCTCGACGTCACCCACCTCTTGCTCAGAGCGCAGGCGCAGGGCCAGAAAGACCGAGCCCTCCTCCAGGTACGGCGTCAGCAACGCCTCGCTGCCATCGGGCACATTGAAATCATTGAGCTCGAGCCACTCGACGATCTCACCCACATCCTCGGCAGTGAGCACCACTTGCTCATAGGGTCCGATCTGCCCTTGGGACAACACATCGACAGAGGGATACTCGGGCGCCCCCCATGATCCATCAGCGCCCGAGCCCTGAAGCACTGCAGTTTGATCACCACAACCCGAGCTGCCCGTGTCACCACTGGAACAGCGGTTGACTGCTTGAAGGGCGAAGCCTGGCGCGCTGGCTCCATCCAGGGCTGCAAACAATGCATCGACACCGAGTTGCACCTCGACATCTGGCGGCACGGGCAGGATCCACCCGAAGTCATCTGGCTCGCCTTGATACTGAATCTGCACGTGCATGTGCATCAGCGAGGGATCCTCAGGGTCTTGCGCAAAAAGGATGTGCTCTCCGGCCTGGTTGATGGTGCTGATGCTCGCAGGCCCGGGGTTGCAGAACACCCCCCCCCACATGCCTCGCTCTCATGCGGTGTGAGCGCACTCGCCAGAGCGAGCGCGCACACAGACGACCACTTCAACTTCATGTCGACTCCCCACACGCTGGTGCCTCATCCAACGCAGGAGAACGCTGTCACACTGTATGGGTTCACTTCAAACAGTGGTCGGAGGTGACATCAGCGCGTGTGACCTCGCCACAGCCTTCGTACTCTCTGACCATGGTGGTGCTGACACTTCTGGTCTTGCGCCGTCGCATCCTGACCGTCTCGTCGAGCAACCAGCACGGCGCCATCAACCACTCGATGAATTGCTGTCGAGCGGCCATGTGCGCCTCTGCCGCGCTCGCTTCAGAGTCGCCTGCTTCTCCATCTGGCAAACAGCACGCCACCTCGCACGCCATCGGGTGGTGCTGTCGAGCCCTCACTTTCATGTCTCCCCTGCCTTCCTGCTCTTCCTCTCCGCCTACTCTCCATCGTGTTGTCGAGCGGCCGTTCTCCCAAAAGGCCATGTGACGACACAGTCTCGATGACGCTGCCGAGCAGGTACTCCCGAACCTCGCCCAGGGCAGCGACTGTCCCCACACTCAAAGGAGCATCGGACACCGATTTGAAGACAGGGCAGTGTGTTGCCCTGACATGATGCTCATGGGTCAGGGCTTGGAGGCGCGCTCTCAAGGCAGACTTTGAGGCGGGCTTTCGTCGCGGGTGTTCAGAGTTGAGTATGTGGTGGGTTCGAGCGAAGCCAACAAAGGCAGTCATTCAGCGAATGAACAAGCGCTCCTGATAGGGCACAGAGCCATTGCCGTGGCCCCAGAGCTTGGTCTCATCGTAACCGCTGCGGTTGCCCGTGAAGCTGCTCGACGGGTAACTGCCAGCGTTGCCATTGTTGGCTGCGCCGTTATGGCACACAGCATAGTTACCTCGGTAGGTGGCGTTCCCTGAAGTGCCCGACATGCAGTATGAGTTGTGGAACCAGAAGTCGCCGATGTACTTCCAAAACACGCTGGTCGTATCGCACACGGAGCGCGCCAGGTTACAGACCCGCACCAGGGCGATGTTGTTCGAGGCTGTGGAGTTCGGGAACAGATCGGTGAAGCCATTGGCCTTCTCGATGATGTATGCGTCGTCGCTGTCGAGGCTGCCGTTGAGATACTGCAGGTTCATCAACTCGTAGTGTTCGATACTCCCCCGCTGAGTGCTGTTGAGGGCATAGCTGTTGCCAGCGCCGATGGCGTCCACCGATCCACACCCGTTGGTGAAGAATTGCGCCAGGTTGCTGCCGCAGGACTCGCGGTTGGAGTTGTTCGCCCGACGGTTGCTGATCAAGGTCCAGCCACCGCCGTCGGTGGTCATGTCACAGTACACCTCGAAGTCAGGGTTTCCGCCGGGGCCGTCGGGGTCGATGGTGTAGATGCCGTCGCCGACGTTGTCGACATAGGTGTAAGGAGGTGCCGGCGGGTTGCGGTAGTCAGCACAGCTGGCGGCGTAGGTGTTGTCCGCCCACTCACGCGCTCCAGTGTCGACGTCGATGACCAGCCCGGTCTCGCACGCGCCCTCGTCGCTGCCGGCGGCGGCGATGTTGGCGCCCACGTCGCGGCAGCCGCCGATGGTGACCTGGCCACAGACGCGGGTCTCACAGGTGTCCACACCGAGCTCCACCCCCTGACGGATGGTGCTCTGCTCCCCGATGGTGGTGCTGGGGAAGATGATCACGTCATCTTCGATGGTGACCTCATCGCTGATGTCGGCACCGTCTCGGATGAGCACATTGGCGCCGATGCTGACGTCGCTGCCGTAGGTGCTCCGCGGCCACAGACGACTGTTGGCGCCCAGGGTGAAGCCGTCACCGATGGTGTTCTGCTCATCGATGATGGCGTCGTCGGCGATGCTCGCCTGCAGACCGATGCTCGACCGGAACAAGATGGTGACCCGCTCACCCACAGCGCCATCCGCACCGAGCGTGGCCCCATCGTAGATGGCCGAGTCGGCGCCGATGTCACAGCGCGCTCCGAGATCGACGAAGATGCCCAGGGTGACGTTGGTGCGCAGCGTGCAATCGTCGCCCACGGCGCTCTGGTTCCCGATGAACACGTTGTCGTTGAGGGTGACGCCGTTGCCCAGAGATCCGCGGATCTCAGCGCTGGCACCGATGATGGCGTCATCACCGGCGGTGGCGCCAGAAGCAAACTCAGCGCCTGCGCCCATATCCAGGTTGTTGCCAATGGTGACATAGCTGCGCACCACACCGTTCGCTCCGACGGTGGCTCCGTCACCGATCACCGCGTTGCCTTCGATGATGGCGCTGGCGCCGAGGTTCAGGGTGTGGCCCACGCTGGCGTTGCTGCCGACGCTCGAGCCTGCGAGCAGGGTGGCATCATCGCCCACCTGGCTGTTGTTGCCGAGGGTGGTGCCGTCGGCAAAGCTCGCGCCCTCACCGACGATGGCCAGCACGCCGACGCTGGTGTTGTCGCCAAAGCTGCTGCCGGTGCCCACCTCGGCCTTGCTGCCAAAGACACAATTGACGCCAGCGGTGATGTTGTCACCCAGCCGCGCCAGCACCTCCACTGAGCAGCCAGCGCTGAGACCCACGTTGCTACCGAGACGAGCAGCGTTGCCCACGGTGACCCCTGCAGGGACCACGGAGCCAGCGCCGATGACCGCGCTGTTGCCCACGGTGCCGTTGATGGTGGCGCCGTCGCCGATGTCGGCGTAGCTGCCGATGACCGCGTCGGCGCCGATGATCACGTTGTCGCCGAGGGTGGCGGTGGGATCGATGTCGGCGCTGGTGCTCACACAGGCATCGCCGTAACCATCGCCGTTGTTGTCCGCCTGATCGGCATTGGCGACGGTGGGGCAGTTGTCCACGTCCTGGCAGACACCATCACCATCAGCATCGTTGGTGCCATCAGCAGGGCAGACATCACAGGCATCACCCACACCGTCGGCGTCGCCGTCGGCTTGATCAGCGTTTGCCGTGGCCGGACAGTTGTCGGCGTCGCCACACAGGCCGTCACCATCAGGATCAGCACACGGCGCAGCCCTGCCGCTCAGCGCCACAGCGGTGAGCCCCGTGCCGAGGCTCACGGTGGCGAGGTTGTCGCCCATCTCGTTGGGCTCGTTGCCCTGGTGTGATCCGTTGGTGCCATAGCCGAGTCGACCGTTGCCATCGTAGCCCCAGCACTTCACGTCACCGTTGTCGAGCAGCGCGCAGCTGTGGTTGATCCCGCGGGCCAGAGTCACGGCGGTGCGGCCGGTGCCGAGCTCGGTGTAGGGCAGGCTGTCGCCCATCTCGTTGGCGTTGTCGCCCCGGGCGCTGGTGTCGCCGAGGCCGAGGTTGCCGTAGACATTGTAGCCCCAGCACTTCACCCGACCATCGTTCAGGATCACGCACACGTTGTTGACGTCGGCGTGCACCTGAGTGGCGGTGTGGGGCTGGCCCTGAGCATCGGTGCCCAGGTCGACGACAGGCAGGTTGTTGCCCATATCGGCGGGGTTGTTGCCCCGCTCGGTGGTGTCGCCCCGGCCTTGCTTGCCATGGCTGTTGGCGCCCCAGCACTTCACGTCACCGCTGTTCATCAAGGCGCAGGTGAGGCCCCACCCGATGCTCACGTCGCGGACCAGCAAGGGATCCCCGTTGCCGTCGGTGCCCAGATCGACATAGGGCAGGTTGTCGCCCATCTCACCGGCCTGGTTGCCGCGGTACTCGTTGACACCGAGGCCGAGCTGGCCATTGGCACTGTAGCCCCAACACTTCAACCGACCATTGTCGAGGACTGCGCATGAGTGCAGATGGCTCGCAGCGATGGCGGTGGCGGTGCGACCGGTGCCCAGATCGACGTAGGGCAGGCTGTCGCCCATCTCCGCAGCGCTGTCACCGCGGTTGTTGGTGTCGCCGAGGCCCAGCTGACCATAGTCATTGCGGCCCCAGCATTTCACTCCGCCATTGTCGAGGATCACGCAGGCATGATCGGCGCCCATGCTGACATCGGAGACGGTGCGACCGGCGCCGAGGCTGACGTAGGGCAAGTTGTCGCCCATCTCACCGGCCTGGTTGCCGAGATACCCGCTGCTCGAAGGGAAGATGCCGTAATCGTTGCCACCCCAGCACTTAAGCCCGCCATCGTTGAGGATGGCGCAGCTGTTGCGCTTGCTCGTGGAGAGCTGCACAGCCGTGCGGCCGGTGCCGAGATCCACGAAGGGCATGCTGTCACCCATCTGGCCAGCGCCGGAGCCCCGCTCAGTGGTATTGCCCTGGCCGAGCTGACCATTGGCATTGTAGCCCCAGCACTTCACGCGCCCATCATCAAAGAGGACGCAGGTGTGAAAAGCATGTACGGCATGGGCGGCCCCGGCGGTGCCGAGGATGCCCAACGCAGCGAGCCAGGAGAGTGTTTTGCGAGTGGAGAATGGCATGGCGAGCCCTGCACAGATGGAGTGATGTGCAGGATTATATGTGTTACCCCCAGAGCAAACCACACCAAATTACATGTATGACATCAAACATTGGCATAGGGCCACTACATGGTGTCAACAGACAACCGCGCAACAGATGGACATGGCTGCTCCGCCTATCCTTTGAGACGCAAGGCTGCAGAGCGGGCGTGGGCCTCGAGGCCTTCCATGCGGGCGAGGGCCACCGCATCAGAGACGGCCCCTTGTGCTGCGGAGACATCATCCACCCGCATCCAGGTGCGGGCTCGGAGGAAGGTCATGACCGACAAGCCCCCGTAAGAGCGTGCCGTACCACCGGTCGGCAACACGTGATTGGGGCCAATCCCATAGTCGCCGAGGGCCTCGGCGGCGTCTCCACCGACGAAGAGCGCACCATAGTGACTCAATGTGTTCGCCGCCTCGGTCAACACCGGCTCGTCGAGGTGCAGAGCGAGATGCTCTGGCGCCATGCGATCACAGAGCGCTACACCCTCGGCGAGATCACCCACCGCCACAGCGAAGCCCTTGTCGAGGGCCTGACGGGCGATGTCCGCCGTGGACAGATCGGCGAGTTGCTGCGACAGCGCTCGATCCACCTGGGAGAGCAACATCGGATCGAGGGCGATGAGCACTGGCAACGCGTCGGGGTCGTGCTCCGCCTGGGCGAGCAGATCTGCCGCCACCCGATCTGGATCGGCGCCGGCGTCGGCGAGCACCACGAGCTCGGAGGGCCCGGCGAGCATGTCGATGGCCACCCGGCCTGCGGCGATCTGCTTCGCCGCAGTGACCCAGATGTTCCCAGGACCCACGACGGCATCACAGGCGGGGACCGGCCCCGCACCAAAGGCCAGGGCAGCAATGGCCTGGGCGCCACCTACGGCGAGCAAGGCGTCCGCACCCGCAGCGTGGGCCGCAGCGAGGGTCTCTGGTGCAGGCCGCGGAGAGGCCACCCACACCGTGTCGACCCCGGCCACCCGAGCGGGGATCGCGGTCATCAGCACCGAGCTGGGCAACGGAAACCGCCCGCCGGGGGCGTAGCAGCCCGCCCGCTCCACTGGATCGAAGCGGACCCCAGCCACCCCACCGGGGATCGGCGCCTCGATGGCTTTCAGCCCGGCGTGCTGGGCCTCGGCGAAGGCCTTGATCCGGTCGGCGGTCCGGGTGAGCACCTGTTGCTTCTCAACGGGCAACGCGAAGAAGGCACTGGCCATGTCTTCAGGGCCGAACCACAGCGGATCACCTGGGGACCAGTCGCCATAGCGTTGAGCATAGTCCTGCAGCGCGGACAAACCCTCTGCCCGCACCGTGTCGACGATCTCCCGGGCCTTCGACAGCGTGGGGCCGTCGACGGGGTCACGGCGCAACTGGGGCACCTGTCGGGGGCTGAGGCGACGTAGACGCATGTCTTGCACTCCGCTCATCGGTCACCTCCCCGAGCAGGCTTGGCGTTGCCGGGGCGGCGGGTGATCTTGAGGGCCCGGTCGTCGAGCACACGGGCCACGGCGTCGAGCTTTACCCCAGCTCGGGCCAGGGCCGTGAGGGTAAAGTACATCACGTCGGCGGCTTCGCGGGCCACGTGTCCGGGGTCCACGGCCTCGGCAAGCTCGGCGGCCTCCTCCAAGAGCTTTGCCCGGAGCAAAGCTGGATCGTCGAGCAGCCTCCGGGTGTAGGAGCCCTCAGGGGCCTCGGCGGCCCGCTCGATGAGCCTGCGGGCGAGGGCGGGGATGCCGCGATCCTCGCCGAAGCACGTCCAGGTGTCGAGGTGACAGAAGCCGGGCTCCGCCTGCTCCACCACGAAACGCAGCGTGTCTCGATCACAGTCGACGTCGATGCGGTGCAATCGCTGGGTGGCCCCAGAGGTGGCCCCCTTCACCCACAAACCCCGACGGCGGGAGTGATACGCCCCCACGCCCTGCTCCAAGGCGGCCTCGATGCTTTCGAGGTTCGAATACGCCAGCCCCAGCGCTCGATCATGGGGATCGCAGATGATGGTGGGCCACAGGCCGTCGACCCGATCGCTCTTCAACGGCGCCGCGAAGGCCTCCGCGAGGGAGATCCGCCCGGTATACAGCGCCATGCCCACCTGAGCGTCGATGCCCATGCGATCGAGGGTGGCGATCTCGTCGGCGGTGGTGATGCCGCCGGCGACGGTCAGCTCAGTATCGCCCGCAGCCGCCCGAAGCGCCTCTGCCCGGGCAAGATCCGTCCCGCCGAGGCGGCCCTCTCGCTCCACGAAGGTGATCAGGAACCCGCTCACATAAGGCCTCAGGGCCTGCATGCGCTCGATGATCGACGCCCCGGTCTTCGTGCGCCAGCCGTCGACCACCACCTCACCGTCTACGGCGTCGAGGGCGGCGATGACCCGCTCACGGGGCAGCTGCGACAACACCTCGGGCACAGCGGCGGTGCCCAGGATCACCTTCACGGCGCCGGCGTCGAGCCATCGGCGCGCGGCTTCGACGGATCGGATCCCACCGCCTACGCGACAGCGGGCCATGGCGAGCATGTCGGTGATGGCCTCGGTGTTGTCTCCACGGCCCAGGGCGGCATCGAGATCGATGACCGCCACCTCGCCCACAGGGGCGAATCGGGCGGCGAGCGGCCGGGGATCTCCAGCGCTCAAGGCCTTCTTCTCGGCCTTGCCGCCGATGAGCTGGACGGCCTCGCCGCCCATCAAGTCGATGCTGGGGATGATCATGGTCTCACCTGCGCGCCGGCCTCGATGAGGGCCTGCTTGATGTCACCTACGGTGAAGTGGTCGTCGTGAAAGATGGTGGCGGCGAGCACGGCCTGGGCGCCGGCGTCGAGGGCCTGAAGCAAGTGCTCGGGGGTCTTGGCGCCACCACTGGCGATGACGGGCACAGGCACCTTGCCGGTGATGGTCTGCAGCAAGGACAGGTCATAGCCGGCGCCGGTGCCATCTCGATCCCAACTGGTGAGCAGAATCTCCCCTGCCCCGGCCTCTACGGCCTGCTCAGCCCAGGACACCGCGTCGATGCCAGTACGGTGCTTGCCCGATCGGGTGACCACCTCCCAGCCACCACCCTCTCGACGTGCGGCGTCGGCGGCGAGGACCACGCACTGACGGCCAAACTGCTCGGCCAGCTCGGTGAGCAGCGCCGGGCGCTCTACCGCGGCGGTGTTCACCGCCACTTTGTCTGCGCCGGCAGCAAGCAGCTTCGCCGCGGCTTCAACAGAGCGCACCCCACCGCCCACGGTGAGCGGGATGTCGAGGACAGCCCGCAGCGCCCTCACGGTCTCCACGGCGGTGGCCCGACCCTCAGGCGTAGCGCTTACGTCGAGCATGACCAGCTCGTCGGCGCCTTGAGCCGCATATGCTCGAGCGCGCTCGACAGGATCTCCGGCGTCGCGCAGACCCTGAAACTTCACGCCCTTCACCACGCGGCCATCTCGAACGTCGAGGCACGGGATGATGCGCCGACATGCCCCTGCGCGCGGCGCGCCTTCGACTGTCTGCCCGACGGGGCGCCCCTGAACCCATCGCGCCACGAGGGCCTGACCCCAAGGGCCGCTGAGCTCGGGGTGGAACTGGCAACCCAGCACGTCACCGCGCTCTGCAGCGGCGACGAACGAGGCCCCGTGAGTGGCCACCACCCCGGCCCACCCCTCGGGCAGACCGGGCAGGCGGTAGCTGTGGGCGAAGTACGCGGCTCCGGCTTCGAGCCAGAGACATTCTCCCTGAGGCCGTACGCTGTTCCAGGCGAGCTGAGGCACTTGAGGCGCCTCGTCACCGAATCGGCGCACTACACCTGGGATCACCCCGAGGCCTTCCACTCCGGGGCTCTCTTCGCTGGCGGCGCACATCAGCTGAAAGCCGAGGCAGATGCCCAAGGTAGGGCGCCCAGCGGTGAGGCGCGCCCTCAGCGGCTCCACGTAACCCTTCTGACGCAGGATCTCCATGGCGGGCGCAAAGGCGCCTACACCAGGCAGCACCACCCGAGGCGCGTCGGCGATCTCCTGTGGTGCACGGACCAGTGAGGGCGCAGCGCCGGCCCGGCGCAATGCCGCCATGACGCTGGCGGTGTTGGCGAGGCCAGTGCCTACGACCACGACCGGGACAGATGTGTCGAGAGGCATCACAACACCTCCTTGGTGCTGGGGACGCGGTCATCCCCTCGAAGCGCCACTGCGGCGCGGAGCGCGAGGGCTAGAGCCTTGAAGGCCGCCTCGGCGCGGTGGTGATCGTTGTCGCCCTTGAGCACGTCGACGTGGATCGAGGCTCGAGCGGCGATGGCGAAGCTGTTGATGAAGTGGGTGAGGTTCTCGCAGGCGATCTGCCCGAGCATCTCTCGCCGCAAGCCCAGATCGACACAGGGCCACGGGCGCCCGGAGAGATCGACCACGGCCCGGGCCAGGGCCTCGTCGAGGGGGGCGTAGGCGTGACCGAAGCGCACGATGCCCCGGCGCTCGCCGAGGGCAGCGTCGAAGGCGCCCCCCAGCGTGAGGGCGCAGTCTTCCGCCGTGTGGTGATCGTCGATGTGCAGGTCGCCGCTGCACGTCAGCTCGATGGACACCCCGCTGTGGCGCGACAGGGCGGTGATCATGTGATCGAGGAACCCGATGCCGGTGCGCACCACGCTCACGCCCTGGTCGTCGAGTGTCACGCTGGCCTCGATGGTGGTCTCTGCGGTGGCTCGGCGAAGTTGACCCGTACGCACGCTCATGGCGTCTCCTCCAGCCATCGGCTCAGGGTGTCGACCACCGCCGCAGCCTCGTCGATGACCCGAGCGGCCCCTGAGCCGAGCAGGGCCTGCCGCGCCCCTTCGGGATCGCCCTCACCAGGGGCCACGACCCCCACGGGCACCACACCAGCCCCTCGGGCGGCCCTTACATCGTCGGGGGTGTCGCCGAGCATCCAGGCGCGACGCACACCGAGAGCCTCGAGGGCCACCCGGACGGGGGCCGGGTCAGGCTTCGCCGGGCCATCCTCCATACAGACGACGGCCTGGAAGTATTGAGCGATCTCCATGCCTTCGAGGAACGCGCGTGCGTCGTCCCGTGGCCGGCCGGTGACCACGGCGAGTGGGACGCGCTCCGCGAGCCCGGCGAGCGCAGTACGCGACACAGTGAGCGCCTCGTGTCGCCGTAGCCCAGGGGCTTGAGGGGTGCCCTGATAGAGCCCTTCGAAGACCTCGATGATGGCGTCGAGGTCGACCTGTACTCCGGCTCGCTGGAGCAATCGCTGAGTCACCTTCCAGTCATTGTTGGCGTCACCAGCAGCCTTCACCTCGGCGACGTCGGCGGCGGTGACGTGCACGCCGAAGTGCGCCGCGGTCTCCACGATGGCCACTCGATATGACGCGGAGACGTCAGCGAGCACTCCGTCGAGATCGAAGAGGATGGCCTCGGGGCGCACCGCGGTGCGGATCCCGTCGCAGACTCGATCGATGTCGCCGGCTTCGGTGGGGCAAGCGATCCGCAGGGCATCTTCGAGGCCCGAGCGGCCAGGGAACGCCCGCACACCGATGCCCAGCCCTGCCATGGCATCAGCGATCCACGCCGCCTTCGGGGTCCGGGCGAAGACGAAGTTGCCCTCGCCTCGGGTGACCGCGGCGCCCACAGACTCGAAGGCGGCCTCGATGCGCCCTCGGGCGATCTTCACCGCAGCGGCGTGGGCTCGAACAGGCTCGTCACCGCGATCGAGGGCAGCCTCGGCGAGGGCCAGTGCCGGGCCCGAGACGGCGTAGGGCAGGCCCACATCCTTCACCCACCCCACATACTCCGCGGGCCCGGCCACGTGACCCACGCGCAAGCCGGCGAGGCCCCACGCCTTGGAGAAAGTGCCCACCACGAGCACTCGGGGCAGGCTCAGGGCCACAGGGCGCAGCTCGATATCCGCGAACTCCCCATAGGCCACGTCGAGCACGATGAGCACCCTCGCAGGCAGCTCTGCCGCCAGGCGACGCAGCTGTGCTTCTGTGATCACCGCCCCTGTGGGGTTGTTGGGTGAGGTGAGGACGAGCACACAGACCTGCTCATCTTCGGCGGCTTGCAGAATGGCCTCCACAGGCAGAGCTTCACGCCATGGCAGCTCGACGACCTCGCCACCTGCCAGCCGGGCAGCCCGGGGGGTCATCACAAAACCCGGCGTGGGGCAGATCATCCGCCGGCCCGGGCCCATCATGGCTCTACAGATGCGATCGAGGCCGTCATCGGCCCCAGCGGTCACCGCCACCTGCTCGGGGCTCAGCCCCCAACCCTCGGCGAGCCGGCGCTCCAACGACACCGCGCTGGGGTAGCGCCTGAGCAGCTCAGTGCCCTCAGGGCCGTTGAGCGCCCTCAGCAACTCAGGCTCCGGTGCGGGGCCCTCGTTCCCCCGCAAATCGAGATCGATAGGGGCTGGGTGCCCGGGCACCCGATATCGGGAGATACGCCCCAGGGCAGGCCCGGGCACAACGCGCTTTTGCTCAGCCTGTGCATCCCACATGGCTCACATCACGATCTGGCTGGGGGTGGACACCACGATGTCGGTGCCGCCCACAGCCTTGATGCGCGGGATGAGGGTGGCCAGCGCCTTCCGGGGCACGGCGGCCTTCAGCGCGAACCCGGACTGATTGTGCAGCGGCGCCAGGGTGGGCTCTCGCATGCAGGGCACGACGTCGACGAGGGCGGAGAGCCGCTCGGCGCTCACGTTCACCTCGATCATGACCCGGCTGCGAGCGTCGAGCACGGATCGCAGCAGCAGGGCGAGATCTTCGATCCGCGCTCGCTTGCTGGGGTTCTCCAGGGCCCGTGGGTTGGCGTACAGCCGGGTGGACGAGCGCATGAGCTCGTCGACGATCTCGAGCTGATTGGCGGCGAGGGTGGCCCCGGTGGCGGTGTTGTCGACGATGCAATCAGCGTCTTCGGGGGGGAACACCTCGGTGGCGCCATAACTCCGCACGAAGCGGGCTTCGAGGCCCTGATCTCTGATCCACCGTCGGGTGAGCTGCTCGTACTCCGAGGCGACGACGAGGGGCTGACGAGGCAGCTTGCCGTCGACGAGCAGAGCCACGGGCGCAGCGGCGACGAGCCGCACGGGATCGAGCCCCGTGTCCATGATCTCGACGAGCTCTGCGCCGAACTCGGCGACCCAATCTGCGCCCGCGAAGCCTACATCGCGGGATCCGACGTGCAGCATCTCGATGACGTTCTGGGGTTTGAGCAGCTTGGTCTCGGTGTCGGGGAGGGAAAGGCTGGGGCGATAGCCCCGGGCGCCAACCTGAACGCTGACGCCGGCGCTCTTGAGCAGGTCGAAGATGCCTTCGCGCATTCGGCCTTTGGGCAAGCCGATGCGCAAGGTGTCGCTGGTGTTCTCAGAGAAGTTTCTGGCGGGGCTCATGGTGTCGCTCTCCAGGGCTGTTTCGCCTGATGAGCCAACCCCTGAAGATGCGGAGAAAGTGCCCAGAAAGCACCAACGCCGGCCTCAGAGGCCGGCGTGGTGTTTCGTGTCTGTGCTTACACCCTACCGACCTGTCCCATGATGATGGGCATGATGGTGGGCATGGTGGGTGCAGCAGTTCATGTCGGCCAGCATGAGGTTCAGGGATTCAGGTTGTCAACATGGGGTGTTGTGGTGGTGCGAGTTTAAGTGAGGCGAGCGCTGCTGCGACAGCAGCGAAACCCTCTGCTATCCTGCACCCATGATCACTCGGAGCATGCTGTGAAGCTCATTCTGCCTTTGATCCTCGTCGTCGCCGGTGCCGTCACCTGGGCCTTGTGGCCTGGGAGCAAGAACCCCGCGAAAGATAAACCCAAGGCCGACACCACAGCCGCCAAGGACAACCAGGCGAAGCCCAAGAAGGCCCCCGAGCCTGATCCCACTCCGGCTGATCCACGTACAGCCGTCAATCAGGCCGAGAGCAAGGGCGATCCCACCCCCGTCGACGGACCCAAGCCCAACCTCGACGCCCCCAAGCCTCCGCCGCCCACGCCCGCAGAGATCGCCGCCCGCAAGGCCGAGTTCGCCCAGCCCTCGAACCCCATGCTCAAACCTGGAGAGTCGGGCATCCCCGCCGACGGCTACCGCACCTTCAAGCTGCCCCCGCTCAAGCCTGGGCAGACGCGGACCAACATGAACCGCGTGGGCCGCGCCGCGCTGCTCGCCGACATCAAATCGTACCGCGACAACCTGCCCGCCAGCGGGCAGCTCCCCCGGGCCATCAAGGCCGCCGACGTGCTCAGCGAAGACGTCATGCACGACCTGAACATCGGCCCCAACGACGTGCTCCGAGAGATCGGCGACTCCATGGTGGACGATCGCGAGGGCTACAACCGCCTCGTGTTGCGCCTCGAAGAGCCCGCGCAACACATCGTGGGCCTCACCGTGGTCAAGCCCGACGGCCGTGAGGTCCGCGATTACGTCGACGTGATGCCCGAAGAGGGCGACGAGCAACCCTGATGCTACGCCCCATCTATCTCGACCACATGGCCACCACCCCCTGTGATCAG
Source organism: Bradymonadia bacterium (assembly GCA_046290225.1). GTDB lineage: Bacteria > Myxococcota_A > Bradymonadia > UBA7976 > UBA1532 > JBKAGE01. The sequence continues at coordinate 85,561 of JBKAGE010000041.1, read as the reverse complement.
CGGGTCTTCGACGTCATGGCCCCCTTCTTCGTCGAGCACTTCGGCAACGCCTCGAGCAAGAGCCACGCATATGGCTGGGCTGCAGAAGAAGCGGTCAAGCTCGCCCGGGAGCAGGTGGCGGCTCTCATCGGCGCCACACCGAGGGAGATCGTGTTCCTGAGCGGGGCCTCCGAGGGGAACAACCTCGCCATCAAAGGGGCGATGTCAGCTTACGCGAGCAAGGGCAACCACATCATCTCCCAGCCCACGGAGCACAAGGCGGTGCTCGACACGGTGAAGTGGCTCGAGACCCAGGGGGTCGAGGTGACCTGGCTGCCTGTGTCTGAGGGTGGGCGTGTCTCGGTCGATGACGTGGCGGCGGCGATTCGACCCAATACAGTCATCGTCAGCGTGATGCACGCCAACAACGAGCTGGGCACGGTGAACCCCATCGCCGAGATCGGCGCCCTGTGCAAAGACCGCGGCGTGCTGTTCCACACTGACGCCGCTCAGACCTCGGGCAAGCTGCCCATCGACGTCGAAGCCATGGGCATCGATCTGCTCTCGATGTCGGGGCACAAACTCTACGCCCCCAAGGGTGTCGGGGCGCTGTACGTGCGGCGCCGCAGCCCCCGAGTGAAGCTCGACGCCCAGATGCACGGCGGCAGTCAGGAGCGCGGGTTTCGCTCGGGTACGCTGGCGGTGCCGCTGCTGGTGGCCCTCGGCGCAGCGGCGAAGCTGGGGCAACAGGTGATGGCCGACGAAGCGACGCGCCTGGCGGGCCTGCGAGATCGACTGTGGCGCGGCATCTCAGGTGGGGTCGATGGTGTGGTGCGCAATGGTGATCCAGATCATTGTCTGCCCCACTGCCTGCACATCAGCATCGACGACATCGCCGCCGACGTGATGATGAGCAACCTGCGGGGTCTGGCCATCAGCAGTGGCTCGGCATGCTCCTCGGCGACGCTGGCTCCGAGCCATGTCTTGCGGGCGGTGGGCATGGCCGACGAGCGTGCCCATGCCAGCCTGCGCTTCGGGTTGGGGCGCAAGACCACTGAGGCCGAGGTGGATCAAGCCATCGAGCAGGTGGTGGCAGCGGTGCCGAAGGTCCGAGAGTTAATCCGCGGTCAGCGTCTCTGATCTATCTTTATTGGCCCATTCTGGGTGTGTTAGTAGAGCGCCGGTTCATTCATCACCGAGGCTCGTTCATGACACATGTGCATACACATAGACGCCGATACACCATCACTCGAATCTTCTTGATGGGTCTGCTCACGTGTTCGCTCACGGGCTGCTCGGAAGATGACGACGACGGTGAGGTCAGGGTCGTCAACCGGGGAGATGGCGGCATGACCGCCGAAGACTCTGGGGTGGGCGCCCCCAATTGCGAGGCGCGCTACGACTGCACGGCTGGTGATTGCACCTGCACCGACACCAGGGAGACGTGTTGCGACCCCGACATCTGTGGCGATGACGATCCACTTTCGTGTTGGGTGCTTTGCGATTCGTGCGGCGGCATCCCGGGGGCTGACGGTGGCGCCGGGCCCGTCGGAGGCTCTGGGGGCGCGGATCCAGACCCCGGGCCTGCTCCCATGCCCGCAGAGGTTTGTGACGGCGCCGACCCCTGCTGGATCAGCTGCATTGACGAAGGCAACTCCTTGTCTTCCTGTCGGAGCACGTGTGGGCTCGACACACCAGAAGATCAGTTCGGCTGCACCCAAGCCTGTATCGAGAGCGGCCAAACAGCTCGCAACTGCAGGCAAGACTGCAACATCGACACGGCATGTGGGGAAGCAGGCTGTGCTCAGATCTGCCTCCTCCGTGGGGACACCGCCCGCAACTGCAGACAGGACTGCGACATCGACACTGGACTGGGGCAGGCAGGCTGTGTCCAGGTCTGTATCGACCGCAACGACACCCCTCGCAACTGCAGGCAGGACTGCGACATCGACACCCCCGCAGGTGAAGCCGCCTGTGTCCAACTCTGTCTCAACCGTAACGACACGCCTCGCAACTGCAGACAGGATTGCGACATCGACACTGGGCTGGGGCAAGCCGCCTGTGCCCAGGTCTGCATCGCCCGTGGTGAAAGCACCTCCAACTGCAAGCAAGCATGTAACTTCGACACCCCCGAGGGCCGCACAGCATGCTGGGCGGTATGTGCCGCGAACGAAGACAGCACGTCGAACTGCGAGTCGATCTGCGATCGCTGATCGGAGCCCCCATGCCGGCCCCGGGTCATATCAGGCTGCTCACCCACGTGCTCACGCTGCTCGTGCTCGCTGGCTGTGGCCACACTCGCCTCAAGGCTGCTGAGCCCCTCACGCTGAGGGTGGCCCTCTACCCTTACGTACCTGATGCACGCGGACTGTTCTTCGAACTCGAAGCGGCCTTCGAGAAAGCCCACCCCGGGGTGAACGTCGAGCTGGTCGAAACCCCAGCTCTCACGTGGCACTACTACTCCGGCGGGCTGTCGAAAGTGCAGGCCGACGTCTACGAGATCGACACGGTGATGCTCAGCGACATGATCGCCGCCAAGAAGCTGCAGCCCTACGCGAAGCCCCCGGTGGGGCCTTACGCCGAGATGGCCCTGCAAGCGGTGCAGCGCGACGGCCAGACCTGGGCGGTGCCCCACTGGATGTGCGGGAACTTCCTGTTTCACCGCGCCCATGACACCGAGCTGGCCCAGGCCCGGACCTGGGCTGAAGTGAACGCGGTGCTCGCAGGGCGGAAGCGGGCGATGTTCGTAGACTTCAAGGGGAAGTCCACCCTCGGCGAGTGGTACCTCACGCTGCTCTCTCAATTCGAAGGCGCCAAAGCGGCCGAGGCAAAAATCATGTCCGGCGCCCCTCTCGATTCACGGGTCGTCGAGCTGATGTCGCAGATTCTCCAGAGCTGCCCTGCAGGTCATTGCCGAAACGACGCGCTCCACGATCGAGTGGGTTACTACGCCCGAGCCTTCGTGCGTGGTGAAGCGGATGCATATGTGGGCTACTCCGAGACCCTGCATGCGGCGATGAGTGAAGTGCAGCAGAGCTGCGGTCCTACGGATGCTTGCCTTCGCCCTGAAGAGCTCGCAGTGCGTGCCCTGCCTCAGGCCACCATCGATGACGCAGCCACAGGCATTGGCTGGGTGGATGGTCTGGCATTGGATGCTGGTTTGAAGGGGCGCAAGCTCGCAGTGGCCCGGGCGTTCATCGAGTTCCTGGCCTCCGACGAGGCCTATCAGATGGTGCTCGAGCCCGAGTGGGGTGAGTCCCCGCGGTATCTGATCCCGGCTCGGAGAATGAACGTGAAGGGGGCGCCGTTATATCCGCAGCTGTATCGCGCACATGAAGGCCGCGCCACGGGGCAATCTGCCGGACTCAATGACGCGCTGCGGGCCTTGGGCAAGCAACTCGACTGCGCTTTGCCCATCAGCAGGCGAGATACGAAGACACTCGAAGAGTGTCGCAAGGGGCGGTGACCGGTCACCGTCAAGTGGGGCGATGATGGGCATAGAGATGACCCGAGGGCAGACATGAGATGTATGCACATCAAGCTTTTGCTGCTGGGCATGCTCACCTGTGGATGCACCCCCGAACGTGTCACGCCCCCAAACGCCGACGCCTCTGTCGAAGCGCTCTTCACATCAGCGCTCCGACATCAGCCTGACTACACGATCGAACACTATGCGTGTGACTTGAGGGGCTGTGGCAACCACATTGCGCATGAGCTCGTCGCCGATTTGCTCTGGGCTGCCTCTCACACACGCCGTGAACTCGATGATGCCTGGGCACTGCTCCATACGTACGACGGGGCGCGCTGCGCCCCCGGCGTGCTTCAGGCCATCGCTTTCTCTGGCGATCTCAGTGACATCGAACGGACGAGAGCGTTCATGGCCCTCATCAAAGCCCGCGGTGAGCGTTCATATCGATTCGTGCACACCCCAGCGGTGCAGGCGTTGGGGGTTATCGCTGGGCGATTTGTGGACATTGCACCCGACGTGAACGCTCGAATTACAGATGATCTCATCACGTGCACTCGGGATGATCACTGGCTGGCACAACCCGAGTTCGCGCAACACACCTCCGCGAGATCCTCTGGGGCGCTCATCAACAACAGCCTGACCGAGCCTTGCATCAGCGCCCTCGCTTACACCCGCAATGCGAGGGCACACGAGGTACTGCGCGAGATCTCGCGAGAGGCTGATGATGTACGTAGCTTCACCGCCCAACGGGCGCTGCGCCTCGTGAAGTTCATCGACGACAACGAAGCCTTGGTTCTCGAACACTTAGGCTCCCGTGAACAAAGCGCCGTTGAAGATCGGGGGCAACCCTGAAGCGGCAGAGCATCAGCATCTCGTGTATGTGGCTCGTGGCCATGCTCGCGGCCGGCTGCGCTCGACAGAGGCCTCCTGGCGCGTTGCCGGTGTACGACGAAGATTGGCCGCTCGACGAGTTGTTGGAAGGTGCGGTTCATATGCACGCCCGACGGTCGAAAGTGAGCATCAAGATCCAGGCGTGCTGCGCAGAAGGATGTGGCCACGGGGCTTACACCGAGCATTGGGCCCACGTGCTCGGCGACGCATCCTTCTCGGCATCAGAGGTCGCCACCCTCTGGCCGCTCCTCGACACTGAGCGGCGAAAGGGATGCGCAGGCGGAGCAATGCGCATCGCAGCCTTCTCAGGCCACATCAGCGACGCAGCGCACGTCAGGGCATACATCGAGGCGCCGAGGCCCGACGACGAGCTTTGGTACAGCCACGGCCGCATCGCGGCCATCAGAGCGCTGGGGATACTCGCCGGGCGCTTCGCTGACACCGAACCCCAGGCGAGCCGCGCAGTCACTATGTATCTCGTCACGTGCAGTGATCCCACGGCCTGGGACCGCTTGCCCCACCTCGACTCCCGAGCCCGCAACGAAAAAGACGCCGCCAACGCCCGCCATGCCCTCGGCATCATCTGCATCCAGGGCCTCGCCTATACGCGCAGTGAGGCCGCCCGCGAAACGCTGGAAGCCACCGTCGACGGAGACAATGCCCATCGCAGCGGCGCCGCGCAGGCCAGCCTCGACACCTTTGAGTTCATCGAAGATCACGAAGAGCTACTGCGAGCGTACTTGGGTCCTCAGCCCACCCTCGAAAGAGGTGACACATCGCATCAGAGCACCCCATGAAGCGCTCCTGGATGCAGATGGTCTCTTCGTGGGTACTCGTGTGGAGTGTGCTCGCAGCAGGCTGTGCTCAAAAGAAACGCCTCCGGTTTGGCCCCAAACCTGACGAGCACTTGTCTTTCGAAGAGATCATCGAAAGGGCTGTGAAGCGACTCGCCAAGGCAAAACCCATCGCAGTAGAAGACTATGCATGTTGGCACGCCAGCTGTGGGCACAGCTCGCACACCACGAGAGCGACTGATCTCTTACGGTTTGCATCGTACCCACCAGAGGATGTTGCCGCGGCCTTCACCATGATGCGTGACAATCATCTGGGGTGTGCCGGCGGTTCGATGCAGGTCATCGCCTTTTCGGGCCACATCGAAGACGCCCGTGGTATCCGGGCGTACCTGAGTGTTGCTCAATCGAGTGGCCAAGTCTGGCGTCGTTATAGAACCACGACCGCCATCTGGTCATTGGGCGTTCTCGCTGGACGCTTTGCCGACAGCCACCCGCAAGAGAGCCGACTGATCGCTGAGTACCTCATGGCATGCAGCGGCCATCCGTCTCAGGCAGATGCCACCAGCATCAACGTACGCTCTTCCGATACGCGACATACACGCAGTCATCTGTGGAGCATCAACCTCAACTGTACCCGCGCCCTCGGATGGACTCGGCAACCGGCGGCACACGAAATACTCGCCGACATCGCCGACGATGACGACTCACCTCATGTGAAGGCAGCTCGAAGAGCCCTCGAACATGCAGTCTTCATCGAAGAGCACGAAGAGTTGCTGCTCAAGCACTTCGGACCACGGCGCTCTGTGCCTGTGCTCAGGTACAGCCATGAGACTCAGCCATGAATCCATCGCCAACGAATACGACCTGAATCGCCGTTTCGCAGCCCGCGACAGTCAACGTATGGCAAAGGGAATCGAAGAGCACACAGAGGTGCTGCTGAAGCACTTCGGCCCCCAGGCACGCGCGCCCAGCGCCCAAAAGTGATCTTCAAACAGCTACAGGGAATTTGCCGAAGGCAAATGAGCGTCCGCTACAGCTCTGGACCAGCGCAGCTGGTTCAGGCGTCCGCTACAGGCTGTCGCCGCAAGGCGATGACCGTCCGCTACAGGCGGCCCGAAGGGCGGCCGTCCGCCCAAGCCCCACTCAGAGGCTCTCGCCCCGCACCACGTGACCCTTCGGGTAATCCGTGATGTTGTAGCGCTTCAGCAGGCGGCGGAAGTTCGCGCGGTCCACCTGGGCATGCCGGGCCGCCGCGCTCACGTTGCGGAAGCGGTGCATCAGGCCCCGCAGATAGGTCACTCGGAACGACGTCTCCGCCCGCTCCAGGGCCTCCGAGAAGGGCAGGTCGAGATCCACCTGGCCGATGAAGGGGCTCATCTGCTGCTGATCGTTCCCCGCCTCCAGCATCTCCTGGGGCAGGTACTTCTCCGTGAGCTCCTCGCCGGACTCGAAGACGATGGCCGCCTCGATGACGTTCTCCAGCTCGCGGACGTTCCCCTTCCAGTCATGGCCCTTGAGCAGCTCCATGCAGCGGGGGTTGATGCTCTTGATCTCCTTGCCGATGCGGCTGCCGTTGCGACGCAAGAAGTGATACGCCAGCCGGGGGATGTCCTCCCGACGATCGTTCAGACCCGGGATGCGGATCTGCACCACCTTCAGGCGGTAGTAGAGATCTTCGCGGAACTTGCCCTCCTCGACGGCCTTGGGCAGGTCGAGGTTGGTGGCGCTGAGCACGCGCACATCCACCTTGATGTCCTTGCCACCGCCCACGCGGCGCACCACCGAATCTTGCAGCACGCGCAGCAGGCGCTGCTGCATCGCCATGGGCATGTTCCCGATCTCGTCGAGGAAGATGGTGCCGCCGTTGGCCACCTCGAAGAGACCTTCTTTGTCGGAGACCGCCCCGGTGAAGGCCCCCTTGATGTGGCCGAAGAGCTCTGACTCGATGAGCTCCGCGGGGATCGAGCCACAGTCCACCGACACGAAGGGCTGATCTCGCCGGGTACTGCGATCGTGGATCGCCCGGGCGATGACGCTCTTGCCGCTGCCCGTGGGGCCCGTGATCAAGATGTTCGAGTTCACCCGGCAGACCTGGGCGATCTGGGCCAAGACCGGCTTCATCGTCGGGCTCTGGCTGTCGAGCAGGGCCGACTGCGGCGAGGCATCTACCTGCTGGCGCAGGGCCATGTTCTCGTCGTGCAGCTTCTTCAGCCGCGCCGCCTTGCGCACCTTGTTGATACACTCCTCGAGCTCGTTGAAGGGCTTGGTGATGTAATCGAACGAGCCCGACCGGATCGCATCGACGGCGTCGGAGATGCTCCCCTTGCCGGTCATGATGATGACCTCGATCTCCGGCTTCGTCTGCTTGATGCGCTTGAGCAGATCGATGCCCGAGATGCCTGGCATCATCACATCCGTGACCACCACGTCGATGCGCTCCACCGCGAGGATCTGAAGCGCTTCCATGGCGCTGCAGCAATCCTGCACGAGGAACTCGTCTTCATCGAGCATGGCCCGCCAGGCCTTGCGGATGATCTCCTCGTCGTCGACGACGAGCACCCGCGTCGCGTTGGCGATCTGGCTGTGTGCGGTGGCGTTCATGACGTCTCCTCGTTCTCCCGACTCGGGGCCAGTGGCCCCCACAGGCTGCATGGTTCGGCTACGTGCGGGTGGGCAACTTGATGTCGAAGCAGGCCCCCCCGGAGGGCCCGTCGATCAGGTTCACCGATCCGCCGTGATCTTCTATGACGTTCTTCACGATGGACAAGCCGAGGCCCGTCCCACTCTTGTTCTCCGCCTTGGTGGTGAAGAACGGCGCAAACACCTGCTCCCGAAGCGTCGTCGGGATCCCGGGTCCGTCGTCCATGACCCGCAGATGTACTGTGCGGCCTTCTCCAGGGCGGGCGCTGTGGTTGTCGGCCACCACCCGTATCTGTCCCTGGACTTTTCCGGCGCCTTCCATGGCATGCACTGCGTTGTTGAACAGGTTGAGGAACACCGACTTCAAGCTGTCGCTGTTGCCCCAGACCGGCCAGAGGTCTTCTGGGCCTTCGAAGTTGAAGACCACCCCGCCTTTCAGGTTCGCCATGTAGGCACAGTTCTCGATGAGATCGTGCAGATCGATGGCGCTCTTCGAGGCCGGGGTCGCCCCAGGCCGGGCAAAGTCGAGCAGGCTCTGCACGATGTGTTTGCATCGCCGGGCTTGCTCTTCGATGTCGCGGGTCATGCCGGCGAGCTTGTCGTCGTCACGGACCTTGCGACCGAGAATCTGGCTGAACGACAAGATGCCGGTCAGCGGGTTGTTCAGCTCGTGGGCCACACACCCTGACAGCTCGCCCACAGCGGCCATCTTCTCGGACATGATGACCCGGCGCTCCAGGGCCTTCGAGGCCGTGATGTCGCGGTAGTGGCAGACGTACTGCCCCATCTCCGAGTCCATCTCCGCGTCGAGGGGCCAGCTGCTCACCGCCCAGAGCTGCCCTGTGCGGGCGTCGGCGATCTCCACCGCCTCCTCGGCGTCGCGCAGCGCCTCGTCGGTGCGGCCCATCGGGCAGCCCGAGCAGGGGCTCTCGTGACCGAAGAGCACGCGGTGGCACTTCTGACCGTTGAGGGCCCGGATGTCGGCGCCGGCCCATCGGGCCGCTGCTTTGTTCGCCCGCTGGATGCGGTAGTCGCGATCGATGAGCGTGAGCGGATCGTTGATGCTGTCGAGGGTCTGCCGCCAGCGACGGGTGACGTTCTCCAACAGCTCGGTCCGTCGGGAGACCTGCTCCTTGAGCTCCTCGGTGAGACCCTCCAGGGCGTCACGTTGGCGCTTCACGAGGGCCGCCATCTCCTCACGCTCGTTCAGGGCCTGCCACTGCTCCACGCTCTCTTTGATCGTGGTGCGCATGACCTCTGAGTCCCAGGGCTTGGGCATGAACCGATGCACCCCGGACTCGTTGATGGCCCGCTCCATCAGATTCAGATCACCGAAGGCGGTGAGCAGAATGCGTCGGGCGCGGGGGTACTCGTCCCGCACCGTGCGCAGGAACTCGATCCCGTCCATGCCCCCGGGCATGTTCAGATCAGAGATGATCACCTGCACCTCTTCCTCGTGCTCCGCGAGGAGCTTGAGGGCCGCCCGGCCAGAGTGCGCTTCGAGCACCTCGAAGCCGTCCATGCGCAGAAAACGGCGCAGGGCCCGGCAAATCGGGGGCTCGTCGTCGACCACCAGAATGCGAGGGCGCCAGTCGCGGCCAAGCTCCGGGGTCGAGGGCACCGGCCAGAGGGGGTGCACTTTTTTGGACTCAGAGCCCCGCGAGGTCTTCGTCGCTGATGATGATCGCGCCATGATCGTCCCTCATTGGACCATTCTTGGACCCATCCGTGGATCCGGCGGTTCCACCCAGGCGAGCGAGGGTGGCTTCCAACTCTTTGATGCGTCGTGTCTGCTGAGCCACGGTGATCTTGAGCCGTGCGGTCTCCCGCTCGAGCTGTACGCGATCCACCGCGAGGAACAGCGTGAGCTTGAGCTCGTCGTCGTCCCAGGGCTTGCACAGGAATCGGTAGACGTGGCCCTCGTTGATGGCCGACACCACCGTCTCGATCTCCGCCTGACCCGTGAGCACGATGCGTGACATGTGCGGGTAGAGCAGGCTGCATTTCTTCACCAGCTCGAGGCCAGTCATCTGAGGCATCAGATGGTCAGTGACCAGCACATCGGGCCGATCTCGACGCATGAGATCGAGGCCCTCCTGAGCCGATGAGGCGAAGCTGAGGCGGTAGCCCTCCTTGCGCAGGGTCCGGCGCAGCGCAGAGCGCACGCTGTCTTCGTCGTCGACAATCAAGATGTGCGGGCGATCGTCCCGGTTCTCGGCCATGTGAGCCTCCATCGTCTGTCTCAGTTCTTTCGGCAGAGTGGCCGGATCAGGTTGAGGTGGGTCAGCGCTGACCCGCCTTCACCCACCCTGGTGACTCGCCCGCCCTCGTGCCGATGTGAAGACATCAACGCAGAGACCGCGCAGAGCTGAGCCGAGGAGTGACTCAAATGGGCCAAGAGGTGAGCGACAAAGGGTTCGAGCCCGGCGAGATCCCCGACGCCTCGACGTTGCAGATCTTGCGGCGCTACATGAACGCTCTGGCGGGCTTCGCCGGACTGCTCACGCCGGACGGCCGGGTCATCGAGTGCAATGACTACACGGTGCGCTTCACCGACATCCCCAAAGCCACGATCACCGGCGCCCCTCTCTGGCATGCGCCCTGGTGGAGCCACAGCAAGGCGATCCGCAAACGCATTCGCTATGCCGTTCAGCGGGCGGCCCAGGGTGAGCGTGTAGGCTTCGAGGTCGACATCCGCAGCCCCGAAGGCGACACACTCATCGTCGACTTCTCGGTGCTCCCCTACTTCGACGAGGCGGGCAACGTGATCTGCCTCGTGCCCCATGGCAACGACGTCACCGAGCGACACCGGCAGGGCACCGAGCTGCACAGCACCTATACGCTGCTCCGCCAGCACATGGACAACAGCCCCATCGGTGTCATCGAGTGGGATCGAGAGCTGCGGGTGGTTCGCTGGTCAGGGCGCGCTCAGGCCATCTTCGGGTGGCAGACGAGCGAAGCCCTCGGTCGCACCCCTGCAGATTTAGGCCTGGTGCATCCTGAAGACGAAGCCCGTGTGTGGGGAGAGCTTCAGGGACTCATGGAGGGCACTGAGCAGAGCCGAGTGGTAGAGAACCGCAACTACACCCGCGACGGTGCGGTAATTCATTGCCGATGGCACAACTCCACCCTGATGGCCGATCGAGGGCCTGGCACCACCTTCTTGCTCTCTCTCGTGGAAGACTGCACCCACCAGCGCGAGGCCGAGGTGGCCCTGGCCCGCAGTCGCGACGAGCTGGAGCAGCGCGTGCGGGCCCGAACCTATGAACTGCGCCGCAGCCAGGCGAGGTTCCAGCTGGCCATCGAAGGCTCCGGTGAAGGCATCTGGTCACTGGAGTTCGGCATGGTGCCGCCCGAGCTCTACTTGGCCCCCCGCATCTACGACATGTTCGATCTCGATCCGTCGCAGGTGACGCCCGACGTGGACTGGATCCTGGGTCACATGCACCCCGAAGATCGCAAGCCCTTCATGAAGGTCTTCAACAGTCACATGTTCCATCGCACCCCCTGCGCCTATGAGTTCCGGTTCCAGATGCCCGACGACAGCTGGCGCTGGTTCCGAATTCGAGGGCAGGCCACCTGGTCCGAGAAGGGACACCCGGTGCGCATGGCAGGCTCCGTGGCCGACATCCAGGCCGAGCGCGATGCCGCCAAGGCTTTGGAAGAGACCCAGGCTCGCCTCATCGAGGCCTCGCGGAGCGCCGGTAAATCCGAAGTGGCCGCCCAAGTGCTCCACAACGTGGGTAATGTGCTCAACAGCGTCAATGTCTCGGCAACCGTGGCCATCGAGAAGGTGCAAAAGCTCAAAGTCGAGGGCATCGCCAAGGCCGCGCAGATGCTCAACGGCCAGCTCGGCGATGTGGGCGGCAAGGGCCCACAGCTGATCGAATACCTCAGCAAGATCGGCGAGCGTCTGACCCAGGATCAGGCCACGCTCATCGAAGAGCTGCAGCGCCTGTCAAAAGACGTGGATCACATCAAGCACGTGGTGGGCATGCAGCGGGCCTACGCTCGCGTGGGCGGGGTGATGGTGGCGGCCAACCTGGCCGAGCTGCTCGAAGACGCCCTGCAGATCAACCGCTCGAGCATGGAGCGCCACGGGGTCAAGCTCGACCTGAACGTGACCCATATCCCCGAGATTCTCGTCGAACGGGACAAGGTGCTGCAGATCTTGATCAACCTCGTCCGCAACGCCATCCAGGCCATGCGAGAGGTGGAGGGTGAGCACCTGCTCACGATCTCGCTTGAGCGCGTCGGAGACGACCGCTGCGCCTTCGAGATCAAAGACTCGGGGGTGGGCATCTCCGAAGAGAACCTCACCCGCATCTTCGCGTACGGCTTCACCACGAAGTCGGATGGTACGGGCTTCGGCTTGCACGCCAGCGCCCTCGACGCGCAGTCGATGGAAGGTACGCTCACGGCCCACTCCGACGGCCCGGGCCACGGGGCGATGTTCCGCCTTGAGCTGCCCATCCGCCTACCGACGAATCATCAGCGGGCAGAGATGACCCCGGCGCTGCATCGCCAGATCACTCAGGCCCCCGACTTCTGAGACGCGTTGAGCTTGAGCAACACTTGGGTGTCGAATTCTTCGACAGGCCCTGTCGAGCAAGCCAACACATTTCACCGACAGCGCCCGATTTAAGGCCGATTCTCAGCTGGTATAGCCTGTGCTGAACCGCCCCTCTGCACATCGCAGGAGGGAAGCACGTGCACACCGGCCTTCGTCATCTCGTTGTTATATTTTGGGTGTTGTGGGGCGTCAAAGCGCACGCCCACACGACCACGCCACTGGAGCTGCTCAACGGCGCTCGAGCCTGGGGCAGCCCCTACGCCACCCCTGCAGCGACCCGCGATGATCCCATCGTGGTGCTGCATGGGGTGGTGCACACCACCAAACGCGGAAAAATCGCCCGCCTGCCTCGAAACATGCGCCCTTCGCGCACGCTTGTCTTCAGCCAGAACAAAGGCGAGGGCACCCTCCAGATCGCCGTGGACAACGCCGGCTACATCAAGGTGAAGGATGGCGGCGCCCCCTTGGGCAACTGGGTCAGCCTCGATGGGATCACCTTCTCCACGAGAGAGGCCGAGCGCCTCTCGTTGGGCTCTGGCTTTCGCAATTGGGAGAACGGCTATGGCGATCTGAGAGCCTACAAACATCGAGACCTCGTGGTGCTGATGGGCTTGGTCCACGCGCCTGCTGGCCGCGGCCGAATCACGACACTGCCGGCTCAGTTGCGACCCAAAGAACGCCTGATGTTCCAGGTTGCTGGCGTCGATGGCCCGCTCCGGGTGCATGTGGAGATCAACGGCGAGGTGCACTTGCACACCGCCGATCACGGCGGGCGCGTCAACTTGTCAGGGGTGGTGTTCCCCACGAAGCAGGGCAAGTTGCTGCCCCTTGGGCCTGGTGTAAATCCGTACCGTAACGTCGGCTTCGGCCCACCTCGAGTGTTCATGGCAGGGCCCTTCGCCGTGCTGACGGGCATGGTGACCAACGCCAACTCCGAAGAGACGCTCTTCACGCTGCCCAGAGAGCTGCGCACCGCCAGTATGCGAATTCTCAACGGCTACAGCGGCGATCGAACAGCCCGCCTCGACCTATTTACTGAGGGTGGCCTGCAGTTCTCCGAGGGTGGCGTCGAGGGTTCGTGGCTCACCGTCTCTGGCCTCGTGCTCCTGCCCGGCGGTGAGGCCCCAGTGGTCGAAGGCACCAAACCACTGGAGCTGTTGTACGGGGACAAAAGATGGGGGCGCCCCTACGGGACCCCTTCGGCCACGGCCGATCCACCGATCGTCGTGCTCCACGGCATGACCCGTACAACACGCCTGAGCGCCATCGCGCAGCTACCCCTCGGGATGCGTCCGCTCAAGAAACAGATCTTCAGCCGGCCCCAAGGCGCTGACATCGTGCAGCTCGAGATACGACCCAACGGACACATCGTCGCTCGTGAGGACTACCCCATTACCCGAGGCCGGATCAGCTTCGACGGGCTCACCTTTTCCACGCGTGACGCCGAGCGCTTGACCCCAGCCTCCGGGTTCAGCCACTTCGGCCAGAATTACGGAGACTTGCGCGCGTACAAACACCGTAATCTAGTGGTGCTGTCCGGCATGGTACGTGGCCGACGCGGTCGCGGCCGTATCACCACTCTGCCCAACCATTTGCGCCCCGCAGAGCGGCTGATGTTTCAGGTGGCCATCCAAAATGGACAAGGCCGAGTGGACATCCAGCCCAACGGTGAGGTCTTCCTCCACACCCCCGACCACGGCGGCTGGATCAGCCTCGCGGGCATCGCGTTCCCCACGGGGAAAGGCAGCGCCATGGCCCTCAACGGCGCTGTCCCCTATGGCTCGGACGGCTTTGGCCCGCCCCGAGCCACCAACGTTGGGCCCTTCACCGTACTCACCGGCCTCATCACCAACGCGCCTAGAGCAACCTTCCTCACCTTGCCCCGCGGCAGCGGGCCCGCGAGCGCCCACACTTTCAGCAGCCACAGCGACAGCAAGTCTGCCCGGCTCGAGCTCAAGGGCAATGGGCAGCTGAGCTTCGCCGAGGGCGGCACGGTGGCCTCCTGGCTGACGCTCACCGGGGTCATCTTCCCTACAGGCGACGGTGGCGGCAGCCCCTCAGTGGGCCAACCTAGCCCTCCTGTGGGCGGCAATCCCCCAGCGACTGGCAACAACCCGGACAAGCAGATCGTGTCACAGGCCCGCCAAGCTGTGGGCTCGAACAATCAAGGGTTGGTCCACAACGCCCTCGACAATCTCGCCGACGCCACGCTGGACAAGCGCACTGAGGCTGGGGTGACGTGGTACCAGAAGAACCTCAGGCTGCTCGGCGCCAACTTCCAGCTCGTCCTCTACTGGCCCACGCTCGACGGCCAAAAGAAGAACCAGCCCAACATCGCCTTGCTGCCTCAGGATGCGAAGTTCGACTTGTCTACCCTGCTCACCGAGGTGCCCTACCTCAACGAGCTCGGAGACGTGAAGGTGCAGCACACGGTGTTCCTGTGGGTGCCCTTCGACAACGCCCACAGCGCCGTCGCCATGAGCGGGCTCCCCACTCCCATCCGGACCCGCATCCAGCAAGTGGACACGCGCCAAACCCTCGCCATGGTCGGCGGCCAGAACGTCTTCGGCCGCGTGTCTCTGGGCGCTGGCGATCTGAGGAGCGCCCTCACGAGCATCGGATTCTGCAATGGAGACTGCGGCGTGCGCGTGCACGCCGCTCATGGCAAGGCCGCAGCAGATGACTGCAACCCCAGGCCGCGGAAGACGTGGTGGGTGCGGCTGAGCCGTCAGCGGTGGAGCAACATCTTCACCATCGACGGCCTGACCATGACCGAGCCTGTGGTGGAGATCCGCAGCACTCAGGGTGGGGCACGGGGCGTCAAGAAGGTGTTAAAGGCCTGGGCCAGGAAGACCACCGTCACGTACCAGGGCGAGTCGAAGGACTACTTTCTCTACGCGCAGTGCACCCTGAAGACGTGCAAGGTGGACAACGCCTTCGCCTTCAACGCCGCCGAGGTCAGCCTCGACGACTACCGCCGGCTCGTTCAGGTCATCGGCCGCGCCGTGCTGGGCGCGACATTCGAAGACATGACGGGCGTCTTCAACAATGTGCCGCTGGATGCGGTCTCTGTGAAAGGTCTGAGCTATGACTCGGAGGCCAACCTCGACGTGGCGGGTCGCCCTGATCTGAGCCAGATGATGGGGTTCTTCATCGGCAAGAACCAGCAAATCCTGGCATCCAAGGCTGTGCGAGAGAGCGCAAACAAGTGCGTCAAAGGCAAGCGTGTGATGGCCCGCGGCACTGGGGTGGTGCTCGGCAAGACGGTGGGCGATCTCACGGTGGAGTACTGGCAGACGGGGCACTCAGGGCAGAAGAAGAAGGGTCGTCAGGCCCGGGGGATCTACGCCGACGTGGACCTGAGCGGGTGGTCCGACTACCTCGACGCTGCTGGCGTGCTGCTGGTGTCCACGGTGAAGAAAGGCAACAGCACCCAAGGCAAGATGGCGATCAAGGCCGAGGTGAGCATCCCTCCGATCAGTTTCGAAGAGGACGTGGAGATCGAGCTCAGCAAGCGCCACATCGACTTCAGGCTCGACGCCAACTGCCCCTACCGCCCGATCGGGGTCCGCTTTAGGGCCAACTCGCTCAACCTGAGCAGTGGCCTTAATGTTTCGTGGAATGCAAATAGTACACTCGACTGCCTGGGGCCCCTTGGGCCGATCGTCGAGGCCTTCGCCGAAGGCGCAGAAGTGGCCTTCGGTGTAGCCGCCAGCAGCGCAGAGCTCGCCCACGATATGGCCAAGGGCCTTGGTGGTTATTTCCCCAAGGTGCGTGAACAGCTGCTCAAGTCCTATGGCTCGACCAGCCTCGGCAACCTCAACCCTGAGGGCGTCCGCAGCCAGGTACACGGCGCGCTCAAGCACACCGGATACTCCATGGTGTACGACAACAAGGTCTTCGGCGCCGTGGCCAAAGACGCGATCAAGCCTTTCAGTGACATCAAAGACAAGTTCCCGACAGGTACGACCTCGGGCATGTTCTACGCAGATCCCAATAAGCCCGCCAAACTCTTACACAAGGTGGTCGATGAAGTATCGAGCTGGTTCAAGAGCGCACGGCGACTCAAAACTGGACCCAGCGCGCCCACTCGCCTTGAGAGCAACCCCAACCAACCCATCAGCTGCAAGGGCTCACACGTGGAGTGGGGCGGTCGCGAGCGCCAGGATCTCATCCTCGCCACCCCCTATATCCGCAATAAGACTCGCAGCAGCGGTGGTATACAATCCACCCAACGCTTCGCCGAGTGCCCAGAGGTAGGTTTTCGCCCGGATCGAGACGGCGCCTGGTGGCGCGTGGATCTCGGCAAACCCTATGAGGTCAGCGCAGTCGTCATTCAGAACGCCAGCGGCACAGGGCAACGCCATGGTGGCCTCGAAGGTGCCCTGGTCGTGCTGTCGACCCAGGACGACCTCAAAGCAGCGCTCAGCGAAGACGATGTCTATTTCGGCGATGACATGAAGTATCAGCGCCGCCATCAACTCGGCGCCGGGAACTATCACGTCATCGCACCCCGAGGGGCCTGTACTGCACAGCTACTCGCCACTGTGAGCCAGCCCGAGGAGGGGGAAGCCGACTTCGACAACCCTGACACCCAGACCTTCGTACCTTCTGATGCAACAGAACTCAGCGCACCCACGCCTGAGGCTGCCTTCGATCTCATCAGCCCCCAAGACAAGCCCTTCGCCCATCTCTCTCAGAACGTGTATTTCCGTTCAATCTCCTCAACTCGATACGTCTGGATCTACCAGAGGGGCAGAGTGCCATTGAACCTGAGCCGTGTTCAGGTGTTTGGCACAGAAGAGCGCATCAGTGCTCGAGACTATATCGACGGCAGGTGTGACTGTATGCGTTGCACACCCGGCAAAGGGGTGCCATGCAATACAAACATCTGTTGGGACGAATCACACTGAGCCCCAAAAACACATCAAAAAACGATCCAACAGGTGTGCACATGAGATACACACTCACGTTCTCGCTCGCCCTCTGGCTGATGAGCTGCGCAGCTCAGGGCATCGAGCGTTTACCATCCGATTTGCAGCAGCGCGTACCGCCGACGGCCCCTGGGGCACGCGCTGCCCTCGCCGATGGCCTGGGCGCGCTGTGGGATGGGGATCTCGACGCAGCCAGTGTGGCCTTCAACGCTGGGTTACAGGCCGCGCCGCAAGACGCTCACTTGCACTTCTTCAACGCCTATGTCTACGACCTGCGGGCCGAGGCGGGCGCTCAGAAGTCGGCATCTCTCGCCGAAGTGGGCTATCGGCTGGCGCTGCGGTTCAACCCACACCACTGGGCTGCGGCATATCGGCTGGGGCGCCTGTTGTGGAGGCAACGGCGTGGGCCTGAAGCCCGTGAGGCCTTCGCTCAGGCCGCACGCTCTGCTCCCGAGCGACCAGAGCCGCTCTACGGCCTGGTGGTGGCCGCCTACAATGCCGGCGATCCCAAAGCCGCTCAGGTTGCCCTCGAGCGCCTGCCGCCCGCGGCATCGACCGAGCCTCAGATCCAACGCGCCCATGGGCTGGTCTCTGCAGCGATGGGTGATCACGACGCCGCGGCGCACCACCTGAAGATCTATCGCAATACTGGCGGTGCAGCTCCAGGCGCACTCGCCCAACGACTACACACCTGGCGTACTGTACATGAGGCGATGCAGGCCACCTCACACGCCGTGCCTGTGGACACAGAAGAGTCACCACACGCTGAGGACTCGAACCCCAAAACACCGGAAGCGGCAAAGATGGTGGTCTTCGACGCCGTGGTGTTGTCACAGGAGAACTCTACTTCCAGCCAGCGAGGCGTGAACCTGTTGTCGGCTCTGCAGGTGCAATTTGGCTCCACCCTGCTTGACGCTTCCCGGAGCACCAACCGCGACGTCACCACAGGTGCGGTGACCTCCTTCGAGGAGAGCGGCTCCAGCAGCGTCAGCATCAGCATGCCCGAGGTGACCTATTCGCTGAACATCGCCAACGCCAGCGACAGTCACAACGAGATCGTCGCCCGACCCTCAGTGGTGGCCCACGACAACGAAGAGTCGGAGGTCTTCATCGGCAGCGAGGTGACCTACATCGCCCCAGGCCAGCTCGGGGGCAGCTCGTACAACAAGGAGGTGGGCATCACCTTGAACGTCCGCCCCACCTTCTTGGAAGACGATCGCTTGCGCGTCAGCGTGCGCACCGAGTTTGGCGCCTTTTTACCCACCGCAGCCCCAGGGACCTTCGAGCAGGCAGTGGCCACGGTGAAGAACCGCACCTCGGTCACCGCGGAGCTGGCCTTCGGGCAGACCATCGCCCTCGCGGCAGGCAACACCAAGCGCCGCTCCAACAGCCGAAGCGGGGTGCCCATCCTGAGGGACATCCCCATCTTGCAATACCTGTTCAGCACAACGAGCGAGTCGGAGCAGAACGCCACCCTGATCATCCTGCTCACACCCCGACGACCACTGCAGTTGAACGACAAAGGGCAGCTCTCGGAGGGTGGGGTGGCGCTCTCGCGGCAGCTTCAAGATCGTTTCTCGGACTTCTTAAAGCCCACACGGAACAACCTCACAGCTTTCTCGAACGCCCGGGGGAGCGCGCTCCACCGAGAGTTTCGCCGGGGCGATCTCACCTTCACCGGGGTGGATTTGCCCGAAGAAGATCTCGACACGCCCAGCGCCGCCGGGCGCCGCGGCCGCCGATTCCTGCGCGATGTCCTCGAGACACTCTACTTCTAAGGAGATGAAGATGCGGACACCCTGGATCTGCACATTGGGCCTAGCCTTGTGTGCATGCATCGATCCCCCCGAAGAGGGCGCGATCGAGATCTCTATCGTCACTGACGCAGCTCAGGCATACGCCGATGGTCTGGGCCGCGCCACCGTCGAGGTGCAGCTGGACGAAGCCGCCCGCCTCTTCCGCCGCGAGGTGGAGATTCAGGTCACGGGGGCCACCATCGGCGACGACACCGAGCATCAGACGACAACACCAGAAGACGGCCTCGTCCAAGTGCCCATTCGCTTCGGGCGTATCCCGGGCCCAGTGCTGGTGGAGGTGAAAGCGGGGCCGTACACCGCCCTGGACGATTCGTTGATGCTCAGCGCTCGATTGCCCGACGAGGTGGTCGTCACCGCACCAGAGAGGCCTCTCACCGCCGACGGGTTCGACTCTGCGAACGTCACCCTCGATCTGGTGGTCGATGGATCACCAGCCCGGGTGAGCGAGGGGCTGCGGGTGTGGCTTACGCCTTGCTGTGATGGGCCGAGAGACTGTGACACCCCACTGTTGTCGGTGCCGCGCTTGTTGGAGGTCGATCCCAACCAGGATCAAGTGCAGCTGACCATCACCGCCCCCACCCTGCCTACGGTGGGGGCAGATGCACCCGTCATCTCGACCCCGATAGCGGTCGGCTTGGAGGGCGCGCCCCGTTGCGGCGACGCTGAGCACGTCATCGAGCTGAGCGTGCGCCCGCCCGTGGACCCCTTCCTCGAGGATCCCTGATCATGTCATTCGACATCTCGGGGCGTCGGCCTCTACAGTCCCTGCCATGCAGGGCATGCAAGACAACTCTCCGGACATGATCCTCGGCCGCGCCCGCTTCGTGGCGCTGGCCACCGTGGCCCCTATGGCCGGCCTGCTCATCTACACGAGCGAACCCTTCTGGCGATGGGTACCGCTGCTCGTCGCGCTCACGATACTTTTAGTGACACAGCTCCTCTACAGGCAGATGCATCAGCTGCCTGCGGCTCTACCACTCAACGCCATCGTCGTGGGTCCATCGATGATGACGTTGCTCACCGGTGGCCTGGAGAGTCCCTTCATCGCGGTGCTGGTGGTGACCATGGCGGCCTCTGCACTGGTTTCCGGGCCCTCTCGAGCCATGGTGCTCCGCGTGTGCTTCGGCTGCCTCGTGATCATCGCGGCCATCCTGTTGCCCCGCCTCCCGGGGTACGTCCCACGCATGCTCGACTCCACGACCGAGCTGGGCAAGCAGCTGGGCCCCTTCATCTGGGCGTATGTGCTCATCGCCTTCGCCATCGCCATGGCCACCATCACTGCCAACACCCGAGCAGCTCTGGAGGCCTCCAAGGAGTATGGGGTCCAGCTTCAAGCCCAGCTCGCCGAGGGGCTCCGTGTGCGCAACCGCGAGCTGACGGCCATCAGCGGCGCCCTGGCCCACGAGCTGAAGAACCCGCTGGCGGCCATCCAAGGCCTCGCCACTCACATGGCCCGAAAGGCAGAGCCCGGCACCGCCCTCAGCGAGCAGCTCACGGTGATGGTGGGTGAGATCCATCGTATGGGCGGCATCATGGATCACCTGCTCGACGTGGCCCGCCCCTTGAGCGATCTCAACCTGCACAGGGTGGACATGACCCAGCTCGCCAGCGAGGTCGTGCTGCTCCACGCCCCCATGCTCACCGCCCAAGATGCCGTGCTCACACATTCCGGCTCTGGGGCCGTGCAAGCCGACCCCCGAAAGGTGAAGCAGATCCTGGGCAACCTCGTGCTCAACGCCTTTCAAGCCGGCGCACGCTCGATCGACATCGTCATCATTGATGGCCACACACATCTTCAGATGCGGGTGGAAGACGACGGCCCTGGCATCGAGGGCGACCCCCAGCGCCTTTTCACGGCGGGCGTCACCGACAAGCCCGAGGGCAGCGGCCTCGGGCTCTCCATCTCGCTGGCGCTGGCCCAGCAGCACGGCGGTAACCTCGAGCTCGCGAACCGCCCTGAGGGCGGCGCCGTGAGCACCCTCACGCTTCCCAAGGCAGGAGACACGCCATGACACCTCGTGTGCTGGTGGTCGATGACGAAGCGGCGGTCCGCTTCACCCTCAAAACCATCTTGTCCGATCTCCCTGCCACAGTGCTCGAAGCCAGACATGGCGCCGAAGCCCTCGAGATGCTCGAGACCGAGCACGTCGACCTGATCATCAGCGATCTGCGCATGCCCAAGCTCGACGGCTTCGGGCTGCTCGAGGCGCTCAAAGGGAAGCCGAGCAGCCCACCCTTCGTGATGATCACCGCCCACGGCTCCGAACGCACCGCTGTAGAGGCGATGAAGCGCGGGGCGATGGACTACTTCAAGAAGCCCTTCGACGCCGACGAGGTCGAACGCGTCGCCCGCCGTGTCTTGCACACCGGCAGCCTCGCCCGAGAGAACCAGGCGCTCAAAGCGCGCATGTCTCTGGGCCAGACGATGATCTTCGAGTCGCAGGAGATGATGCATGTGGCCGAGCGCGTGCAACGCATCGCCGGCCGCGACGTGACCGTGTTGATCGAAGGCGAGACAGGCACGGGCAAGGAGTGCGTGGCCCGGGCCATCCTCGAGAGTTCCGCCCGCCGTGAGGGGCCCTACATCTGTTTCAACTGCGCCGCGCTCCCCGCTGAGCTCGCCGAAGCGGAGTTGTTCGGTTACGTAAAGGGCGCATTCACAGGCGCAGCAGGCAGTCGAAAGGGCCTGTTTCGGGCTGCTCACGGCGGCACCCTGGTGCTCGACGAAGTCGACAGCCTGGCGCCTCGGGCTCAGGCCTCAGTGCTCCGAGTCCTGCAAGAGCGCGAGGTCCGCCCCGTGGGCTCGGAGCAGGCCGAGCCCATCGACGTGCGCATCATCGCCATGAGCGGGCGCCCTCTCGATCAAGTGTCCACCTTCCGCCGCGATCTCTATTACCGCCTCAACGTCGTGGCGATCCGGCTCCCCCCGCTGCGGGATCGCCGCGCCGACGTCCGCCCCCTGGCCCGACACTTCGCCCGCATCTATGGCGAGCGCTTCGGGCTGGGCCCCATCACATTGAGCCCCAGAGTCCTTGAGCTGCTTGTGGGCGCCCCCTGGCCTGGCAACGTGCGCGAGCTTCAACACACGATCGAGCGATTGGTAGCCCTCGCGCCGAGCACGTACATCGACGAGGACCCCTTCGACGGCTCTGGGACAACCGACGAGCCGCTCACGCTCAAAGCGCGGGTAGAGATCTACGAGCGCAGTCTCATCACCGAAGCCCTCGCTCGCGCGAACAACAACCAAAGCGCATGTGCGAGGGCGTTGGGCATCAACCGGGCTACGCTCATCAGCAAAATGGAGCGCTTCGGCCTCAAGTAGATCACTGTCTTACAGCAAATGCAGACCGTCAGCGTGCTTAGAGCGTCACTTCAGCTCTGCGTTCAGCTCGGCCTCGATCTTCTCGGCCATCTGCTCGGCGTTCTCCGGCGTGATGGCCGCTTCGGCCTCGTCAGCGAGCTCGTCTTTGAGGGCAGTCTGCTCCTGATCGGTCAAGCCAGCGGCGCTGGCCGCCGCCTCACCACCTGAAGCAGCAGGCTTTTTCTCATCCGCCTTGGGCTTGTCGCCACAGCCCCAGAGCAGAGAGACACACGCGATCGCCAGCCAGGGCTTCATCATCTTAACGCCTTTCACTTCTCTGCCTTCTTGTTGAGCTGATCCATCTTCCGCCCGTGGCGCTTCATCTCTTTCTCACGGAGCATCTTGGCCTTCTCGACGAGGGTCTGGTTGCCCTTCTCCGCACCCATCTCCGCAAGCCGGTCGATGTTGGCCAAGCGCTTCAGGTGCTTGCGTTGCTCCTTGGCCAACGCGCTCTGCTTGCCCTTGGCGGCCTTGATCTTGTCTTTGTTCTTCTTGATCCGATCTTTGCGGGCGGCGCGCTTCGCAGCCTTGGCTGGCTTGCCCTTACCTTCCGGGCGCCCTTTGCCTTCTGGCCGCCCCATCCCACCAGGCTTGCCCATACCACCGGGCTTGCCCATCCCATCAGGCCTGCCCTTGCCCATAGGCGGCCCACCCATTTTCCCTGGAGCACCAGCAGGCCCCTTGCCCTCCGGACGACCCTTGCCATCCGGGCGACCCATTCCATCAGGCCTGCCCTTGCCTTCTGGACGGCCCTTTCCATCCGGCTTGCCTACCCCGTCGGGCTTACCCTTGCCCATGGGCGGCCCGCCCATTTTCCCTGGATGACCTCCAGGCTTGCCGTGCCCTTTGCCCTCAGGTTTGCCGTGACCCTTCCCATCAGGCTTCCCGTGGCCTTTGCCCTTACCGTGATCGCCGCCTTCTGCCTGAGCGTGTGGATTGCCTTTGCCTTTCCCTCGACCCTTGCCCTGAGCGGATGCTCCAGCAGGCACACACAGAGCGAGGGCGAAAAGGGCCACCCACATGCCTCGATGGCTCAAAATGCTCATCGTCTACAGGTCTCCTTGAATGGTGTGTTGAGCATCGTGAGTGTCAGCACGCCACTTCGTCAACCTCCTGGAATCAACGTTTCACCCCGATCTACACCGTCTGACTCTCGTCAGGACCAGAACCAATATCGCCCCCACCCACCCCATTGCTGGTGTCTGAGGTCGAATCTGACACCACCCTTCATCTGATGGGCGGCAGGTCACCTCCGGGGGCGTACTGGCTGCGCTCTCGGCTGCTTCGACAAGCGCGATGCAGTGACCACCTTCGACCATGTCTTCTGGTGACCATGGGGGGCGCGCCCCTGAAGCGCTTGAGTTGTTGTAGAGCCACTGACTTTCGAACCATGTCTCCTCAAACAACGCGCGCTCATCACGAGGTTCGATCCGATCGCGACAGAGCGCGCAGACTGGCTCGCCCATCACGCGGTGCCCAAGGGCAGGGTCAACCACCTCGGCCCGCCAGCACGTTGGCCCTGGCGTAACAGATCCGTATCGCCTGGCATTTTCTGGTGAGGGCGTTGCAGGAAAAAGCGAGCGCACAAGCAAGGTTTCCAGCCCTGCGACCGGACGGCTCATCGAAGGCACCCATCGACCATCCTCGTCGAGATGATGGAGCACGGCATACAGAGGTCTGTCAGCCTCTGCGAGGGTTGTGTCGACATGCACCGAGAAGAAATAGAGATCAGTCAGCCGATCGTGCTCGCAGGTGCTCAGCCGGTTGGGCACTTGGAGTCGATCGATGCTCAGCAGTGGCCCTCGATCCATTTGGAGCACGGGCAGCCTTCTGCCGGCTGTCCAGTGACGCCGCTGTGACTCAAAACCAGCTCGGCCCGATGTGTTTGTCCAACGCAGCGTGACCCAATCTCCAGGCTCCGTGGGCGGGTCTGGATAGATCGCCGAGCTGATCATCAGCTCGTAACTGAGCCCTGTGAAAGACTCGGTGAACCCCGGAGCCTCTTCCAGGCGAAACGCCCTGGGCGCGCCGTCGACCTGCAGATCGAACTGATCTGCCTCGAGGCTCCGCCCCATCACACGGATCGGCGAGCCTGCAGGCAGCGTCTCACACGGCCGAGGGCGTATCTCGATGAGCCCATCAACCCACACATTCGCCGAGCACGCCTCTGCCCTCAGTGGCAACAACGCACAGCCCAAGATCAGCCCCTCCACCCACCTCATAGCCTCCCCCCCTCGATCTGAGCACCAACGGCGCGTACATCACCCCAGCCCACGGCCCAGAGCGTCAAGCTCAGGCCACCGCCAGAGGGCGTAGAGCACCCACCTCGTCACGCTTGACTCAACATACCTGAACTCAGCTCTGAACCTCGCCCCACAGCAGTCCTGTCTCTTCCATCCAATCAGCGATGGTGTCGGCTACCTCGTCGATGGTGCGATCGGAGATGTCCACCTCGAGCACTGGCAACGTACTCTGAGCCACCAGCGGCCGCATCAGCGCCTGCTCTCGCACGAAGATGTCGAGATCGTCGTACTGCGAAGGGTTCCCCGAGATCTTCAGCCGCGCCTCACGGGCGGCGGCAAAGCTCTCGGGACGCCGCGTACAGAACACCACGGCGAAGCCCAGGGGGCGCATGCGCGCTTCGAGCCAGTCGAAGTCGTAGTGCTGCTGATGGTGCATCTGCTGATGCAACTGGGTCGAGAGGTGGAACCGGTCGATGATCCATGAGTAGTGGGGCATCAACTCGAAGAGCCTCGCCCAGGTGGCGTAGGTCTCCATGGCCCGCTCGGCTTCATCAGCCTCAAAGTTGATCAACCCCCGCCCCCAGGGTGTAGGCGTGAACCCGCACCACTCCGCAGAGATCAGCGGGGAGTGATACTGGTACTTCCGTGGACCCACGATCCGCGGGTGGCTGTTGAGGGCGAAGGCGATGTCGGTCTTCTGGGTGAGTCGGGTGCCTTCGAGGATGATTTTGGGCACCATCTTGGCCCGCGGGCCGGGGGTATGCGTCATTTGAGTACCTCTGGTACCAAACACCTGCATCTGCCCATGCGGTGTTCGGCTTAAATCTCCACATATGCATACGCACCATAGCGAGCACCACGTCTCTGCAGTTGATCCGGGACTCGATTGGCCGGTATGCCAGAGAGGATGCTCGGGAGAATCGTCGACCTGCGCAAGGCAGGTTCAAGAAGCGGAGAGCTGTACATGCGATGGAAGCTGCAAGGCGCTGGTCGAAAGGCCGGCGTGCTGTTGGCCCTGGCCCTGATGGTCTCAGGCTGTATCGAAGAGTCTGATCCTGTCGCCGAGTCCGAGGGTGAAGACGCTGCCGCTGGTGGTGCTGCTGTCGACGGCGGGGGCATGGGCTCCGGTGGTCGCGGCGGTGAAGCCGGTGGCGGTGGTGCCCCTGTGGGTGGCGACCCGGTCGCTGGCGCTGGTGGTGAGCCTGTCGGAGGCTTTGGCGGTGAGCCCATCGGTGGTGAGGGCGGCTTCGGCGGCGAGCCCGTCGGTGGTGAAGGTGGCTTCGGCGGCGAGCCTGTTGGCGGCGAAGGTGGCTTCGGCGGTGAGGGCGGCTTTGGTGGCGAGCCTGTTGGCGGCGAAGGCGGATTCGGCGGCGAGCCTGTTGGCGGTGAAGGCGGCTTCGGTGGCGGGCCTGTTGGCGGCGCAGGTGGTGGTGATCCCGAAGCCGACACCGACAACGACGGCATCCGCGACGGGGTGGACAACTGCCCCGAGCAGGCGAACAACAGCCAGCGCGACGCCGACGACGATGGTGTGGGCGACGCCTGCGACAACTGCCCCAACGTGGCCAACCCGGACCAGGCCGACGACGCTGGAGACGGCACAGGCGACGCCTGCGCCATCGGCGAGAACGACATCGATCTCGATGGCGTGCCCGACATGGCCGACAACTGCCCCCTCGAGCCCAACCGCAACCAGGGCGACGGCGACGAAGATGGCGTGGGCGATGCCTGCGACAACTGTCCTCTCGACGTGAACGCCGATCAGGAAGACAGCGACGGCGACGGCATCGGCGACGCTTGCGTGGAGTCTGATCGCGACGGTGACGGCGTGCCCGACGCCGCCGACAACTGTCCCGAGGTGCCCAACCGCCAGTCCGACGTCGACGACGACGGCCGCGGTGACGCCTGCGACAACTGCCGCGACGTACCGAACTTCGACCAGCTCGACAGCGACGATGACGGCCGCGGCGACGCCTGTGACGAGTTGACCCCTCAGGCTTGGATCACCCTCACCTGGGGCGACGACACCCTCGACTTCGATCTACACGTGCTCCACCCCGAAGGCGTCTACTTCGAGAGCCCCTTCGACTGCTGGGCCAACAACCGCAGCCCCGACTGGTGCACCCCAGGCCTGACCCGTGACGCCGGCCCACGCCGCCTGCCCCTCGAAGAGCAGGTCCGTCTCGGTGAGCCCGAGGCGGGCTGGTACACGGTGGGCGTCGATCTGTTCACGCAGGGCGACGAGCGCGCCCAGGGGGCAGCACAGCTGACCTTCAACTGCGGCGATGCCGAGCCTCAGAACTTCGGCCCTCAGGTCCTCGACTCGGCGAACAGAGTCGAGCGTCAGCTCTGGGAAGCCTTCCGCTTCAACCCGGCCACCTGCGAAGTGCAGGTCATCGGCGAGAACCGCGATCTCCTCTGTGAGGGCAACACGGGCTGTGTCTGTGAGACCTGCGACGCAGGGGTGTGCAACCCCGAAGCATGCCCCTCGGGTATCTGTGATCCTGCGACGGGTGTCTGCGAAGACCCCTGTGAGGCGGTGGACTGCGCCGACGGTCAACTCTGTGATCCCACCTCTGGCGAGTGCGTGCAGTGCCTGGGCAATGACGACTGCGCCGACGGCACGGTGTGCAGCGACAACGCCTGTGTCGATCCGCTGGCCCTCATCTGCGCCCCGTGTGAGGACGAGTCCGACTGCCCCGACAACATGTACTGCGTACGCTACCGCCTGGGCTTCAACCAGGAGGTCCGCGCCTGTGGTCTGGCCTGTGACGAGGGCGAGGATGTCTGCCCCGACGGCTCGAACTGCACCCCGATCCAACGCAATGGCCAGCGGGTTCAGGTATGCGGTCGCGACGACGCCTGCCGCTGTGCCGGCGTAGAGTGCGACGAGGGTGTCTGTGATCCGGACACCGGCGAATGTGTCGGCTGTTTCGACGACGGCGACTGCGGTGACGGCAACCTCTGCATCGACGGCGAGTGCATCGAGGTGGGCGGCGCGGATCGCATGATGAGCGAGTGGGGCGACGCCGGCCCGCCTGCCTGTGGCGATGATCCGAACGCCTGCACGGCGGACGAAGAGTGTCAGGACGTGTTCCTGGCCGGTCAGATTTGCGTGCTGTCCTGCAACGACGCCCAGGTTTGCCCTGGCGACAACGTCTGCTGCAGCATCTTCGGGGTCTCGGGCTGCGTGCCCAACAACGATCTCGCACAGCAATTCTGCCGCTGAGCCCGCCTGGAAGACATGCAGCCTCAGGCTGTACTGTCAGGCCAAACAGTGGACAGCCCTTTGGGTGTCTTTCCGCTCCCTCCGGCCGGCTGCGCCCCCCTCCACTCGCTCCAAGACATGCAGCCTCAGGCTGCACTGTCCACGCCCGTAAAACTCGTGCCCGTGCCCGTGCCCGTGCCCGTGCCCGAAACAGACTCACCCACGAAGCGCCCTCCGACTACATCTGCCCTCATGTACTCGCTATAACTAGAGCAGTATACGAAATGACCTGCTGCATCAGTTCCTTTCGCATACTGCTCTAAGGATGCTTTCAAACACCCCCCGCCGTTATCCGTGTGAGTGCTTGCTGATGAGATCCCCCACTTTGCGTATCGCCACCCTTGCTCTGGCTCTGCTCTCCCTCACCGCATGCGGGGACGACAGCAAGAGCCCCGACGGCGCCAACGACGCCCTGCCTCCAGCCTCCGACGCCATGGTCTCTGCTCCAGCAGACATGTCGGTGCCCATGCCTGACGCCATGGTGCCCGATCTCGGCCCGGTCGACCCAGTGGCCATCGAGCTCACCGCCCCGCCTCGTGGGCAGCGGGACACCGGCGGTGTGATTCAGGTCGAAGGGCGCATCACCGGCGGCCGTGAGCCTGTGCTCCTCGTCGACGGCGTCGAGGCGCGGCCAGAAGCAGACGGCCGGTTCTCGGTCTCCGTACCTGCCCGGCCCGGCATGAACATCGTCGCCGTCCGAGGCGTGGATGGTGACCCCAACGATCCGGAGGCTCAAGCAGACGAGGAGCGCTTTGCCGTGCTCTTCGACGCCGACGTCGATCCCAGCGAGCCTGTCAAAGACGCCGCCACCCTCATGGTGGGGCCCTCGGGGCTCACGAGCATCGGTCAGGTGGTGGCGGCATATGTAGAGTCACAAGACCTCCCCGCCCTGCTCGCAGAGGCCATGCCTGGCGATCTGGAGTTGACCCGCTTCGAGTACTCCGCCCTCGAGGTGCTATTGTTGCCGCGCAATGGGTACCTTGAGCTCAGGTTCTCAATCTATGGGCTCCAGATGGAGATCACCGGCATCGCCCCGGTCGGTGATGCCGAGCTGAGCATCACCGGTGAGGCCTCCGTCGACCCCGCCACGCTGGTAGCACGCGTCGTCGTGGGGCGCACGCCTGAGGGTGGCCTTGAGCTCACCCTTGAGAGCGCAGAGGCGTCTTTTGAGAACTTCATGTACGACATCGAGAACGTGCCCTCCAGCATCGAAGAGTGGTTCGAGGACTTCATCCCCAACCTCGCAGATGGGCTCATCGCTGACGCCGTCGACGAGTTGGTTTTGCCAGCACTCTTCGACGGCGCCGCCCTCATGCGCTCGGTGGAGCTACTCGGCCAATCCATCGAGCTGACTCTCGGTGTGCAGGCGGCCACGGTTGACCCCACTGGACTGCTCCTCGAGCTCGACAGCCGTGTGCTCGCCGAGCAGGTGGTGAACATGGGCCTCGCCGTCCGCGCTGAGGCCGGCAGCCCGACCATGATGGATCCCAGCCGATCAGGGGACATCGATCTCGCTGTGGCCACCGATCTGACCTCGCGCATCCTGCACGCCGTCTGGGCCGCCGGCATCCTCGACCTCACCCTCGAAGAGGGCGGTGACATCAACTTGCCCATCCCCTTGCGCCTCAGCCTGTTTCAAGCGGGCCTCGGTGAGGCAGCAGAGGGCATCGATCCGTCGAGCAACATCAAGCTGCGCTTGCGCCCACCCCTGCCGCTGGTGTCCCGCGTGGAGGATGGCCCTCGCCCCCTCGTCATCGAGGCTGGTGACTTGTTCATCGATCTACTCACTGAGAACGACGAGATTCTGGTCACGATCGCAGCACAGTTCGTCGTGCATATGAGCGTGAGCATCACCCCAGGGAATGGCATCGAGATCGTACCTGAGCTCGATGTAGAGGCCTGGCTCGACGTCGCTGAGACCCCCCGTGGCCCCGTGGACAAAGCCCGCCTCGAAGATCAGCTGGGCGCCCTCGTCAGCGCGCTGCCCGGTTTGCTCGCCGACACCACCTTCAGCCTTGGTGACGACGTGCTGCCTCTGCCCTTGAGCTTTCCCAACGCCGCAGTCTGGGCCGATCCGGAAGCGCCTTATGTGCACTTGCGCGCTGACGTGGCTCCTGGCGAGCCCGTCGAGGAGTGATCAGGGATTCACGTCGAGGATGCGATCCTGCCCCTTGGTGGGGTAGTCGTCGAGGCCGATCTCACCTTCCAGAGCATCGACGATGTAGGCGCGCAACGCGCCTTGCACCGTCTCACCCACAGGGATGCGCGCCGCAGCGGGGAACAGATTGAAGGGGTAATCCCACAGACCCGCCACCAGGCGATTCGTCGTCGCCAGATAGACCGTCGCGGACTGCCCATCGGAGGGTGATTGCACGCGGCCCTCGCTCACCAGCCGGGCGCCGCCATCAACTGGGCCTTCGATCTGTACATCCCGTACACGGCTGCCAGGGATGCCTGCGCCGTTCTCGTCCGTGCCCCGGGCTTCCTCACCCAGAGCGCGCATCAACCGCATCCCCGCCACCTGCGGGAAGTACTCCGCCGCCATGCCCATGGGCTCTGAGAAGCTGTGCTCCAACACTGTTTTGAGTTGGGTGCGGCTCAGCTCCACCAGGACCACCGTAGCCTGCTCGGGCACCAGGTCGTAGACCAGGTCGAGGGTGAGGGCGTCTTCGGCGACGGGCCAGGCCACTGGCTGAATCGAACCGCCGTCCACCAAGGCCACGATGGGCACCGCAGGATCAGCGCCGTATGCCGCAGCCGATGCCCGGGCCTGCCAGAGCATCGCGTCGGCGACGAGATCTCCGGCGTTGACCTCCTGCATTGTCGAGTTGACCCCGCTGATCTCCACCGAGGTGGTGGCGAGGATCGGGCCTGGGGCCTCGAGGGCCATCTGCAGCGGCTGCTCCACCGAGGTCTGGAGCGCATCGAGCGTGCCCTGGTCGACAGGCACACGCTCATCGGCCCACACGCCCACAGGGCCACTGGTCTCGTCAATGGCGATCACATCACCTTGATCGTTGAACGTCAGCCCCAGACGGCCCACATAGCGGAAGCCACCCGGAACGGCCACCACGGGCAGCGCCCCACCAGCACCATCGACCACCATGGTTGGATAGGTCAGCACCGGATCAAGGGTGTCGCCGACCAGGCGCTGGTCCTCCATATCGCCGAGGTACACCCCGCCACCGGCGGCGATCACCGCGTCGACCCCGATGGCCTGGAGGGAGAGGATGCGATCTTCCTCGAAACGATCGAGGTGGCTCACCATCACGATCTTGTCGACGCCTTCTTCTTGAAGGGCAAGCACCTCGAGGATCAACGCCGCCAGCGGATCGAGCACATTGGAGAGCGGGCTGGCGATCTCTGGCAGATCGCCTGGCAGGGCCGAGATGATGCCGATGCGCGCGCCGCCAGCTTCGACCACGACCCGAGTGGAGATCACCCCGGTGTCCCTGAGAGCCTGCAGTGCCTCGCTTTCGCTGTCGCCGAGGTTGCTGGCCACCACGGTGGGGCTGTCTCCCCAGGCCGTGATCCAGGCAGCGAGGTGTTCGGGGCCGATGAAGAAGTCCTGCTCACCGAGGGCCGCCACATCCACAGTGGCCCCTTGAAGCACCGGGCCCATGGCCGACAAAGGCAGATCTTGCGTGACGTCGTAAGCCCACCCCGGGATCAGGTGATCCCCAGTATGGATCGCCACTACGCCATCAGTCCCTGCGCTGGCCCGTAGTTGCCGCATCAACGCCGCAGCCCGCGCACCACCGCCCACCAACGCATCGCCACCTCCAGCGAGCTCTGCCTGCTGAGGCAGCAAATCGCTCACTCCACCTGCAGTGTGCAGCACGGTGAGGGTGTACGTGGACTGGCAACGGGTGTCGAAGTCGTCGCTCAGGGCGCGAATGCGAGAGACAGTGTCGTCACACGCCGAGCCGTCGACGAGATCGAGCAGGCTGGCGTTGACCTCACAGGCAGGTACACAGATTTCGGCGTAGCTCGCCTCATCCTCTGCGCCGACACCCGGACAACGATCCGAAGAGGCTGCACATGCCGCCAGCGTGGCGCAGGCTTCCTCGCACCGCAGGTCAGGCCGAGCATCGGGCCGTGGCGGCTCTGCATCAGGGATCTCCACCATCATGTCGTCGGCACCGGCGTCGAAGGCGGCGTCGGGCAAACGCGCGTCGGGGACAGCGGCATCGAAGGGCGACGGCAGTGAGTCGTCCTCACAGGCCGCGAGCGCCAGCGCGAGGGTGGAGATGAAGAGGTGACGAGAGAGAACGGTCATCAGGTGCTGCTCCAGCGAGCCATCGTTACGAATGCTTATACCGAAAACCCGGTGCCCAGATCGCCAAGAGGTCCCAGCAAGATGGGGATCACACAGCAGCGAGCGCTTGCTCGAAGTCGGCTCGAAGATCGGCGAGCCCCTCCAAACCCACCGACAAACGCACCATCGAAGGCGTGATGCCCAGCGTGAGGCGATCGGCCTCGCTCACCCGGCGATGCGTCGTGGTGGGTGGGTGGGTGATCAGCGTCTTCGAGTCGCCGAGGTTGTTCGAGATGTCCACCAGCTTCAAAGCGTTCATCATGCGGAAGGCCTCAGGCTGTCCGCCTTCGAGCTGGAACGCCACCAGGGTGCCAAAGCCGGTCATCTGACGCTTTGCCAGCCCGTGCTGGGGGTGACTCTGCAGACCTGGGTAGCGCACCGACTTCACCTTCGGGTGCTGCTCAAGCCAATCCGCGAGGCCGTGGGCGTTGTCGCATTGGGCCCGTACCCGCAGCTGCAGGGTCTCGAGGCCCTTGAGCATCAGCCAGGCATTGAAGGGGCTGATGCTCGGCCCCGTGTGTCTCACGAAGGGCTGCAACACCTCGGTGATGAACTCAGTGGTGCCGAGCACTGCGCCACCGAGGGCCCGACCCTGACCATCAATGTGCTTCGTCGCCGAGTAGATGACCACGTCGGCGCCCAAGGCCAGCGGCTTTTGTAGGATCGGCGTGGCGAAGACGTTGTCCACCACCACACGTGCTCCCGCAGCTCTGGCCATGGGCACCACCGCCTCGAGATCCACCAGCTCCAGGGCCGGGTTCGAAGGGCTCTCCAGAAATACCACCTTCGCCGGCGTCTCCAGGGCCCGGGCCCAGTCATCGAGATCCGTACCGTCCACCAGGGTGGCCTCTACCCCGAAGCGGGGCAGAATCACCGTGAGGATCTGCAGACACGAGCCAAAGAGAGCCTTCGGCGCCACGATGCGATCCCCAGCGCTCACCTGCGACGCGAGGGCGGCGAAGACCGCCGCCATCCCACTCGCCGTGGCGAAGCAGGCCTCGGCGCCCTCGAGGGCCGCCAGGCGACTCTGGAACATCTGCACCGTGGGGTTGCCGTAACGGCTGTAGATGAACCGCTCCTGCTCACCAGTGAAGGCCGCGGCGGCCTCTTCGGCGGAGTCGTAGACATAGCCCGAGGTCATGTAGATCGGGGCGCTCGTCTCCTGAAACTCTGAGCGCGTCAGCCCCTCGCGGATCAACAGCGTCTGCATCTGCTCGTCGATGGTCACGACCACACCTCCAATGAGAAGAAGGGGAGCACACCACCATCACTGGTCCAAAGCAAGCTACAGCCACTGACGACGGGGTGCTTTGGTGGTGGTTCCTGGTTGTTTTGAGGCCTCGGAAGTGCGATCCTCTGGCACTGTTATGAGCAGCGTCGATCAACCACGTAAGCAACTCGAAGACGGGCCTAGCGCCGATGACGCCAAGGTCATCGTCGACATGCAGGTCCTCGGCGATCACAGCGACGAGCAGGTGGAGATCGACCCCGAGGTCAGCGCCGCCCTGGCCTTCAGCTCACCGCTCACGCCAGCAGTGAACTTCTCTGCAGCCCCTGTCTTACCCGAGCCGGGCAAGCTCAACCTCGTAGAAGGTGATCCGAATCAGACCCTCGAGCTGAGCGCCATCACCGACGAAGAAGACGAGAAGGTTCACTACCCCAACCGCCCGAATGCCCACGACAGCGTCGACATCACCGTCGTCCGTCAGCCCCGCATCGGGCGCTTCATCATCCTGACCTTGCTGCTCGCCATCATCGGCGTGGGGCTCTTCATCGCGTGGAAGAACAACTTCCAGCCCATCATCTGGGAGAACCCCAAGATCGCAGCGCAGATCGCCTTCACAGGTCACGATCCGCGACCTGCACCGGCAAAACCATTGCCCCCGGCGCCCAAGCCGACCGCGCCCATCGGCAGCCTCGAGGTGGTCGACGTCACTGTCGAACCCCTCCCCGGAGGCCACGCGCTGCTCACGGGTCAAATCAGCAACCCCACCGAGGGGGTGCACCATGCCGTCACCATCGAAGCGCAGCTGAGGCAGGGCAATCTGCCGCTGCACCGCCGGGTGATTCCGTGCTGCACCACGTTCGACGAAGCCGAAGCCGCCAAGGTGGCTGCTGATCCAGGGCACCCTCACTTCGCCACGTTCCTCCCAGAGCTCGCCGACATCAAAATCCCCCCAGGGGGTCGGCGACTGTTCAATGTGGTCTTCTTGAAGGAGGGCAGCACGGCCCTCGGCGAACTGACCCCATATGCCGAGATCAAGCACTCGGAAGCTACGCGTTCTCCCTGATCACCCACCCCACCGGGCACAGCCCAGGGAGAGCCGGTGAGTCTGACCGAACCATCGTCACGCGCTCAGGCCTTCGTCAGGCGTCTGGCGGCGATCACCGAGCCCGAGATGCAAGAAGCGCTCTGGGCCGAGCAGTTCGAGACCTGCCCCACCGATGACTTGATCCTGCTGCTCTCTCAGCTCTTCGCCGGGGTGCAACGCCGCGAAGAGCCCTACCGGACCGCCTACATCTCACTGGTCATCTGGCTCAGACAACACTCGGGTCGTGACACCCACGGCATCAGCCGGCGGGCCGCCGAGGCGCACCACGAGCGCCGGCGGGTGATCTACGAGGCCGCCCGTGAAAGAGGCGACATCGACGTCATGCGGCTGTTGCTGCCCACCGCCCCCCCACCGGCGGCGGTGGCCACCCACATCAAAGAGCCCCAGCTCGGTGGTGAGGGTCGCGAGATCACGCTGGGGCACCGCAGGATGATGGCCCGCACAGCTGATCGTACATTGTTGGGCCGACTGCTCTTCGATCCTGATCCGGTGGTGCTGCGTCATGTGCTCGATCATCCGCTCATGGTGGAGCAGGACGTCATCCGGGTCGCCGCGCGGCGACCCACCCTCGCCACCTGCCTCGAGGTGGTCTTCGGGCATCCGCGCTGGGGGCGTCGAGGTGAGGTGCAAAAAGCATTGCTCCTCAACCCCTACTCACCGGTGGATATGGGGATCAATCTACTGCCCCTCATGGACACGCGCACTTTGAAGGGTGTCTCGTACGACGGGCTACTCAGTGAAGCACTGCAAAGGCGGGCACGGGAGCTGTTGAGCAACAGCCAGATGCACTGAATCGAAATGAGGCGCGAAGCCTCAGATCTTGGTCTTCGATTCCTGCGTGTTGCCCAGGCGGCTCTCCAGAGGCTCCACGGTGTGGTCAGCCACCTCTTTGACATTGTGCTGAGTGGGCTGGGTCTCGATCTCGTCGCTGCTGAACGACTTCTTGAAGTTCCGGATGCCCTTGCCCAGGGACTCGCCGAGCTGGGGGATGCGGTTGGCGCCGAAGACCACCAGCACGATGGCCAGAATCAACAACAGCTCACCTGGGCCTGGGGTCCAGATGGCCTGCAGGAGGTCGCCGGTGTGGGTGATGGATTGCATTGTCGGTACTCCGCGCAAAAGGTCGATAAGCGGAGAGTATACCGAAAGCGGAGTCGGAGATCAGTTCCGACTGAAGCTGATCTGCACGATCGTGTCTCCTGGGGTGAGGGTGTCGATCACCTGCATGCCTTTGACCACGTGGCCAAAGAGGGTGTAGCCGCCCTCCAAGTGCGGGGTCGGCCCGTGGGTGACGAAGAACTGGCTACCCCCGGTGTCCCGGCCCGCGAGGGCCATGCCCACAGCGCCTCGCACGTAGGGCTCGGTGTCGAGCTCGCAGCGGATGGTGTACCCCGGACCGCCGGATCCGTTCCCTCGAGGATCACCCCCCTGGGTGACGAAGCCCGGCACCACCCGATGGAACGTCAGCCCGTTGTAAAACCCCTTCTTCGCCAGCTTCACGAAGTTGCGCACCGTGCCAGGGGTGGCCTCTCGCCGCAGGGCGATGACCACGTCACCTCTGCTGGTGGTCACCGTGGCCTTGCGATAGGGCGTGATCTCCACCTGGGCCAGATCGGGCACAGGCTCACCGGCGGTCCCTCGGGGGATCACCGCCATGGCCCGCCCCTCGTGGCCCTTCACCGCTTGCAGGGCCTGCACCGCTGACTGCCTCAAGGCAGGGTTGGGGTGAGACAAGTGATTCTCCAGGATCGGCGCCACGCCCAACGGCTTGATCTGACCCAAGGCCTTGAAGATGGCCTGCACCGCCTCGAGCTCTTCGGCAGGCATCATGCGCTGGTAGGCATTGACGAGGGGCTGAGCGGCCTCCTCGAGGGCCAGCACACCTGCCACTCGGGCGGCCTCGGTGATCACCCCGGGATCCGCGTCGCCGAGACCCTTGATGACGAGGTTCTCCACGCCAGGTGCTATCGCCCCCATACCTTCGAGGGCCGACATGATGGCCACCCGGCCGAGGGGAGAAGCCTTCTTGTAGAGCTTCGTGAGCGCTCGGGCCCTCTTCTTGAGGGGCACTTTGTCGGCCACCCGCACCGAGAGGACCTGCCGGAACTGCTCAGGGAAGTCGGGCTGACCACACTTGCGCAGGGCCTTGAGCTTGCCTCGGGCCCGATCAGCGAGGGCCGCCGCCCGACACAGCACGTGCGAGGCGGTGCGCCCCTCGGGCCCATCAGGGATCTTCACGGCCTTCAAGACCGCCTGAGCGCCGGGCACGAGCTTGTTCGCGACGGCGACATCGAGGGCCAGCCCGCTGTCGAGCAGTGACATCAACGGCAAGCCATGATTCGCGGGCAATCTGCCACCTTGCTCGGCGATCTTCGTGGCCCAGACAGACAAGGTCTCGTTGATGAGGGCCCCCTTGTTGCCAGTGTCGATCTTCAAGGCACCCATGGCCTGGGCTGCTGCAGCCTGCACCCGCCACTCTGGATCGAGGATGGCTGCCTTCAAGGCCGCGGTGCCCCGCTCGCCGAAGTGCGCCAGCGCCTGGGTGCACCACACCCGCCCGTCGACGGGGCCTTTGCTCGCGCAGGTGGCCACATGGCCCAGAGCGTCATCTCCGGTGTGCACCTTCTGGCGCATGAGCAGATAGGCAGCGGCGCGCTTCACCCTCTCGTCGGCATCGGAGAGGCCCTTGGCGATGTCTTCCAAGCCGGTCTCGTCGATGCGCCCGTCGAACCGACGGGCCAACAACGCCAGCGCCGTGAATGCTTGAGCTCTGACGCCGGCGTCGGCGTCGGTGAGGGCTGCCTTCAAGGGCTTCTCGTGCAACAGGTTGGCCACCTGCCCCAGAGCCCTCAGCAGGGCCCCCTTGACCTCGGGACTCTGCTCGACCTCGAGGCGCCCGATGATGATGTCCGCTGAGCCCAGCCCAAGCTGCCCGAGGGCGAAGGCTGCATGTCTGCGCACCGCGACGTCGGTGTCGCCGAGGGCCTTCGCCAGGGCGCTCCGAGTCTCTACCCGTTCGATGCGGCCCAGCGTGAGCGCAGCCCGGCGCCTGATCTCCGGGCGCTCGTCCTCGAGCTGTTTCACCAGCCAGCCCGAGGCGAGATCGCGCCGCGCCTCGAGGCCGGCGATGCGGGCGAGGTCGAGGCGGAGCGCTTTCTCTTCGTCGGTCTCGGCGCCCCTGGCCACCCCAGCGGTCAACGGCAGACTCAACAGGCACGCCCACACGCCCATCCGCATTCTCATGTGCAATCTCCTCTCACCTGCCGGTGACATACAAAGCGTCAAAGTCTGAAACGACAGACTCTTACCGGAACTTTCAGTCTCAGGCGATGTCACACCCACCAACGCAGGGCGCAGTCATCGATCCGCCGGTGACGCTGAACTCTGACCCAAAACACTGTTGGAAGCAGAGAGTTGTATGCTGCGCAACATCAAGCGCTGGCGCTTCCACAAGGGTGGCCTCTGCCAGGTCAACTCCCTGTTCACTTTCGAGCCTTGAAAAAC
Source organism: Bradymonadia bacterium (assembly GCA_046290225.1). Classification (GTDB taxonomy): domain Bacteria; phylum Myxococcota_A; class Bradymonadia; order UBA7976; family UBA1532; genus JBKAGE01. Next base: position 47,437 of record JBKAGE010000041.1, on the reverse strand, counting down.
ATGATTCGACTGACCTGCATATTCATGCTTTCCCTTCTGTGGACCCCCAGGGCCACAGCACACCCGCCAGAGTGCCCTCATGACCCGCTCCGCCCCTGCGTCCCGGATTGTCACCCACTGCAACCATTCGATGTCTGCCCACCTCAGAAGAAAAAGCCCGTGCAGGGGCGGCTCAAAATCCTGGAAGGCACCACCACCTCGACCTGCACCGCAGCGGGGGTGCTCGCAGTCCTCGAGCGAAAGTCGAGTGTCGTGAAGCGCTGCTACGAGAAGCACCTGAAAAAGACCCCCACGCTCATGGGCAAGATCGCCTTAAATTGGCAAATCAAGCGGAGCGGCAAGGCATCTGACGTGCTCGTCGAGTACAGCACGCTCAACCACGATGCCGTCGAAACCTGCATCCAGAGCGCCATAGGGCGTATGCGGTTTCCAAAGCCTCAGGGCGAGCCCTGTAAGGCCTCGTTCCCCTTCATCATGGCGCCAGAGAGCTGAGACGCCCCTTCTCGAGCCTCGAGCCTCGGACATCGACCCTTGCCCTGATGTGCCCGGCGTGATACCCACAAATTCTTCATTGATCGGACGACCGGAGGCTGGCGTCCTTGGCTGATCCCAGGAAGGCGTCCTACGCCCTACGCTTCATCGCGGGCAAGTACAAGGGTGGTGAGTTCCCTCTCCGACCCAACCGCGAGATCATCATCGGTCGCAACAGCGAGTACGACATGGTCCTCCACGAGGACATGGTGTCGCGTCGCCACGCCAAGATCATCACGCTGCACGGCAAGATCGTGTTGCAAGATCTCAAGAGCACCAACGGCACCTTCGTCAACGGCGAGAAGATCACCGTGGCGCGCCTGCAGGTGGGCGATCGTGTACTCGTGGGCACCTCGCTCATGCAGCTCATGGAGATGGAGTCCACAGAGCAGACCCTGGGCATCGAAGAGACGCCCGCTCCTGCTGGCCCTCCGGCGACGCTGCCTCCGGCGACGATGCCACCACAGGGTGATCACCCCCTTGGCTCACAGCCTACGGCCCCCGCCGGTGGCCGGGTGAACATCCCCGTGGGTATGGATCCGAACACCCCGGCGCCGATGTCCACCGTGGCTGCGCCCTCGCAGCTGCGGGCCGAGCCGATCGCCACGCCGGCGCCAGGGTTCAACCCGGGCGGTACGCAGGAAAGCGCAGCGCCTGATCACCCTGATTTGCCAGGCCTCAAGGAGGCCATGCGCGGGCGGTTCCCCGACGACGACATCACCGTCGCCGATCTCGTGGAGCTGTTCCATGCTGGCCGCCGCAATGGGGTGCTGCTCGTCTCCAACGACGATCACTGGGTGCAAGAGACCCGCATTTTCTTCAAAGAGGGGCATCTCTACTACGCCACCCTGTCCAGTCAGGCCACCGACGGCACGGATCATCGCCCAGATGATCCGGTGAAGGCGCTCTATCGCACCCTGACCTGGCAAGAGGGCGACTTCCGCTTCCTCACGGGTGACGCGCTGCCTCAGTTCGAAGGTCACATCGAAGACAACACCCGCAACCTCCTGCTCGAGGGCGTGCGGCAATGGGACGAGCTGCGCAAGTTCAGCCGACACCTGCCCGGCGCCAGCGGACACCTCAAGCTGGCTCACCCGCTCACCCCGCGGCTCTCGGATCTCTCTGCAGAGACCCTCGACACGCTGCAGCTGATTTTGAACTTCGGGCAGGTGATTCAGATCCTCAACGCCAGCGACGCTTCGGATCTCGAGACGTGGCAGGACATGCTCTACCTCATGCAGAACGGCTACATTCAGCAGCGCTGAGTGGCCACCCTCTGAGCACACCGCTCAAATTGTCTTCAGGTATTCCAGCAGGGCTCGGCGATCTTCATCAGGCAGGTCGGTGCCGAACAGGTGGCCGCCGTTCCCGTTGCCAGGCTTCTTCGTATCGAACTCGAAGAGCACCCGGTTGCCCTGAGTGGGGCTGTCGGACATGAAACCCAAGGCCGCTTGATCGTACACATCGCCACCGCGGAAGAAGATCTCGGGTCGCTCGTCGACGGGGCTGAGCAGATGCCAGAGGGTGGGCACCGAGCCATTGTGCAAGAAAGGCCCTCGCAGCCACGCGCCGTCGATGCGTGAGGCCACGTACCCTTTCGAAGGCCGGAAGCTCTTGAACTGCCAGTCGAAGCCAGCGCCGATCTCGTGCATCGCCTCCACGAGGGTTTCGTCGGTGATCTGAGCCCGCTCCCCGTCGGTGCCGATCTCGTCGAGGCTGATCACCGTGTTGAATCGCTCACCACTCCGCGCGTGGCATTCAGCACACTTCTCGGCGTAGACCTCGGCGCCGGCTTCGGCGAGCGTGGTGTCGATCTCGAAGGGGTACTTCGGCGCCTCCATGGCGTCGAGCATCGCCTCCACGCGCTCCAGGGCGGGGTGATCCACCCCCTCTTCAGAAGCACCGAGGGTGAGGACCACCGAGATGTTGGACTCGTGGATGTCGTCGCTGTTGCCGTCCCAGTTCACCAAGTCGCCCGGCGCCGCAGCGGCCCGCCACGAGACACCGAAGTCAGCGTTGGCGAAGGGCGGATCTTCGAGATCCCAGCCCAACAACTGCACCGCCCCCACGTTGAAGGCGTCGCTTCGGCCAGGGCCTGGGGTGCGATCACCAGTGATCAGATAGCGCAGCTGCTCGGCGGTCTCCTGGGCCTTGTCGTTGAACAGGCCTGCGGCGAGGACCATGGCGGCGAGCTCCACGGTGCCCACATCGGGCAGCTCGCTCAGGACCTCGTAGAGGCGCCCGCGGGTGAAGCGCGGATCACTCAAACATGCGAGCTGGAAGTCGGTCATGCCCACGGCATCGATCTGTTGCCCCGGGCCACCCATGAAGATCATGGGATCAGCATCGGGGGCCTCTCTCACCGTCGACACGTGACATCGAGCGCAGTTGCCCGACGCGAGGGTGATGCCGGCGATGCGCCGGGTAGACCAGCCGATGGGCAGAGTGCGGCCGGGCTCCTGGATCATGCCGAAGCCTGCCCAGCCGTCTTCGGGCCACAAATCTGGGCAAATCTCGGGCAGGGCGCGGATCAGGGCGAGGGGCAGGCCGGGGTTTTCGGTGCCCAGCGTGCCATATTTGAAGTGCTCGACGTCGTCTTCGAAGGTCTCCACAGTGTCGCAGAGCACTCCGAGGTTCCGACACAGCCAGTTGTTCTGGACCAGGTCGGCCTTGCTGTCGTCGTTGACGCAGTCGAGGGGCAAAACCTCTGCAGCGCGCTCGGGGGTACACATCGCCGAGAATTCTGTTGCAGCAGACTGACCGTAACACTGGGCGATGGCCTCGGCGGCCTGTGCACAGTCAGGGGCTTGCTCGGGGGGCGGTGTCGACGCCTCTTCAGCATCAGTACACCCCATGAGCACGAGACAGCTCCACAGCACACGACCCCGCCACATCACACGAAGGGCACCCATGATCTGCTCCGACTTTCATGTCTTTGAGGAGGCAGAGGGTGCGTGTTTTACACACGAATTACAAGGGTGAGCCCAGGGCCGGTTGCCCTGAGGAAGGCGATGGCATAATATCCGCTCCCTTTTGTGCCCGGAGACCTGGGGAGCTACATGGAGTTCTACGTCGTCGATCCCAAGGATTTCAACTTCCTCGAGTGGGTCGGCAAAGTCCGCACCTTCCTGAAAGAGGAAGGGCTCGTCTACAGCGAAGAAGACGGCGAGTTGTACTACCAGGGCGATGACATCGCCGCGGCATGGGACGAGCGCTCGGTGGTCTTCACCATCGAGGGAGACGAGGGCGGCCTCGTCGAGCTGCGCGACTCTGATCGCAACCTGTACGTCTTCTCGGATGATCTCGACCTCTTCGAAGACAAAGAGGTGAAAGACGCCGTGGGCATGGCCAGCCGCACCGCTGGTGCCCTCTACGGCTTCAACTGGCAGAACCAGAAGGGCTGCCGGTTCCACTCGGGGCCCTCGGTGGGTTTTCACTACTTCTATGACGACGAAGAGGCCGATTACCCCCCGGTGATGGATCTCGAAGACGTCTGGAACCTGTTCTTCCGGGCCTTCCAGTGGATCGGTGACAACATCAACCACATCCAGGACCGCAAGAGCCTCAACCTCGAGGACAGCCGGCTCGATCTCGAGGTGGAGATCAACTTCGCCCACCCTGCTTCTCTCGACGGCCTCAACGAGCTGCTCGCCGAGGAAGAAGGCTATGAGCGCACCCGCAGCGGCCTGCGGGCCCGCTTCGCCGATCGCGACATCGGCTGGGTGCGCCGCTTCATCGCCCTGCTGCCCCCCGAGCCCGAGGACTTCGATCAGGTGTTCCTGCGGGCGGTGTGGGCCGGCAAGATGGACGGCAAGGATGCCGAGGCGTTCTACGTCGGCGTGGAGCGTCGCAACCTGCGCCCCTTCATTCAGCTGCCCCTGCACCGCACCAGCAAGGCCCTCATGGAGCGCTTCCGCGGTCACTTCAAGGGCCACCGCATCGACCGCCAGGAATACTACCTCGCGGAGAGCGAAGAGGCCTGAGCCGGGCCACCTCACCCCGAGGGCCGTGGGCCCTTGACTCACCCACCTGTCCCGTTACGCTGAGAACTCTTCAGCAGTCTTTGCTCCGAGCAAGCTCGACAGCACTCTCGACAGTAAGCGCGACGCCGTGATCCCAGACGAAGTCATCACCGAGGTGCTCGAACGGGCCGATCTGGTCGAGCTTGTGAACCAAGTCACCACGGTGAAGAAGGCGGGCACTCTGATGAAGGGGTGCTGCCCCTTCCATTCCGAGAACACGCCCTCCTTCGTCGTCTACCCCACTCAGAACACCTATCACTGCTTCGGCTGCGGCGCTCACGGCCACAGCATCAAGTTCGTGATGGAAACCGAGGGTATGAGCTTCCCCGAGGCGGTGCGCCACCTCGGGGCCCGCTACGGTGTGGCCGTGCCGGAGCCCCGGCGCATCAGCGAAGAAGAGAAGACCGCCCGCAAAGAGAAGAAGAGCCTCGAGGCGCGGCTGCTGACGATTCAAGATCGACTGACGCTGTACTACAGCGACACCCTCTACGGCCCCCGCGGCGCCCGGGGCCGGCAATACCTGCGCACCCGGAGCATCAAGAACAGCGCCGTGAAGGCCTTCCGCCTCGGCTGGGCCACCGGCGACAAGAAAGCTATGCAGGCCTGGCTCGACGAGCAAGAAGACGCCAGCGTGGCCGATCTCGAGTTGCTGGGCATCGTGGTGAAGCCTGAAGAGGGCTGGGACCCGGAGCAGCCCCTCGGCGGCGGCTACCTGCGCTTTCGAGAGCGGGTGATGTTCCCGGTCATCGACCTCAGCGGCGAGGTGGTGGGCTTCAGCGGCCGCATCATCGACAAGCACACCAAGGCGGCGAAGTACATCAACAGCCCCGAGACCCCGGTCTACACCAAGGGCGATCATCTCTACGGGGGCTGGCAGGCAAAGCAGATGGCCCGGCAGAGTGGCCGGGTCATCGTCTGCGAGGGCAACCTCGACGTGGTGGCCCTCTGGCAGGCCGGTTTGCAGAACGCCTGCGCCGCCCTGGGCACCGCCCTCACTGCGAGTCAGGCTCGGAAGATCAAGCGGCTCTCCAGCGAGCTGTACGTCGTGATGGACGGCGACGACGCCGGCCGGAAGGCGGCATTCGGCAGCCTGCTCACCTTCCTCGAAGAGGGCCTGCAGCCCCGAGCGGTCATGCTGCCCACGGGGCACGACCCGGATACGTTCCTCAAGAGCGAGGGGCGCCAGATTCTGATCGGCCTGCTCGAGCAGGCGAGCCCTCTGCTCGATCAGCTGATCGAACACCTCGACACCAGCCACCCCAAAGATCCTGTGGGCCGCGCCGAGGCCCTCAAGGCGGTGGTGCCGGCCTTCGACGCCCTCTCGGAGCCCATCACCCGGGCGATGTACCTCAAGAAGATCACCACCACCTTCAGCGTCGACGAGGCCATGCTCGATCTCGCGCTGAAGGGGCATCGTGATCAAAAACGCAAAGAGGCGGAGCGACAGGCCAAACGCGAGGCCGCAGCCCGCCGACGAAAGCAGGCCGAGGGGCAAGAAGGGTCAGAATCGACCACCGAGTTGACGCCTCATGATGGTTTCGAGCATCACATTTTCGATGACGGACCTTATGAGGAGACCGAAACCGACGGCTTCGAGGGCCACTTCGACATGGCTGCTCCGGGGTCCATGGGCCCCGGTGGGGCTGGAAGTCCCGGGTGGATTGACCCCAACAAAGGCTCTGCCCCGCCGCCAGCCGATGAGCTGCATGTGGTTGATATGATTCTTCAATACCCACATGTGGTCATGCACTTCAGGTCAAATGGTGGCTTGGAGTGCTTGACTCACTCAGGTCTGGCTGGTTTTGTTTCGTGCCTTTACGACGCTGTGGCATCTGGACAGGTACCCAACGAAGACCGCTTGTTGATGCAAATAGAAGAGCGTGCTCTCTCCCGAACCCTGGCGGGATTCATGGAGCGCGGACCTACTCAGACTGAAGAGAGCATCACTGCGGCCATCGACACCAGCCTGCGACGACTCAGAGCTCGTTACTTGAAGCGAAGGAAAGAAGAGGCCAGCCAGAAGTTGCTCGACGCCCGTGCATCACAAGACGCTGACCTCTTCAGAGCAGCATACGACGAACTCAAAGCGGCCACCGACGCTTACAACCGCCACCTTCGCGGTGAAGCTTCGGATCCGCAGACACCTCCCCAGGGAGCAGGCTGAATGTCCGTATCCCGAGAAGAACGCCAAATCCGTGAACTGATCACTCGCGGACAGAGCAAAGGGTTCCTGACCAACGACGAGGTCAACCGGGCCCTTCCTCCAGGCTATCTCCCCGAGCAGCTCGACGAGCTCCTCACCACTCTCAAGCTCGCCGGCGTCCGGGTCATCGACCGGGAAGAGGCCGCGCGTCGCAAGACCGGTAAAGACGACAAGGACGACGGCGGCTACGGCAAGACCAACGATCCTGTCCGCATGTACCTGCGCAAGATGGGCTCGGTCTCCCTCCTCACCCGCGAGGGCGAGGTGGAGATCGCAAAGCGCATCGAGGCCGGTGAGCTGCGGGTCCGCAAGGCCGTGCTCGGCAGCCCCATCGCCGCCAAGGTGGCGATCCAGCTCGCCCGCCGGGTGGAGCGGGGCTCCATGCGCATCAAGGATCTGCTCCTCGAGCCCGAAGAGGGCGTGGAGATCACTGAAGATCCTGCCGAGAAGGTGGCCCGCATCGTCTCGGAGATCAAACGCCTCGACCGCGAGGTCCGCAAAGCGGAAGAACGCCTCGACGGCGTGCTGCCCATGAGCGCGCAGTTCCGCAAGCAGCTCGACGGCCGCTCCACCCGCGGCCGCGCCCGGGTGAACGAGCTGCTCAACGAGATGGGCCTCAACAAGCGCGTCATCGACCGCATGGTGGCCCGCGTGCGCACCCTGCAGCAGCGCGTGCAGAGCGCTCAGGGCTCCATCGAAGAGATCAGCTTCCGCGGCAACATCAAAGATCCCATGGGCTTCCGCAAAGAGATGCGGGAGATCCGGTCGCTCGAAGAGGTCGAGGAAGCGAAGAAGCGGGTCATCGGCCTGATGCGCCGCTGCCGCGTGGACAACGGCCCTGCCCTGGAGCACTTCGACCGCGTGCTCGCCCACAACCAGCGCAAGATGCGCCGCGTGGAGATGGAGGCTGGGGTCACTGTCGAAGAGCTCGGCACCCTATACGACGAGATCCTCGAGGGTCTGATGTCGGCGGAGCAGGCCAAGGCGGAGCTCGTCGAGGCCAACCTGCGCTTGGTGGTGAGCATCGCCAAGAAGTACACCAACCGCGGCCTGCAGTTCCTCGACCTGATCCAAGAGGGCAACATCGGCCTCATGAAGGCCGTGGACAAGTTCGAGTACAAGCGCGGCTACAAGTTCAGCACCTACGCCACGTGGTGGATCCGCCAGGCCATCACCCGGGCCATCGCCGATCAGGCACGCACCATCCGTATCCCGGTGCACATGATCGAGACGATCAACAAGCTGATCCGCACCAGCCGCTACCTCGTGCAGGAGATGGGCCGCGAGCCCACGCCCGAGGAGATCGCCGAGAAGATGGATCTGCCCCTCGACAAGGTGCGCAAGGTCCTCAAGATCGCCAAGGAGCCCATCTCCCTGGAGACGCCCATCGGCGAGGAGGAAGACAGCCACCTCGGGGACTTCATCGAAGACAAGAGCGCGGTGAACCCCTCCGAAGCGGTGATCAACCTCAGCCTGCAAGAGCAGACCCGCAAGGTGCTCTCGACCCTCACTCCCCGCGAAGAGAAGGTGCTCCGCATGCGCTTCGGCATCGGCGAGAAGTCCGATCACACCCTCGAAGAGGTGGGTCAGGACTTCGAGGTGACCCGCGAGCGCATACGTCAGATCGAGGCCAAAGCACTGCGCAAGCTCCGTCATCCGTCTCGGAGCAAACGTCTGCGTGCCTTTGTCGACGGCTGAGTGTAGAGTACCGCCGTCCCTGCCCTGAGGGTGTTTGCCTCAGGGCAGGCGTCACTGGGCCTATAGCTCAATTGGTTAGAGCAGCGGTCTCATACACCGTTGGTTCTAGGTTCGAGTCCTAGTGGGCCCACTGAGCGCGGTGGATCGTGCATCCACACCACACAAATCCGGTACCGAGTGGAGCTTCAGCCGTGAGAGAGATTCTGAGCATGCTGGTCGACCTTCAAGCCATCGATGATTCGATGCGCGAGCTGAGGGCGGCAGAGGCCCGTCTGACGAAGGTGCAGGCGGACAACGCCAAAGGCCTCGAGGTCTTCGCGGTCATGTTGCAGAAGTCCGAAGCTCAAATAGAAGAGACCCGAGCCTTTCACGGGGAGCGCGAGAAGAACCTCCAAGAGACGGAGTCCAACCTCGCCCGCTCGAAGTCCCGCATCACCTCGGTGACCAATCAGCGCGAGCTCAACGCCCTGACGAAAGAGCTCGACAACCTGCGCCGCGCCAACACGCAGCGCCAGGAAGAGCTCAAGCAGCTCAATGAGCAGGTGGCCGAGGCTCAGGCGGAGCACGACCGCCGCGTGGCGGAGCGCGACGCGCTGAAGACCAAGATGGACGAGGCGGTGGCCAAGCTCGAGGCGGAGCTCACCGAGCGCAAGGGCCAGGCGGCGGAGCACAACACCCGCCGCGAGGAGATCCGCGCGAAGCTGCCGAAGCCGGAGATGGCCCGCTACGATCGCATCGCCCGTGGCCGCAACGGCCTGGCTCTGGTGGCGGTCACTGAAGAGGGCACGTGCACGGCCTGCAACATGGCGGTGCCCCCTCAGCAGTTCATCCGCCTCAACAAGCTCGAAACGATGGAGAGCTGCTCCAACTGCAAGCGTCTCCTGTACTACCCTGCCGCCCTCAACGGGGTGGTGGAGATAGATCCCGAGGTGGGTCTGTCCAACTGAAACAGATGGTCGCCGGCCGAAAGGCGGGAGGAAAGTCCGAGCTCCGTAGGGCGTGGTGCTGGTTAACGGCCAGTCGGGGTAACTCGAAGGAAAGTGCCACAGAGAGTAGACCGCCGCTCCCTCGGGGGCGGTAAGGGTGAAAGGGTGCGGTAAGAGCGCACCGGGGGCATGGTGACATGCCCCGTCTTGGTAAACCCCACTTGGAGCAAGATCATTACGGGGCGCGCTGCTGTGACAGCGCCTGGGTGACCCGTCCAGTCGCCCCGGGTCAGATCGCTCGATCGGCATGGCAACATGTCGGCTAGATGAATGACCATCCGCTGCGTTCCGGTGACGGGCGCAGCAGACAGAACTCGGCTTACGGTTCAGTTGGGCAGGCCTGCTTCTCTTTTCTCCGCGAGGTGATGGTCAAACCAACCCGCCTCGCCTTTCGCTCCGCGAGGTTGGGGGTCAACCGACCCGCCTCGCTTGCTCAGCACCACGAGACGACGCGAAAAAATGCTCGAGAGGGCCTCCGGCCATCCCTGCGCTTTTTTCACGCCGTCTCGCGGCGCTGCCCTGCGCGATCCGGGCCGGTTGACCCCCAACCTCGCTCCGCACTGCTGTCTTTGGCGTTGGGCTGAAGACCTTTGAGGGGTTTGGGTGGAGAGTTTTTTTGGGCAGAGAGCCTGTCTGGCCTGTGGCCAGACGCTTCGGAGTCGACAGAGGCGAAGCCGGAGGAGCGCAGAAGCGCCCGAAGGGTAGGCTCTGAAAAGACACTGTGGGAGAGCTTTGATGGGTACTCAATCTGGTGACGGGCGGAAGGTGATCGCCTCTTGGCGCAAAGCCCGTCATGAGTACGAGATCTCGGATACTTTTGAGGCGGGTTTGGTGCTTCAGGGGACCGAGGTGAAGACCCTGCGTGAGGGGAAAGTGACCCTCACGGGGGGGTTTATCCAGGTGAAGGGTGGGGAGATCTGGCTCTTTGGGGTGCACATCCCGGAGTACGAGCACGGATCGTTCTTCAATCATGAGCCGACGCGGCCGCGTAAGCTGTTGCTTCACCTGCATGAGATCGCTCGGATTGAAAGCCGCATTGCTGAGAAGGGCTTTACTGCGGTGCCATTGCAGCTCTACTTCAAGCGTGGACGGGTGAAGCTGGAATTGGGCCTCGGCAAGGGGCGCAAGCTGCATGACAAACGCCAGGCTGCACGTGAAAAGACAGACCGTCGTGAGATGCGCCAAATCCGCGAGCGCTTCTGAGTGTTGGTATGAGTGCAGCTTGACAGGGTCTGGGTGGGTCCTTACGGTTCGCTGCAGATCAGCCCTTTGTGGGCGTTCATGATCTTTGACATGTGGGGGTGACAAGGTTTCGACGTGGGTGTTGAAGCCGTGGTCGCATGTCGCGCTTCCAGGTCAGCGCGTTAGTAAAGGCTTGAAAAACACAATTGCCAACGACGACGTTGAGCTCGCTCTCGCCGCTTAATTAAGCAGTGAGAGTTGTTCTGAAGAGCAGTGCTTGCGGGCGCTTCGGGACATCAAAATTAGCAGGCTGGCTTCACCGGTGTGGTCACTGGCCGGTGGAGTGAGATTTTTCAGAGATCTACTTGGAGAGGAGCCTGATCGTGGGCGCCTCTTCGGGGAATTCAAAACACGAAACTAAGCATGTAGACGCCACGTTGTGGACCACTTGCGGACCCGGGTTCGATTCCCGGCACCTCCACTGCTTTTCTTATCTGTCGCGCTTTCGATGCGCGGCGTAGCTCGGGCATCGCTGAGCAGCTTTCCTCTTCAAATACGATGAGCCTCACTGGCATGGAACGTCATGAGGGAGAAGCTGCGGGCACTCTCGCGCTTCACATGAAAGCGACCATCTTGAGGGCTCATCGTCAAACTGACCCATCCCTCAAACCCACCCTTTCCAGGGCATGTCTGAACCACCCGCTCTCTGTGTCGATGTCTCGAATTCGGACTCTGACATATGCGTACGTCGACACTGCTCTGGAGCGCCTTCCTCTCCACCGCCCTTCTCGCCTGTGAGGCGACGGATCTGGGCAAGAAAGAGGTAGGGGTACACGGCGAAACCGGGGTGCCCGAGGCCGGGCTGTACGACGAGGGGGTGCCTCAACGGGCCAACCTCGATGGTGGCGTACATGTTGATTTGGACGCAGGCACGCCAGAGCCCTGGGTGATCCAGGCCCAGCTGCCAGAGGCCGTCCCGGGCATGGAGCTGGTGGCCTTCTGTGCCGACATCGAGCCGCTCTCAACCCCCTTCGACGCCGAAGGGCAGGTGGCGTTGGAGCTCCCTGGTGGGCACACCTACACCCTGTATCTCTTCAATGAAGGCAGCTTCGTCTCATCTTTGATGTTCCCTGTCTCCCTTGAGACCATGGGCCTCTCTCCTTTGCTGGTGCTCCCCCTCGATGCTCGGGCTGGCCTTGGATCTTCGTCGCGAGATCCTGCAGGGCCTCGCTCTGGGTTGGGGTCATCGAGTCGGGTCTTCGGCAGGCAAATTGACGCCCTCGAGGGTGACGGTGTGCCCCTCGACCTCGGCGGCCTGCTCCCCAATGGCGCCATCTGTAATTCGGAGAACAACCCCAATGCGCTCCTCGACTCCGATCTCGACGGGATCCCCAACAGTGAGGATCCCGATGCAGACGGTGATGGTGTCGATGATGTCCTCGAGCGTGATGAAGACACCTTGCCTTCAGAGAGCGACACGCTGCCGTTCTTCCCCTTTAAGATGCATCCAAAGCCCGAAGCCACCGATGTGCCACTGGCGATCGTGCCCGAGGTCTGGCTGACACACCCGGTGTCGGCGACCTCGATCCTCGCAGGGCGCCTGCGTGTGATGGATCTCGACGAGCAGACTCAGGTGCCGACGTGGGTGCAGCTGCTCGATGACGGTCGACATGTGCAGTTCTTGCCTCAGATTCCGCTGCGACATGAGGGCCGCTATGCCCTCGTGCTCGATGCTGAGCTCGAAGATGATCAGGGGCGGATGCTGGGCAGATCGCTCGACGCCACATTCCAGATCGAGGGGGAGACCCCCACAGGTGATGCGAGCGCAACGGCCCTCGAGCTCACCCGCCTCGATCCCCAGCACGAAGCCACTGCGGTGCCGCTCGATGTCACGATTACAGCGCGCTTCAACCGGCCTGTGAGCGAAGATGGGTTGCGGGATCATGTGCAACTGCTCGACCCGGATGGTGTTCAAGTCGAGGGCCTCGTGCTGACTCAACGCTCTGGCTTCGAAGTGACGTTCGACCCCACTGAGGCACTGTCACCGCAAACCACCTACACCATCTCCCTGGCAGCAGGCCTGCAGTCTCTCGGTGGCCTGGTCCTCGAAGCGCCTGAGGCGTTCAGATTCACGACCGGAGATGGCGTGCCCAACGAGGTCATCGAGCAACCCGTGGATGGCGACGGGGACGGTGAGCCTGACACACCCATCTGCACCCCGACGCCTGAGCTGTGCGACAACATGGACAATGACTGTGACACCCGTGTGGACGAGGGATTTGGGCTGGGTGCGGCGTGTGAAGCGGGGCAGGGTGAGTGTCTGTCATTTGGGGTCGTGGCCTGTACGCCAGAAGGCGAATCAGCCTGCGACGCCACACCCCGAGCACCTGCCGCAGAGGTGTGCAACGGCCTCGATGACGACTGCAATGGCCTCGCTGATGATGCGTTGACCGGTCTCGACGAAGACTGTGTCGCGGACGCTGCCGGCGTTTGCGCCCAGGGTCGAACCCGCTGTGAAGGCGCTCAGGGCATGATCTGTGTGCCTCAGGCCACCCCTGGAGCGTTCGACGAGACCTGCGACAACCATGACGAGGACTGCGACGGCAACACTGACGAGGGCCTCTCGCAAGCCTGCTACACCGGCCCTGAGGGCACTGCAGGTGCGGGCCAGTGCCGCGAGGGCATCAGCACATGCGCTGCGGGGCAATGGGGCGGGTGCGAGGGCGAAGTAAGGCCTGAAGCCGAGCTGTGCAACGACGCAGACGACGACTGCGATGGGCAGACCGACGAAGACTACCCGCTGCTCGGTGAGCTCTGCATGACCGGTGTCGGGCTCTGCCAGCAAGGCGGCACCATCACCTGCACCCCTGAGGGAGAAGCAGCATGTAACGCTGTTGCCGGCGCCCCCTCAGAGGAGCTGTGCAACAACTTCGACGATGACTGTGATGGCCTCGTCGACGAGGGCAGCAGCTGCGGCACGTACGTCTCGCGCAACTGTGAGGTCTGGCTCGGTCAAGCCACAGGGCAAGACTTCGCAGTCAGACCGGTGGCTGAGTTTGGCGAGTGCATGCTCAGCGCACTCGACACCGAAGGCCAGACACGGTGCACGTCGACCCGACGAGACGATCGCTTCCGCGCTCTCGGTGTCACTGACGAGCTGCAAGATGGCGATCACCTCGCCGTGGCCTTCACCTGCAGCGACGCAGAGCAGCCCGGCCTGGCGGCCTGGTTCCAGAATCACTGTGCGCTCTATCTCGGCGCATCGTCACGCGATGCGGGCGAAGCGCTGGACGGTACGGAGGCCTGGGGTCCCTGTCCTGCAGCCCTCGCCGGTGAAGATGGTGATCTGCGGTGCACCTCCACGGGCTTTGATGGCCAGTTCCGCCCCATGCGTCTCTCCGGCATCATCGATTACAACGACGAGCTCGCCGTGGCCTTCATCTGCAACGACGCTGACTACGAGGCGCGGGCCAGCGGCACCGCGAGCGCCGTGGAGGTCATTCTCGGCTGGGAATACCTCGGCCGCCTCAATGATCACGACGGCCAGCCCACCTGGGGCGCCTGCCCTCAGGTACAGCCTCCTCGAGATCTCCCAGGCTCCACACTCTGTGCGTCCACCCAGGGCGATCAGCAGTTCCACATGATCAACCTCAGCGCCCGCAGCAGCGCCGACAGCGAGCTGGGCATCGCGCTGCGGGCCATCGGCGCCCCACTGCCAGAGACCGACAACCCTGGGTGTGATCCGCACGATCTCGACCTGTGCAATGGCGAGGACGATGACTGTGACGGCACCATCGACGAGGACTTCCTCAATGAACTCGGAGATCCGTGCTCGGTGGGCACGGGTGCCTGTACCTCTGACGGCACCCTGGTGTGCAACGGCGACGGCACAGGCGTGATCTGTGATGCCCTGCGGATCGCCGGCAGCTCAGAGCAGTGCAACAACATCGACGATGACTGCGACGGCCAGATCGACGAGGAGGTCGCCGATGTGGGGCTCGACTGCTCTGCCGGCGCCGAAGGCAACTGCGCCAACGGCTCGACTGTGTGTGAGGCGGGTGCTCTGGCCTGCCAGCCCAGCGCGCCCAGCGCCGAGACATGTAACGGATTCGATGACGATTGCAACGGCACGGTGGACGACGTGGCCAACGTGGGCAATGCATGTACGACGGGGGCCAACAATGTCTGTCAGGGCCAGTTGATGTGTGTCGGCGCCAGCGTCGAGTGTGTTGTGATCAACGCTGACGTGACCGATATCTGTGGCGACAACATCGACAATGATTGCGACGGCCAGATCGACGAAGATCCTGGGTGTACCACCGCTCTGCAAATCGAAGCGGGCGACTATCACACCTGCGCACTGCTCGATGATGGCAGCGTGAAGTGCTGGGGCCGCAACACGAGCGGTCAGCTGGGCTTGGGCGACACCGAGGATCGAGGTGACAACCCCAACGAGATGGGTGATCGCCTGGGCACCGTCGACCTGGGCACCGGCCGGACAGCGGTCCGGGTCGACGCGGGCGGAAAGCACACCTGCGCCATCCTGGACGACGGCACGGTCAAATGCTGGGGCAACAACGACTATGGCCAGCTCGGAAACCCGGATGCGATTGCAGGCTCTGGCCATGTGGGGGACGAAGCAGGCGAGATGGGCGACGCCCTGCCCATTGTACCCCTCGGCCTCAGAGCGGTTCAGGTCGCCGCCGGTCTCTTCGCCACGTGTGCACTGCTCGAAGATGGCTCCGTCAGGTGCTGGGGCTCGAACAGCACAGGTGCACTCGGTACCCCCAATCCCGGCGAAAGCGTCGACCTCGGCGTTGGCAGATCGGCAACGCACATTTCGATCAGCCGCTCCAACGCGCATGTCTGCGCCACACTCGACAACCACACTGTCAAATGCTGGGGCCACAACGCCTTTGGCCAGCTCGGCCAGGGTGACACGAACAACCGGGGCAGCAATGCCGGGGACATGGGCGACAACCTGCCCCCTGTGGCCCTGGGCACAGGGCAAAGTGCAACCGAGACCGCGGCGGGCTCGGTCTTCACATGTGCTCTGCTGACGTCCAACTCTGTGAAGTGCTTCGGCGACGGCCGTCAGGGCCGGCTCGGCTCGGGCGATGAAGAGAACCGCGGCGACGATCCCGGAGAGATGGGCGACGACCTGCCCTTCGTCGACCTGGGCGGAGGCCGCAACCCGGTGGAGATTTCGGCGGGTTACTACCGCGCATGCGCTCGATTCCACGATGGCGCGGTGAAGTGCTGGGGCAATGGCATCGGGAATGCGCCGAACGAAATGGGCGACAACCTCCCTGTCACCGATCTCGGTACGGATCTGACTGCGGCGCAAATTTCCGCCGGTCACGATCACGTCTGCGCAGTGCTGAACAACGGTCGAGTGAAGTGCTGGGGCATGAACAACGCCGGACAGCTCGGCCAAGGTGATCGCACGTCACGTACGAGCGCCAATCAGCTGGGTGACAACCTGCTCACCATCGATCTGGGCACAGCCCCCACAGAGTGAGTGGGGCAGGCGTCATCGCCACCTGCAAGCCTTACCCACTGACCCGCCAACGCACCGTGCCGCCGTAGCGAAACGGTACGATCTCGTCATCACCAAACGGCAACACCGGAGGCACTGGCGTCTCCACCCGCTCCAGGGTGACGGTGTCGGGGTTGGGCGCGCGCCCATAGAACTTCGGGCCATTGAGGCTGGCGAAACCTTCGAGGTGCTGTAGCGCCCCTGCGTCTTCGAAGGCCTCGGCATACAGCGGCAATGCATGGGGGGCGCTGTACACGCCCGCACAGCCGCAGTCCGACTCTTTAGCGCCCTTGGCGTGGGGGGCAGAATCGGTACCCAAGAAGAAACGCTCATCCCCTGAGGTCACCGCCTCGACGATGGCCTGTCGGTGGGTCTCTCGCTTGAGCACCGGCAGACAGTAGTGATGCGGTCGCAGCCCACCTTCGAAGAGCGCATTCCGGTTCAGGAGCATGTGCTGTGGGGTCACCGTGCCCCCGACGTTCTGGTCGTGGGCCTGTACGAAGGCGATGCCCTCGGCGGTGGTGATGTGCTCGAGCACCACCTTGAGCTTCGGATGCCGCGCCACCAGAGGAGAAAGCACATCGTCGAGGAACCGCGCCTCGCGATCGAAGACGTCGACCTCTGAGTGGGTGACCTCGCCGTGTACGCACAACACCACACCATGCTCGGCCATGGCCTCGAGCACAGGGTCGAGGCCACCGATGTCGGTGACTCCAGAGTCGGAGTTCGTCGTGGCCCCGGCGGGGTAGAGCTTGCAGGCCACCACGTGAGGGTCGGCCCCTGCTGCTTCGATGTCCGCAGGGCTGGTCTGATCTGTCAGATACAGCGTCATCAGCGGCACCAGCTCGGGCGCCGCTTCGAGGATGCGCCTGCGGTAGGCCTGGGCATCCGCCACGGTGCGCACCGGGGGTTTCAGGTTAGGCATCACCAGGGCACGGCGAAAGACCGCCGCCGTGGCGCCGGCCACGGCATGGAGCGCCGCGCCGTCGCGTAAGTGGAGATGCCAGTCGTCGGGTCGTCGGAGAGTGAGCGTCTGCATGGCACGACCCTTACAGCGTGCAGTGGTCCCGCTCAAGGCCATGGCGTACCAGCGCATCTTTTTCAGTTGAGTTGAATCTGCCTGATCCGAATCATGCGCCGGCTCGAAAAATGTCGAAGGTTGTTTGCCACCTCTCGCATGAGCGGTGTCACACGGCATGTGAATGCCTGAATCTGGGCATGCCGAGATGAAGACCTGTTCGAGGGAGCTCCGATGAAACGACTGTGGCCTGTCCTCTGCCTGCTCTTGTGGGCCTGTGACGATGGCGGAAATGATGGAGGTAATCCACCAGCCGACGCAATGGTCGTGGTCGACGCCACACCAGAGCTCGACATGGAGCCTTTTGAGCCAGATTCAGCCCTCGGTGATCCCGACGCACAGATCGGTGAGCCTGACGCCCTGGCACCTGATCCCGACGCAATGCCACCCGAGCCAGATGCGACGCTCTCTGATGCCATGATGCCAGATGTCATGGTGCCGGATGTCATGGTGCCGGATGTCATGGTGCCGGATGCCGTCGTACCTGATGCGATGCCCCCAGAGCCCACCTGCGATGACGGCATGCAGAACGGCGATGAGACCGACATCGATTGCGGCGGCCCCGAATGCGCGCCCTGCGGACCCGGCGGTCAGTGCCTCGCCCCTGAAGACTGCGACGGCATCCCCTGCGTCGACGGCTTCTGCACTCCGCCCACCTGCATGGACACGGTGCAAAACGGGGAAGAGACGGACGTCGACTGCGGTGGCCCCATCTGCGGGCCCTGTCTGGCAGACCAGGGATGCGCTCAACCCAGCGATTGCCAGAGTCAGATCTGCACTGATGACGTGTGCGCCACCCCCGCCTGTGACGACACCGTGCGTAACGGCGATGAGACCGACACCGACTGTGGTGGCCCCACCTGTGGCCCCTGCGCCGATGGTGGGGCGTGCGTAGAGGATGGTGATTGTACCTCGGGGGTATGCCCCGATGGTGTCTGCGCAACCCCTGCTTGTGACGATGCCGTGCGCAACGGCGACGAGCTCGACACCGACTGCGGCGGCCCCGCCTGTGACCCCTGCGCTGATGGTGACGCATGCATCGCAGACAGCGATTGCACCTCGGGGGTCTGCCCCGACGGCGCCTGCGCGGCGCCCACCTGTGACGACACCGTGCGCAACGGCGACGAGATCGATGTTGATTGTGGTGGCTCCTGCCCCGCCTGCGCCGATGGCGCCCTGTGTGTCCAGCCAAATGACTGTCAGAGCGGCGTGTGCGCTCAGGGCAACTGCGCAGCGCCCGCATGTGACGACGGCGTACGCAACGGCATCGAGACCGACGTGGACTGTGGCGGCCCCTGCCCCACCTGCGCCGATGGCCTGAGCTGCGCTCAGCCGGGTGACTGCGCTTCTGGCGTGTGCGCCGAGGGGGCCTGCGCGGCGCCCACCTGCGACGACACCGTGCGCAACGGCGCCGAGGCCGCCGTAGACTGTGGCGGCCCCTGCCCGCTGTGCCTCGCGGGCACCCCTTGCGCTGGCCCGGACAGCTGCGCGAGCGGCGTGTGCACAGGGGGGGCCTGTGCGGTGCCCGCCTGCGACGACGGCGTGCAGAACGGAGGCGAGCTCGCCCTGGACTGTGGCGGGCCCTGCCCGCTGTGCCCCACAGGTACACCCTGCGCCGAGCCCAGTCTCTGTGAGAGCGGGGTGTGCGCCGGTGACGCTTGTGCGGCGCCGGCCTGTGACGATGGCGTGCGCAACGGCACCGAGACGGACGTGGATTGTGGCGGTGATTGTCCGGGCTGCCTGGGCAATCAGGTGTGCGTGGGCCATGAAGACTGCGCGCGTCTCAATTGCCGTGGCGGGGTGTGCTTCGTAGAGCCTCCGGTACTCGACACCGTGGCGCCCTTGGAGGTCTCTCACATCGGCGACGTGGACATCACGCTGACGGGGTCGAACTTCCAGCCTGAGGTGCGTGTGTGGCTCAACGACACCGAGGTGGCCGTGGACCGCGTGGACGAGGGCATGCTCACCGTGACGCCCCCTGCGAGCGCTGCGGGGGTGGGCCTCATCGACATCTACGTAGAGAACCCCGACGGCGGCTTTGTCGAATCGCTCGGCGCTGCTCGATATGTCGTGGTGGGCGTCACTGCCAGCATCACCTCACCTCAGGGTACCTTCTGCGACCCCTTCACCTGCGCCGCTGCGGGCCTCGACATCATCGATCCCGCCAACCCGCTCCCCGTGTCGTACCGCTGGACCCTGAACGGCCAGCCCGTCAACGGCAACCCCGACACCCTCGACAACCTCGACATCGGGGACACCCTCACCTGCACCGCCACCGTCGGTCCCCCCGGCGCCACCTGGGAGCTCAGCACGCCGACCCTCACCGTGCTCGCTGGCGTGGCCACCGTCACCGACTACACCACCGGCCCCGCCCAGCCCGTCATCGGCGAGGTGATCCGCTGCACCGCCACCCCACTGAGCACGAACTGCGGCGATCCCAGCGAGATCGTGTACGAATGGTACGTCAACGACGTTCTCGACGAAGCACAGTCGGGTTCTACCTATGTCACCGACAACCTCGCCGACGGCGATCTCGTTGAGTGTCGCGCCGCGGCGCTGAGCCCCGGCGGTCGCCTGGGATCCTTCACCACCACCCGGCCCTCGGTGGTCAACCGTGGGACGTACGACATCCTGAGCGGCACCGCCGGTGACGCCTTTGGTGCGCAGGTGTCGGTCTCTGCTGACCTCGACGGCGACAGCCTCAACGACATGCTCGTCGGCGCGCCGAACGCCGCGCCGACGCCAGAGGCCAACGAGGCGGGCCAGGTCTATGCGATCGCTGGCAAACGAGACACTGCAGACCAGCAACCCAGAGGCGGCGTGGCGCTGTTCACGCTCAACGGTGAGTCTGGCGGCCGCGCGGTGGCCCGGTACGGCAACGTGCTCACGTCCCTCAGCGTTGGTAGTCTCGACACCCAACCCTTCGGCGACGTCTTCGGCTACTCGGTGACCCGAGGGGCACGGTTCTTCGACGACGACGCGGTGCCCGACTTTGCCGTGGGCGCCCCCGCAGCCCTGAGCGCCGCTGGTGATCCCATCGCCGGCCGCGCCTACATGATCTCCGGAGCCTCGGCGAGCGGGCTGCAGGGCCTGGGCGGTGTGGACACCCTCATCGGCGGCACCGGCCGCACGGTCCCCGACGGCGGCGACACGCTGGGCACGCGGATGGTGCTGGTACAGGACTTCAACGGCGACGGCTACGACGATCTCGTCGCCAGCGCCCCGACGCAGGGTGCCAACAAGATTGGGAACATGTACATCCTGCCCGGGGGCACCAACATCGGCCAGGTGGACATCTCCGACGTAGCCTCGCTGCAGCAGGGCCGCGTCATCGACTTCACCCTGCCCACGCCCCGCTTTGACGGCTTCACCTCCGAGTGGGGGCAGTACTTCGGCAGCGCCGGCGATCTCGACGGCGACGGCCTGGGTGATCTGTGGCTCAACCCCACCTCGTACTGGCCCTCCATCACCTCGTACGTGGTCTGGGGCCGCGAAACCACCCGCCGCATCGACATCACGGATGGCACGCAGACCAGCCTGCTCTTTGGCAACTTCACGCCCTCGTTCACTGTGGTGAACCAGGTGGTCGAGGGCCGCTCACAGGCCCGGAACACTGCGGCGAGCGGAGGCGACTTCAACGGCGACGGCCTCGACGATTTGATCTTCTCCACCCTGCGGCCCAACGGCCAGACTGAGCTGGTGGGCGTCTACGGCCGCGCTGATCGTGTCGTGCCCAACATCAACCAGCTGCTGGCGGGCAACGGGGGCTTCGCCATCGACGCGATCCCAGGGCCGCGGACGTTCCAGGGTGCCATGGGCGACCTTAACGGCGACGGCTATGACGACATCGTGGTGGGCCACCCCGAGTGGAACAACAGCCAGGGTCAGGTCATCGTAGTCTACGGGCGCCCCGACGCCCCTACTCCGCTCTGGAACGACCTCGTCAACGCCGGTGAGGGCTTCACCCTCGACGGGCCCTGGCCTTCAAGCCGCTTCGGTCACTCCGTCGATGTGGGCGACGTCAACGGCGACGGCCTCGCCGACATCCTCGTCGGCGCCCCCACTCGGGCCGAGGGTGGTGCGGTCATGGTCTACTTTGGTCGCGATGATCGTGGCGTCATCACGCTGCGGGGCAATGACAACGACGAGACCCTTGCGGGCACTGGCGCTGCCGACGTCA
Source organism: Bradymonadia bacterium (assembly GCA_046290225.1). Classification (GTDB taxonomy): domain Bacteria; phylum Myxococcota_A; class Bradymonadia; order UBA7976; family UBA1532; genus JBKAGE01. The sequence goes on along the minus strand of JBKAGE010000041.1, from coordinate 26,018 downwards.
TCGTCGCCCAGGGCGGCAACGACACCATCAACGGCGGTGGTGGCGACGACGCCGTCAACGGCGGCCGCGGCAACGACACCATCGTCATCAGCGACACCGCCTTCCGCCGCATCGACGGTGGCCCCGGGACCGACACTCTGAGGACCGCTGGGGGCCTGGTGGTCGACCTCACCGCGCTCAACGGCAAGGTGCGCAACATCGAGCGCGTCGATCTCACCGCCGCCGGTGCAGATCGCCTGGTGGTGGACGCCCCGCGCATCATGCGCAACACCGGCGGCGCCCGCACTCTGTGGGTCACCGGCAGCGCCGAGGACACAGTGGTCGCCAGCGGCTCGGGCTGGGTGACGGGGAGTGAGATGGTGCTCGAGGGACAAACCTGGCGACGTTTCGATGATGGTCCGGTGCGGCTGATGGTCCAGGGTGAGCCTCAAGTGCTGCTCGCCCCGAGCGTCTTCACGACGGGCCTGACGCTGCTCGAGACTGCCCTGCCCGGCGACGCCGTGGGTGATCTGCGCGCCACCGACGACGGCGCCATCGCAGCATACGCCCTGGAAGACGCCTCGGGCACCCTCACGGTGGACGCGAACGGCGTGGTGCGGGTGGCCCCTGGCGGTGATCCCAACTTCGAGCAGAACCCGACCTTCGACGTGGTAGCCGTCATCACCGACGACGACGGCGTCGCCACTCGCCGCGCCATCACAGTGCGGGTGAGCAATGTCGACGAGGCCCCGGTCTTCGCCCCAGGCACACCGACGGCCTTCGAGGTGCAAGAGGCCGTGGAGCACGGCAGAGTACTGCACCGCTACGTAGCCACTGATCCTGAAGGTTTGAGCCCCACTCTCGAGCTGACTGATCCTACGGGGGCCTTCGAGCTGCTCGCCGACGGCACGCTGCAGGTGGCCACCGCCGAAGCCATCGACTTCGAGCGCACCCCCACCATCGATCTCGTGCTGACGGCGACAGACCCCTCGGGGAACGCCAACGAGGTGAACATCAGGGTGACCGTCACCAACCTTGAGTCCCTCACGACGCGGTTCCGGCACACCTATGTGATCGCGAACCAGAGCCTCGTGGGCGGTGAAACCCAGCGGGCGCCCATCCCCCTCTCGGGGATTCAGATCGACGGGGAGCGGAGCCTCCTCACCGGACCCGTGGGCCCTGTGAACGTGGATGTGCTCCGCACCGGGCAGCTCGCCCTGGGCCTCGAAGGCTACTACGACACCGGGCGCATGGCCGCAGAGTGGCCGGTCGAAGTGAGCATCACGATCCCCGACCGCATCGTGCCGGGGCAGAACGTGGCCATCACCAGCAGCTTCACCATGCTTGAGGGTGCACGGCTGCGGGCAGGTCTACCGAACTACTCGGTGACGGTGCGGGCCCTCATGAACAACTTCGCCGTCCGCATGCGGGCCTGCGTCGGCGGCTGCCAGGAGCTCGCCATCGGCCCCTTCACCCAACAGCCTCTCTTCGAGCGGATCTTCACCGACTTCCCCGAGATCGTGGAGGGCACGGTGAGCGCAGATCGCCGCACGCTCCGAGGCACGGGGGAGGCCTGGCGCACCCGCATCGTGCGTGAGGAGATCCCCTGGGACGACTACATCAACTACATCCTCCAACAAACCGGGGTCCCTGGGGGTCTACTCCTGTTGCCCGCACCGCCGGACACCGGCGGTCGGCGGACGCTGCCGGGGGCTGGGCTCGTCGGCAACCGACAGATCATCGACATCGGCGGAGGTACGCTCACGGCCACCATCTACGGCATGAACGTCTTCGGCTTCATCCACCTCGACGAAGACATCACCATGACCTTCGACGGCGTCGAGGCCACCATGACCCTCGAAGACGGCTCAATGGTGACCTTCGATGTCGGCACGCCGGCCAACGTGCAGATCCCCGCTGGGGCCGACGTGAACGGAGATGGCCGGGTGCAGGCCTCCATCAGCGTGGACATGCGGGCCAGCGCCGTGAACAACCGCCACCTCGACATCGAGATGGGCCTGCGCTGGCTCGCCGGCCATGTGATCTTCCAGCCCAGCAACCCCGCCTTCCCGACCCGTGAGGCCGGCCCATTCTTCGACACGGTGGTGCGCAACCCCGTGACCGAGCCCATGCCCGCGGCCTGGACCCCCACGGCGCCGGGGCGCTCGTTCGAGCTGCCCCTGCAGTTGACCCCCCCGCCGCCCCCCGAGGAACCCTGACTCGAGCGCGAGCAACCACTTGCGCAAGTGAGCGACATCTCCGAAGCTCGACCCCATGGTACGCACCATCGTTGCTCAGATCGCCTGGAACACCATCCGCCTGGCCGAGGCGGAGGGGCTCGACGGCCAGCCCTATCGCGTGCAATTGGGCTTGGAGGGTGTTGAAGACCCCCTCCACCCGGTGAACCTCGACGTGTTCTATGCGGTCTACGGCGACATCATCCGCCGCCTCGATGATCCCGGCTGGCCCGTGCGCCTCGCCTCGAAGCTCTCTCCGGAAGACTACTCCGTGGTGGGTTTCGCGGTGATGACCGCGCCAGATGGCGCCGAAGCCCTACGCCGAGGCATTCGCTATCAAACGCTGCACTGCCCCTCGTCTCACTGGACCTACAGTCTCGCGGACGGCCAGGTGCACATGGAGTGGCACCGCACCGGCCCGCCCGCCCTGGGCTATCGAGCGGCCAACGAGGGGGTGATCGCCGAGTGGGTGCAGGTCCTGCGCGCGCTTATGGGCATTGTCGAGCTCTCAGATGTGCGCTTTCGCCACCGAGCGCCGCCCAACATCGAGGCCCACACCGAATTCTTCGGCCTGCAGCCACGCTTCAGCGCCGAGTCCGACGGCTTCAGCTTCTCCGACACGTGCATGTCTCAGGCCCCGAAGATGGCCAACCCGGCCATGGCGGCCTGGTTCGAAGCGCAGCTCGAAGCCCGCATGCCCATCGTCGAGCACGCCATCATCGGTCAGGTCGAGCGCTTGTTGCTGAGCCGGCTGCCGTCGGGCACCCCCACATTGGAAGAGATGGCCCGGGACATGGGAGTGAGCCCGAGGACCCTCCGTCGACGACTTCAGGCCACCAACACCCGCTACTCCGAGGTGCTCGACCGGGTGCGACAACACGAAGCACAGGCTCAACTGAAGGGTGGCCGCGCCACGGTGGCCGAGGTGGCGTGGCAGCTCGGCTATTCGGACGCCAGCGCCTTCACTCGGGCATTTCGTCGATGGTTCGGCGTCGCCCCTGGTGTCTTCGCCCGCACCGGCGAGGTGGCCAGATAGGTCATTTCATTGGCCGCTGCTGCACTGTCGACCCGCATGGTCGCTCGCTAGTTTGAGGGCAGTCCCCACCTGAACGACGAGGCCACATGCGACACCATCTGTTGATCCCGTTTTGCCTGCTTCTCTTCTACCCCGTTGCCGCCCAATCCCACGGCCCTGGCAGTGAGGGCTTCCCTGGTCACGAGTTTCAGCTCGAAGCTCGAAGCGCGGACTCGGGGCAGCTGGGCGTGAACTTCGGCCTGAGCCAGCTGTTGATCAACGGCTTCAACGTTGCGGTGGAGGGTCGCTACAAGCGATGGGTGTTCGAGTACTCCCACGGCATGAACCTCGACTTCAACGCCGCCGGCGGGGTGGCGCTCACCGAAGAAGAGGAGCGTCAGAACCTCGAGGTGTTCACCCCGTGGAGCACAGGGGCTGGTATAGGCTATGTGCTGCTGGACGAGCTGTATCTCGGCGCAGAGTTCAAGGGACACCGCTTCGAGATCGACCACCCGGGCGGAGAGTCGCTGTCGTACACCACCGTGAGCATCGGCCCCGTGCTGGCGTGGCGCTATTTCATCTGGGACGGCCTGCACACGAACATTTATCTGCGTTACTGGCCCAACATCTGGTCCAGCCTCGACGACGACAAGCACACCTTCGACACCGGAGAGGTGCACGAGGCGAAGGACTTCGGCGTCTTCGCCAACGTCTCACTGGGGTGGGCGTTCAACCTCTGAGAGGTGTCACACACATCGGCACATCTGGCACTTTCTCAGGCTCTGTGCCATCGACCCACACCTTGAACAGCGCCATAACCCACCGAAAACACTGACCCGAGAAATTCTGCGACAATTGGCATGACTTTCGCCAAAGGCCTATTGTGTACGCTGACACATCACCCCGACACATGATGCGCCAGCCGGTCTCGAACTCCGCAATACGCTCCGCAGAAAGGCTCACATGCATACCAGGACCACCCACACTCTTCTCGCCGGCATCGCAATGACCATGGGCCTGAGCGCCTGTGGAGACGACAGCTCTTCCGACCCGGGCGGCAACACCGGCGGCATGGCCGGTGGCGCAGGCGGCATGGCCGGGGGCGCCGGCGGTGGCGCTGGTGGTGAGATGATGGGTGGCGCGGGCGGCGAGGCCGGTGGTGCTGGTGAAGGTGGTGCCGGGGGCATGATCGACCCTGATCTCGACACCGATGGTGATGGCCTCACCGACGTAGACGAGATCAACCAGCACGGCACCAACCCTCTCGTAGCCGACACTGATGGCGACGGTTTTGATGACTTCAACGAGGTGGTCGAAAAAGCCTTCGATCCCGAGAACAACAACTTCCAGTTCAACCCGCGCATCGCCGACGTGCCCCAGTACGAGATTCGGCTCACGAGCACGCCGCAGTTCTACATGGTGTACTCCGAGGGCAATCAGACGGGTCGTACTGTAGGCACCGAGCACGAGCAGAGCATCACCCAGGGCACCACCCGCAGCTGGGGCGGCAGCCAGTCCCACTCGGTCGAAATGACCCACACCACCGGCGTCGAAATCAGCGTGGAGCACGAGTTCGGGCTCACCGGTGGCACCACCGCCAGCGCGAGCCTGAGCTACGAGTTCAGTCATTCGACCACCAATGAGACCAGCACCAACTGGAACCAGGATCAGAGCCGCGAGAACACCAACGCGCTGGCCCGAATCGAGCAGACCGAAGAGAGCGAGTCGGTGGAGATCACCGGCGGGGCCGTGGCCACCACCGTCGTGGTGGAGAACACGGGTCACATCGCCTTCCTGCTCGAAGATCTGACCCTCTCGGCCTTCAACCTCGACCCCAGCAACCCCCTCGAACTCGGGTCGATCGGCAACCTCTTCTACAGCGGCGCTGATCTCTTCCCCCGGACGGTGGTGCTGCCCGGTGACACCACGGCGCCTTTGAACTTTGCCGCCGAGGTCGACCTGCCCACCATCAAAGATGTGCTCGCTGACTCTCGCAACGTGGTGGTGGCCCCGGCCACGGGCGTGGTGCTCGACCAGGATGGGCGCTCTTTCGAGCTCGAAGCCACCAACATCAACGCCCGCACCGCTCAGGTCATCCTCGATTTCGGTCAGAACCGAGCCCAGGAGAGCTACCGCGTGGCCACGGCCCTCGGTGACGATCGCCAGGGGGTGACGGCGCAGCAGGTGCTCACCGACATCTTGCGGGTGCCCTACACCACCGGCACCAGTCCATGGCGCTTTGACACCAACGATGCCCCCACCGACAGCTTCACCGGCGTCACCGCAGTGCGCGGGGTCGAGATGAACGATCCTGGCAGCGCATACTGGATCGTGGCCCACACCTACCCCACCGAAGCGGGCGCTGGCACCGAGACCGACTACTACAACCCCATCGTCGAGGACTTCGACTTCGACGGCCTGGTGCTCAAGTCGGGCCACATCCTGCACCTCGTCTACATCGAGGACATGGATCGCGATGGCCTCGGCGACCGCGCCGAATTCCTCTATGGCACTGATCCCGAGAACCCCGACACCGACGGTGATGGCTGCTCCGACTCACTGGAGGCCGGTGGCTGGATCATCACCGACGAAGAGACCGGCGAAGAGCGCCGCGTGTTCCCCAGCCCCCTGGCGATCGACACCGACGGCGACACCGTCAGCGACTGCGACGAGTTCGAGGCGGGCACTGATCCCACCGACGGCGCGCTCAACCTGGCCCCGGAGATCACCGACCTGCGCATCGACAGCCGCGGGGTGGCGGCGATCCTGACGGTGACTGTGGACGATCCCAACGCCAACATTGGTGACCGCGTGGAAGAGGTCCGCATCAACTGGGGTGATGGCAGAGACGAGGTGGTGCTCCTCGAGGAGGGCATGAACCAGGTCACCGTGGAGCACGTCTACAACCGCTCTGAGACGTTCTCCATCGAGGTCATGGCCTGGGACGGCGCCCTCGCCTCGGAGCCGACGATCCGCACGTTCGAGCCACAGGTGCCGACTCAAGATCTGCTGCTGCACTACACCTTCGATCGGCAGAGCGTGAACGGCCAAACCATGGAAGACGCCAGCAACGCCAACAACGACGGGGAGTACGACAACCCGGCCTTCGGCACTGACCGCTTCGGCCGCGGCGAGCGCGCTGGCGATCTGCTCAACAACAACGAAGCAGACAACCTGGGCCTGGTGTCGGTGCGCAACGTGAACCTGGGCAACGCCTTTACCTTCTCGGTCTGGATCTCCGCTGACTCCCGAGGCAACGGAGAGCGGATTCTGGGCAAGGGCAACGGCTTCAACCTCTACTTCGCCACGAGCAACAAGGTGGCCTTCGGTCGCCTCGATGGGCTCCAGCCTGATGGTGCTGAAGCTCGGGACATGGGCACCCACGCCGACAACGAGTGGACGCACTATGTGGGCGTAGCCCTGCCCATGGACGGCTCGACCCAGCTGACCCTCTACCGCAACGGCGAGAGCGTGGCCTCGGCGAACATGCCGGGCCTCATCGTGGACAATGGCTGCCGCATCTACGCTGGGGCCTTCCCTGACGGTGACCAGTGCAACGACTCCAGGGCGGACGAGTTCAGCGGCTTCCCGGGGCTGATGGACGACGTGCGGGTCTACAACCGCGCTCTGAGCCCTGAAGAGATCTCTGCCCTCTACCTCGAGCCTGACAGCTTCCGCTGACACTCAGCTCTCTGTGTCTGGGCGATGAGGTAGGCTGTGGCTGGGCCTTTGTAGGCAGTCATCGCTTCGCTCTGCCTGCGTAGGCGCCGGGCCTTCGGCACATCTTCGATGCGCCTCGTCTGGCGCGTACACGTCGACGTACTCGCTGGCGCGAGCAGGCCTCCGGGTAGGCAGGGTCGCTCAGGGCTTCGCCCTGTTTGCTCGCTCCCCTGCGTAAAGAGCTTCTTCTGTTTCTTGTTGCTGAACCCCCCCGGGATTCGACCTACCGCGAACCTGTAAGCTCCTGTGTCCCAAGGCTCGGCGAAAGCCCCAACAGTATTGGGGGTGCCCTCAAAGTCACACCAGAACTGACTTTTTACGCAGGGGAGCGAGCAAACAGGGCGAAGCCCTGAGCGACCCTGCCTACCCGGAGGCCTGCTCGCGCCAGCGAGTGTACCGACGTGTACGCAGCTCCAAGGCGGGCCGAAGGCCGGCCGACAGAGCTGCCTACGCAGGCGGAGCGCAGCGACGACTGCCTACAAAGGCCCAGCCACAGCCTACCTCATCGCCCAGACACAGAGAGCTCGATGCCAACCTCGACAGCCGGCCCAAAACGGGGCATTCCCACTTCTGCACAGAAAAAATGATGTGACGTTTGCCACCGCCGAGCCGAGCGGTGTCCCACAAGCTGCCCGAGCAGCTTCGGGCGGACGTACGGCGTCGAACGCCAGAGGGAACCTCGATGAAGAGACTGTGGCCACTCCTGCTCCTGCTGTTCTGAGGCTGTGATGATGCAGACAACAACACAGCCACCCCCGATGCCGCGCTGCCCACGTGCGACGATGGGCAGCGCAACGGCAACGAAACCGGCACCGACTGCGGCGGCCCGTGTGGCGCCTGCGCAGAGGGCGAGGCCTGCGTGGCCCCGGCGGATTGTCTCGGGGGGGGTGTGCAGTGGGGGCACCTGTGCCGCCCCAGCCTGTGATGATGGCGTAGGCAACGGCGACGAGACCGACGTCGACTGCGGGGGCAGCTGTGCGCCTTGCCCGAGCGGCCTGCGCTGCGCCGCTGCCTAAGACTGCGCCGACGGCCAGTGCAATGACGGTCGCTGTGTGCCGCCAAGCTGCGTCGATGGTCAGCTCAACGGCGACGAGACCGGCCTCGACTGCGGCGGTGGCTGCCCCGCCTGCACGGGCACCGGAGTGACCGGAGACGCCTGCAGGGGCAACGCCGACTGCGAGAGCATGCTCTGCGCCGAGGGCATGTGCGTCCAGGCCACCTGCGCTGATCAGATCCGCAACGGTGGAGAGACCGACGTCGACTGCGGCGGCCCCTGTAGCCCCTGCTCTGACGGACGCCACTGCATCGCCCGCCGCGACTGCCAGAGTGTGGTGTGCGATGGCGGCCGCTGCGCCACCGCCAGCTGTGACGACGATCACCACAACGGCGATGAGACCGACGTCGACTGCGGCGGCAGCTGTGAGCCCTGTGACGCTGGCCTGGTCTGCAGCAACGACGACGACTGTGTCGATCGGGTATGCCAGAGCGGCATCTGCCAGCCCGCCGCATGTGACGATCAGCGCTTCAACGGCACCGAGACCGACGTGGACTGCGGCGGTCGCTGCGATCCGTGCTTCGAAGGCCTTGTGTGTCGGGCCAACGCTGACTGTGTCGACCGCCTCTGCCTGGGCAACCACTGCGCGCCGCCCACTTGCAACGATGGGGTGGAGAATGGCCAGGAGACCTGGGTGGACTGCGGTGGACCAGACTGCGGCCCCTGTGACGAGGGCCGCGGCTGCGCCCAGCCCGGCGACTGCTTCAGCGGCGTCTGTGATGCTGGCGCCTGCCGTGAGTCGAGCTGTGTCGACGGCCTGCTCAACGAGGGCGAGACCGACGTGGACTGTGGTGGCCTCTGCGCGCCCTGCGGCGCGGGCCTCGTGTGCCTCGGTGACGCCGACTGCCGCAGCAGCCGTTGTGTAGATGGCCGCTGCGCCGCACATACGTGCGAAGACGGCCGGCAGAATGGCATCGAGACCTGGGTGGACTGCGGCGGTGACTGTGGTCCCTGCCCGGTGGGGCGTCCCTGCCGCCACGCCACGGAGTGCGACAGCGGGGTCTGCGAGGCGGGGATCTGCGCCCCGGCCAACTGCCTCGATCGTGCTCAGAACGGTCTCGAGACCGGCGTCGACTGTGGTGGTCGTTGCCCAGTCTGCCCTGAGGGCACCGGCTGTGTGAACGACGACGACTGTGTCACCGACGCCTGCGTCAACGGCCTCTGCGCCGCCCCCACCTGCCTCGATGGTCGCCACAACGGCGCTGAGGCAGGCATCGACTGCGGCGGCGAATGCCCCGCCTGTGCCGACGGCACGATCTGCAACGCCGCCGCTGACTGCTTGAGCGGCATCTGCGCTGGCGGCCGCTGTGCCCCCTCGGGCTGCGCTGACGGCCTGCAGAATGGTCTGGAAACCGGTGTCGATTGTGGCGGCCCCTGCGCCCCTTGCCTCGACGGCATCCAGTGCCGCGCCGGGGCGGACTGCCTCAGCGGCGTCTGCGCCGACAGCGCATGTGCACCTGCCGCCTGTGACGATGGCCTGCGCAACGGCGCCGAAACCGCCGCGGACTGCGGCGGTGCCCAATGCCCCGTTTGCCCAGACGCCTCAACTTGCATCGCCGGCGACGACTGCCTCAGCGGCGTCTGCACCGGAGGCCGCTGTGTCGAGCCCACCTGCAACGACGGCCTGCGCAATGGCGGCGAGCAGGGCATCGACTGCGGCGGCCCCTGTGGGCCCTGCCCTGTGGGTCGCCCCTGTCTGGGGCCCAGTGACTGCGGCAGCGGTGTCTGCGAGGCCCTCACCTGTGCAGCGCCCACCTGCGGCGATGGTGTGCGCAACGGCACCGAGACCGGTGTCGACTGCGGCGGCGACTGCCCCACGTGCGCCGACGGCGTGACGTGCCAGGCCGACGGTGACTGCCTGAGCGCCATCTGCACCGACAACCGCTGCGCTCCACCGGCCTGTGACGACGGCGTGCGCAATGGTGGAGAGACCGCCGTGGACTGTGGCGGCCCCTGTGGCCCCTGCCCCGACGCATCGGCATGTGCTCGGGGAGCCGACTGCGCCTCTGGTGTGTGCAGCGGTGATGTCTGTGCTGCCTCTGCATGCAACGACGGCGTGCGCAACGGCACCGAGACCGGTCTCGACTGCGGTGGCCCCGACTGTGCTGCTTGCGCCGACGGCGGCACCTGTAGCGAGGGCACTGATTGCCGCAGCCGGGTGTGTGCCGACGGCCGCTGCGCCGCCCCCACCTGTGCTGATCTCGTACAGAATGGCGCCGAGACCGCTGCAGACTGCGGCGGGCTGTGTCCGGCCTGCCCTGATGGCCGCCTCTGCACCTTGCCTGGTGACTGTGAGTCCGGTGTCTGCACCGACGGCGCGTGCACCGCAGCCACCTGCGTCGACGGCGTGCAGAATGGCGCCGAGACCGCCGTGGACTGCGGCGGTGACTGTCCCAACGCGTGCCCCACGGGCAGCCTCTGCACCGTGGGCGGTGACTGCGTCGAAGGCATCTGCACCAACAACCACTGCAGCGCCGCCACCTGTGACGACGGCGTACGCAATGGCACCGAGACCGCCGTGGACTGCGGCGGCGGCAATTGCCCCGCATGTGGCGTGGGCGATCTGTGCACCATCGCCAGCGACTGCATCACTTCAGCCTGCCGCGCCGGCCGTTGCGCCGCTTCGGCCTGTAACGATCGCATCGCCAACGGCGACGAGACCGACACCGACTGTGGTGGCAGCTGCGGACCCTGCCCCAACGCCGCCCAGTGCCGCATCGCCAGCGACTGCGCCAGCAACCGCTGCGTCGCCGGTCGCTGCGCCGTGCCTGCCTGCGATGACGGGGTACAGAACGGCGTCGAGACCGACGTGGACTGTGGCGGCCCCTGCGGCCCCTGCCTGAACGGGCGCCGCTGCGCCGTCGCCGATGATTGCATCAACGGCGTCTGCGGCGACGGCATCTGCGTGCCGGCGGCGTGCAACGATCTCGTGCAGAACGGCGACGAGACCAGCGTCGACTGTGGCGGCAGCTGCGGGCCCTGTATGGATGGTCTCGCCTGCGCCGGCAACGGCGACTGCATCAACCGGCTGTGCGCGGGCAATGTGTGTGTCGCTGCAGCCTGTGACGACGGTGTGCAGAACGGTGTCGAGACGGGCACCGACTGCGGCGGCGGCATCTGCGCGGCGTGCCCCATCGACGGCGGCTGTCGCCGAGACGGCGACTGCGCAGAGGGGCTGTGCCTGGGCAACATCTGCAGCCAGCACCCCTGCCGCAACGGCGTGCAAGACGACGGCGAGGCCGACGTGGACTGCGGCGGCATCTGTGCCGGCTGTCTGGCCAACCGGGCCTGCGCCGTCAACAGCGACTGCGCCGCCTTCGATTGTCGCGGTGGCACCTGCTATGTGCTGTCCCCGGCCCTCGACGCCGTGGCCCCCACTGAGGTGACCTTCCTCGGCGGGGTGGAGCTCACCCTCGACGGCAGCAACTTCCAGGTGGGCGTGCAGGTGTTGGTGAACGGCGCCGAGGTGGCCACCACACGCGTGAACGCCACCCAGCTGCACGTGACCCCGCCGGCGAGCACCGCCGGCCCCGGGCCCATCGATCTTCGGGTGGTGAACCCCGACGGCGGCTTCGTCGACCTGCCCGGCGCCGCTCGATACATCGCTGAGGGCATCGAGGCCAACATCACCACGCCTCAGGGTACCTTCTGCGATCCCTTCACGTGCGCCGCCACCGGCCTCGACATCATCGATCCGGCGAACCCGCTGCCGGCGAGCTACCGCTGGGAGCTGAACGGCCAGCCCGTGAATGGCGCCGCGGAGACGTTGCAGGGCGGCCTCGCCGTGGACGACGTAATCCAGTGCATCGCCACTGTGGGCCCCATGGGCAACACCTGGGAGGTCCGCTCGCTGCCCTTTACGGTGCTCGACGGCGTGGCCAGCGCCGCTGATCTCACCGTGGGCCCCGATCAGCCTGTCGTCGGCGAGGGCATCCGCTGCACCGCCACGCCGCAGCCCACCAACTGCGGCGGCGACACTCAGATCGCCTACGCGTGGTACGTCAACGGCACGCTCGACCCTGCTCGGACGGGCTCGGTCTACCCCACGGGGGCTCTCGCCGAGGGCGACGCCGTGGAATGCCACGTGGCCGCCGTGAGCCCCGCGGGGCGTCTGGGATCCTTCCTCGCCAGCGCGCCGGTACAGATGACCGCCGGGCAGTACACGATCCTCAGCACCGAGCCCGGTGACGCCATGGGCGCCCAGGTCTCGGTCTCTGCCGATCTCAGTGGCGACGACTTCAACGACATCCTCATCGGAGCGCCCAACGCCTCGCCGAACCCCGAGACCGCTCAGGCAGGTCAGGTCTACGCCGTCGGAGGCAAGCGCGACGTCGCTGATCAGCAGATCGACACCGCGGCGCTGTTCACGCTCCACGGCGAGTCTGGTGGCCGGGCAGTACAACGATACGGCAACGTACTCTCAGTCTTGGCTGTCGGAGGTCTCGACACCCAGCCTCTCGGCGACGTCTTCGGCTTCTCGGTGACTCGACGGACGCGATTCTTCGACGACGACGCGGTGCCCGACTTCGCCGTGGGCGCCCCCGCGGCCCTGAGCACCGCCGGTGATCCCATCGCCGGCCGCGCCTACATGATCTCCGGGGCCTCGGCGAGCGGGCTCCAGCGCATGGACGCCTCGGTGGACACGCTCATCGGCGGCACCGGCCGCACGCGCCCCAACGCCGGCGACACCCTCGGCGCTCGGATGGTGTTGGTGCAGGACTTCAACGGCGACGGCTACGACGATCTCGTCGCCAGCGCCCCGAGGCAGGGCGCCAACCTGGACGGGAACATGTACATCCTGCCCGGAGGCACCAGCATCGGTCAGGTGGACATCTCCGACACAGCCTCGCTCCAGCAGGGCCGAGTCGTCGACTTCACCCTGCCCCCGACCCGCTTCGACGGCTTCACCACCGAGTGGGGGCAGTACTTCGGCGACGGGGGCGATCTCGACGGCGACGGTCTGGGCGATTTGTGGCTCAACCCCACCTCGTACTGGCCTTCGACCACCAGCTACGTCATCTGGGGCCGTGAGAGCACCCGCCGCATCGATCTCACCGACGGCCGGGAGACCAGCGTGCCCTTCGGCGCCAACTTCATCCCGTCGTACACCGCGGTGAACCAGCTCGCGGAGGGTCGCTCACAGGCGCGGAACATGGCGGCGAGTGGAGGCGACTTCAACGGCGACGGCCTCGACGATCTGATCTACTCCACCCTGCGGCCCAACGGCCAAACCGAGCTGGTGGGCCTCTTCGGCCGCGCAGATCGCGCCCTGCCCAGCATCAACCAGCTGGTGGCGGGCAACGGGGGCTTCGCCATCGACGCGATCCCAGGGCCGCGGACGTTCCAGGGGGCCATGGGCGACATCAACGGCGACGGCTACGACGACATCGTGGTGGGTCACCCCGAGTGGAACAACAGCCAGGGTCAGGTCATCGTGGTCTACGGCCGCCCCGACGCCCCCACCCCCTTGTGGAACGATCTCGTCAACGCCGGTGAGGGCTTCACCCTCGACGGCCCCTGGTCTGCGAGCCGCTTCGGCCATTCGGTCGACGTGGGCGACGTCAACGGCGACGGCCTCGCCGACATCGTGGTCGGCGCCCCCGCCCGAGCCGAGGGCGGCGCGGTCATGGTCTACTTCGGTCGCGACGATCGCGGCGACGTCACCGTACGCGGGAGCGCCTCTGCAGAGACCCTCACGGGCACCGCCGGCGCCGATGTGATCGTCGGCCAGGGAGGCGACGACACCATCGATGGCCAGGGCGGCGACGACGCCATCAACGGCGGCCGCGGTGAAGACACCATCATCATCAGCGACACCGCCTTCCGCCGTGTCGACGGCGGCCCCGGCCTCGACACCTTGCGCAGCGCCGGCGGGATCGCCCTCGATCTCACCCAGCTCAACGGCAGGGTGCGCAACATCGAGCGCATCGACCTCACCGCCGCCGGTGCAGATCGCCTGGTCGTGGACGCCCCACGCATCATGCGCAACACCGGCGGTGCCCGCACTCTGTGGGTCACCGGCAACGCTGAAGACACCGTCGTCGCCAGCGGCTCCGGCTGGGTCGTGGGCCCCCTCACCACGGTGGACGGCCTGGTCTGGCGTCGCTTCGACGACGGCCCGGTGAAGCTGATGGTCCGCGGCGACGCCAACGTGCTGCTCGCCCCCACCATCGAGACCCAGGGCCTCACCTTGCTCGAGAGCGATCCAGTGGGCGATCTGCAGGCCTCTGACATCGCCGGCATCGCCAGCTACCAGCTGATCGACGCCTCCAACACCCTCACCGTCGACGGCAACGGCGTGGTGCGCGTCGCCCCCGGGGGATCGCCCAACTTCGAGCAGAACCCGATCTTCGATGTGCGGGCGATCATCACCAACAACGACAACATCGCCACCGAGCGCACGCTCACGGTGCGGGTGAGCAACGTCGACGAGCCGCCGTTCTTCCCCATGGGCACGCCCACGGCCTTCACGGTGCAAGAAGCCGTGGAGCAGGGGCGGGTGCTGCATCGCTACGTGGCGACAGACCCCGAAGGTCTGACCCCCACGCTCACCCTGAGCGACCCTTCGGGTCAGTTCGAACTGCTCGAAGACGGCACTGTGCGACTGATCAACGGCGAGGCGCTGGACTTCGAGCGCACTCCCACCATCGACATGGTGCTCACGGCTACTGATCCCGCAGGCAACGCCACGGCGCTGGATCTCACCGTGACGGTGGGCGACCTGGAGTCGCTGACGACGACGTTCCGGCACACCTACTTCGTGCGCTACCAGGGCCTCGCCGGACCCCAAGCCCAAGAACGCTTGCGGTTCCCCCTCAGTGGCCTCTCGATCACCGGTCGCGACCAGGACTTCGGCATCAACACCGGCCCCATCCGGGCCACGGTCTCTGCCACGGGCTCTGTGGACTTCGGCCTCGAGGGCTACTACGACTCCGGCAGCCTGGGCATGACCTGGCCCGTGGAGATCAACATCACCATCCCCGATCGCATCGTCCCGGGCCGGAACATCCGGGTGAGCAGCAACTTCACCGCGCTCGACGGTGGCGTCATGTCTGCGATCCTGCCGGAGTATTTCCTGAGAGCCAGCCTGGTACTGAACAACTTCGCCGCCCGCTTCACTTCCTGCGTGGGGCTCTGCCAGGAAGGCAACGAGGGGCCGTTCTCGGTGCGACCGGTCTTCGAGCGCACCTTCTACGACCGCGGCGAAACGGTCACGGGCGTGGCGAGCGCCGACAAGCGCACCTATCGCGGTACGGGCCCCGCGTGGCGCACCGTCCTCATCGACGAGCGGGTGCCGTGGGACAGCTACGCCGATCTGGCCATGCAGCGCCTGGGGATCCCCGCCCTCATCGTCACCGCCCCGGGGAACCCCACAGGCAACATGCGCCAGCGCAGAGGCCCCCCGACGAACATGATCGGTAACCGCCAGATCTTCGACATGGGCATCGGCACCCTCGAGGCCACCATCTGGGGCATCGATCTGTTCGGCACGGTGACCCTCGAAGAAGACGTCACCGCCTCCCTCGACAACCTCTTCGCCCGGCTGCGGTTCGAGGATGGCTCTGGCGTGAACTTCTTCATCAACAACGAAAGCGACCTCACCTTCCAGGTGCCCGCAGGGGCCGACGCGAACGGCGATGGTCGAGTGGAAGCCACGGTGGAGGTGGAGCTGGTGTCCACCATCACCAACAACCGCACGTTCGTCGGCGACTTGCGCCTGCGCAAGATCTTGGGGCACACGCTCTTCACCCCGGTGAACCCCAGAGCGCAGCCGGCAGAGGGCGGGCCCATCATCGAGCGCATTGTGGGTTACCGACCCCGAGACCCGGAGAACTCGACGTGGACCCCCACCTCGAGCACCGTGACCCACCCGCTGCCTCTCCAGCTCGCCCCTTGAAATGAAGGCCGTGAGCAGGCGTTCTGATCAGAACGCCTGGGGTCAGGGACCCACCCCATAGACCCTGTGCCTCAAAACGACACATTTAGATGCCGTTTTGAATGCCACACCTTCAAGCTTGAGGCGGCCATGCTCGACATCATTCATCTCCATGCTGACGAGGTCGACACTGAGCCCACCCTCGACGCCCTGCTCGAGCAAGCCGAGTCGGCGCTCGACGGTCGCTCCCCTGCGGCTGCGCTCCTGTTCACCACCTCAGATCACGACCACCAACGAGTGATCGAGCGTGTCTCTGGCCAGTTTCCTGACACAGCCATCATCGGCGGCAGCACCGATGGGTGCTTCAACGCCCTCGGCGAGGCCATGCCTGACGCCATCCTGCTCACTCTCTTCGTGAGCGACGACATCGAGTTCTCTGCGGGATATGGGCTGGCGCTGAGTGATGCCCCAGAGGCTGCGACCCAAGCTGCTGTACGTCAGGCGCTCGAGGGACTCTCCGGGCCTCCAAGTCTGTGCATCACCACCCCTGACGGCAACGCCGGGGATCTCACCGTACCTGTGGAGACGCTCTCCGGCTGCCTCACACCAGACACCCTGGTCATCGGGGGCACCACCGGCGAGCGAAAACAGCGGTTCGTACAGAGCGACAGCTGGCAGTATTGCAATGGCAAGGCTCTCCGCGACGCCATCCCTGTGCTCCTGCTCAGAGGCGAACTGACCGCTTCGATCGGCGTGGGTTCAGGGTGGGTGCCGCTGGGGGTACCCCTCGAGGTGACCCACGTCGAAGGCAGCGTCATCCGCACCCTCAATCACCGCCCCGCCGCCGAGGTCTTCGCTGAGGCGGTGGGCCTGAGCGTCGAAGAGGTGGCCCAACACTCTCTGGTGGAGTTCCCGCTCGCCGTGTTCCCCGACGCCAAGAGCGACAATTTCTATTTGAGGGCGATTCTGAGCCTCGACATAGAAAGCAACAGCCTCAGATGTACCGCAACCATCCCTGAGGGTACCCACGTGTGCACCACCTCTGTAGACACCGAGAGCATGATCCGGGCGGCGCGCTCGGCGATCGACTCTGCCCTCGAAGGTCTCTCGGGCACGCCTGCCGGGCTCTTCACCATCTCGTGTGCTGCCCGCAAATGGATCCTGGGCTCTCGCATCTCTCAAGAGGCCCGAGCGCTCAAAGCCTCCGCTGAGGCCAGCCAGCTGACCACGGCGGGGTTCTACAGCTATGGTGAGATCGCGCCGGTCTCCACCCTGACTTCGGCGCACACCGCCCTTCACTCGAGCCAGCCATGGTTTCACAACGAGACCTGCGTCGTCCTCGCCCTGGGATCGCCGTAAACATGGCCGATGACGATCTCATAGAGATGCAGGCAGAGCTCAAGATGCTCCGTCGTGAGAACAAACGCCTCACACGGGACATCTCTCGACTCAGGGAGACCGCAGAGCACTACGAGACGACGGCAGAGCGCGCTCAACTGATCTTGATGCGGGCCCACGAGAACCTCGCCCACGAGAACAGCGAGCGCGCGCGGGTGGAAGAGGCGCTGAGAGATGCCGTCGCCGCCGCCGACATCGCCAACGCTTCGAAGAGCGCATTTCTGGCGAACATGAGCCACGAGATCCGCACCCCGATGAACGGCGTGTTGGGCCTGCTCGAGCTGGCATTGGAGACGAGCCTCAGCCATCACCAGAGAGATCTCGTCGAGACCGCCCACACCTCTGCGGAGTCATTGCTCAGCATCCTCAACGACATTCTCGATCTCTCGAAGATCGAGGCTGAATTGCTGTTGCTGGAGTCTACCCCCTTCGACCCTTGGGACGCGGTGGATCAAGTGTGTGGCGGCCTCGCCACCAACGCCCACAAAAAAGGCCTGAACCTGTTCACCGACGTCAGCCCGAAGACGCCCCAGAGCGTCGAAGGCGATCTGGTGCGCTTTCGGCAAATCGTGGCCAACCTCATCAATAACGCGGTCAAGTTCACCCCCTCTGGTGAGGTGAAGGTGTCGCTGCACCCTCAAGGCGAGGATCTCGTGCTGATGGTGAGCGATACGGGCATCGGCATCTCGAAAGAGCAAATCGCCCGCCTGTTCGAACCGTTTGTGCAGGCCGACGCCTCGACCACCCGGCGTTTCGGAGGCACGGGCCTCGGGCTGAGCATCACCCGGCATCTCGTGGAGCTGATGGGTGGCGAGCTCACCGTGACCTCTACCCCAGGTCGCGGCTCGACCTTCGCCGCCCGGCTGCCTATCCCCACCCTTGAGTACCGGGAGACGCCGTCGAGGTGTGCTCAGAGTGTCTTGCTGTGTTTGCCGCCCGACGCGCCGGACCAGGACACGCTCATCAACCAGCTCGAACTCCAGGGTCGACATAGCGTGCTGTGCGCACCCGAGGAGCTGTTGCCCCGACTGCACGAAGATCCCGCGCTCCTCGCCCTGGCCGACTTCGCCATGCTCTCACCGGCGCAGCTGCATGGCCTGCTCGCTGAAGAGTCCAGCCGGGTGGCGTTCATCAAGCCTCTGGCCCCACACCAGGCCCCTGAGCACATCAACCGGCAGGCCCACATCATCTCTCGCCCCATTCGCCGCCAGGCCCTCGTCCGCACATTGTCGGAGCTCAAGGGCGCCAGGCGGATGGTGATGAGTTCGACGATCTCTCCGACACCCATGACCGGCCCCAAGGGGCGTGTGCTCCTGGTGGAAGACAACCCGGTGAACCAGAAGGTGGCCAGCGCCATGCTCCGCCGGGCCCACTATGACTTCGACCTCGCCACCAACGGCAAGGAAGCCCTGCAGGCCTATACACGCCACCCCTATGCGGTGATTCTGATGGATTGCCAGATGCCGGTGATGGACGGCTTCACGGCGTGTCGCGCCATCCGCCGCATCGCTGATCCCGAGCGGCAACCTGTCATCATCGCCATGACCGCCTCGGCCCTCGCTTCAGATCATCAAGCATGCCTTGACGCCGGCATGAACGGATTCCTGCCTAAACCTGTGCGATTCAAAGATCTGCAAGACATGCTCGCCGAGCACTTCGCGCCCCCGAGATCACCCTCGAGCTGATCTTTTCTGAAGTGACACAGCTGGCACAACTGGCACATCGATCAGCCACGTGTCAGTGACACGCTTCACCGCACGCCCCCTCAAAACCCCATAGAAACACGCCACATATGCACCAGCGTTGTTGGCATGGCCTTCGCTAACTGCTCGGCCGTCTGCCAGCTCACTTTAAATGCGCTGGCGAAACGCATTCTCCGCATCAAAACATTCAAAAAGGAATATATGAACACCAAGGCTTCCCGCACCCTGCTCGCTGGCATCGCCATGACCATGGGCCTGAGCGCCTGTGGCGACGACACGACCTCCGCCCCCGCCGACAACACCGGGGGCACCATCGGTGGTGCTGGTGGTGCAGCTGGCTCAGGGGGAGATCCGGGGGGCAGCGGAGGCGCCGTGGCAGGCGCCGGCGGTGAAGCCATGGGCGGCGCCGGTGGTGAAGCCATGGGTGGCGCTGGTGGGGCTGTGGAGCCCATCGACCCCACACTCGACACCGACGAAGACGGCCTCACCGACGTCGAAGAGCTCGAGCGCTACGGCACCAACCCCTTCGTGGCCGACACTGATGGTGACGGCTTCGACGACTACAACGAGGTGGTCGAAAAAGCCTTCGACGCCGAGAACAACAACTTCCAGTTCAACCCGCTCATCGCCGACGTGCCCCAGTACGAGATCGAGCTCACGAGCACGCCGCAGTTCTACATGGTGTACTCCGAGGGGAACCAGACCGGCCGCACTGTAGGCACCGAGCACGAGCAGAGCATCACCGAAGGCACCACCCGCAGTTGGGGCGGCAGCCAGTCCCACTCGGTCGAAATGACCCACACCGCCGGTGTCGAGGTGAGCACCGAGGTGGAGATCGGCCTCTTCGGTGGGGTGAGCGCCAGCGCCAGCCTGAGCTACGAGTTCAGCCATTCGACCACCAACGAGACCAGCACCAACTGGAACCAGGACCAGAGCCGCGAGAACTCCGAGGCCCTCGCCCGCATCGAGGAGCGGGAGCAGAGCGAGTCGGTCGAAATCACCGGCGGGGCCGTGGTCACCACCGTCGTGGTCCGCAACACCGGTCATCTGGCCTTCATGCTCGAAGACTTGAGCCTCTCGGCCTACAACCTCGACCCCAGCAACCCCCTCGAGCTCGGGTCGATCGGCAACCTCTTCTACAACGACGGCCTCGACATCTTCCCCCGGACGGTGGTGCTGCCGGGCGACGCCACGGCGCCCCTGAACTTCGCCGCCGATGTCGACCTGCCCACCATCAAGGATGTGCTCGCCGACTCCCGGAACATGGTGGTCGCCCCCGCCACCGGCGTGGTGCTCGACCAGGACGGGCGCTCCTTCGAACTCGAAGCCACCAACATCAACGCCCGCACCGCCCAGGTCATCATCGACTTCGGCGACGCCCGCAAGCAGGAGAGCTACCGTGTGGCTACGGTCCTTGGCGACGATCGTCAGGGGGTGACGGCGCAGCAGGTGTTCACCGACATCTTGCGGGTGCCCTACACCACCGGCACCAGCCCATGGCGTTTCGGCGCCGAGGCCACCCCCGGGGAGAGCTTCCAGGGCGTGACGGGTGTGCGCGGCATCGAGATGAGCGATGAGGAGAGCGCTTACTGGCTCGTGGCCCACACCTACCCTATCGACGGCGGCGCCGACACCCAAACCGACTACTACAACCCCATCCTCGAGGGCTTCGACTTCGACGCGCTCACCCTCAAGTCCGGCCATATTCTGCACCTCGTGCGCATCAGCGACGCAGATCGCGATGGCCTCGGCGAGCGGGCCGAGTTCCTCTACGGCACTGATCCTGAGAACGCCGACACCGACGGTGACGGTGCCGGCGACGCCCTCGAGGCCTGGGGCTGGACCATCACCGACGCCGAGACCGGCGACGAGCGCCGCGTGTTCCCCAACCCCTTGCGCACCGACACCGATCACGACGGCGTGGACGACTATGAGGAGTACCAGCTGGGCACGGACCCCACCGAAGCCATCGTAAACGTGGCCCCTGAGGTGACCGACCTGCAAGTAGAGCTCGAAGGCTTCACCACCCACCTGACGGTGACGGTGGCCGACGAGAACGCCGAGAGCGGTGACTGGGTCGAGTCGTTCACGGTGGACTGGGGCGATGGCAGCCCCCTGGAGATGGTGGCCCTGGAGCAAGACCAGACCATGGCCACCCTGAACCACCGCTACGACCGCTCGGGCACCTTCACCGCCGAGGTCATCGCCTGGGACGGTGATCTCGAGTCGGCGCCGAGCACCATCAGCTTCCACTCCGGCGTCGCTGTGGACGGCCTGGTGCTGCACTACGACTTCGACTCAGCCTCGGTGGAGAACGGCTACATCTATGACGCCAGCAACAATGGCAACGACGGTGACTACGAGAACCCCGGCTTCGCCACGGACCGCTTCGGCCGAGGGGAGCAGGCCGGTGATCTGCTCAACGGCAACAACGCCGGTCAGCTGGGTCTGGTGTCGGTGGCCGACATCGATCTCGGCAACGCCTTCACCTTCTCGGTCTGGATCCACGCCAACTCCAACGGCAACGGGGAGCGGATTCTGGGCAAGGGCAACGGCTTCAACCTCTACTTCGCCTCGAGCGACCGTGTGGCCTTCGGCCGCCTCGACGGCCTGCACCCCGATGGCTTCGAGGCCCGCGACAACGGCCGTCACAGCGATGACGAGTGGGTGCACTACGCCGGCGTCGCCCGCGAGGTGGGTGGTGATGTCGAGCTGACGCTGTACCGCAACGGCAACGCCGTGGGCAGCGACACGCAGCCCGGCGCCATCCTCGACAATGGCTGCCGCATCTACGCAGGGGCCTTCCCTGACGGCAGCCAGTGCAGCAGCAGCACCCCAGATGAGTTCAGCGGGTTCCCCGGTCGCATGGACGACGTGCGGGTCTACGACCGCGCCCTGAGCCCCGATGAGATCACCGCGCTCTACGAAGAGCCCGAGCCTGCCCGCTGAAGCGCCTGCCGGGGCTGCTGATACAGCCACCTGTCCCCTTGTGATAGCTTGCCGGCCATGAAGACCGTGCACCTCAACCTGCCCACCCCGACCCGCTCCGCCCACAGCACCAACCCCGAGGGACTCGACCACCTGCGCGACCGGGTACGGCTCTATATCCAAGTGCTCCTGGTCCTCGAGCTGTTCTCCCGCCTGGGTGACCTGGTCGGGGCGCTGTTTGGTGGGGTCTACCCCGACGTCTCGTTGAGCACACACGTGATCAGGTGGTCGGCGACGAGCTCGCTGCTGGTCACGTGGCTCATCACACGCTTTCGCCAACCAGGGCGCCTCGCCGTAGTGCTCATCGAGGGTGGGGTCACGCTGTGGCTCAACCTCACGTACATCTTACTGAGCACGGCCTACACCGCTGAGAACCCGCAGGTCGCACCGGCCCTCTCTCTCATCGGCATGATCATGCTCATCACGATGCGCGCGGCTCTGGTGCCGAGCCCTACCTTGCGCACGGTGGCCATCAGTCTGGCCTGCGCGGCCAGCCTGCTCGCAGGACTCTGGCCCCAGCTCAACACCATGGAGGACCACATCTTCGAAGGCATCATTTTCATGAGCTGTGCCTTCGTGCTGATCACCGCTGTAACCTCTCATGTGATCTACAATCTACACCGCCAGGTGCGAGACATGACCCGTCTTGGGCAATACACCCTCGACGAGAAGCTCGGTGAGGGCGGCATGGGGGCGGTGTATCGAGCCAACCACGTGATGCTGCGCCGCGAGGCGGCCATCAAGCTCGTCAAGGCCCCTCAGTCTCAGACCAATGCCGAGCACTATACGCTGGCTCTACAGCGCTTCGAGCGCGAGGCCCAGGTTACGGCGAATCTCAAGTCGGCCCACACCATTCAGCTGTACGACTTCGGCGTCTCGGAAGATGGCTCGTTCTATTACGTGATGGAGCTCCTCGACGGCCTCAGCCTCGACCAGCTGATCACGCAGTTCGGGCCCATCTCCGCAGCCCGGGTCGTACACATCCTCCAACACGCCTGCGCCTCTCTCTCGGAAGCCCACACCGAAGGGCTGGTGCACCGCGACATCAAGCCCGCCAACCTGTTCCTGTGTCACCACGGCCTGCACTACGACTTTGTGAAGGTGCTCGACTTCGGCCTCGTGGCGCTGGGACAGGCACCCGAAAAAGCTGAAGACGCCCGCTTGACCCGTGAGGGTGTGGTGGCGGGCACGCCGGCCTACATCGCCCCCGAGATGGTCACCGGAGACGAGGTCGACCCCCGAGCGGATCTGTACGCTCTGGGTGGGGTGGCCTACTGGTTGCTCACAGGGCAGTCCCCTTTCGAGGGCCGCTCGGTCATGGCCACGATGCTGGCCCACGTGAACGAGGCACCCACACCACCTTCGGAGATCGTCGACGTCGAGATCCCCGAGGCCTTGGAGCGCATTGTGATGTGGTGTCTGGAGAAACGCCCGGAGGATCGACCAGCATCGGCGGCGGCTCTCGCAGAGGCGTTGCACGCCCTCGAGATTGAACGCTGGAGCAAAGACGCAGCACGTCGTTGGTGGAGCCTGCACCACCCCTCGACGCGTAATGGGACCTCAGTGGATCCGATCAAAGCCACCGAGACGCTGTGATCGTGCTCTGGTCACTGTCTACTCTGGTCACTGTCGCTCCTGCAGAACCAGCTCGCTGAAGAGCTGGGCGCGGGGATCGTGCGGTGACACCAGGGCGCCGATGAAGATTGCGTCCACCAGCACGGGGCTGCTCAGGGCCTGCTCGGCGTGTGCGACCCACTGAGGCTGTTCGAGCAGCCGCGCGAGCACCCAGTCAGTCACTGTGGGCGCCGAAGACTTGAGCATGCGCTCGCCGAGCACCTTGATCGCTTCTTTCAGCTCTGGCCGCGCTCGAATCGGCCCCATGATCTCCGCATCGTCGAGGTGCTTCAGGGCGAAGGCCGCGGTGCGCAGGCGGCGTTGCTCTTCGGACCAGGCTTTGGCCACGTCGGGGTTCTGAGCGGCGACCTCGGTGATGGCTTGCTCCACCAGACGCCAGGCGAGGGGATACTCAAAGCCTGCCTCGGGCCAATGAGACACCGCCTGGCGAACAGCGGCGATGGCCTGACTTTGCACTTTCGGAGCATCAGGCCCGCTGACGAGCGCCAGAACGCTCAACACGTCGCTCTGCAAAAACGCCACGATCGCTTTGTCATGGGCTTTGCGCACACGCTTCGAAGCGCGCTCCAGCCGCTGGAGTTTCTCGGTGAGGACTTTCTTGTAGGTCTGATCTTCTCCGCCGCTGAGCCAGAGGACCCATGCCTGTGCGCGCTCCTGCGCACCGGGCAATGGCTGTTGCTCCAGTCGTGCCTTGATCGCGGCCATCCGCGGAGCGTCTTCGGTATGTGATGCCCAGCTCAGCTCATCCGTCGTCAAGCTCACCCGAGCCGGGGCGAGAATTTGCGCCTCCCGCAAGTGCTCAAACATGCCCCTCAGCGTGCTGTGTCGACGCATCTGATCGACGAGCTTCTCGTGGGCATCACCCTTCAACAGCGCCTCGAGTACGGTCGACATTTCATCATCGGCCAGCTTCAACACAGCCAGGTCGGCCTGGGGAGCCAGCACATCGTGGATGATCCGGGTGGCCTCGATGCCCGAGAGGTTGCCCACGATCATGGCATCGCTCGGCGATTGAGCCCGCGCCTTGTTCATATAGTCGAGGGCCTCCGCGAGGCGACTCGCCTCGCCAGTGCTCTGATAACGCGCCAGAGCAGACATTGCGGCGTTGTTCGCTGCCACAGAGGACACCTCGGAGTTGGCGGCATAGTACGCCTGCGATTCGGCGAGCTTGGTGTCGGCGAGCTTCCAGTGACCCTGCTTCAACGCCTCGCGGCCGTCGAGATCCACCAGCGAGATGCGCACATAGTCATTGGTCTTGTCTGCTTTGGAGAGCCACTTGCGCTGCTCGTCTTCGTCGGCGGCCATGAGCGACATCATGACCGCAGCGCTGCTCTTGTATGGCTCGGTGCTCGACTCGGCGATGGGGCCAGCCTCTGCCTGAGCCCGCTCCTCCATGCCCAATGAGCGATACACCCGCGCCACGGCCAGGGTGGTCTCGGGATCCTTACGATCGAGGAGCACCTTCAGCTCGCGCTCGCCCTCTTCGACCTTGCCCATCTGGTGGTACACCTGACCGAGGCCCAAGTGGTAGGCCGCGGTGCCCTGGCCCTCGGCCTGGATCGCCAGGAAGAGTTTCTCAGCGGCGACGAGCAGGCGCTGCTTCTCCTCACCACTCACCGTGGCGGCCCGCCTCATCTTGAGCATGCCCAGCGACAATGCCGTGGGCACGACGTCACCAAGGGCCACGTAGGCCGCTCTGAGGCGTACGACTTCGACGTCTTGCCCGATATGCGTCACGAGCCACTCAGAGAAGATTTTTATCTGCTGCTCTTCGTTGGCCCCGTCATCCTCATCTCGAGGTCGAGGGGCAGCCGCCCGGCCCGAGCGTCGCGCACAGCCTTATCTTGCACCTCTGTGGCGCGGGCGTCGAGGGCCTGACCGGTGGTCTCGTAAGCCAGCAAACGCGTTGAGAGCAGCCGCTCGAGAATCTGCTCTGCAGCCTCGAGTCTGCCCATGTCCATCTGAGCCATGGCCAGCGCCCGGGCCGCGTCGCGGGTGACCCGACTCAAGGGGCTCAGGGCGGTGATGATCCCGATCGCCTCTTCTGGGCGGTTGTTCATCCGCAGATCAGTTTTCGGGCACGGGCACGGGCACGGGCACGAGTTGATTCGGGTGTGGACCCGTGGCCCAGCATGACTCTGCTCGTGGGTGTGTGATGGTGGAAGCTCTACTCAGCCCCATGTGTCTCTCATTGGAGGTTTTGACCTCCATACACCCCAAGACCTGAACTCTCAGGCCATTCAACAACACATCATCTCAGCTTCAATCTCAGCCTTCGCCCTGAGCCATGCCGGGCCACGGGTCCACAGATGAATCAACTCGTGCCCGTGCCCTGTACCAATTGGATTGTCGCTTTGGATCTTGATGCGAGGCATCTGAGAACACCACCCGTACCCAGTACAGCGAATACCCG
>JBKAGE010000040.1:0-118271 GCA_046290225.1 Bradymonadia bacterium | reverse complement strand
CAAGAAATGCAGCATGTCCGCCAAACGCCGCATCGCCGGTTGGGACAGGCCCTTCTTAGTCCAAGTCCTCACCGGGTTTTAACGTGCGATTGCCCTGTGAACCCCCCTGGGTCTTGCCATCAAGGTCAGAACCCACCCGCCTCTCAATTCAATAGGTGAAAATAACGAACAAATAGTGCTTTTGGAGGCTGGTTTCCCATCTGCTGAGGAGTTGAGTCATGAAGATTGCATCAAAAGCCGTGTCGTGTGCCGTTGTCGCTCTGATCCCATTTGGCTGCCAACAATCCCAGGACAGCGGGCCACCAGGCCCTCAAGCGGAGCAAGCCGCCAGAACAGGCGAGCTGAACCTGCGTCTCGAGGCGGGGGCTGAGGCGGGCATCTCTGGTTTCTTGTACGAGATCACCTCTGAAGAAGGTGGTCTGGTCACCGAGCGCTATGTGGTGCTCGAAGAAGAGCCTTTGCCCCCTCATCTGCATGAGCAGGACCCCACTGCGGGGCGGCGGTTTGCAGATCTCTTCACTGTGCTTTCTCCGGGCCGATACCACGTCCGGACCACGCCCATGCGCAGCCCCGACGAGGCTGCACCCCACTGCACCGTTGCCGAGAGAGATGTGGAGATCATGTCGGGGATGACCCACGAGATCATCATGACCTCGACGTGTGGCGCCCCCGACAATGGCGCCATCGACGTGGTGGCCACCGTCAATCACCGACCTTCGCTGGTCGAGCTGCGCTTCAACCCGTCGAAGTTCGTGATGACCTGTGAGCACCTCACCATCACCGCTGTGGGCGAAGATCTCGACGATGATCCGTTGGTGTACGACTGGGCCCTCACCGACGCGCCAGAGGGGGCGGACTACGACACCTTGCCCGAGGGCGACGACTTCCATTTCATGGCGCGTACTCCGGGCCAGTACGGCGCACAGGTCGAGGTATGTGACGGTCGTGGCCTGGACAGCTGCGCGGCCTTGAGCTTTCCAGTGCACGTGAGCGAGGTCGACGAGGGCCAGGGCGGCATGGTGGGGGCGATGCCCAACGAGGGCAGCACTGCGCTCAATCCGCCCTTCCGGCAGAAGGTGGCCGACTCCATCGAGCTCGGCCTCGCCTGGATCAGGCATCAGGAGAACAACGGATCCGTGGACAACTGGTCCACGGGCCTCGCCGGCCTGGCGATTCTGGAGCGGCGCAGCAGCATCGATCCGCGCTCGCCCACCTTGGGGTACGAGGGATCTTCACCCGACGATCAGATGATGTTGCGCCGCATGGCCCGCTTCACCATCGAGTATGACCGTTCGCTTCGCGGCGAGGGCCTGCCATACACCTATGGCACCGGCAGCTTCCTGATGTTCTTGTCGCTGTATCGCCAGACTGGGGGTCCGGATGATGTCGGCGCACCGATCACGGTCGAAGCCGCCATCGCCCATGGGGTGAGCGCGCTGAAGACAAATCAGTCCAACAGCGAGGCCTGGTGCAACAGTGGGGCGTGGAACTACAACCGGCCGAGTCAGGACGGCGATTTGTCCACCAGCCAGTTTGCCATGGCAGGTCTCGCTGCCGCCGCGGGCACTGTAGATGGCGCTGACGACACCCTCGCTCGGGCGCAACAGTTCCTGAGTAATAGCCAGAATGCCGACGGCGGCATGAAGTATCGCGGCTGTAAGAACTATGCCTCCAGCAGCGCCATGACTGCTGCGGGGGTGTGGGCCTGGCGGCTGGCGGGGAAGTCCACCGAGGCTGCAGAGGTACAGGCAGCTCTGGGCTGGCTGCGAGACAACTACACTTACGACGGTCACGTCATCTCGAGCTGGAATCAGTCCTACTATTACTACCTGTGGGCTGCGGCGAAGGCCCTCGAGGTCTCTGCGGCCCCGGAAAACCCCGAGGACGGCATGATTTACGCCGAGCAGATCGGCGGCCTGCGCGATCCGCGGGCGGACGGCCACCCCGAGGAGGAGCCGAGCTGGTACTACGACTTCTCCTGGATGTTGGTGAACAGCCAGATGCCTGACGGTACGTGGCCCACGGGGGGCAACCGCAGCTTCTGGCGCAAGCACAGCGCTACGGCGTACAGCATCCTGGTGCTGCAGCGCTCCATGGGCGGGGTGTGTGGTGATGGCTATGCCGACAACGACGGCATTTGCCAGAGCGACGACAACTGTCCGGGCATGGCCAACCCCGATCAGGCCGACAGCGACGGCGACGGCGCCGGTGATGTCTGCGACATCTGCCCGAACAGCCCCAACGCCGACCAGATCGACAGTGATGGCGACGGCGTGGGCGACGCCTGCGATGTGTGTCCGAGCGTGCCTGATCCCGACCAGTCCGATGTCGATGGCGATGGCATCGGTGACTTCTGCGACAACTGCCCTGACCACGCCAACGCTGATCAGACCGATGAGGATGCAGATGGCATTGGCGATGCCTGTCAGGGCGGGGAGCCGGCCTGTAGCTTGTTCGAGGAGTGAGCAGCTCTATGCACTGACGGCTGGTGGG
Source organism: Bradymonadia bacterium (assembly GCA_046290225.1). Classification (GTDB taxonomy): domain Bacteria; phylum Myxococcota_A; class Bradymonadia; order UBA7976; family UBA1532; genus JBKAGE01. The sequence goes on along the minus strand of JBKAGE010000040.1, from coordinate 115,778 downwards.
GCTGACTTGATGCTCAGCTCCTGATCTCCACCACCTGAACGAGGGGCCCTTCCGGCACCTCGATCTCCCGCATGTCCACGCGGGCTTCCACGAACCACATGTTGTCGCCCTCAGGATCCACGAGCACCTGAGTCACCTTCCACTGTCGCTCGCCCGCAGGCACCAGCTGCGTGAACTTCGGCTGCCGAGCGGTGTGATCGAAGACGATGCGATCGTACTGCACATAGAACGTGTCGAGGGTCTTCTCGAAGCGGCGGGCGTCCCAGTAATCGTCGAGATCTTGATGCACCAGCAGCGAGGCCTCTTCGTAATCGCGATCGGCGAGGGTCTTCACCAGCTGGTGCATCTCCGCCCGGACCAGCGCCATGAAGGCCCGACGATCCTTGGTGATGTCCTTGGGCTTCTTCTCCGCCTCGTCGGCCTCGGCGTCGCTGCCTCCGCCGGCCACCATGGTCTCCCAGGCCGAGAGGAGGCTGGAGTCGGTGCGCTGCAGCGTGGTCTGCAGATAGGCCAGGGCGTCTATCACGTCATCTGAGCGGTAGGCGTCGGGCACGTTCTGCAACAGCGTTTTGTAGACCTGGTTCAAGTGGCGCAGCAGCACGCCTTCTGAGCGCTCCAAGCCGTACTCGCGCACATAGGCGTTGAACGAGGCGTACTGCTCGTACATGTCCCGAACCACCGACTTGGGCTTGAGGTCGTCTTCGCTCAGCCAGGGGCGGGTCTCGGCGAAGACGTTGAACTCGTTCACCAGGAAGTCGATGTCGGGCATGGGCCAGGTGATCTTCTCCAGGGCTTCCATGCGCTCCTCGTACTCCATGCCCTCGGCCTTCATGGCGGCGATGGCCTGCCCCTTGGCCTTGTCTTCCTGGCGATAGAGCACCGCCATGGGGTTTTCGAGGATCGCCTCCACGAGGGTGAGCACCTTGAGTACGTAGCCTTCTTCGTCGGGGTCGATGCTCGCCAGCGCGTCGAGCAAAAACAGCGACAGCGTGTGGTGCAGCGAGAAGTCGTTCTGCAGATCAGGGGCCACCTGCAAGGTTTGCCCGGGACCTTGAGGGCGGTCGATCAGTTCCACCACCTCGGCTTCCACGAGGGCGCTGAGCAGCTCTTTCGAGCGCCTGCGCAGGTGGCGCTTGCGTACCATGCGTTCGTGAGAGCGGCCGATGAGATCGATGAGGGTGGCGTAGCCCCCTCGGGGGTTCAGGGGGCCGATGGGTCGCTGTAGCAGGTTGATGAGCATGCCGTGGGTGACATTGAACCGCGAGGTGAGGGCCTCGGGCTCCGACTTGATCAGGTGTTGGAACGTGCTCTCGTCCCAATTCACGAAACCCTCAGGGGCCTTCTTGCGTTTGAGTTTGCGCAGCTTCTTTGGGTCGCCGTCGGCCTTGGCGGTGAGCTTCTTGTTCTCCACCACATGGGGGGGCGCCTGGGCCACCACGAAGCCGTGATCGTCGAAGCCTTTGCGGCCGGCGCGGCCGGCGATCTGCTTGAAGTCGCGCACAGTGAGCACGCCCACCTTGCGACCATCGTATTTGGTGAGGCCCGAGAAGAGCACCGTGCGGATCGGTACGTTGATGCCCACGCCGAGGGTGTCGGTGCCCACGATGATCTTGAGCAGACCCTTCTGGGCGAGCTGCTCGACGAGCATGCGGTACTTGGGCAGCAAGCCGGCGTGGTGGATGCCCACGCCGTGGCGTACATAGCGGGCGATGCTCTTGCCATAAGGGGTGTCGAACCTGAAGTCACCGATGCCTTCGGCGATGCGTTTCTTCTCTTCTTTGCTGCAGAAGTTCAGGCTGGTGAGGCTCTGGGCGAGCTCTGCCGTGGACCGCTGGGTGAAGTTCACCACATAGACCGGGGCCTTGTTGTGACTCACCAGGCTCTCGATTTGCTCCAGCAACGGCTCCTCGGACCACGTGAAGTCGAGAGGCACCGGCCGGGTGGCGGTCTTCACCAGACTCACGGGGCGCCCGGTGCGATCCTCGAGCTGTTTGCTGATGGGCCGGGTGTCGCCGAGGGTGGCGCTCATGAGCAAGAAAGCGGTCTTCTTGAGTGTGAGCAGGGGCAGCTGCCAGGCGATGCCTCGATCTCTGTCGCCGTAATAGTGGAACTCGTCCATACAGGCGAAGGCGATGTTGCCCTCGTCGCCCTCGGTCATGGCCACGGCGGCGAGGATCTCCGCCGTACAACAGATGATGGGGGCGCCTTTGTTGATCGAGGCGTCGCCGGTGAGCATGCCCACGTTCTCGGCGCCGAACTGATTACACAGGTCGAAGAACTTCTCGCTCACCAGGGCTTTGATGGGCGACGTGTATACAGATCGTTTGCCGATACACAGCCCATAGAAGTGCATCGCCAGAGCCACCATGCTTTTACCTGAGCCCGTGGGGGTGTTCAGGATCACGTGGCGATCGGCGAGCAGCTCCATGATGGCTTCTTCTTGAGCGGGATACAGCTCGATGCCTCGATCGAAGGTCCACTCGATGAAGGCGTCGAGGATCTCGTCTCCGCTCGGTGGGCCATCATCGGCGCCCGTAGGGATCCGCTGGTGCAGGGGGGTGATCTCGTCGCTGGTGCTCATCGGGGCTCCTCCTCTGGGAGCCGCTACCATGCACCAGGGTCGTGGCGTGGGCAAAGGCCACGTGGAAGAGAGCCCTCGAGGGCTTGCCTGCTCAACTGTCACACAAAGTAATGCGGGATCGGCACATGCGTCGTAGTATGGCCTCCGTGAAGTCAAGACGCCCAGCACCGGGGGCCCCAGGCGGGGCCTTCGACAGTGATGACGGGACAGACCTGTCGGTGAAAGGCATCGCCGCAGGGATGACCGAAGAGCACGATGCCGCCTTCAGACCCGGCACGCTGCTTGAAGACCGCTATCGTGTGGAGTCTCTCCTCGGCGAGGGGGGCATGGCCTACGTCTATCGCGCTCGGGACGAGCGCTATGGGCGGCCCGTAGCCCTCAAGGTGATGCGGCTCACGGTGATGGGCCACATCGCACGGTTCGAGCGCGAGGCCCGGGCGACAGCGGCCCTCACGCACCCCTCTGTGGTGCACATCTACGAGTATGGCCAGCTGCCCGACAACCGGCCCTTCCTCGTGCTGGAGTATGTCGAAGGCGACACACTCATCGACTGGCTCGATGAGCGGGGGGCGATCCAGCCCGTGCTCGCCGTGGGCATGATCGCCCCTGTGGTGGGCGCCCTGGTGGAGGCACACGACGTCGGCATCGTGCATCGCGACATCAAGGCCGACAACCTCATCATCCAGCGGGTCCTCGGCCAGGGGGCGGCGCTGCGATTGCTCGACTTCAGCATCGCCGCCGTAGAAGAGCCGAAGGGCAAGAACGGCCGACGCCTCACTGCCACGGGCCAGCTTTTTGGCACGCCGGAGTACATGGCCCCTGAGCAGGCAGAGGGCAAGCGGGCCACCGCCGCCGCCGACATCTGGTCCATCGGGGTGGTGCTGCGCCTCATGGTGACCAACGAGCTGCCCTTCGAAGGGCGGAACACCCCAGAGATTCTGTATCGGCTGGTGAACGAGCCGCCGCCACCGATGCCCGAGAGTGTGCCCGCCGACATTCGGGCGATCATCGATGCCTGTCTCAGCCGCAAGCCCGAAGACCGGCCCACGGCGGTGGGTTTGCTCAACCGCCTCGAGCAGATCCTGCTCTCGGAGCAGAAGACGTTCCACGGAGGTGGGGTCCGCGTCGGCTACACCCCACCTCCGGAGATCAGCGCGGTCTTCTCACCCCTGGGCAACCCCGAGCTGAGCACCTCTGCCACGGCCTTTGGCGAAGAGGCTGATGTCTTCAAGCCTTCCGTAGAGCCTGAAGGTGAGGTGGAGATCACGCCCAAGAGCCAGCGATCCTCCATGAGCATGTTGATGGCGGGCCTCGCTGTGGGCTTCGTGATCTCCGCAGGGGTGGTTATGGCCCTCAGCGCCGCGGGGTCGTTCACACCTGACGTCGCCGACGCCGACATCGCCACAGTGAGTTTCAACGCTACGGGCCGTGATGGCACCGAGTCTTTCGGGGTGGTGCCTGTGGCCGAGGAGCTCATCGAGCTCGATCACGGCACCGCGGCCCTGGCGTGGCTCAACGAGCACCCCGCCTCCGGTGAAGACAGCATGCGCCGCCGCCTTGCCCGGGCGCTGGCGCAAATCAACGCCCTCAAAGCCAACGTAGGCCTCGCCGGGTTGGGCAAGCTGCTCGACGAAGAGATCCGGCTCTGGCGTGATCAGCGGGTGATGCCGGCCCTCATCAAGGCCCTCGACTTCAAACGCAGTCACCCCAAGGCCATGGAGATTCTGGCGAAGGGCCTCAATGGCCCCGAAGCGGTGCGGGTGGAGCGGGCGCTGTTGGAGACGGCGGCGAACGGCCGTCAAAAGACCCGCTGGCGGGTGATCGAGGTGTTCCGTAAGGCAGGCCGGGACGTACGCACGGTCACACTGACCTCTCTACGGGCCGACCTGCGCATGAAGAGCTGCCGCGCGCAGCAAAAAGCCGTCGACAAGCTCGACAAGCTCGGCGACTCGTCGGTGCTCCCCGATCTTCGGTCCCTCGCCGAGCAGGGGGGCGGCTGTTTCCGCTCGGGCTACCTCGAAGCGATCATCGGTCGCCTCGGGGGCTGAGGTCACCTGCACAGGGCCCGTGCCGCCATTGGGCGACGCCAACCTCAAAATATGATACCCAACGCCTCACGCCCCATGTCGGGGTGTGAGCAACGCCAGAGGAGCGCGAGAGCATGTCGATCGCAAGCGCCAGGACTACAAGGGTCTGCGATGTGCTCGCCGGCAAAGTGCCGGTGGGTGAAACGGTCACCGTCCGCGGCTGGGTACGGACCCGCCGGGACTCCAAAGCCGGGCTGTCGTTCATCAATCTGCACGACGGGTCCTGTTTCGACGGGCTGCAGGTGGTGGCCCCTGGAGATCTCGAAAATTACCAGAGCGAGGTGCTCAAGCTCACCGCGGGTGCATCGCTGGTGGCCACGGGTGAGCTGGTGCCCAGCAAGGGCAAGGGTCAGTCGGTGGAGATGAAGGCCGTCGCCATCGAGGTGGTGGGCCTCGTGGACGACCCGGAGACCTATCCGGTACAGCCCAAGCGCCACTCCTACGAGTTCTTGCGTGAGGTGGCCCATCTGCGGCCCCGAACCAACACCTTCGGGGCCGTGGCCCGAGTGCGTAACTGCCTCGCCCAGGCGGTGCACCGCTACTACCACGAGCAGGGGTTCCTGTGGGTACACACCCCCATCATCACTGCCAGTGACGCCGAGGGGGCCGGAGCCATGTTCCGGGTGTCCACCCTCGACGCCGTGAACCCGCCCAAGACCCCCGAGGGCAAGGTGGACTTCGCCCAGGACTTCTTCGGCAAGGAGGCCTACCTCACCGTCTCCGGGCAGCTCAACGTGGAGACCTACTGTCAGGCCCTGAGCAAGGTGTACACCTTCGGCCCCACGTTCCGGGCGGAAAACTCGAACACGCCGAGGCACCTGGCAGAGTTCTGGATGATCGAGCCGGAGATCGCGTTCTCCGATCTCGATGACGATGCCGATCTCGCCGAGGATTTTCTGCGCTACATCATCAAGGCTGCCCTCGATGAGCGCGGTGATGATCTGGCCTTCTTCGACAAGCGGGTGTCCCCAGGCTTGCTGGAACGCCTCGAGGGCTTCGTGAACTCGAGCTTCGAGCGGATCACCTACACCGAGGCCATCGATGTGCTGCAGAAGGCCAACAAGAAGTGGGAGTTCCGCCCCGATTGGGGGGTGGATCTGCAGACCGAGCACGAGCGGTTCCTGGTGGAGCACATGAAGCGCCCTGTGGTGGTCATGCACTACCCCAAGGACATCAAGGCCTTCTACATGCGCATGAACGATGACGGCCGCACAGTGGCCGCCATGGACGTGCTCGCACCGGGCATGGGGGAGATCATCGGCGGCTCTCAGCGCGAGGAGCGCCTCGACGTGCTCGACAGCCGCATTCGCGAGACGGGTCTCGAGCCCGAGGCCTATGGCTGGTATCGCGATCTGCGCCGCTACGGCACCACCCCCCACGCGGGCTTCGGCCTGGGCTTCGATCGCATGGTGGCCTACGTCACCGGCATGGCCAACATCCGCGACGTCATTCCCTTCCCCCGGACCTCGGGCAACGCGCCGTTTTGATGGGGGCGCGCTGGGGGGCACTCGGCCTGCTGGTTCTCGCAGGCTGCCAATCCGCTCAAGATCAATGTCGAGGGGCCATCGAGGCCCGGGACGACGCACAGATCGTCGAGCGGTGTGGTGCGCTCTGGCGCAAGGGCAGCCGCGACAGCAAGGTGGGCCTCGCCCTGGCCCGGGCCCACGGTCGTCGGAAGGAGAAGGGTCCGCTGCAAGATGTGGTCAAGGGTATGGCCGGCCTCGATGGGGAAGGGGCGGCTCTGAGGCTTCTGGCCAAGATCGAAGGGCGTCAGGGCGAGCAGAAACGGGCTGTCTCGCTCCTGGAGAAGGCCCTGAAGGTGGATCGTGCCTCCAACAGGCTCGCTGAGGTGGCCAAAGACGCTCAGGCTCTCGCGGGGTTGTGGTGGCGTCAGGGGCGCTACCAGAAAGCGCTGGCGTTGATCAGCCAAGCGGCCGACGCCGCTCGGGGGGCCGACGACCAGCGCCTGATGGGCTTTGTACGCCTCGCCGAGGGCAGCATCCGGAACGAGCTCGGCGACGCCCGAGGGGCAGAGCGGGCCTGGCGAAATGCCAGAGACATGCTCGAGAAGGCCTCTTCGGGTGATCGAGCCTGGGCGGCGTTGAAGCTGGGGCGCCTGCGGGTGGAAGAGGGTCGGATGGCCATGGCCCGTGTGGCGCTGGAAGAGGCCTTGGAGCTCGGTAAAGGCGAGGCGCGCCCCGACGTCATGCGGGCGATCCACCTGAATTTGTCCATCGCCGCCATGGAGACGGGCGAGCTCGAGATCTCGGCGCGGCACATGGCCGAGGTCGATACGATCCTCGCCAAGGTGCCCGATGCCCGGTTTCAGGTGACCCGGGACATCTTCATGGGCATCTTGCGTCGGTATCAGGGGCGGCTCGAAGAGTCACAAAAAGCCCTCGCCGCAGCAGAGGCCGGCGTACTTCAGCCCGAGCTGGGCTGGCGGGCGGGCCTGGAGGCGGGCCTCACTGCAGAGGCACAGGGCCGACTCGACGCCGCGGCAGAGGCATATGCGCGCTCCATCGAGCACATCGAGTCGATGCGCAGCGATCTCACCTCTGAAGATCTCAAGGGCTGGTTCCTCGGTGCAAAGCAGGCCCCCTACGGTGCCCTCTTCGCACTGCACGCCCGGGCTGGCAGGTCCTGGCAGGCCCTGGCAGTGCAGGAGCGGGCGCTGGCGCGAATGTTCATCGATGCCTTCGTGACCCGGGCCACCGGTGAGGGTCGTGCTGAGTATCTGCGCGATCTGGTGCCCGCTCTCGGTGCGTCGAAGGCGGTGAAGCCCGGCGCCAGCGCCGAGGGGCTCAAGAAGGCCCTCGGCGATCAGATCATCATGGGCTGGTTCCCTGAAGGAGAGCGGTTGTGGTGGATCTACCTCGCCCACGGCGTGCCTCAGCTCCGGCCGCTTTCGATCACCCGAGAGGCCCTGGATAAAAAGGTCGACGCGCTGCTCAGCGCTCTGGCCCAGCCAGAGACCGCTGCCGGGGCCGCTGTGGCCCTCGGCGAGGCGTTGATCCCCGCTGACGTCGAGCTGCCTCCCGGGCCGCTGCATCTCGTGATCCCTGGCGGTGCTCTGGCCCGTGTACCCTTTGCCCTGCTGCGTCACCGAGGCCATGCCCTGGTGGAGCATCACGAGATCGCGCTGACGCCCGGCCTCACAGCCCTCGTCGCCGCAGAGGCCCTCGCCCACGCTGACACCGCCTCTGCAGATCCCCCCATCGTCCTCGGAGATGGCCGCGGTGACTTGCCGGGCGCCGCCGAAGAGCTCGCTGCGGTGGGTGATCGCCTCGGGGTTCGGCCGCTCACGGGTATGGATGCCAGCCCAGATGCTCTCCGAGAAGGGCGCCGGGCCCGGGTGATGCACATCGCCACCCATGTCTCCGTGGGCCCCTCCGGTGGGCGGTTGATCATGGGTGGGGGCGCTACGGTAGATGGCGCCTGGATCATGAAGCACAACCTCTCGCCTCAAATCGCCGTACTCACCGGGTGCGCCTCCGGTGCGACTCGTGGAGAAGGGCTGTGGGGATCCGTGGCCTCGGCCTTCCTCGCCGCAGGCACCCCCACCGCTGTGGCGGCGCTGTGGTCCGTGGACGACAAGGCCACCCGGCGATTTGCAGAGCTGTTGTACGCAGGAGAGGGGCTCGGGGCTGGAGTGCCCAAAGCCGTGGCTCGGGCTCAGCGACAGCTGCGCGCAGAAGGATACGCACCAAAGGATTGGGCGCCCTTCGTGGTGATCGGGGCGCGATAGTCGATCAGCGGCAACGCTCCGGATCCGGGTCCGGCCAGGGGTCAGCACCAGGACGCATGCAGTTGGCGTGGGCCGAGATCAAATCGTTGATGTTGCCCGTGGGGGTCTTGCCACCATAGGCCTTGTTCGGGTTGAAGAAGGCGCCAGCACGGTTCAGACAGACCTTCACCTGGCTGCCTTTCTCGTTGCTCGGGGTCACCACGCTTCCAGGACGCTCGATGCCCTTCATGATGCTCAACTCGTACTGGTAGCTGTGGGCTACGCATGAGTTGGGGTTGTTGGTGTTCTCCGGCAAGGTGATCGAGAGCGTATCGCCCTTCTTGGCATTGAAGGTCTTCTGGGTATGGAACCCCTGCTGACCCACCCGGCGAACGAACACACCCAGCGGACCATCTTCCTGGGCGGTGAGCACGATGCGGCCCTTACCCGCCTTGGGTTGGGTGAGCACAAAGTAGCGCACGAGCGGCGTGTCACCGGCGCGATTCTGGCCGCCGGTCTTCCGGCCACCTCGACCATCGCGGCGGTCCCCTCGCACAGGCATACGTTTGGAGGCGCTGCGTCCCTTGACGTTGCTGCGTTTGGCAGGCTTGCCCCGCTTGACCTGACTCTTCGCCCTGGCCTTACTCTTTTTGTTCGCCGTGCTCTTCGTCGCTCGGGCAGGTGGTGCCGCTTCGGCCGTGGTGGAGTCGACGAGGCCCAGGCCGGGGCCGGCGAGGCCGAGGCTCAGGCCGGCAATGAGTGCCCCTTTGACCAGTGCGCGCATGTGTTTCCCCTCATGTTGACGTCAGAAGACACAGTCAGACGACAGATGTCTCGAGACGGGTTTCAGAAGACCTCAATGGCGTCGGAGAGGGTGATCTTCAGGGACTTCGCTCGGGCTGCAGCGACGTCGGCATCGAGGCCCCCGGAGAGGGGGAGGTCACCGTCGTAGATGACCAGCGCTCGATACTCTCCCGTGGCCGGGAAGCCCACTGTGGCGGTGATGGCCGTGTCGGAGATGGTGCAGTTGTCACCTCTCTGATCTCGATGGCATCGGTACACCAGCTCGCTCTCCCCTCGATACACTCTCAAGTCGGCCCTCGACGCATCACCGAGCGAAACATTCAATCGCAGGCGATCGCCCACTTTGGCGTGATCTCCGCGTACTCCTTGCGCATCCGCGATGACCTCGAGGCTGAGTCCGCGAGGGCCGTGTGTCTGCGTATCCTTGGACAGCATCACCACAGCGAGCGCCGCTGCTGCCGCCAGGGCCGGCCCGAGCAGCCACACGAGCCACTTTGGGCGCTGGGGCCTGGCGCTGGCTTCTTCCTGGGCAATACCCGCCCAGATCTTCGCCTCCCAGTTGCCCTCAGGCGCTGCTTCGGCCTGATGAGCGCCAAGCGCTTCGGTCACCTCGACCAGCTCGGCGAGCAGGGGCTCGGTTCTGGGGTCTTCTGCGATCTGCGGAGGCATGGGCTCACCCCGCTCAAGGTGCAGGGCGATCTCGGCGACGAGCTCGTCTTCGGTCACGGCCGGCCTCCTCTCGTGATGCAGTGGTGTGTGCTCATGGCCTGGCGCCCTCTGCCTTCAAGCAAGTGCGCAATGCGGGCAGTGCCCGGGCCACGCGGGCCTGGAGCGTGCCGGCCTTCTCGCCGAAGGTCTCTGCCATCTCCGCATATGAGAGCCCCTCCTGGTGTCGCAAAAGCACCGCGGTCCTGATCTGCGGCGCGAGTTTGTCGAGGCATCGCGCCAGCGGTCCCGCCAGCGAGGCTGCCGCGAGCTGATCTTCGGGGCTCGGCGCCTGATCGCTGGCATCGGGCAGATCGCCCGGGGCTTCGAAGCGTTTGTCGCGGCGGCGTTTGATCTTCACTGCGTCGAGGCAACGGTGCCGAGCGATGGCGTACAGCCACGACTTCACCGAGGACTGACCACCAAAGCGTCCCGCATCGCGGAAGGCCTGGATGAAGACGGTCTGATGGACTTCTTCGGCGAGGGTCTGATCGCCGAGGAAGCCCATGCAGAACCGGAAGATCGGTTGACCATAGAGCCGCATCATCTGCGCCACGGCCTGCCGGTGATCGCCGGCCTCGAGGGCTTCGCGGATCGGACCTTCCTGGGCCCGAGGTGATGCTGTGTTGACCATGGGCGCAGTTCAGCATGGGTGGAGGGGGATGGCAATCAGGAGATAGAGAGTTTCGGGCACGGGCACGGGCACGGGCACGGGCACGAGTTTTACGGATGTGGACAGTGCAGCCTGAGGCTGCATGTCTTGGAGCGAGTGGGGGCGGCGGGGGCCGGAGGGAGCGGACACCCGCGGGCTGGTACCGTCGACTGACAGTGCAGCCTGAGGCTGCATGTCTTGGAGCGAGTGGAGGGCGGCGTAGCCGGCCGGAGGGAGCGGAAAGACACCCGTAGGGCTGTCCACTGTTCGACCTGACAGTGCAGCCTGAGGCTGCATGTCTTGGAGCGAGTGGAGGGGGGTTCATGTGAGGTGCATTCCAAATTCAACCAGCCTGCGTCCTGAATTCAGGGCGGGCCATGGGTCCACATCCGAATCAACTCGTGCCCGTGCCCGTGCCCGTGCCCGTGCCCGAAACTCTCTTTGCGAGCGAAGCGAGAAACCTGCTCAAAGGTATGGGCGACACCAAATCCCCAGAAACGACATGTTTCTTCAGAACAGGCAATAAATCGGTTCCTCACCATGTGTTCAGGCATCATGTTGAAGCTGGGAGTTGTCATTCCGAATGCGGTGCTCATCTTCCCCCGACATCGCGTCACCGAGGAGCCCACGGATGAACGAGCCACGCCCTCAGAGCCCCCTCTATGGCAGGGAGACTGAGCAGCAGGCGCTGCGAGCCACCTTGTCTCGAGTGGCCCACGGGCCCAGCGAGATGGTGCTCATCGATGGTCCGATCGGTGGCGGCAAGTCGGCTCTGGCCCGTACGCTCCGAGACGCCGTCGAGGTGCAGGGGGGCGCATTCATTTATGGGCGCTTCGAGCGGCAGCAGCGCGATCGTCCCTATACCGGCCTCGCCGAGGCGTTCCGGGGGTTGATTCGGCGTCGCCTCAAGGCAGATGGCGATCAGTTGGCGCAATGGAAGAGGCGCCTCGAAGGCGTGCTCGAAGACGAGGTGCGGGTGCTCGTCGATGTATTGCCTGAGCTTGGCGAGCTGTTCCCCGATGCCCCTTCAGTGCGTCGGCTGCCCGGCAACGAGGCCCGAACGCGCTTCAATCGGCTGTTTCGAGGCTTTGTGAGCACCCTGGCTGCCGAGGGCGCTCCCTTGGTGGTGTGTTTCGACGACTTGCAGTGGGCTGACGAGGCCTCACTCTCCGCCATCAGCGCTCGGGTGAGCGATCAGCGTATTCGGCATCTCATGCTGGTGGCCACGTGTCGGCTCGATGGTGACGAAGCCGGGGCGCTCAGGGCCATGGTGGAGACGCTCGAGGCGGGGGAGACCTCTTTCGCCCGATTGACCCTCGGGCCCCTCGACGTACCCGCGGTGACCACCTGGATCCGCGAGAGCATCGGTGAAGAGGCCGCAGGTGACACGGTGCTCGTACAGCGGCTGATCGCGCGCACCGGTGGGCTGCCCCTCTACCTCAAGGCGCTGTTTCGGCGTTTGAAGCACGAAGGCATGCTCAACACCGGCCGCTTCGGGCCCTTCGACGGCCCCCTCGGAGTGTTGAGCGAGATCTTCGAGACACTCGAGACGGTGGATCCCGACACATTGGTGGCGGGGTGTCTCGATCCTTTGTCGACGGAGACCCGGGCGGCGCTGCAGGTGGCCTCGGCCCTCGGTGGGCTCTTCGACGTCTCTGATCTCGCCGAGATCGAAGAGCGATCGATCACTGAGCTGCAGCAGTTGCTGCAAGAGGCGGTGGAGCTGGAGCTCGTCGAGGTGGAGCATGCCCACGGCCGTTGCTGGTATCGCTTTGCCCACGACGCTGTGCAGCAAGTGGCGTATGGCGGCCTCAGCCTTGGTGAGCGGGCGCGGATCCATCGCCTCGCGGGGCTGCGACTTCTGGCGCGGACCACCTCGACCCGTCAGGACACCCGAATCTTCCAGGTGGCCTTTCACCTGACCCGGGCCCTGAGCACGGCGCCAGAGACCTTCGACGCCGACAGCCGCTACGCCGTGGCCCGAGTGAACCGTCAGGCAGCTCGGATCGCCCGCCGGGATGCGGCCTTCAAGGCTGCCCTCTCTCATCTGCAGGCTGCGGTAAAGGCCCTGCCGGAGGACACCTGGGCCCGGCGCTATGCCCTCACGTTCGAACTGCACAGCGAGCTGATGACCATCGCGTGGCTCGCTGATCGCACCGACGCCGTGGAGTGGGGCTTCGAAGCGGCGCTGCCCTATGCCCGGACCGCGCTGCAGAAGGGCGGTCTCTATCGCACGCTCATCGCCGCTCGCACCCGGAGCGGCGACAACGAGGGCGCCAGCGCAGCGGTGTACGACGCCATGGCTGCCTTCGGGGTGAAGCTGCCCGACGACGACGCCAGTATGGAAGACGTAGAGCGCCTGGGTCGTCGCATCCATCAGACGCTCAGGGAGAGGCCGCTGGGCAGCCTGCTCGACGCCCCCATGCTCGCTGATCCTGCTCAACGGATGATCGCCGAGCTGATCGTGTTGAGCACCTCGGCCCGGTGGGTCTTGAACCCCCAATGGGGGCTCTGGGTGGGTGCGTTCCTTGTGGATCACGCCCTCACCCACGGGGTGAGCGAGGCCACGCCTTTTGGTCTGGTGTGCTGGCCTACCCGGCCCCGAGGGGACAAGCCCACGCAGTTCGAAGCCCGGCGTCTGGGCATCGCCCTGGCGCGCAAGCTCGAAGACCAGAGATCGTTCGGCATCACCGCGTCGCTCTCCATCATCAACGGTGGGTTTCTCGGCTGGGGTCGGCCCCAGTGCATTGCCCTCGCCCGAGAGGCCTTCAGGGTCTGCGATGCCCTGAACGAGCCCATCTATGCCTGCTACGCGCTGGCCACGCTCAGCGTGGTGGAGCTGATCGGGAGTGGTCCCATGGCGCGTCTCGCGGCAGACGCCGCAGCGCGGGCCGATTATGTACGGCAGGTGGGGTTCGAGCAGGCGTTGATGGAGCACATCGTGCCGCAAATCGCCGCCCGGCGCCTGCTCGGTGAGGGTCCTCGCGAGCACTTGTATCGTGGGCGCATCTACAGCGAAGACGACATCATCGAGCAGGTCATCGATCAGCCGGGCATGGCCGCTGCCGCTGCGGTGCTCTGGATGACCGAGGTCCGTCGTCATCTCACCGAAGGCCGCCCCGAAGAGGCCTGGCGCGTGCTCGAGAAAGCCGAGCCCACGGTGAGCATGTGGGAAGAGGGGCTGTGCTTGCCGGAGATGGCATTGCTCACCGGTCTCGCTGCAGGGCAGATGGCCGAGCGGGTGGCGAGCCGTGAGGGCCTCGCCGCCGCTCAGCCCTGGCGCCAGTCAGTGCAGGTGGCTCTGGAGAGCCTGATCCCGTACACCGATTTTGGCACCATCGTGGACGACAACGGTGTCGAGGCACCCCCGACCTACGATCATGGCGTGGCCATGCTCCGAGCCGAGCTCGCCGCACTCGACGGTGATCTGGGCACCGCCTGGTCGTTGATGCAGCAGGCCATGGAGGGCGCCCAGGCCATGGCGCACCTCGGCGATCAGGTGCTCAGCTGTGGCCGAGGGGCACAGTTCGCCCAGCGTCTTGGCATGCAGCCGGAGTATCGCCGCTGTCTCGAGTCATGCCGGGCTTCGGCGCAGGCCTGGGGGGCCGTGAACCGTGTGGCGCAGATCGACAGCCTCATCAGCCATCACGATCTACAGGCGGTGCGGCTGCCCGAGCAGGGGGTGGCCGACATCATCGAGTCCCTTGGCTGGCGCTGCCCTTCCATGGAGGGCCCCCTCGACGCCGCCGCCGAGAAGATCAGAGCGCGGCTGCAGGCCATGCGTGTCTTCATCGCCCGACCTCAGGGGAGCGAGTGGCGCATCGAGGGCTTCGGCCGTGAGAAGAACATCGGCGAAGGATCCCGTGCCCGGACCAAAATGCCCGAGGCCCTCTTCGATCAGGTGCTTCAGAGTGGCGAGGCCCGGACCAGCACTGCCGGCGGCGATCTGCTCAACGGCTGTCAATGTGCGGGGTGGGTCACTGCCATGCCGATTCGCGTGGCGAAACAGGCGGTGGGGGTGCTGGCCATCGAAGGCAATCGGCCCGAGGGCGGGGGCTGCCTGCCCACCGAGGCTGATCATGCGGTGATGGATCAGTTGCCGGGCTTGCTGGCGGGGCCGCTGGAGGCTTTGAGTCACAAGGCCGCGCTGGAGAAAACCCAGCACGCCCTCGAAGAGGCGCAGAGCCGCATCAGCCGTCTTGAGCAGCGGATGAAGGGCGAGGGCAGCAGCCGCAGCATTACGCTGATCTCCAAGAGCCCGGCGTTCCAGGAGGTGGCCGACAGGGCCCGGCAGGTGGCGCGATCAGAGACGCCGGTGCTTCTCAAGGGCGAGCCGGGGACCGGCAAGGGCTACATGGCCCGGGCCATCCACCAGCTGAGCGCTCGACAGAGCGGGCCCTTCATCCAACTGAGCGGTGGCCGCCTGAGCCCTGCAGAGGTGGAGGCACACTACGAGATGGCCGAGGGGGGCACCCTCTTCATCCAAGAGCTTTCCGCCCTCGATGGCGCAGCCCAGGGCGATTTGCTGGGTCGCATCGACGATCCCGACACCTCGGTGCGCCTCGTGGTGGGCACCCGTCACGATCTTGAGGCCCTCATCCCCACGGGGAAGTTTCGAGAAGATCTCTTCTACCGCATCAGCGTGTTCCCCCTCGTTCTGCCGCCTTTGAGGCGGCGTCTCGAAGATCTGCCCATGGCAGTGCAACACATCCTCGAGGTGATCAACGGTCGCATGCAGCGAGCCTTCACCGGGGTGACCGACGAGGGGATGGTCCGCCTGCGTCGTCACCGCTGGCCCGGCAACCTCGCGGAGCTGGAGAACGTGCTCAACCGCGCCGCCATGGTGCACGACGAAGAGGGCCCGCTGCCGATCCCCGATCATCTGCTGCCCGACGACGCCACCTCGGGCCAGAGCCTCGGCAGCTATCGACTGATCTCGGAGTTGGGGCGTGGCGGCATGGGCGAGGTGTGGAAGGCACAGCACCAATATCTGCGGCGCCCGGCGGCCATCAAGCTCATCAGCAACTCCAGCTTGAGTCAGTCCGCTGGCGACACTGAGGGCCGTCAGCGCCTGGTACGCCGATTCGAACGAGAAGCTCAGGCCACAGCGGCATTGCGCTCACCCCACAGCGTAGAGCTGTACGACTACGGCATCGGCGACGACGGGGCGTTCTTCTATGTGATGGAGCTGCTCGAAGGCATCGATCTGCAGCAGATGGTGGAGCGCTTCGGTCCGTTGCCAGCAGAGCGGGTGGTGAGCCTGATGGTGCAGATCTGTCGATCCCTTGCCGAGGCCCATGCGGCGGGTCTGGTGCACCGCGACATCAAGGCGGCAAACGTGTACGCCTGTCGCGTGGGTGTCGAGACCGACTTCGTGAAGGTCCTCGATTTCGGTCTCGTGAAGCACGTGGGCCCCGTGGCAGAGCTGGAGACCGGCCTCACGATGGAGGGGGTGATCCAGGGCACGCCGGCCTATATGGCACCAGAGCTCGCCCTTGGTGACAGCGAGGCAGATCACCGGGTGGATCTCTACGCACTGGGTTGCCTGGGCTACTGGCTGCTCACGGGCATGCTGCCCTTCGAGGCGCCCAACGTGATGAAGCTGCTGATGAAGCACATCCAGACGCCCCCACCACGGCCCTCGACACAGGTGGAGCTCGACGTGCCCGAGGGCCTGGAGCAGGTGATCATGCAGCTTCTGGCGAAGTCACCCGAAGATCGCTTCCAGAGCGCCCGAGAGGTGGAGCGGGCGTTGCTGCAGGTAGACGTGAGCCGCCCCTGGGATCACGATCGTGCCGAGCTGTGGTGGCGTCGGCATTTGCCGGACCTCGCGGTAGAGGCGCACTGACTTTCCATCATCTCTGCGACCATCATGACAGCGGCTTTCTCCTTATCTCGCTCCATTTTTGGGCGCCTGATTGCCCATGTCGTGCGCAATCAGATGTTCGCTGAATATCTGGGCGTCGACGTTCGATGATGACGTGAATTCACGATGCGCATCACATAGGAGGATCAATGCTTTCTGGGGTACGGGACATGAGCAAGTTGATGTGGATGGTGGCTGCGATCAGCCTGCTCGGTGCCGTAAACGCTCAAGCCGACACCAGGCCAGTCCTGAAGAAGCTGGCGGTACTCGAGTTCACGAACGTCGCCGAGTTGAAGAGGACCGAGGTCGAGTTCCTCACCGATCTGGTCCGCAGCGAGTCGCTGAAGCGCTTGCAAGGGCGCTGTCTGATCCTGAGCCGGGAGAACATCCTGGAGATGTTGCCCCCTGGAGTCGATCTCGCCAGCTGCGAGGGGGCCTGTGAGGTCGAAACGGGTCGGAACATCGGCGCTGACTACCTCGTGAACGGGATCCTCTCCCGATTCGGTGACAAGCTCACGGTGACGATGAAGCTGCACGACATGGACTCCGGCGCCCTCGTCGCATCTGAGACCGGCACCGCAGAGAACCTCGACGATCTTCAGCGCACCACTCGGCGTATCGCCGGGCTGCTCGTCAAGCCGCTGAGCGGTGACGCTGCCCAGGTGGTGTCCGAGCCCGAGGTTGCGCCCGAGTTCCCCAAGGTCGAGCGTGCAGAGCCGCTGCCGATGCCCCCGATCAAAGCGGGCATTGAGCTGGTCCAGATCCCTGGGGGTCGTTTTTTGATGGGCTCTGAAGACGGGTTCGCCCACGAGGCGCCGGTGAGGACGGTGGCCGTGAAGAGGTTCGCGATCTCGAAGGGTGAGATCACCGTCAACCAGTACAAGGCATGCGTCGACGCGAAGGCGTGCGACACCAAAGGCCTCGAGGCCTTCAACGGCTGCACCTGGAAAGAGCGGGGCATGGGGAGTCACCCCATCAACTGCATCGACTGGCGCCAGGCCCGGGCCTTCGCCCGGTGGGCCGGCGGCCGGTTGCCCACCGAGGCTGAGTGGGAGTATGCGGCGCGGGGCGCTGGTAAGGCCGTCACGTTCCCTTGGGGTGAGGCGCCGCCCACCTGCGCCCACGTGAGCACAGACAGCTGGTTGGATCGTTGGTGCCATTCGTACACGTCGAATACGTGCAGCCGGCCTGAAGGCAACAGCGAGCATGGTCTGTGTGACATGGGCGGCAACGTCGCGGAGTGGCTGCTCGACGCGTACGGTGCCTACGCAGAAGCACCTATGGACGGCAGCGCCCGAGAAGGCAAAGGCACCCGCCGCGTGGTGCGTGGGGGCGGGTGGAGCGCCAGGGCCGACGATCTGCGCACCACGTCTCGTGCGTGGATGGCGTCCAAAGAGCGGAACCCGAGGGTGGGGATACGGTTGGTGGTGCCCATGCACTGAGCGGCACGGTCAGCTCTGTTTTTTCTTTTTCGCTTTCAGCACCCCGAGCCCCACCGCGAGAAGGCCCAGCACCCCGCCACCGATCATGCCCGGCCGGGCGCCTTTGACAGGGTGGCTGGCCATGTCTTCCATCAAGGCGACCCGTTTTTGGGCCCACTCTTGATCCATCACCGGGGCCATGCCCTCTTTCATCTCTTCCACCGCCACCATGTCGGCCGCTTGCCCTTTGTAGCCGATCACCCCCGTGGTGATGGCCGCTGCCAGGGTCAACGCGCCGAGCACGCGAGAGCGCAGAGCCGCAGCGAGCAGGGCGAGTACCAGCGTCGCCGCTGAGGCATAGAGCGCCAGGGGCACCCACTCCTGGTTGCCCTGTGTGTAGAGCTCCGCCGCCCAGTCGGACTTTTGCAGCAGCTCGTCGAGCCACTCGATGCGAAATGCGTCTTCTTTCATGCTTCGACTTTCACGAACGGCGGGCGCTGCGCCCGCCTTCTTCATCTGGGCCCAGCAGGGCTTCGCGGATCAGGCCACCGATGACCTCGGCGAACTTTACCAGCGGCACGTCGGCACGAGAGCGGGGGTAGAAGTCCACCACGTGGCCGGTGTCGGGGCCCAGGCCTACGCCGATGAGCGACAGAGGCACCCGTGGGTCGACCAGGCGCTGGATCGCCCGGTTCAGATCGTCGCGATCGGAGTGGCGGCCTTCGGGCAGACCGTCGCTCACCACGATGAGCAGACGGTCGATGGCCGGCGCCCGCAGCAAGTCTTCTGCGGCGGCTTCGAGGCAGGGACCGTCGTCGTTGTAGCCCGGCTGGTTGTTGCCGCCCTCGCGGGTGCCGTTGATCTCTTGTGGGATCTCACCGATGGCCCGCTGGGCTTTGCGGCTCAACCCTTCACCGAAGCTCGCCATCGACACGAGCACATCTTGGAAGCCGTGTATCGCGAAGGGCACGCCCACGCGAGACAACGTCTCGGCGAGCAGCACCGTGCCCAAAAGCGCAGCCTCTGACTTTTCGCCTCGCATCGAGCCCGAGAGATCCACGAGCAGGCTGATGGCGGCGTCCCGGCGATCAGGGATCGACTTGCGCACCCACAGCTCGTTGTAGCGACGGGGATCGGCTTCGAAGGCCATGAGCTGGCGCATGTCCATGCGGAAGCCCGAGGGGTAGCCCGACTGCAACCCCAGGCGTTTGCGGGGGCGCAACGCCCGCTCCAGGGCGCCCACCAGGCGCTCGACCTGATCAGCCACCTTCTTGCGGGCGCGCTCGTAGGCGTCTTCTGCGCGCTCGGGCCAGCGCAGAGGGCTGTTGGGATGCACTGGGAGATCCGAGCGGCCATCGGGGCGGCCTCGCCTCGGGCGCCCCTTGATCAAGGGCGGCCGCACGATGCCCTGGGCGTAGATCTCCAAGAGCGCCTCGGCTTCACGGCGCCGGGAGGCGCTCTCCGAGGGCTTCTCACCCGGGTTGGGCTCGCCCCGCATCGCTTCACTGATGACGCCCCGGGCGGCGGCGAGATCTTTGTCGGAGATCGCTTGCCGGGCTCGGCGCTCGGCAGCGCTGTTCTGCTCAAGGTGGCGCTGGATGCGATCGATGTCGGCGGCGTAGAGCCGATGCGCTACGGGGATGATCTCTTCGATGGCGAGCTCGAGCGCTGCGAGGGAGAGCAGCTGGATGCCCTGCTCTTCGGCTGTGGGCAGGAACCCACGGGTGGTGGTCCGCAGGGCAGGCTCCACTTGCTCGAGCCATGTCTCCATCAACCCGGGCTCGAAGACGGATGGATCGAGATCGGGCTCGGGGAAGTAATCCTCGGCATATGACCGCCGGGCAGCCCGGGTCTCGTCGAGAGCGGCGACGAGGCGTGCGCTCAGCGCCGTGGACTCCGGCGCGGGCTGCCAGTCGCGGGACTCCTCCATGGCGCATTCGAGGCAGAACAAGATGAAGTCCGGCGCCGTGACTGCCTTGTCGCGGGTACGGGACTCATGGGCATAGACCGCCTGCAGCCACGGCCCCGAGCCCGGGTAGCGGGTGGGCATCCAACGGTTCACCCGTGGATCTTCGATGCCGTTGAGCAGCAGGTGGATCGAGGGCAGCGCGAGATGCTCGAGGGCGAACCACGTGTAGCGGCTGATGAAGTAGTGGCCCACCTCATGGGCCAGGATACCGGCGCAGACCTCGGGGCCGTCCTCGGCGAGGGCCTTCGCTGACACCAGAATCACCCGACGTACAGTGTCGAAGGCCCAGCCCCCCTGATGCACCTCGAGGCCGATGCCTGCATCCTGGCAGAGCCCTGCGGCGATGGCGGCGAGCTGATTGGCCGCGAGACGCTGGCTGTGGGTGATGGGGCGATGCGTAACAGAGGAAGATGCCGCGCGAGCCTTGGCATCGGGTGCCTCAGAGCCCGTCTTGGGATCCACCGTGGGATCAGAAGGGGATGTCGTCATCGCTCACCTTTGACGGCTCTGGCGGTCGGGTGGGCCGCTTGAAGCTCATGCGGGCGCCGAGACCTTCGAAACGCTTCACGATGGACATCGCCTCAGGGCGACTCACCCGGACCGAGAACGATGCGGGGAGACTGTCCAGGAGGAGCTTGGTCCGCTTGATGCTGTCACCGGTGAGCGATCTGATCTCCTTGAGGATGGAGATCTTCCGTGGTCCGAGCTCTCTCAAGACGAACTCGGTGAGCTCTGGGGCGTCAGACGGGTCGTGGATTTCCACGGTGGCCCGTCGGCTCTCGGTCTGGGGCTGCTCTTCGTCTTCCTCGGCTTCGCCAGGGGACCATGTGTTGGGGCCGATGCCTGCGGCGTCGAGCAGGCGGGCCACTGTCTGCTGGTCTTCCGGTGACGAGATACGGCCGAGGTAGTAACGGGCCAGCGACATGCGCATCGCCCGGGTGGCGCCGTTGGCGTCGGTGCCGTGGCTCGCGGTGATCCGGCTCAGATAGTCCATCACCGAGAGCAGGCCGCGGCGGGTGAAGACGTATCGCTCTTTGCGTCGGGCGCCGAGCAGAGGCGCTCGATCCTCGCTGCGGCCCACTGCGCTCTCCAGCGCCGCGTGGAAGCGGGCGAGGGCCTCGAGGAAGGCGTCGATGTAGGGCAGATCTGCGAGGTTGGCCATGGGGGCAGGGCCCTCGATGGCCGGGCCCGTGAAGGCGGCACCATAGAGGCCCACCTCGGGTTGGGCCCCATAGACGAGGAACCGCAGCATGGCCAGGTACTCGGCCTCCCCGGGGCTGCTCACGTAGCGGTAGCCCGTCCAGCGGTCGCGGTAGGCCGGCGACAGGGCGGTGCGGCCGGCGTATTCCGCAGGATTCATGGTGGCGAAGATGCGGAAGTTCGGGTGCACCGGCGCCCCACCAGGGCCGAGGACCGAGTTGTCGTGCTCCGTGAGCACCAACGACGGCGTGCGCTCGAGCACGGAGTTCAGGCGCTCGAGGATCTGCGGCTCGGCAAGGTTGAGCTCGTCGAGCACCACCCACCAGCCTCGCTTCATGGCGCCGACGACGAGGCCGTCCTGCCAGCGCCAGGGCCGAGTGGGCAGATCTTCGTCGCGGATGATCTGCTGCACCTCGACCTCGGTGAGATCCCGGCCCTCGCCGAGGGCACGCTCGAGCAGCTGCACCGTCGACGCTTTGAGATCGTCCCGGTGGGCCAGCAACTCTTCGGGCTCCACCGGCAATCGGGTGAGGCTCTCGGGCAGGAACCGGCCGATCAGCTCTCCGGTGTCGGTCTGCCCATTGAGGTTCAGGCGCACCACCGGCTGGTTGAGCAGAGAGGCGAGGTAGAGCACGCTGCTGGTCTTCGAGGTGCTCGTCTCACCCTCGAGCAGGCACGGCTCCGAGAGCGAGACGCTCAGGGCCACATGGCTGATCGTCTCCGCGGTGCGCTGATCGAGGCAGTAGTGCAGGAACTGCTCTGCCTCGGGCACCAGGCCGCTGTCGGTGCCGCCCTGGGGGCGGCGGCGCAGGGTGACCTCGCCGACCCGGATCGCCTGGGCGCCGATCTCGAGGAAGGGCACCGGGGCATCTTCTCGATCTTCGAACCAGCTCGACAGATCGATGGGCCCGGGGGTGTCGACGGTCTCCTCTCCGGGCGCTGGCAGGCAAACCCAGATGTCGTCGTCATCGTTGTCCCAGGCCTTGTCGAGCTCTGCCCGGGTGCCCGACAGGCGGTGCACCTGCTCTCGGATCCAGGCCACCAGAGCCGGCGGGGCGCCGCCGTATTTGATGCGAGGCTCGCTGATCGACTCGTGCTCGGTCTCGAAGGACTTCCACTGCAAGGTGCGCATGGCGTCGGTGACCGGGCGGTACTGATCGGGATCAGGGGCCTTGAAGGTGAACTCCCACTCGTTACAGGCCATCTCCAGACGGCGCTTGAGGCGACCGTCGTCGAGGCCCGTGGTGGGGAAGTCGATGACGATCTCCGAGGCGCTCTGGCCCCCGCTGCTGGCGAAGGTGGTGAAGAGCTCCATGTCGGTGGGCACCGACAACTCTTCCATCTGTCGCTCGATCAGCTCTTTGACCTGGCCGCGGACGTCGTACGCGTCCCTGGCGCTGCCCCACTGAATCTGGAATCCCAGCAACCGGGAGCCCGCCATCTCTACAGCGACGCGGTGGAAGCCCATGCCCTGGAGCTGAGACTGGAGCGTGCGCACGCCGTTGAGGTCGTCAGTGCGCAGCGTCACCGAGAAGCGCTCAGGGATGTCGCCGACGTAGGGTGGCAGCTCGCCCCGGGCGTAGATGCCCAGGGGCAGAATGACGCGGGCCTTGAGGTTGTCCTCGTCCCCCTCGACCTCGAGGGGGTAACGGGCCGGATCGAGGCCTGCGTCTTCGAGGTGCTCCGCCACCACCCTCTGCATCAGCTCGAAGTCTTCGAGGCCGGTGCCCTTTCGAAACGCCCCGGGCTCGATGGTGAACTTGCTGTGGCGGGCGTCCTCCACATCCATTACGCGTAGAGTGAGCCGCTCGAAGCCCGCTTTCTCCAGGAGGCCCATGACTGCGCGGCCTCGCTCGTACTCATCGCAGACCACCTCCACCTCGAAGCGCTCTCGGGGGCGCTTGTCGGCGAGCACCGGATCGGGGATGTAGAGCCAGATGTCGTGATCGTCGTCACCCCACCGCTTCTCTTCGGTGAGATGTACGCCCTGACTGGCGGCGAACCAGCGCAGCACCTGTCGAGCGAAGGGGCTCGCGCCGCCATAGGCCAGCAACGCCTGCTTCTGGAAACCCATCTCCTGGCCTGCGTCGGCGAAGCCCATCTCCCGGGCGAAGCCCCGGAATGACTGAGCCACCCCCTCCGAGTCGGAGTAGATCTTCACCTTCCAATCGCTGAGGCCCTTCTGATCGCCGAGGTAGAGCTCGAGATCGGCCTCAGTGAGGCGTGCGTCCATGAGGACTGAGGGCTGCAGCGGTTTGATGCAGTCGAGGATCTGGGTGAGCCTGGCTTCGCCTTCGCCCTCCCGATACCTCAGCTCGAGGCGATCGACTGCCGTGCGGTGGTGGTCCACCTGGTCCAGGTCGAGTTCTTCGAAGGTCTTGAGCAGTGCCCCGGCGAGGGGCTCGAGATCAGTGACAATGCGCAGTCGCTTCAACGGTCGAACAGGTCCGTCTCGTGGGGCGCCCGAAGGCGAGTGGGATCAGCAAGCGCGTCACGCTTGCGTTGCGGTGGGGATGATAGCGGAAACCCCCTCGGGGTTGTCGATCTTCCGGTGAAAACCCCTGCGCCTTCGTCCAGGTGTTTGCCCCTCGAAGGCGCTGCCGTGGGGCTCGATATGAGCCATGGGTTTATGGTATCCGAGGCACCATGAGCGCGATGCGACATCGTGGTGCTGTCCGCCGCTGGGGGCCCCTGGCCCTCGGGCTGTGGCTCTGGGCCGTGGTGTTGCTGCCCCTTGTGCACATGTGGGGACACGACACTGAGCATCACCATGGAGCACACGATCATGGGCACCACCACGCCCATGAGCATCACCATGAGCATGGTCACTCAGGCCATGGTGCGCACCACGACGACTTCGACCCGATGGCGCTCTTCGCCCCCGAAAATATGGGGCCGGAGACAGATGCCGACGACGCGGAAGACGCGTCGGAGGGCCATGGCGTTTGTTGCCTCGCCCACGGCGACGGCAGCCTTGCCCACGGCGACGCGTGGTTGCTCCTCACGGCGATCACACTCCCACTCACAGTCACTCTGCCTGTCGCGGAGACACCCCAACCCCCCGAGCAGATCGCGCCTCAGCGCGCTGTGATTTGCGGGGGGCCCATCCGCGCTCCCCCCCAGGATCTCCTCGCCCCCAAACACATTTGATGTAGATCCCGCTCGACACACGTCGGGCTGTTTTGGGCACAACGTGCCCAGTGCGAGGAAATCAAGATGATGTTGACTGCTCGGCGCGGTGCGCCGTGGGGTCTGGGGTTGCTCCTCGTCGGCGCCGCCAGTTGTGGTGGAGACGAAAAGGAAGCCAGCAGTGTGCGCCTGCCTGTTCTGAGTGCGCCTGCTGCGAGCGCCCCCGTGACCACTGATCTCGAGTACGAGATCACTCTGAGTCGTTGCCAGTTCGTGATCGACGAGCTTGTATTCACAGAAGAAGTCGTGGAGCAGGCCGCCCGTCCGTGGTGGTCCTGGCTCATCGGCCAGGCCCACGCTCACCCGGGTCACGGCGCCGGTGGGGTGGTGCTCGGAGAGCTGTTCGGGCACCACGTGGTGGACTGTCTCGAGGGCGTCACCCTCGGCGAAGGGACCTTCCTGACAGGGACGTATGGCGGTGCGGACTTCTTGTTCACCACGGCCACAACGGATGATGTGCCCGAAGGGGATCCTCTCGTGGGCCACACGCTGATCTTCGAAGGTCAGGCCTGTCGGGCGGGTGAGTGCGTCGAGTTCCAGAGCGTCGTGGATCAAGACGCGGGCCGGGCGCTTGCTGGCGCACCGATGAGCCTGTCGCTGTCTGCAGATGCGCAGCCCCAGGTGGCGTTGAGGCTGGTGCTCGTCGACCCAGTCGAAGGCGACACACTCTTCGACGGGATCGATTTCGACGCCCTCAAGTCATCCGAAGACATGCTCACGTTCGATGTGGGCAGCGCGCCCTACAACCTGCTGGTGCGACGCACCCAGAGCCACGATTTCTATCTCGTCGAGACCCAGGAGACGCCGTGATGTCCATGAAGAGCTTTGCCATGAACGCCGTGTCGACGCGCTGGACCCTCGCCCTCGCGTGCGCGCTCTCTCTGAGCGCATGTGGCGACGACGAAGACGAGAGCACAGAGGCCTCGCAGGGCAGTTATGCCCTGACGATTTATGGGGAGTCTTTCATCGAAGAAGGCATCCCCGCCGACGAGTTCGTCGACGGCTGGTCGGTGACCTTCGACGCCTTTGTGGTGTCCCTCGACTCAGCGGGCGTCGCCTCGGGAGGCGGTGCGTTACAGGCTGTCGCCGGGCCCGCGATCTTCGACCTGGCCCTGACCTCGGAGGGCGGCCACCCGCTCGCCGAGATCATGCTGCCTCAGGGCACTTACGATCGGCTCGATTACACCCTCGCGCCGCCGGCCTCTTCCACCGAGGCGGGCAACGCCACCGAGGCTCAGCGACAGCTGATGCGCGACGAGGGCTACAGCGTGTGGGTGAGCGGGTCGGCCACCAAGGGGGAGCAGTCCCTCGTCTTTCAGTGGGGCTTTGACCTCAGCCGCACCTACACGGGCTGCGAGATCGACACGCAACTCGGTGAAGGCGGCGGGGCGAACGAGCTCACCATCCACGGCGATCACCTGTTCTTCGACGATCTCGACGCCAGCGATCCGCAGGTGGCCTTCGAACTCATCGCTTCGGCAGATGCAGACGGCGATGGCGACATCACCCCCGCGGAGCTCGCCGCCGTCGACATCACCGCCGAGGCTCGGTACCAGGTGGGCAGCGCCGACGTGACCGATCTCTGGGGGTTCATCGAGGCTCAGGTGGCCCAGGTGGGCCACATCGATGGTGAAGGCCATTGCGACTGATCTGCCTGCTCCTGTGCCTCATGCCTGCTGCGGCGTTTGGGCAGCTCGAGTCTGAGGAAGACATCGAGATCGTCGAAGAGGAGGCCGAGGGCGACACCGCGGAGCCCGAAGTGGTGGTCACGGGTCGTCGATCGCGAGAGACTGCTGGTGGCCGCACGCTCGACCAGAGCGTGCTCACGGCCTTGCCGCGGCGATCCGCCGAGGACCTGCTCCGAGCGGCGCCAGGGGTGTACGTGGTCCAGCACGGCGCCGAGGGTAAGGGCCCGCAGCTCTACTTGCGCGGGTTCGACGCCGCGCATGGTGCCGATGTCGAAGTACGCCTTGGTGGTGTACCGCTCAACGAGTGGTCCAACATCCACGGCAATGGCTACCTCGATCTCGGCGCCGTCATCCCCGAAGGCGTGCGCCGGCTGAAGGTGGTACGGGGGACCTCCCAGCTGGATCAGGGTCCCTTCGCCAATGCCGGCTCCATGGCATTCGAGCTGGGTGTGGAAGAGCAGGCGCGGGGCCTCAGGGGGAGCTACCAAATCGGAGACACGGGCCGCCATCGCGTGCTGGCCATGTGGGCCCCCAAGGATCGAGCGGCCTCCGACTTCGTCGCCCTCGAGGCCATGCAGGACGAAGGCTTCGGCGCGCGGCGTGCCGCCCGGCGCCTCTCTGCCAACGGTCAGTGGACGCTCTGGCGCGAGGGGGCTGATCGGCTTCAGGTGATGGCGCTGGCCTATGGCGCCGACTTCGAGCTGCCCGGCGCCCTGCGCAGGGCCGATGTGGACACCTCCATCGGGTTGTACGACGCCTACAGTGATCAAAACGATGGCGATTCGGCCCGAGGGCTGCTCGCATTGCGCCATCAAACGCTCGTCGCCGGCGCCCTGGTGAAGAGCGAGATCCATGGCCGCTGGCGTCATTTGAGCCTCGACGAGCACTTCACCGGGTGGGTGAACGATCCCGACTGCAGCGACTCGGATTGTGGCGACCGACGACTCCAGCGCGAAGAGACGTGGGGCGGCGGTGGCCGGGTACACGTGAGCAAGCCCCTCGGGGAGAGCTGGATGGTGCGTGGCCTCGTCGAAGGCCGCCTGGATCGCATCGACCAGTCCGCTCGAGGGCTGTACGCTGCGCGCCCGGATCAGCCCGCGACGGCCGCCGAGGGCACAGAGGGGGCCCTCGATCGCGGCGCCGAGATCACTGCAGGGCATCTCGCTGCTGGCGCCGGGGTGCAGTGGTTTCCTCTGAACGGGGTGCAAATCGACGCCGGTGTGCGCATTGACGCCTTCTCTGCATCGGCCACTGATGTCGTGACCAATGCGTCGGGTCGCGACTGGACCGCCCGCGTCTTGCCACGGATCTCCGGAAGGGCCCCCCTCGGCGGGCACGTTACCGTGCTCGCCGCCGCCGGCCGCGGGATCAGGCCACCAGAGACGCAGGCTGCGGCGACGGGTCAGTTGAGCCCCGTGGCCTCGGATCAGGGAGAGCTGGGCCTGCGCTGGTCACCTGTGCCGGCGCTCACTCTCGGCGCCGCAGTGTTCGGCATCTGGATGGAGCGGGAGTCGATCTTCGATCATGTCTCTGGTCGCACGGTGGAGCAATCGGCCTCTGAGCGTCTCGGGGGTGAGTTCGAGCTGGAGCTGCGCCCGGGGGGGCACTGGTTGATCTCCAGTGACGTCACCTGGGCTCGGGCTCAGTTGACCGATTCTGGGGAGTCCGTACCTGGTGCACCGCCGCTGCTGGCCACTGTGAAGGCATCATTGAGCCCGCCGCGAGGCCTGCGAGCCTCCATGCTGGCCACGGCCATCGGCCCACGGCCATTGGCTTTTGGTGCTGAGGCAAAGGCTGCCCAGGTTGTCGATGGCGCCCTGGGGTGGCGTGCCGACTGGTGGGCCCTCGATCTACAAGTGCAGAACCTGCTCGACACACGCTGGCACGAGGGGGAGTACGTCTACGCATCGTGGTGGGACACGACGCAGCCCCGCAGTCAGTTGCCGGTGGCCCACGTGATCCCGGGCTCGCCCCGTATGGTGAGACTGATGCTCTCGGCCTGGTGGTGAGTGAGGACGGTGTTCAGGCGGGATACCACGACCACGCCGCGAAGATGAGCAGCGCGATCATGATCGCCACACGGAGGGGCTGCTTCGGATCTCGCGGGCGATCGTCGGGCAGGCGCGCGCTCAGCGCTGCGAGGGAGAGCATCATCACGGTGTAGCCGCAGATGCCCACGGTGACCACCTGCCGGATGAAGTGCCACCACATTGGGCCGTCGGTGGCCGGGGCGTTCCACGGCAACCCCATCACGAGGTTGGCGAAGGTGGGTACGAGGGCGAAGACGATGACTTTGATGTATGGCGTCATAGTGATGTCAGTGGAGGTGTCTGTATGAGCGTCTCGATCAATGCCTCGAGCGCCTGCCGGACAGGGTGATCTTCATCGAGTGTACGGACCAGGATCTTCTGGGCTCTTTGGGCGAGCTGCAGGCTGCGTTGTGAGTCGAACTGCTCGAGGTGGGCTGCAAAATCGAAGAGTGAGATGCCATAGTTGGGGTGCATGTCACCGAAGAGGTCGAGATGAAGCGCTGAGGCCTGCTCAAAGAAATCCAGCGCCTCCGCGTATCGACCCTGAAATATCAACGTGCGTGCGATGCCTGCTAGCACCTGAGCCTTTAACATAGACACTCGCTCCGAGATGTCGCTCAGGACTGTGCGCAAGAGTGCCTCTGCCTGTTGAGGGCGCCCTTTGAAGGTCAACGCGATCCCAAGGCGATAGCGCACGGCGTGTATCAGTGGGTGTTGGCGGGCGACCGTCTCGAAGATGTTGACCGCGCGGCGTGCGAGCACCTCTGCCTCTACATGTCTGTCCAATAAAATCAACGCCTGAGAAGCCTCGGAGAGTATCGTGGCGTACATCAAGGTCATCTCGCCCGTGTTGGCACGATGGTGTTTCAGCGCGCGTTTGAAGTGTGCTTCGGCATCTGACGGGCGGCTCTGTTGAATCGCCACCCTGGCGAAGAACCATTCGATGGTGGCGCGCTCCTCAGCATCTGGTGCGTCGTACCTTTCCAGAGCCTCCAAGCTCTGGAACAACAGCGCTTCGGCTTCTGCAATCTGACGCTGCTTGAGTTTGACCTCGCTCAAGATGAGAGATGCCCAGACGAGCGTGTGATCGTCCTGGCTCAGAGTCAGGGCTCTTCTCAGAGCATATTCGGATTGTGCGTGCCTCTCTTGCTCAGACCAGAGCATGCCCATCAAGATGAGCAGGTCTTCATCTGTCTCAGCATCGAGTTTGAGGTTGAGTGTGTTGCCTTCAGGCAGCATGGGCATGAGAGCGCGCTCTGCTTCCTCGAGGCGTCCCTGTTCCACCAAGACATGCCCAAGTGTCTGAAGGGCGTTACGGTGCTCAGTGTGGTGATGGCCGTGGGCATGCTCGCTGTGTTCGACGGCTCTGAGCGCCCAACTGTGTGCGAGGTCGAACCATGACATCTTCTGGGCGATATGTGCGGCGTGTCGCCAACGTCGATTGCGGTGCAGGGCGGGTAAGGCCGCGGCGTTGAGCCTCGTGAACCCCAATTCCAACTCTGGGCTTGCCCGGGTGACGTCCGCCCATGCTGCGACGTGGTGAAAGTCGTCGATGACATGCTCACGTAGGGCGCGGCGGGCCCTCGCGCGCTGCGCTTTGCGTATCTCTGGGAGATCTGCGTCTTTGAGAGCCCGTCGTAGCTCTGGGAGGCTGCCAACGCCCGACAGCGCCTCCAGAGCAGGGCGGTTGATGATCGGGTGGAGCAGAGCGGCGGCCTCACAATCATGCTCAGCGATTTGCTCTCCTGATATGCCTGAGGCCGCGAGGGCCGCCCATGGTGCGACAGCGGGATCAACCAAAGGCCAGCCGGGCACATGGGGGCCCACGGCGAGGACACGGCCGCGTCGTCGCGCTTCCGCCCGTGCGGCTCGCAATTGCAGGGCCTCGGCCTCATCACGTACGAGAACCACCCGCCATCCGCGCACATCGGCAAGGTCTTCGACGAGTTGTGTGTAGTTGGAAGCTGGTGGTGCTGCTCGGTGTTGCTGGGCTGGAAAGGCGAGGGTGAGCGCTTTGAGGGCAGACTCGACGTCACCGCCCCAGTGGATACAGGGGAATATCTTCGCCAAGAAACGCAGCCCATCCACCGCGAACCTCGGGATCACCGGCTCGGCTGCGAGGGTGGTGCTGGCCCAGTCCATCAAATCTGGCGCGTGACTCATGGCCGAGATGTATGTCTCATCGCTGACGAGGAGGATGGCTTTCAGGCGACGCTCGTTGAAGATCGGCCGTGCGATGTTGGCCTGAGCGAACTCGTCGGGTTGGAGAACGTACACGACGGTGCTCTCAGGAGGGCATTCGAGCAGATGCGGGAACCGCAGACACACATGAGCCTCTCCGATGGACCAGAGCATACGGGTCACGGGGCCGAGGTGCTCAGGGCCTGCGCCACGCAGAATGATGAGTCGCTTGCCTCTGCCAAATGTGAGGCTCTGATGCAGCCTCTTCAGCCAACTGTGTTCAGCGCGTCTTTGAGCTTCACCAGAAGCAACAGAGGGTTTGGGTAGTACCATTCGCTTTCGTTGGGATAAGGCAAGAGCCAGAATCGCTTGAGCAGGTCGAGGATGCGTTCATCTTCGGGCAACTGACCCTTGTTGAGCACGACCTTCTTGAGCAATTCGAGGTGCCCGAGGTTGATGCCCATCTCGAGATCGCGGCGCTGTTGATCGATGACCGCTTCGATGATGTCTTGGGTCGTGACATCGAGCTGGGCGCTGTAGCTTTCTTGCACGACCTCGCGAATCATCCGCATGAAGTTGCGCGCCCGGCCTCCGCTGGCCCAGGCGAGCTGATCCAGGAGGGGCTCCGGGATCGCGTGGCTCAAGTCGCCGTCTTGTGTACGAGCAGACCAGGCTTTTCTGAAGAAATGCGAGCCGTTGGTCGTGACTCCAGAGAGTGGTGCTTCTCGATCGAGCACAGGCACATTGGAGAGCACCTGCACTTTGAATTGACGGAGCGCGCCGCCAAGGCCTTCCCGGCGAATCAAGATGGGCCCGGTCATGACCGTGGCGCAGTTCAGGTGCCCCAGCAAAGTCGATTCGGTGAAGAGGTGCTCCACGGTGTCGAGGGCCCGCACTCGATCTAGGCCGTCGATGAAGCAGGCGACTCGTTTGCCTTGAGCGTTGAGATCCCCCAACAGCGCGTTGACGGCGTTGAGCAGCGTCTGAACTTTCTCGTCTTGCTCCTGAACCTTAGCTCTACGGCCCACTTGCACAGTCCATTTGCCCACTGCCGCGAGTTTGCTCAGCCCCGTGGCGATGGGGGTGGCGACACCACCGAGCGCGCCACCGACCACCACGGTGATGGCCTGAGCCAGCTTGAAGATGTCGATGGAGGACGCCTCTGCTGGTTCGAACGCCTGACGTGCTTTTTGTAAGGCGTCGGTGCGCTCTGATGACCATGTATGCCCGCGCTCCATGGCGGCACGGTAGATGTGAATGCCCGTGAGGAAGATGGCCTCCCAGGGCTGGATGTGATCGAGGGCGGAAGGATCACCCAACCGGTCGAAGAATGACCACAGATCGACCACCACCACGAAGTCACGCTCGATCCTCGACTCGGCGAGGGCGAGCAGCTCGGTGGATTTACCGGTGCCTACAGTGCCGATGATGACAAAACGCTTGTCACCGAAAGGCCGGTTGAGTTGGGGATTGAGTTGCTCCAGAGGGCTGTAGCGTCGCCTGACCCGCCACTCGTGGTGGGCAAAAGGCACGGGCTCTTCGGGGTCGAACCGGTTGTAGATTGTTTCCCAGTCGGTCTTCATGCGCCCACCTTAGCACAGCGCCCATGGTGCTCTGTGATGCTCAGGTTTTGTCCCTCACGTACGTCCGTAGCTCGGCGAGCTCTTCCCAGTAACCCCCGGACAAAATCGGGAACCGGCACCATGTCTTCGGATCCAGGTTGGCGTCGTCGAGGTGGAACGACGGGGCGTAACGCTCACGCTTCCATTGATTGCGGCACCACAGCTGGAAGAAGCGCTCCACCCAGGTCAGCATGTCGTCGGCGCTGTGTTGAGGGAACCGCACCCGCATCAGGCGGTACACCGCCAGGGGCGAGAGCTTGTCGCGGATCGCCGCCCGCTCGATGTCGTCGAGCAGATCGTAGGGCATCAGATCGTCTTCGTCCGTCTGCCCCTGATCTTGTGGGCGAAGCTCCGCCGTGGGCTGCTGCACATTGATACTGTTCAACGCCGACAGCGCCGCGAGGCCGAAGGGCCCGTTGTGCTCCATCCAGCGCAGCCACACCCGCAGAAAATCCTTGTCGATGCCGGCGATGGGGCTCAGCCCGCCACAGGTGTCGCCGTCCATCGTGGCGTAGCCCACGGCGGCCTCGGATCGGTTCGAGGTCGACAACAGCAGGGCGCCATGGATGTTCGCGAGCATCCACACGCTGGGCCCGCGGACGCGGGCCTGGATATTCTGCAGGGCGATGTCGTCCTGATCCCAGGTGAGAGGGCGACCCAGGGCCTTCTCGGTGATGCCGCGGTAGAGCTCCACCAAGCCGTCCACGTCGAGATCATGGTGTGTAGCCCCCACCGCAGAGGCGACGTCCGCCGCGGCGTTGCGGGTCACGTCGGAGCTGTTTCGGGTGCCCTGGTAGGCGGTGACGAGGAGGGCCTGGGTGAGCTGTTGAGCCAGGGGATGACCCCACGGATCTCCGGCGAAGTCCACCGACTCGACCCCGTCGAGCAGCTTCGCCACCGCGGGGATGTAGCCGAGAGCGTCGCGCATGTGGGCCGGGTGGGCGAGGGCGAGGCGCACCATGACCCCCACCAGGGCCGCGCAGGCTGCGGAGTCCGCGCCGCCGCTCAGCGACACTACGAAGCCCCGAGAACGGCTCTTGCGCAGGTAGTCGAAGAGGCCCAGGGCTTCGGCCCGGGTGAACTCTTCGCACTTTACATCTTCGGGCTCGTCGAGGCGCCCTCGGACCCAGGGCTCGAGGTTGGGCTGCTCGTTGGCGGGCTCGTGGGCGGGCCACTCGAAGGGCACCCGCACCCGATCGTCCCGCTCGATGTAGGCGAGATCGGGTTTGAGGCTCACCGTGCGGGCTTGGAGCATGCGGGTGTGCTGCACGTCGATCATGGCGTGGATCAGCGTCGAGGGTGCCAGGGTCAGGCGGCCCCCACGGGCGAGCATCTGACTGCCGCAGGCGATGAGGGTGCCCCCGTCGTAGATCGCCCGGCCCGACTCGTTCCCGAGCAGGTTGGCGTAGACGTAGGTCACCCCGAAGGCCCGGGCCCCTTCGAGCACCAGGCGCTCACGCAGGCGCCACTTGTCGAAGGCGAAGTGGCTGGCGCTGGGGTTCAAGATGATGTCGACCCCACGGCGGGCGAGCACGCTCCCCGGGCGCTGGGCCACCCAGGCGTCTTCGCAGATCTCGAAGCCCATGCGCACCCCGCCCACCTCGAAGTGCAGATCGCCGATGGGCACTTCGAGAGGGCCATCGGGGCCTGCGCCGCGGTAGGTGAGCACCTCGCCCATCTCCCAGGCCTTGAACCAGCGGGGCTCGTAGTGGATCCCATCGCCGGCGAGGTACTGCTTGGCCACCAGCCCCACCACCTGGCCGTTCACGAGCAGCGCGGCGCAGTTGTAGAGCACATTGTTGAAGAGCACCGGCAGGCCCAGGCTCACCACCATGTCCGTCGAGTGCGCCGCCACCTCGAGCAGGATCTGCCAGGCCTTCTCGGTGACGTGGGGGGCCTGAAAGGCGTCTTCGCAGCCGTAGCCCGTAATGCACAGCTCTGGCAGACAGAGCACTGTGGCCCCGGCAGTGCGTGCCTCGGCGATGAGGTCGAGGATACGGCGGCGGTTGCCCGCCCAGTCGAGTGGGGTCTGGTTGAGGGCCCCAGCGGCCACGCGAATCAACTTCACGGATGGCTCCTGATGTCGTCGGCGAGCAGATCGGCCACGGAGACGATCTGCAAAAAGCCGGTGTCGTCGGCCTCGGCGAGGGCTTGGGCCCTCGGGTGGCTGTCGGTGGTGATGATGTGTTGGAAGATGCCCGAGTCGCGCAAACGCTCCAAGGCCCCCTCGGGCAATACGCCGTGGGTGGCGATGGCGTCGATGCGCCGGGCGCCGGCCTCCTGGTAAGCCCGGGCGGCGCCGATGAGCGAGCCCCCGGTGCGGATCATGTCGTCGTACATGATCACGTGGGCGCCGTCGCACTGGGCGCTCACCGCCGTCACTTTGGTCTCGTCGCCGGAGAGGCGTTTTTTGAAGACGAACGAGGCAGAGACCCCGAGATCATTCGCCAGGGCCTCGACCCACTTCGCCCGGCCTGTGTCGGCGCTGCCGAGCACGAAGTCCTCGCCGCCGAGCTGACGGGCCGCCTTCATGATGAGGGGCGTGGCCCGCACATGGATCGGCCGCACGCCATCCTCGAAGTACTGCGCGATGCCTTCCACGTGCAGGTCGAGCAAAATCACGCGGTTCCCCGAGCTTGCCGTGGAGATCGACGACAAGAGCCGGGCGCGGCTCTTGGCGGTGATGATCTCTCCAGTGCGTACGGCGCGCTCCATGGTGGAGTAGCCGAAGTAGGGGATGACCAGGGTGAGACGTCGGGCGCCGTAGCGCACGACACCGGTGGCGAGATCGTACAACTCGAGGGTGTCTGCTGCAGACACCGTACCGCCGAGTACGATGACGTCGCGGCCGTCCACCCCGGTCTCCAAGCGCATGTAGCGCTCGCCATCGGGGAAGTGCCGGGTGAGGATCTGTCCCGCCTCGAACTCAGGGTGAGCGCACAGCGCCTCGCTCATGTAGCGGTAGGCCTCGGTGGAGAAGACCAGCTGAGGGGTGTCGTTCACGAGGGCTCTCCTGTCTCGGCGAGGGCGCCGGCGTCGGCGATCATCTGCGCCTTGCGAGAGGCGAGACCTGCCTCGAGGCGCCAGGGCAAACCGTGCCCCTGCTTGCCTGCGTCCACCGCGGCAATCTCCGCAGGCAACGCCGCGAGCTGTCGCAGGGCGTGGTCCCTGATCTCGTCGATGGGCGGGGTGTCGTAGACCGCTTTGCCGTCCCGAAACACCGGGACCAGAAGGTCTTCGCCTGCGCCTGGTGGGGTGTCGACTACACCCTCGTCCGTGGCGGGGTTCACCATCTGGAACGCGCCGGAATCAAGCCCTGCAGGGGGATCGAGCTCGTCGTAGATGACGTCGGCGAGAGGCGCCCCTGCGTCATTCGTGAAGCGGCGCACCTGCAGAATACCAGGGTTGGAGACCTTGATGGCCTGCTCAGAGAGCTTGATGGTGCGGCGCCAGTCCTGCTCTGCGCCTGCCTCAGCTGCACCTCGGATGGCGGCGAGTTTGTACACGCCGCCGAGGGCGGGCTGATCGTAGGCCGTGGCGAGGCGGGTGCCCACCCCCCAGACCCCGATGCGGGCCCCATCGGCCTTGAGGCGGGCGATGTTGTACTCGTCGAGATCGTTGCTCGCCACCACCGCAGCGTCGGGGAAACCCGCCTCGTCGAGCAGGCGGCGGGCCTCGATGCTCAAAGTTGCCAGATCGCCAGAGTCGAGCCTCACCCCCACCATTTCGTGGCCGTTGGCCCTCAGCGCCTTGCCCACTTCGATGGCGCGCTTCACCCCTTCTACCGTGTCGTAGGTGTCCACGAGGAACACGCAGTTGTTGGGCATGGCCCGGGCGTACGACTCGAAGGCCGTGACCTCATCTTCGAAGGCCATCACCCAGCTGTGGGCGTGGGTGCCCTTCACCGGGATCCCGTACACGCGCCCCGCGAGCACATTGCTCGTGGCAGCACAGCCGCCCACATAGGCTGCCCGGCTCGCCGAGAGCCCACCGTCCACCCCTTGAGCCCGGCGCAGGCCGAACTCCAGGACCGGCTCCCCCTGCGCCGCGGCGCAGATGCGGGCCGACTTGGTGGCGATGAGGGTCTGGAAGTTCACCATGGTGAGCAGAGGCGTCTCGATGAGCTGCCCCTGGATCAGCGGACCCTTCACCCGGATCAGCGGCGCGTGAGGCGCCACCACGGTGCCCTCGGGCACCGCGTCGATCTCACAGCTGAAGGGGGTGTCGACGAGGTACTGCAGGAACCCCTCGGGAAACAGGGGCTGCCCGTCGTTCCCGGTGAGGGTGGCGAGGAACGCTCGATCCTCTTCGGTGAAGCGCCAGCCCTTCAGATAGTCGATGACCGCTTCGAGGCCCGCGGCGATGGCGTACCCGCCCTTGAAGGGAGGACGGCGGTAGAAGAGGTGGAACACCGCCTCGTGATCGGCCATGCCCAGGGACCAGTAACCGCTGGCCATGGTGAGCTGGTACAGGTCGGTGAGCAGGGGAGAGCGGAGGTCTGCGGCGACGGGCATGGGCGCTCCTGAGCGAGAGGGTGCATTTCGTTTACCGCGAGTGATGAGCGGGATCCAGATGACCTCGCTTTGAAGGACATCGGCACATGGGCGGCGCGACTCGCACCGAAGTGGCCCGCCCCTTGCTCAGTCGATCTCTCCGAATCGATCGAAGGAGCGCACACCCATGAAATCACACACAGGCTTCACTCTGGGGCGGTGGATCGCCGCGTCTGCAGCCCTCGCCCTGGCGGTCGGGTGTGGCAAAACGCCGCAAGAGATGGAAGAGCACCCTGCCACTGCAGAGCTGCTGAAGTTACACGAGGAGCTGCAGGCAGAAGAGGGGGCTGTGCTCGCCCGCTACACTCAGCTCGGCGTGCGCAAGGACAAGAACGAGGTCACGTATCAAATCCCCATTGACCGGGCCATGGCCCTCGTCGCCGAAGAGGGGGTGCAGCCCTTCGACGTCGAGCCCCCGCCGCCACCCCCTGGGGCGGCTGACTTTGCCGAGGCCGAAGCCAGAGCGGCGCAGATGAGGGCCGAGCCTGTGCCTGCCTTCGAGGCTGACAGCGCCAGGGTGGCTCAGGGGAAAACCCTCTTCACCGCCAAGACCTGCGCAGCATGTCACAGCGTCGATGGCAGCAAGCGGGTGGGCCCCTCGATGAAGGGGTTGTGGGGTCGGGTCTCAGTGATGGCCGATGCCAGCGTGATCCGCAGCGACGCCGACTACTTCAAGCGATCGATCAAGGCCCCCACCGAGCAGGTGGTCCACGGCTACCCGCCGGCCATGCCCACGCTCCAACTCACCGACGCCGAGATCGAGGCGGTGATGCACTACGTCTTCACGCTTTGAGGGCCATCAGGCGCTGCGCACCTGCTCGAGGTACTGGTCCACCATGCCCTTCAAGCGCACCGACTGTGCGCTGAGGGCCGACTGCGCCGTGGCGACGTCCTGCGCAGCCCGATCGACGTCGTGGGCGCTGGTGTTGACCTCGTCGATGTGGGTGGAGACCGACTGAGTCCCCTCGGCGGCGGCCTGCACATTGCGGGCGATGTCCCGCGTCGACTGCCCCTGCGCATCCACCGATGAGGCGATGACCGCGATCGACGCGTCGATTTGAGTGACGGCCTGGTTGATGGTCAGGATGGCGTCGATGGTCTGCTGTGCCTCGGCCTGCACATCGCTGATCTGCCGCCCGATCTCTTCAGTGGCCGTGGCGGTCTGGCTGGCCAGTCGCTTCACCTCGTCGGCGACGACAGCGAAGCCCTTGCCTGCGTCACCAGCCCGGGCGGCCTCGATGGTGGCGTTCAGAGCCAGCAGGTTCGTCTGCTCTGCGATGTCGCTGATGAGCGTGACCACCTCGCCGATGCGCTCTGTAGAGCGCGACAGCTTCTCCACCGCCTGATGAGTGGCTTCAGTGCTCTGAGAGGCGCGATGAGACAGCTCGGTGGAGGTGTGCACCTGTGCCCCGATGGCTTCGATCGAATCCGAGAGGGCCTCTGCGGCCACGGCGACGGTTTGCACGTTGCTCGCCGCTTGAACAGAGGAGGCCGACGCCGATGAGGCGAGGGTCTGTGTGCGATCAGCCACCGCGCCCATGCTCGAAGACGAGGCGTCGAGCTGACCCGTGGCGGCATCGAGGGCCTCGAGGATGGCCTTGACACCCACGTCGAACTCACTGCTCAGCTCGGCGATGCGGCTGGCCTGGGTCTCCTGAGCGCTTCGGGCGGCCATGGCCGACTCGAGATGTGTCAGAGAGTCCACCTGCTCCATGTTGTGTCTGAAGACTTCCAGGGTGCGGCTCATCTCGCCGATCTCGTTCTGCTGATCGGTGAAGTTGATCTCCACGTCGTAGTCTCGCTGAGACAAGCGGGACATGACCTCGCTGAGCTGCTGGACAGGCCCGCTGATGCTGCGGCCGATGAGCCAGGCGAAGATCAGCCCTGTGGCCACAGCGAGGAGCGAGAACAGCAACAGGTTGCTCTGCGAGGTGCCCATGGTGGACTGGACATCGGCACTGAGCGTGTCGAGACGCCCGTCGATCTGCTCACGAAACGCATCGATTTTGGCCGCGACTTCGGGGCCGAGGACCGAAAGCGAGTACTTGATGAGGGTGCTCTTCTGAATGTGATAGGCCCGGGCACGGATGAGCGCCGTACGCGTATCGTGGGCGAGGCCGGCGACGCTCTCGTGACCGCCGACGAGGGCCTGTGACCGGTCGGTTTGATGCAGTGCCTTCAGATAGCTGGCCTGACCTGGGGCGAACAGGTAGGCGAAGGTGTCGACGTGTTGTCGCTGAATGGCCTCGAGCAGCGCCGGAGAGCCTGTAGCGCGCGCGGCTTGATGCAGTTGCTCAGTCTTTTGAACGAGATCAGCTGTGACCTCGGCGAGCTGCGCATTGGTCTGCACCACCCGCTCGAAAGAGGCGAAGTAGGTGCTCAGCTCCGAGGCCATGGCTTTGAGCTGCTCGTGCTGCTCGGTGCCCTTTGCCTGCTCGGCGAGCTCGCCGAGCAGCGACATCGAGGCTGCGCGATCTGCCTCCACGTGCTCCGCGCTCGAAGCGTTGCCGAGCATGGCCTGCATCACGCTCACCTGAGCGGCGAGCATCTTCA
Organism: Bradymonadia bacterium; assembly: GCA_046290225.1. Lineage (GTDB taxonomy): Bacteria > Myxococcota_A > Bradymonadia > UBA7976 > UBA1532 > JBKAGE01. The sequence continues at coordinate 76,950 of JBKAGE010000040.1, read as the reverse complement.
GCTGCACCTACCTGACCTGCCGGACGTCATGGGCAAAAGCGCTGTGTGTCTGCACGCGTTCGTCGACATGACTCATGGTGAGCCATGCGCTTCCAGCGAGGAAGAGCATCAAGCACAGGGAGATGCCAAACCCCAAACCGATGCGCTGCTTGATCTTCAGCTGTGTGAGTCTCATGGCCAGATTCGCCCATTGATTTGAATATTGTAGATTTTTGAGTCGGTAATGTGAGCGCATCACTCAAGGACTGACGACCAGTCTGTGCTTCAGAGCGGTTTGCGCCTTGAGGCCTGCCGCGCTAATTTTGCGTCGTCCAACGCATTGCAGACCCGTCTTCACCTCGCGAGCGCGTGCTCGAGAGGTACACCCTCGTTTTGAAATCAAAAGTTGTCGTCGGCGCCACTCGGGCGTCGCCCAGTACACCGCGAGCGCGTCAACCGAACCCTTGCCTCGCCGGTGAAAGAACGGAGTCACTCATGCAACAGAAACAGACCCTTACATCCACGAACATCGACCCCCATCAACCTGCGCTCCTGGCTCTCGTGGAACGATGTGCCGGCCTGAGAGCGCAGATCGCGAGGCACATCGTCAACGGTGCAGGCGGGTTGCCCGATCTGCTCCACGCCCTCGCTGAGGGGCGACGCGAGATCGCGCGCCTCGACGCCACCGAGAGGCAGATCGACGAGGTACTGCGCCATTGGACAGGCACCCCCGAGCAGGCCTGGGATCCAAAACACCCCGTCGATCAGAGGCTGTGGTTCATCGACACGCCAGAGCGCCCGGTACCGCTGCCCGAGGGCATCGAGGCGCGCTTCGAGCAGGCGGTGGCCGGTGACCTGGAGCACTGGCAGCGGCATCCGAGGGGTACGCTGGCGTTGATGATCTTGCTCGATCAAGTGCCCCGGCATCTGCACGCCGACACCCCACGGATGGTGGCCACGGATACGGTGGCGTCGAGGCTGGCCCAGAGCCTGCGCGCTTCTGAGGGTGACGCTGAGCTGCCGCCGCCGGCTCGGGCTCTGGCGTACTTGATCTTGGGTCACAGCGAGGACCAGGCCGTCATGGCAGATGCCCTGGAGGGTTTCTTCGCGCTGGTGAGCGATCCTTTGACCCGCGGGCAGCGGCGGACATACCGCCATTTGCTGGCTCGGGCTCGAAAAGACGTGAAGGCCCTGGAGCGGTTCGGACGACACCCGATTCACAATGTGGCCCTGGGCCGGGAAAGCACCGTCGAGGAGCGCTGCTTCCTCCAGCAGCGGCGACACCCACAGCTGACGCCTTCACCGGAGCCCACGGGCCTTCGGCCTGCACGGGTGCTCGTGCTCCACGGCTTCCGGCAGAACGGCGGGGTGCTCAAGGCGAAGACCCGCAAGCTGCGCAAGGCTCTCGAGGGGGTCGCCGAGCTGGTCTATGTGGACGCACCTCACATGTGCGATCCGGAGACGCCTCATCTGCGCCGCTGGTGGGATGCCCAGGAAACCCCAGTACGCTATGCGGGCTGGTCGCAGACTCTGACGTATCTGCAGGAGGTGTTTCAGCGCCAGGGGCCCTTCGATGGCGTTGTGGGTTTCTCCCAGGGTGGGGCCGTGGCGGCGCTGCTCGGGGCATTGCAGCCCCTTGAGGCGATCCAACTGCGGTTCGTGATCAGCATCTCGAGCTTCACCCCTCGGGATCCCGAGCTGGCGCCGTTGATGGCGCAGCCGCTGAAATTGCCCTCGATGCACATCTACGGCGAGCGTGACGAGATGGTGCCGCCTGAGCGCTCCATTGCGCTGTCGCGGTGCTTCGAGCACGGCGCCCTGGCCACCCACCCGGGGGGGCACTTCGCGCCAGACCGTTGGCCCATGGACACGCTCCAGGCCTTCATTGGCCAGTTCGTGCATCAGGGGCTGCCGGCGTCGCTCGAAGATGAAGAGGTGCCTGCGACACACCTGGTGCGCCCGGAGCTGCTGGCCACGTGGGTGGATGAGGACGAAGCCCTCGAGCGATGGATCGCCCCTGTGGGCGAGGCCCTGCGCACGACGCCTGGGCTGACGCCGAAAGCGCTCCTCGCCTCGGCGTGCAGCCTGTACCAGTCATATGACTACGGGCCTGTGGATCACATCGAGGCGCCGCTCCCTGGAGATGCGGTGTATCGGCTGTGGATGGCGGCGCACCTGGCGATCCCAGGTGGCGTGGCGCCGCATTTGCCGATGTTGTTGGCGTCGTGTGGGGTGAAGGCCCTCAATCGGTTGGCCCTGCTCGCCTGTGAGATCGCCGACGAGCAGCCGGGGCTGTACGGCGACGGTCTCATGGGCTTGCACCAGGCCGTCGCCGAGCAGATCGCGGCGACGCTCAACGCCGATGAAGGTTTGCTCGAGGCGGGGCTGCCCACCTCTCTGGTGGCTCTGGGTGCCCCACGCATCAACGGAGCCACTGATCGACGGTGCAACCTGGGGCGCGCCGTGGCGCGGCGGCTGAGCGGTGGACAGGATCGCCGCACCGCCTATGCGCGCTATCGGCGTCTCATCGCCGGCCTGGGCCACCACATCCGGGCTCAAGAGGCTCAGGTGAGTGGTGCGGTGTCGACTAGGCGGCTCGGTGTGCCAGAGTGGACCCCCGAGGCGCTTACGGCCCCCATCAGCGAGGCCGTCATCGAGCCGCTGCCAGTGCCCGTGGTGCCGTGTCCGCTCGACGAGCTGGCACCGCTGCTGGAGCACCTCGCCGCCGATCACGAGCAGGTGAGCCAAGACACGGCCTTTCCTCGAGGCACGCTCACCCCAGATGGCCGCCTCGATCTGTGCAAGCAGGTCGTGGGCCCCGCGGGGATCGAGCCCTTGTTGAGCGCCGTGGACAGCAACCCACAGGTGAAGCGGCTGTTGTTGGGGAACAACATCGTGGGCAACACCGGGGCCGGGGCCATCGCCGAGTTCATTCGCTCGGGGCAGTCACCGGTTCAGGTGTGGTACATCGCCGGCAATCACATCGACGCCGACGGGCTGGCCCCCATCTGCGAGGCCCTCGTGGGGCAACTGCAGGTCGAAGGGCTGTGGCTCAAGCGCAACCCCATCAAGGCCAGCGGTGCTGTTCACTTGAAGCGGCTGCTTAAGGGGCTCACGGGCCTCGTCACCCTCGATCTGGTGAACACGGGCCTGCTGGACGAAGGCGTGAGGGAGATCATGGAGGGGGTGAGGGTGAACACCAGCCTGCGCCACCTCTACCTTGGCACCAATGGGATCACCCCCGAGGGCATCGAGCCCGTGGTGCGATCCCTCGCCGAGGGGAGCCGGTTGTCGTCGCTCTTTGTGAGCTGCAATCGCCTGGGAGATGTGGGGGCCACCGCCCTCGCGGAGGCCCTGAAGGCCGACGGCGCCCGTGGCGGAGGCCTGAAGCGGTTGTCGGTGGCGTCGAATCGCATCGGCCCTGATGGGGCTGTGGCCCTCGCCGAGGCCGTCGCCGAGCACCCGACCCTGCAGATGCTCAGTCTGGGCTGGAACCGGGCCACCGCTGCTGTGGGGGAGCTGGGGAATCGCATTGGCCGTCGCGGTTGCGAGGCCTGGGCAGAGGTGTTGCGACACAACCGCACTTTGAGGTGCCTCGATGTGTCCCACAACGGCCTGCGGCAGGACGATGTGGAGATCCTCGCCGAGGGGGCCCATTGCAGCTCCACCCTCGTCGGACTGCGATTGGCCCAGTACGGCGAGCGCATCGAGCCCGTCACTCTGGCCGCCCTCGACGAACACCTCGCCGGGAACCAGAGCCGGGCCTCCGTCACTGCAGAGGAGGTGTGGACCCCGACACCCACTCGAGAGATCCTCTCGGTGTACCGCACGGCAGACTGAGCAGATGCGTGTGCCTCAGCCACAGCGTCAGGCTGCCGCTGCAGCCTGACGCTGAGCGAGGCGACGGATCCAGCGCGCACGAGCACGCTGGGACTGGCCTGCGAGCCAGCTCTGAAGCTCGGCCATGCCGCATGCGCCGCTCGCAAAGCGGGCGAATGACAACATCGCCGGCAGATGCTCCGGCTCGGTGAGGCCGAGCACTGGCACCTCGGGGCCCAAGGGGCGAGGCATGAGCTCCTCGGCGTCGTACACCGGGTTGAACAGCACCACCAGGGGCTTCTGGGCCTGCCCGAAGCAGGCCTCGTACATCTTCGCCACCTTCGCTGCACGGCCATGGCGGCCCTCTTCGAACGCATCGGAGACGACGAAGATCCAGTCAGGGCGCAGAGCGAGAGCTTGCTGCATCGCCCCTTCCAGATTGCCTCGCCCCTTCACGGTGAGCATCAACTCGTCTTGACGCAGAGTGTCTGTCCAGATCGCGCGGTAATGGCGCGAAATGCCGCGGAGCACCTGAGAAGCCCCCATGGCCACCGAGAGTGGCCGGTTCTGTCGACCCTCGGCGCCATAAGCACTCACACCGCGATCGAGGACAGCCACCACCGAGCCCAGGCTGATGTGGCTTTGCTCTGCCACCCGGCCAGCCACTGCAGAAAGCGCTCCACGTAGATCGTGCTCGCTCTGCGTGCGCTGCTCGGGATCCCGAGCGAGGATGAAGCGGCACAGTCGGCCGAGGGGCATACGGGAGAGATCAGACTTCACACCTGCTGCGTTCACGAGGCGGGTCCGCTCGTGGGCGGTCAGATGAGCATCCACCCCTCGGAGCAGGCGCTGTCGGCTGATGCCGTGTGCCCCTGCGTATCCTTCAGCGACGCTCAGGGGCAGCGCGAAGATGGATCGTGAGTCACCACGGCGGGCCTGTCGCACCCGATCGAACTGCGGCGTGGCCCACTTCACCCGGGCGCCAGGGCCTCGGAACACATAGGTGCCCAGCTCTCCCTTCAGAGCCACGTGCCCATGACGGGTGGCGATCCCCAGCCAGCGGCGGTACTTCACCGCATCGAAGACCAGATCCCGCCCCCCGAGCCAACCGCGGATCGCCGCCCGCACGCGGCGGTTGTTCACCCGGGATCGAGCCAGGGCCGCGAACATGCGGTACACACGGTGAGGCGGCAGCTGATCGAGGGTGAGGGCGATGAGATGTGCTTCCTCGGCCCGTCGGGCCGGATCAGCAGGGGCGCCACGCTCGAGCAGACGCGAGACGATGCGCATGCGGTTCACGCGGTTGAGCCCCGCTGCGCCGCCGGCGCCGAGGGCGAGACATCGCGCATAGAGGGTGGGGTAGTTGCCTTCGATGTATTGATGCAAGAAGTCGAGAGATACACGCTGAGCATAGGCGGTGCTCAGTCGCTCTGCCTGACCGGTAGCCACCATGCCCGCGTTGATGAAGGCGACGAGATCCTCGCGCTCCACGAGGGCAGCACGATCGATGGCTGCACGATCGATGGCAGGGGTCATGGTGAATCTCTCCTTACAGATAGAGAAACCACGGGGTGATGGGGCGCGACAGGGTAAGGGGTCGAGTTACAAATCGAGTTACGGAAGTCACGCTGATGAGACCCTCGTGGTCACGGCAGATTGGCATTGCAGCACGTGTGCCAAGACGGTTTTTAGGCGTTTTTAGCCATGTTTGTTGTCGTTGTGCGTCTTTTGGCTCGCAGTTTTATCCAAATGGCGAGCTCGGGCGTCGGGCCCGTGAGGCAGACCCCCCTCGTCGAGCTGGCCCTACACTGGCCTTTCGCGCCATTGCCCTCTACACTCCCTGGGGACGTGCACCGACATCACGCTGGCTGGGAGGCCTCACTTGTTGCCCACAAATCTGCCCCCCGATCTGGGCGCCGATGGCGCCTTGAAGACCGTCTTCGTCAACAACCGGGCCACGGCCAAGCGACTGCGCAAGAGCAAGCTGGTGGTGCTCGAGGGGCCCGACAAAGGGGCCGAGCTGGTCATGAGCCAGGAGCAGGTCGTCGTGGGGCGTTCCAGCGTGTGCGACCTGGCCCTCACCGACAAGAGCGTGTCCAGCCTGCACTTCAGGATCACCGCCGTAGACAATGGGTATGTGTTGCGTGACGAGGGCAGCACCAACGGCACCTTCTACGGCGACATCAAAATCAGGGAGATCTATCTGAAGCCAGGTACGATCTTCCGAGCTGGCAACTCGGTCATGAAGTTCCAGCCCACACAGGACATCCTGACCATCGCCCTGAGCGAGCGGGATCGCTTCGACAAGGTCATCGGCGCCAGCGTGCCCATGCGGGAGATCTTCGCCAACCTCGAGCGGGTGGCTCCGAGTGAGCTGACGGTGATGATCCAGGGCGAGACCGGCACCGGTAAAGAGGTGGTGGCTCGGGCTGTGCACAATGCCAGCCCCCGGAGCAAGAAGCCCTTCGTGGTGCTCGACTGCTCGGCGATCCCCAAAGATCTCATCGAGTCGACAGTCTTCGGTCACGAGAAGGGCGCCTTCACCGGGGCGATCTCGTCTCACAAGGGTGTCTTCGAGCAGGCCCATGGCGGCACCATCTTCCTCGACGAGCTCGGAGAGCTGCCCCTCGACATGCAGCCCAAGCTGCTGCGCGTGCTCGAGAACCGCGAGGTGAAGCGGGTGGGCTCCGATCGCACCGTCAACGTCGACGTACGGGTGGTGGCGGCGACGAACCGCGATCTGCGGCAGATGGTCACCGAGGGCAAGTTCCGGGAAGATCTCTACTTTCGAATGAGCGTGGTGCAACTACACCTGCCCCCGTTGCGCTCGCGCAAAGATGACGTGCCCCTGCTCGCCAAGAGCTTCCTCGAGCGCATCAACGCGCAGCGAGCCGAGATCGGCCGCAGCCCCCTCGAGGTGAGCCCCGAAGCTTATGCGGCCCTCAAAACTCGCCCGTGGCCCGGCAACGTGCGCGAACTCAAGAACGTCGTCGAGCGTGCCGCGAGCCTTGGCGAGGGCCCTGTGCTCACCCGGCAGGATTTCCTCATCGGCAGCGAGCCAGGTGGGCTCATCAGGGGATCAACGCTCCACCCCACACCGTTCTCCGGCAGCGAGGGGGGCAGCGGTGGCGAAGGCAACGACATCACCGTCGACATCGACATCGACGTCTCGTTCAAAGACGCCAAGCAGGCCATCCTCGACGAATTCGAGGGCGTGTATTTGCGCAAGCTCATCGAGCGCCACAGCGGCAACATCTCTCAGAGCGCCAAGTCCGCCGGGCTGACCCGATATCACCTGCGCGAGCTGCTCAAGAAGCACAACATCCACACCCGCAGCAGCAACTGATCTCGCGCCTCCCCTCGAATCGATCATTTGTCCACATGTAAGGTACGGCTGATCAACGGTCAGGTTTGTCATCTCGTACATCGCGTTCACGCGAGGAGGGTGTGTTCATGCCTCTCAAACACGCTGCGCTCACATCTCTGCTGCTCGGGGTGGCCCTCTGCCTGTCGGGGCACGCTTCAGCGCAGTCCAAAGGCAAGGTAGAGAAGATCGCCGTGCTCAACCTCGGGAACGGCGCCAGCTTGTCACCCACCGAGATCATCTACCTGACGGATCAGGTGCGGGGAGCGGCGCTCAGACTCGACCAGAAGAAATTCCTGGTGATGACTCGGGAGAACATCCTCGAGATGTTGCCTCCAGGGGTAGATCTCGCCAGCTGCGAGACCGACTGCGAGGTGGAGACCGGCCGAAACATCGGTGCCGACTACCTCGTCACCGGAGAGGTGATCCGCTTCGGCGCCAAGCTTAAGGCTTCGTTGCGCATCTACGACACGCGCTCCGCCGCCTTGATCGGCCAGACCTCTGGATCTGCAGCGCGGCTGGAGGCCCTCGAGCGCCCTGTGGTGGCTGCGGCGTCGAAGTTGTTCAGAACCCTGGAGAAAAAGCGAAAGCCCAAGGGGAAAGCATCCACCGTCGCCCGATCAGAGATGTTCGGTACGCCCAAGACATCGCGCAGGCCCAAGCAGCGAACACCCCGCTCGGTGACCTCCGAGGTGCCTGTGGCGACCTCCCGTGTCTCGCCACCTGAGCCCAACCTCGCGGCGTGGACTCTCGTCGCCATCGGGCTCGGCGCTGGCCTCGGCGGGGTCAGTCTCGCCTTGTCGAACAAGGCGATGGGCGAGGAGTTGAAAGACAATCCGAACGACACTGAGCTCGCCGATCGGGTGGACAGCAGCTACACCCTCGCTCGAGGGTTCTACATCGCCGGAGGTGTACTCATCGCCGCTGGGGCGTTGTGGTTGCTCTTCGATGACGACGACGAGGGCGTCGCCCGTACAGGTGGCCCCATCGTGGGCCCTGGTGTCGTGGGCTGGGAGGGTCGGTGGTGAAGACATGTCGACGGGTCACTGAGTGGGTGACAGTTACAGCGCTTGGCGCCACGCTGTGGGGTTGCCCCCAGACCGCTGACGAGTATCTCGCTGAGCTGCCTCGCGATGGCAGTGTTGACGGCTCTGGTGGGTTTGGTGGCGGCAATGGAGGCATCGAAGAGCAGATCGTGCCCGAGCTTCTCACCGTGAGCCGGCAGGCGATTCGCGTGGCGCACCCCCGAGGGCTGGCCCATGACGGCACGGGGCTCTGGGTGGCGAGTGCTCTTGACGACAACCTCTACAAAGTCAGCGCCGACACTGGGGAGATCCTTGAGACCGTGGAGGGCCTCGGCCGCGGCGTCGTCAGCCTTGCCTCGGTAGAGGGCAAAGTCATCCTGGCCACCTCAGAGACACTCACCAGCTACGATCCCGAGACACGACAGGTCGAGCAGCTCGAAGAGGTGCCTGGGCTCACGGCGATCACCCGACGGGGTCAGGGGGCGGTGACCTGGGAAGCCCAGGGCCTCAAGATCAGAAACGGTGAGCAGTTGATCCCTTCAGTGGTCATCAACCCCGCTGTCGATGACGGGCCCTTTGTCTATCTCTCCAACGAGGAGATGTATCTCGTGGTGCAGGGCCCCCGACGCCCTGGTGGTGCCGATCGCAGGTTGTCGTTGCAGGTCCTCGACGCCACAGGTCAGCGGACCGCCGACATTCTGGGCAGAAGCGAGCTCTCGGTAGACGTGGAGCGCATCACCGGCATCACGCTGGCCCCCGATCGCGAGACGGTCATGTTGGTGGTCGGCGCGCCGGAAGAGGACGCGGGGGCATTGATCAAAGCCACTTTGGGACCTCTGGGTCCTGCTTCCCCCACGTTGCCTTCAGGCCTTTCCATCGTCGATGTGCAAATCGAAGGCGACGACAACAATGATGGTTGGTTGAGCGCTGGAGAGCAGGCGCAGATCGCAGTGACGATCTACAACAACAGCGCCCGTGACCTGGCCCGCAGTCAATGCCTCGTGGCCAGCAGCAACAACGCCATCGTCGTGGAGCCTTCTGACAATACGCTGAACTATTCACTCTGCAGGGCTGGCCAGAGCTGCGGCGTCTCCCGTGTGGCCGTCACTGTGGGTGAAGGTGTGCCTGCATTGCCTGGCGTGGAGATGACCTGCACCTTGATCGACGAGGACGAGCGCAGCTTCCCCTTGTCGTTCGAGTTGCCGGTCCACCCCACCTCCATCGTGCCTCGGGTCGACGCTGTGATCGTCAGCGGAGACAACAACAATGACGGGGTGCTCAACTTTGGTGAGCAGGCCACCCTGGAGGTGGTCCTGCGCAACACGGGGCTGTCTACGCTCACCCGCGCCAGTGGTGTCGTGTCGCCTGCCGATGAGCCGTACGCACTCGTCCGTGAATCTGATGACCGTTTGAACTATTCGCTCTGTAGAGCGGGAGCGGCGTGTGGAAAGTCGAGCTTCGACGTCGAGGTGCTCCCCCGCATCGAGGGGATGGCGCCTCCAGCATCGACCCGCTTCACCGCTGATCTCGTCGATGAGCAGGGCAACACTCACCCGATCCGCATCGAAGTGCCTCTGGAGGCCACCACCGCTCAACCGAGCATCACCGACGTGCGCATCACCATGGATTCGGGGAACGACGGGTTCCTGGATCCTGGCGACACTGCGACGGTGGAGGTCACCCTGGGCAACCTGGGCACCACCACCCTCACCCGAACCGAGTGCTCACCCTTCAGCGATGTGCAGTGGCTCTTCGTACCCGAGACTGATCCCACTCTTCGTTTTGGTGTGTGTGAGCCCTCTGAACTCTCGTGTCAGACCAGCAACTTCGTCGTGCAGATCGACGAGATGGCACCCCGTGGGGCCACGGCGAACATGACTTGCCGGCTGCAGGACGAGCAGTTCAACCTGTTCGATGTGATGTTCCAGCTGGAGTTGTAGCGTTTGGGCGGACGACCGTGCCTTCGGCACCGTCTGTAGCGGACGGCCGCGCTGCGCACCGCCTGTAGCGGACGCCTGCTTCGGCTTCGCCTTGCAGAGCTGTAGCGGACGCCGAGTCTGCCTCCGGCAGCCTGTGCTGTAGCTTTTTTAGAGAGTTATGGTGTTGCTGGTGGGCTTCTCAACTCAGATTGGGGCTTACGCCAGAGCTGGTGCGTCATTGGGCCACAACGTTCGCGGTAGACGAGCCCACGCCCCCAAACTGATCTTCAAAAAAGCTACAGGGAATTTGCCGGAGGCAAATGAGCGTCCGCTACAGCTCTCGCCGAAGGCGAGGCGTCCGCTACAGGCTGTCGCCAAAGGCGATGACCGTCCGCTACAGACGGTGCCGAAGGCACGGTCGTCCGCTACATACGGCGCGCAGCGCGGTCGTCCGCTCTCGCTCAGCCGAGCTTGCCGTCGACGTGCACGTCCATCTGGGGGTAGGGGATCCCGATGCCCGCCTCGTCCAGGGCGTACTTGGTGGCCCGGATGATGGCCTCGTACACCGTCCAGTAGTCCTCGGGAGAGGAGTACACGCGCAGCTGCCAGTCCACGGAGCTGGCGCCGAGACCCACCAGGAACACCTGATGACCCCACTCGGGGTTACGGCACTCCAGACCCATCATGGCCTTCTCGAGCACCTCGCGGGTCTTGTCGATGTCAGCGGTGTAGTCCACGCCGACGTCGATGTCCACGCGGCGGTAGGGGTGATGGGTCACGTTGTCGAGCTGCTGACCCGCCACAGCGCTGTTGGGCAGGATCAAGCGGTGGTTCTGCAGCGTGTCGAGGGCGCAGGTGAAGAGGCCGATCTCCTTCACGGTGCCTTCGACGCCGCCCACCTTGATGTAGTCGCCCACCTTGAAGGGGCGGAACACCAGCAACATGATGCCCGAGGCGAAGTTCGACAGGGTGCCCTGAAAGGCCAGGCCTACGGCGAGACCGGCGGCACCGATGATGGCGGCGAAGCTGGTGGTCTCAATGCCGAAGACGCCGAGACAGGCGAGCACTGCCGCCGTGACGAGGCCCCAGCGGGCCAGCTTGCCGAAGAAGATCGACAGTGTGGTGTCGAACTTTCGGGCTTGCAGGGTGCTGGTGATCTTCGACTGCATCCAGTTGGCCAACTTCATGGTCAACCACAGAACGAAGAGCACCCCGATGATCCGCACACCGTACGTGGTGGCGAGATCTCCCAACATGGTAAGCCAGCGATCCATTGTTCAGGTGTTCCTTTGCGTATGTGCCCGATGAGGCAGTGTGTGCGAGAGCCTTCGCTCTACTGCTGAATCTTGAACTCGATGCGGCGGTTCTGAGCCCGCCCCTTCCTGGTCTTGTTGCTCGCCTTGGGCTGAGTCTCGCCGAGACCCACGGCCTGCAGGCGAGCGGCAGGTACACCACGGCTCATGAGGGCACCGCGAACCGAGTTGGCGCGATCCTGCGACAACTTCAGGTTCTTCTCGTCGTTGCCCTTGCTGTCAGTGTGACCTTCGATCCTCAGCTTGAGGTTGGGATAGGTCTTCAACACCTCGGCAGCTTCGTCAAGGGTCTTGTTCGACTTGTCCGAAAGGTCGGCGCTGCCGGTCTTGAACAGGATGCCCTTGATCGAACCGGAGAACTTCTCCTGCACCTTCTTCGGGGGGGCGGGGCAGCCCTTGCGCACCACCTCACCGGGGCGCTTGGGACAGAGATCGTCCACGTCGGCCACACCGTCGCCGTCGCCATCAGGGCAGCCCTTGAACTTGGTCTCGCCCTTGGCCTCAGGACAGCGGTCGTCCGGATCGGGGATGTCATCACCGTCGGTGTCGGCACAGCCCTTGAACTTGGCGTCGCCCTTCACCTCGGGGCAGGCGTCGTCTGCATCGGTGATGCCGTCGCCATCCTTGTCGGGGCAGCCCTTCATCTCGGCGAGACCGCTGGTCTGGGGGCAGGCGTCTTCAGCGTCAGTGATACCGTCGCCATCGCTGTCGGGGCAGCCCTTGAACTTGGCGTCACCCTTGACGTCGGGGCAGCTGTCCTCGGCGTCGACGATGCCATCGCCGTCTTTGTCGCTCGGTGGCGCGGGTGGCTCTTGTACATCGGCGCCCCAGATCTCGAAGTCGAAACCCAGAGTGAGCTCGAGCAGGTTGGCCAGCTCCGGGCCGTCGGGGGTGAGGCCGTCGGTGAGCACGTGGCGCACCTCGCCGCGGAGCAGGAAGCTGTCGGACATGCGCCAGCGGGCGCCGAGGCCGTAGTGGCCCTCAGGATCGATGTCGTCGCCATCGCCGGTGTTGTGCAGGGCACCACCACCGACCACGATGAAGGGCCGGAAGTCGCCGTCACCGAGATGAATCAGGAGATCTGCGGTGTACGCGAAGACGTTGTGGCTGTCGCCGTCGGCGCTCGTGGGCAGGTAGGCCCCACTGAGCTCGAGGGAGACTGGATCGGCCAGCCGGAAGCCCAGTCGGCCTCGGGCGATGAAGCCGCTGTCCGAGGTGACGAAGAGCCCAGTGTCTTCATCGACCTCCTGGGTGGCCCAGTCGCTGAGCACCAGGTTGCCACCGGCAGAGGCACCCAGGTAGACCGACGGCGAGCGATCTTTGTGGGGCTCGGCGCTGGCGGTGGTGCACATCCCGGCGCACATCAAAGTGGTCCCGGCGCACAGCAGGGTGTTGAGTTTCATGGTTTCCCCTCTTGTTGGGTCCTTGGAGCACGTGAAGATTCACAGCGACATCTCACTCGCTTCACGGGTGTCTGGACCGCCTTCTCATACGAAAGTCACAAAAAACTTCGACATAGAAGCATTTGAGCTTCCACGCGTTTCGAATGGACTCAAAGTGTGTCTTGACCAGTGGCATTCTTGCCGGTTGCGCCTGCCTTCACTGTCAGGTCGAGAAATACCGTGTTGGGCAGCGTGAGCAGCCCATCGTCGGTGCGGAGGAGTGTCTGGGTGGCTTCGATGCGGTCGAGCTGGCCCGTGTGTTGCCCGAGGGTGAGCGTCTCGCCCCCCTTGAAGAGCTTGCGGGCATAGAAGCCTGCGAGGATGTTCCGGGTGATGTCCTTCGAGCCCAGGCCCATGGACAACCCGAAGGCGATGCCCATGGCGCCGAGGGCACAGGCGGTGAAGATGCGCACGATCTCCGTGTCGATCTTCAGCTGCCCCACGGCGGTGAGGGCGAAGACGAAGACCACCATGCCCGAGACGAAGCGGGCCAGGGCGGGGCCGAAGTCGATGGACGAGGCCTCGGTGGCCCGGCGGATCACTGCGCTGGCAGTCTGCCCGGCCCAGGAGCCCGCCACCACGAGCACCAGGGCGGCGAGCACGTTGGGCAGGTAATCGAGCACGCGGCCCATGGCTGCCGCCACGGCGTCGAGGCCCAGGGCGTCTGCAGCCGCCCCCGCAAAGAGGAACAGCAACAGCGCATGGGCCACTCTGGGCATCCACTCGCTGGGCTGGGCCAGCCCAAGGCGCTTGAGCGGTGCGTCGAGGCCGGCTTTCACCAGGGCCTCGTCGATTTTGATGCGTTTGAGCAGCCCACCGAGGAACTTGCGGGCCAGCTTCGACACCATCAGGGCCACCACCACCAGCAAGATGCCGAGGAGCACCTTGGGGGCAGCGGCCACCACTGACTCTACCCAACCCATCACCGTGGCCTGAAGCCGATCAGTCAATGAGCCTACGTCGTCCTTCACTGCTCACTCCTCTCTGGAGGATCATCTGAGTCTGATGTCGCTGTATCTGGCGTTGCTGTATCTGACGCTCCTGTCTTCGAGTCAGGGCCAGAAAACAGCGCCCTGAAGAGCTCGCCGAGGAGCGTCTGGGGTCCTGACCAGAGCAAATCGGCCAGGTCTGAGGTCACTTGTCGTCGTTCGATGCGCCGGTGCACCCGGCCATGAAACGCGTCGTCTTCTTCGACACCGAATTCGCGCAGGAGATCGAGAGGCGCGCCCAGCTCCGGATCTTCGTCGTCAAGCGTGCTCATGCACCCTCCCGGCGTTGATCCGTGCGTCGTAGAGCCCCCGGAACATTTCGCGGCCCCGCTTGATGCGCATCTTCACCGCCGACAGCTTCACTCCGAGGGTGTCGGCGATCTCCTGGTACGACATCTGGTCGATCTCGCGCATGACCAGAGGCAGCCGCAGGGTGTCGGGCAGCTCGTCGAGGATGTCGCTGATGGCCTGTCTGATCTCCGCACGGTGCACTGACTGCTCACCGTCGGGGGCCACCTGCATCTCCGGCGGCTCGGCCTTTGCGGTGTCGTCGATGTCGACGAAACGGCGCCCACCCCGCTTCTCGATGTAGTTCAGGCAGTGGTTCACCTTGATGCGCTTGATCCAGGTCTTGAACGACGAGCGCCCTTCGAACCGCCCGAGGGCGAACCACGCCTTGACGAAGACCTCCTGAGCGAGGTCGTCCGCATCTTGGGGGGCCCTGGTGAGGTGTCTGCAGTTGGTCCGCACGTGGTTCTGGTGACGGCTGACCAACAACTCGAAGGCCCCGGGTGGAGCCGGCCCGTCACCCTGCAAGAGGGCGAGGAGCTCTGCATCTGAGAGGGTATTCATGGGCTTCATGACAATGCCCTGACCCCTGCCCGGTCGAGTCTATGCATCCACACTCCGCTGCTCACCCCCGGCATAACCCGGCGACGAGTGCTGTTCAACCGCGCCCTTCACTCGATGTTTTTCGAAGCGCCGTGTGACTTTTGCCATGGGCGCTGGTCAGTGAAGGGCAACCGACGAAAGCAACATACAGAGGTTGTGTAGGTTTTTGTAGGTAATTGTGTTGATAATGGTGTTAGGGGCAAATAGTATGGCCGCGGCTGTCACACTGGGCAGTCGAACACTGAGGTAGGAGATCAAACGTGGATCAGTACATCGACATGATCGTGAAGTACGGCGGTATGGTCATCGGGGCCATCCTGGTTTTCATGATCGGCTCATCGATCAGCAAGAAACTCGGCGCTGTGGCTGCACAGGCCATTCGCAAAGGCACCAACGATGAGACCCTGGCCCGGTTCACCGGCAGCCTGACACGCCTCGGTGTGCTCACCATGGTCATTCTGGCGATCCTGGGCCTGTTCGGGATCGAGACCACCAGCTTCGCTGCGGTCATCGGTGCTGCTGGTCTGGCCGTCGGCCTGGCCTTCCAGGGCACCCTGTCGAACCTGGCCTCCGGGGTCATGCTGCTGGTGTTCCGCCCCTTCAAGGTGGGTGACGTGGTCACCGCCGGTGGGGTCACCGGGAAGGTGACGACTCTGGGGTTGATGGTCACGGAGATCGACACCCCCGACAACCGCCGCTTCATCGTGCCGAACAAGAACATCTTTGGCGGCAACATCGAGAACGTGAGCTACCACGACACCCGCCGCGTGGCGGTGGACGTCGGCGTCGATTATGACGCCCCCACGGGCCGTACCCGAGAGGTGCTGCAGTCGGTGGTTGACGGCCTCGGAGGTGACATCCTCTCCGAGCCTGCCCCGGCGGTGGTGCTCGCCAGCCTCGGCGACTCGGCGGTGAACTGGACGGTGCGTGTCTGGGTGCCTTCTGGCGAGTTTTTCCCCATGACCGAGCGCTTGAACGAGTCGATCAAGACCGCCCTGGACGAGGCAGGCATCGGGATCCCGTACCCCCAGATGGATGTACACGTCGACGGCAAATTGGGCTGAACACACATTTGAGTGGAAGATGGCGTCACGTGACACATCGGGCGCATTTGAGGAGTGGATTATGAAGCGCGTTGCAGCAATCATCACAGCCTTCGGGGTGCTCTCCGGCGGGCATGCGCTGGCACAGACCGAGGACTACATCAAGGGCCAGGAGGTGGTGGACAAGATGACCGCCGCCACCGACGAGGCCGCCAACGCCGAAGGCTGGAAGTTCCGCCTCGAGGTGGGCAGCAACATCTCGGTGAACTCGAGCAGCAACGTGGTCGGTGCTGTGGACGGCACCACCTACCAGGTCGGGCTGTTGATCAATGGTGAGGCCTCCCTCAAGTCGGGCCAGCACGAGTGGAACAACAAGCTGGCCTTGAACCACCAGCAGACGAAGACGCCGAGCATCGACCCCTTTGTGAAGACGGCAGACAACCTCGAGATCACCTCGATGTACCTCTACCGCTTGGAAAGCATCGACTGGCTCGGCCCCTTCGCTCGTGGTCGCCTGCAGACGCAGGCTCTCAACGGGTACCTGATCCGCGGTGAGCAGGTGGATGTCGTCGGCGACGTCAACCAGGCTGATCTGGGTCCTGGCCGCCGCATCAAGCTCACCAGCGCCTTCGAGCCGATGCTGCTCAGGGAGTCCGCAGGTCTCTTCGGCCGCCCGGTTGACGAGAAGTCGATCCGCTTCACGGCCACGCTCGGTGCTGGTGCTCAGCAAATCGTGTCGCAGGGCGGCTTCGCAATCACCGACGAGACTGATGCTGCCGACGGCAACGACAAGCAAATCACCGTGACTGAGATCGAGTCGACGAATCAGGTCGGTGCCGAGATCGAGGCAGAGGCCACGGGCGCCCTCACGGAGCAGGTGAGCTACACCCTCTCTGCAAACCTGCTCTACCCCATCATCACCAGCGTGGACACTGATCTGGAAGGCGCCGAGCTGCTCAACACCGAGCTCAACGCCAAGCTGGCGGTGAAGCTCTCGAAGTGGGCCTCCCTCGATTACGTGCTCCAGGCCCGCCGCATTCCCCTCATCGTCCGCGACTGGCAGGTCACCAACGGCCTGCTCCTCTCCGCGACCTTCAACGTCCTCTGAGCTCCGGGGCGTCAGCCCCGTGAGCGGCCGCCTGAGCCGCGATCTGCGGCGTCTGAGCGGCGTCTCAATCCTCGACGTAGCCTTTGGCTACGCCTCCGGTGTGAGCCGCCACTCACACACCACACCTCACGACTCAGTCGACCACTCCCGTGGCTGACGCCCCTCCGCGGGCTCGGCCTGATGCGGGTTCGGTTTGATGTGAGTTCGGTTTGAGTGGGCGAGGCCTGATGTGGGTTTGGTTTGAGGTGGGTTCCAGGTTTGAGGGATGTGGAGCACAAGATTCAATGACTTGGAGTAGAGTCGGATCATGACTCTACGGACTGCGCTCGTTCTTTCTGGTGGTGGGGCTCGTGGGGCCTATGAAGCAGGGGTGCTTCAGGGGCTGGTGGAGGCGCTGGGGCTGCGGGCTGGAGACTCGGCGCCATTCTGTGTGTTCTCGGGCACCTCGGTGGGTGCGCTCAATGCGGCGTTTCTGGCAGGACAGCTCGACCGCGGTGACATGGGGGCGGATGCGCTGGCGCAGATGTGGTGCACCACGCCCTCGATGCGACAGATGGTGCGGCCTGATTTTCGGGGCATCGCGACCTTGTTGGGGTTGTCAGGTGGGTTGCGAGCTGGTCGGGGGCGGATGCCCTCGATGCTCGACCCCGGGCCTGTGGCGCGCATCATCGAGGGAGAGGTGCCCTGGGCCGGTGTGCAGAGGCACTGTGACTCGGGGTTGCTCCAGGCCCTCATCGTGCCTGCCCTGCACGTGGGCACAGGGCGTACCCATGTCTTCGTACAGCGCGGTGCAGGGCAGAAACCGCTGAACAATCACAACGATCGGCTCTCCATCAAAGACTGCGTGATCGGCCCTGATCATGTGCGTGCGTCTTCGGCGATGCCTCTGGTGTTTCCGCCACATCTGGTCAGCGGTGCGCACTATGTCGACGGTGGGGTGCGGCTGAACACACCCATCGCCCCCGCGTTGCGTGCGGGGGTGGATCGGTTGGTGGTGGTCTCGTTGCACCGAGAGAGCCGCCGCGACGCGGTGCAGAAAAACGAAGCGGCCTATGCCAACCCGCTCTATCTCGCCGGGCGCTTACTCGATGCGCTGCTCGTCGACGGGATGCAGGGGGATCTGCACATGGTGGCTCGCCTCAATCAGCTACTCGCCGACGTGGAGGGGGCCCTGAGCCCTGAGATGGCACAACGCTTTCACGACATTGTGGCGCTCCGCCGCAGGGGAGAGCGGTATCGCCCCGCGAAGGTGCTGGTGTTGCAGCCCCCTGAAGATCGAGGGCCTGCTGAAGAGGCGACTCGATTTTTGCAGAGCGCCGAGAGCAAAGTCGCCCTGGGCTGGCGATGGCATCGGGCGTTGAAGCTCATGGCCCGCGGTGACTTTCATGCCCTCGGTGGGCTGGCCTCGTATCTGCTCTTCGATCGAGGCTATACCCGCCGTCTGGTGGCCCTCGGCCAGGAGACTGCTCGACGCCACCGCGACGAGATCAAAGCCTTTTTCGCTCAGTAGGTATGCATGAGTTCAGATCGGCGAACGTTTCTGCGACATGGTGTGTCACTGGCCGCTGGCGTGGCCGGCGGGACCGCCCTCGCTGGGGTACTGATGCGCCGGCAAGCCCCTGGGGTGATCACCGGCAGGCCGATGTTGCCTGATGGTGTGCAATCGGGGGATGTGGGGCCCGATCGAGCTGTGTTGTGGGCTCGGGCCGATCGTCCGGCGCGACTGAGGCTGCGGTATGCCTACACCGAATCCATGGCCGACGCGGTGACGGTGGCGGGGCCCGAGGTGCTCTCGGCGAGCGACTTCACCGGGCGCCTCGATTTGAAGCAGCTGCGGCCGGGCCAGCAGGTCTTTTATGAACTCTGGTGTGAAGATCTCGCTGATTTGAAGACCGTGAGCGCCCCGATGAAGGGGCGGTTTCGTACGCCAGAGCGGCTTGGGGGGTTACCGTCGAAGCCTCTGCGCCTTGTGTGGGGTGGCGACATCGCAGGGCAGGGATACGGCATCAGCCCCGAGGCGGGTGGCTATCGCATCTTCGATGCCATGGCTGAGCGTGATCCCGACGTCTTCGTGCACTGTGGCGACATGATGTATGCCGACGTGCCGATCCCCGAGCGGGTTCAGCTGCCCGAAGGTGGGGTGTGGCGCAACATCGTCACCGAAGCCACCTCGAAGGCTGCGGAGACCCTCGACGAGTTTCGGGGCCGCTATCGATACAACTTCATGGACGATCACCTGAGGCGCTTCAACGCACAGGTGCCGCAGATCATCACCTGGGACGATCACGAGATCACCAACGACTGGCACCCATGTGGAGAGATCTGGCGCAGCACAGCGCACTACCCCACCGTGCGCAGTATGCAGTTGCTCCGTGCGCGGGCGCGGCGGGCCCTCGTGGAGTACACACCTCTGCGCTGGTCTGCTGTGGATCCTGAGCGCATTTACCGTGTGGTGCCCCTTGGGCCTCTCGCTGAGGTCTTCGTGCTCGACAACCGCAGCCACCGAGGGCGCAGTACCCACAACACCCAAACCGTCCAAGGCGACTACACCCAGTGGCTGGGGGCCGAGCAGCGCCGCTGGCTCGTGCAGCAGCTGAAGGCCTCGCGGGCCACGTGGAAGATCATCTCCGTGGGCAACCCCGTGGGTGTGGTGATCAGGCATGGCGACACGGCATTCGAAGGGGTGGCCAACGCGGAGCCGGGTACCCCGAAGGGGCGGGAGCTGGAGCTCGCCGCGCTGCTCACGGAGATGAAGGCCGCTGGGGTGAAGAACGTGGTGTGGCTCACCGCCGACGTGCACTACGCCGCAGCCCATCATTATGATCCGAGTCGCGGGCAGGGGGTGGACTTCGAACCCTTCTGGGAGTTCGTCGCCGGGCCGCTCCATGCGGGCACCTTCGGCCCCAACGATCTCGATCCGACCTTTGGCCCTGAGGTGAGGTTTCAGAAAGCGGCAGGGGCCATCAAGAACCTGTCGCCGTCGGCAGGGCTGCAATTCTTCGGTGAGGTGGAGATCGAACCCCAGAGCAAGGTCATGACGGTGACACTGCGAGATCGAGAGGGTGCATCGATTTGGTCGATCACCCTGCCGCCAGTGTGATCCGAGCGCTCAGGGTGCGCAGTCGATGGTCTGGTTGAGCAGCTGGCCGTCGGCGCGCTCCTGGTCGACGCCGGGCCAGACCTGGGCCACCACGCGATGAGGGCCATCACCGAGGTCGGCCTCGTCGATGGCGGTGCAGAGCGCGCTCACGCGGAAGAACCCGAAGAGGTTGCCCTCGTCGGTGCGCTCTCCGCCGTTGATCTCGTAGATGAAGGTGCCCACCCCGCCCGCCTCGTCGAGCACGATCAAGACCTGGGCGTAATCGGCGTCGTCGGTGTCGGCCCACTCGACGTACACCAGTTGATTGTCGGTGACAGCTTGGAGGATCTGAGCTTGCTCGGGACCTTCAGGCGACTCCACGGGCTCGTCGGCGCCTGGGGCTGGCGGTTCGGCCCGAGCGGCCCAATCATCGGCGAGGGCGTCGAGCTGATCTTTGATGAGGGTGGGATCACCGAAGATGTCGATGCCCGAGCCACCGAAGTAACCACTGGTCACGCGAAACACAGGGCCATTCTCACCAAAAAAGGTGGGGCCACCAGAGTCACCCGGGCAGCTGTTGGCGCTTTGCTGGAACGCGAAGCTCAACTTCTGCTTGGTGCCGGTGCGGGCGTCACCGCCGAAGCGGCGATTGCCACACCCATAGCCATACCACTCGACGGACTCGCCGCCTCGGGCACCCCGGGTGGCAATGGCGGTGGGCGTGGCGATTTGTGGCGGCACAGGCTGAGCGAGGCGAAGCAGCGCCACGTCACGACGGCCGAGATCCCCGCCAAAGCTCGCGAAGGCGTCGATGGGGAAGCCGTAGCCCTCGCTGGGGCCCCGTTCGATGATGAAGGCGCCGAGGGTGCGCCCTGGCCGCGCTTCGCCCGATTGATAGTCGATGCAGTGGGCGGCGGTGAGCACCACGTTGGGGCGAATCAAGGTGGCAGTGCACAGCCCACCGCTGAGATCGATGAAGCCCGCTTCAGGCCGATCGAAGGTGTCCAACCCGTTGATCAGCGCTTCCCGGCTGATCTCGAAGGAGGATCCCGTGGCGTTCGATGTCGGTGTCTCTGTTGTCGTGGAGTCCTCAGGGGCACAAGCAGTGGTGGCGATCAGGGTCGTCAAACAAATCGACAGCGTGCGGAACATTCACACTCCATGGTCCATCAGGCCCGTCTCCCTCGGGCAGATGGAAAATGTCTCGGCATTGCCTCCTGTGAGGTTGATGTGTGCCGGTGTCATCTGTCGCTCAATATTGACTTAAAAAGTCACCCGCTTTGAGGCAGGGTAGGGAACCGCGTAACGGAGTGAAATATGAGCACATTAGACTGGGGCATCATCGTCGCCTACATGGTGGGGATGGTGGCCCTGAGCGTGTATCTGGGGCGAGGGCAGGAAAACGACGAGGACTACTACGTCGGTGGTCGAAATCTGCCCTGGTGGGCGGTGGGCATCTCCACCATGGCCACACAGACCTCGGTGATCAGTTTCATCAGCATTCCTGCCTTCGTGGCCCTCAAGGAGGGCGGTGGGCTCACCTGGCTGCAATATGAGCTGGCGGTGCCCCTGGCCATGATCGTGGTGATGGTGTGCCTGTTACCGTTCTTCCGAAAGCTCGAACTGGTGAGTGTCTATGCGTATCTCGAGATGCGTTTCGGCCCCAGCGTCAGATATTTTCTGAGTGCAGTCTTCCTGCTCAGCAGAGGCCTGGGCACCGGCGTGGGTATCTACGCCAGCGCCAAGGTGCTGCAGGTGTGTCTGGGCATCGAGCTGTGGCAGACCATTGTGATCATCGGGGTGGTGACGGTGGTGTACGACACCATCGGGGGCATGACCGCCGTGGTGTACTCCGACGTGATTCAGATGGCGGTGCTCCTCGGCGGGCTGGTGGCGTGCATCTGGCTCGCCGTCGACGAGGTGGGCGGCGTCGGCGCGGTGATGGAGGCCCTGCCTGCAGAGCGCTGGCGTGGATACGATCCGGGTACGGGCATCTTCGACGGCAGCCAGGCGCCGTTCTGGGGCTTCCTCATCGGCGGTTTGTGTCTCTACATCTCGTACTACGGCGTCGATCAGAGCCAGGCCCAGCGCGAGCTCTCGGCCCCCACTATGGCCGACACCCGCCGGGCCCTGGTGTTCAACGGCATCGCCCGGTTCCCTCTCACGCTGCTCTACCTCGCCCTCGGCGTGGCCCTCGGGGCGGCATACATCAACGCCCCCGACATGCAGGCGGCGGTGGGGGGTGATCCCGACAACCTCGTGACGTGGTTCATCCTCAACCGGCTGCCCGAGGGCCTGCGGGCGGTGCTGCTCGCCGCCATGCTCGCCGCGGCCATGTCCAGCCTCGACTCGGCCCTGAACTCGCTCTCCGCGGCCACCATGCAGGACTTCATCGAGAAGCTGCACCCCCTGAAGCCGGAGCAGCGCCTGTCGGTGGGCCGCATGACCACCATCGTCTGGGGGGCGATCATCACTGCCAGCGCCTTCCTCTTCGGTGGTCAGGACACGATCGTCGAGGTGATCAACAAAGTGGGCTCGGCCTTCTACGGGCCCATCCTCGCGGCGTTCCTCGTCGGGCTGTTCAGCCGCCGGGCCAACGCCTTCGGCGTACTCGGCGGGGTGGTGGCCGGGGTGGGCTTCAACGTGTTCTTATGGCTGGCCTTCGAAGACGATCTCTACTGGATGTGGTGGAACGTCACGGGGCTCTTCGTCACGGTTGTGGCGACGAATCTGCTGAGCTATATGCGCCCGCCGGTGCCCAAGGCCCAGGCCGACGCCTACACGCTCTCGCTCTCCGGCGTGCTCGCCGAAGAGCGTAAATGGTTGGGCACTCACGCCCTCTTGTTCGGATATTTCATCTTCATCCTGGTGTGCACGCTCTATGTCGAAACGCTCGCTTCGTGATTTGAACGACGGTGATCGAGCCCTCGCCGAGGCCGCCATCGCGGTGCTCCGCGACAACGATCGCCCCAACGCCTGGGGGCGCCACACGATCCCCTCGGGCCACCTGTATCCTCACCAGTGGGCCTGGGATTCCGCCTTCGCCGCCATCGGCTGGCGTCACGTGGATCCTGATCGGGCCCTGGTGGAGCTCGAGGTGCTCATGAAGGGGGCCTGGCCCGATGGCCGGGTGCCCCACATCTACTTCCACGATCTCTCCGGTGAGTACTTCCCGGGGCCCGAGTTCTGGAAGACGGAGCGATCCACCAGCATCACTCAACCTCCGATCTGGGCCACGGCGGCGCTGCAGGTCTTCGAGTCGCTGCCTGATGTCGAGCGCTTCACGCCGCTGGTGCACGCCATGGCCCGAAGCCACACGTGGTTCGCCGAGCACCGCGATCCCTCGAACTGGGGTGCTGTGGCGGTGGTGCACCCCTGGGAGAGCGGCCTCGACAACTGCCCTGCCTGGGATGCTCCGATGCAGGCGGTTGATCCCAGTCGTGCCCCCGCATTCAAGCGGGTGGACATCGACCGCGTGGACGATCCCAGCGAGCGCCCCACGGATGATGATTACAAGCGCTATGCGGTGATGGTGCACGACATCGCCGCTGATGGTTTCGGCCCTGGGAGTGGCTTCGCGGTCTACGATCCGCTGATGACTGCGATCCTCGCCCGTGGAGAGCAGGATCTCGCCGAGCTGGCCCGGAAGTGCGGTCTCACTGAGCTGGCCTCCGAGGCAGATGCCCGTGCTGATCGGCTTCGAGCGGGTCTGCGAGATCATCTCTGGCGCAGTGATCTGGGTCGCTTCATCTATTACGACGCGATTGCCGATGCGCCCATCACTGTGGATGTCATCGGTGGCTATGTGCCGCTGATGTTGGACTGGTCGGATGAGATCACTGCGGCCCTGAAGTCGGGCCTGGCGGCGCGCTATGATGTCGCTCACCCGCTCCCGAGCACGGCACCTGACACTTCACCCTTCGATGCGCGGCGTTACTGGCGTGGTCCCACCTGGATCAACATCGACTGGCTGCTGGCGCCCCATGTGGACGGGGTGCGGGAGAAGGCCACGGAGCTGGTCCGCTCGGGTGGGTTCAGGGAGTATTACCAGCCATTGACTGGTGAAGGGCTCGGCGCAAAGGGGTTCGCGTGGACGGCGGCGCTGGTGCTCGACTGGTTGCTGGAGGGTTAGGCTGGGCAGGGGTGGTGCGGTTGTTGAGCAGGGGGGAACTGTCCGCAATGGATTTGGGTGTGTACTCGCTGCGCTCGCAAAGAGAGTTTTCGGGCACGGGCACGGGCACGGGCACGAGTTGATTCGGGTGTGGGCCCGTGGTCCTGCTTGACTCCGCTCGTAGGCTTGTGATGGTGGAGGCTCTACTCGGTCCTGCGTTCTTCTCAGCGCAGACTTTGATCCTCAATGCGCTCCATTAACTGAACTCTATGGTCGTTCTGAAACGCAGCATCCCAGCTTCAATGACAACCTTTGTTCTGAGTTCAGGGCAGGCCGCGGGTCCACACCCGAATCAACTCGTGCCCGTGCCCGTGCCCGTGCCCGTGCCCGAAACTCTCTTGCCAGCGGAGCGACCGACGAAGCCACCACCACACTCAAAACAAGCGAGCCTGAGGCGCAAAGCAAATGCTCAAAGTATGACAGAACGACTCAAGGCCGCGCTCACTTGGTGACGTCCTGATGGACGGTCTCGAAGACGTGCACTTCATCCTCCAGACCCTTCCACAGGGAGTCGAGATCTGCGGAAATGTGCGCTTTTTCGAAAGTCGGTTTATCCTGCCGCCAAGGAGTGCATGCAGATGGCAGAGTTGATCATCAAAATGCAGGATCGAGAGATCAAGCGTACGCCCATCACCAAGGTGGTCACCACCATTGGGCGCGATGAAGATCAAGACATCGTCATCGACAACCCCGCCATCTCTCGGGCCCACGCCGCCGTGGAGTTCGATGGCGCTGATTTCATCATCAGCGATCTGGGCAGCGGCAATGGCATGTTCGCCAACGGCGAGCCTGTGAAACGGTGGCGTCTCGCCGAGAATGATCACGTGCAGTTGGGCAAGTTCACAGTCGTGTTCAACCCCAGCGCCGGCCCGTCCACTGACACTTTGATTCCTGCAACTCCTGCAGAGCCTGTGGCCACTAAACCTCGGCGCAGCCCCATCGCCACCACCTCTCTGTCTGCGAATGAGTTGCAGAAGTTCCGAGAGCAGGCTGAGCGGGAGCGGGAGCAGGCCGAGTCCGGCGCGGCCTCTGCGCCAGCGGCCGCCACCCCTTCAACACCCGCAGCATCGCAGCCCGCCGCTTCGAACAGCTCTTCGATACTGTTCGTGGGGTTGTTGGCCGGTGTGGCCATCGGGGCGTTGATCTTCTACTTCATGACGAGGTGATCCCATGCTCAGGACCAGATGGCTGTATCTGCGCCTGCTCGGGGCCATCATGCTCCTGGCCTTCATCTCGCTGTGGGTGCAGATTCAGGGGCTCTCTGGCCCTACGGGCGTGCTCCCAGCAGAGCAATATCTCGATGGTGTTCGAGCGAGCCTGACCTCGGGTGGCTCCTTTGCGTGGTGGCGGGCCCCCACGCTGGGCTGGCTCGGGGCAGGAGAGACCGCCCTCGATCTCATGTGTGCTGGTGGGGCCATCGTCTCCGCCCTGCTCATGTTCAACCTGTTGCCTCAGGTCTCACTGCTCGTGGGTTGGGTGCTCTATGCATCGCTCATCAACCTCAGCGGCAGCTTCATGAGCTATCAGTGGGATGTATTGCTCGCCGAGGTGGCGTTGCTCTCCCTGCTCTGGGCCCCCATGGGGCTGAGACCGGGTCTTGGTGGGAAGATCCCCAAGCTCGCACCCTGGGTGTTGAGGGTGGCGCTGTTCAAGCTCATGTTCTCCTCGGGCATGGTGAAGCTGGTGAACCTTGATGAGGCCTGGGTGGGTCTGCAGGCCACCACGTTGCACTACTGGACCCAGCCGTTGCCCCATCGCGTGGCCTGGTATGCCCATCAGCTGCCGAGCTGGTTCCATCAGGCCTCGGTGGCCATCACGTTGATCATCGAGCTGGTGGTGCCGTTGCTGCTCTTCGCCCCGAGAAAACTGCGGGTTTGGGCCTTCGTGCCCCTCGTGGGGCTGCAGATCATCTTCGCCGCCACGGGGAATTACGGCTTCTTCAACTTGCTGGTGCTTACGCTCTGCCTGGTCATCATCGACGACAAGGCGCTGGCGAAGATCATGCCTGGCAAGGTGAAGGCGAAGTGGTTCCCCAAGCCCAAGGAAGCACCGAAGGCAGAGGCGGCGCCTGCGCCGAAGCCCGAAGAGGGCAAGAAGGCCAAGAAGAAGAAAAAGCCCAAGAAGCCCAAGGTGCCGACCAAAGAAAAGATGAAGCAGGGCCTGGGGCACGGGGCGGCTGTGGCCGCCGTGCTGGTCATGTTGCTCTATGTGCCCCACAGCGTGGGCAAGATTCTCGAGGCGAGCCGGATGGAGCTGCCCGGGTGGGCCCAGACTGTCGATGGTTACGTGCGGCCGTGGCGTATGGCCTCGGGGCCCTACGGGCTCTTCGCCCAGGTGGTGAGCGAGCGGGTGGAGATCTCCATCGAGGGCTCCGCCGATGGCCGAACCTGGAAGCCGTACGTTTTCAAGTACAAGCCTGGTGATCTCAAGACCGCGCCGGCCTTCACCGGGTTCCACATGCCCCGCCTCGACTGGCACATGTGGGCGCCTTCTCTCGGATCGGACTGTCGACAGGATCGTCGACGCTCTTCGAAGCCCTACTGGCTTGATGGGTTGATGAGAGGTTTGGCGAGTAACGATGCCGAGGTCTTGTCGCTCTTCGAGAAGAACCCGTTCCCCAGGACGCCTCCACGACAGCTGAGGGCTCGGCGCTGGAAGTACACCTTCGCCGGCGAGAAGGCTCAGGAGAAGGGCGTATGGTGGGCTCGGACCTCGGATGGCATGTGGTGCGCCCCACGGACCAGCGCTTCATTGCTGAGAGGTCGTCGAGTGGCCGGTGAAATGCCCGGGCAGGATCTCGCCACGGCCCCTGTAGACACCGAGCCCGTGCTGGCCCCCTTCAGCGCGATCCCCCTTGAAGATGTCCCCGCCTCATACGCCCCCCTTGCGGAGAGACCTGTCTCTGAAGCGGAGCGTTGATCTACTCTCGGCGCCATGTGTGCCCCCGCTGAACGCATGACAAAACACAAGATCCGGTGGGCGCCAGCGCTGCTCGCCCTGGCCCCGCTCTTCCTGGTGTTGTGGGGATGTGATGACACCTCCGACGCTGCACCCGCTGATGCCGCGCCTCCTGATGCCGAGATCGCAGACGTCGAGCCACCAGATGCTGCTCGGGGGCCACTGCCCCCTGGCGCCTCGTGTGGACAGACGCTGCAGTGCGCCCGAGGCGAGTGCGTACAGGGGGTGTGTACCGAAGCCTGTGAGACCGACGACGACTGCCCGGAGCTGACACCTGCGTGTCTCGAACGGGCCGATGGTCAATGGTGTGCGGGCGTGTGTGAAGGCCCGGGCACTTGCCCTGGAGATCAGCTGTGTGCCGTGCTCGGCCCGAGCCTGGGGATGTGTGTCGCACCAGGGCCCGGTGGCGCCGGTGATGCGTGTACGCTCGCGGCCGACTGCGCCACCTGGGTGTGCGCTGAGGGTCAGTGCCTCGGCGCATGTGAAGCAGGTGAGTGCCCCTCGGGGCAGGCCTGCCTGCCACTGCACACGCAATCGGTGTGCGTTGCTGCGGGTGATGGGCTGGCAGAAGCGCCCTGTGCAGTGGGAGAGGATTGTCGCTCTGGGATTTGTCGGGGCGGGCGGTGTGCCTCCGCGTGTACCGAGACAGAGCGCTGTGAGGACGACCGGCGATGTGTGGTCTTCGAACAGCTCGCCCTCTGCGAGCGCTTGTGCGCCACCTCTGCAGACTGCGGCGAGAGCGGTGTCTGTGTCGTCTCTGGGGGCCGGCGGTTGTGCGCCACCCGAGGCGCGTTGGCCTCTGGAGAGCCATGTGAGCGCAATCTCGACTGTGAGAGCGCGCTGTGTGACGACGGGCTGTGCCAGCAACGCTGCGATGCACAGACGCCGTGTCCGCCTGCAGAGACCTGCCTCGTGGACATCGCTGGGGGCCGGTGCGTCGATCGAGGGCCGGTGCTCGTCGGAGCCGATTGCCGACAGGATGGCGAATGTGAGACCGGCCTGTGTGCTGCGGGCCGCTGTATGCCTGCCTGCGCTGAAGGGTCATGCCCCGAGGGGGCGACGTGCGCCACATTCCTCGAAGGAGCCTTTTGCTACCCGAGCTGCGCCGACGATGACGACTGCCCTTCGAGCGCATACTGCAGCCTGTCGTTTCCAAGTGGCCCGATCTGTCTACTGCGGGGCGCCGCCTCTGCGGGTGATGTCTGTGCCTTCGACGAGCAGTGCATCAGCGGCACATGCCTCGAAGGGCGCTGTATCGCAGCGTGCGACGACGGTCTCTGCCCTGCAGGTGCACAGTGCTTCGATTTTGCCCGAGGTCCGCGCTGTGCAGCCCCTGAGGCTCGGCCTGCAGGGGCGGCCTGTGAGGACGAGCCCGAGGCATGTGCCGAGGGTTTGCTCTGTACCCGCGGGCGCTGTGCACCACCATGCCCGGAGGGGCTGTGTCCGGAAGGGCTGCTCTGTCGGGCCGGTCAGTGCACACCCCAATGCGAGGTCGATCTCGATTGCCGGCCTGGCTTCAGGTGTCAGAGGGCCCAGGGACTCCCGGGCCAGTGCGAACAACCCGGCGACGTGGCTGATGGTGAGGCGTGCATCGATGCTTCGATGTGTGCTTCGGGTCTGTGTCTCGATGGCCGGTGCCGGCCTCGGTGTGTGGCGGATACATGTGAGGATGGCCAGCGCTGTGTGACGTTGGGCCCTGGTGCGTGGTGCCTTGCTGTCGGTGAGAGTGCGCCGGGTGCAGTGTGTGAGACAGGCGATGTGTGCAGCTCCGGGATCTGTCGGGGCCGCCGGTGTACTGCGCCGTGTGGCGACGGGGGCGCATGCCCGGAGATGTCGACATGCACTTCAGTGCTCGGGGGGGAGATGTGTCTTTTCGGGTGTGCGCTCGGTGACGCGTCGTGTGCCCCTGAGGAGCTGTGTGCACCGGTCAGCCTCGATGGCACGGGGGTGTGTGCTCTCCCTGAGCCTGAAGCGGCGCCTGTAGGCGCTGAGTGTGAGGCCGGGCCTGATTGTGATGCCTCGGGTTGGGTCTGCCTCGATGTCGGAGATGGTCAGGGGGCGCGTTGCCGAGCGCCATGTCGTGCAGACACCTTGCCGTGTACAGACGGTGAGGTGTGCGCCTCTGTATTTCAGGAGACCCCCATCGGTGCATGTCTGCCTCAAGGCGAGGGGGCTGTGATGACACCGTGCGAAGCCAACAGCGCCTGCGCCACGGGGATCTGCCTCACCGCTTATGCCGGGGGGCGTTGCAGCCAGCTCTGCAGTACAGCGCCGTGCGCCGAAGGGCAGCGGTGCGTCAACCTCACTCGAGATCCGCTCCAACCTTTCATGGCATGTGCTCCCGGCTGTGATGACACCGCCGAGTGCCCCGAGGGCCTGGAGTGCCGACGTGATTTCACAGGCGTGGGGGCATGCTACTGACGGGGTTTCCCGCATGTGTGCATTCTCCGAGGCATAAAACCCCTGTCCTCAGGGTTCACCTGGGCATGCGCACATCACATTTCATTTCGATCCTCACCGGCGGCGTCGTGATCGCCGTGGGCACATGGCTCTGGGCCCGAGGTGACTCGGGAGCGCCTGCGAGCGGGCCCTCGCCGAGCACAGTGACACCGACGAGGGCCGAGTCACCATCCCCTGTCGAGAAGGTCGAGCGTTCTCAGACACATGCACCTGATGGTGGGTGTCTCGAGGCGCCCTCTCACCTCGTCATGCTCACCAGCCTCGCCACATCGAGCACTGGCGGAGGCATGGCCATGGTGTACGACACACGATGGATGCTGCCGTGGATGGTGAGCCCTGGCAGCCCGCTGTCTCGAGGGGTGGTGGAAGAGATCAGCGTTTCGGGCCTCACGGTGAAGCGGCCCAATGGAGAGCGGGTCTGCGTGTCCAAGGGCGAGCGCCTTCAGGCCGCACCCCCACCGTCAAGGCCTCAGGCCCCGCGTGTGTCGAGGCGTCCTGTCCGTCGTCGGTTGAGCGCCGTGACCCCTCGAGCCATCGCCCCTGGTGTCTGGGGTGTGCCCGGAGATGCTGTGGAGGCGTGGATGGCGGACCCCAACCTGCTCGGCGTGCGTATGCGGCCCGTACAGGGCGCGGAAGGCCTCGAGGGCTTTCGCTTGAGCGCCCGGCCGAGGAGCATCGCCCGGAAGATCGGCCTGCAGAGCGGAGATGTGCTGCATCAGGTGGGTGATCAACCCTTGACCTCGCTCACCGCAGCCCTCACCGCCCTCGAAGATCACAAAACCGCCGAGCGGGTGGTGCTCACGGTGATGCGCCGAGGGCGGCCCGTGAAGGTGGAGCTTCGGCGAGAAGGCCCGTCTCGATAGCCTCAAGGGCCGCGGCATCTCTACCCGTAATCTGGGCATGGTCAGACGCATCAAACCGCGCAAGAGCGCGCGACGCTCCCCCCACACACGTGCCGGCGCTGCCATGGGTCCACTCGTATCTCTGGCGATGATCGTCCGCGACGAAGCGGAGACGCTGCCTGCTGCATTGCAAAGTGTGCAGGGGGTGGTGGACGAGATCGTCGTCGTCGACACGGGCAGCACCGACGACACGGTGCAGATCGCCGAGGGCTTCGGCGCCCAGGTGGTACGTCAGCCCTGGTCCGATGACTTTTCTGCGGCGCGCAATCGAGCGCTGAAGCATTGCACGGGCCGCTGGATCCTCGTGCTCGACGCCGACGAATGTCTCGAGGTGCCCAACCCTTCACAGCTGAGGGGGTATCTGCAACAACCTCAGCGCAAGACCACCGACACTTACTTGCTGCGCATCCTCAATCAACAGCGCGATGGTCAGGCGATCTCCAGTTTCCATGCCCCGCGGCTCTTTGCCCGACATCCCACGTTGAAATACACCGGCCGTATCCACGAGCGCCCGAGCATTGAGGGTGGGCGCACGATCCGCCTCGACGGGTTGCAGATCGTACACACTGGTTATGATCCGCAGGTGTACCGGGATCGCCGCAAGAGCGAGCGGGCGTTGAAGCTGCTCACGCTCGATCTGGCCGAGCACCCTGGGGATCCTGTGTTGGGTTTCTACTTGGGCCGCGAGTACGTGAAGCTCCAGCGCTTCACTGAAGCCATCACGGTGTTGAGTCCTTCGGTGGAGCAGTTGCTCGATCGTAGAAAGGGCCCCGTGGTCGAGGCAGTCTACACACTGCTCAAGGCCTTCGGCGCTGATCGTGGTCGACTGCCTCAGGCCATCGCGCTGTTACAGCGCACCCTGGAGATCTCCCCCGAACACCCCGACCTGCTCTTCAGTTTGGGGAAGGCGCTCTATCTACGTGGTGAGCCGGCGGATTTGCCCACGGCGCTCTCCGTGGTGCAAAAGGCCATGTCGTGTCGGCACGCCAGCCAGATCAGCGAGGTCATGCTGGCCCACCATCAGGGTGAAGCGACACAGCTCATCGAGCAGATTCAGGCGGCCTCGGCGACGCACAGCGCCCGTACCTGAGCCCGAAGCGTGGCGATGGAGACGGGCTTGGTCATGAAGGCCGTCGCGCCCGCTGCCAACGTGCGGTTTTTGGTCGTCGCCGTAGCGTCTGCTGTCAGCACGATGATGGGCACCTCCGGATCGGTGGGCTGGTTTTGGAGCTCGCGCAGAGCACGAATGGTCTGCTCACCGTTCAGGATTGGCATCTGGTTGTCCACGACGATCAAGTCGAAGCGATTCTCCCGGGCTGCATCGAGGGCGCGTTGACCGTCTGCCTTGACGGTGACTCGGCATCCAATGCCCTCCAGAGCCCGCTGGATGATACGCTGGTTGATGGCGTTGTCCTCGGCGACGAGGATCTCCAGAGGGGCGCCATCGAGAAGTGCCTCCAGAGGTGTGGGCTCGGCGGAGAGCTTCGATTGGGCAGGGACAGGCGTCAGTGGCAGCCAGAGGGTGAAGGTCGATCCCTTCGCGCTGCTGCCGGTCAACTCCAGGCGGCCTTGCATCAGGGTGGCCAGCTCTCTGCTGATCGAGAGCCCGAGGCCCGTGCCGTGGATGTGAGTGGAGAGTTGCTGAAAGCGCTCGAAGAGCTTGTGTTGTTGGGCCTCGGGGATCCCCGGGCCAGTGTCGGACACGCTGAAGGACACACCCTCTGCCTCACGCTGAATGCCCAGCGTAATCGAGCCGCTCGGCGTGAACTTGATCGCGTTGCCGATCAGGTTCAGCAAGATTTGCCGTACACGATGGGCGTCTACGTCGACGACATGTGATCCTGGTAGATCAGACTCTACGCACAATTCGAGACCAGCGTGTGTCGCCAGGGGCCTGCAAATGGCCAGAACCTCGTGTGTCAACTCAGCGAGAGGGGTCGGGTTCAGCGACAGATCGAGCAAGCCCGCAGACAGTTTGTGGGCGTCGAGGATGTTGTCCACGAGGGAGAGGAGGTGCTGGGCGGCGCCGTCCAGGTCGTGCATGTGTTCAGTCACTGTGTGGGGCAGCGCATGCTCCTGGATCAGCTGAGCGCAGCCGATGATGGCGTTGAGCGGCGTGCGGATCTCATGGCTCATCGTCGTGATGAAACGCTCTTGGATCTGATGTGCGAGCTCAGCCTCTTTTCGCATGGCTTCTTCGGTGGCCAGCGTGGATTCGACAGAGCGCAGGCTGGGCAGAAAGATGAGCCACAACTCCACGAGCAGCACCAGGCAGGTCAAGCCCCACAGCAACCACTCAACTTGGGTCAGGTAGGTGATCTTGTCTTTGGCTGCCCGCTCTCTCGATGCCACTGCTGAGTGCAGCTGTTGTTGCAGAGCTGCGCTCTGGCTCAAGAGTGCGCCGAGATCGATGGGCTCGCCTGCCAACGCCCGCTCCGCAGTGGCTGTATAGGCATGTAGATCGACCTCGAGTTGATGAGGCGTATGGCTGGTTTGGGATTGTTTGATCAGCAATGCCGCCATGGCATCAGATTCGTTGTATTTCAGCGCCTTGTGCGCTGCACGCATCCGAGCAATGTCTTGCGCCAGCGATGTTTTGACCAGAGCGCGCTCTTCGTCGGACTCGGCGCTCTGTAGCCGTGTTGTCTGTAGCGCGACCCGCTGGTTGAGCATGCGCTGCTGACCCGCCAGGTTGATGACGAGTCCGTCGCTCGATGCGTGATTGAGGTGTTGGAGCAGGTAGAAGAGTCCGCAACAAGACAGGCAAAATATGAGAGACAGCGCTACGAGATAGCGCCAGGCCAGCAGACGGCCGAGTCGAGAAGACTTGCCTGTACGATGCTTCGACACCGTTAGACCCTCACCAGTTCCCCTATGGAATATATATATATTGAAACGGTCGATTGTGCTGAGGGGAAAATGAGTACGAGTCCTGGTTGACACATGTCAGGCAGGGCAGCTTCAGGTGGGGAGGTTACACAGTCAATTGGCTTTGGGATGCTCTGTTGGCAGGTACCTGAAGGGCTCGGGTTCACCCTGGCCGGCGGGCCACCAGCCACAGGTGGCTCGACATCCCGTTCTGCGCCAGGAAGTCCTGAAATGCGCCGCCGAGCGTGTCCCAGTCGTCCACGAGCACCTTCTGCAAGAAGGGCTGCCCTGACAAGTCGATGTCGCCGCTCAGAGCCTGTTGCCGTACCAGCTCGGCGTCCAGAGCGCCGGGGGTCATCACCTCCACCACCTCAAAGCCCAGGCGCTCCACTAGGTGAATCAGGGCGTCGGTGGTGAAACAGTTCAGGTGGTAGCAATTGAAGCTGCCCGATTTGCCGCCGAGAGTGGCCATGTCGAAGCCGGCGGCGTTGGGGCAGGTGAGGGTGAGCAGACCGCCAGGGCGCAGTAAGCGCCCGCACGCCTGGATGAAGCTCGCCGGGTCATAGAGGTGCTCGATGACCTCGAAGCTCGCCACCATGTCCACGAGGCCCTCAGGCAGCGCGTCGATGTAATCTGGGCGCACGCCCGACTCGTCCACCACGGCTTCCACTCCGGCCTCGATGACCTCCACTCCGCGGCGGCGAATGTTCTCCGCGAGCTCGGGCACCGGCTCGATGGCGATCACGCGATCGAAGACCCCACGTCGGTGGGCCTCGTCGACGAAGGTGCCGAAGCCGCCGCCCACCTCTACGAGACAGCCTGGGTGTACCCCCTGGCGCTCGAAGATCTCCAGCAGGCGGGTGACCCGAGGGCCAAAGATGCGGGCGCGACGGGCGGGCTCGCTCATGGGGTAGACGTGGGTGTTCCAGAAGCGGCTGTTCTCGCTCTCGGCGTACCAGCGGGCGAGCAGGTCTGCCGGCGGGCGGGGGGTGATGTAGTGGGTGTCGCAGCCGTGGCAGCGCACGTAGGGGAACTCGTCTTTGCGAAAGGCCAGAGAGTGCTCGGTGCTGCCGCAGGCCGGGCAGGGCACGTCGATGAAGGTGTGCCGCATCGCCCAGAGGGCCTCTCGATCTTGTCTCGACAAGATCTTCTTCCGGGCTTCCAGCTCCACCGGGCGGATGTCGTTGACCGAGAACTGCGGTGCGGGGGCTGGGGCTTCCATGGCGGCCACGGCGATCTCCTGTGAGGCTCTGATTCGACGCTGGTGGATTGCGGTCCGAGTGTGCCCATCGGCTGCTGACCTCTGCGAGCTTGAGATCAGCGCGCGATCTGGCCTCGAAGTGCAAATGCCCTCAAGCTTCACCCACCGGATGGACGTTCCCACAGGGGTACGCCCGCCCCATAATCTGAAAGTGTCGCTGATGAGCAGACCGAGCATACACACCACCGACGTCGCGCAGATGGAAGCACATCTGCGGGCATTGGGTCTGCGGGCAGGCCTCGACGTGGTGGTGCACAGCAGCCTGATGGCCTTTGGGCGACTGAGCGTTTCAGAGGGCCAGAGCGGGCCCGAGATGGTGTACCAGGCCCTGAGAGCCGTGGTGGGCCCCGAGGCCACCGTGGTGGTGCCCAGCTACACCTTCAACACCCACGAGGCGCCCTACGACGTCGTGCACAGCCCGAGCACAGGTGTCGGCGCTCTGAGTGAGTATGTGCGCACTCTGCCTAGTGCCGTGCGCAGCATGAGCCCCGTACACAACCACGTCGCCGTGGGCCCTCGGGCAGAGGCGCTGATGACGCCGACGCCGCCCACTGTTTCACTGGGGCCCGACTCTGACTTCGAGCGGCTCTATGCAGCACAGATGCACGTGGTGTTGTTGGGAGTGGGCTTTCGCCGGGGCTGCACCTACCTGCATCACATGGAGGCCCTGGCACAGGTGCCGTACCGGCAGTGGCTCGATCTGCCCCGTACTGTGGTGGATCACAGCGGCGAGCCTCGGCAGGTCACCCTGAAGTACTACGCCCGGGCGGATGATCCGCAGGGCAGACAGTGGCGGGCCAACTTCGACGTCATCGCCGAGCCCCTGCGGCGAGCGGGGGTGCTCACCGAGGTCGCTGCGCCCTATGGCCAGAGCTACGCCGTGGCCATCGCCGACCTGCACGACTGTGCCCTCCGAATGCTCACAGAAGATCCCTACGCCCTGGTCACTCCCATCGCCCCGGACAACCCCATCGTCTCGGACAACCCCATCGTCTCGGACAACCCCATCGTCTCGGACAACCCCATCGTCTCGGACAACAAGGTGCATCCATGAGTTTCGAATTGGTCGAGCGTTTCTTCACCGTGGCCGAGGCGCGTCCCAACGACGTGGCGGTCATCATGCGGAACAGCCCCAACGAGACCTACGGGGCGTTGGCGAAGCGGGTGCGCTCCATCGCCGGCGCGCTGCACTGGGCTGGTGAGCATCCCAAGGTGCTCATCTGCGCGCCGAAGGGCCCTGGGGCCTATGGCGCCATGCTGGCCACCCTCATGGTGGGTGGGTACTACGCCCCCCTCGATCTCGAAGGCCCCACCGCCCGGCGGCGCCTCATCATGGATCGGTTCAAGCCCGACGCCATCATCACCGGCGGTGATCTCGGCGCCCGGGCCCTGGAAGAGATGGGGGGCCCGCCCGATGGGGTCATGGTGTTCCCCGACGATCCCCAGGGCGTACCCCTCGGCGCGCCCAAGGCCCCCCACGATCTCGCCTATGTCATGTTCACCTCTGGCTCCACGGGAGTGCCCAAGGGGGTGATGGTGGGCCGCGAGGGCCTCAACGGTTTCATCCAGTGGGCCATCAACCGCCTGCCGCTGGGCCCTGGGGCCCGGATGAGCCAGTACCCCAACCTCGGCTTCGACATGAGCGTGCTCGACATCTACGCCAGCCTCTGCAGCGGGGCGGCGCTGGTGCCCCTCACCGGCATGCTCGACCGCATGGCGCCGGCCCTGGCGATCCAGTCGCTGGGCATCACCGTCTGGGAGTCCGTGCCCTCGGTGGTCGATCTCATCCGCAAGGCCAACCACGCCACCAAGACGCACCTGAGCAGCCTGCAGGCCATGTATTTCTGTGGCGAAGCACTACTACCTGAGCAGGTGAAGGCCCTCTTCGAGTGCCGGCCCGATCTCGATGTCATCAACGCCTATGGCCCCACTGAGGCCACCATCTCCTGCAGCACTCAGAGCCTGACCCGCAAGACCTGGAAGAAGCACGCCCGCACGTCGATGGCCATCGGCGAGCCCACGCCGGGCATGTCGTTGAGCATCACCGGGGGCCCCGACGCGGATGAAGGCGAGCTCGTGATCAGCGGCCCGCAGCTGGCCAGAGGGTATTGGGAAGACGTTGAGCGGACCGCTCAGGCGTTCCAGGCCGACGGGTATCACACCGGCGATTGGGTGAAGCGCGTCAACGGCGCGATCTACTACCAGCACCGCATCGATCGGCAAGTGAAGGTGAAGGGCCACCGCCTGGAGCTCGGCGAGGTGGACGCAGCCCTTCGAGCCGCCGGCTGTCTCGCCGTACGCAGCGTGCTCAGCGACGGGCAGATCGTGAGCTTCATCGAGGGCACCCTGCCTGCCCCGGAGGACGATTTGCGTCAGCAGCTGCGCGTGGCGTTGCCAGAGTACGCCATGCCCGCACGCATCGAGGCCATCGAGGCCCTGCCCCGCAACGCCAATGACAAGATCGACGACGGGCAGCTGAGCGCCATCGCCGAGGCGGAGGCCGCTTCGTGAGCGCACGAGAGACCGTCGCCCAGATCCTGGGCGTGGCCGCCGAGAGCCTGAGCGCCGAAGACAGCATGCTCAATCACCCGAGGTGGGACAGCCAGGCCCACGTAGAGATCATGGCTTGGCTCAACGCCGCCCATCAGGTGCCATTCACTGAAGAGAGCATGCTGAAGTATTCCACCTTCAGGGCCATCACTGCCCTGGTCGACGACGAGGCGAGCGCCCCCGCATGAAGGTCACACCCACCGGCACCACCCATCGCCACCACCAGTTCATGGGCCCCGAGGAGATGCGGGGCCTCTTCGAGCAGCTCTGGCCCATCTGCAGGAGCATCACCGGCCCCGGTGTGCGCCAGAGCCTCGACATCATCGAACGCTATGTCGATCTCAAGCGGACCGAGCTGCCCACAGGCACGCCCTGCTTCGACTGGGAGATCCCGCGGGAGTGGCAGATCAGAGATGCCTATGTGGCCACGCTGGACGGCCGTCGGGTCATCGACTTTCAGCAGAACAATCTGCACGTGCTCGGATACAGCGTGCCCGTGGACGAGATCGTCGATCTGCCCACGCTGATGAAGCACATCTACACGTTGCCCAACCAGCCTGACGCCATCCCCTACCGTACCAGCTACTACAAGGAGCGGTGGGGGTTCTGCCTGGAGCATCGGCGCCTCACCGAGCTGACCGAGCCTCAATATCGGGTGGTGATCGACAGCACCCTCGAAGATGGGCATCTCACCCTCGCAGAGGCCTTCCTGCCCGGAGAGACAAACGAGGAGCTGCTCTTCACGAGCTACCTGTGCCACCCGTCGATGGCCAACAACGAGCTCTCGGGCCCTGTGGCCCTGACGGCGCTCTATCAGGCCCTCGCCGCGCAGCCTCGGCGCAAGTACGGGGTGCGGTTCCTCTACGCCCCGGAGACCATCGGCAGCATCGCGTTCTTGAGTCGGCATCACGAGGCGTTGAAGCAGAAAGTCGTCGGTGGGCTCGTGCTGTCGATGGTGGGCATCGACGCCCCGCTGCACTACAAGCTCGGGCGTGACCCGCAGAGCCTCACCAATCGGATCATGCCCGAGCTGCTCGAGATCACCGAGCGCGACCGGGTGATCCTGCCCTGGGACCCCCTCGGCGGCGCCGACATGCGGCAGTACAGCAGCATCGGCATCAACCTGCCCATGGGCTTCCTCGGCCGGGCCATCGGCGGCAATTACGCCGAGTATCACACCAGCCTCGACACCCTCGACATCATCGATCTCGATCGCATGGCTGAGACGGTCTGTGCCGTGCTCGATCTCGTCGACACGATCGAAGAGAACGGGGTGCATCGCAATCTGTACCCCTGGTGTGAGCCCCAGCTCGGCCGTCGGGGGCTTTATCCGACGCTTTCTGGCCCCCTGGCCACTCAACAGGTGAACACCGTGAAGGCTTTGTTGGGCTATGGCGATGGCGAGCACGATCTCGTCACCATCGCCCACGGTCTTGGCATCACCGTCATGGATCTCGTGGCCGAGCGCGATGCCCTCATTCGGTGTGAACTGCTCAGCCCGAACCTTCTCGAACCCAAAACCCCCGACGCACGCCTCGAACAGGAGCGCTGAAGACATGCTGTACACCGAGCCATCGGGCCCCCAGGGCACCGTCACCGTCACCGATGCCCGCCCCCACAACCAGCAGGAGTGGGAGACCACCTACGCCAGCGAGACCGGGGCCCACAAGAACCAGTACCCCACCGAGCTGGTCATCGGGTACGTGATGCGCAACTACCGGCAACCCGTGGTCGATGGCCGGAAGCTGAGCTGCGTCGACCTCGGTTGTGGGTGGGGGAACAACCTCAAGTTCCTCAAAGAGCGGGGCTTCGACGCCTGGGGAATCGACTTCTCCCAGACCGCTGTCGATCACATCAAAGCCGACATCACCGAGCAGGCCGTCTGTGGGCACTTCAAGGCATTGCCCTTCGAAGATGGTCAGTTCGACTTCGCCATCGACAAGAGCGCGATCCAGAACAACTCCGTGGAAGACATCGCCCTCACCATGAAAGAGGTGCACCGGGTGCTCAAGCCCGGTGGCGGCTTCTTCTCGATGATCATCAAAGAGGGCAACTCGGGCTTCTTCACCAGCTATCTCACCGAAGAGCAGGTGCGAGAGGTTTTCGCGCCGTTCTCTCAGGTGATGATCGACGTGCAGACCCTCACCCGAGGAGGCGGCGAGCGCCGCAGCGGTCAGTACATCGTGCAGGCCATCAAATAACTCATCCCGAGTCGGCCCCCCTCAATTCGCAGTACCATGATCAAGTCATGGGTATTTCCGGCCTCCAGGTCATCTCTTGCGTATGCAGTGCCGATGATAGGTCTGAAGATCACCAGCAGGTGTGATCAGAAGAATGACCCATGGCGAGGCACACCGTGAACGAGACTGCTCAGCAAGATGCCCGGCAAGGCGCTCGGCAAAAGTCCCCGAAGGCACCGAAGCCCATTGTGCTCTTCGTCGACGACGAGCACGCCATCCTCGACTCCATCAAGCTCAACCTGAGGCGGCAGCCCTACAAGGTGCTCACCGCCAATTCCGGTGACGAGGCCTTGAAGGTGCTCACCGAGCACAGCGTGGACGTCGTGGTGTCCGATGAGCGTATGCCAGGGATGAACGGGGCCACGCTGCTCAGCGAGATCAACACCCGCTATCCCGACACCGTGCGCATGATGCTCACAGGTCAGGCTTCCCTTGAAGCTGCGGTCCAGGCCATCAACGAGGGGCGCATCTTCAGGTTCCTGTCGAAGCCCATCAACCCGATGGATCTCGCCCAGAACGTCGAGCTCGCGCTGCAGTTCAAGAAGCTCACCGAGCAGAGCCGTAAGCTGGTGGCCACCACCAAGGCTCAGCGGTCCATCCTCGAGCGCCTCGAGGGTGAGCACCCCGGCATCACCCAGGTGGAGCAGGACACGGGCGGCGCCATCAACGTGGAGCTGCCTTCTGGAGGCCTCAAAGAGCTGATGGATGGCATCGAAGAGGAGCTCTCCACCTTCCAGGAGCTCGGCTACTGTTTCGGGCGTCGGGAAGATTAGACAGCCTCGTACCCGAAAAGAAGCGCTCCAACCCACCGAAAATACGCCCTGGGATACATCCGGATGACCCGAAATGAGCTAAGGGCATGATCACAAAACTTCTTGATTGTTGTTGGTCGCCCATGCGAAATAAACCCAGCAAGACCAGTGGGTTGGAGCACCTGACTTGGGCGCACTCTTCGACGAAGCCAAGCACTACATCGGCTTCTCTGACACCGACAGCAAGGTGTTGAGCGATCTGCTCGTCCACATCGAACCCCACATTCCCGCCGTCGTCGATCACTTCTATGCCTGCATCGAGGCGCACCCCGACGCCTTGAAGGTGATCTCTGGTGGCCACGCACAAATCGAGCGTCTCAAAGGCACGCTGCGCGCATGGTTGCGCAGCGGCCTCGAAGGCCCTCATGACGAGGCGTTTTACGAACGTCGGGCACGCATTGGCCGCGTACACGTGCACATTGGCCTGCCGCAGGTCTACATGTTCACCGCGGTGAACGTCATGCGCCGTGACGTGCGTCACCTGATCCAGGAGATCTACCCAGACGACTTCCCCACACGTCGCGCAGCAGGCGACGCCGTCGATCGCCTGTTCGATCTCGAGCTGGCCATCATGCTGCACACGTATCGGGAAGACTCTGATCAACGCCTGAGCCGCCAGACGCGCCTCGTGGCCATCGGCCAACTCGCGGCCAGCATCGCCCACGAATTGCGCAACCCCCTCGGGGTGATCGAGACCTCGCTGTACCTGTTGCGCAGGCGGGTCAAGGACACACCCAAGGCGGATCGTCACCTCGACAAGATCGCTGCGCAGGTGAAGCTCTCGAGCAACATCATCTCCGACCTGCTCGAGATGGCCCGTGATCGACGTCCGAAGTTCGCTCACACCGCCGTGCGCCCGCTCGTCGACGACGCCATCGAGGGCACGCGGATCCCGGAGCAGGTGCAGGTGCAAGTCGACATCGATGGGGCGCTCACGGCCTGGGTGGAGGGCCGCCTCGTCGTACGGGCCCTGGTGAACCTCATCGACAACGCTGTGGCCATCTTGACCCATCCCGAGCACCCCCGAGAGGAGAGCCCCCAGATTCGGGTGGGCGCCGAGATCGTCGATGGTCAGGTGCACATCTGGGTGGCGGACAACGGCCCCGGGTTCCCGAAGATGACCCTGAGGCGGGTCTTCGAGCCGCTGGTCACCACGCGGAGCGCCGGGGTTGGACTGGGGCTGGCCCTGGTCCAGCGCGTGTGCGAGCGCCACCACGGCAAGGCCACCGCCGAGAATGCCCCCGAAGGCGGCGCCAAGGTGTCGCTGTGGCTGCCTCACCAGCCTGTAGAGGGGGCATGATGAGCATGAGCCCGACCATGCGCCGAGCTGATCTCGAGGGCCCTGCGGTCCTCATCGTCGACGACAACCTCGATCTGGCCGAGAACCTCAAAGAGGTCCTCGAAGACGAGGGGGTCCTGGCGTGCCTCGCCGCCAATGGCCAGGAGGCTCTGGCGCTGCTCGAGCAGTTCGAGCCGCAGATGGTGGTCACCGACATGCGCATGCCCGGCATGAGCGGGGTGCACCTGATCAAACAGATCCGCACCCAACACCCCAAAGTGCCTGTGGTGCTCATCACCGCTTATTCACAAGACCAGCAGCTCACTGAGGCGCGCGCTCTCGGCGTCATCGCCGTGCTTCAAAAGCCGCTCGATCTCGATCGTCTGTGTGCGCTGGTGGGCAAACTGGGAGACAGCTGAGCGTGACGCACGATGTGATGCACGAGTCGAGTCATCTGAGAGGGGCCCGCATCCTGATCGTCGACGATCAGGAAGATCTCACCGAAGATCTCACGGAGATCCTCGAAGAGGAGGGTGCCGAGGTATGCTGCGCCCGCACCGGCGCCGAGGGCCTGAAGCTCGGCGCAGAGGGCTTCGACGTCGCCCTGCTCGACGTACAGCTGCCCGACACGATGGGGGTGCAGCTGTTGCCCACTCTGAGGGCCTCCAGTCCGGGCTCGGAGGTGATGTTGATCACCGGCCACGGCTCCCTCGACAGCGCCATCGATGCGGTCGAAGCGGGCGCATACGCCTATGTGCTCAAGCCCTTCCAGCCCGAAGAGCTGATCGCCTCTGTGGAGCGGGCCTGCCGACAGGTGAGATCGACCCGGGCGGCGGACGAGCTGCGGGTATCGCTGGCCCAGGAGCGGGACTCGCTCAAGATGGCTCACGACCAGCTCAAGGCGGCCAACGCACGGATCCTCGAAGAGCAGAGCAAGCTGCTGCAGGCAGAGAAGTTGTCGTCGATCGGACAGCTCAGCGCCGGTGTCGCCCACGAGATCAACAACCCCCTGAGCGGGGTGATGAGTTGTTTCAAGGCGTTACGCAAAGGCCACGTACCCGACGATCGGCAGGACGAATACCTCGACACCATCGAGGACGGCCTCTACCGCATCAAACAGACGGTGCAGGGATTGCTCGACTATGCCCGCCAGCGTACGGCGATGCCCACCCTTGTCGACGTGGGCGAGGTCATTGCGGCGTGTCTGCGGTTGGTGAACCCGGCATTGCACAAGAAGCGCCAGCGCGTCAGCTGTGAGATCACCGCCGGCACGATGTGCGTGCACGCCGACAAGTCCCAGTTGATGCAGGCTGTGGTCAATGTGCTGCTCAATGGCAGCTATGCAGCGCCAGAAGACTCAGTGATGGAGATCGCCCGCGTAGAAGATGTCGAGCGCCTCGGGGTGGCGATCAGAGACGAGGGCCCGGGGATCCCTGCAGAGATCAAGGATCGCCTCTGTGATCCGTTCTTCACGACGAAGCCCGAAGGTGAGGGCACAGGATTGGGGCTCTCGGTGACGCAGGGCATCATCACTGCCCATGGGGGCACCCTGGAGTTCGGAGATCGTCCGGAAGGTGGGGCAGAGGTCACGCTGTGGCTCCCACGGCCGAGCTGAGGGCTCAGCGCAGGATCACCACCTCGAGGGCGCCGTCGGGCTGCAACACCACCAGCGCGAAGTCGTCGCCTTCGACCCCGTCGAAGTCGCCGAGGGCGGCCACGCCCAGCTTGCGCAGGGCCGGCACGTCGAGGATGACGTCCGCGAGGCGAGGGCTCTGGGCTTCGCCCTGACCAAAGTGCCCGGCACCGTCGTTGAGGAAGATCCACGCCTCGGTCCGTGCCGGATCGATGTGGGTGGTGATCAGATCTGCGGCGCCATCGCCATTGAGATCGCCCAGATCGAAGAACACCCCAAAGAGCGCCGCGCTGTTGCCGAAGCAGTCCACCGAGGTCAAGTCTTCGTCGAAGGGTACGAGCCGCTGTGAGCGGCGATCGCCCACCACGAGGTCACCGAGGCTCTGGGGATCGCCTGTGAGATCCACGCCTCCGTCGATGAAGCTGCCGAAGAGCGGCTGGTTGCCCGGGCAAGGGTGGGTGAGCACCGTGGTGGCCGGATCTTGCGGGTCGTAGGTGTAGTCGCCGGGCAGATCGTCGCCGCCGAAGAACACATAGACGGAGCCGAAGCTCAGCTCGGTGCTGGTGCTGAACGCCACCTCGGCGAGGCCATCACCGTCGAGATCACCGGCGGTGCTCAAGGCGGCACCAGCGTTCACTGCGTCGGGTACGGTGAGGCGATGGATGCCTTCGTCGGCGTCGGGGGTGGTGACGTCGATGGTGGCGGGCCAGGCACCGTCAGGGCGGCCGGCGATGGCGTACACATAGTCCGAGCCGTCAGGGGCCGCAGCACCGCCGAGGAGCAAGTCGTCGTATGCGGCTTCGAGCATGGCGTCATCGGCGCGCTCGATGAAGTTCCCAGCGCCAGCGACCCGGGTCACGAAGCGGCCCGGGGTGGGGATGAGCACATCGGCTTCGGCGAGCGCTGTGGTGTCGTCGCTGCCGAAGTACACCGCCACCAGACCACCGGAGAAGTCGGGCAGGACCCCGACGACGGCGAAGTCACCGAGGCCGTCGCCGTTGAGATCACCCACCCCTTCACCACCGATGCCCAGCTGATCGACGGGGACGTCGTCGATGAGAGGCACGTCGAGGGGCACGAGCGTAGGATCGTCGGCTCCACCGGTGAGAACGGCGGTCTGCCGGTCGTGCACCACGAAGCCGTCGTACTGCACGGCTGTGATCAGCGCATCGGCGAGCAGATCGCCATCGGCGTCACCGACGGCAGAGATGAGCGACGTGGAGTTGCCGAAGGTGGGGGTGCCCAGCCACGGACCATCTCCTGAAGGGGCGATGTCCACCGAGAGGCTTTGCAGTCGCAGATCGATCTCGGCGCCGGCGATGGCCCCGGGGGTGTCGGCTTCGTCGAACTTGCGCAGGGCGATGTGGCTGATCTGATCGAGGGGCAGTCGGCGGAGCAAACGCACCACCTGCTCACCGGGCTCGGAGTC
This sequence comes from Bradymonadia bacterium, assembly GCA_046290225.1. Lineage (GTDB taxonomy): Bacteria > Myxococcota_A > Bradymonadia > UBA7976 > UBA1532 > JBKAGE01. The sequence goes on along the minus strand of JBKAGE010000040.1, from coordinate 32,416 downwards.
TTCCACGAACTGCAGCACCACCTCGCCCGCGTCCCAAGCTTCTTCGTCTTCGATGGCCGAGTCGGCCCGACGCACCTCGAAGCGCGTGGCCTCGATGGGCAAAGTGAACTGCAAGGAGATCTGGGGCGCCCGTCGATCGAGGATCTCCACCTGCAGATCTTCGATGTCACCTGGCGGTGGGCCAACATCGGGCAGGTCGGCGTCAGGCACCTCGGCGTCCGGGACGATCTCGGCGTCCGGGACGATCTCGGCGTCGGGCATCGGCATCATGTCGGGCATCGGCATCATGTCCGGGGTGAGCTCGGCGTCGGGCATCGGCATCATGTCGGGCATCACCTCGGCGTCGGAGGCGCCCGCATCGGACTGGATGAGGGGATCAGTGCCCTGATCGGCGAGATCAGCGTCGGCGGTGGGGTCGACGGAGCGGCTGGTGTCCTCATTGCACCCGCTGGCGACGGTGAGGGCGAGCAGGGCAGGGCACACTACGTGGCGAAGCGACATGGGCTCTCCAATTCATCGAGCGCATCGCGCGCACACGGCAGACGCTCTGGAGAGATCGCTGGCCGAGGTGCGCTCAGGGCGCTGGTCATACCGGCAGCATAATCCGGAGTCCAGGGCTGTTGCGACGCCACTCGATTAAAGCATGTGGAGAATATGGAGAGAAGGGATGCTTTGGAGGGGCGTCAGTCGGTGGGCTTGTCTTCGTCAGAGGGCTCTGCCGAGGCTTCAGCAGGGGCCTCTGACGAGGCATCGGCTGGCGCATCGGCGGGCGCTTCTACAGCGGGCTCAGGTGATGCCTCTACGGCATTTTCAGGCGCTGCCGACGCCTCGGCGGCCGCTGGGGCTTCGACCGTGGGTTCAGCAGGTGCATCGGCGTCCGCAGGCGCTTCAGCAGGTGTGGCGGCCTGAATCGCCCCCTCTTCGCCCTTGAGCGTGAGGCCGACCTTGCCTGCGACCACATCGACCGACAGCACCTTCACGGTGATCTTTTGCCCCTTCTTGAAGTGGTCACGGGGGCGCTTGACGACACCATCACCCATCTCGGAGCGGTGCAGCAGCCCCTCGATGCCCGGCGCCAGGGCCACGAAGACCCCGAACTCGCGGATGTTGGTGATCTCACCCTCTACGCGCTGGCCTTCGGCGAACTGGCCATAGATCTCGGCGGAGTTGTCCGGGGTGAGTTGCTTGATGCCCAAGGCCACCTTGCCGGCCTCTTCGTCGACGTTGAGCACCAGGGCTTCGATGGCGGTGCCGGGGCTGTAAGCGGTCTTGGGGTTCACCGAGCCCGGGACCCACGACAGGTCGCGGGTGTGCACGAGGCCGTCGATGCCCTCTTCGATGGCAACGAAGAGTCCAAAGCGGGTGATGCGGGCCACCTCGCCCTTGATGCGCGTGCCCACGGGGTAGCGCTCGGCGAGGCCGTGCCAGGGGTTGTTCTCGGTGAGCTTGAGGCTGAGGCTGAGGCGCCGACGAGCCGGATCGCACTGCAGCACCTTCACCTCGAGCTGCTCGCCCACGGTGACGCGCTCTCGGGGGTGCTTCACATGATCGGTCCACGACATCTCGCTGATGTGCACCATGCCCTCGAGCCCCGGGGCGATCTCCACGAAGGCGCCGAAGTCGGTGAGGCCCACCACGGTGCCCGTGAGGCGTGCATCTGCGGGGTACTGCTCTGCGTCGACCTCGGTCCAGGGATCTGCCTGGTTCTCTTTGAGGCTCAGCTTGATGCGGCGCTTCTTGGGCTGGTCGAAGTCTTTGACCGAGACCACCTTGAGCGACAGCGCGTCGCCCACCTGCACCACATCTTCAGGGCGGTTCACGCGGCCCCAGCTCATGTCGTTGACGTGGAGCAGCCCTTCGTAGCCGCCGAGCTCCACGAAGGCGCCGAACTTGGCCAGGCGGGCCACGGTGCCCTCGATGGTGGTGCCCTCTTCGGGGGCGGTGAGGTCTGCAGTGAGGTCGGCAGTGGGCTCGGTGCCCTCTGGAGCATCCGCCTCATCACGCTCGGCGCGGGGCGCCGGCGCAGAGAGGGCCTTGCGAGAGACCTGGACCACACCCTTGCGCTCGTCCATGCGGGTGATCTTCACCTCGAAGGTCTCACCGATGAGATCTTCGAGGCGCTGCCCGGGGGCGCGGGCGGCCTGGCTGCTCGGCAGCGTGGCCTTGAGACCCACGTCGACAGAGAGACCGCCGCGGATCACGGCGAGGCCAGTGGCCTGAACGGTGCGGCCGCTCTTACGGGCGTCATGCAAGCGCTCCCACAGGCTCAACCGCTCGGCCTTGCCGAGAGACAGCTCCAGGGCGGTGCCATCGACGTCTTCGACGTAGACCTGGACTGCATCGTCGACAGAGAGGTCACCTGCAGGGACGCTGCCTGTGTACTCGCCGTGATCGGCGAGGGTGACCGTGGCCAGACCATCAGCGATGGCGGTGATCTTGCCCGCCAGGATCTGTCCGGGCTTCACGGGCCAGTCGATGCGCTCGATCAAGTCGGCGAGAGAGACGGTGGGGTGCACAAAGACTGGGGCGCGTGAGGGCTCTTGGGCCTCGGGGCCCTGAGTGTCGGACATCTGGCTTCTCCAAAACACCCCCCAGCTCGCATCACTGGGGGCTCCGAACAGGCGGAAAGTCGGGCGTCGCTGAGTATCATGGCCAGAGCCCCTCGAGCAACCCTGGCGGCAGCCGTGACGGGCGCGCTGAACCCCGGCCAGTGGCCCTGTGCCTGATCATGCGTCGGCCCTGATGTACTGGGGCTTTGGCCCAACTCCGAAAATATTCACTCGATGTTTTCTGTATAGGTTTCCCCCTCACTGTCGCCTGAACAGGTGAACAACCTTCTGGGGAGGAAGTTGATGCACCTCAATCTCACCGCCGTGATGTCGCTTGCACTCGTCTTGGGCCCTCTGTGGGGATGCACCCCCGAGGAGGACAGCGACGCCGCGAGCTGCAGTTCGAATGACGAATGCAGCGCTGGCCAGATCTGCAGCGCCGGGAGCTGTGTGATCTCCACCGACGGATCTGCTGTGGGCACCCCATGTCAGGGGGCCGGAGATCCCTGTGATGATCCGCTGGCGCCCGACGGATCACCTGCAGAGGGCGTGTGCGGACAGTCAGGGGTGCAGGTCTGTGAAGACGAGATCATCATCTGCCGGCCCACTGTGGATCCTGGACCGATAGAGCGCTGCGGGAACGCCCTCGACGACGACTGTGACGGGCAGGTCGACGAGGCAGACCCTCAGGTGCTCTACCAGACCGACAGCGGCGAGGGCTTGCTGCTCGGCGCAGCCTGTGAGGTCACCAGTGGCGCCTGTCGGGCCCAAGGGCTGGTGGTCTGTGGCGATGGCGGCGACACGCTGCGGTGTGAAGCGCCCCCTCTCGAAGGGGTGGATGAGACCTGCAACGGCACCGACGACGACTGCGATGGGCAGATCGATGAGGGTTTACAGGTGGGCGAGCGTTGCACCGTTGGTGAGGGCGCCTGCGCCGTCGGCGGCGTGTTCCAGTGCGATGAGGGCGGTCAGGTGGTGTGCGAAGGGGCCCCGATGGATCCCTTGCCGGAGCTGTGCAACGGCATCGACGACGACTGCGACGGTCGTACCGACGAGGACTACCCCGATCTGGGCACCGCGTGCATCGAAGGGCTCGGCGGCTGCGCCGGCTCGGGCCGGGTGGTGTGCGACGAGAGCGGCCGGGGCACGATGTGCGACGCCGAGCAACGCACGCCGGAGCCCGAGCTGTGTGGCGACGGGGCGGACAATGACTGTGATGGCCTCGTGGACGAAGACTTCCGAGCGCTGCTCGACACGCCGTGCGACATCGGCGTGGGGGCCTGCGCCGTCACAGGTCGCTATGCCTGCGACCCGGCGGATCTGACGGCGCTGACGTGCTCGGCCCGGCCGGCCGATCCACGGCCCGACACCGACTGCGACAACATCGATGACGACTGCGACGGCGCCGCCGACGAGGGCTTCATCGGTCGCGCTGTGGACTGTGGCGTCGGCGCATGTGCCGCCGGCGGCCGCACTGTATGTGTCGACGGAGAGATCTCCGATACCTGCTCGCCTGTGGATCCGATCGAGAACGACGTCACCTGCGACAACATCGATGACGACTGTGATGGCCGCGTCGACGAGGACTTCGAGATCACGGCCACCATCTGTGGGGTGGGCATGTGCCGTGCACAAGGGGTGCTGTTCTGCCGCAATGGCCAGACCGTCGACAACTGCGTCGCCGGAGAGCCCCTCGCCATCGACGCCCGCTGCGATGGGGTGGACGAAGATTGTGATGGCGCCGCCGACGAAGATCACCGCCCGGCGGTCACCGCGTGTGGCACCGGAGCGTGTGCCGCAGAAGGGCAAGCCGTGTGCGTGGGCGGGCGCCTCGTCGATGGCTGTACGCCTGGGGCGCCTGACGCCGACACGAATTGTGATGGTGTAGACGATGACTGCGATGGCCTCGTGGACGAGGGCTACGTGCGTCGAGCGGTGACCTGCGGTGAGGGGATCTGCGTCGCTCGAGGGGTGACGACCTGTGTCGCCGGTGTCGAGCGAGAGCTGTGTACGCCTGGCCGGCCGGCCCCATCTGACGATCGCTGTGACGGGCTGGACGAAGATTGCGACGGCCGCGCCGACGAAGATGTGGCCGAGATCGAGATCAACTGCGGGCTGGGTGTCTGCGCCGCTACGGGTCTGCGCCTCTGTGACGGTGGGCAGCTGGTCGAGCGGTGCGATCCTGGCGCACCAGAGGGGCCCGACCGCCTGTGTGATGGGGTCGACGCGGATTGTGATGGACTCGTCGACGAAGGCTACGTGAGCCGGCAGGTGGCCTGCGGAGATGGAGCCTGCGCCGCCACAGGTATCACTGTATGTCGCGCCGGTGAGGTCATCGACACGTGCCGGGCGGACGAGCCAGCCCCTGACGATGCCACCTGTGATGGGGTGGACGATGACTGTGACGGCCGCGTCGATGAAGACTTCGTGGGTGCTCGGACCACCTGTGGTGTGGGCGTGTGCGCTGCCGCTGGCGCCGAGGTGTGCGTCAACGGTGAGGTCCGCGATACCTGTACAGCCGGTGAACCCGTCGAGGACGATGCCCTGTGTGATGGTCGCGACAGCGACTGTGATGGCCAGGTAGACGAGCGGTATCGCCCCCGTGAGCTGCGGTGTGGTGTGGGCGTGTGCGCGGCCACAGGGGCGTTGCGCTGTGTCGATGGCCAGGAAACGGAGGACTGCACGCCAGGGGCCCCCGTCGGTGACGACGAGAGCTGTGATGGCCTGGATGACGATTGCGATGGCGCCATCGACGAGGCCTACACCGCTGTGGGCACGCAGTGTGGCGTCGGCCAGTGTGAATCTGTGGGGCAGCGTATCTGCGTCAACGGCAGCCGGCAGGACAGCTGCACGCCAGGCCAGCCTCAGCCCGACGACGACTGTGATGGGGTGGATGATGATTGTGATGGCAACATCGACGAGGGCTTCGTCCCCGAGGTGGTGCAATGTGGTGTGGGGGCCTGCGCCGCGGTGGGCCGCATCGTCTGTCAAGACGGCGCGCTGGTGAATTCTTGCGCCCCTGGTGAGCCGAGCGCAGCCGATCGCACCTGTGATGGGATCGACGACGACTGTGATGGCGCCGCCGACGAAGACTACCGTGCACAACTGGTGGGCTGTGGTCAGGGCGCGTGCGCCAATGAGGGCGCGGTGGTCTGCCAGAATGGCCAGGAGGTGAACACCTGCCGAGATGGCGAGCCTGCCCCCAACGACGTCACGTGTAATGGCGTGGACGACGACTGCGATGGTCAAGTGGACGAAGACTACCAAGGCCTGCGTACACGCTGTGGCGTGGGGCAGTGCGGGCGCTTCGGCGTGCTGGAGTGCCGCGGGGGTCAGATCGTCGACAGCTGCACCCCCGGTGATCCAGCACGCGCCGATCTGCTCTGTGACGGGGTGGACGAAGATTGCGACGGCAACACCGACGAAGACGCCGGGCCCCAGCTGGGCGAGCGCTTCCAGCTGACGCGGAACGCCGACTACGACACATCTCCGCGGCTGGCGTGGGGCGACGAGATACACGGCCTGGCCTGGTTGGCCCTCGACCCGAACCAGGAGGGCAGCGAGGTGCGCTATATGGGCCTCGACCGAGATGGGCGCCCCGTCACCGAAGAGGTGGTGATCTCCCAAGGCTTCTTCACCGTGGCTGCGCCGGCCATCGTCTGGGCCGAGCAGGGCTTCGCCATTGCCCACGACGCTCTGGTCCGTGGCTGGCAGGTGTATCTGCATCAGGTGGATCGCGGGGGTCAGCCGGTGAACGATCAGAGCGTCATCGGCCGCGTCTTCGACAGCCAGGGGGCCGACTTGGGCTGGCATGGCCAGGTAGGGGCGGTCTGGAGCCAGTCTGATCCCGAGGTCGGCAGTCACCTCTTCTATGGCAACACCGACTTTGGTGGTGAGTTCGAAGGGGCCCAGCAGGTGACCGACAGCTTCGGCAGATCGACAGGGCCCAAGATGGCCTTCAACGAGCAGGCGTATGGTGTGGCATGGCAGGACAGCCGTCGCCAGACCCTGGAGGTGTTCTTCACGCTGCTCGATCCCAGTGGGGAGCGCCTCATCGACGACATCGCGCTCACCGACAGCTTCTTCCCGTCGTCGGTGATCGACATCTTCTGGACTGGCGAGGCCTTCGCCATCGTCTGGGCCGACGCCAATCGGGAGGCCGGCGCCTACCTGGTCTATCTGACCCTGGTGGACACACGCGGTGAGCGTCTCAATGAAGACGTGTTGCTGACACGCTCGTCGTTCAGCTGGGGCTTGGAGCAAATCTCGGCGGCCTGGGCGCTGGATCAGAGCATGTTGGTGCTGGCTTCAGCAGAAGATTTCGGTGGGGGCCGCTACGCCCCCACGGTGCAGGGCTTCGCTCGAGACGGCAGCCCCCTGACGGCGCCCATCGCAGCGGGCGCAGCCGCCGGAGACATCCGTCACACGGCGGTCAGCTGGGACGGTGAGCGCTTCGTCCTGGTCTGGACGTCGAGCCCGCCCGACCCATCGACGCTGTTCTCGGTTTCGGGCACGCTCGGCTGCTTCTAACAATTCCGCCATTGCACAGCAGTGGAATCATCAAATTAAAAAATCCTGTAACCCCCTCCAACAGGTGTCGTAAACCCCTGCGAAGCCTGATGAAGCTCTTGCTTCAACTGATTGGCGAGTCGGACAGTCGATCAGTCTACAAATACACACATCTAATGTTGGAGGCATTTCATATGAGCACTCAGAGCCGTAAGCTGTCGATCGGTACCGTCACCATGAGCCTCGCCCTCGGCGGTCTCGCCCTCGGTGGTCTCACCGCCTGTGGTGGTGCTGCGCCCCAGGCGGAGAATCAGATGCAGGCCGAGAAGGGCTGCAGCGGTGACAAAGGCTGCTCGGGCCACAAAGACATGGCCAAGGGTGAGAAGAGTTGCAGCGGTGAGAAGGGCTGCAACGGCGAGAAGGCCGCCACGGGCGAGAAGAGCTGCAGCGGCGAAAAGGGCTGCAGCGGTCACAAAGAAGCGGCCGGTGAGAAGAGCTGCAGCGGTGAAAAGGGCTGCTCTGGCCACAAGAAGGCCTCTGGTGAGAAGAGCTGCAGTGGTGAGAAGGGCTGCAGCGGCGACAAGAGCTGAGAGTAGAGCATGTATACATCCCCTCGGTTCGAGGTACCCGATCTCGGTTATGGGGTCGGGTTGCGTAGAGAGCACTGGCAGGATTTCTTCGGTGCGGACCGAGGGGGGCTCACCCCCCTGGCCCACGAGGTGGGCTTCTTCGAGCTGCTCTCGGAGAACTTCATGGCCCCCGGCGGCGAGCCGGCTCTGATTCTGGAGCGCGCCCGGGCCCACCCCCTGGTGCTCCATGGCACTGCGCTGAGCATCGGCAGCGAGAGCCCCCTGAGTACGGACTATCTGCGCCGTCTCCGGGCCCTCGTCGAGCGCTCCGGCGCACACTGGTTCTCAGATCACCTGTGTTTCAGCTCTGCCTTTGGCGTGGAGTATCACGAGCTGCTCCCGGTGCCTCTCACCCGAGAGGCCCTCGATCACGTGGTGACGCGCATCGAGCAGGTGAAGCGCGAGGTGGCACTGCCCGCCTCCGAGGCGCTGGGTCGAGAGATCCCTTTTCTGCTGGAGAACCCCTCGTATTACATCGAGTACGGCGCCAGCGAGCTCACTGAAGGGGCCTTCATCGCCGAGATGCTCGAGCGGGCGGACTGCGGGCTGTTGCTCGACGTGAACAACGTCTACGTCAACGCCCGGAACCACAATCAGGATCCGTACGCCTTCATCGACGCGCTGCCCCTGGAGCGGGTGGTGCAGATTCACATGGCCGGACATTCTGATCTCGGCGACGTCATCATCGACACCCACGGGGAGCCCATCGTGCAGGAGGTCTTCGCGCTCTATGCACACGTGCTGTCGAAGACCGGCCCTGTGACCACCTTGCTCGAATGGGACACCGAGATCCCCGGCGTCGAGCGTTTGCTCGAAGAGCTGGGTCAGATCCGCGCTGTGGGTGAGGCGGCCACCAGTCAGGCTCTGCCGATGATGGAGGCCCGATGAGCCTGTCATCGATCCAATCTGTGATGCACGACGTGCTCCGAGGGCAGCGCTCGGTGGACGAAGCGGCTGAGCTGCTCGGCGTGCACCCTGCTCGGCTGGCCATCTATCGACGCTTCGTGCGGCGGCACGTGCACACCGCGCTCTCGGCAGAGTTTCCCTTGCTCGCCACCTGGTTGGGCGAGGATGGCTGGTCCGAGCTCTTCGAGCTGTACTACTTGGCGCACCCACCCAAAGATCCCACATTGCCCGAGGCCGCTGTCCATCTGCCTGCTCTGGTGAGCACACTGAGCGCCGAGGACCGCTTGGGGCTGACCCCGGCCCACGTGGCTCTGGCAGAGTTCGAGTGGGCGCTCTACGAGGTGAGCATCGACGGCACGCCTCTGCCGGACCCCGACACCCTCGACGGGCCCATCATCAACCCCACGCTGGCTCTCTTGTCGTTCCCGTACGACGTCGCCAGCCTCGCCGGCGCGCTTCAGGCAGGCGAGCGGCCCGAGTCGCCAGAGCCTGACGAGACCCTGGTCCTGGCGTTCCAGTCTTTGCCCCGTCGTGTGGCCCACTGGCACCGGGGGCGAGATCCGCTGCTCTTCGCCCTCAAGGTGGTACACGAGGGTCTCTCAGCCGAAGCGGCGGCTCAAATCAGCGGGCAGCCCCTCGAGCAGGTCACCGCCGTGCTTGAGGAGGCCAGCCAGTTGGGCCTCATTCTGGGATGATGTCCCGACGCATCTTCGCCCCTGAGGCAGGGGTGAGCGTCACTTCTCCGGCATCGTTTACGTCTACACCCAAAGTCTCGAGCAGACCTGCAGATCCTGGCTGAGTCGAGGCGTCGACGTGCTCAAGCACCAGCCTCTGCAGCGCCGCTGAGTGGGCGCTGGTGTCGAGGAGGGCGCGGGCAGACCACACTCGATCGTCCTGTCGTTGGTGCTGACGCCACTTGATGAGCTGGTGAGGCAGGCTGCTGCCCTTTGCCCTCAGCACCAGATCGGCCCGCAGCGCCCACAGTGCGCCGCCCCAGTACACCCGGGCATATCGGCCCGTGCGCCGGAGACGCTCGCCCTCATGCTGCAAGCTGAGCCCACGAGCCTGCCGCTGCCCTCGGCGAAAGCCGTCGGCGAGCTCGGCCCAGGCGGACTCGGCGTCGAGCGTGCCCGCTCTGGCCATGGCGACGAACGTGCTGTAGGTGGTCACCCCCTCGGAGAGCCAGAGGTCGTTCTGGGCGATTTGGGGCATACCCAGGTGAAAGAGCTCGTGGGTGAGGGTCCAGTCTCGCTTCAGCGTCGACGGGCGGACATGGCGGCCCACGAACATCACGATGCCGGGCCCTCCGCCTCTCTGGGTCATGCCGAAGTGCACCGTCGAGCCTTCGTCGAGCACCACCAGCAGCTGAACATGAGGTGCTGGCAGATCGCCGTACAGCGCCGCGGTGCCCCGCGCCGCGCGGGTGATCCAGTCTCGCCACGCGTCCAAGGGTCCCGTAGGGGCGCCACCGAGGAACACCGCGTCGATGGTACCTCCGGCAACGTCGAGCTTCATCCGGCGCTTCAAGGGGCCCAGCGCCATGCGGCTGCGAAAGCTCAGGGCTGAAGACTGCAGGCGGAATGTGTCGTCGCCTGCAGCAGGCCAGGCGGTGGAGATCGACGTGCCAGGAGGCAAGTCGAATGTCACCGTCGAGCCTTCAGGTGGTCGGGCCTCCTCTTCAGGGCGCCAGAGCCAGAGCCCGGGCCAGAGCAGCCGGTCTGGGGCGAGGGCGGCATTGCGCCCCGAGGGCTCAGAGGCTGCGGTGAGGGCTTCCAGGTCGAGCTGGTATCGCACACACACACCCTGGTCGAGCTGCATGGGCCTCGCCCGTCGCGGGCGCACGAGATCGTACCCTGCCTCTACGCCAGGGAGCAGCGCGCCCTTTGCACCGGGCAGGCAGGCGCGTACGTGCATTCGGTTGTGCTCATTGTCGACGCGTACTGTGTATCGCCATGGCATCGGTGTGTCGCCTCGAGGGGCGGCGCCGCAGGCGCATGGCAACATACACAGGATGATCAGAAGGCAGCGCATCATTGAAATGATGCCGCGCCCTTAGAGCCTGATGCCGCTTATTCGTCAGGCACAGGGGCGGGCGGGGGCGGCGGGTATGGCACGGGGACTGCCTCTTTCATCACCTTTTCAGTGGCCTGGTACTCGATGGCCGCCTTCGAGGCAGAGTTGTAGCGTACGAAGGCGGGGACGGAGACAGCAGCGAGGATCCCGGTGACGGCGAGCATGCTGCCCACTCCACCGCCGATGCGGTTCGTGGCCTGACGGCCGTGGCGGGTCTCCGGGTAGAAGGCGGCGAGGCGCACCATGTGCTGCTGGTGGGCCACCTCGTCGCCCATCAAACGCGCCGTGACCGCCTTGTCGAAGAGGGCTTTGGCTGCGGCGCCATCCGCTGGGTTGGGCCCTTTGGTGGTCTGGCCAGCCGTGTCGACCGGGGTCGGCTTTGCCTCGGGTGCTTTGGCGGTCGGCCCGCCCTGCTGGCCTTGCTGACATGCCGCCAGGGCCAGAGAGAGCGCGAGGATGACGGTGGATTTCGAATTGATCACAGGAACCTCCACCACATCTCGGCCCGGATCGTCTTCGGGCCCGGTCGAATCTCGAGCCCGATCTCGTCGATCAGCTCCGACATCACGCCCAGCATCAGCTGGCCATCGAGGAGCAGCCCTGCAGAAGAGGTCGTGTTCAACATCTCGTAGAGCATGAACCCGCCCCAGCTGCCCGGCAGCCCCGGAAACAAGAACCCATACGTGCCGCGGCTGGCGAAGGCCGCGTCGATGGACAAAGGCTTGAGCCCGCCGTCGAGACGGCGCTGGATGTCTGCAGGCGACACACCGAGCACCAGGGCATGGCCTTCTTTCACGGGCACCGTGGCCCAGGGCAGGACCACTTCGGTGCGATCGTCGTCCATACCGTCGAAGGTGAGCACCAGGGCCCGGAGCCCCTTCACCCCTCGGGGATGATCAGCGGTCTTGATCGAGAATTCCGGGTTCTCGGCGATCATCACCTTGATGATGGCCTTCATCAGGGCGTCGCCGGCCTCAGGACCACCGCGCAGGCCCATGAGCGCCACGGGCTGCAGCAGGCTGGCGTCGGCGGCGAGCACCAGCTCCCCGGTCCAGTGGGCCTTGAGGGCCCCCCACAAATCAGACACTGGCGGTGGGGGTGAGCCGGTCAGCTTCTCCACACGCTCCAGCGCCGTGGGGCTGTCGAAGCCCACCCGGGCCACAAAGGGGGTGCTCTGATCGATGAGCGCCATGACCGGGGAGTTACCCTCCGGCCCGGTGAAGTTCTCGAGGGCCTTGACGATGAACGGCTCGGGGATCGCTTCGAAGGTGAACGACACGCGGTCGGCCTTGCGGTGCACGCCCGCCCAGATCGACTGCAGCGGCGCGCCGTCGGACATCCGACGCAAGGGCTTGCCCGAGGCGTAAAGCAGGGCGGCGCCGTCGGTGGGGATCGGCGCCGCTTTCAGCCACTCCGGAGTGGGTCCCTTGGCGGGTTTGCCCTCAGTATCGCAAGCGATGATGCCATCGGCGTGATCACACGTGAACTCGAGACCTCTGTCGACGCGTACGCCGTTCGCCGTGACCTCTGCCGGCGCGCCGAGCTGCTTGAGGTAGCGCGTCGCGGTCTGCCGGGCGATGTCGGGATCGGTGACCCCCATCACGATCCGGATCTTGGGTCCGAACGAGATGAAAGCTGCGGCGCCCTTGCCCGGATCGAGACCTGGGCCCCATTTACGGGCCAGAGGCACGATGTCCGGCGCCGGGCTCCAGGCCATGAGCCGATCTGCCGCCTGAGCCACTCGGGGCACATGGCCAAAGCGCCCCTTGATGTACTCCACGAGATCAGCGGGGCCGTCGGCACCTCTGAAGACCACCGCCACCTCGGTCTGGGCGGGGGCCCAGGCCATCAGCGGATCTGGAGCGCCCTGGGCCGAAGCAGAGGAGGCCGCGAGCCCCAACAGACTACCGAGGGCGAGACAGGCCATCGACGCAGATCGCCAGCCCCGTCGGTGGAGAGGCCACCGAGGGCGTTTCGAGGGTGTGTGCATACACATCTCCCAGTGAGTTTCAGCGCAATAGAGCAGTATAAGGAATGACCTGACACACTAGGCTCGCCCATCGACGAGATCCCAAGCTCAGAAGTGCTCGATGATGCTTTGGCATCACCAGCGCTTTCTTCACGTGGCCTCTCGCCGATGTTCTTCGCCTGTCGTATCAGTTCCTTCCTTATACTGCTCTAGAGATACGATCAGCGGCGCTCGACGATCTGTTCGATGAGCCGGTCGGCAGCTTTGGGGCCCACCCACTTCACGAGGCGGGCGCGCTGCTCCGAGAGGGGCACCCGCTCTACGGCCCACCGCTGAAGGGCCTCGTCGATTTCGATGGCCAGCATCGCCTGGGCCGGCGCTGTCGAGGTCATGGGGTGTCCTGGCGCGCCGAGGGCGACACGGCGGGTGCGGTTGTCTTCACCAAAAAACGCTTCGGCCGCGCTGCCCAACCACTGGCGCTGCAGCGCTTCGAGATCGTTCAGCGCGGCGCGGAGCACCTTGGGGCTCACAGGCTGCTCGAGGCCGGCGAGGAAGGCCTCCTCGGCCTGGTGGTAGCCCAGGTACCGATCGAAGAGCGCGCCGAGGGCCTTGCTCGACGGGGCACGCTGGCCCCGCAGCGCTACATGTTGGTGTCGGTCGCGGATCGTCTGCACGAAGAGGCTTCGGATCTCCGGGAGAGACAGCTCGCCTTCGAGGGTGAGGCAGTGATCGAGGCATCGGCGCAGGGCGATGTCGGCCACAGGTCGGGTGCCCGTGAAACGCACCGACTGACAGTCGAGGGTGGTGCCCTTCAGAGAGGCAGGCGTCGCGGGCTCCGCAGAGCAGGGGGTCACAACGACAAGCGGCAGGGCGCAGGCCATGGCCACACTCTGCAGCACCTTCAGCGCTGGCGTCTTGAACACGGGAAGTTTCACAGGCCCGCCTCTCGCAGTCGGTGGGCGTGAGCCCGCAGGATGGCCCGGGCGTCTGCAGAGCGACCGACGAGGCCCACGAGCTGGCCGACCTCGTCGCCGTGGTTCTGGCGGAAGTCGTCGCGGATCACCACACCGAAGTGAGAGCTGCACACCGGCACCAGGCCGTCGTCGTCACCGTCGACGAGCAAGGTGGTGATGGCGAAGGCGGCGTCGGTGGCGTCGAGGGGGTTGGTGAGGGCGCTGGCCCCAGACATCGAGAACAGCTTGATGCCCTCTACCTCAGCAGGGCCTTCACCGCAGCGATTCTCGGGCAGCCCCCAGGGGAACCGGGCGTTGAAGGCTGCGGCGCCTTCGGAGGTGAGGCTCTCCGTGGCGGCGATGGCGTCTTGGGGGATCTCGCTCCCCGAGAGCAGCGCCAGGATCTCCCCGAGCTGATCAGCGAGGAAGCCGATGGCCCGCTCCGTGAAGCCACCTTCGTTGAGGTTGTCTCTCAGGAAGTCCGCAGCGTCAGTGCCCTTGTGGGGTGTGGCAACGGTGGTGAGCGAGGCCACGAGATCGGGCCGGACGCCCATCACATAGCGGCTGTCGAGACCGCCCTGACTGTGAGCGATGATGTTCACCCGGGGCTTCCCCGTGAGCGCGGTGATGATCTCGATCTGCCGCAGTAACTGCTCTGCCCGCTCTTCGGTGCGGTTGAAGGCGCTCACCCGGGTGAGGAACACCTCGGCGCCACCTGCCCTGAGGGCCTCGGGTACGCCATACCAGTAGTCCACGGCACCAAAGAGCGTGTCGAAGCCCGCCATGCCGTGGGCCAGCACGATGGGGTATCGCGTACGGGTGTAGTCCACCTCTTGAGCGTGTGCTCCGGGCAGCCCCACCAAAAGGCTGAAGACGACGACAATGAGCTTGAGTGTGTGCACGGTGAGGGACGATAGCGGGAAATGCCCTGACATGGATAGAGGGTGCGTGTTTTGCTGCGGACACCCCCAATTCGGGGTGGCTACTCGAGTGTGTGACCTTCTTGTCCCTGAGACCGGTGTGTCACAGCGAATCCGCCCGAAAATGCTGGGATAAATGCTGGGGACAAGTTGGATCCGATCTTGCCAATACAGACCAGCGAGGTTGTGGCACCTCACCGAACGCTCTTGGAGGGAACCTTGAATGTACGCATCGGCACCTCAAGCAGTCTGGCGCTCTGGAGCCTGATTCTCGTGATCGCGGCGCTCGGCTGCGCCGAAGATCTGGGTGAGCCCGTGGGCTACGCCTCAGATGCAGAAGAGCAGTACGAGTGGCACGATCATGGTGAGCACGATCATGATGACGACTTCGTCGACAAGGTGAGCTGTGGTGGCCGTTGGGTGCCGCCGTCGAATGTCATCTCTGCGGGCAACCAGCAGTTCGTGTCCTACCAGGGTGCTCGGAGCTGCACACGCAGGTCCCAGCCGGGGGCAGTCTTCCTCGGCGACTACATCCGCACCCACTTCGGCCACCTGATGAACCTTCGCGTCGACGGCCGTGGCGTACAGATCTACAACTGCCGCAGCGTGCGCAGCGGCAGCGCCCGCTCTCTGCACTCCGAGGGCCGGGCCATCGACATCTTCATCCCCATGCGTGGGGGGAAGGCCGACAACGCCAAGGGCGACATCATCGCCAACTGGCTCATGGCCAATGCCCAGCGCATCGGCGTGCAGTACATGATCTGGGATCGCAGCCGCTACCGTGCCAGCGGCAGCAACCGTCACCGGTGCTACTCCGGCAGCTACCACCACGAAGATCACATCCACATCGAGTTGAGCTGGGCCGCCGCCCGCCAGGAGACGCCTTTCTTCCGGAACCCCGGCACCCCGGACAACCCCGGGGTGGTGAACGACAACTGGATCGGCGGTGAGTGTGAAGAGGACGACGATTGTGGCTTCTTCGCCAACGGTCGCGAGGGCTTCTGCCTGACCAGCAACGGCACCGGCTTCTGCACTGTGGCCTGCGCTGGCTTCTGCGACGATCGAAGCGGGAAGGCGCCGACCTTCTGCGCTCCGGCAGCTCAGGTGGGTGGCACCAGCGGTGGCCTGTGCGTCTCCAAGAGCGACAGCCGCAACCAGAACTGTGCTGATCCTTCAGGGCTGCAGTCGATCTCGGTGTCGCGTTACCGCGGCAACAGCGGGGCCCGGGCGGCCACCGCCACCGTGTGTGGCCATCAAGGTGTCGAGGGCCGCAACCCCAACGCCTGGATCGGCGACGCCTGCGAAGACGACGACGACTGCTTCTTCAGCGCCGATGGCGAGCGGGCACGGTGCTACCTCGAGCACGGTGACGATCAGGGCATGTGCACGATCCCCTGTGCGGGCTACTGCCCCGATCGCAGCGGGAAGGCCCCCACCTTCTGCGCCGCTGCAAGCGACATTGGCGGTGGCAGCGGTGGGATATGCGTCTCCCGCGCCGACAGCAGCAACAGCCAGTGCACCAACCCTGCGGGCTTCCGTCGCATCTCCGTCGACCGCCACCGGGGCAACTCCGGCGCTCGGGCGGGGACCGCGCTGGTGTGTGCCCCGCTGCCGCCCGCCCGAGCGGACGATCCCAACGAGGGTGGCCCCATCGCCGGTGATCCGCGCTGTACCGACGCGCTGTGGACCTGTGACGCCGAGGGCACGGGGCGTTTCCGTTGCGAGGATGGTGAGCTGGCCGCCTCCGAGTCGTGCAGCAATGGCTGCCAGGCAAATGGCGACAATGCCCACGACACCTGCCGTGCCGCAGCAGGCAGCGGTGAGCTGTGTGGCAACAACTGCCGCTTCGCCAACGACGGTGAGTGTGATGATGGTGGTCCCAACGCCCAGTTCTCCGTCTGCGAGTTGGGCACCGACTGTGGCGACTGCGGCGCCCGCTGATACTCCGAGATCTTCCCCCCAACTCGCCCCCTCTGGCGAGATTTCTCCTCACAGGTTGATATCGCCGGGATTTAAGTGGCCTAATGCCACCAGAGTGGCTCCAGTGAATCTGCTACGATGAATGCTCGTGGCATTCGATCACTGAGTGGTTGCTGTTCGCCCAATGCCCATCTCCGATGCCTCGAGGGCTCTGCTCAAGGCATCTTCAGACCGGGAATCGCACATGAGACGACGCTCTGCCCGGGTCATGAAGACCCTGGCCTGTGCCGCCACCCTCACCACCATGAGCTGGTGGGGGCTGCAGACTGCATCGGCGCGCCCTGAGGCGCCCCCGGAGGTCTGTGTCGCCTACCCCGACATCCCTGCATGTGCTGCAGGGCAAGTGGGCTGTGACTTCTGTCACACGACACCCCCTGCTCGAAATGTCTATGGCGAAGACCTGCTGAAGGCCTTCCCTGGGGAGTCGCTGGACGTCGAGGCCTTCAAGGCGGCGTTACCCGATGCCTTGAAGTCCATCGAAGATCTCGACTCCGACGATGATGGTGTGAGCAACATCGACGAGCTCAACGCTGGGTCGAGCGCAGCAGATCCCACGAGCCTACCTGCAACGAACGGTGGGGTGTGTGGTCCCGAGGGGGCAGGCCCCGCGGATGATCCCAACCCGTCGAACGGGTGGGATGTCTGTGGCTACGACCATCGCTATGTCTTCAAGAAGGTCTACCTCGACGTCTGTGGCGAGAGTCCGACCCGCGAGGCCGTGGCCGACTTCGAGGCCCGCCCCGAAGACGAGCGGATGGAGGCCATCGAGAGCGCCCTGAAGGGCTGCCTCGACAGCGAGAACTGGCTGGGCAAGGAGGGCGTGCTCTGGCACATGGCCAGCGACAAGATCGAGCCCATCGCCGCCATCAAGGCCGGTGAGAACGAGGGGCCGATCCCCCTCGCGGACTACGACGACGATTACGCCTTCTTCGTCTACACCCAGATCGACGACCACGACGCCCGGGAGATGCTCACCGGGCAGTACTTCGTCGCCCGGGTCGAAGGCAACAAGGGCACCACCTACGAGACTTGGGACCGCAGCCTCACCCAAGACGTGGAGCAGCGCGGCTTCTTCCTGGCTCAGGCGGTCTCCCGCACGCGGCGGGCCGGCCTGATGACCCACCGGTGGTTCCTGATGAGCAACACCATGTTCACCGGCATGCCCCGGACCACGGCGGCTCAGGCCTACCGCGCCTTCCTCGGGTACGACATCTCCAAGATGGAGGGCCTGTTCCCCGTGGAGAACGAGCCCGTCGACTACGACGCCAAGGGCGTGCAGCGTCAAGAGTGCGCGGTGTGTCACAGCACCCTCGACCCCCTGACGTACCCCTTCAGCCGCTACGAGGGCATCGGCGGCGGTGAGGGCGACATCATCAGCGGAGGCACCCGGGTGCCCTTCGCCTACAACCGGCGCCGCATGGACTTCTTCACCACCGTCGATGGCCCCATGGTCTCCGACACCCCCGAGGGGGGCATGCTCTTCGGCGAGCCCGTGGGCAACCTCGTGGCCTGGGCCCGCGCCGCCGCTGACAGCGAGGCCTTCGCCCGGGCTACGGTGAAGGAGTACTGGGTGCACTTCCTCGGCGAGGCCCCCCGGCCAGAGGACACCGCGGAGTTCACCCAGCTCTGGCAAGACTTCATGACCACCCATGATTACCGGGTGGAGCCCATGATCGCAGACCTGATCCGCACGGAGGCCTACGGTGTACCCTGAGTTTCACAGCGCCCTGGCCCGCATCGGTGGCCGGCTGATCGTCGTGGGGCTCGCGGGGGCCCTCGTCTTTGGCTGCGACGACAACAATTCCACGGTGGAGGCTGGCCCCAGCCCTGGTCAGCAGGGTGAGGCCGGCAGCGGCGGCGCCCCCACGGGCGGCAGCGCCGGTGGGGGTGGCAGCGCAGGCGAAGGGGGCACCGCAGGAGCCGCTGGCGCCGGTGGCCAGCCCTTCGACCCCGCCATCAACCCCGAGGGCACCGTGCCCGTGCGGGCCTCGAGCCGCGCCCGGGTGAAGTTCAAGGGCGGCAAGCGCTGGGCCCGAGATCTCGCCAAGGGGCTGCAGATCCCCCGAGAGTCGGTGTGCACCGAGCTCGGAGAGTACGACTGCGTCGACACCGTGCACCTCATCGCCCTCGGCGGGGTGGAGCCCTACCGTCTGGGTATCAATGATCCGCTCCCTGTGGCGCCAGTCACCGCGGCCATCGCCGTGGACCGCGTAGCCCTCGCCGCATGTGATGTGCGCGTCACTCAAGATCTCGCCGGTGGCGACGCCCACATTTACGTGGGGTTGTCCGGTGACGATAAGCCCTCCGAAGAGGTGCTCACCGCCGCAGCTGAGAAGCTCTACGACCAGCTCCTACGTCGCGACGCGGACCCTGACGAGGTGAAGAGCCTGCTCGAATTCTACACCGAGGGCATGAGCCCCCGAGACTGGGCCCTGGGCACCTGCTTTGCCGTGGCGAGCTCCATGGAGGCGTTGTTCTACTGATGACTCGACGAAACCGACTCCCAGACATCACCCGTCGTCAGGCCTTGCAGGGCATGGCCGCCGTGGGCGCCGCAGCCCTCGCCGGCCGCCGCGCGGCCCACGCCCAGACCCCTGATGGCGGCAAGCCCCGGTTCCTCATCGTGCTCGCCGCCGGTGGGGGTGCCAGCATCATCGACGGCCCCATGGCGATCCGTGCCTCGGAGAGCGCCAACGCCGCCGACATCAACACGATGCCCGACCAGGTGGTCCTCGGCGCCGACGGTCACCCCTTCCGCGCCGTCGACATGGATCGAGACGCCCTCGGGGCGATCCCGGCCCCCTTCAAGGCTCGGCAGAAGTGGTTCGTCGACAAGCACGCCAGCGACATGATGGTGTCCACCTGGACCCGTACCAGCGTGAACCACACCATTGGTCAGCGCCGCTCGGTCACCGGGAACGAGGCGTGGGCAGGCCGCACTCTGCAAGAGCTCGTGGCCCTCACCCACGGTAAAGATCATCCGCTGCCCAATGTGCACCTCATCGGTGGATCAGGCACCACTCAGCGGGGCACCGACGCCTCGATCCCTTCGTGGGCCTTCGGCGAGCAGGTGACCGATCCGCGGTTGTGGCCTCTGGCCCTCGACGGTCAGAAGGGGCTCAACATCGAGTCCAGCGACGATTTGTTGTCCAAGGCCCGGGCGCTGCGTGACCAGCGTCTCGATCCACGCTCTCGCTTCGGCCGCATCTTCGGCCGCAGCCCCCGGCTGCAGCACTGGCAGGAGATCCGGGGCGAGCGCCGGGCCGCCATCGAGGCCGGTGACTTCATCCGCAAGCTGATGCTCGCCGAGGACAGCGCTGACTTCCCCTTGGGTCGCTACGGCCTGCAGGCCTCGCCGGAGCTGGCCCGTATTCGGGAGCGGTTCCCCGATCTCGAGGAAGATCCGCTTCAGGCGCAGGCCGCCATGGCGTTCTTGCTCATCAAGTACGGTGTCTCGGTGACGGTGACCCTGGGCCCCTCCTTCGACGTCGAGGTGAAGGGCGACGAGAACATCTTCGAGGGTGGCGGCATCATCGGCGGCGGCGGTGGCATTCAGCTCGAAGAGGGCATCGTCATCAACCCGCCCCTGGCCTTCGACTTCAGCCACCAGGCCCACCGCAGCACCCAGGCGCTCATGTGGAACCGCCTCTACTCGGTGGCCGACGGGCTCATCGAGCTGCTCAAGGGTGAAGAGTTCGCCGGTGGAGAGAGCCTCTGGGATCAGAGCATGATCTACATCGCGCCGGACTTCGGCCGCACCAAGCAGCGACCCAGCGGCGCCGACGAGTTCAGCAGCTCCCACGATCTCAACAACGGGGTGGTCATGCTGTCACCGTTGGTGAACGGGAACACCCTGCTCGGTGGCGTGAACCCCGACACGGGCTTTACTTACGGTTTCGATCCTCAGACCGGCGCCCCCGACACGGGCCGCAACATGGAAGAGGCCGAGATCTTCGCCGGCCAGCTCCAGGCCCTCGGGGTCGACACCTCACCGGCCGGTCTGCCGGACATGCCCGCCATGCGCAAGGGCTGAGATCTCGCCTCAGCCCGCAAAGCCAGACTGTGCCTCGTGGTGTTGATTCGGGCGCAGGCTGTAAATCAGGCTCAGCTGTCCATCGTCTCCAGCATCTCGAGCTGCTTGCGGCAGACCGCCAGATCGGTGCAGTGCTCACCGCGCTTGCCCTTGGGCATCGGCAAGTTCCCCAGGTTGCCCGGGGCGTGCTTGAGCCACCACATGCGCTGGCGGCCGCGGCCCCAACCACGCTCACCGCACTCGCTCACCACCTCAGCCTCGAGCTCGCGCTGGATCGCTTCGAGGGCGTCGCAGAGCTCGTCAGCGGACTGAGGACGATCCTTCGCCTCCTTCGAGAGGCAGCGCAGGACCAGATCTTCGAGGGACTTCGGCAGGTGAAGCTCCATCAGCTCCGCCGGTGAGGGGGCCGGGGTGTTGATGTGGTCCATCAGCACCTTCAGTGGGGTGGGGCCATGGAACACGTGGCGGCCCGTGAGCAGCCAGAAAGCGACACAGCCCAGGGCGTAGATGTCGGCTCGGGGATCCACCGTCTCCGGGGCCAGGGCCATCTCCGGGGCCATGTAGGCCGGAGTGCCCGCGGTGACGTCGGCACCGGTGAGGCTCGCCGGATCAAAAGGCTGATCAGAGGAGCCCATCGCCGTGGAGTCGAAGGACTTCACCAGCCCGAAGTCGAGGACCTTCACGAAGTCGAGAGTGTGGCCATAACGACAGACGAAGATGTTCGCCGGCTTGATGTCGCGGTGGATCAACCCCGACTGGTGCGCATCGGAGAGAGCGTGGCACGCCTGCATCAGCAAATGCACCGCCCGCTCAGGAGGTACCGGGCCGAAGCGCTCGACGAGATCTTCCAGGCTGAAGCCCTGCAGGTACTCCATCACGTAGTAGAACGAGCCCTGCTCGGTGATGCCGAAGTCGTACAGCATGATCGAGTGGGGGGAGTGCAGATTCGCCGTGGCCTGAGCCTCGCGCTCGAAGCGCCGAAGCAGGGTGTTGGCGGTGTTCTCGTCGCCGGCCCCGAGGGCCTCGGGGCGGATCAGCTTGATGGCCGCAGGTCGGCGCAGCAGCTGGTGGCTTGCCCGCCAGACCTCACCCATACCGCCGGCGCCGAGCTTCTCTTCGAGCTGGTAGCTGCCCAGGCGCTTCGCCGCGTCCATGTCGCGGCCGATCTGCTGCATGATGGTGGCAGGCAGCACGGCCATGCCCGCCACGACGAAGTTCATGGCGTAGTACCAGCTGAACGACGTCTCAACCGTACTCTGCTGAGTAGAGAAGGTGTAGATCAGCCCGGCGATGACTGGCATGGCGGCGCCAGCAAAGGAGGCGATGGCGGTCTTGCGTGGTGAAGTGGGCAGGAACAGCGGGAAGACCAGCAAGATGATGCAGACCATCGAGATGCCGGCCACCTTCCACTGACCGTGGGCGTGAACAGCCTGCTCGCTCAGCGCCACCCCGAAGCAGATGGCCACCTGATAGATGAGGCCCTTCTTCACCAGCGTGTCGGCGCTGTAGTCGCGGTGCTTCAGCTTGTAGAGCAGGGCACCAGAGAAACCCAGCAGCAACGCATTGGTGAGGATGTTGGGCCCGGAGCAGCTCGCTGCGAAGTCGAACATCATCATGCCCATCACCTCGATGACCAGCCCCACGGCTTGCAAGGTCATCATCACCAGCACCAGCAGTCGCAAGCGCTTGGGGATCTGGGCGGCGAGGACACGCGCGGCGACGTCGCTCTGCTGAGCCGACGAGCTGAGCGGGCCAGGATCGGTGTCGGGCTTGCGCGTGGCCCGGCGCCGTCGAGGTTGGTTTTTACCATCGCTTCTGCGGGCGTTCATGGGTTCCCCCATTGATCCAGACTGGCCCCAGCGTCCCAGGACCGAGTCTGTAGTGTAACGAGCCTCTCAGTGAGAGACGACCGCTCCGTGGGCGGTGAGCCACTCGGCGGCTCGAGGGGCGATGTCGCCCTGAAGCACGAGCTCGCCGTTTTCGATGCTTGCGCCACAGCCCAGGGCTTTGCGCAGATCTTTGGCCAGAGCCTTGAGGTCAGGGGCGCTCAGGCCCACGTCGGCATCGCCGCGGCCCGTGAGCCGTGTGACGGTTTTGCCACCCCGACCCTTGCGCTCCTTGCGCAGGACCAGGCCACCACAGCGGCTGAGATCATACGCGATATCCGGCGTCGTGGAGGCGGCCTCCGTGGTCGACGTGTCTGCGGACTGCTCTTCTGAGGGAGCGGTATCAAAGCCCGCGCCCTTGAGCAGATCACCAAAAGAGCTCGAAAATCCAGCTGCGCTCTCGGCGTTCACGTCGCGTTTTTGCTGCTTGCGGCCCACACTTATCTCCTGAAAAGAAAGAAAATCCGTGTCTACAGATCGATCGAGCACGTACAGCGTAATTGGCATGTATGCCATGCTCACGCGTTTTGATTCGAATCGTTTGTTGTTTTCTCGCCCTCGTTGCGAGCGGGATCAGCCTCTGGCCTCAGCCCGCGGAGGCGGGGGAGTATCTGAAGAAGCAGCTGAGATACCCCCGCGTTCGGGCTGCGGAGAAACGCTATGTGGACGATGTCAAAGCAGACTTTCGCAAAGCTGGGGCGCAGTGGCCTCCAGCAGGGGTTTTCCTGAGAGCCTTCAAAGGCGAGGGGCTCATCGAGCTGTGGGCGGCCCCTCGGCGTGGGCGCTCGTGGGTGAAGGTCAGAGACTTCGAGATCTGCATGGCCAGTGGCGTGCTCGGTCCCAAGGTGCAGTCTGGCGACATGCAGGTGCCTGAGGGCTTCTATCACGTCGATCGGTTCAACCCCGCGAGCCGTTTTCATCTGTCGCTGGGTCTCAACTATCCCAACGCCGTCGACCGCACACGATCGGGCCGCCGACCGCCTGGGGGTGACATCTTCATCCACGGTGACTGCGTCACCATCGGGTGCATGCCCCTCGAAGATGGCCCCATGTCGTATCTCTATGTCGCAGCGGTGCACAGCCGAGACGCCGGTCAGCGTCGGCTGCCCGTGCACGTGTTCCCCTGCAGGATGGACCAGCCCCTCTGCAAGGGCCTGCGGTCGATGGCCGAGAGCGAAGATGACAGCTTGCGGGCCTTCTGGGACACCCTCGAGGTCGGGTATGCCGCCTTCGAAGCGTCGAAGGTGCCTCCTGTGGTCAGGGCCACCGCACGGGGCTACCAGATCCGCGAGTGAGCCGCCCTTTTCTCTGAAACCTGCCAGCGCAAAAAAGAAGTCGAGACCCCACCTGTAAAGGCCCGGTGCGCGATCACTGGAACACGACAGGAGAGGACTCGATGCACACCCCATCACGCTTGTTTCGACACGTCGCCGCCCTCGGGGCGGCCACTGTATGTGCCCTCGGGGTCAACCCCGGATTCGCCCAGCGAGGCGGGGGCACCATCACGGGTGGCAGTGGTACCAGCGGTACCTACGAGCGGGGCATCTACGACCAGGAGGCGGTCACTCGAGAGCAGAGCGACCGCCGAGCTGAAGAGGACCAGAGGGAGGAAGAGCGCCGAGAAGGCCTCGAGGTCATCATCGACGACACGCTGCGTCACGCATCTCACACCCGCAGCGGCCGGCCGCTGGCCGGGGTGCTGCGCCCCAATGGCACGATCAGCACCTTCGTCGACAACGAGCTGATCGTACAGACCGACGACTTCGATCTGTTGCGGGGCATCGTCGACAGTCTCGGGGGTGAGATCACCCAGCGGATCGTACCCGGTCGCCATGGCCTCGCTGGAGTGCCGTCGACTTTCTTGGTGCGCCTCGATCCGACTCAGGAGTCCTGGTCCCGCCTCGGCGAGCGTCTCGACGATCTCAACGATCGGCGCCCCGGTGAGGCCCGCATCTCTTCCGAGCGTGGAGCCAGCTTGCTGGCCATCGCCGCCGCCCTGGCCATGGACGGCATCAGCGTGGGGGTGAACTGGCAACTCACCCCACAGGCCATCCCTGATGGCGTCACGACCGAAGGGGTCAACGTCCCCTGGGCACAGCAGAGCGGTTTCGTGGGCGTCAACAGCACCGTCGACGCATTCCAGCTCAACTACATGAACAGTGGCTCGAACCAGGACATCGGCGTCGACGTCGCCTGGCAGGCCATGGCCTCTGCAGGGGTGCTCAACCCCAACACCATCACCATCGGGGTCATCGATGGTGGGTTCTTCAGAGAGAACAACCCTGACTTCCCTCATGTCGTGGGGGCTGCAGCGGTGGATCCGTGGGCGGACGCCTTCGAAGAGCCGAACCCGATCCCGTGCGGCGGAGGCAACGCGTGCCCCACCCACGGTGCTGACGTCGTCGCCGCGGCCATGGGGATCGTGGACAACGGCTTCGGCGCCGCGGGCCCTGCAGGGCCTGTAGCCGACGCGGTCGTCATCAACCGCAGCGAGTGGCTGATGATCGACTCCCTCGGCACGGTGCCTCACGCCGCGGTCATGGGGGCCGACATCATCAACATGAGCTACAGCGTCGACGTGGTCTGGTGGATCTCCTGGACCTTGTACCCCTTTGAGGCGGTGACCGCCGCCACTCGGGCATCGGGCACGCTGCTCTTCGCTGCTGCGGGCAATGACAACGAGAACGTCGATCGAGAGACCTGCTTCCTCGGCGCGTGCTGGGAGGTGGAGTGGACCGCCCCCTGTGAGAACGCGGGGGTGATCTGTGTGGGCGGGCTCGGCCGGAACAGCCAGTTCAAGGCTGGCTTCTCTGTCTTTGGCCAGGGGAAGGGCGACAGCGTCGACATCTGGGGCCCTGGCACCGTGCTGGTGCCGGAGACCCCCATCGATCCCAACGCGCCAGGGCGTTTGGACGACGTGAGCGGCACCAGCTTTGCCAGCCCCTTCGTCGCCGGGGTCGCCGCCCTCATCTGGGCCGCCGATCCCGGCCAGAGCGCCAACACCGTCGAGTCCCGGCTGCTCAACAACGCCCACCCCAGCCCCGACGATCGGGTGAACCGCATCGTCAACGCCCGGGGATCCGTCTTTGAGGTGCTGGGCATCGACATGCTGCTCGACATCACCCTACCCGGAGACGGCCAGCAGATTCACTATGGCCAGCCCACGACTTTCTCGGCCAACGCCCTCGATCGGACCGGGGACGCCCCCACGGTGACCTGGGCGCTCTCCAACGGCGTCGGGGTCATCGGCACCGGCAACCCCATCTCCGACAACGCGTTCTACCCGCTCGGTCCCATCACGGTGACCGCCAAGGGGGTGGGCAGCACCGGCAACCAGGTCACCGACAACGTCACCGCTACCGTAGTGGCCCCGGATTTGACCCTGAGCCCCACAGTGAGCCGCCTGAGTGGTGGAAACCTGCGCATCGGCGGTGAGGCGAGCAACATCGGCGATGGCCGGACCTTCGCCAGCGCCCAGATCACTGTCGATGTGCTGGCCACTGATGGGAGCGTGGTGACCACCGACAGCTTCTTCGTGCCGCCCATCTCACCTGGGTTCTCCACGGCGCTGAGTCACGTCGTCGACATGAGCGGGCTGCCCCACCCGGGCTGTGGTGGCACGGTGCGGCTGCACATCAACCCCTTCGGCCCGGGCAGCCTGCCGGAGCCCTACGCTCACCAGCTCAACAACGAGCACACCGTGGGCATCGGCTGCGCTGATCTGTACGTGTCACAGTTCGAGCCGCCGACGTCGATGGCCCCCCCTGGCAATGGCTTCATAAACTTCACCGCGCCCCTGACGTTCGGGAACAAGGGCGCCGTGGATGCTGAAGGCTTCGAGCGCGGCTACTCGGTGTACGACGCCGTGACCGGGTCGTTGCTGTTCACCGCCTCGCAGAGTGCACCGGCGATGGCCTCCGGGAGCGTCGTACAGGACAACGTCACCTTCAACATGACCGACACAGGCTCCACCGAGGTGATCAATGGCCACGTCGTGCGGCGCTACACGCTGGTCTACGCACTGGATCTGTTTGGCGCCGTCGTCGAGGAGAGTGAATCCAACAACATCAAGGCAGAGACCCTCGTCGTCACCGACAACGAGGCCCCCGAGGTGCTGGTGACGGCGCCGGCCATCGTGCACGTGCCCTGGGGTGAGCAGTCGATCTCGATGCCCTTCTCGGTCTGGGTGAACGACGCCGACGATCCCGCTGCGGCGCTCAGCATGGACTTCAAGGTAGGGGCCGGTGGTGTCATCGCCAATGACTTTGGCGGCGCGGTGCCCCAGGAAGGCGAGCTGAACTATTCGGTGAGCTACCCCACGGGCGGCTTGTTCTCCCCCATGTGTTATGCCCCTGGCGGCACCTACACGGCGAGCCGGACCATCGAGGCCACAGTGACCGACGGCATCCTCTCTGCACACGATGACCTGGTGATCGACTTCATCTTGAACGTGCCCGACACCCCCCAGACTCAGCTCGCCTGGGATCAGTGCACGGGGATCATCAGCGGTGAGAACGACGAGGTGCATGAGCTGCCAGAGTGGATGATGACCGGCCTGCCCATCTATCTCGAGTCGTGGTGCTGGGCGGCGCAGCCCTCGCCCATGGGCGATGACCCCTGCATGGGGCTGTACGCGCTGAGTCAGCTCGCCGATGGCCTGTGGGATCCGATCGATCGCACGCGCTTGGAGCAGGCTGTGGCCCGCCTCCCCCGGCGTGACGCTCACGACCCGATTCAGCGTTTGATCGAGCAGGAGATGACGCAGCTTGGCCAGAGCAGAGCAGGGCGCGCCGTCGAGCTGCCCGTGACGCACGTGATGCTCACCGAGTCCCTGGTGGAGCGCCTCGTGGACACGATGAGTACGGTGCGCGCCACGGAGCGTGGGGGCCGAGGGGCCTTGGGCATGGGCTGGTCTGCAGAGGTGGCCCCTGGCGACGGAGCGCTCGGCATGCGCCTCACCCCGATCGTGATGGGGCTGCCCCGCGGGGTGAGCCCTGTAGAAGGGCAGGCGCCCATGCGCGTGGATGAGTTGTCAGTGCGCCAGGCAGATCGCGTGTCTCTCTCGGTACAGCTCGGAGAGCAGGCTCGCGGGGCCCGTCTTTATGGGCTGACTGAAGACGGGATCATCGATTTGACCTCGGGGTACGATCTCCGCAGCGGTACGCTGCAGGGCCGACTGCAAGATGGCGTATGGGCGGTGATGGCCGGTCACCCCAACCCCTGAAGAGGTTCTCCGAGTAGTGCCCCTCAACAGTGATGCACTGCATAAAATTTCCTCTCCGAATCAGAACCGCTGTAACAGCCTCCCATCCCCGGCGTACACCCCATCGAACACACGGCTGTATCTGTCGTGCGTCCTGACCTGCGTGTCGAGTAATACTCAAATAGATGAGGTGTATGATGAGCGTGCGCAATGTTCTCAACGGTCGACGTTTGCCCATAGTCCTGGCGGCTGCTGCCCTCACCCTTGCCGGGTGTGACGATGACGACAGCAACAGCGGCGGTGATCCAGGAGGCGCCGGAGGCGGTGTCGCCGGCGCTGGAGGCGGCGGAGAAGGCGGCGCTGGCGGTGAGCCCGCCGGTGGCGCCGGAGGTGAGGCCGGTGGAGGCGGCGAAGGCGGCGCCGGAGGCGATCCGGTGGGCGGCGCTGGTGGTGAAGCCGGCGGCGGAGGTGAAGGTGGCGCCGGCGGTGAGCCCGTCGGGGGTGCTGGAGGCGAGGCCGGTGGAGGCGGCGAAGGCGGTGCCGGAGGTGGCGAGCCCGAGACTGCGCTCTTTGAGGTACGGGTGGAGAACATCTCCGGTGCAAGTGTGCAACCGAGCCCCTTCGCCCCTGGTGTGTGGTGGCTGCACGATGGTGACGCCAGCCTCTTCACAGATGGTGAGCCTGATCGAGGCGAAGGCCTCGAGGCCCTTGCAGAGGATGGCTCCCCCGCGGAGCTCGTCGAGTCGCTGGAGGCCGCAGAGATCATCGCAGGTGCCTTCACTACGCCAGAAGGGGCTGAGGGCCCGGGGCCGTTGTTCCCTGGCCAGAGCTATGTCTTCACCGTAGAAGCCAGCGCCGAGACCCCTTACCTGGGCCTCGCCACCATGTACGTGCAATCGAACGACCTGTTCTTCAACACCGACACCCCCATCGCCCTCTTCGACGACGCAGGGGCGCCCATCGCTCAGGCCCTCGAGGTGGAGGGCATCGGCCTCTGGGATTCTGGCACTGAGTCCAACGAAGCCCCGGCCATGGGACCCAATCAGGCACCTCGTCAGGCGGGCCCCGACACCGGTGCCATGGAAGGGGTGGTGCGGCCCTTCAACAACAGCACCCGCGCGATCCCTAACAGCCTCGCCCTCGTCGATGTCGAGGTGGCCGAGACCGAAGGGGGCTACACCATCGACATCATCAACATCTCCGGTGAGGCGGGCCTGCTGCCCACCCCCATCGCCCCGGTCTTCTGGGCCACCCACGACGACACCTGGAGCCTCTTCGAGGCCGGTGCCCCTGATCGCGGCGAGGGCCTCGAGATCCTCGCAGAGGACGGCTCGCCCATGGCCCTGGTGGCGAGCCACACTGGTGCTGAGGGCATCGGCGCCATCGGCGCTGCCCCCATCACCGTGGAGCGCCCCGAGGATGATCCCGGGCCGGCGTTCCCTGGCGAGCGCTACCGCTTCACGGTGAGCCCCACCGCCGAGGCCCCCTACCTGACCCTGGCGGCCATGGTGGTGCAGAGCAACGACGCCTTCCTCGCCCCACCGGCTTCTGGTGTGCCCTTGCTCGACGATGCGGGCAACCTGCGCCCTGCCACGGAGATCCGGGCAGCCATCAAGGCGACGCTGCAGGTCTGGGATGCCGGCACCGAGATGAACCAGGTGCCCGGCGTGGGTCCGGATCAGGCCCCGCGTCAGGATGGCGGCAACACCGGCGCCGATGAGAACGGCAACGTGCGCATCTACAGCGACGCCACCAACGATCTCTCCGGCCCGGGCCTCGGCGGCTTCGCCTCGGTGACCGTGGTGCCTTCCGAGGTCCCCGGCAGCTTCGAGATCACTGTGGCCAACACCAGTGCCGGCACCGCATTCCCCGGCGTCTTGACCCCGGTGGCCTGGGCGATTCACGACGGTGCGTCGTCGATGTTCACCGCCGGCGCCGAGGCCTCTGCGGGCCTCGAAGCCCTGGCGGAGGATGGTGATCCGGCGGGCCTCGTAGGTGAGCTGGAAGGTGCCGAGGGGGTCGAGGCTGCAGGTGTGATGGCCATGGCCGTGGGCGCTGAGGCGCCCGGCCCCATCTTCGATGGTGGCATGTACACCTTCACGGTGACGCCTTCGGCAGATGCGCGCTTCTTGAGCCTGACCTCGATGGTGGTGCCCTCGAACGACACCTTCCTGGCTCTCACCGGCGTGGCCCTGCTCGACGAGGCCGGCGAGCCACGGCCGGTCGAGATGATCGCCGCCGACATCGAGGGACTCCTCGGCGCCTGGGATGCGGGCACCGAAGCCAACCAGGCCGGGGCTGGTGGCGCTGACCAGGCCCCCCGTCAGGCGGGCCCCGACACCGGCGCTGCCGAGGGCGACGGCACGGTCCGCCTCGCCGACGAGGATGTCTGGCCCCTGCCCATGGCCTCGCGCTTGATTCGGGTGGTGGTCACCCCTGTGGAGTAATCTGCTCCAGCGCCTCTGCACACACCTGCCTGCATCAGCCCTCCTGATAGATCTCTCCGAATCAGCCGTCGTTGAATATCCAGCGTGTCGCTCTGTCTGGCGCGCCCAAAAGGGGAGGTGTTGTGTTGGGGCCTCGACGACAAGGGTCAGCTGGGCGGGCCTCGGCTGAAGTCGTCTACGACTCCGATCGAGGTGGGGTTCGAGCGTTGAGCGTGCTTCTCTGACCTGCACACACTGCCTATGATGGCGGCCCTGCATTCCAGGAGAGCCGTTTCGTGCTGAGCACCTTCACACTGATGTTGTTGCCGATCTTGTCGGCCCCTGCCTCCACCGCCACCCCAGAGGTTGTCGAACTCTCGCTCAGCAGGGAGCACGCCTGCGCTCGAACGCGGAAGGGCGAGGTCTGGTGTTGGGGCAACAATGAGCACGCCCAGCTCGGCAGGGGAGACCAGGGTATGCCCACTGGTCGGCCCGCGCCCATCCCAGGCATTACAGATGCTATGGGCGTCGCCGCGGCGGGCATCTTCACCTGTGTGCTGCGTCGCAGCGGGGAGATGAAGTGTTGGGGTGGCTGGCTGGACGGCGAGGGCAAGGGCAAGGTCTTGGAGCCATCTGGCATCACCCGATTGTTCAGCGGTGAGTCTGTCGTGTGCGCCGCTGACGCGAAGGGCGCCCGCTGTTATGGCGTGATGAGCTGGGACGCGGAGCACAAGGCCGAGAGGCCCGTGGACTTTGGTGTCACAGGCAAGATCACCTCCATGGTGTTTTCGAGCCGGTTTGCCTGTGCATCGCTCGCCAGGGGCGAGGTGTGGTGTCGAGGCACCGCACCGGGCGGCCCGGAGCAGAAGGACTACACACCCCACCGCCTGCCCGTAGAGGGCGTAGAGCGCATCACCGGCACCTATCAATCTCTATGTATGCGCAAGGCGGGCACATGGTCGTGTCAGGGCGGTGAGGCCGATGGCCAGCCCAAAGCCCCGTTCACCGGCAAAGAGCCCCTCGTGGCCCGAGACGGCCGTAGCTGTGCGGTCATCAGCGGTCGAGTGCAGTGCTGGGGCTCGAACTACGACTTCAGCAACGGCGAGCGCGTGGACGAGGGGGCGTCTCCACCCATCGAGGGCATCACCGATGCCACAGGTGTAGCCCTCGGCGGGCAGTTCACGTGCGCTCTGCGGGCAGGCGGCCGAGTGTCGTGTTGGGGGAAGAACGAAGACGCCCAGCTCGGTGACGGCCGCCCCTGGTTTCGCATGGCACCCGAGGCTGCGCAGGGCATCTCCGACGTCGTGCGTCTCCGTGGCGGCTGGCACGAGACCTGCGCTCAAACTGCCCACGGCGAGGTCCGTTGTTGGGGAGACAACGGAAAGGACAAGTCCGGCATCGCCAAGGCGGGCTTTTGGGGCGCCGTGAGTACCTTCGACATGGCGTACGGGACGATCTGTGCCCTCGTGAGCGGGCGGCCCTCTTGCGGCTATTTCAGCTATGACGGGTGGAGCAGTCTGAGCACGCCCTCGTTGACCACCACCGCTCGAGACATTGCTCTCAATCGCATCGTCGACGTGTGCGTCATCGACAAGAGCCGCCACGTGCGGTGTATCTACGGCCAGGGAGAGGCGGGTGGCTGGTCGAGCTGGAAGCAGGTGCCCAAGGTCAAAGGCGCTACGGCGCTCGCAGGCGGGGTGGAGACGATGTGCGCCCTGGTGAAGAAGGGCAAGGTGTGGTGCTGGCGGGATCATCGCTTCGACGGCGACGAGGACTTCCCGACAAAGAAGCCTGATCCCAAGCCGGTGATCATCAAGGGGCTCCCCCCGATGAAGCAACTCACTGGGGGAATTGAGCATTGTGGTGTGTCCAAGAAAGGCGAGGTCTGGTGCTGGTACTTCGATGCGAACTGGGGTGAACCGCAGATGAAGGCGGTGGGTCTTCGAAAGGTCGAGGCGCTGAGCCCTGCTGTCGAGGTGCAGAGGGATGATCAACTGCTCTGCTCACGGGCGGCTGATGGCCGCGTGCGCTGCATGTACTGGGGGAAGTACCTGACCGGCATCCCATATGGCGAGCGTGAGAAGCGTCTCAACGAGGTGACTGAGGTACCAGGGCCCTCGGTGACGTTGGGTGTGGGTCACGAGCACGCTTGCATGGCGCGGCCCAAGGGGGAGGTGCTGTGCTGGGGGGTGGATGATATGGGGCAGCTGGGGACGGGGCGGGTGATGGCGACGCCGGTGCCTGTGGATGTTCGGTTTGGGCGTTGATGGGGCTTGGTGGCCTCGCTTCGCTCGCAGATCAGTTTTCGGGCACGGGCACGGACTCTCTATCAATTCGCAACCCCCCTTTTGAGGGTAGGTTTTGTGGTGTAGCGGAGGAC